>NZ_JBHVUJ010000002.1:129666-207597 GCF_042884205.1 Lysinibacillus sp. NPDC058147
ACAAGGAATAACAGGAACGACAGGGGCAACTGGGCTTCAAGGAATACCAGGGACGACAGGAACGACAGGAGCAACTGGACTTCAAGGAATAACAGGAACAACAGGAACAACCGGGGTTCAAGGAATAACAGGAACGACAGGAGCACCTGGACTTCAAGGAATAACAGGAACGACAGGAGCAACTGGACTTCAAGGAATAACAGGAACGACAGGAGCAACTGGACTTCAAGGAATAACAGGGACGACAGGGGCAACCGGGGTTCAAGGAATAACAGGATCGACAGGAGCAACCGGGGTTCAAGGAATAACAGGAACGACAGGAGCAACTGGACTTCAAGGAATAACAGGAACAACAGGAACAACCGGGGTTCAAGGAATAACAGGATCGACAGGAGCAACTGGACTTCAAGGAATAACAGGAACGACAGGGGCAACTGGGCTTCAAGGAATACCAGGGACGACAGGAACGACAGGAGCAACTGGACTTCAAGGAATAACAGGGACGACAGGGGCAACTGGACTTCAAGGAATAACAGGGACGACAGGAGCACCTGGACTTCAAGGAATAACAGGATCGACAGGAGCAACTGGATTTCAAGGAATAACAGGATCGACAGGAGCAACTGGACTTCAAGGAATAACAGGGACGACAGGGGCAACCGGGGTTCAAGGAATAACAGGAACGACAGGAGCAACTGGATTTCAAGGAATAACAGGAACAACTGGGCTTCAAGGAAATCCTGGTGCAACAGGAGCAACTGGCTCCACTGGTCCAACAGGTTCGAATGGTCCAGGACTAATGGAAGTTTACTTAAGTACAGATCAATCAGTTGCAAACAATGATTTTCTTGGGATTGGGAGTTCCTCAGCTTCTTTCATTAAAAATACATTTGTAGTTCCTCAAAATGCAGTTATAACAAGTTTAACTCTTAATATAAGAGATCATATTTTAACTGTTGGAGATATTACATCTGCACAAATATATTTAAGTACAAATTGTGGTTTTACTGCCCCGATAGCTACGGGTATTATAGCAACCATTACAGGACCTAGTACATCTACTTCTCCAAATTGTTGTACAACTACAACCTCAAACTTCTCTGTAAATAGTTGTACTCTTCTGTCCGTAGAAATAACTACTTCTGGTGGATCTTTTGCAAACGGTGTATCGGCAACTATTCGATATCATTTGCCCTAATAAAATTACCATGTTATAACTCCAATCATCCAAGTTAAATCATTTGCGGAATAGACATTCTAAATCCGCTCAATCATTCGAGAAGTTAAAAATCGTTACATTTACTGGTGCTGAAGCAGCCAAAGAAGGAACTAATAAAATACAAGTAGCTAAACGTGCGTAAGTTGCAAATATTGTAGCTGCACATTAGAAGATGACCAGCAAAGCTAATTTAGCCGAGCTGGTCTTTTTAATTTACATAATCAACTATAAGTCCTTAGCCCGATATGGTATAAGTCTATCACTGTATTTACGAGTAAATAAAACTTTGATATTCTATTTATGGAAAATATTTCTTAATGAAGGGGGTAATCAAGGTGTTAAAGTGAACAAAAAAATTTTATTTGTTGGGGCATTAATTATTTTTTTGGAAATGTAAATCTAGAAATCAAGGAGGCAATTCTTTTATGAAAAATAAACTATCTGCGGTGTTAGCAGCTACATTAGCGTTAACGATGAGCCTACCAACAGGTGCGATGGCGCTTTCTAGTAGTCAGACTACGGTTGTAGCTAGCCAAGAATTAGCTAGTCAAGAACTGAAAAAGATTGCTTCAGAGAAGGCTACTTTACTCACTAAGTCCTATGAGACGACGAGCGTACAGTATGCGCTAATTGATAATGGCAAACTAATTTTGTCGGATCAGACAGGCAAGAACGATATGAATGGTAAACAGCCGCTGACCAAAGATACCCTATACGGGATTGGTTCAGTCAGTAAAATGTATACAGCGGCGGCTGTAATGAAATTGGTCGATGAAGGAAAAGTCGATTTGGATACTCCTGTCGTCCACTATGTTCCTAATTTCAAAATGAAAGACGAGCGTTACAAAAGTATTACGCCACGTATGCTGTTGAACCACTCCTCCGGCTTGCAAGGTAGTACGCTTAGTAATTCGTTTTTATTTAATGATAATGATACCTATGCCCATGATAACTTATTGCAGGAATTGTCGAACCAGAGCTTGAAGGCGGACCCTGGCGCATTCTCGGTATACTGCAACGACGGCTTTACGCTAGCCGAGATTATGGTGGAGAAAGTCAGCGGTATGAGCTTTACCAAATTTATGCATCAATAGTTTACAAAACCCTTAAAGCTAAATCATACGAAAACGCCGCAGGACAAATGGGAAGACGATAAGCGAGCTGGACTTTATTTTCCAACGTTCCAAGGGCAGCTTCCTACTGAATCGGTGAATGTGATTGGTACGGGAGGGATCTCTTCCACAGCAGAAGATATGGTGCGATTCTCACAAATTTTTATGGGACAGGAAAAAGGAATCCTCTCTGATAAGGCAGTTAAGGCGATGGAGCATGAGGAATATAAAAAAGGAATGTGGCCAGGAGATGGAGAGAATATTGTCAACTATGGTCTTGGCTGGGATAGTGTGAAACTATATCCATTTAGTGAATATGGGATAAAGGGCTTGGCTAAAGGCGGCGACACGGCACTGCAACATGCTTCACTGGTCGTACTTCCTGAACAGAAGATGGCAGTGGCTGTGTTGTCCTCTGGCGGTAGCAGCACTACAAATCAACTGATGGCGACTGATATACTGCTCGCTGCGCTTAAAGAGAAGGGCACAATTAAGGATATCAAGCCGAACAAATCCTTTGGCAAGCCGGTCAAAGCCAAGATGCCTCAAGACGTAGCAAAGAAAGCGGGTTTTTACGGCAATAGTTTCGGTCAATTCAAAATAGAAATTACGAAGAATGGAGAACTGATCTTACCATCTAATCCAGAAGAAAAATATGTATATACTGCAAATGGAAGCTTTATTAATGCGGAAGGTACCTCCAAGTTCAACTTCATCACAGAGAAGAATAGACGAACATATTTGAAGGAGAGCACATTTATATCGATGCCAGGCTTAGGGCAAGCAGTGATTACTCAATATGTAGCCGAGAAACTAGAAGACAATGTGCTATCGAAGGAAACCACTGCCGCATGGGCAAAGCGGGAAGGCGTCAAATTCTATCTTGTGAACGAGAAATTTAGTTCTATGCAATATTTAATGATGCCTACAAATCAAATTAATAGCAAGGAAGGCATGGAGGGCTATTGGGAAAGCAGAAAAATTACAGGCCCTAACACTGCGATGCATCAGCTCCAAATACCTGTGATGGGTGGCCGTGATACGTCGGAAGCCCGTTTCTATACAGAAGGCGACGATGAATATATGGAGATGTCCGGATCTTTATTCGTAAGTGAATCTAACGTAAAACCGCTGGATGCAGGCCGATCATCCAAAGTTACGCTGCAAGCAAATGGGCATGCGAAATGGTTTACGATCCCGCAAGCGGCAGCAGGGAAAACGATGACCGTAGCGTTGCCATCAAAGAGTTCGTTCGCGGTGTATGATGAGAATGGAGTATGTATCAATTTTACCGTTGCAAGCGGCAATAACAAAGTAAAACTGCCGAAAAGCGGAACAGTTGTATTTGCTGGCGTGCCGAACTCGGAATTTGCAATCACGTTGAAATAACTATAATTCAAGAACGGCTTCAACAAAAACAATACGACACAGAAAAAACTAGTGCTCATTTGACTGCATTCTCAACTCGGAATTATGGAATTATGCAGAAGATAATAAAAAAATAAACAAAAGCCTCTATAAATGAAGTGAACCCCAAATGTTAGACCAAAAATCTAACTTTTGAGGTCACTTCATATTTGGTAGTGGCGTTTAAACTAAAATAATGAAATTGGATTTTCAATTTTATTTATAATAGGTGGATATAGATCAATATTTTCTTCTGTTTGTAAAGATGAATTGATCCCTTTGATTGTAAATTAGTCCTAAATCTAATTTCCAATCTACTCTATTTGAAATTCCAGAATATGATATATCTTTTTCTCTAAGGCAATAGATCTCCCTTTATATACTCCAGCAAAATCAATCCATTCTTGATCGAGTGCTATAGGTGTGTTGCATTTGCAACACACTTTTTTTATGAAAATTGCGTCAAAAATGATAATTAAATATGATGAATAATAATTTTACTAATCCAAGCAGCAAAGATAATCCAAATAATTATAAAAAGAATGCCAACAAACCAATTCTTTGGTTTTTCAGATTGTTTTAACTTTTCTGCAGCTTCTTTATTATCTTCAATTACATGCGGTGGAATTAGTTTTAAAGCGAGGGTAATTCCCAAAGGTACAATTATCAAATCATCAAGATACCCTAGAATAGGTATAAAATCTGGGATTAAGTCTATTGGGCTAAAAGCATATGCAACTACAAGCATTGCCAAAATCTTAGCATACCATGGTGTTCTGGGATCTTTATAAGACAAATAAAGTACAAATAAATTTTGTTTTATTTTTTTTGCAAAGGCTTTTAATTTGGATATTAAACTGTTGTTCATTGAAAATCTTTCCTTTCGCTACTATGAAGTATAAGTTATCTAAGTGAAAAGGGAAATAAAAACTAATGAACAATGAATCGTGTCAGAATAAAGGAAAGAAGATATGTTTAGAGTTCTTGACGACCGGACAAATGAAACGCTTTATCAAAACAAGGACAACATCTAGAGTTTTGTATTTGTAAACTGTGTAGTAATGATAAGTCGTTTACAATTTTGAAGAGTTAAACATGCGTAAATACCTTCAAAATAAAAAACAAGCAACCAATAAAAATTGATCGCTTGTTTTTGTACAGCAGTTTGTTAAATATATAACTCTATTGGGGGGATATATAACAATACCCATCTATTTAAATGAAATTTTGAGGAACACATTCACGAACACCAGAATTTCTCAATGAGTTAAATAAAGCTGCACCGATTCTTAATAAAACATTGTTATCTGTTCCATTTTCTAAATCATAAATAACGTAGTATGCATTATCAACTGTAAAAATACATTTTCGTTCTAATTTAAATCCAGGTGGTACAGGTGGAAGAGTAATAACTGGTCGAATCACAGGTGTATCTCCTTCATCTCTGATAAAATTGAAAGTTTGTTGGTCAATCTCATAGATATTAACTGGATCAATCTCCACACCTTGAGCTGGAATAGTAACTTCATCTTCAACTAATAGGAAAAAGCGTTCGTTTCGAAAATTGAAAAGACTTCTCGCTCCAATTTCAAATGATGCCATTTTATATTCACCTCCTCTTCTATTCAATATTGTATTCATATCGAATACTGTTGTTTGGACAAAAAGGAAGGTGGAGTAAAGAATAATTTCTGGACTGAAGTCATTAAATGCTAATAGTAAGTGTGAGATTGGATTACGAATATCATATATGCGTATAGCTTTAATGAACAATATGAGGATTAAATGAAAATAGAGCGATTATAATATCGCTCTAAAAAACTCATAAAATCCCATTTTCATCGGAATAGCCCAAATAAAGAATCCAAGGAGGGCAATTGGGCCAAGCAATAAATTATAAACCCTAGTTGGTAATATTCTTCCCAATATAGCTCTATAAATTGCTACACAAACCACCATTACAATAGGCAGTAATAACATAGGTGGAATGAAATAAAGCAGACTTCCATCAAGTGATAAACTTGAAAAGATGTCCATTGAATAACCTCGGTATGTATTTTTTGTAAATGATAACATAAAAAAGCCGCAGCGTCGTCACACGCTACAGCCCAGAATTGGTTACCCATTTGTGGTTTGTCAGTACAAGTATTATACCACAACTTAGGATGGCAAACCTAATGGGTTAACAAGGACGTAACGAAAGAGAATTTACTGAAATGGATTGAAGACTATAGCTGGATGATTGAGTCAATCGAAGAAGCAAGGCAGCCAGTGACGAAAGTCGATAATAATAGCTACATCGGTGCTAAAACCGCTATGTATGGAATTGAGGCAACACTTCCAAAGGCAAGTGGAAGTACAAGTGATCTGAGGTACAGAGACGGGTGTATTCAAGTAACAAACGCATTCGTGAATATGAGTATAAGGTTGCTGAAGTACAGAAACGTATTCCATTAGTAAATGAAGATAGAGAAATTGAGGTACTTCACAGGTTGCTTAATGGAAATAGCATGCGAGCAATAAAAAAATGAGAATAAAGCAAATGTACTTGCTGAAGTGACTAAAATTAGAGGCAAGATAGTTACTCTTTCTTTTGAAATAAAATCTCTTAGCATGTATTTTTCGAATTTAGAAAGTAGAATAGAAGAATTAAAAGAAATAATTAGAAAATCTTCAAATAATGTTGGAGGGCATCAAAGGTTTAATGGTTGGCGTTTTATTAGTGGATGGGTTAACACCTTGACTGAAGGTAATCAAATTGTTGAACGTGCTATTTAAGCAGGTAAAATAAGCTATGCTACGATTCGAGGTACAACTAAATAGAATTTCAAAGCCCGGGTACTCAATTAATTTTGAGCCTGGGCTTTTTTTGTTTATTATAGCTTCTCTAACATTTCAACAATTTTGTATATTTGCTCCTATTTTTTGATATATATATTCATTTGTGCAAGTGTTCATTCTTAGAAGATACGTAGTCCAATACTTATTAGGAAAATAGCTGCTATTAAAAAGAAGGGAATGAAAAAGGTTCTAATGCCTGATCGCATAAAAATTCCTCTTGCTGGATCAACTCCTACTAGTACTCCTCTTTGAACCCTTCCATGGATATCTCTGACTTCTATAAGCTCACCTTGGTGTCTAAATAGTTGACACATAGTAACCCTCCTTTCAGAAGAAAATTTTACTTAGATTCCTACAATAATTAGTAGAACAAACAATACAACAATTAATGTAAAAGAAGTTGTCGTGAATCCTCACATATCACCTCCTTTAGAGCATGGTAATTTAATATATGATTAATAAGAATAATGTTATAGAATAATTGTCAATAGCCACCTGAAATTTCTTTAATATAAGGTCAAAAAGATCTGTTATACTTTTGCATGAAAGTAGTAGAAACAAGTGAACTAATAAGCATAAAATAATCACCACCTGAAAAACCAGATAGGGATAGGCTGTTAGTTAAATATTCGATTTACGAAATATAAAACATAAAACAGAGTTGATTCTACACATTTTGTAGATTAACTCTGTTTTTATGTTTTAACAGCAACAATCTTTAAGAAAACAGCCTTTTCAAAAGAGCACCTCAATTACAAATGGTTATGTACCGAAGGTCGTTCTATTGCCTTCGATGCGAAGGAAATAAGCAATGCTAGTTTCCCCCTTGAAAATTTATTAGATCACCAATATGAAATACTAGAATCATGGCATAAAAATAAAGCATTTTCGTTTCTCGTTGTGAGTTTTCGTAAGTATAACAAAACATATCTTCTACCTTTCGAGGTTCTACAAAAGAGCTTTTAACGGTAAAATTATTGCGTATACAATTGGTCCTGTTCAAGATACGAACTTTGTCTTAGATACGCTTCATCAACTCCACCATCTTCCAGAAGGGGTTACCTTGCATAGTGATCAAGGCTCTGTATATACATCGTATGACTATCAAAAAGCAGTAAAAGAAAAAGGAATTACCATGAGCATGTCTCGTAAAGGCACGCCCGCAGATAATTCCCCAATCGAAACGTTTCACTCCTCGCTAAAGTCAGAAACGTTCTACCTTGACGGCATACACAGCACAACGAATGCATGTGTAAAACAAATCGTCGAAGATTATATTACTTATTATAACAATATCCGTATTCAAACGAAACTAAACAACCAGTCGCCCGTTAAATACCGGCAACTGGCTGTTTAAAAGGTGTTTTCTTACTGTCTCAAAAACGACAGTCAGTGCCCGAAGTATAAGGCTTTTATGATTTTAACATTAAAATCTGTTTTAAATTAAAGAATTTGTGTTAATTCTGAGTTCACAAACCGTTGGGCAGCAATGATTACACCTGCAGCTGTTCGTCCATAAACGCTATATATTCCGCCATTTTGATTTGGAACAATTTCAACTTCATATTGAGCTGCAACTACACTTGGAGTTACAAAAGTAGATCCATTAGCAATTGCGGCAAAAGGAGTTGTTGACAATAATTGTCTTGAACCGTCTAATCTAAAAACTCTTACTACCCCAGTTAGTAAACCTCCAGTTAGATTGAGAACTTTGATACGAACACTAGAGGCATTAGCTGGTTGATTTCCTGTGTTTTCAATTGGGCCAGTTGTTAAAGGCATGTAATATTCACCTCCTCATAACTAAAGATGAATAATCTGCAGATTACATTTTATAGTATGTAGTATTCTGTTACACTCTCTAGTCTAATTAATCAATTTCTATAATTAAAAGAAAAATGTTAATAGAAAAAATACCAAAAGAAAGTCTGTAAACAAATGTGATCCTATATATCAAGACATATTATTGTAGTAGAAACACCTAATAAGGTGAAGGGTCACCAGGCTGGGAGGGCGACCCTTAAATCGGAAATGTTAATATCCAGTCATGAATGTAGCGCCGATAATAATTAAAAGAATAAATAGAACAACAATTAAGGCGAATTGTGAACCATTACCATAACCGCCACCATAGTAGTAGCCGTTATTAATGCCACCAACGTTTCCACCATAGTATCCCATAAAGAACACCTCCTTTTTACAATATATAAGATGTTAGATGTAGAGAAGGAGTATGTTTAATAAACCATTTAGCTATAAGCATTTAAAAATATATTTTTGTGAGATAAGACCATAAAAAAGGGCCACTTGGAATGGAGTGACCCTTTGTAAAAAAGATAAGGAGGCGTAAGGCTAAATTAGCTTTACCTTACTATTATTATGATGTAATTGCTATGTTTGTATAGTGAATTGCCTGTGAATAGATTTAAAAATAAAAAAGCTATAGCGTCGTCATACGCTACAGCAAACTAATGAACAATATGAGGAAAATGTTCAGTACAAGTGGATGAGTTATGTTTAGGTTTTCGATTAGGCAATATGTATTGGCGGGATAGCGCTGTACAATAACGGTTGCTACCCCGAAACTAATGTATGTAATGGGATTAAGTAACTTTACAACTATAAATAAGTGTGGAATGGCTGAAGTGATAATGAAAAGAATCCGAAAAGAGGGATTACTATATATAACTATAATATATAAGCTTGGAGGGTCACTTGGTATAAAAGTGACCCTAAACACTAAAATTGTAGAAAGGCTAGAAAGCTTACACTATTAAAACTAATTGTTTTGTTGATTATTAGTCTTTAAGTTTGTGTAACTAATTCTACAGCTTCTATTACCAAAGGAGTTCCTGCTGTGATTGTACCAGTAACACCGTTAAAAGTTAATTCTGTTGCAGAAATTGTATATGAATCGCCTGCTTGTAGTACTCCATTAATATAGAAATTATAGTAACCATTTGTTACTACCGGAAAAGCAGTAGCGGCATTCCCGCTATCATCTAGAAATGCAGTTGCAGGGACTGTTGTACCGTCAGCAACTGTTAAATTTGCTGCTAACACATCAAAAAATCTTGTGGAAGTACCATTAACGTTTACATGAATATTAATAATGGAAAGTGCCATTTTATCTCATCTCCTTTCAAGATAAAAAGTTTAAAAGATTTTATATTACATTTGTTGAAATCCTAATGATTCTATAATGATGGGAGTTCCAGCAAAAATTGTCCCATTAAATGAATTAAGGATTAATGAATCTGGGGTTACTTTATACGCACCGCCCTCTTGCATTACAGCATTGATATAAAGATTGACATATCCATTAGGATTAAAAAGTTTGAATTCTGTTACTGGATTACCATTATCATCAGTAAATAAATTTGCAGGAATGGTTGCTCCATTTGTTAAGTCAATATCTTCAGTAACAATATAAAAATATCTATTTAATGTTGGAATAATAGTTCCTTTAGGGATAACAACTGGAGGAGGTTGAATAGAACCTATATCAATAGCTTTAATACGGGGCAAAAGAACTCGGTTATTTTCACCACAACTGTCACAAATCAATTTTTGTGAGTCCATTTTTTATCACCTCCATTCCTTAATATGTTAGCAACCCCGTAATCTATAGGCGTTTGTTACTTATAAATTTAGAAAACTGTGCATTCACTAATATTCTATGAATTAATGTCGGAAGGGGATTGGTAATATGACTATTAAAGAGATCTAAATAATATTTTTAATGAAATGATGGGATTTTTTAAATACCTAAAATCAAAGGAAAGGTATGAAAATTGAATCTTGAAGAAGTACAGGGGAGATAGTACTGAACAATTTGAGGATACAAACTATTAAAAAGGGTCACTGAGTTTGGAAGTGACCCTATAGAGGGATGGTGTGACGGTTAACTAACGCCACAACCTAATAAGTGCGTGCGATACACTCAACCTTAGAGTGTGCAAATTAAGATTACCTATACATTAAAAAGCCGCAGCGTTTGCAGACGCTACAGCTCTTTAAGAGATATTAAACCTTCATGTAAATTAATAATCTTCTAATATTGTTTATATTGATCTTCCTCAAATACCTGTTTTATATTTAGAAATATTCTTTTCTTTTTCAAAAATTGAAGTATTCTGTTCGTATTTTTTTGGATTAGATAGCTTTTCAAGTTGTTGTAACAACATATCGTGAGAAATATCATTTAAATCTTCGGACTCTTTCATGTTTTCTTGAGTTTGTTTTACTTCCCTAATAAGTAATCTAACTAATTTTTTTTCAATTGTCTTCACAATATATGTACGTATATAACCATCTTCATATCTGATTTCAAGTTTAGGTTTGTTATTTTTTTCGTCTTCGTCTTCGTCTTTATGTATATTTTTAATTCCAAATAAATCTAAGAGACTTTCTTTTTTTATATTTTTATTTACCTCTATTTTCAAATAATTTAATGTACTACCAGATTGAATTTTCATTCATAATTCTCCTTAAAATTGAGTATTTTTATACCCTATTATAACCTCTAAAGTTAATAAATGGGGGTTATTATGGAAATTTGCTAAATTATCGATTTAAGGAATACGAGCAAAAGATTGCAGAGGTGCAAAAGCGTATTCCGTTAGTAGAAGACGATAGAGAGGTGGAAGTCCTTCATAAGATTGCTGGATGGTGATAGTATGCGAGCTATTGGTAAACAGATGAGATTATCAAGTACAACGATATTCAGGGTAAGAAATAATATATTGAAACAAATGATGAAGTAGCCGAGAGGCTACTTCTTTTTAGTTAATTCTAATAGTATTGATTCTTCAACTAACGAAGCAAGGTAGTTGAAGAAAAATTTATGGTATACTTAATTTGGTAAATATGGAAAAATAAAAGGGGATTACGTTTTAGGAGGGTTTGTCTGGATTGCTCCAACGTGGTTATACATAAAATACTATTTACATACTAATCCATTTAATTACTTAAGAATGAAAGTTAATGTTAATTTAGGTTTATTTTGGGGAGTAGTTCTTTCACTGTTACTTGGCTTATATTTTGCTATTGAAACTTATATCATTAAGCAGCAATCATTCCAATTTTCATTATCTATTAATGATTACTTAAATGGTATTTTATTGGCTGGGATTGCTGAAGAAATTGTTTTTAGGGGATTTATTTTACAAGAGATTAATAAAAAAGTGGCCTTTGGGAAAGCAAATGTAATTACCGCATTATTATTTTTAGTAATCCACTATCCAGTTTGGATTCACAATAACATATTCTTTCATTTTGGGACGCATGTATATATTTTTGTTTTAGGCTTACTTTTTGGGTTCGTGTACAAAAAGACGGGGTCATTATGGTCAGTTATTATATTGCATGCACTTCATAATTTCTTTGTTACCATTATTTAGTGAATGAAATACGTATTAATTTTTTCATTTTATTCAAGTAATCTGGCACGTACCGCTTAAAACCTTATTAATTATCTAAGCAGCTAGGAAATTGTAAAATATATTTTAACGATTCGATTTGAAATCATTTAGGTCAATTTATATTATAAAAAAGGAGATACTAATGGAAAAAAAGAAAAAAAGCAAAACAAAAATGAATTCCTTGAATGGACTAAAACAATAATAATCGCAATTGATTGCTTTTATTATAAGACATTTCTTATTTACGCCAATAGTTGTGGACGGGGAATCGATGGAACCTACACTTCATAATGAAGAACGTATAATAATAAATAAATTTGCTTATAAATTTAATTAACCACAACACAATGATATTGTAGTATTTCATGCAACTGAAGATACAGATTATATAAAACGTGTAATTGGTTTGCCAGGGGAACATATTTCTTATAAAAATGATCGATTGTTTATTAATGGAAAACCTATAGAAGAGCCTTATCTAGAACCTTTAAAAAAGGAATTAAGACAACAAAAAATAGCAGGAAGTTTAACAGAAGATTTTTCACTTGAACAATATACAGAAGAAAAAATAATTCCTGAAGGATTTGTTTTTGTAATGGGTGACAACAGACGAAATAGTAAAGACAGTAGAATTTTAGGATTCATTCCTATAAACAAAATAATAGGGAAAGCGAGTATTGTTTATTGGACAAAAAGCGATATTCGATTCGCTAAATAAATAACTCAAAATATCCTTACTGATTCATGTGTTGAATACCAAATTATTTGTATTATTCATTTTGCAAATAATCCCGAATGTGAAAAACAGTGGTTTGATTTTACAACTGAAAAAAAATCTCTTACTTAAACTAACGATGTGCTTATTTGGCTTTAGTATTAAAAAAGAATGACTGGGCAGAAAAAGATTTACACAGTAAAAAAAATAAACAAGGACCATTGGTGTTAATTAGCCCATTAAAAGATACTCTAAAAGGAAACAGTAAGACAGTTCTTTATACAGATCGAACTTGCGCCTATAAAAGTCTATTTGATGATTTTCTTACATAGAAGCACATTAAAATAAGTTCAAAACATTTAAATACACTTAAATAGAAGGGTATAAAAATCACTAATTTGCTAAACCTTCATATTATGCACATCAAAAAATTAAAAACATCAGGATAGAAATCAAGGTCATAAGGATTACTTATTGAAAAAGATAATATTAATGTAATTTACTTATGAATATAAATGAGCTATCATGGGTATTGGAGAAAAGATGCTTTAACAATTTATATAGGCCTTTTCAAAAAGATATTTAGGGGGATCCGCAAATGGCACAAGGTAATTTACACAACAGCCGCGCATCATTCGAAGTTAATGGTAAAACTTATAATTACTATGACTTAGCTGCGATTGAAAAAGCTGGCGTTGCAAAAGTTTCAAACCTTCCTTACTCAATCAAAGTATTATTAGAATCAGTTTTACGTCAATATGATGCATATGTTATCAAAGAAGAGCACGTAAACGAATTAGCAAAATGGGGTAACGGTGCAGATCCAGAAGCTGAAGTACCATTCAAACCTTCTCGCGTAGTATTACAAGACTTTACTGGTGTACCAGTAGTAGTTGACCTTGCTTCTCTACGTTCTGCTATGAAAGAAATGGGCGGCGACCCAAGCAAAATCAACCCTGCTATTCCAGTTGACCTTGTAATTGACCACTCAGTACAAGTTGACAAATACGGTAATGCATCTGCATTAGCAGCAAACATGGACCTTGAATTCGAACGTAACGCTGAGCGTTATAACTTCTTAAAATGGGCTCAAACTGCTTACAATAACTTCCGTGCTGTACCACCAGCAACTGGTATCGTTCACCAAGTAAACTTAGAGTATTTAGCTCCAGTTGTACACGTAAACGAAAATGCTGACGGTACATTCGAAACTTTCCCAGATTCAGTAGTAGGTACTGACTCACATACAACAATGATCAACGGTATCGGCGTTCTTGGATGGGGCGTTGGTGGTATCGAAGCTGAAGCAGGTATGCTTGGTCAACCTTCATACTTCCCAATCCCAGAAGTTATCGGTGTTAAATTAGTTGGCGATCTTCCAAACGGAACTACTGCTACTGACTTAGCATTAAAAGTAACTCAAGTATTACGTCAACGTGGCGTAGTTGGTAAATTCGTTGAGTTCTTCGGACCTGGCGTAACTAAATTACCACTAGCTGACCGTGCGACAATCTCTAACATGGCTCCTGAATATGGTGCTACATGTGGTTTCTTCGCAATTGACGAAGAATCATTAAACTACATGCGTTTAACTGGTCGTGACGAAGAGCACATCGCGGTTGTAGAATCTTACTTAAAGTCTAACCACATGTTCTTCGATCCAACTTTAGAGCCAGTTTACACTGACGTATTAGAAGTAAACTTAGCTGAAATCGAACCAAACCTTTCTGGTCCAAAACGTCCACAAGACTTAATTCCACTATCTCAAATGCGTACTCGTTACAAAGAAGCAGTAGTGGCACCACAAGGTACACAAGGTTTCGGTTTAACTGAAGATGAATTTGCAAAAACTTCTGTAGCTAAATTCGCTGAAGGTGATGTAGAAATCCCAACAGGTGCTGTAGCAATCGCTGCAATCACTTCTTGTACAAATACATCTAACCCATACGTATTAATCGCTGCGGGCTTAGTTGCGAAAAAAGCTGTAGAAAAAGGTCTAACTGTGCCTAAATGGGTAAAAACTTCTTTAGCACCAGGTTCTAAAGTAGTAACTGGTTACCTTGAAGATTCAGGTTTACAAACTTACCTTGACCAAATCGGTTTCAACACTGTAGGTTACGGTTGTACAACATGTATCGGTAACTCAGGTCCATTACTTCCTGAAATCGAAGACGCTATCAAAGAGAACGATTTATTCGTAACTTCAGTTCTTTCTGGTAACCGTAACTTCGAAGGTCGTGTACACCCACTTGTAAAAGCTAACTACTTAGCTTCACCACCACTTGTTGTTGCTTATGCACTTGCTGGTACTGTGGATGTTGACCTACAAAAAGATTCATTCGGTAAAGACAAAGATGGCAACGATGTATTCTTCGCTGATATCTGGCCTTCAACTGAAGAAGTTAACGCTGTATTAGGTACTGTAGTTAACCGTGAATTATTCCAAAAAGAATATGAAACTGTATTCACAGCGAACGAAAAATGGAATGCAATTGAAACATCAACTGAGTCTCTATACACATTTGATGACAAATCAACTTACATCCAAAACCCACCATTCTTCCAAGGTCTTGCGAAAGAGCCAGAAGCTATCAAAGGCTTAGAAGGCTTACGCGTTATGGCGAAGTTCGGTGACTCAATTACAACTGACCATATTTCTCCAGCTGGTGCAATCGGTAAAGATACACCTGCAGGTAAATATTTAATCGAAAACGGTGTTGCAATCCGTGACTTTAACTCATACGGTTCTCGTCGTGGTAACCACGAAGTTATGATGCGTGGTACATTTGCAAACATCCGTATCCGTAACCAAGTTGCTCCTGGTACAGAAGGTGGTTTCACTACTTACTGGCCAACAGGTGAAGTAGAGTACATCTATGACGCATGTATGAAATACCAAGCGCAAGGTACTGGCTTAGTAGTACTTGCTGGTAACGACTACGGTATGGGTTCTTCTCGTGACTGGGCTGCTAAAGGTACTAACTTACTTGGTATCAAAACAGTTATCGCACAATCTTACGAGCGTATCCACCGTTCTAACTTAGTAATGATGGGTGTTCTTCCACTTCAATTCATGCCAGGTGAATCAGCTGATACTTTAGGCTTAACTGGTAAAGAAGAAATCTCTGTTAACATTACTGACAACGTGAAACCACGTGAAATCTTAACAGTTACTGCTAAATCTGAAGACGGATCAGTTAAAACTTTCCAAGCTTTAGCTCGTTTCGACTCAGAAGTAGAAGTAGACTACTACCGTCACGGTGGTATCCTACAAATGGTTCTTCGCGCGAAAGCTGCTCAATAATCATTTAAATAAAAACCGATCTCTTAGGAGATCGGTTTTTGTCTATACATAGGGGGATTTGATTTGCAAAAAGATAAACTAAAAGAGCGTGCTTTATCAATTGTTCCAATACCAAGTCATTATAAACTAATCATAGAAGAGTATTCTGAAGACGAAAGAATGATGTTTTCATGGGTGAATGAACATCAAGATGAAAGTATAACTGTTTAGTTAGACTGCTCTGGAAACCTCATATACTTATCAACTTATCAATTGAAAAAAATCATTCTGTTTCTGAGACAAACTTTTTATCTATTGATGAAAAAAGAAGATGTGCCGAACAATTTTTACTTAGTTATTATCCATCTGCACTAGAAGATTTAACGTTTTCAAAATCTAAACAACTATCAAGAGTGGATCGTTTTTATTTTGAACAAATTGTCATGGATTTACCGCTAGAACATGCTGGTTGTTTTATAGATGTTGATGCATTAGGAAATATTGTGGGGTTTAGATAGGATGGAGTGAAGATGAGTCCTAAAATCCCTTCAAGGCTAGTTTCAAAGGAAGCGCTATTGGAATATGTGCGGAATACATTGGCGTTACAACTAGTAATAACAAAATTATCTCGTGATGTTTACAATGTGAAGAAAGATGGACTCCAGCTCGTGTATCAAGTAAATTCATTTTTACACTTTAAAGCAGATTCTTTAGAACCACAATTAACGATAATTCATGATGAGAATGAGCCTGAAAGTTATGCTGCTCTTCCTTCATTGCCAACTAATATGATTGCCAATGAATTTACGAATGAAGAGATCATTGGTATAACAGATGAACTGGAGCTTATTCGAGAAGTAGACAGAGGACCAGAGATAGGAATCGTGTGGCGTAAACGGGATTGGGAGATGAGAGAGAAAGATTTATCATTGAACAATTTTTTTGAAATGAGATCAGAAGATACAGTAAAGGCTATTATTTCAAAGAAGACTGGTAAAATTCAAAGCTTCGTATGGATGTATGAACGCTCAGGGAATCTACAGCTTAGTCAAGCAGCCTGTTATCAAAAAGCATTAGATTTTTTGCTGAAAATAATTCCTGATTACTATCCTTATCTTCAACGATTAATTTGAGGAGATGAGGATGAGGATGATACGTCACTTAGAGAATCATTTATATTCCAAGCCTATAATAGCCAAGGTATAGCTATTCATGATATGGTTGTCGTTGTTGTTAATCGTATGACTGGTCAGATTGATAATTATGCTGGACCAAATTTTGATTTGTTTGAGCTTAGCCAAGTTCCAACAGAACCAGCTATTTCTCTGGAAGAAGCGTACCGTCGATTTGTAGAAAATGTCGATTTTCAATTGGTATGGGACAAAAATTACGATGACGAAATAGAGTCTTATCAACTGGTCTACCAAGCTTGTGATCGACATATTAGGTTACCTATCCGTTATATTGACGCAAAAACTGGCGAAATTATTGACAGTAATGTTTAACTTTTTTCAATGAATTGAGTTTGTAACGGCAGTTATAGAAGTCTCCAACCTCTAAAGGTAGTGAGATGAATGAGGTTTAAAGTTATTTTTCAGAGAGTGTCAAAACATCTGTATACAGTTGCAAAAACCGATTTCCAAGGAAGTCGGTTTTTTTACTCTGTCAAAATTAAATGGTCAGTGTAGAAATTAATCGAAGTGACGGATAGAACTACCGAATGTATAAAAACAACCTAAATATTAAGAGGTCATAGTTTTAAAAGCTTTACTCTTCTGCAATATCCAACTGTTTGTAATAGCTCTCTACAATGGGAAAAATATCTGGGTTAGAGTCATAGTAGGTGTTATCAATTTCACTTAGTGTGAATTTAAATTCCTTTCCACTATCAATAAGAGTAATACCATATCGCCATCCAACACGTTCGTCTTGATTGTCTTGCGGAGTAAACTTTATATCTTTAATCAGAAAAACGAATTCATTGATTTGTTCTTGCTTAGTTATCGTTTTTGAAGCACCAGTTGAACCATCTTGGATGATCACTTTATCGATGCTTTCAATTTTTGCATCCTTATAAAAAGCTTCTAATGATTGCATTTTTCCATTTGTACAAGCAGAAACCAAAAACAGACTTATCAATAAAACTAGAAACAAAATCTTTTTCATAGACTTCCTCCAAAAAGCTAAGTTTAATTTATTTCCAATTAGACGAAATAAATTACAAATAGTTACAGATTGTAGTAGATTCCTTTCCATTTAATATAGGGAGTAGATTAGATTTTTCAAATGCCATTGCCTCGACAATGGTATTAATACACCATAAAAATCTTGGTAATGGATAGGCAGGCTGAAGTGGTGGATAGAACCACCGAAATCGTGGATAGAAACGTCAAAGTCATGGATAGAACTGCTGAAATCCTGGATAGAAGCGTAAAAGTCGTGAAGACCCTGCCAAAATGATGGATCGAAACGTCAAAGTGACGGATAGCCCTGCCAAAATGATGGATCGAAACGTCAAAGTGACGGATAGCCCTGCCGAAATGGTGGATGAAGACGTCAAAGTGATGGATAAACCACTGAAACGACGGAAAGAGCGGCCGAAACGACGGAAAGAATCTCCAACGACGGAAGGTCCCGCCGAAGTGATGGAAAGAATCGTCAGAGCGACGGATGAAACCACCGAAACGACGGAAAGAATCGTCAGAGTGACGGATGAAATCATCGAAACGACGGAAAGAGCGGCCGAAACGACGGAAAGCCCCGCCGAAGCGACGGAAAGAACGGCCAATGCGACGGATAGCCCCATCAAAGTTGCAATTCTAACCATCAAAATGACGAATAGGATCATCAAAAATCAACAGTTAGAATCGCAATATTTAAATAAGTCTAAACGCTAAATTTGCCCTTCAAACTATAAAACTGTAAACAAATGGCAATCGACATAGAGATGACTGCGAAATAAATCAATGTTATTGTTCCAATCTGCAAGGACAGTACAACCCCACCTATGCTTGCACCGAGTGCACTGCCTAGATAATTTACAGAACTGTTTAAAGCCACTGCTGAACTCCCGTTATTCGGCTGATATGATAGTAAAATATGTTGTTGAGGTGCTTGGCATGCCCAACCCATTGCTCCCCAGATAAAGAACGGTAAGTATTTTAATATAGGTAAGTTAATCATCAAGGGTATACAAATAATGGATAAAGTTAAAGCGAATAAAATGATTGTAACTAAAGTTTTTGGTTTCCCAAAATAGTCGATTAAGAAACCGATTATTATACTTCCAAATAAGCCACCGAACCCCCATGCCCAAAGATATATTGTTATATTACCGGAGCCTGCCATGTCTTCTAAGAGGGGGGATAAATATGTGTACAATCCAAGGCTTGCAACACTGGCGAGAAATGTTATACCTACAGTTATAGTTACTCTTTTATCTAGGAATAACTTTAATCGTTCGTTAAGTGTAGGGGGAGGTGTAGCTGGGAAATTGGGAAGAAAAATATACATACATAAAACAGAAATTACACCGATTATAACTAATAGCCAAAGTGTTAATTTCCAATCAAATAAGTTGGATATATATATGCCTAAAGGAACGCCAAGTACTGTTCCCATACTCATTCCTCCTATAGTCAACCCTAGTGCTCGTCCTCTCTTTTCATTAGAAACGAACTTTGAAGAGGCCGCTACAGCTAAAGGTGAAAATAAACCAGCTCCAATTCCTGCAATTGCTCTCGATAGTAGAAGAATAGAAAAAGTCGGTGCTAATGCTGTCATGCTATTCGCTAGCGTGAAGATAAGCATTGACCATATTAAAATTTTTTTTATTGGTTTTCCAGCAAGTAAAGAAGAAAATAACGGCGCTGATATTGCATAAAATAAAGTGAAAATACTTACAGCCTGGCCAACTTGTGATGTGCTTTTGTGATACGTATCGCTAATTCCTGGGAGAAGCCCTGCGATCACATAGGCATCGAAGCCCAAGGCAAACATACCGAATGATAATAATAAAACATATTTCATATAGTGAACCTCCATAAATTAAAGATGCTAGGGATAGATGATCTATAACGTTATGTTATAATCGAAGCACCTTTTATATTTAATAGGTTACTAAAAAATAAAGAATATGGAACAATCACTATTTTATAAGGCTATAACAAATCGTTATAGGTTATGGAGGATTACAATGAATGTAGAATGGTTACATAGTTTTATTGTTGCAGCCAATCAGAAAAGTTTTTCTAAAGCTGCTCAAATCACGAATCTTTCCCAGCCAGCACTAAGTAAACATATACAAAACTTAGAAAATGATCTTGGCATCGAGCTATTTCATAGGACATCCATTGGCATTGAATTAACAGAAGCTGGCGAACGTTTTTACACTCGTATTACACCAGTTTTGACTGAATTAACGGCCATTCGTGAAGAATTACAGCAATTTAACCAGAGCAATCCAATTGTCATCGGTGGTCTGCCGAGTTTAGCCACTTACTATTTGCCAAACAAAATGAGTAAACTTAAGCTACTAGATCGGCCAATAACATTAATGATTCAAAATACGTCAAATGAACTGTTGCAATCTTTACAAAAAGGTAGACTTGATGCTGTCTTTGTGGATGCAAAATATTCAGGAGAATCTTTGTGGAGTTGTGAATTGTTTACGGAACCTTACTATGCTGTGTTTCCTTTGAATCATCGTTTTAATTCAAGAACAGTAGTTGATCTTGAAGAATTGTGTGAGGAGCCGCTTATTGTTCATCAAGCTCCTTGTGATTCAAGGAAGGACATAGTAGAACAAATACAATCTCTTGGCTACACGCCTAATATCATAACTGAGGTGAACTTTGGGGATTTTATCTTTGGAGCTGTAAGTACTGGAATGGGGATTACGATTGTACCAGAATTAATGGCTAAAAATATTGGTCATCTTCAGCTTTTCGCCTTACCGATTAATAATTTCGGAAGAACAAGAACAATTTCATTGGTTACAAAAACCAAAAAATTTGGATCGAAGTTACATCATTTATTATCAAATTAAATGGAATGAAGCTGTCTCAACTTAACACATTGAGACAGCTTCATTTAATTACTTAAACCCCATTAAATCCTTTACCTTTTGTGTATTTTCCACAGTTGTTAGCATTTCAAGTAAGTTAAAAGCTACATCGAATGCAGTGCCGGGATTTGAGGATGTAATAATATGTTCAGTTCGAACAATTCGCTCATTGACGATGTCTACACCATAGGATTGTAGCTGTGCTAATCGTTTGCTTGTTGGATGATTATAAGTAGTAGCTTGTCGATTATGTAGGACGCCACTATGACCTAAAATTAGGGAAGCTACACAAACCGTAGCAATCGGTTTTTTGTGTTCATCGAAATGACGAACGACCGCCTGAAACTCTTCGCTAAAGGCATCATCATAAAATCCAGCTTCCTCAAAGCCTCCAGGAATCGCAAGTGCATCAAAATCCTCTAATGAAACTTCATGAAGCAATTTTTCGGGTGCAACGTTAAAATTCCATGTACATTGTAATTGATTATGCAATCCTACGGTCACGACCTCTGTTGTGCCGTCGCCCTCCCATTTATTCCAGCCAAGTACATCAGTAAAAACACTCGCTTCAACAGCCTCAAATCCATTTGCTAATAGTAATAATATTTTTTTCATGTTGTTAATGCCTCCTTTATATGATTAATTGTAATGAATAAGGCTATTCAATGACAGAATCTGTATAATGTAATTTAGATAATTTACTTTATAATAAAAGGAATTTCATTAAATCTAATTAATTAAAAAAGGTGGATACGTATGGATCAAATAGATACTGAAATTTTACAGCAATTGCAGCGAAATGCAAAAATATCGATGAAAGAATTAG
The DNA here is from genome assembly GCF_042884205.1 of Lysinibacillus sp. NPDC058147. Taxonomy (NCBI): domain Bacteria; kingdom Bacillati; phylum Bacillota; class Bacilli; order Caryophanales; family Bacillaceae; genus Lysinibacillus; species Lysinibacillus sp. NPDC058147. The sequence goes on from NZ_JBHVUJ010000002.1 coordinate 151,558, forward strand.
CGGCGACGGTTCATTTATCATCTCCTGCAGTAATTGAGCGTGTTAAAAAATTAGAAGAGCAGGGGATTATTGAGGCTTATAGTGCGAAGGTAAATTTAAAAAAGTTGAATCGCGATATTCAAGCTATTATTTTATTTAAATCAATTGATTGTAAAAGTCTTTCGGATTTTTGTAACCGACATCCCGATGTCCTTGAATGCTATCGTGTAGCGGGTGAAATCAGTTATATTGTGAAAATTGCAACCAATTCAGTAGAAACATTAGAGCAGTTTATTGACGATGCAATGCCTTATGGAACGCCATCAACAAATATTGTGCTTTCTTCAAATAAAAAAGCGGTCATTGCGCCTTTCTCTGATAAAAATTAGTGAATTCGGAGTTGCTCGAGTAATCCTTAAATCCAAATCTTTATTTTAAAAAATACAAAAAAGCAAACCTCTATTCAGTGAGCACCGTTTATAGGGCAGAGAGGGGGAGAGATGTTGCTTGAAATTAACGAACTCGAAGAAATAATGCAGCAGCTTACAGAAAGGCTCATCCGACTTGCCTTTTATTACGTCAAGGATTTACAAAGTGCCGAAGATATCGTTCAAGATGTATTTATTAAATTTTACGATAATCAGCAAAACTATGAGGAAAGAGGAGAATTACGAGCATATTTTTCGAGGCTCGTCATTAACAAAAGTAAAGATTATTTACGCAGCTGGACATACCGTAAAATACAAGTTCAACAGAAGATCTTTGCCAAGCAGGCTGTCACGAAAAGGGACATGCTAGTACAGCAAGATGAACAAACCTTAGTAGAAAACGCCATCTTAGCACTACCATTAAAACAGCGTGAGGTCCTTATTTATTTTTATTTTGAGGAAATGCCTGTTAATAAAATTGCCGAGCTTTTAAATATTCCGGAGAGTACGGTGAAAACAAGGCTACGTCGTGGACGAGAGCTATTAAAGCCAAAGCTACAGCAAATTGAATGGGAGGTCCTGCTACATGAGTAAAGTCGATATAAGGGTAATAAAGGATTTAACCGAAAGCAAAAAGCGTGTGATGACAAATGTTGTACAACATATAGAACAGTCTGGGATGAAAAAAAGATCTTGGCATTGGCAATATAGTGTAATGTCTATTATTTTAACAGTTTGTATTGGACTATTTCTGTATACCCAATTCAGCGGAAGTCAGGAGCAATCAGCAAGTATACCAACTGTTTTAAATGAAAAGCTTCTAAACTTCTATTTGGAAACGGATCCCCGCGTTAAGGATCAGAAATGGTCCAATGATGCAAAGAAGGAGGCGTTTGATTCCTTTTTACAGATTGAATCTTTATATGCCTACGCTCAATCAAAGGGGATAGCTCCTTCGCAAAAACAAATTAATGAACAGCTTGAATCATTGATAGAAGTAGGTATAAATCAAAACGAAGCGCAATTTGCTAAAGAATTAAAAAAGCTGAATCTTACAAAAGAAGAGTATATCGAACAATTTTTTAAACCGATATCTTATAAAATAGCTATAAACTATTCACTAATGAAGCAGGAAAAGAAACAATACAAAGATGTTAATATGCCGATACTATATTTTCTAGTTTTGAAAGATGCTATGAACTATTTAGAGGAGCACTATAGTCAAGAGATAGTTGCCTTACGTGAAAAATTTGATATTCCAGTTGGGGAAAAAGAAATCCATTCTAAAAATGGGTTAATTGTAGCAATCAAGGAACATGAATTTTTAGTTGTTTCCTATGCAGATAAAGCGGATATTGGTAAATTATCAATTAATGACATCATACAAAAACACGGTAATGGTACGTGGTTCCCATTAATCGATGCTCCTACAACATTGTCGCTTGGAGATGAAGTAGAAGTGAAATATAGTACAGATTTAGTAGGAGACCAAGATAATCCTAAAATAAGATTTGCAGATATAGATAGCATGGAAATACTGGAAGAACATCAATGAATCAAGGCTAGACATTCGAAAATTTCAAGAATGTCTAGCTTTTTATTTAGCTGTTTTTTATATTTGGATTAGGGTACAATTGTTGTAAGTATTTGTATATTTAGGGGTGTAGTAAAAAATGATTATACAAATTCACAAAAAGGTAGAGGAGAAAGATTGGCTATGAAATTAAATATAAACCTACTTAAGGAAATTGAATTAAAAGAAATACTAACAGATATAGATAGTGGAAATAAAATATGGCAGAACGAGGACCAAACTCAGCTCATACAATCAATGATGCAACATATCGGCTCATTAGATAGTGAACTACGGGATGACTTAATATATGGATCGTTTTATGAATTGATCCATGAAAAAAACTTACTAGAGCATTCACTTTTAACGGAGCTTTTAGAGGAATGTTTGAATAATTTATTATGTAAGGGTATTGAAGAAAGCGAATCAGATTTAGTTTTTACCCGTACATTTACGTCGCTTTTGATTGCCCTTATATTGTTTAGAGAAAACGCAGACGATTTTTTATCTGAACAGATAATCGCTGATTGTAAAGATAAAGTACTAGCTTATTTAGCAGCAGAAAAGGATGTAAGGGGCTATGTGCCAGTGAAAGGGTGGGCTCATAGTGTTGCCCATATGGCTGATGCAATCAATGAATTGGTGAAAAATCCTAAATTAAATAAAGCCTCTTATATTGAAATTGTAAACGCACTATGGAACGCCGTTTTGAAAGAAAATTATGCTTTCATTCACAATGAAGATGAACGGATTTTAGTACCTATGTTCACAATGCTTGAGCATGGTTTAGAGGAGCAACAGATCATTAAATTGCTGCAAGAATTACCTGCTACTTTAAACGTAAAAAAAGAACAGCTCGATGTACAGCATCACAGAATTTTACTTTTTAACTGTAAATCCTTTGTGAAAAGCTTTTATATTAAAACAAATGGGAAGCCTGAGTTCGCAACTCTACATAAAAGCATCAAAGCTTGTCTCGATGAATTATAAGGAAATCACTGTCAATATTAGTACTTTGAAATTATTGACAGACAAAAATTTGTTTGTTAAGATGAGTGACAATAAAAGCATACAAATTCGTTGATGAGAAAGAGTAGTGTTTCATTTTGTTCTACAGAGAGCCGACATTTGGTGGAAGTCGGTGTGCAGGTGTAACATGAAGATCCTCTCTGAGAAGATTGGCTGAACATAGTAAGCTAATCCGGGTGTCTACCGTTAAAAAGAACACGTATGATTGTACGTTGCTGAGTGCTATTGAACGTTGCTTCAATAGAATTAGGGTGGTATTCGCGGTTAACCCCGTCCCTTGCTTGGGACGGGGTTTTTTGTATGCCTTTTATACAATTAGTATAGGAGGAATTTACATGCAAGTCGAAGAGAAAAAAGAAACAACTGTAGAAAGAGAAACAAGGATTCGTCGATTGTGGGAACAAGAAGGAACGTTCCAAGCGTCTGTTGCGAATCGTTCTAACAATAAGCCTTTTGTATTTTACGAAGGTCCTCCTACAGCGAATGGTTTACCACACGTAGGCCACGCATTTGGCAGAACAATTAAAGATGTCGTGGCTCGTTATAAAACGATGCAAGGTTATTTAGTTGAGCGTAAAGCTGGCTGGGATACACATGGTTTGCCTGTAGAGTTAGGCGTCGAAAAAAAGCTAGGCATCTCTGGCAAGCAAGAAATTGAGAAATATGGTGTCGAACAATTTATTCAAGAGTGTAAGGGAAGTGTCTTTACCTATGAGAAGAAATGGCGCTCCTTTACAGAGCAGCTAGGCTATTGGATTGACATGGATGACCCGTATTTAACCCTTAGTAATGATTATATTGAGTCCGTTTGGAATATTTTAAGTCATGTGCACAAGGAAAAGCTTTTGTATAAGGGCCACCGCGTTTCACCATATTGCCCTAGCTGTCAAACATCATTAAGCTCCCATGAAGTTGCACAGGGCTATAAGGATGTAAAGGATTTATCAGTCACAGCAATGTTTAAATTAAAGGATAAAGATGAATATTTTCTTGGTTGGACAACGACTCCATGGACATTACCTGCAAATGTTGCATTAGCCATGAATCCTAAACTTATGTATGTTCGAGTGAAGCAGCACAATAAAGTCTATATCTTAGCAAAATCACTAGTGAATAAAGTGTTTGCTGATTCTGTTGAAGTGTTAAGTGAACATGAGGGGCATGAATTTGAAGGTGTGTCGTACACCCCACCATTTTCTTATGTCACAGTTGATAAGGGGCATGTCGTTGTTCTAGCGGATTATGTCACTGAGCATAGTGGAACTGGTATCGTCCATATCGCGCCTGCATATGGGGAGGACGATTATAAAACGGTACAGCAAAATAGGCTATCGTTTGTCAATGTTGTTGATTTAAAGGGTTGCTATACAGAAGAGGTCCCAGAGCTTGCTGGTAAATTTGTGAAAGATTGTGATGTCGAAATCATTAAAATGCTCGCTAAAAAGGAGCTATTGTTTGATAAGGAAAAATATGAGCATAGCTATCCTCATTGCTGGCGCTGTGATTCACCATTGCTTTACTACGCGACTGACAGTTGGTTTATCAATATGTCAGCATTGAAAGATAAACTTTTACAAAATAATAATCAAGTAACATGGTATCCCGAACACATTAAACACGGAAGATTTGGCAACTTCTTGGAAAACCTAGTGGACTGGAATATTAGCCGTAATCGCTATTGGGGTACACCGTTAAATGTGTGGGTTTGTCGGGATTGTGGTCATGAAGAAGCGCCAAATAGTATTGCATCTTTAAAAGAACTAGCGAAGGGCACTATAGATGATATTGAGCTTCACAAACCATATATTGACGAGGTTGTGTGTACTTGTCCAAAGTGTAGTGGTGACATGGAACGTACACCCGAAGTGATTGATGTTTGGTTTGATAGTGGATCCATGCCATTTGCTCAGCATCATTATCCTTTTGGAGACCTTACTACTTTTAACAATCAATTTCCGGCGGATGTGGTCATCGAAGGTATCGACCAAACGCGAGGCTTTTTCTATAGTTTATTAGCGGTTTCGACTTTATTCACAGGAAAGGCACCATATAAAAATGTACTTTCTTTAGGGCATGTTTTAGATGAGCATGGACAGAAGATGTCGAAAAGTAAAGGAAATGCGTTAGAGCCAGTTGACCTGATAGAGCAGTACGGAGCGGATGCTTTACGATGGGCATTTTTAGTGGACAGTTCACCTTGGAATCCTAAACGTTTTTCAACAAAAATTGTGATGGACGCTAAATCAAAGCTAATCGATACACTAGATAATACGTTCAAATTTTATCAGCTATATGCAGAAATAGATGGCTTCCAGTACGATGCTAACAAGACTGGCACACGTACAAAGTTAGATTATTGGATATTGTCTCGATTACATCATACGATCCAGCTCGTGACAAAATCTATGGACGACTATCAATTTACACAAGCAACACGTGAAATCGGCAAGCTTGTGGAAGAGCTAAGTAATTGGTATATCCGTCGCTCACGTACAAGATTTTGGGCAAACGGATTGTCAGAGGATAAACAAGGTGCCTATAGTACGCTGTATGAGCTACTAACGACGATTTGCCAATTACTAGCACCTTTCACGCCATTTATCGCAGAGGACTTATTTCGACAATTATCAGGAAGAAGTGTTCATTTACAAAACTACCCAACATACAATGAATCGCTCGTTAATGCTAAGCTTGAAAAAGAGATGGCGAATATTTTAACAGTCGTAGAGCTAGGACGTAGCATTCGAAATAGTCAAGGGATCAAGGTAAAACAGCCGTTAAGTGAAATCATTGTCTCTGTTGACGGTGAGTTAACAGATTATCAACCATATAGCGAGCTCGTAAAAGATGAATTAAATATAAAAGAATGTGTTTGGACAAATGATTTTTCAGCATATGAAACTGTTCAGTATAAGCTTAATTTTAAAACGGCGGGTGCTGCATTTGGACCGAAAGTGAACAAAGTGAAAGATTACGTAGTGAATTTAAGTGATGAGGAGAAAAATTTATTACAGGTAACAGGTTTAGTTCCGTTAACTATCGATGGGGAACAGGTAACATTATTAAAAGCGCACGTGTTAACAGAATCTATTGTAAAGGACCATTATATCTTAGCAGAAGATGCTTCTTGTCGAGTCCTTATGAATGTTCATCTGACAGCTTGCTTACTTGAAGAAGGACAGATTAGGGAAATAATTCGCACAATTCAAGATACACGCAAAAAATGGAAACTCCCTGTTGAACAGTATGTATCGATATCGATTGCTGGAAGTGAAAAAGCAATAACTATCATCCAGCAGCACGAAGCGTTACTAAAGGCAAATGTGTTGTTAAATGATATTCATTATGTGAGTGACGATTATGGTGAACGATATATAGAGACAGAAGTGTTTGATGAAAAAGTTTCTGTTTATTTTAAGCTGTAGAATCTTTAAAGCTCAGGTAATCTATTCGACAGAAGAAGTGATCGGGTAAGCTTGGAAACTGCCGGATAGCCAGAAGAAGTGATCAGGTAAGTCCGGAAACTGCTCGGGTAGATAGAAAAAGTGATCGGGTAAGTCCGGAAACTGCTCGGGTAGATAGAAAAAGTGATCGGGTAAGTCCGGAAACTGCTCGGGTAGACAGAAAAAGTGATCGGGTAAGTCCGGAAACTGCTCGGGTAGACAGAAAAAGTGATCGGGTAAGTCCGGAAACTGCTCGGTAGATAGAAAAAGTGATCGGGTAAGTCCGGAAACTGCTCGGGTAGATAGAAAAAGTGATCGGGTAAGTCCGAAAACTGCTCGGGTAGACAGGAAAAGTGATCAGGTAAGCCCAGAAACTGCTCCGGTTGACAAAAGAAGTGATCGGGTAAGCCCAATAACTGCTTAGGAGTCGCCAGAAAAAAGCACAGAACGATGCAAAGACTGTTCAGGTACCAGTATTTTATTAAAAGATGAGTGTTAAAGTAATGCACTAAAAACAAAGTGCAACATTATAATATGCTATTTTTAAGCTTAACTAATAGTGGTAATAAAACTTGTATTATTATGCTAATATTTACACAAATAAGAATATTAAAGGAGACCTTTATGAATTCGTATGAAACTAAAGTTAAAGAATTTTTAGACTCTAATAATGTAAAAGCTGAACACTTCGTTTTTAATCAATCATGCCACTCCGTAAAAGAGGCTGCTGAAGCAGTTAATGGTTCAGAAGACGATTTTGTAAAAAATATTTGCATGATTGACTCTAATAATGAATTAATAGTAGCTATTGTAAAAGGAAACAATAGAGCTAGTACAACTCGTGTAGCGAAATCATTAAACATAGAAAAACCAAGACTTGCTAGCGAAAATGAAATTATTGAACATACAGGTTTCCCACCAGGTGGAGTTCCTTCTTTTGGTTTTCATGCACAGTTTTTAGTTGATCCCAAAGTTACAAATATGGATTACATATATACTGGTGGTGGTTCTGGAAACTCATTAGTTAAAATAAATGTTCAAGACTTATTAAGAATCAATCAAGGTACTATTATTAAAGTAAGTAAATAGCAATTTTTAACAACCGTATAAAATGACGGTTGTTTTTATTTAATACTAACTTTGATATATTTGCTCCTTTAGTTGAAGCTCGAATAGTAAAATTTACAGATTCAATCAAACTATATCTTTAAAAACAATAAAAGCTGAACTAATACCACTACTACTGAACAATATGAGGAAATCAATAAATAAAATAATCAACTACTTATTACGAATATCAAGAATTTGTGAGAAATCTACTTGAACTTACGGTGCAATAAAGTGTATGGATATATGTGGTAAAATAAGTATTGAATAAAAGCATGGAGAGTGAATGTAATGAGGGTACTACGGGATTTAACAAGTTTACTATTGGAGTATATAAGAATGTTTTTTTTACTCATAATTTTTTATTTGATTTTAGGCAATATTGTTGTTTATATTTACCGAAGATTAGGAACTGAAGTTTCAATTATTTATGGAATAATGATGGTAATCTCAATTTTAATTATATTTACTATTTTATATCGAAATAAATGGCAATTTAATGGATGGTATAAAGGGGATGTTAAAGATAAACTCTCAAAAACATTGACAAAATGGTTGATTTCAATCGCAGTATTATTATTGTTATTACCTCCTCTCCTAAGTTTCATTTTCCACTAACGGGTTAGATTGTTCAATTTATATACTTGTGTTATCGATGCAAGTTAGTTTAAGTAGGAAAAAGTTGGATTTACATCGAAATATAATGTAATAAGCTAGATTGGAGTGCTTACAATGATTAAATTCTTTGAATACAACTGGCAGGTAAGGGATGAATGGTTTGACTGGTGCAATCAACTGACAATTAAAGAGTTGTTAAAAGACCGCAGTGGTGGAGTAGGAAATATATTATATACACTTTTTCACATAATTGATGTGGAATATAGTTGGATTCGTGGTATTCAAGGCAAAGAAGATATTGTTTTTGAGTTTGCTGATTATAATACACTTGAAAAGGTTAAATCACTCTCAGATAAATCACGAAATGAAATAGCTGAATTTATAAAAACAAATGTAGAAGGTTTAAAAGAAAAACTAGTAAGTGTTTCTTGGGATGAAGATAAATATACAGTTGATGAAATATTACATCATATAATTACTCATGAAATTCACCACATAGGTCAACTTTCTGTGTGGGCAAGAGAATTAGAACTAAGCCCTGTACCTGCTAACTTTATTGGAAGAGAGTTAACGAGGGAGATTATTAATAAAGAATGAAAAAACAGGCAAGAGTTCCAACTCCTAATGCATATGAATTATATCAAGGATTAAGAGATATGAAAGTTGATACAGAATTAATTATTTTTAAAGGAATGGCATATAGTTCTGACCAGCCAGGAGTTAATGTTGCTATTATGAAGCAGAATTTGATGTGGTTTTCACACTATATTCTTGGAGAAAGTATGAAAGATTTTAGAATACCGATCAAATGAACGATGGCGAGTGACCTGTTGTCATTTGGAGGCGTTTTTCAAAGGAATTGTATGCCATCTCAGGTTCATAAAGTTTCATATTATTTTACTGCTTTGATTTACAAAGCCGATTTTCTCTAAACATAGAGGAAATCGGCTTTTTCTCTAAGAAAATTTGCTTAGCGTAAGAAAATCACGTTTGTTGGCGCTATCCTTTGTTTAAGCTAACAGGACTTTACTTCAAGATTGGATTCCGTAGAGATCCCATCTTTTTCTTATTCAAATAATGGCGTAAATACTTCAATAACCACAAAGGATATTTATGGTAAAATTTGTTAGGAGGGGAGAATAAAATTGAGTAAAAGGAAAAAAGTGCTATTTCGAATTTCGATAGGTTTGAACATAATTCTTATCGCAATTGTAGCTTGGGGAATAATAACAATGAATTTTGTTAAAGAGCAAGTTTTTATTACGGAAGTGCAGCATAACTTAGTAGAATTGGAAGGGTTGATAGAAAATCAGATTGATGATAACTGGTCCGAACCTAATTTAGTTACAACCAAATTAGGAGATGTAATGAATGGAATTTGGCTTGGTATGACTACTGGAAAGCAATTAGGAACGCTTTCTAAAAGTGACAACGACATTCTTGAACTTTTATATTCTAAATTAAATCAATATCCTAAAGATGAATTATATAGATTTGTTGATTTAACTGAAGAGGATAAAAAGAATTTTGAAGAATTGCGGGAAACACTTCGTGAAGTAGGGTTAGGATTAAATATTACTATAAGTGCAAATATGGATTCCTTTATAAATCAAGCAGAGAAATTAAACGAAAAAATAAAATATCCATTAAATTAACATTTACTTAATATTTTGCAAACGGAGATAAAGAATAATATATAATTTGTTTTAATGTTACTATTAGTTTAATTAGATTTTTACAAAAATAGGGGGATTAAAATGGAAATTCGTTCAGTTAAAGGTTCAGACTACTATGTAATTTCACCTCTAATCAATGAGTGGTGGGGTGGCAGGAATATGTCTGATATGTTACCAAAATTATTCTTCGACCATTTTACACAAACAAGTTTAATTGCAGAAAAGGATGGTAAACTTGTGGGTTTTTTAATAGGTTTCCTTTCTCAAACTTATTCAAATGAGGCATATATTCATTTCGTTGGGGTCCATCCTGAATACAGAAAGCATAATATTGGAAAACATTTATACAATGAATTTTTTAATGTGGTAAAGCAAAATAATCGAAGTATTGTTCGTTGTGTAACGTCACCTGTAAATAAAGTATCGATTGCCTATCATACCAAGATGGGTTTTGAAATTGAGGATGGAGATAGAAGTGTTGAGGATCTATCAATAAATACAGACTATGACGGACCAAATCAAGATAGAGTTTTATTTGTAAAAAAATTAGATTAAATTCAAGTTTCATTTTGCATTAATGCATGCGTTAATTTAAGATCATTGAGTTGCGAAGGCAGCTCTTTTTTCTTTAAACAGGTGTAAAACGGAAAAAGTAAGATGAGAAGGTGGACAATGGACACGAATAATCGGAAAATAAGATTAGAGTTTCTCTTGCAAAAGCAAAAAGAGAAAGAAAGAAATAATGAATTACAGATGCAATTAGATTGGATGCTGGAGCCGTTCTCAACTAAAGACAGTATTAGGATGTTAGATGTTGAGGAAAAGGAAAAAATGAAAGCTGAATTTATAGCGAACATCCCCATAATTGAATGGGTAAGTCTAGACATAGAGAAAATGAATAACAAGTTCGTGATACATAATGTTAATAGTGATAAGGTAGCATCGTTTTTTAACGATAAAGAACTTTACACTGAGAATTCAGTTTATCTTTTCTTACAAGACGACTTACCACCTTTTAGTAAATTACCTTGGGTGAAGATGCCTCTATCCAAGATTATTGAAAATATTATTCATTTAGCAGCAGAAGATGCCTATCAACAGTATGTATTTTGCCCATCACCTAAATTTGTAATAGAATTCGTTAAACCTGACTTAATAACCATTGCTTGGTAACAAGTGAGGCTTGATCGATACGTTTCTCTAACGGCGTAGGTTATTGTAATAATGACATTAATAAAAACCAATAGAAAGGATGGAGTGAATGACGATAGATTTAGGTCAATATTTGCATAATGCTTTTCCAGGACTTACTTTGGCACCTAGTCTTTATCATCAATGGGATATAGGCATTCATTTTGAATTAGGGGCTGGAATCTATCAACTTAAAGATGATGGTAGTCTGAATCACGAAATGTTTGACTGTGTATACAGTCAAGCATTGACTATTTTTAACGAACTTTTTTCTGATTTGGATGAAATTTTTCTTGTAGCGAATGTTTATCAACACAAGTCAGATGAAAATAAGAACAATCGAATAAAAGTTTACGATCGTTATATAAAAAATAAAGATTTAAAATTCCATTTAAGACAAGAGACTTTGCCGTATGTATTCGATGCTGAAGAAGCTTACGATTATTATACTTCTCGATTTTCCTTAAAGTGCCGGAAACAGGATTTTAAATACCCATTGCTTATTAAAGCAACGTGTAATGAGGATTTCCCCTTGAAACCTAGATTAGATAAAAAATGGGGGGCAGCTTCAAACTATCCAGATGTGTTTTTTATAAATATGACTAAAAATGTGATCTTTTTTATTTATGATGATAGAGGATGCGAGGTCATCGCAACTAATAAAAAAACTATATATCCTTTATATAAAAAATACGGCGATTGGATTGATGAATACTCACGAGAAGAAATTGTTAAACGCTTCAAATAGGAGTACCATTATGTAATTCTTACTTCTATAATCGAACACAAACATTTATAACCAAGGTATTGAATACCGAAAAAAATCATTGAGTTGCATATGCAGCTCTTTTTTTATTGAACTAACGAAACAGTTTAGTTGAACAAACATTATACCTTTATAGGAAAAATGTTTTCGTAAAAACAAACGTAATTCAAAAATGTTTGTTTTTTATTAAACGTAGTATTATAATGTTTGTGTTAGGTAGTTGGTTTTTGAAACGGATACTATTCATTCATTTGTAATGACAGTTATTGCAAGGAACTTTCATCAATACGAAGAAGCACTGCGGGAACTATATACTGGTGATTTGAATCGTTTTTACCATTTCATCGATGACTCGGCACCTGGTATTAGAAAAACCATATCAAAAGATTAGCCGCTAATGCATTCCCTGAATCAGGTATCGGACTGCAGCAATCGAAGATTCACGCCTTCTGCCTATGACAGAACTTCCGATATCAAAATAAAAGGAGGAGAACATGATTATGAATATCCTGAAAGTCAATGACGTCGATTTGGCCTTTGACAGTTTCGGTAACGAAAATGACGAAGCTATTATCCTAATCGCCGGACTTGGAACCCAGATGATCCGATGGACGGATTCGTTTTGTCGGATTTTAGCAGCGCGGGGCTATCGAGTAATCCGCTTTGACAATCGCGACGTAGGTTGCTCGACGCACTTTAACCATTATCCGACTCTAGATTTTCACGCACTGGCTACTGCTTTAATGTCGGGACAGCGACCGGACATCCCATACACTCTTGATGACATGTCCAACGACGCTATCGGACTGCTTGACGCCTTATCAATTGACCAGGCACATTTCGTTGGTAGGTCGATGGGGGGAATGATCGCCCAGATTGCAGCTAGTGAGTACCCTGAACGGGTTTTATCACTCACATCCATTATGTCTAGTTCTGGTAATCCAGCCCTTCCGCAAACTTCCCCAGAAATCATGACGATGATGACTAAACCGGCGCCGAATCCATTTGAGGATGAGGCAGGATTTTTGGCGCACAGTCTCTCTTTTGCCAAACGCATCGCCGGCACCGGTTATCCGTTTGAAGAGGATGCTTATCGGGCGCTCATTCTGGAGGAAGTCCAGCGAGCTTACAATCCAGGTAGTGTCGGACGACAAATTGCTGCTATGGCTGTCTCTGGTGACCGTCGTCCACGGTTGGCGACCATAAAAGTACCAGTACTTGTCATTCATGGGGTGGACGATCCCTTGTTCGTCCCGGCGTGTGGCGAGGACACGGCTTCCGCCATACCAGGTGCCGAGCTAATGTTGGTTGACGGTATGGGACACGACCTGCCGCACCAACTGTACAAAGTAATCGCTGATGGCATAGAGCGAACAGCTCGTCACAATTGACACAGGCTTCCTGAATAGCAACAGCCGGGGTCCCGCGATGTAAATGGGATTGAGTAGGGGCGCAGAGCTAATCAATCTGCACCCTTCGCGTACGACCCGGGTGGACATGGCGGTGCGCTTATTACGGTTGCTTACATAGCTAAATTTCATCAATTAATTATGTGTGCAAATAGCTTACTTTGTGAAATATTACACTTAAACTATCGGGGGCGTTTCTACAATAAGTAGAGACGCTTTTTTTATAATCTAGCAGTTTAGTTGAATAAGGGGAGGTGAGTTTATAATATTAAACAAAAAAACGAAGCAATTGGACTGAGAAACGTTCATACTTTTTCGATTAATTAAAAGCCACCTCATTTAATTATTAATGAGATGGCTACTGTTTATATTTGATTGGTGTATTCTTAATAATTAGTTGTAATTGAATAATATGGTCATTAACAAATGCTTTTATGAATGTATATAGGATACTATTCTATTAAGTGTATTACTTTAACTCTTGATTTTTAATAAAAGTCAGTATCCGAGCGTTTTTTATGAATTGGTTACAGTAAACCACTTAGAAGATAGAGAGCTGTTGCCCAAATGAAAATTGCTGAGCATTTATTAAAAATGTTCATAAGTTTCCCAGAACTATCAAGTTTTTTCAAGGATACACCAGCGATAATAAGACCGAAAAACCATAACCAAGAAATCAAAACACATGCTGCAGTGAACAACATTTGCTCCGTCCCACTATATTTTAAAGCACTCGTCCCGATAACACCTATTGTATCTAAAATGGCATGTGGATTTAAGAGAGAGACAGAAACTGCAAATAGAATTTGTTTTTTTACAGGGAGTGCTTCGTTATTATCTGCAGATGCCGGATTTGAACGCCAAATTGTATAGCCCATATAAAGTAAGAAAAGTATTCCGACACTCATCAAGGCGATACGTAACCACTCAAATTGCAACACAATTAAAGATAAACCGAATACGGCAAGTAATATCAGAAGCGTATCACAAATTGAGGCTGTTATACTGGCGGGTAAGGCCCGAACTAGATGGGGCTGTGTTGCACCTTGAGAAAAGACAAAGACATTTTGTACGCCTAAGGGCAAAATAAGTCCAAATGCTAAAATCATTCCATGTAGAAATGCTTCCAATGAAATTCCTCCTTTCACTAAACATTTTAGATATGTTATAACTAAAAGAAAACGACCAATTGGATGGTTTTTAAGCCACCCAATTTTGAGTGTTAGAGGTTGGTGATAAGAATGAAATGGCAGCCAAGTAGAAAAGATGAATTGACATTACAGCAGCAAATTATTCAGTGGATTACTGAGCATATAGAACGTGGAGATTGGGTGGCAGGAACAAAGCTACCGACACAAAGACAGCTAGCTATGCAGTTTGGGGTCAATCGTAGTACTGTTCAGCAGGCGTTAGAGGAGTTAAAAGCAGCTGGAATATTGGAATCGAAGGTAGGATCAGGTATTTATGTAGCACAAAATTCATGGGATTCATTAATTACACAAACACAACCAAATTGGCAAAAGTACATAGACACGAGTCTCCATAAGCCTAATTATCATACTATTCAATTAATCAATGAATACGAGCAGCGCGATGATGTCATTCGATTGGGAACTGGGGAGCTAGCACCAAGTTTATTACCGACCGCTGAAATTGAGGCGTCATTGAAAGAGCTCTCTTTGCAGCCCAAGGCTTTAGGCTATTCATCACCACAAGGTAGCGAAAAACTTCGAGAAGCAATTTGCGAATATGTGAAAAAAAGGGGGATTTATGCAAAGCCCCAAAATGTATGTATTGTCTCAGGTGCACTTCAAGCATTGCAGCTCATTGCTGTTGGACTGCTTGAGCAGGGTTCAATCGTATTCCAGGAACAGACGTCTTATTTAAATTCAGTCCATCCTTTCCAGTCTGTTGGTATGCAAATGATAGCTATCGATCGTGATGAACAGCTTGCACAAATCTTAGCTCAAAAGAAAAGAAAAAGGCAGGCTGTATTTTATGCTGTTCCCACTTTAAACAATCCTACTGGTGGGGTATGGACGGCGTTTGAAAAAAGAGAGCTTTATCAAGCGTGTAAAGCATCTCGTATTCCCATCATTGAGGATGATGTCTATCATGAATTGCTCTTTGAAGCGGCGACGCCTCCAATTAAGTCCATGGATGATAGCGGGCAAGTCCTTTATATTGGCAGTGTTTCGAAAACATTAAGTCCCGGACTTCGTATTGGCTGGTTAATTGGTCCAACTACAGTAATTGAGCGATTAGCAGATATAAAAATGCAAACGGATTATGGTTCGAGTGCTATTTCACAGGAGATTGTGCTGCATTGGTTGCAATCAGGGAAGTATGAAAATCATATCGTTATCTTACGCCAAAAATTACAGCAAAAGGCAGATTATGTAGAGACTATTTTACAAGAAAAATTCATTGATATTGCTGAATGGAATAAGCCAAAAGGGGGTTTTTATATTTGGCTAAAGTTTAATGAACCGATCGTTGATAAAGAGTTATTTACTAAGCTTTTGCATCGACAAGTTCTTATTAATCCTGGCTATATTTACGATCCTCAAGATACCCAGCATATTCGATTATCATATGCGTATGCAACAGATGATGAGTTGGAAAAAGGCTTAAATATCCTATTTGAAATTGCAAGAATGAAGAAATAAAGTTTTTAGGTCGATACTAAAAGAAATCCCCATTGTGTAATCACGATGGGGATATTTCATTCTTAAAATAATAAGAAGAATATATCAATAATTCGATTGTATTAACTTTCTCTGACGACGAATTCGATCAGCTTTAATGTTTAACTCTTACCAAATTGTATTTGAATAAAAGTGTCATTCCGGCATTCATCAAAAAATGCACAAGAAAAGGTACTAAAATATTGTTTGTTTCAAAATAAATCCATCCGAAAATTAAACTTGGAACGGTTATATTTATTAACATTATAGGTTTTTTGAAGTATTGAGTGTGCATCCCTAGGAACAGTAAAGTTGTTATTATAATTGCAGTCCACTGTTGTTCTAGAATTACAAGAAGTAAATTTTGAATAATTCCCCTAAACAGAACTTCTTCAAATAACGCCCCTATAAACATAAATGCAATAATACTTAATAACGAATAGTCTTGATAGCTTTTGTTAGTTTCGTCCATGTATTTCGAGGGAATAAACAAAGTTAAAATTACCCCAAACAAAAGTAGACCAAATGAAGCGAGAACTATGCTCATTACTATTGTGAATGGCTGATTGAATGATAGGAAATTTTGTATTGTGAATACATCATAAATTATTAAAGTGAAAATGATAGCTACACAAACGAATGTAAAAGAAGAGAATACAAAAATAGCGTCTTTCGGGCTAAAATCCTTCTTTATCTTTTGTGATTTGTTTTTCTCCATATATTTCCTCCTTTCTCCGTGCTTATAGAATAAAGAGATATTTTACCATAATATTTTTGTGAAAAATGCAATTGCTACTACTTCCCTGATAAATACTCTTTTTTGAGAAAAATTCGGGTTAGTAGAGGCAAACATGTATTCATTCAAATTCATATATTACAGAATTATTAAAGTTTACAAAATGTTAGTCAGATGACAGGTGTTTTAGTTAATCCCAAATAAGGTTGTTATCTGTGCTAGTGGGGTAAATTACACAAGGAGAAAAGCTTAAGGTTGGAACTTCTTTTTGGAGAGGTTATTTTCAAAGATATGCTAAATTACTATAATTAAATATATCCTTATTATGTATATTAACCCTATATCGTATTTTCTTAATGAAGATTTTATTTCTCCATTATTTCGTTGCTATAATGAAACTCGTAACAACTAAAAACTCACTGATCTAAATGGACAATATTATAAGCCTATTGGGGAGAAGAAGGAGA
Organism: Lysinibacillus sp. NPDC058147; assembly: GCF_042884205.1. Lineage (NCBI taxonomy): Bacteria > Bacillati > Bacillota > Bacilli > Caryophanales > Bacillaceae > Lysinibacillus > Lysinibacillus sp. NPDC058147. Next base: position 168,667 of record NZ_JBHVUJ010000002.1, read on the forward strand.
GATTTGTATGAAAGCAAAAGGTATTTTTAGGGAATTACTATAGGGATTTTTTGTTCAATTTTTATACCATACCTTTTTTCTAGCGTAGGGAATACCTTAGCAGGCGGTCGTATAAGCTACTGGGGAGAAAGTTGGTTATATATAGCATTTTCTATTCCCATGATTCTATCCATGCCATAATAGGATATTATCTATCTACTCAAAAGAATATCCCTAATAAAAAAATGTGGTGGATTAGTTTCTTTTTAGCTTTAATTGTCAGCTTATTTATTGGCACAGCGGGTATTCTAATTAGTGAAATGACATTGCGCGGTAATTTAAATACTCTTAATATAGAAGATTCAATGATATGGGGCGTTATTTACAGTTTTGTACTCCTTCCAATAACTGTACCTTCAAGAAAGTTTATTTTAAATTCTTTTGCATTATTGGATTCAAAAATCCGCAATTTAAAAATTATATAATATAATAACCAGATGAAATTACTCAATTAATTCTTTTTTTGTACATAGGGCATTTAAAAAGTTATTCATGTGAAAAAAACATGAGTGCCCATTCTCGCACTTCCTTTTCGGTTAATCGCCATTTTCAAACAAAGATAGTAGGGTGAAAAAAGAAAAATGATTCGTTTTGTAGAAATAATAAAGGGTCACTGAGTTGAAAGTGACCCTAATGAGGGAGGCTGTGACGGTCAACTAACGTCGCAACCTAATAAGTGCGTGCGATACACTCAACCTTAATTTGTGCAAATTGATGTTACTTATACTTAATAAGTTGCAGCGTCGTTAATATGTATTGGCGGGAGAGGGTAGTGCAGTAACAATTTGGGGCGATGTCAAGTAACAGGTGCTATCCCAAAACTAATATATGTTAGGATGAAAAAAAGAGCCATTTCCTAAAAAAAGAAATGACTAAAAGTAATTACAGGAGTGAACACATTGAGGGATTGCTAAGCGAATAAGCTTAACACTACTATAACTATGTTGTAATTATTGTTTTGTATAGTTGAAGGACTTGGAAAGTAAATAAAAAAACTACAGCATACTATTGAACAATTTGAATATTAAACGAAAATAGAGCGATTTAATCTTATATAAGGGTATAGGAATAGAGGATAATTAGTCTATTATAGAGTCTGGTTTAAACTGCCCAATTATTTTAATAAAAAAAAGAGCTGCATATGCAACTCATTGATCTTCAAATAAAGACTCCGTAATTTCTTCACAATTATTTAATTTTGTTTCTATCTTACTTTTTAATCTTTAAATATACTTATCATCTCATCATATACATTTTTAGTTTCATCGTATGTAGGGATATCAAGAAATTGAACATTTGAGACATTTTCGAAAAAGAAATCTTTAACAAAGATTTTCACACACTTCTTAATTTCATTTATGTCCAACTCATCCGAAAGTTTAGTCCACATATAGATATAAGTGGGTTTGTGATTACTTCTGTTTAAAGGCGCAAAATGATTAACTTGATACAATAAACCTTCATCATCCCTCGGATATATATAATCATAAACTATCTGAGAATCATCTTTCAGAAATTCTCCAATATCCTTCTTGTAATCATAATCTTCTTGGTAGTTTAATTCATTATTATATAAATAATCTAGGCTTATGTGAGTGATAATTTCAAAATAACCCAATTTATTTGTCTTATTTGCATCTGAATAAAGTGTTATCTCATCATTACAGCTTTTATCACAAAATCCATATTCTCCAAACCAAAAATTCGTATGACGAATGCTAATGTATACTGTGTCTAACATTTGAATGTCCCTCCTTTATTATTTGATTGGTTAGTTATTAACTAACCAAGGCTGGAGAAACGTCACCGTTCCTATTTCATTCCATAGAATACTTTATCCATCAAATCTTAACAATGTATTGCCTTATTTTATATATGTAATTTTTACCTCTTTCAATTGAGCTACACCGTAATTTAAATTTGTTGAATATGCCACTGACGAAAATAAATACAGCCTTTAGTAAAGCAGGAATCAATACCCATTCATCGGCACAACTACTCATTTTTATTTTCATTATAATATGAAAAGCCGCAGTGTTTGTCTACGCTACAGCTCAGATTTAAAAGAGAATCGACTTACATTTGTTTATTTCATAAATGAATGTGTAGGGTTGTGCGGAATTTAGATACTACTGAATAATATGAGGGAAAATCAATTATGCCTCGGTATAATTGCTGAAAGAAGTTAAAATAATGGTGGGATAGCAAACTGCAATGACGTTTGGGGCGATGCTTAATGTAAGCTATCCCGAAGTAAATATATGTAAAAGGGTTTAATAACATTCCAACTGTAAATATGATTAAAAAGAGCTTTTAAAATGACAAGAGCCATTACTAAGCAAACATTAAAGGGAGTCGCCAGGTTAAACTGTTTTACATAAGTAGCGATTACTTTGAAAAAGAAATTAAATTTATGAATAACTGCATCCCACCTCTATTTAGGTATGTGATGTTTTAACAAAGGAATCTTAAGATAAAAAAGCGAATATATAATTTAAAAATCCTAGAGGTGGTTTGTAATTATGTTAACGAAATATCGCTCCAATACATATATTCCGGAATCGGTGAAGGCAAGTAAAATGTTAGCCCAAAGACATAATTTCGAGTATTCTTGCTCAGATGAAGCTGGGAGACTGTTAGCAGTGCTTGGATTCTTTCTACCTTTGCACCAAACGTACAGTTTGTCTCAGTGAATCATGGAAAGGAAAGAATTGATGCTATTGCTCAAACAATTCGTCATCAGCAGGCAGAATTTTTAGTAGGCGACTGGAAAAAAGCAATAGCAAAAGGTCCTTTTCAATTCATTTATGCTGATGCAGCTGCTGCTAAAACGATTGAAGGCGTACAACTATTGGAGGTATGTTAGTAATGGACGATTTTACGCCAGAAGAACATTTCCCAGATGAATGGCGAGGGAAACCTGATAAGATCAGGGATTTTTGGTTAAATCATAAGGGATTAAGAGCCACAGAAATTTATTTAACAGCAACAACCTCTGCTATCATCGCAACGAAGCTGAAAGAAAATGAATAATCCAAGTAAAGAATCCATACATAGTTTAATAACGATTTCTTTATGAAGAGGTGAATAATTGGAAAACATGCCAGATGGCTATTCTTATGTTCCACAGCCTATACGGAAAGATGGGGCGGGGTGGGTGGATAAAGGGCCGAGAGATATTATGAGAGATCTGGAAAACCCAGATATGCTTGTCCCTCCAAAAACAGATGCTGGACTTGTACCAAATTTAAAGTTTTCTTTTTCTGATACGCATATGGTATTAAAAAATGGCGGTTGGTCTCGAGAAGTTACTGCTCGTGATTTGCCAATTGCTACTACATTAGCAGGTGTCAATATGAGTTTGACACCTGGTGGAGTACGTGAGCTGCATTGGCATCAACAAGCAGAATGGTCGTATATGCTTCTTGGTCATGCTCGCATTACAGCGGTCGATCAAAATGGGCGTAATTTTATTGCTGATGTAGGACCGGGGGATTTATGGTATTTCCCACCTGGAATTCCGCATTCCATACAAGGTCTTGAAGACGGTTGTGAATTTTTACTGGTGTTTGACGATGGGCATTTCTCAGATCTTAGTACACTTTCAATATCTGATTGGTTTGCACATACTCCTAAAGATGTGCTGTCTTCTAATTTTGGCGTTCCTATTAGCGCTTTTAATCATATCCCGAAAGAACAGGTTTATATTTATCAAGATAAGGTTCCGGGACCTCTAGACACACAAAAAGTACAATCCCCGTATGGTACAGTCCCTCAAACCTTCAAACATCGCCTGCTTGCCCAAACTCCTATTAAAACTCCTGGTGGCAATGTCAGAATTGTGGATTCGACAAACTTTCCTATTTCTAAAAATATCGCCGCAGCGCTTGTAGAGATTAAGCCTGGTGCTATGAGAGAGCTGCATTGGCACCCAAATAACGACGAATGGCAATATTACCTTCAAGGTCAAGGACGTATGACAGTGTTTGTAGGAAATGGTGTGGCTAGAACATTTGATTATCGTGCAGGCGATGTTGGATACGTACCGTTTGCAAATGGTCACTACATTCAAAATACCGGTACGGAAACATTATGGTTCCTTGAAATGTTTAAAAGTGATAGATTTCAGGATGTTTCATTAAATCAATGGATGGCCCTTACTCCATCTGAGCTAGTACAAAGCAATTTAAATATTGGTCCTGAACTTCTTAATGTATTAAGAAAGGAAAAGTGGCCGGTTGTAAAATATCCTGGATTTTCTTATTATCCAAGATGAGTATATAGAAAAGCAGGTGGAAAAGATAAAAGACCTTATCTTTCCCACCTGCTTGTTTTTAATATTGATATTTATTTCTAGTAGTAAGTAGTATACCGATTGCTGGGACAGTACAAATAAGCATTGCTGCAAATGATAGTCCAGGTGAAATCTCGTATAAATAGCCTCCTAAAAATGTAAGAATCGCTGTACTTAATCCCATTGCTAATGCCGAGTAAAGGCCTTGCGCATTCGGAATTTGCTCCTTAGGCAATGTTTTTGTTAAATAGCTAATAAAAGCGTAATGCGCAAGAGCAAAAGATAATGCATGCAATGTTTGAGAAGCGATAAATACCCAGACATTAGGGAATAGGTAAATAAGTAACCAACGTAGTGAAGATCCACTTGCTGCTAAAAGTAATAAAGAAGATGAGCGCCATTTTTTAAATAGCGTATCAGCTTTCATAAAGTATAAGATTTCGCAAATTACGGCGATGTTAATTATCATCCCCATGTAGAATGGATCAACATGTAGATCACCTAAATATATATAGCCGTAGCTGTAATAAGAAGCATGTGCTCCTTGCAATAGGATAACGATTAATAAAACAATAGGGAAGCCTTTAATAGTCCATAATGTTTTCATCGACAATGATTTTGCACGTTGTTCTTTCGTCGGTACAATAAGTAACTCCTTTGGTGTAGCCATTTGCTGCATCAACAGCATACCAATCAGGCCGACCACCATACTCCAAAAGATAATGTTATTGCCAAATGCACCTGTCAGCATACTAATGATTAACACTGCAATGACAAAGCCGAGGGAACCATAGGAGCGGCTTTTGCCATAGTGTACATTTCCATGCTGTACGAGCGTTGCTGCACTACTTTCAACGGCAGGTAGCAGTGCTGGATAAAAAACGCTAAATAAAAGGGTAACAATAAGGAGCGAGATAAAGCTCGTGCTTAGTAAGTAAAATAAAGTTGTGATTAGGGCACCTATTGCTAGAATACTAACGAGTCGTTTTTTGTGCACATATTTTGCAAGCGTCGGGAAGAAAAATAGATTTGAAGTTGCTCGTGCTAAAAGACCGCAGCCCATTATGACGCTAGCCTGTGAAACTGTAAGATGTTTGGCATCTACAAGCCAACCAGTCCAGTAAGGTAAGAAAATGCCCCATGTAAAGAAAAATGCAAAGAAATTTTGAGAAAGCCATCGTTGATTGTTCATAAAATTACGTACCTCCATTAACTATGTTGAATAATAGCATGTTCATCGGTACAATAATGTGAGATATCTCACAATTTTTCGGAGGAGGGAGTAAAATAATGCATATACTGACAGCTGAGGAACGTTCATACTATCTCGATAAATATCCAATAGATGATTTTTTTTCTTTTGAAATTGATCCATTTCTAGAAATATGTAAGTTTGACAAAGGTGAATGGATTTTTCAAGAAGGGTCATTTCCAGATACGCTATACTACATGATCGAAGGAAAAGCAAAACTATACATGACACATAAAAATGGCAAGGTCTCCCTTATAGATTACTTGGAGGCACCACGTTTTATGGGGGAAATTGAGTTGCTTAATGAGGCAAGATATACAAAGGGGATTCAGACAGTAACCGAGACGATTTGTTTTTCGATTACACAGTCCTGTAAAGAAAAGTTACTCACGGATGTACTATTTTTACGTAAACTTTGTGTGTTTTTAGGGGAAAAGGCGTTCAAAATGACGTCAAAATATACACAAAATCAAGCATTTCCACTAGAAAATCGACTCGCTGCATTTATTCAATTTTCGTCAGATCAAGGAATTTATAAAGAAAAGCATACGGAAATCTGTGAATATTTAGGGGTTTCCTATCGGCATTTATTATATGTGCTTGCGCAATTTTGTGAAGAGAAAATTTTAGAGAAGAAAAAGAATGGCTATCACATTATCAATGAAAAGCGTCTTTCCGAATTGGCACAGGAGATACTTTGAGGAATACTACAGCTTATTGTACTCACTTTTTTTAATCAACCAGCGTGCGATTTCCTTGCCGCTATGGTAGAAGTTGACCTCATCGACTCGTTGGTTTTGAACGGAGATATTTAGTGTTTCGTCTATAACGCCAAAAGGTATTACCCCTATACATTGGTGTTTGTTAGGTGAAATTCTTTTGTGCTTTGCCTCAACTTCAATGTGAGTTTTCGCAAATTTTTGCGCATTTTGGAATGGACAAGCAAGTAATTCTCCTTGTTCCAATGTTGTGCTTGGTGAATAACAGTTACTTTTCATTCAACATGCCCCCTTTGTCGTTATTGTTATTGTACAAGACATGTGATCGGAATAGTCTTCATTTACAAGGCTTTAACGAAAACTTAAAGGTTAGGCAATGCCTTAGAAGTTAAATTAGTAAAATGTAACCGTATTCATGCCGTTTACGAATAGAAATCATAGAAAACTTGTATAATTTTAAGAGAAAAACACGTACTCAAACTATTGTGAATTTTCCTAACAAAACGTATTATTGTAATTAGATTTAACGTGAAAGGCTTCACATTGTCACGTAATCGTAAGGAGGAATTTTTAATGAGTGGAATTCGAGTAGGTATTGTAGGTTATGGAAATTTAGGGCGCGGAGTAGAGTATGCTATCTCGCAAAATCCAGATATGGAATTAGTAGCGGTTTTCACACGTCGCGATCCTTCAACTGTAAACATTGCAAGTAATGCAAGCGTATATTTAGTGGATGATGCTGAAAAATTCCAAAATGACATTGATGTAATGATTTTATGTGGTGGTTCAGCAACAGATTTACCTGAGCAAGGACCACACTTTGCACAATGGTTTAATACAATTGATAGCTTTGATACACATGCGAAAATTCCTGAGTTTTTCGAAGCTGTTGATGAAGCAGCTCAAAAATCTGGTAAAGTATCAGTCATTTCAGTTGGCTGGGATCCAGGTTTGTTCTCATTAAATCGTATACTTGGGGAGTCAGTTCTACCAGTAGGCACAACATATACTTTCTGGGGAGACGGTTTAAGTCAAGGTCACTCAGATGCTATCCGTCGCATCGAAGGTGTTAAAAATGCTGTACAATACACATTACCAATTAAAGAGGCAGTAGACCGTGTTCGTAACGGTGAAAATCCTGAGCTGACAACACGTGAAAAACATGCACGTGAATGTTGGGTTGTTCTTGAGGAAAGGGCAGATGCTGCAAAAGTTGAGCAAGAAATTGTGACAATGCCAAACTATTTTGATGAGTATGACACAACAGTAAACTTTATTTCTCAAGAGGAATTTAAAGCTAACCACACTGGCATGCCACACGGTGGCTTCGTTATTCGCAGTGGTGAGAGCGGTGCTAACGATAAACAAATTCTTGAATTCTCATTAAAGCTTGAAAGTAATCCAAACTTCACGTCTAGTGTTCTAGTAGCTTTTGCACGTGCAGCTCATCGCTTAAACCAAGCAGGAGACAAAGGTGCAAAAACAGTATTCGATATCCCATTCGGTCTGTTATCACCAAAATCAGCTGCTCAATTACGTAAAGAACTTTTATAATATACTTAATCAAATCCCGATTATCATATTATTTGATAATCGGGATTTTTTATTTTTTTACGAGTCAATTCTGTAAATTAACATATAGTATATGGTAAACTGTCAATAATTTAACTATTTAAAGATTTTTATATTTTTTCTATGAAGTTGTAACCTTACATAACCAGTTGAATGGGGAGGTTATCACCAAATGACAACAGACATTATTATCCAATCAAAATGTATTCCACCGAGTCCGTTCAATCATTGTATTAGTAGAGCAACATTAATGAAAACATTAAAAAAAAGCCTAAACCATTCTTGCACACTTATTCATAGTGGAGCAGGGTATGGCAAAACAACAACCCTTACACAATTTCTACATGCTCAATCAAATAAATTTTCCTGGTATAGTGTGTCGGAGGAAGATGATAATATATTGCCCTTCTTAAGGCATTTATTTTTTAGTATCACACGTATTATTCCGAACTTCGGTCAAGAATTTGATGCATGGAATCAATTATCACGTTTTCCGAAAATAGAGGAACTTAATCGTTGGTTTAAGCTATTTGTCAACAGTTTATGCGAAATCGAATCCCCGATTTTAATTGTCATTGACGACTACCACCTCGTTGACCATGAATTTCATATTAATTATGTCATGGAAAAAATAATTGAGTTTTCACCACCGAATGTTCATTTTATCGTCGCCTCTAGAACGTTGCCGAATTGGGATATTACGAGAAGATTAAAGCTACAAAAAAAATTACTCGTTATTGCAGAAGGAGAATTAGCGTTTTCTTCAGAAGAAATCGCTGTTTTTTTTGAGGATTACGTAGCAGTTCATTTAACAGAAGATGAAATATCTAAGGTTTTGGAAATTACAGAGGGTTGGGCAATTAGTATCTCTTTATTAGCTGAACAATGGAACAAGGAGACATTAGCTCATTGGCTAAATATCTCTACAAATGACCTTTTCACCTATTTGTCGGAGGAAGTATATCTGAAGATGTCTACATTTGAGCAAGAGGCATTATTAAAGCTGGCGATTTTCCCTACTTTCTCAGAGGAGTTTATCACGCAAATTTATGGTACGGAAATAACAGAGGCGTTAAACCTGTTTGTACAGCGACATTTATTTATTCAACCAATCACAAAGGATGGCTCATATCGTTTTCATGCCTTGTTCAGTCGCTTTTTAGAGCTAAAATGGCAACAAAATGCTTCGCAATATATTGTATTGCATAAACAAGCAGCATTATATTATGTAAAAGAAAACAATATACAAGCTGTTCTTCATCATGCATTTAAAACGAATGATCAAGGTTTTTGTGGTGAACTATTACAAAATCATGCTGAAAGTCTAGTCCGTGCAGGGCAATTTGAGTGGTTAGTAGAAAAAATAAATCGATTTACAGCTAATGAAAAATCGGAATATTACAAACTTTATTACTTCGAAGGTGAGTGTCACCGCTATCGTGCTTATTATGAAAAAGCGAGGCAATGCTATGAAAATTGTGCAAACATCGCAAAAAGTAAGAATGATTTTCTATTTATGACGAAAGCACAAGCAGGTTTAGCACATATTTATCTTGATACAATCCAGCCGGCATTGGCAGAGCCGCATTTGAAAAGGGCGTTAGAGTTAGCGAATCATACGCCGTTAAACGAAGAGGAACTTCACGAATTGCAACGGCAGTATGCTGAAAATTTAGTGAATATAGGGAAGGCGAAAGGAGCACAAATTTTTACGGATGAGGTTGCTTTGACAGAGGAAGTGCTACAAAGATCAAATGTCGATGTTAGAATTTTGTTAAGAACAGGGCAACTACTAGAAGCAAATGAGTTGCTGACGAAAAGATTGGAATTACCACCACAGCTTGTCGCGACACATAGAGAGAGTGAGCTGTTGGCATCATTTGTCTATGCGTTATTAGGGCTAGGGAAGGATGCTTGGTATGCCGCTCAGCATGGGATTCGTAGGGGGTTACGTGAAAAATCGGTATTTATTGAGTCTGTTGGCTATATTCGCAAAGCACATGCGTTACTATTAGTAGATTTTCCTGACTATCAAGGAGCGTGTAATGCCTATGAGAAAGCCCTTACTTTAATGAATACCATTAATATATCTCGCGTGAAGGCCGAGCCATACATGGGACTTGCAATTGTCAAACATGCGCAAGGAGATATTATCTCTGCTAAAAAATATGTAGCGCTCGGATTACGGGAAACGGAGCAAGTACAAGATTCATGGATGACCGCTCTTATTTTAATCGCTGAGGTTAAAATTATTATCTCTCAACAGGAATTTGAACGGGCTAGGCAATTATTAATAAAGGCACAGCGATTATTCCAGGACTGTGGCGATCAAAATGGTGAGATGCATGTTCTTTTCTTTCAATCTGTCATTGCCTTCAAAGAAAATAATCCTCTACAATTCAATCATTATTTTCAGCAGTTTGCACAGTTATGTATTACAAATGGTTATGACTACTTTTTACAAAGGAAAACAATCCTCGGTCCACCGAGTAGGATGATCTTTTATGAGCTTTTACAATTTAGTAGAAAGTGTGATGGAGAAAATGCCGCTATTCTAGCGATGAGTAGCTTTTTTCAAGTAGAGGATAATATTGTTTATCCACATGAGGAAATACAGATGAATTTTTTAGGCAGTCTAAATTTAATAAGAATGCATCGAAAGATTGAGGATAAAGAATGGCAACGTGATAAATCGAAGGAGCTCTTCGTCTATTTGTATTGTCATCGCAACCGGTTTACGCCAAAGGAAGAGATTGCACAAGCATTATGGCCAGAGCGGAATGTTGAATCGCTAGATCGAGATTTTAAAGTTGTATTGAATGCGTTATTAAAGGTTCTTGAGCCAAATAGAAATGCACGTCAGGACAGCTTTTTCATCCAGCGTAAAAATAATATGTATCAGTTGCAGCATATCCAATTTCTACAAATCGATGTCGAACGTTTTCTCTATTTTTATGATTTAGGGATGGAGGAGTTCGATCCACAATTGTCAAACGAATGGCTGTATCTTGCTGAAATGAGCTATACGGATGCACTTTATGCTGAAAAAAAGCAGTTAGATTGGCTTATACAAGATCGAGAAAAGCTGCAATCATTATATATTGAAGTACTGGAAAAATTAGCACAAAATGCAACGAGGCAACAAAATTATAAGCAAGCTATTTTTTATGCAGAAAGAATGATTCGTGAGGATGCACTATGGGAAGAAGGCTATCGATTGTTAATGTATAGTTACTATCAATTACAAAACCGCTCCCTTGCATTAAAATGGTATGAAAAATGTGTGCAGCAATTAAAAAGCGAACTAAATACAACACCAATGGAATCGACAATGGTTGTATATGATTTAATAATGGGGTAGTGTATATTTTGTGTAACAACCATTTTTTGTAATAACGACTCATGGATTGTAATGGAGACTGGACGACCTAAGGAAAACGCTCAGTCGGAACAGAATCCACTTTATAATAATATTTGGAGGAACTATTATGTCATTTTGTAAGGTGAGTAAGGCGAATATTTACTATGAAGTTATTGGGACTGGAACACCAATCGTCATGCTCCATGGATATTCGCCAGATCATAGACTAATGAAGGGATGTATGGAGCCCGTTTTTGCCGAAAGGGAGGGCTGGAAACGAATTTATATTGATCTTCCAGGGATGGGCAAGACGACAGACTACGAAAAGATCAATAACTCAGATGAAATGCTAGTGGCCGTAATGGAACTAATTCATACCTTACTACCAAATGAACGTTATTTATTGGTAGGAGAATCTTATGGTGGATATTTAGTCCGTGGAATTATGAGAGAGTATCATGAACAAATTTTAGGAGCAGCGTTTATTTGTCCGTTGATTATTCCAGATAAACAAAGTCGAACTGTGCCAGAACAAAGTGTTGTCTCGGCGGATAAAGACTTCTTATCGTCACTAACGAAACAGGAGCTAGAAGATTTTAGCTCCCATCTCGTTGTTTTAGATGAATATAATTGTCAGCGATACACGAATGAAGTATTAGCAGGACAAGAAAACGCAGATGTAGAATTTTTAGAAAAAATCCAAAAAAGCTATAGTTTTTCTTTTCTTGTAGATGAGATTTCATTTGATAAACCTTGCTTATTTTTGCTAGGTAAACAGGATTCCATGGTTGGCTATAAGGACGCTTTTGCCATTTTAGATAAATTCCCAAGAGCAGCCTTCACAATTTTAGATAAGGCCGGGCATAACTTGCAAATTGAGCAAGCGAGTTTGTTTAATAGTCTTATGCTTGAATGGTTGGATAGGGTAGAGGAATTTAACGATTGATATTTTAAATAAAATGACAGAATGAAATCCCTTGATCTGTTGAAGCATTTACTTACTCAATAAATTCATGGGATTCTTTCTGTCTAAAATCTTATCCCGTATTTTCCTCATAGGAATCTATATCAATTTTTATAGTCTCGAGTCTTTCTTTAATGACTTTCCCCTCGTTATCCAATGTACGAATTACTGGCGTAATGAATATTGCGGAAGCCTTAGCATTAAAGTTACTTATTATTGCTTGACCATTCGAGTAATCATCAGTTACTTTTGTTGTCGCCGTTCCTGTTGTTTCTTCATATTTGTTTTCTAAATTATCAACTATGTCTAAAGTTATGAATTCAGTAGCAAAGTCCATATCACAGCTAAAGTAAATGTATGCTGAATTTCCAGAAATCGAAATACGATTAAAAATAAATTCATGCTGTTTTGATGACAGAGTTTCGTATATTTCTAAATCCTTTATTAATAATTTTGAAGCCACAGATGGAAAATTTATTAAGCATGTTGAGCTAATTCCAATAGCAAAAATGGAAGCAATTGCCCATTTACGGGTTTTCTTTGTCTTTGTTTTCTTTTGTAAAACGGTGTTAATTACCTTTTGCTTTTCATTTTTTGAAACCACTACTGGTATAATTTCTTCTAAATCTAACTGTAAGATACTTTTTTCCTTAATCATATCCAGCACTCCTTTAATTTAGGATTTTTAGCAAGCTTTTTCTTTCCCCGATATAAACGACTTTCCACTGCTGATATTGAAATATGTAGAATTTCTGCTATTTCACTATTTGAATATTCTAGATAATACCTCATTAAAAATAATTCTCTATCTATATCAGGTAGATGCATTATTTCAAGAAGCAATTGTTCTTTGGCATACAATTTATCCAGTTCTTGTTCAATATTATCTGAAGCAATAAGAGGTGGAATATTATCCATAGGTAGTGTAGCAAGTTGTTTTTGCTGTTTTCGATAAATATCAATCGCTTTATATTTAGTAATCATCCCTATCCACTTTTTAAAATCTGCTTCTCCCCCGATGAAATAATTACTTTTTTGCCATATTAGAAGGAATACATCATTTACACATTCCTCTACTTGCATGTGATCTGATGGTTTGTCTAAAACTTTCAAAGTAATTGCCTTCACAAATCCTAAATAGTGTTCAACTACATATTTAAGAGCATTTTCATCATGTCGTTGAAGCCGTTCGATAAAATCATTCATTTTGTCACTCCTTATGATCGTTATACATACTATAACGAAATTTTTGTGGAACACTCGCACGTAAATGGAAAATTTTTCTGATTTGAGTTGAAAACATTTTTAAAAAAAGCATCTAACGTGATAATGTAGCTGTTTATGCCTTTCGGATGCAATAATGGCAGGCAAATTAAAAGAATCCGTTTTGAAAAAAGATTGATCAAAATGGATTCTTTTCTTATGGAATAGTTTACATTGTTATAAAAAAGTTTGATCATTTTTTCCTATGTTCTTCCGCAATCACGCCCAGTTGCGGGAGAGCAACCATTTGTAGCAAGCATTTTCTACTCTGAGGTTACATCATTCTACCTTGCGATTCTTACAAATTTTTATAAGTTATAGTAAGTTATAGTAAGTTATGGTAAAAATGAAATTTAGGAGTTGAAATCATGGAGTTCTATAAAAAGCTAAAAGAAGAACGCTTAAAACATAATTTATCACAAGAAGAATTAGCCATAAAATTAAATATAAGTAGACAATCTATTTCTAAATGGGAGCTTGAAAAAAGCTATCCAAATATTGAAACACTTATTACATTGAGTGATCTTTTCAACATTAGCATTGATGAATTAATTAAAGGAGATAATTTCTTGAAAGATAAAATCATCAAAGAAGGAAAAAGGGGGGAATTACAAATGACAGATCGATTCAAAGGGCTATATGTATTGAGTTCAATTTTAGTAGTATTTTGGCTTTTTGTACTCCCATGGTCCAATCTATCAGGTCTAACATTAAGCATAATTAATTTCATAGCTGTTATTTACTTTGTAATTGTCGGTAATTACATCAAAAATAACAAGAAAAAATTTTTTAATTAAGGCTTTTCCAAAAGATTGTTGCTGTTAAAACTAAAAGGCGGATTTAATCTACAAAGCGTGTAGATTAAATCCGTTTTTTTTGTTTTGATAGTTCATGAATTGAAATTTAACTAAATCCCCGTTACTTGAAAAGCAAAATATCAATTCACTTTTTTACTAAAATTAAAATCCACCTTATAACTCCAATCACCAGAATGAAAAATCCATTAGCTAATGTTATAAATCTTAAAAATGCACCACCATAGCTTTCACCTTCCCCCTGTTCGCTACCGCTATACATTTGCGACAGGGCCCCTTGCGACTGCCGTTACGCTTTCTTCGCAGAAAAAGTCGCTCCTCACAAGGTATATTACTGAAAAAGCGAAAAGTAAAGACTTTAGAAAACCCTTTGATCAAGTGAAGTGACACAAACCATCAGTGCGGTCAGATAGAGTGCATGAAGGTAGATATCGATATTTTTCGAAAGTTTGGTGATAAATTAAAAAAGTTGGGTGATAAAACGATAAAGTTGGTCGATAAACAATCAAAAGTTCTCGATAAATCTCAAAACTGTGCTCCACTTTCGTCGCAGAAAAATGAGCTACCCTTTAGGGCAGCTCATTTTTTGTAACTAATTTGTAACTGGAGTTTTATATAGTGGATATAGCAACGAAAGCGCTTTCTTTTTAGCTTAATATGAAAGGGGTTTTGGGATGAAGAAGCATTGGTTAATTATGCTTTTATTGATGTTGACAATGTTAATAGTGGCATGTAATTCAGAGGGGGCGAAGGATAGTTCAAGTGGAGGTAAGGATTCGGAGGATGATACAAAGGGGACTACTGAGGAAGGGGGTACTATTAAAATTGGTGTGCTTGCGTCTTTGACGGGTGCTCTTGAGTCGTACGGGAAACAAACACAGCATGGCTTTGATTTAGGGATTGAGTATGCTACAGGCGGTACGATGGAGGTTAATGGTAAGAAAATAGAAATTGTCTATGAAGATACAGAAACAAAGCCTGAAGTAGCGGTACAAAAAGCGACAAAGCTATTAGAAGATGACAAGGTTGATTTCTTAGTTGGTTCCTCTAGTTCAGGTGATACGCTCGCTGTTTTACCTCTTGCGGAAGAATATCAAAAGATTATGGTGGTGGAGCCTGCAGTAGCGGATAGCATTACGGGCTCAGAATTTAATAAATATATTTTCCGTACAGGTCGAAATTCTTCTCAGGATGCTTATGCAGCAGCGGCAGCGATTGCGGGAAAGGGTGTTAAAATCGCAACGTTTGCACCGGATTATTCTTTTGGTTGGGATGGTGTAAAGGCATTTAAGACAGCTGCAGAAAAGCTAGGCGCTGAAATTGTTTTAGAGGAATATGCAGATCCAGCAG
This sequence comes from Lysinibacillus sp. NPDC058147, assembly GCF_042884205.1. NCBI lineage: Bacteria > Bacillati > Bacillota > Bacilli > Caryophanales > Bacillaceae > Lysinibacillus > Lysinibacillus sp. NPDC058147. The sequence continues at coordinate 184,296 of NZ_JBHVUJ010000002.1, forward strand.
CAACTGATTTTACGTCCAACTTGCAAAAAGTAATTGCTGCAAAACCAGATTATTTATTTGTCGTATGGGCCGGAGCAAACTCTCCGTGGAATCAAATTGCAGATTTAAAAATTCAGGAAAAGGGCATTAAAATTTCAACGGGTGCACCAGATATTGTTGCATTAAAACTTATGAATCCGTTAATTGGTATGGAAGGGTTCTCTGTTTATTATAACACGTTACCACAAAATGATGTCAATAAATGGTTAGTGGAGGAACATCAAAAACGCTTTAATGACGTTCCGGATTTATTTACGCCAGGAGGAATGTCTGCAGCTATCTCTATTGTTGATGCGCTGAAAAAATCAAATGGTGATACAGATGCGGAAAAGCTTATCGGCATTATGGAAGGGATGTCATTTGAAACACCAAAAGGAACGATGACTTTCCGTAAAGAAGACCATCAAGCATTACAGTCGATGTATTCTGTCCGTTTAGAAAAACAAGATGGTGTAGATTATCCAGTACCAGTTCTAATTCGTGAGCTTAGCCCTGAAGAAACGGCTCCTCCGATAATGAATAAGTGAGATTACGAGACAGATATTTTTCTGTCTCTCTTCATCCACTTTCAAATGAGAATGGGTGAAGAGTGATAGAAGTACTAGAAAGGAGAATACGATGGAACCTATTTTACGAACAGAAAACTTAACTATTCGTTTTGGCGGACACACAGCTGTCGACCAGGTGAATTTTAATATGCCGGAAAAGCATTTGAAATCAATTATTGGACCAAATGGAGCTGGAAAAACAACCTTTTTTAATTTGCTTAGTGGAGAGTTAAAACCGACTGCCGGGGATGTCTATTATAAGGGACAATCACTTGCGAAAAAATCCGCAATTGAAAGAACACGAATGGGTCTCGGACGATCTTTTCAAATTACGAATGTTTTTCCGAACTTGACAGTGTTAGAAAATGTCCGTTTAGCTGTTCAATCCAAGGAGAAAATTCGTTACCAATTATTTCGCCATTACAAAAGCTATAAGGCGATTACCGAAAAAGCCGAGGAGCTATTAACACTTGTATTGCTTGACAATAAAAGAGATGCCTTTACGACAATGCTATCCCACGGGGAAAAGAGGAAGCTTGAAATTGCTATGCTGTTAGCACTTGATACGGAAATCCTTTTACTTGATGAACCAACGGCAGGTATGTCTTTAGAGGAGGTGCCAACGATTTTAGAAGTTATTCGCACCATTAAAAATCAAGGTGATAAAACAATTCTGCTCATTGAACACAAAATGGATATGATTCTAGATTTATCGGACTCGATAATGGTCCTATTTAATGGTCAGCTTCTTGCAGATGGAACACCAGAGGATATCATGAAAAACGAAACCGTACAAAATGCATATTTAGGAGGTCTGTACGATGAACACCTTACTGAAATTAAATGATGTCCACACATATATCGGTCAATATCATATTTTGCAGGGGGTCGATTTTGAGGCAATGGAGGGCCAGGTAAGTGTACTGCTTGGTAGAAATGGGGCGGGTAAAACGACTACTTTAAAAACGATTATGGGGTTAACGCCTGCTTCAAATGGAGAGGTAGAATTTTGCTCACATTCTATAAAAAGAAGCCCCACTTATAAAGTTGCAAAATTAGGAATAGGCTATGTACCTGAAAATCAAGGGATTTTTGCAGATTTAACGGTAGAGGAAAATATGAAAGTGGCTATGCGTAAAGAAGATACAGCTAGTTTCGAGCGACAAAATTATGTGCTGGAGTTGTTTCCTGATTTAAAGAAGTTTTGGAAGAAAGCTGGTGGACATCTTTCGGGTGGTCAAAAACAAATGCTGTCCATGGCAAGGGCATTTATCAATGATAGTAAATTAATGTTGATTGATGAGCCTTCTAAAGGACTGGCGCCGATAGTGATAGAGAAAGTAATGGAGGCAATCATTGAAATGAAAAAGCAAACGTCCATCGTACTTGTAGAGCAAAATTTTATGATGGCGAGCCGAATTGGCGATACGTATACATTGATTGACGATGGTAGAACTGTTCACTCGGGCAACATGCAGGATCTAATCCATCATGACGAACTAAAAAGAAAATATCTTGGAATCGGATAAAGGTGGTGTACTTTATTGGAGTTATTCGTCAATTTAGTCATTAATGGCCTTGCAACTGGCATGTTAATTTTTTTACTAGCGGCAGGTCTGACGTTAATTTTTGGACTAATGGATGTTTTGAACTTTGCACATGGAGGTTTATTCGTTTGGGGGGCTTATGCTGGAATCTTTACGTATATATTCACTGAGAGCTTTTTAATCGGAGCTGTTGGTGCCATCGTAACAGGGGCTTTACTCGGACTCATTACTGAAAAATTAATTATAACTCCTGTCTATGGTAATCATATTCAGCAAATTTTAATTACATTAGGGCTGATGCTCGTGCTACAAGAGATGATTAAAGTTGTTTTTGGCCCAAATGGTGTGGCAGTGAAAACACCGAGTTACTTAACAGGTAGCTGGGAAATTGGAGACGTTATTATCATTAAATATCGATTATTTATTATTGTAGTAGGTTTTATCATTTTCGGTATATTCCAATACATGTTAAAGAGAACGAAGATTGGGCTTGTCGTTCGGGCAGGTGTACAGGATAAAGAAATGGCACAGGCACTTGGCATTCATATAAAACGAGTATTTTTATATGTCTTTATGGTTGGTGCGGCACTAGCAGCACTTAGTGGCATGTTAATGGCTCCATATTCAGGTGTCATCTATGCGGAAATGGGCATGGAGTATGCAATCTTAGGTTTTATCGTTGTTGTAATCGGAGGAATGGGCAGTTTTTCGGGCTCACTTTTGGCAGCTATATTAGTCGGTTTAGCAGGTAGTTTCATGGCTTATTATGTGCCAGTTCTATCGCTTGCGGTCAATATGATTTTAATGGCTATTGTTTTAATTTTCCGTCCACAAGGCTTATTTGCTATGAGAAAGGAGAGATCAACATGAAAATGAGGCTTTCATTGCAGCATGTATGCTTTTTCCTAATGTTAGCTATTTTAGTGCTTCTCCCTTTCGTCAATGATTCAAGGACGCTCATTATTTTATTAACACAAATCTTTATTTTCGGTATTTTAGCGATGAGCTATGACATTCTCCTTGGCTATACAGGTATTGTGTCGTTCGGGCATGCGATGTTTTTTGGTTTAGGTGCCTACACGACGGCTGTCATGCTGAAACAAATGGAGCCAACACTTTCTACATTTTTAGTATCAATCGTAGTCGGCATGTTGCTAGCAGGGTTCATTAGTTTCTTAGTAGGATTACTGACACTTCGATTAAAAAGTCATTTCTTTGCGATGCTGACATTATCTTTTTCGGGACTATTTTTAGTAGTGGCGGAAAAATGGCGTTCTGTCACATACGGAAACGATGGCTTTACGTTTAGAGCACCCGAAATGTTTAGAGATCGAATGACGTTCTATTTCTTTGTGCTAACATGTTTAGTCGTTATTTTTATTGTCCTATATCGCTTCGTTAACTCGCCAACTGGTCGAATTTTAATTGCTGTTCGGGAAAATGAACAACGAACAAAATCATTAGGCTATAACACTTTGTACTATAAAGTGATTGCATCCGTTGTCGCAGGAATCGTTGCAAGTTTAGCAGGCTCCTTATATGCTGTGTCACTCCGTTTTGTCAATACGAGTGTGATGACGATGGACATTACGCTAGATGCATTATTAATGACGATTATTGGCGGTGTTGGCACACTAGTAGGACCATTACTAGGTTCGGCTGTTATTGAATATGCACAACATGCACTTTCAGGGTTAGCTCGTGATTATCCAATATTTGAACGTTGGATTATCTTCTTTGGGATACTTTATATTTTAGCTGTTATCTTTTTCCCAAAAGGAATTATTGGATCACTGCGCATGATGTTTTGGAAATGGCGATTAAAGCACAAGAAACAAGACCAATCATCGGTTACCCTGCCACAGGAAAAGGAGCGATTTGAATGACTGTAGGCATTGTAAGTACAGGAATCTATATTCCAAAAACGAAAATGACATCTAAAGAAATTGCGGCGCTTTCCAATATTCCAGAGGATATTATTCGAAAAAAAATGGGCATCTATGAAAAGCCTATTCCTGGTGAGCACGATCATACGGTTCAAATGGGGGTATGGGCAGCGCAAGACGCTATACGCAAGGCTAATATCGACTCGAAGGACATTGATGTTGTTATTTATATGGGGGAGGAGCATAAGGAGTATCCCTTGTGGACTGCCTCAATAAAAATGCAGGAGGAGCTAGGGGCAGTAAATGCTTTGGCATTCGATGTGCAATTAAGGTGCGGCACGACCATTATGGCATTAAAATTAGCAAAAAGCTTAATGGCTTCGGATGATACTATTCATACTGTACTCCTAGCTGGTGGCTATCGAAATGTTGATTTTATCGATTACAGTAATCCTCGAACACGCTTTATGTACAATTTAGCTGCAGGTGGTGGCGCTATCTTGTTACAAAAAAACTATGACAAAAATCAATTATTAGAGGCGGATATTATGACGGATGGCTCGTTCTCAGAGGATGTAGTTGTGCCTGTCGGTGGTACAAAAAAACCTTTGACGCCTTATGATTTAGAAAATAATTTGTATCAGCTTGATGTGATCGATCCGATTGGAATGAAGGAACGCTTAGAGCAAAAATCTTTAAGCAATTTTTTAAAGGTAATTCGAACATCCTTGGCGAAAAGTGGATTAAATGAGGGGGATATTGGCTATTTAGCAATGCTTCACATGAAAAGGTCTGCTCATGATTATATTTTATCTGAATTAGGGTTAGGGCAGGAGCAGTCCATATACTTACAAGAGTACGGTCATATCGGACAGATTGACCAAATCGTATCATTGCAGTTGGCATTAGAAGAAGGCCGTATTCACGATGGAGACATCGTCACTCTTGTTAGTGCAGGTATTGGCTATGTTTGGGGAGCTATTACGATTCGATGGGGATAAGGGGGAAAAGCGATGTTAAGAACTGTTCAGTTATCAAATGGAGAAACGATTGCTTATCGTAAACGTCAAGGGGGAGATCGTGTTTTATTACTTATTCATGGTAATATGACATCCTCCAAGCATTGGGATGTTCTAATCGACGCGTTGGATGAAAAATATACAATTTACGCAATGGATTTACGAGGTTTTGGTAGTTCATCATATCATAAACCAATTTCCGCGATTAAAGATTTTAGCGATGATGTGAAGCTTTTTGTAGACGCCATTCAATTGAAACAGTTTGACATGATTGGCTGGTCAACGGGCGGAGCTGTATGTATGCAGTTTGTCGCTCAGTATCCAGGCTATTGTCAGCAGCTTATTTTACTAGCCTCGGCATCTACGAGAGGCTATCCATTTTACACGGATTTAGGTACTGGCAATCAAGCATCGTTCAAGAGGGCATTTACCTATGAAGAGGTACTCGTCGATACATCTAAAACAAAATTAGTACAAGGCTTCTATGATTCGAAAAATGTGCAAGGCTTACAGTCGCTCTGGAACGCACTTATATACACCCATAATCAGCCTAACCCAGAACGCTATCAGACATATGTGGACGATATGCTGACACAACGAAATCTCGCTGAAGTTTATCATGCATTAAATGTCTTTAATATAAGTGCTGTTGATCATGAGGTCACAAAAGGCACTCATGAGGTACAACAGATTACCATTCCAGTTTTAGTGTTAAGAGGAGATCGAGATTACGTCATAACAGAGGGAATGAATGACGAAACAATGCTCGATCTAGGGGCAAATGCACAATTCGTCAGTTTAAAAAACTGCGGTCACTCCCCATTAATTGATGATTTGCCACAGCTAACATCTGAAATCGAAGCTTTTTTAGAAATTGGAGGAAAAAAGTATGCGTTTAAACAATAAAGTTGCCATTATTACAGGAGCTGCGAACGGGATTGGCTATGCGGCTGCTGAACGATTTATTGAAGAGGGAGCATTCGTTGTCATTGCAGATTTTAATGAAGATGCTGGTGTTTTAGCAACCAAACATTTAGGGGATCAAGCATTATTTGTGCAAGTAGACGTTGCAGATAGAGAGAGCGTCAAAAACTTAGTAGCTACAGTCATAGAGCATACGGGCCGAGTCGATATTTTAGTGAATAATGCAGGTATTACACGTGATGCGATGTTAACAAAAATGACGGAAGATCAGTTTCAGCAGGTGCTTGATGTGAATTTGACTGGAGTGTTTCATTGTACACAAGAAGTAATTCCACATATGATTGCAGCCGGTGGAGGCAAAATTATAAATACATCTTCTGTTAGTGGTGTCTATGGAAATGTTGGTCAAACGAATTACGCTGCCACTAAGGCTGCTATCGTCGGTATGACCAAAACTTGGGCGAAGGAATTAGGGCGCAAGGGTATCAATGTTAATGCGGTGGCACCTGGCTTTACAGAAACGGACATGGTGAAGAAAATGCCAGAAAATGTGCTAGCACAAATGCGCTCCATCGTACCACTGCAAAGATTAGGAACACCGAGAGATATTGCCAATGCTTATTTATTTTTAGCATCTGATGAGGCTTCTTATGTCCACGGTCACACGCTTCATGTGGATGGAGCAATTATGATGTGATAAGGAGGCTTTCAAGATGTTTGTAGAGCAATCCTGGATTTTAAAACGTGCATCGCTAACACCGAAACGCTTAGCATTGGTGAACCTAGAAACAAAAGAGCAGTGGACTTATCAGCAGTTAACAGATGAAATTGCAAAATGGAGTCATTTTTTTGAGCGCCAAAACATGCAGGCAGGGAGTCGTATAGCCGTATTTGCGAAAAATCATATTCAGCTTTTTGCTGTCTTATTCGCCTGTGGATTAAGAGGACTTATCTACGTGCCATTGAATTGGCGCATGAGTACCAAGGAATTAACTGATATTTTGGCGGATGCTACCCCTTCTTTACTGCTTTACGATGAAGAAATGAATTGTCCTTTATCTTTCGAAAACATGCATTCTCTTCGTTTAGCTAATGAAGGAGCTACTCTAAACATTCGAGAAATTGACCTAAATGATCCTTGGCTAATGATTTATACAGGGGGTACAACTGGCAAGCCAAAGGGTGTAGTTCTATCATTTAATTCTGTGAATTGGAATGCTATTAATACTATTATTAGCTGGGGCTTGAGTGATAGTGACTGTACGTTAAATTATATGCCATTGTTTCATACAGGTGGTTTAAATGCACTGTGTATACCGCTACTAATGGCTGGAGGTACAGTTGTAATTGGTGATAAGTTTGAGGCAGAAAACGCTTTGAAGGCGATTAATCAGTATAAGACAACGATTTCGCTTTTTGTGCCAACCATGTACCAAGCGATGATTGCGACGAATTACTTTCAGAAGAGTAGCTTTCCTTCAGTGAAAGTTTTTTTATCAGGGGGTGCTCCATGTCCGTATCCAATATATGATGCGTTTTTGAAGAAGGATCTATTTTTTAAAGAGGGCTATGGCTTAACAGAAGCAGGGCCAAATAATTTTTATATTTCTCGAGAGGTAGCCTATTTGAAAAAAGGTGCTGTGGGGAAGAGCATGCAATTCAATGAAGCTAAAATTATCAATAGTGCAGGAGAAAGTTGTACACCAAATGAGGTAGGAGAACTATTAGTTAAAGGAAAGCATATGTTTCGCTTTTACTGGAACAATCAACAGGAGACAGAAAGAATCATTCAAGATGGGTGGTTAAAAACTGGCGATTTAGCACTGATGGATGAGGATGGTGACTTTTACATTGTCGGCCGCAGTAAAGAGATGATTATTTCTGGTGGTGAAAATGTTTATCCCCAGGAGGTAGAGCAATGTATTTTACGCCATCAGCTAGTGCAAGAGGTTGCTGTGATTGGAGTGGCTGATGAATATTGGGGAGAAATCGTGGCGGCCGTGATCGTTTGTCAGGATAAGAAAGATACAATATTAGAAGAAATCAAAGAAATCTGTAGCAAGCATCTAGGTCGCTACAAAATTCCGAAAAAGATCATTTTTATCGATGAATTACCAAAAACAAGTGTCGGGAAAATTGATAAAAAAGCATTACAAATATATGCGAAGGCCGCGAAATAACGAAAAACGCTTGGAAATTCAGGCGTTTTTTGTTTTTATAAATGAAATGTTTTCTTCATTCTCTATTCAAGCAAGTCCCTTGAAGATGTGAATAGACGTATAGGAGAGGCTATTCAATTGGGCCAGGTTTTTGAGAATTCCTTGTGTAATTATGATAAAATATTGCGAGTTAAATCAAATTTTTAATGATTTTCAGTAACGAAAAGTATATTTCAGAAACGAAGAAAGGTCAGTACTATTATGGAAAACGTAACAAATGTAGAAAAATTGGAATCAATAAAATCTTTACAATCGACAATCAGCAAACTTGAAAATGCCTTGTCTCAGATGACCGAGAAAGGCGCAAATACTACTTTAGTAAAGAAACGACTTAAAGCTGTTTGCATTGGATTAGCGATGCTAGAAAATGTTTGGAATCAAAGCCCCCATCATTATACCCAAAAAGATTTAGCCGTAGCGCGCAATGTTATCGCTGGTTTATTACCATCAATAGAGAACATATACATGAAGTCAAAGGTTGGTAGTCCCCAAAGAACGCTTTTAGAAAGAAGGATTAAAGCGTTGGAACTAGCTGTTAAAGCGATTGATGACCATTCAATAACTAAATAGAGTATCAGGTAATCATAGTAATCCTTTTGAAGAACATATACTGGCACTTCATTAGCGCTACACTTTCGCGCAAAAATCATTTGTTGCCCCGACGCCTCTTACGTTGTGAATTTACTGTCTTCTATTGCTCACTAATTAGTGAGCAATGGCTATGAAAAAATAATATCAAGGGGAATAGAGTAGTTTCCATTTTTGATGTTTTCATACAATAATTGACAACTTAGAGAACTTTCACTTAACTCCTCAACAAGAAATTATTATGTTTTATATCATTCGCAATGTGCCTGTAATTGCGAATGATATTGCAAATCATTTTGGTATTTCAAAAAGTGCGGTTAGCCAAGTAATTTCAAAGCTCGAAGAAATGAAAATGATCTATCGTCAAGAGAATTCAATAAACCGTAGAGAGACCTTTATTTATCTTGGTGATAGAGGTCAAGAGTTTCATCAGCTTCTAAATAAAATTGACACCATGCTTGTTGAAAAATATTATTCGAAAGTTAGCTTAACAGAGTTAAAAAATGTTCTTGATACATTAAATAAGATTGTCGGAACTAATGAAAACAAAGGGAGTTAAGATAATGGAGAAAAATTTGAAACAACTAACTAACCGTATACATTATTTACCGCATAATCCTGATACAGATCGACCAGTACTGTCTGCCATTTGTGGGGATCACCAAACCTTAATTGTAGATGCAGGGAATTCTGATAAACATGCTAAGTTATTTCTTGCTGAACTAAATCAAAGTCAAATTGCTAATTTTCATTCTGTAGTATTAACGCATTGGCATTGGGATCATAGCTTTGGAACAAATCAGATGAATCTCTTAACAATTGCACATGAAAACACAAAGATGCATCTTGAAAAAATGATGGAAAATGAATGGTCAGATGAAGCTTTAGATAATCGTGTCGAAAAAGGCCTAGAGAATCAATTTTGTTCCGACATGATTAAAAAAGAATTTGGAGAAGACAGAAATATTACCATCAAATTACCTAATATTACTTTTAAAGATAAATATGAGATTGAATTAGGTGGTATTCGGTGTGTAGTCAAACATGTAGGTGGAGATCATTCCGATGACTCATCAATTATTTATGTAGAGGGAGATAAGGTACTTTTCTTAGGGGACTGCTTGTATCCAAGTATTTACACACAACAACCACAATATAAAATTGAAAATGTTAGACATCTCTTAGAAAACATTGAAATGTTTGATACCGAAATTTATGTACTTTCGCATGAGCCCCCATTATCTAGAGAGGATTTTATGGGTTATATAATGTTGTTGAAGTTAATTTGTGATTTAACAGAAAAACATCAAAGAAACCATTTGAATTTAGTTAATGAACTATCTACTCAACTAAATCGTAAATTAAGTCAGTTAGAAGAAGAAATAGTATATTGTTTTAGTAACGGGTTAACAGTTGATTAATAGTGATTATAGAACCGAAAAAACGCTTGGAGATCCAGGCGTTTTTCAATTCTACAAATGAAATGTTTCCTTTATAATCAAAGCAACTTCTTCAGCACTCAAGTTTGTGTTGTTGATTTTGAGATAGTTTGCATAATTTATTTCGCCTTCTAAGGAATTTAATCTGTATTTTTCCATCGAACTTTTCAAGTCTTGTTCAGACCAATCAATATCTCTTTTTGAAGGTTTATGCTCAAGTCGATTACTACTTTTATTTCGTTCCAGTCTTTCTTCTACATCAGCTTCAAGCTCTACAAAGTAGACAGTCCCCCCTCTAGAGCAAGATCTTCGACATAGTCCCAATCCTCCTGCATATTAAAAGCCCAGACATAAGTAAAAATTAAACCATACAAATTACTTTTGGATACCTCTTCAAATATTTCCTGACGAAACAAATTAACTAATCTTTTTCCTTCAGTCGTACCATAACTAAAAAAATGACTAACTAAATCGATCGTCATATGGTTATGAAAAAGTTTCAACTTCTTTCAGCGGGTGTCCAAACATCCCGCTAAAAGAAGTTAAAGCCTCCGGCGGATGTCACGAAATCGGAAAGGAGTACTTTGTGCATGCACAAAGCCGATTTCGGACGCAATTATGCCAAGGCATAATTGATACCTGTAATTTTAGCTAATTCTTGTCCAACAGTCATTTTCCCAACTGCTTGAGGACCAGATATTAAAACAAGTTTCATAATCTCTCTCCTTTTTAAGATATATTAACATTAATTTCGAACTGTTCCAAAAAAATGAAGAGTTTCTAATTCAACAGCGAGAGAGTTGGTGACATTTTGTTAAAACATATGTTATGAAGATAGATTGATTGGAGTGAAGACCGAGCGACTCTAAAGTGACAACATCGTGTCGCTGTCGCTACGTCAACACTGCGTTTTCGCACAAAAAGCATCTGTTAGCCTAGCCCCCCAAGTGGGAACGGAAATCAACCCAAGTTGTGAATTAGTATATTGCCCTTAGCCACTGCAATAGCATCTAATATATATATAAATTGTTAATTTATTGATAAAGTATTGAAACTGTTTATAGAATAATGTTTAATAAAATTGGCTTACATTTTATACATAATATTCCTAATGAATGTGAGAAAGGAGAGACAAATTTTTGCGCACTTTTAAAATAAGTACAAAATTTAATTTGCTTTTAATTGGAGTCATCATATTTTTAAGCGTTATGATTGGATTTGTTTCACATATACAAGTGAAACAAATTATGCATAACAATTTTGAGCAGAGCATTACCCATATTTCAAAGGTCGGTTATAAGCTGTTAGAAGAACGATTTAAGGGAGACTGGGTTATAAAAGATGGGGATCTTTACAAAGGGGATACAAAAATAGTTAATCAGGAAGCCTTTGTAGATGAGGTAGGTGAAAGTATTGAAGGTGGTGTAACCATTTTCCAAGGCACAAAAGGACTTATCACCAATCTAAAGCTAAATGGAGAACGTTTAGTTGGCAAAGATGCTGATCCAATAGTCGTTGAAAGTGTAATGAAAAAAGGGGAGACCTTCATAGGTGAGGCTGATGTAGTAGGAACGAAATATTTAACACTCTATGCACCCATTAAAGATGCAAATGGAGACATCATCGGGATGTGGTTTGTCGGTGAAACGATAGACGGGGCTAATGCTATTATTTTTGCATTTATCGGTAAGCTGCTAATAGTATTGTTCATTGGAGCTGTTATAGCTGTATTAGGTAGCTTCCTTTTCACAAGAGCATTTGTGAAACCGCTTCGTGAAATAAATAATCAACTACATGACATTGCCGATGGAGAAGGAGATTTAACAAAACAGCTACAAATTAACTCCAAGGATGAAGCAGGTGAGCTTGCGCAATCCTTTAATAAAATGCTGACAAGCTTACAAGTATTAATGCAACAAATAGCACAATCCTCTAAACAGGTTGATTTATCGTCTGATGGCTTAACAACTAAATCTCAGCAAACGGCGGAAATGACGAGACAGCTAACATCAATATTAGAAGATTTAGCGGATGGTTCACAAACTACATTACAAAGCACAAGTGATAGCTTAACTGCCATGCAAGAAATGGCGATTGGCATCCAACAAGTTGCTGAAACCGCTTCAACGGTTTCAGATGCGGCTGATTTAATGAGTGATGAGGCTGCACAAGGTAATGATTCTTTGAATCGTGTATTAAATCAAATGACAATTATTAATGAATCATCTGGTAATGTAGAGGCGCAGGTCCGTATATTAGGAGATCAGTCACAGCAAATTGGCAATATCGTTGATGTTATTACAAGTATCGCAGATCAAACGAATTTGCTTGCCTTAAATGCAGCCATTGAAGCGGCTCGTGCTGGGGAACAAGGAAAAGGCTTTGCTGTCGTTGCGGATGAGGTTCGTAAATTAGCAGAACAATCAAAGGAATCTGCTGATCAAATTGCATCACTAATTCATTCTATTCAAAATGATACTGCCAATGTAATTACGGCTATTTCAAGTAACTCGAAGGAAGCTGCAGCAGGTATGGATGTTGTGGATGATACAAAACTGGCTTTCCACAAGATCATGCAGTCAATTAAAGGGGTTAGTACACAATTGCATGACATCTCTGCTGTGACAGAGCAGATGTCTGCAAGTGTTGAAGAAGTGACTGCGTCCACAGAATCAATGGCACGCATCGCAAGCAAGGCAACCGAAAATACAGAGCATGTTACGTTAACAGCGAAGGAGCAATTAGCTTTCATAGATAATATGGCTTTTTCAGCCAAAGAGATGGCCCAACAGGCAGACGAGCTTCAAAGATTACTTAAAAAATTCCAATATTAGGGGATGTTGAAAAACGCTTGGATATCCAGGCGTTTTTCAATTCTTATAGGAAAAAGAGGATTATTTATTTTTATTTTTTCACAGCAAGTTAGAGCTTTTGTCGTAGATCATGATTTTGATGATGAAGATGGTTACTAAGTTTGTGTTGAAGTGAAAAAGTACGAAAATATTCCACATGATATGGTACCTCTAACAATTCCATCTCAAAAAAATGCATGCCTATAAAAACCTACACATGTGGATTGAAACGAATTAATATCAAAGCCTTAAAAATAAATGGCATCTAGAAATAGTTCATAGCTGGGAAGATAGCGAAAATTTAGATGTAGAGCTATTAGATACCATTGAATAAAAACTGTGAATGACAGTTTAATGTTAAACACGAATTAAAGGGAAATCTTGTTAATTGATATTTTTAAAAATTAGTTTGAGCTGATTGATATTTATTTTTTTTCACAAAGGTTCCCATAATACGAACATACCAGTAAAATAGAGTAGGTTAGGGGGACTATATTTTGAAAGATCAACGCTTTAAAATTGCGCATCGAGAAGCGCTTATCGGTATCGGGCTTGTTATCGTTAACTTTGCGATTTGGTTTGGCTTTGCCTATGGACTAGGCTCTGGTGATCCAACAAGCTACACGTATGTATTCGGTTTCCCTGCATGGTTTTTCTATAGCTGTATTGCAGGGACAGGCTTTATGATTATCTTAATCTGGGTCGTCATGAAACTCTTTTTCAAAGAGGTACCATTTGACGATGAGGAGGTGGATCAATAATGCACTGGCAAGTTATTTTTCCACTGCTATTATTTTTAGTCATCATCTTTGGTATTGGGATCTGGTCAAATAAACATGTACGATCTTCTAATTCATTTTTACAGGAATACTTCCTTGGTGGTCGTGAAATGGGAGGCTTCATCCTTGCGATGACAATGATTGCTACTTACGGTAGTGCAAGTAGCTTTATTGGTGGTCCTGGCGTTGCTTATACGAAAGGGCTTGGATGGGTATTGCTAGCGATGGCGCAGCTTCCAGCAGGTTATTTTGTTTTAATGATTTTAGGAAAGAAATTTGCTATTATCGCAAGACGTTATCAAGCCATCACGTTAATAGACTTTTTACGAGAACGCTATAAGAGTCATGTAATTGTTATCCTATCAGCCATTAGTATCATCATCTTTTTATTTTCTGCAATGATGGCCCAGTGGGTAGGTGGTGCTCGATTAATTGAATCATTAACTGGCTTAAACTACACAGCTGCACTCTTTATTTTTGCAATTTCCGTATTAGTTTATGTTATTATTGGGGGCTTCCGTGCAGTAGCTTTGACGGATACGGTACAAGGCTCAATTATGGTTATCGGAACGATCATTTTATTAATTGGGACAATCATCGCTGGTGGAGGAATCGATAATATTATGACCTCACTTGTGGCTGAGAATCCGAATCTTGTGTCTCCATTTGGAGCAGAAGGTGAGTTAACGCCATTATACGTATCTACATTTTGGATTTTGATTGGTGTTGGAGTTGTGGGGCTTCCACAAATCGCAGTTCGTGCAATGAGCTATAAAGATTCTAAAAGCATGCATTTGGCCATTATCATTGGCACTATTGCCATTGGGACAATTATGTTTGGGATGCATCTAATTGGTGTTTTAGCACGACCAGTAATACCGGGTATTGAGATTGGTGATAAAGTTATGCCGCTTCTGACATTAAAGGTTTTGCCGCCATTTTTAGCTGGCATTGTTTTAGCGGCACCAATGGCAGCAACAATGTCTACAGTCAACGCGCTACTAATGCTTGTAAGCTCTACAGTAGTGAAAGATATTTACTTAAATTATATAAAACCAACAGCTAATGATACAGAAATTAAGAGTGCAAGCTTTATTGTCACAACAGTGATCGGCTTAGCCGTCGTCGTTTTTGCACTAAATCCTCCAGATTTATTAGTTTGGCTAAATTTATTTGCTTTTGGCGGACTTGAAGCAGTCTTTATCTGGACCGTCGTATTAGGTCTATATTGGAAAAAAGCCAATAAGTATGGTGCTATCGCCTCAATGATTTCAGGTATGATCCTTTATATTCTCATTGATCGTTTTTATCCTTCCGTCTTTGGCATGCATACTGTGACAATTCCAATTGTCGCTTCATTAATGATATTTGTAATTGTTAGCTTATTAACGAGTCATAAATTTAAAAATGAAAAGTTATTTATTTAAATTTGAAAAGCCGTAGAGTGAATATCTACGGCGTTTTATATTGTAGAACCTTTGAAATGATGGATAGAACCCAAAAAATCGTAGATGAACCCTCCGAAGTGAAGGATAGCTCCATCAAATGATGGATAGAAAGTACAAAGTGAAGGTTAGACCCTTCGAAGCGACGGATAGAATCCCCGAAGTGACGGATGAAACCACCGGAGCGACGGATGAAACTTGAAGTGACGGAAAGAATCCCAGAAGTGACGGATGAAACCACCGAAACGACGGAAAGAACTACTGAAACGACGGATGACACCTCTAAATAATGGTGAGAAGCACAAAGTCGTGGATAGAGCCTTCGAATTCGTGGATAGAACGTCCAAAATCGTGGATAGAACCTCTGGATTGATGGATAGAACGTTCAAAGTGAAGGATAGACCCTCCGAAGTGACGGATGAAACTTGAAGTGACGGAAAGAATCCCTAGAACGACGGAAAGAATCCCTGAAGCGACGGATGATAGCTCCGGAGCGCCGGATGGAACTTGAAGCGACGGAAAGAATCCCCGAAGCGACGGATGAAACTTGAAGTGACGGAAAGAATCACCGGAACGGCGGATTACCTCTCCGATACGAAGGATAGTATGCCCAAAGAAATGCAAAGACGCCGTAGAGCTAGATATCTACGGCGTTTTTTATGTAATCATAAGCATTTTTAGTTAGTAATGTAATCGTTACGATAATAAATAATACGCGGACAAAACCGCCACCTTTTTTAATCGCCATACGTGAGCCTACAAGTGCACCGGCAATTTGAGCTATGCCCATTAGTAAACCATAGATATAATGAATCTGACCTAAGTAAGCGAACATTAAAAGACCAGCAAAATTACTTGCTAAGTTTAAAAATTTTGCATTTCCTGCTGCCTTTAAAAAATCGAAGCCGATTAGTAGAAAGCTGAAAATTAAAAATGAGCCAGTTCCAGGACCAAGAAATCCATCATAAAAACCAATGCTAAATAACAACAGCATGAATAAACATAAGTGTGTAAACTTTAAATTTTTGACCGCAGCTACTGAACCCCAATCTTTTTTAAAGATAGTGTAGACTGCAACAGCAGCAAGCATTATGAGCATAAGTGGTTTTAGTAATTCAGGATTGATTAAATGGACAGTCCAAGCTCCAAAAAGTGATCCTACAAAGGCTAAAGGAAAGTATTTGATAACCGAACGAATTTCTAGCTGACCGGAACGATAAAAAGAAATGGTAGATGTCAAAGAACCCATGGTACCGGCAAGTTTATTGGTCGCAACCGCTGCAGCTGGATTTAAACCCGCAAACATAAGAGCAGGTAATGCAATTAAGCCACCGCCTCCAACGACCGCGTCCACAAAAGCGGCTAAAAAACCAAAAGATATTAATAATATGACTACATTTAGATCTACTTCAAATAGCATGATTACACCTCTTTATTTAGTTACTACCGAAATAGTAACTAAATATAACGCAACTGTAAAGACTATTTTTTTCGTTTTTTATAGCTTTAAATTATAATAGAGGAAATGGAGGGATTTGATGGTTGAATTAATCGCCCAATTAAAAGAACTTGGATTCACAGAATATGAAGCAAAGGCTTATACTGCACTCGTCCAAAATAGTCATGTTAGTGCTTATCAAGTAAGTAAAAATTCCGGTATCCCACGTGCAAGAATATATGACATACTTGATGTACTTGTTGAAAAAGGGTTAGTTTTGAGAGAAGAAACTGCAGATCAAACGACATACTCTTCCATTCCTGTCGCTGTGTTTTTACAACAAATTCAGAAACGTTGGCAATCGAATTTTAATTCGATTAGTGATCAATTAGAAAAATTAGAGATAAAAGAGCAGGAAGCGGAGCATAAGGTTGTCACGCTAAAAGGAAAAGAAGCAATCGTCAATTACTGTCAGTCTTTATTAAAAAAAGCGGAGAAAAAAGTTATATTATCAATGTGGGAAGATATGTATGAACAATTGCGAGAAGATATACATGCGGCCTCTCAGCATATTCCGATTCATGGTATTACATTGTATGTGGATGAAAATGTTGCATCTCTTGACCAACATCGCATTACTCAATATACGAGGAAAACTTCTACTCCACATTGGTTTATATTGTCTGTAGATGGTCAAGAAATGATTTATGGTCACTCTCCGTCAAATCAAGAAATGGCTTTTATTACAAATGATCCTGTTCATATCTATTTATTAGAAGACTATATATGGCATGATGTGCTTGTCAATCGATTGTTAAAGCGCGATGATGATATGGAGCTTGAGGAATGGATTACTAAAGAACGTAAAGCATTTTTTGTAGAGTAAAGTTTGATAATTTAAAACAATGATCGATTATTTTAAATAAAGATTAATAAAAAATAACCTCTCAGGTAATTTAGCCGCAAGAGGTTATTTTTTATTTTTTAAGATAATGGTGGGTAGTAAATGAATGTATTGATATTAGCCTAAGCTACCTGGCCGGATTATGCTCCAGCCGGTTAAGTGTCCTAATGCGAGTGAAACGCTCCTCAAGTTTGCCTTCTGCTCCACCAGATACATTTCCCCGTAATCCCAGTCTGCTTGTGAGTCTCTGAGCCAAAAATGAGCATGGTTTACGAGCTGCACAGCTTCGATTCATACAGAGAGTGTAAGCCTCAATAAAATTTACAGTTAAAGAAGCCTGTTTTTGAAAAAAGTTGAATGACCACCTTATCCAATTTATCCATTAAACATTTCATTTAACAGTAAGACAGAATCCAATAGCTTCTTTAGCTAGCATACTGCTTGCATGCGCTATTCTTGCCACACGCTCATAGGGTCCCATGGCTTGATCTGATCGCCATATTTCTTGTTCAAAAATGCTTTCATGTCTTCCAGCTTTGCAGGTACCTCGTTCCAATTCGGAAGTGATGGCAACCCCCGTTTGCTTTTTAAGAGGATATCTACCGTAACATACAAACGTTCGGGCTGAATCCAATGAAGGAAGCGAGAAATATCGATTTGCTTAGTCAGGGACAAGGAATCAATTTCGTCATTGTAATGCTTGTTGAATTCACTTATTAGGTTCAAGAGGTAGTCTCTCTGCTCCTTCACGAAGTCCAGGCCGCAGATGGAGCCATGTCCTGGAACAACGATTTCGGGTTTAATGTCATCAATAATACGATCAAGCACTTTAATCCAGTTGAGGGTTCCCTCTTCGCTGTATGCCGTACAACCGTTAAATACGACATCGCCGGCGAACAGCACTTTTTCTTTTGGCATCCACAACAGCAAGTCACTGTCAGAGTGGGCCGGTGCTACATTGTAAATCATAACTTCAGTATCGCCAAGACGTATGTTTATATCGTCCTTTATCTCAATATTCGGTTGCACCCATTCTACGCCTTCTAGGTCGAATCCTTCAAATTCCGCTGCAAAAAACCGCTCTCCCTGAGTCGATTCTAAAGAATCCTTCCCTCTTCTGATGACGCTATCCATCCAGGCGATATTTTCGGTAAGGCGCTCTCTGGCCGCTTCCATATGCATTATAATGCAAGCTTCTTCAAACACTTTGTTCCCCCAAGCGTGGTCGCTGTTATAGTGCGAGTTCACCACATAGGCAGGAAAGCCTCCATTGCTTACTTCCTTAAAAGCATCTCGCATTTCTCGTGCATGGAACAAATCGAAGAACGTGTCATATATTAGACCTTCACCTTTGTTGATAAAACCTGCATTTGCCCAGCTGATGCCACGATACGGCGAAATACCGGCAAAGACGCCATCTGCGACTTCAAAAAATTTAACCCGAGGTTTTTGGATAATACTTTTATACTTCATAACAATTCTCCTTTGCATATATGTTTTTAGAAGGCTAGTCATACTGACTATATCTTTATCATAAAGCATGAAAAACAAAAATACAAGCGAGCACTTGCATGCATTTCCTCTATGCAATATGATATTAACTGAACAACATCACACTATATGGATGGAGGAACTACAAAATGAAGCTAGTAACCTTTCGCACTAAGAGATCGCAGAAACCTTTGTTCGGGATTGTCATTAACGAGAAATTTGTCGTGTCTTTTGCAGCAATTATGAAAAAGAAGGGGAAATTCGTTGACAGTCTACAATGTATGGACAGTTATCTTCAACATTTACCAGAAAGTTATTCTGTCTCTAAGGAATTGATGCAATATGCTGTTGTACATTCACATCAATTCAATGAAAATGAAATTTGCAAGATTGCAGAGGTAATACTGCTGCCGCCGGTTCCAAATCCGGCTGCGCTCATTGATTTCGGGTTGACGCCAAGACATCTGAGAAATGCTGGGGTAAATTTGCTGCAAAGAGAATACACAGGGCCGGAAAGAGAAGAGCTTAAACGAAAAATTGCTACAAAATTTCAGAATGATCCTGATAAAGTGAATTTTAGTTATTACAAATGTAACCATAATGCATTGATTGGCGATGGAGCTACAATTCATTGGCCTTCGTACTCTTCTTACCTGGATATCGAACCGGAGCTTGCCTTCGTTACAGGGAAGGGGAACTGTATTGCTGGTTATGTTATTTTTAACGATAGTACTGCTCGCGATGTGCAGTGGTCTGATTTCCAGGCGTTAACTGGACCAACACGGAGCAAAGATTTTAATTACAGCAAAGGAATAGGACCATTTCTTGTTACGCCGGATGAAATCGATAACCCGCTTTCACTGGATGTGGATGTACGTATCGGAGAAAGATTGCACTGGAAGGGGAGCACATCCGAGTATTCCGCGCAACCTGCAAAAGTGATGGAGGAGGTTCTCAAAGTTTTTACGCCGCTCCCGGGCACGATTATAGGAATGGGGACGATACCGGATTGTTGTGCAATCGAGACCGAACAATGGCTGTTGCCCTCTGACCGAATTCAGATTACGTTCGATAAATTAGGTACGCTCTCACAATTGGTGTCTGAACATGTCAAGATTACGGAACCAAGCCGTTGGGAAAAAAGAAGCGATTTGCCTTTATAAACGTTTATGAAGATATGAACCCCGATCCCTACTGCATATGCATAACTTATAGTATAATATGGTTTAACATATGCAAAAGGAGTAATACAATGCATACTTCAGACAGAATCATTGAAGCCGCGACAAGGCTTATAAAAAAGAATGGCTATCGGGGGGTAAGCACCAAAGCCATTGCAACAGAAGCTAAAGTTAATGAATCTACGATTTTTCGGCATTTTGGAAGCAAGCAAGGCATACTAGAAGCCATTATTGAAAGACATTCGTATATCCCACAATTTGAGAAGCTGTTAAAAGAGGAAGCGACCGATAATCCGGAAGTCGATTTGCTGAATGTAAGCCAGCAGTACCGCATGTTTTTCCATAAAAATATGGACATTATTTTAATTGGTATCCGCGACAAAGGTATGCTTCCTGAATTGGATAGAGTGCTAGCCGACCCGCCGGCGAAGCTTCACTCTTTGCTGGTTGAATATTTTGAACGCCTGCAGAAGAAAAAAATTATAGCCAAACAGGATGCGCGTCTTGCCGCCATGTCTTTTCTCTCGACCTGCTACGGCTTTCAGATGAGCGGGCTGATTCACCAGGAATATCAGTCCCAACTCGTTGCCGAGGAAGAGTTCTACAAGTACATTGTCTCATCGTTTGTTAAAGGAATATTGTCTCAGTCATAGAACATTGAGTGTCCTTTTGAGATGTAAAAAACACCTTATTTTACAGCCAGTTGACGGCATTGAATCGGCGACTGGTTGTTTAATTTGTTTATGAATAATAAAATCGTTTGAAAATTAATGCGAAGCTAGTGAATAATAATATAAAAAAGAATCTGCTCGCCATCGTGTACATACAGATGGCGAGCAGACTCGTATTTTTTGTTAAATAGTATTTTTTATCTTAATAAAAAACTTTATCAACATTGTATTTAGCGCGGAATGAATTGATCGCGTATGTTTCGTAAATTTCACGTTCCATTGGATCTTCTACTTCATACACTTCAATTTTGAAAATTTCATTTCGGTGATTTTTCATCGGTGACACGTTGTCCTCAAAATGCTTTTTAATGCGTTGACGAATTTTACGTGCTTTACCGACAAATAATAGTTCGTTCTCTTCGTTGTAAAATAAGAAAATGCCGCCTTTTTCACGTGTGATTTTATGGAAATCAATAAAACCATGGTACGGTGTGATTGGCACATCACCTGGCTTTAAATCTTGCTCGCGTTGGCGAATAACTAAATCTGGTTTTGGAAATTCAATTTTAATCAAACTATTCACGTTCCTCTCTGTTACTAAAGGTATATGTTAACATAAGTACAGCATGTTTACCATCAAAATTCTTGATGTAAACATAGTTTGCATCAAGTTTAGTGTTAAACAAAATACATAATGGCATGCATGATTAATAACAAAATATTCTATGTATTATTGATATTCTTAATTGTTCATGTTACAATTCTTTTTAATTAAATAATCTTATCATGAGAAGTTGAGGGATTTGGCCCGATGACACTTCAGCAACCTCTAACAAAAGTTAGAAAGGTGCTAATTCCAGCAAAGGATTTATCCTTTGAGAGATAAGAGTGAACGTGGAAAAATCCTTCTCATTCTATCTCTTATGGAATGAGGGGGATTTTTTAATTTTATCGTTTGATATTGGAGCTTTGCACAGGGCCCGTGCATTGATTGATTTTAACTGAGAGAAATAAAAGAGAGGGGAAAGCAAGATGCCAATTAATATTCCGAAAAACTTACCAGCTGGAGAACATTTACGTGAGGAAAAAATCTTCGTAATGGAAGAGGATCGAGCAAAAACTCAACAAATCCGTCCGTTAAATATATTAATTTTTAATTTAATGCCGGAAAAAGAAAAAACAGAACTACAATTACTACGATTATTAGGTAACACACCGTTACAAGTGAATATTACATTTTTAAATACAGCTACGCATGAATCCAAAAATGTCAGTAAATCACATTTACAGTTATTTTACACGACCTTCAATCAAATTCGTCATCGCCGCTATGATGGCATGATTATTACGGGTGCACCAGTAGAAAAAATGGCATTTGAAGAAGTGAACTACTGGCAAGAAATTTCAGAAATTATGGATTGGTCCAAAACAAATGTAACATCAGTCTTACATATATGTTGGGGTGCTCAGGCAGCGTTATACCATCATTACGGTATCGGTAAAGTTGAACTTCCTGCTAAATGCTCAGGTGTATATTCTCATGTCATTACGGATTTAACAGTGGATTTAGTACGAGGCTTTAGTGATTTATTTACGGCACCACATTCACGTTATACATCCGTTTCAATTGATGAAGTACTTAATCATCCTGATTTACGATTACTATCTTATTCAGAAGATGCTGGTGTTTTCATCGTGCAATCTAAGGATAATAAAAATATTATGATTACTGGCCATCTTGAATATGACGCTACAACTTTAGCTGATGAGTATAGTCGCGATGTTGCTAAAGGATTAGATATTGAGGTACCAGTGAATTACTTCCCGCAAGATAATCCAGCAAATGAACCGATTAATTCGTGGCGTGCCCATACACATTTATTATTCTCGAATTGGTTGAACTACTATGTTTACCAAGAAACACCATACGAATGGGACTTCGTTGATGAGATTGAATATCATATTTAACACTGTAGCAATTAAAAAATGATGACTTTGATATTTCAGGGTCATCATTTTTAACATTATGCTGTTTAATTTTCTGATGAATTTTTATTCCTATCACCGCTTGGAGTATTGCCGGTATCGCTATCATTCTGTGTAGTATTGCTGCTACTATCACTTTGCGAAGGATTTTCGCTGTTACTTGCACTTTGAGTAGAATTATCGTTATTACTAATACTTGTACTTTGAGTAGCATTTCCGGCATTGTTGCTACTTTCATTTTGTGTGCAATTATCGTTATTACTACTACTTTCATTTTGAGGAGTATTTCCACCTTTACTGCTACTATCATTCTGAGAAGAATTCCCGCCATTGTTGCAACTATTAC
>NZ_JBHVUJ010000002.1:207697-803513 GCF_042884205.1 Lysinibacillus sp. NPDC058147
TCTGAGTAGAGTTTTCGTCATTATTATTACTTTCACTCTGTGAAGAGTTTCCACCATTGTTGCAACTATTACTCTGAGTAGAGTTTTCGTCATTATTATTACTTTCACTCTGTGAAGAGTTTCCACCATTGTTGCAACTATTACTCTGAGTAGAGTTTTCGTCATTACTACTATTACTTTCACTCTGTGAAGAGTTTCCTCCATTGTTGCTACAATTACTTTGAGTAGAATTACCGTTATTACTGCTACTATCACTTTGAGTAGAATTACCGTTATTACTACTACCTGTACCTTGTGTAGCATTTCCGTTATTATTACCATTTTCATTCTGTGTACTACAATTACTTTTTGTATTATTACCTTGATTCCCGTTAATTTTACGAATTTTCGCGACAAGTAGTAAAACTAATGGTAATAAGATTGCGAAAAAAAAGGAAAAAATAGGCCAGGTTTCTTTATTGTAAATATCTGAATGAATGATACTAGGATGAACAATTTGTGAAAGTCCAAGGATAATCATTCCGAATGGAAAAATGAGCGGTCGATGATTTTTAATTTTACATATTTGTGCGATGCCGATGACCCCAGCGTAAAAAAACATAAAAGTTTTAATATAAATTGATATTATCCACATGGCTGCCATAATAACTTCAATACGCTGCAAAAAATTCCCGATTGAAATTCTTTGCGCTAATGAATAGCTAGGAAATGTCCTAGAAGCAGTATTTTCCGGACCTAGGACAAGGATAGCAAGTGAGATGATAGCAATTAAGACAATCCCTCCAAGAATTGTGCCAATGTAAAAAGCTTTTTGTGCTGATTCATGGACGTTAACAGCAGAAGGAAAAATCATTAATAATATGACAAGTGGGAATGAAAAAATACTCATTAATCGAATAGTACTAAAGAATAATGATTTTGCTGGTGCTTCCAGTATTGGCTGTAGATTTTCCATATGGACAGATGGTGAGATACAAACTACAAATAAAATAAAAATTAAAATAAACATTGCGAATAGTATTTCTGCAGAACGAGCAAAAACTTCAATCCCTAGAAATGCTGCATAAATAATGATAATACTGAACAGAAAAGCAAAGGCCATCATAGGTGTTTCTGGCATAATTTCTGTTTTCATGAAAATGCCAATGAAATATAATAATTCACCGGCAGAAAGAAAGGATAGAATAATAAAGCCAATTGAAGTTATTTTTCCGAAAAAGCGACCTAATATCTTTTCATTAGCCACTACAAATGTAAGGGTAGGTGTCCGTTTTCCTAGAGTAACGAAAAGCTTTATTAAGAGTAAACTTAAAACGACGCTAATGATCGCTGCAATCCAGGCATCTTGTTTTGCCTCACTTGTTACGCTAGCAGGGCTAATTAAAATAGCTGTCCCAATTGAAGAGAGAAGGGTAATGATCATAAATTGTCTTGAACTAATTATTTCTTTTTCCATATGAACGCTACCCCTTTTCTCTTAACATAAAGTTCTTTATTATTCTGTCAGGGAGACATTTAAATCTTTAATTGGTAAAAAAATAAAAGTAAGTAAGTCTAGTGTACTTGGAATTTTAATTCTTAATAAGACCACAATATTTAATGCAGAATAAAAAATTTGGAATCATTTGATTCCTTTTTTTTGCTTTGCTGTTATCTTTCGGGAGAATCTTTATTTTTATCGCTGTTTGGAGTATTCCCGGTATCGCTATCATTCTGTGTAGTATTGCTTGAAGCGTTATCAATTTTGCTCGGTAAAGGATTTTCACTATTACTGCTACTATCACTTTGAGTAGAATTACCGTTATTACTGCTACTATCACTTTGAGTAAAATTCCCGTTATTACTGCTATTTTCATTTTGAGTAGAATTACCGTTATTACTGCTACTATCACTTTGAGTAAAATTCCCGTTATTACTGCTATTTTCATTTTGAGTAGAATTCCCGTTATTACTGCTACTATCACTTTGAGTAAAATTCCCGTTATTACTGCTACTATCACTTTGAGTAGAATTCCCGTTATTACTGCTATTTTCATTTTGAGTAGAATTCCCGTTATTACTGCTACTATCACTTTGAGTAAAATTCCCGTTATTACTGCTACTTTCATTTTGAGTACAATTATCGTTTTTACTATTACTTTCACCTTGTGTAGCATTTCTGCCATTGCTATTAATATTACTCTGTGAAGAATTATCGTTATTATTGCTATCTGTACCTTGAGTAGAATTCCCGTTATTACTACCACTTTCATTCTGTGTATTACAATTACTTTTCGTATTATTTCCTTGAGTACCATTAATTTTGCGAATCTTCGCGACAATTAATAAAACTAATGGTAAAAAAACCATGACAACTAAGGAAAATATAGGCCATGTGTCTCTATTGTAAATATCTGAATGAATGATATTAGGATGAACAATTTGTGAAAGTCCAAGGATAATCATTCCAAGTGGAAAAATGAGCGGTCGATGATTGTTAATTTTACATATTTGTGCGATGCCGACGACTGCAGCGTAAAAGTACATAAAAGTTCTAATATAAATTGAGATAATCCACATGGTTGCCATAATAACTTCAATACGCTGCAAAAAATTCCCGATTGAAATTCTTTGAGCTAATGAATAACTTGGAAATGTCCTAGAAGCTGTATTTGCCGGACCTAGGACAAGGATAGACAGTGTAATGATAGAAACTAAGACAATTCCTCCAATAATTGAACCAACGTAAAAACCTTTTTGTGCAGATTTTTGGACGTTAACGGCGGAAGGGAAAATCATTAATAATATGACTAGTGGGAATGAAAAAAGACTTATAAATCGAATCATACTAAAGAATATTGATTTTTTGGGCGCTTCCAATATTGGCTGTAAATTTTCAATCTTGATGGATGGTGAAATACACACTACAAATAAAATAAAAATAAAAATAAATATAGGAAATAGTATTTCTGCAGAACGGGCAAAAACTTCAATTCCGAGAAATGCAGCATAAATAATAATAATACTGAACAGAAATGCAAAGGCCATCGTAGGTGTTTCTGGCATAATTTCTGTTTTCATGAAAATGCCAATGAAATATAATAATTCACCTGCTGAAAGAAGGGCTATAAGAATAAAGCCAATCGAAGTGAATTTTCCGAAAAAACGACCTAGTATCTTTTCATTAGCCTCTACAAATGTAAGGGTAGGTGTCCGTTTTCCTAGAGTAACGAAAAGCTTTATTAAGAGTAAACTTATAACGACACCAATGATAGCTGCAATCCAGGCATCTTGCTTTGCTTCAATTGTTACACTAGCAGGGAGAATTAAAATGGCTGTTCCAATTGAAAAGAGAAGGGTAATGATCATAAATTGTCTTGAACTAATTATTTCTTTTTCCATATGAACGCTACCCCTTTCTCTTAACATAAAGTTCCTTATTATTTTGTCAGGGAGACGATTAAATCTTTAATAGGTGAAAAAATAAAGGTAATCAAATCAAGTGGGCTTGGAATTTTGATCCTTAATGAGACCCCAATATTTAATGCAGCGCCGATCAATAAAAAAATCGAAAAAATAACAATCGTTTTCGTTTCTTTATTTTTTTTTAATTTTGGAATGAAGGAAAAGGCAATAACAGCAGAAATAATTAGTATGAATATCGTCATAATCATGGCTTATTCTCCCTTCGTCTTATTCACTAATGAGTTTTCCATCGTTCCTAATCCTTGTGTGTTAACATGTACTTTAACTTTAACTGGTAACTCTTGAAATATCGTTAGCCAGTCTTTTTTGATTTTTTTCCACTCTTTAGGATTTGTGCGATGAAGTTCTTCACCAAAACCAAAAATATCGACCCGGTAATTTTGTTGAACTGAACGGATTGTTTCTTCGATTTGTTTTTTTATAAGTTCTTCTGTTTTTTTATTTATTAAGTGTATTGATTTTTCTTTCGTAAGGTCTATATTACATAGAACTTCTCCGACATTTTGGTTAACATCTATAAGAACATCGATTTTTGGAGCTCCATTTTCAAATTTACCTTTTACTTTCGTCTTTGAGTGCGTAATCTCTGTTGCTAACGTACCACCCTTAGGGCAGGCAAGGATTTCAATTGTACTGTCTATTTTGTCCCTTAAAAAACCGAGGCTTCTACTCTCATCTTCCGTTAAGAGCCCAATGAGTTTACCTTCTTTAAAAACAGCTAAGCCCGCATACCTCAATAGCACAGAAGATTTCGATCTTTTAACATTCGTTTGCTCCTTGCCAATATTTTTATCCCCCTGTATTTCAATAGCAGACATGACTACACTTGTTTCTTTAGTATTTAAAGTATTGATTAATTCATCAATTTTAATGGATTCGGTTGTACCCCAAGTTTTCTCTGACGTTTTAAGAGAATTTAGTAATTTATTAGCGGGTACTTTTTCGATAGGTGTTAATACATTTAATACTTCATCGGCAGTCGCGTCATGGGCAACGATGACATCGAAATCATTTCTGAATTCATGATCTCTTGAAATCAAATCTAACGGCTCGTTAATTCCTCCTTCTGCCAATTTGTTGCCGAGCACAACTATTTGCAGATGAGAGAAATAAAGTTTTCTAGCTGTTACTGTTGTCATTTTTCTAATTGCCTCAAAGACCGTTGCCCCTGTTGAATGATAGGTAATAACAGGTGATCGTCCTGAAGAAGGCTGTTTTGAGGAAATTTCACCAGTATCCACAACTTGAACAGTTATTTCGAATTCATTATCTACTTTATCTATTCCTAATGCTGCCACAATTGCTAATTCATTGAGTTCACGCTTACTCCAACAACCACTTAAAAGCAACGTAAGAATCATTAGTAAACAAATTGCCTTAACTTTTGACATGGTTCATTCCTCGTTTACACTTTCGTTTGATTCCTTTTTTTCGTATTAAAATATTTATGACCCCTAACAGTATTTTTTTGACTAATTAAGCGTGGTCGAGTCAATAAAGCTCTACGAGGGAACAACACTAGTGCGTCTTTTTGATCTTGTAGGATTAATGGCCCGAACGGACTTAAATATGGAACACCGAAAGTTCGTATGCTGCACATGTGTAGGATGATGATCATAAGCCCTAACATTACACCAAACAATCCAACAATTGCTGCTAAAATCATTAATGGGAAACGAAGTGCACGAACGGTATTAGATAAGCCATAAGCGGGGAATAAAAAGCTACAAATGGCTGTTAATGCTACAATAATAACCATTACGGCTGATACAATTCCAGCTTCTACGGCAGCTTGACCGATCACTAATGTTCCAACAATGGATACGGCTGGTCCAATGGTTCTAGGCATTCGAAGACCCGCTTCTCGTAATACCTCGAATGCAACCTCCATAATGAGTGCCTCTACAACGGCGGGGAAGGGGACTCCTTCTCGTTGAGAAGCAATACTTATCAGCATAGGAGTTGGTAGCATTTCTTGATGGAAGGTGGTGATAGCTACATAAAGCGACGGTGCCACCAAAGCTAAGCTAATTCCGAAAAACCTCAATAAGCGTACAAGAGAACTAATCATCCAGTGCTGATAATAATCCTCAGCAGATTGTAAAAAGGATGTAAATAGAGCTGGTACAACTAGGGCAAACGGTGAACCGTCCACTAGAATTGCAATTTTTCCGTCTAATATTTCGCCAGCAATAACATCAGGTCGTTCAGAATTATAAATTGTAGGGAATATCGAGAATTTAGAATCTTGAATAAAATCTTCGATATATCCGCTTTCTAAAATACCATCAATGTTGATACGATCTAATCGGGAAAGAACCTCTGCTACTATTTTGTCATTCGCAATGTCGTTCAAATACATAACAGCAACTTCCGTTTTTGTTACTTCACCGACAATACGAGACTTGATCCAGAGATTCGGACTTTTAATTTTTCTGCGGATCAGGGCAGTGTTCGTACGTAATGTTTCTGTAAAGGATTCTCTAGGACCTCTAATGACCGACTCTGTTGATGGCTCCATAACGGCTCTATCTTTTGCACCTTGAGTACTTGTAACGATACCAGTTGAAGATTCATCTAATAAAATGACCGTATTTCCATTCAAAATCGAATTGTACAGTGCTGAAAAATGAAAAATATCATTAACATCGCCGACTGTTAAACAAGAATCTTTTAAATAACGAATAATCTTTTCTACTTCTGCATCATGATTATCCTCGATATCAAACATTATTTTATCAATTACAGCATTAGAAATGCTTATTTTATCGGATAAGCCATCTACATAAATGATCGCTAACGTAAATTGTTCAGCTTTTCCAATGGTAATTTCTCGTATGACAAGGTCATTACTATTCCCAAGAGTGTTTTTGATTATCTTCAAATTTTGTGAAAGAGAACTATATAGTTGGTCATTGTTTTGGGAGGTATCAGTAATTTTAGAAATAGACATGTTCATTCCTCCTCAAGATTTACATAACTATAGAATGTACAATTTTGAGAGAAGATAAACCAAGGTTGGAATTGAATTCAATTCAAATAAAAAAACAGTGTTCCCTTCGTATAAACGAAAGGAAACACTGCTTTATTTTTTATACTCATATTTTAATTCGTCATTTGTGACATCCACATCTACATGTAAATTGTGATCATTGAAAAACCATAAATCTTTTTCATCAATATAATAGGTAACATCATCAATAACTGTCTTTACACCAATGTTGATTGGTTCTTCACGTGTCATACCAAGAGAAAAGCCTTCGTGAAAAGGGCTGGAACCTCCATATCTAGCATAAAAACGAATTGTATCTCCGGATTCTACTTCCATCTCTTGTTTGAACCATTGTAGGGCTTCATCTGTTAGTACGATATTCATTAGAATCTCCTCTTTCCGTTACAGCCATTTCACCTTTGGCTCGGTACCATTTTTAATGCGGGCAATATTTGCTCGGTGACGATAAATGATAAAGGTAAATAAACATGCTACTAAAATACCTAACGCAAAATCACCTGTAACAAAATAATAAACGATTGAATAAATAAGTGCTACTAAAGCGGCAATCATGGAAGTTAAACTTACAATCTTCGTTATTTTTAATGTTACAATAAAAGCAATAAATAGTAAGACAAATAGTGGCCATGAATAACCTAAGAGAACTCCTGCTGATGTTGCTACAGCTTTTCCTCCACGGAAACTTGCAAAAATCGGGAACATATGACCAATAACGGCTATTAGTCCAAGAAGTAGCGAGTGAATGGAGACATCAGAGAATATAGGAAGAGTTACAAGTAATACAGCTGCTGTACCTTTTAAGACATCCATAATCGTTACGACTATTCCTGCTTTTTTTCCTAAAATACGAAAGGTATTAGTCGCACCTAAATTACCACTTCCGTGTTGACGAATATCCGTTTTATAAAAAATTTTGCCTATCCATAATCCTGAAGGGATCGAGCCGATTAGATAAGCACATAAAATAATAAGTCCATTTAGCATAGCTGGACTCCTTTCATTATCACTTGGTACTAATAATATGTAACAAATATTCTACACTTTTTCTCTACAATCTACAATGTCATGAAGGATATTTCTAAGTGAATCTTGAATTCATTACAAAAGATAACTATTTTTCAAAGGTTTTTCTATGAATTTTAATGTAGCTTAGGCTTTTTGACATGATTC
The DNA here is from genome assembly GCF_042884205.1 of Lysinibacillus sp. NPDC058147. NCBI lineage: Bacteria > Bacillati > Bacillota > Bacilli > Caryophanales > Bacillaceae > Lysinibacillus > Lysinibacillus sp. NPDC058147. The sequence goes on from NZ_JBHVUJ010000002.1 coordinate 215,346, forward strand.
GTTGAGTCAGCAAGAAAGCCCTTTCTAAAAATATAGGTAGAATGGCAATTTTGTCAATCACCCATTCCTTTGGTAGAATAGAAGTCTATCTTTAATTTCTAGAGTAAGCTAGTATGAATCTTCTTTAGACAGAAGAAACCCATTTATTACTGCACCTGTATATTTTTCAGAAAATATTCAAATGCTTTTGAATGTAAGTTCGAAGCCTTCAGCGATTAGTAACGTTTTGAAAAAGAGTATGACCAGAAGTTAGTCATTTGTTGTTTTATTTATGCAACTAAAGTTTACTACCCTGCGTCAAGGGAATAGAAGAGTACTTAATACATATTAAAGCAACTATTGCAAACTTTTCTTCCAGTAAAATAGATCAAAATGATGAAGCTGTGAGGAAATTTTAAAAATTTATTGGGCCTGACACTAGATATTGTTAGGAAATGCTATTATTATTAGGAAGAGAACATAAATAGAACATGCGTTTGTTTTTTGGAGGGGAATTTTTTTGGCGAATAAACAGTCACCAAGCGTCTATAATGATGACGCCATTCAAGTATTAGAAGGATTAGAAGCGGTACGAAAACGACCCGGCATGTATATCGGTTCTACAGATGGCCGTGGACTTCATCACCTTGTATATGAAATCGTAGATAATGCGGTGGATGAAGCACTGGCTGGCTTTGGTTCTCATATCATTGTCACTATTCATAAAGATCAAAGTATCAGCGTTCGAGACTTCGGCCGTGGAATGCCAACTGGTATGCATAAAATGGGGAAACCAACTCCCGAGATTATCTTTACGGTTTTACATGCTGGTGGTAAATTCGGACAGGGCGGCTATAAAACAAGTGGTGGCTTACACGGTGTAGGTTCTTCTGTTGTGAATGCTTTATCTACTTTTTTAGAAGTAACGATTCACCGTGACGGTAAAAAGTATCGTCAACGTTTTGAAAACGGTGGCCATCCTGTGACGACATTAGAAGAAATTGGACAAACAAAACAGACAGGAACGCTTGTTCACTTCCTGCCAGATGACACGATTTTCTCTGTTACAAAATACAATTATGATACGCTTGCAGAACGTTTACGTGAGTCAGCATTTTTATTAAAAGGCTTAAAAATTGAGTTAATCGATGAACGCGAGGAAGGCAAAGGTGATGTTTTCTTTTATGAGAACGGAATTGAAGCTTTCGTTGCGTATTTGAATGAGGAGAAAGATGTACTGCATCCAGTAAAGTATGTAGAAGGGATTCAAGACGAGATCGAAGTAGAATTCGCCTTCCAATACAACGATGGCTACTCAGAAACAATCCTTTCATTTGTAAACAATGTACGTACACGAGATGGTGGTACTCATGAAACTGGTGCCAAAGCAGCATTAACACGTGTGTTCAATGAATATGCACGAAAAATTGGTCTGTTAAAAGATAAAGATAAAAATCTTGAAGGGACAGACATTCGAGAAGGCTTAGCGGCGATTGTTTCTGTTCGCATACCAGAGCATTTACTACAATTCGAGGGTCAAACGAAAGGTAAGCTTGGTACGAGTGAGGCACGCTCGGCAGTGGATAGTGTTGTCTCGGAGCAAATTTTATATGTGCTTGAAGAAAATGCTGAATTGTCTGCATCTTTAGTGCGTAAAGCTATTCGTGCGCAGCAAGTACGTGAAGCGGCTCGTAAGGCACGTGAAGATGCACGAAACGGTAAAAAGAGCAAAAAAGGTAGTACGATCCTTTCTGGGAAATTAACACCTGCACAATCTCGAAATGCGGCGAAAAATGAACTGTATTTAGTCGAAGGTGATTCTGCAGGAGGCTCTGCAAAACAAGGACGAGACCGTACGTTCCAAGCGATTTTACCATTGCGTGGTAAAGTCATAAATACGGAAAAAGCAAAGCTTCAGGATATTATGAAAAACGAGGAAATTTCAACGATTATACATGCAATTGGTGCTGGTGTCGGTACAGATTTCTCTGTCGAGGATTCATCGTATGACAAAGTCGTTATTATGACCGATGCTGATACTGACGGAGCGCATATTCAAGTGTTGCTATTAACGTTTTTCTATCGTTATATGCGACCATTGATTGAAGCTGGAAAGGTATTTATCGCATTACCACCTCTTTATAAAGTATCAAAGGGTACTGGTAAAAAAGAAGTGATTGAATATGCTTGGACTGAAAATGATTTACAAAAGGCCATTAAAAAAGTTGGTAAGGGTTACATATTGCAGCGCTATAAAGGTCTTGGTGAGATGAATGCCGACCAGTTGTGGGATACGACCATGAACCCTGAAACGCGTACTTTAATCCGTGTTACGATTGAGGATGGTGCACGTGCTGAAAGACGTGTGACAACATTAATGGGCGATAAAGTAGAGCCACGCCGTAAATGGATCGAAGCCAATGTAGACTTCGGCATGGAGGATGATTCAAATATTTTAGAAAATGAATTCATCCAACAAGAGGAGGACCAAGCATGAGTAGTACGGAAAAGTTTCAAGATTTACCTTTAGAAGAAGTAATGGGTGACCGCTTTGGTCGCTATAGTAAATATATTATTCAAGACCGCGCGTTGCCTGATGCACGTGACGGTCTTAAGCCTGTACAACGACGTATTTTATATGCGATGTTTACAGAGGGCAATACGAACGATAAACCATTCCGTAAATCAGCAAAAACTGTCGGTAATGTTATCGGTAACTATCATCCACACGGTGACAGCTCAGTATATGAAGCAATGGTGCGTATGAGTCAGGATTGGAAGGCGCGTCATATGCTCATTGAAATGCATGGGAATAACGGATCTGTCGATGGTGACCCACCAGCAGCGATGCGTTATACAGAGGCAAGACTTTCTGCTATTGCAGCAGAGATGCTACGTGATATTGGCAAGAAAACCGTTGAATTTATACCAAACTTCGATGATCAGGATATGGAGCCAACGGTTTTACCGGCTCGTTTCCCGAACTTACTAGTCAACGGCTCAACGGGTATTTCGGCCGGCTATGCAACGGACATCCCTCCTCACGCACTCGATGAGGTGCTAGACGGTGTTCTTATGCGCTTAGATAATCCAAATACGACTGTTGATGAATTAATGACCGTTATAAAAGGGCCGGATTTCCCAACAGGTGGTATCATTCAAGGTGTCGATGGCATTAAAAAAGCATACGAAACAGGACGCGGTAAAATCATCGTACGTGCTCAAGCAGTCGTTGAGCCAATTAAAGGCGGCAAAGAGCAAATCGTTATTACGGAATTACCGTATGACGTCAATAAAGCAAATCTTGTGAAGAAAATTGATGAGCAACGTGTGGATAAACGACTTGAAGGAATTGCAGAAATTCGCGATGAATCGGATCGTACAGGCCTACGTGTTGTTATTGAACTGAAAAAAGAGGTTCCTGGACAAGGAATATTAAACTACTTGTTCAAAACAACTGATTTACAAGTAGCTTATAATTTTAATATGATTGCGATCCACAATCGTCGTCCGACAATGATGACATTGCCATTGTTACTGGATTCTTATATTGCCCATCAAAAAGAAGTCGTGACGAACCGCTCTATTTATGATTTGCAAAAGGCTAAAGATCGTTCGCATATTGTGGATGGCTTGATTAAGGCACTATCCATTTTAGATGAAGTCATTGCAACGATTCGTTCTTCTAATGATAAACGAGATGCGAAAACGAATTTACAAGTGAAGTTTGACTTTACAGAAGTGCAATCAGAGGCAATCGTTAGCTTGCAATTATACCGTTTAACAAATACTGATATTACGGAATTACGTGCTGAACAGGAAGAGTTAAATAAATTGATTGCTAAGCTTGAAGGTATTCTTAATAGTGAAGCAAAGCTTGTTCGTGTTATTAAACAAGAACTACTTGACATTAAAAAGCGCTTTGCAGAGCCACGTCGTTCAAAAATCGAACAAGAAATTGAAGAAATCAAAATTACGTTAGATGTCCTTGTGCCAAGTGAAGAGGTCGTAGTGACAGTCACAAAAGATGGCTATATTAAGCGTACATCTACACGTTCACATGCAGCTTCGAATGGTCAGGATTTTGCGATGAAGGATTCCGATTATTTGTTATATGAAGCAAACTTAAATACGCAGCATCATCTATTACTGTTCACAAATCGAGGCAATTATATTTATCAGCCTGTCCATGAACTACCTGATATTCGTTGGAAGGATCTTGGTCAGCATATTTCAAGTATTGTGCCTACCGGAGAAGATGAATCTATTATTGCTGTATATGGTTTTGAGACATTCGAACAGGCCAATACGTATATTTTAACGGCTACGAAAGATGGACAAATTAAACGTTCACCGGTTGCTGATTATGCTGTTACACGCTATTCGAAGCCAATCAAAACGATGAATGTCAAGTCAGGCGATGAAATGATTTTTGCAGGTTTTGTGACGGACGAGGCAGAATTAATGTTAACGACAGATACTGCCTATGCTATTCGTTTCCCAATGGAGGAATTACCAGTAACGGGTGTAAAAACAGGCGGTGTCAAAGGGATTACGCTGAAAGACGGAGAAGCATTAGTCGGCGTTAATGTTTTACCGCCAAAAGACACCGCATATGTAGCGATTGTGACGCATCGCGGTGCAGTGAAGAAAATGAATGTAGCCGAGGTAGAGATGACGAGTCGTGCAAAACGCGGCTTAAAAGTGTTAACGGAATTAAAAGCGAACCCACATCGTATCGTGGCTGTAGTCAAGGTAACTGATGAAGAACAGCTAATGATTGAAACGGAAAAAGGTGTGCAAGAGATCCTAGATGTACAAGCGTTAACTCGAGCAGATCGCCATTCTAATGGCTCCTTTAAAGTAGATATAGCTACAGACGGTGCCATTTCACATGTCTTCGCTGTTAAAAAAGAAGAGAAATAACATTATTAGCCCATGCTCCTTTGAGAGCTGGGCTTTTTTAAAATCAAGAGAAGGGGTAAGTGACAATAAAGTTATTTATTTTTAGGCTCTAAATGATAATGTTAATATTTAGGGATGTTGATGTAATTTTTATGGTAATTCGGCGCTATCGATAAACAGGCCCTTGTCATTTCCGGCTAGATATGGGTATAATAATCACGAAAAGTTCATATGGAAAGAATGTAGGGGGGCTGGTATTGCCAGCTGAGATTGTGTCCGATAGACGCTGACCCTTTGAACCTGATTTGGCTCGTACCAGCGTAGGGAACATCTATTCAAAAAGTAAAAGTTTTTGATATTGATTACAAACGTCTGGGAGGAATCCTAGGCGTTTTTTATGTTTTCAGACTTTTGTTGCATGCACAAAACTAGTATAAACAGGCCATGAATACGCTTTCTTCTGATCAATTATGCCTCGGCATAATTGCGTCCGGAATCGGCTTTGTGCTTGCACAAAGCACTCCTTTCCGATTCCGTGACAACCGCCGGAGGCTTTACCTTCTTTCAGCGGTTATATGTACAAACGATGGAAAGTAGCTTAAATCAGCATTTATATCATTACCTATAGAGGTGGTAGACTTCTGTACAATCTCTAAGCTTTTGGTACAAAAGACATTAGTAGCTAATGTTTCACTTTCGCTACTAAGACATTCGCTGAAAGAAGGTAAACACATTCATCATTCATGAACACTTTCACACTACTTACTTGGAGGATTCAGCATGAAAAAATGGTTATTAATCCTGATGGCTGCGCTTTTAACATTAGTGGGCTGTAGCGAAAAAGAGGCTAAAAAGGATGCAAAAGGATTAAAAAAAGTATCGGTCGTTCTTGATTGGACACCTAACACGAATCATACAGGATTATATGTAGCGAAAAAACTTGGCTACTTTAAGGAACAGGGCTTAGATGTTGATATTTTATTACCCGGCGAAGCGAGTGCAGATCAGCTTGTGGCGTCTGGCAAGGCTCAGTTTGGCGTAAGTTATCAGGAAGGGATTACACAGGCACGTGTGCAGGATGTACCTTTAGTATCGATTGCGGCGATTATTCAGCATAATACTTCTGGCTTTGCATCCATTGCATCAAAAGGCATCACATCACCAAAAGATTTTGAAGGCAAAACATATGGAGGCTGGGGTGCACCGCTTGAAAAGGCTGTACTACAATCACTTATGCAAACAGAAAATGCGGATATTAATAAGTTAGATATAATCAATGCTGGCGACATAGATTTCTTCACAATGATGAAAAAAGATATTGATTTTGCGTGGATTTATTATGCATGGACAGGTATCGAAGCAGAACTACGTGGCGAAAAACTGAACATGCTATATTTAACAGATTATAGTGATCAGTTAGATTATTACACACCAGTACTAGCTACAAACGAAAAAATGATTAAGAATGACCCAGAGACAGTAAAAGCATTTGTCGCTGCTGCAGCAAAGGGCTATGAATATGCGATAAAACATCCAAATGAAGCAGCTGATATTTTACTAGAAGCGGTACCTGATTTAGATAAAAAACTTGTGCATAAAAGTCAGGAATGGCTAGCGGATAAGTATCAAGACGACGCTGCACAATGGGGCGAGCAAAAGCTAGCTGTCTGGGAAAATTACGCGAAATGGATGGCAAACAACAAAGTTTTAGAGGGCGAATTTAACGCCAAACAAGCATTTACAAACGACTTTTTACCGAAAAAGGAGACAAAGTAGTATGGCAAACTCATTAATAAGTGTACAAATTATCCCGAAAACTGAAAAATATGAAGATGTGATCCCGTTTGTCGATGCAGCGATTGCTGTTATCGACGCATCAGGGGTGAAATATGAAGTTCATCCTTTAGAAACGACAATGGAGGGTGAGCTATCGACTTTGCTACAAATCATTGAAAAAATGAATGAGAAGATGATTGAGCTTGGCGCTATTAATGTCATTACACAAGTGAAAATTTTATATCAGCCATCCGGTATTACAATGGATACACTAACGGAGAAATACAAGTGATGAGGCAAGCTTTTAAACAAGGAAGGACGATAATTTTTATCGCCTTCCTCTTATTCATATGGGAACTAATTGTCCGCTTTGCAGACGTGCCACATTGGCTATTGCCCGCACCAAGTGCCATTTTGAAAGAAGGCTTTCAATCGTATGAGACGTTTGTGCCACATGTTTTAGCCACTGTGCAATTAGCACTTCTTGGTCTAGCCATCGGGATATTATGTGGGCTATTGGTTGCTGTGCTATTGCATCGTTTTACGTTTGTAAGGGAGCTATTTTATCCTATTCTTATCATGTCCCAAAATGTTCCTGTGCTCGTCCTAGCACCGTTATTAATCATTTGGTTTGGCTTTGGTTTATTGCCAAAGCTCATTATTATTTGTCTTGTGTGTTTTTTCCCCATCGTTGTTTCGGCAATGGATGGTTTCCGTCAAACTTCACCTGAGCTGAAGCATTATTTTGAGATGATAGGCGCAACGAAAGCACAAACATTTTGGAAGCTTGAATGGCCCTATGCGTACCCGGCAATTTTTTCAGGCATTAAAATTGCGGCAACTTATAGCGTAATGGGGGCTGTCATTGCTGAATGGCTCGGTGCGAAAAATGGGATTGGTGTCTATATGACATTGGCACAATCTTCATTTCGGACGGATCGTGTGTTTGTAGCGATTTTTGCCATCATTTTTTTAAGTTTACTATTATTTAGTGCTATTCAATTTTTGGAAAAACTTGTTGTAAAGGGGAGAGGACACTATGCTAAGCATTGAAAACATTGATAAATCCTTTGATTCTCTTCCGGTTATTCGTAATTTATCTTTTGAGGTGAAAGACGGCGAATTTGTGGCGATTATCGGTCCGTCAGGCAGTGGAAAAAGTACACTCTTTCAATTAATTGGTGGTGTTTCATCAATTGATAAGGGTGCTATTCTATTAAACGGTACTGATATCCAACAAAAAAGAGGAACAATCGGCTATATGCCTCAGCAGCCATGCTTATTACCATGGCGTACGATAGTTGAAAACGTCACGATGGTCGAGGAGCTTCATGGAAAACCAAATATGAACGTAGCCAAGGAATGGTTAGAGAAAGTGGGGCTCGCAGCGTTTGAAAAGGCGTATCCCAATGAGCTATCGGGTGGTATGCAACAGCGAGTATCGTTTATTCGTGCAATCGTTAGTAATAAGCCCATTTTATGCTTAGATGAGCCGTTTTCTGCACTGGATGAATTTACAAGGCTTGAAATGCAGGCGTGGCTTTTATCGATATGGGAGAAAGATCGAAAATCTATACTATTCGTTACACATAGTATCGAGGAAGCTCTCTTTTTAGCTGATCGTATCATTGTCCTCACGAAACGGCCAGCGACGATTAAAAAAGAAATTATCGTACCTTTTGCAAGGCCTCGACAAGAAGAAATTCGCCATTCCGCTACATTTACAGCCTTGAAACAACAGCTATTCACGTATTTAAAAGAAGAAAAGGATGAGGCGAATGTTGATTGATGCACATATTCATTTAGATCAGTATAAAGAAAATGATATACCAACTTTACTAGAGGAAGCTGAACATGTAATTGCAGTTAGCATGAATCTTCCATCGTGTGAGAAGACGCTGAAGCTGTCGAAGGCCTATGCAAAAGTAAAAGCAGCGTTTGGCTTTCATCCAGAACAGCCGTTACCTAGTAAAGTGGAGGAAGAGACTTTATTCGATTGGATACGACAACACGCTCATGAAATGGTAGCAATTGGCGAGGTAGGTTTGCCTTATTATTTGAGCCAGGAGAAGGAGATTGATGAGCGTCCGTATGTGGCATTGTTAGAACGGTTTATTGTTTTGGCAAAGGAATTAAATAAACCGATTGTGTTACATGCTGTCTATGAAGATGCGGCGATTGTTTGTGATTTGCTAGAAAAACATCATGTAACGAAAGCGCATTTCCATTGGTTTAAAGGCGATATGGAAGTGATTGGACGAATGATTTCTAATGGGTATTTCATTTCTGTAACGCCCGATTGTACGTATGAGACTGAGATTCAACAGCTGATCAAAAAATATCCAATCGAGCTGATGATGGTAGAAACAGATGGACCTTGGCCGTTTGAAGGTCCTTTTGATAATAAACGCACATCGCCTTGGATGATGGAGTACTCCATAGAGGTTATCGCTTCGTTAAAGGGGCTTACAACACAGGAAGCGGCTAGCATCATCACAAGAAATACGACAAAATTTTATAATTTATAACAAAAAACACAGCTGTTCTTAAGGAGCAGCTGTGTTTTTGTATCAGAATCGCTGATAAAACGTCGAACATCGCTGATAAAAGAGCTAGAATCGCTGATAAAAGTACAAACATCGCTGATAAAAGTACCAGAATCGCTGATAAAGCCTCAAACATCGCTGATGAAAATAACTTAATCACTAACTTTAAAATAGGAATGCAGGCCATGATATAGCTTTGCAAACCTTTTATCCAAGCCCTTCCCATCACTTAGAAAGAGATTGTGCCAATGCAACAAACTTTTTTATCCCTTCCCGTAGTTGTTTTTCATTTGCGTAAGAATAGCTTAAACGTATCCAGGATGAAAGCTGTTTTAATGGATCGCAAATTTGACCTGGCACAAAGGATATAGATTGTTCGATACTTTTGGTTAATAATAATTCAGTTGGAAGTGTATCTGGGAGTTGCACCCATAAATTAAGACCGCCTTTTGGACTGGTCCATTTCCAATCTGTTACTGCTAGCTCTTCCTCCATGATTTCCTTTCGAATCTGTAAAGCGATCCGGATTTTCTCCACGTGCTGCTGTAATCTTAGTGATGAAAAGTAATGGAGAAAAATTTTTTGATTGAGAAGTGGTGAGCCATTATCAGCTAACGATTTTACTGTTAGTAGTGAATTCATTAATGATGATCCAGCAGTATCATATGTGTAAATTGGTGGTGGTGGAGCATGATCAAAATATATGTCGTGATATGCATCGTCCTCAATTAATAGACATCGATATTGTTCAGCTAATTCTACTAATTTTTTGCGCTGCTCAACTGAAACAGTATAACCAGTTGGGTTATGGAAAGTTGGATTGAGATAAAAAAGGCGTGGTTTATATTGTTTCATATATAATTCAACCTGCTTTAAATCGTACCCGTCTGGATGGATATCAACTGTTAAAATCTGGGCTCCTTGTGTTCTAAAAATATCAATCGCAGCACTATAGCTTGGACGTTCAAATAAAACGACGTCTCTTGGCTTAATGAAAGTTTGAGCGATTAAGTGAATCGCTTGCTGTGAGCCAGAAGTGATTAACAGATTATCTGCATTGAGATGAGTTTTATACTGATTGATAAAATATTGAGTGAGTGTTTCCCGTAGCTCTAAATCACCTTGCACAGTTGAGTAGGTTGCAAGTACTTTTGGATAAAGGTCAAACACTTTCTTCACGTAATCTGAAAAATAATGATTAGGCAAAAGATTTGGATCAATTAACGCCTGAGAAAAATGATAGGAAACAGATGATTGATGGATTTCAGATAAATGATTTTTTTGTACGTATGCAGAAACAATTGGATTGTCCAGATCTAGATATTCAAGATTTTTCGTCACCTTTGATTGGACAAAATAGCCTGCTTTATCTTTTACATAAACTTTGTCATGCTGTTTCAGTAATTGATAAGCTTTTAATACAGTTAATCGATGAACATTCATTTCAGATGCTAATTGCCGGACGGAGGGAATCTTTTCATGTTCTTTCCATTCTTTACGTTCTATTCTGTGCAATACATAATCATATACTTTCTTAAAAAGATAATCTCCATTTTGAATCGCTTTGCTCACATCGATTCCTCCTATTCAAGACGATTGTAACACGATCCAATCTAATCTGTTCTATCTTTTTCAATCTGTTCTATAGTCTTTCTTTTATGATTGAAAAAGAGGAGGAGTTTTATATGGTTATTATTAATTATTTCTTTATGTGTTTGATTTTTGGAACGACATTTTTAGCGATTAAAATTGGTGTTGATGCAGGAGTGCCTCCATTTTTATCAGCTGGACTTCGTTTTTTCATTGCTGGTTTGCTGCTATTTAGTTTTATGGTTTGGAGAGAAAAAACGACAATACGGTTATTATTTCGGAAAGAGATGTTTTTTACAGGAGTAGGTTTAACATTTGGGACGTTCGCCACATTATACTGGGCAGAACAGTATGTGACATCAGGGATTGCAGCTGTCTTATCTGCTACAGGTCCAATGATAATCATTGTTATTCAGACATTTATATTGAAGCAAAAAGGAAATTGGAAATCATTCATTGGTTGTGTCGTCGGAGTCATTGGTGTGACGTTCTTGATCTTACCTAGTTTTTCAATTGAGATTAGTCACTTCTGGATGGTTGGTTGTTTCGCCATTATATTGGGTGAAGTTTTTTACGCATCTGGAACGATTTATTCGAAGCATGTCATCCGAAAATTTAAAACGACATCACCGATTGCTTTAAATGCAGCGCAAATGATGCATGGTGGAATTTTATTAATCATTTTGTCATTTTTTACCGAAAAAATGCAGCTTGATTATCTTTTAAGTACTGCTTCAATTGGCTCTCTTCTTTATTTAACTATTTTTGGTTCAATGATAGGCCATAGCATTTATTACTGGCTTGTTTCACGGACAAATCCTGTTTTTCCTTCTACATGGCTGTATATATCACCATTAATTGCCGTTATGCTAGGTGTTACCTTCTATCATGAATATATTTCTTGGCTAACAGGCGTAGGAACTTTGACGATTATTGTAGGAACTGTTTTAGTCAATTTCGAAACATTACGGAAGCTGCTTTGGAGGAAGGGGACTGTTCTTCAGGATATTAAAAATTAACCTGCTAGATTTTGTTCTGTTAAATTTAAATTTATGCCAGAAATGGAACGGATTTTTGAAGAACAGCAGGAACTTTTATGAAGTTCTTTTGTAACTAAACGCACTCTTTTACATCAATAAATTCTAATTATAAAGGAGCCTAAAGTTATGGGAATTTCTAAGGGAGTAGAGATGCTCCAGCTTGAATTTCACGGAAATATTATTCATCCAACTCTTTTATGGGATCGAGAAATGGCTGTTTTAATTGACACTGGGTTCGTTGGACAAATTGAAGATTTACGTGTGGCAATGGAAAAAGTAGGAGTGTCGTTTGACAAATTAAAAGTTATCATTTTGACGCATCAGGATATAGATCATATAGGTAGTCTTCCAGAAATATTACAAGAGTGTGGAAGTAATATTAAAGTTTATGCTCACGAACTAGATAAGCCTTATATCCAGGGAGATTTACCACTTTTGAAAGATGGGCACATAGAGAATCCGCCGAAGGGAAAAGTGAATGATACCTTGACTGATGGTCAAGAACTGTCGTATTGTGGCGGGATTTGTGTCATCCATACTCCGGGGCATACTCCTGGCCATATCAGTCTATATTTGAAACAAAGCAAAACACTGATTGCCGGAGATTCGATGTACAGTGTAGACGGAATAATTGGTGGAATTCATATCCCAACCGTACTTGATTTAAAAGAGGCTCGTCTCTCTTTGAAGAAATATCTAGACCTCGATATTGAATCTGTGGTTTGTTACCACGGGGGATTAACTAAGGGAAATATTAATGATCAGATACAAAAAGTAATTTCATATTAAAAATAAAAACTTTATTATACCCCCATCCAAAACAGGACGGGGGTATAATTTTGGAAGTATTTAACTTTTACTACGTTATCATAACATTGACATTATTTTCATTTGGTACTATCATTAAATGGAAAATAAGGAAAATGAAAATGTTTTTTTATTTTCCTGTAGGTAGGTGATTATGTTGAAGGATAGAATTTTAAAGGTATCAATAAGTGAAGCTGAACGAAAAGGATTCCGATTTACAATGGGGGAGCTAGCAAAACAGCTTGGTATGAGTACTAAAACATTGTATGGATATTATCCCTCAAAGGAAGAAATTCTAAATGAAATGATTGATCTCGCAATTGATGAACTGAAGATGAAAGAGGTAGAAATACTGCATGATTCAGCTTTAAGTCTTTTAGAAAAACTAAAGAAATGTCTTGTACTCGTTCCAGCTGATTTTAAATTTGCACAGCTGCAATATTTAGAGGAGCTTCAACGATATTACCCGAAGCAGTGGGAAACACTCGATCAATTTATTCAAGAACAATGGACAGGCATCTTTTCGTTAATAGATGAAGGGATTGCTACAAATCAAATACGTCCATTTAATAAAGAGATATTTATAGAAGTCTATGTTGGAGGGCTTTATCGATTGATGGAACATGCATCAAAAAACAGAAATATGATTTCGCTTCAAGATACAATGCTGGAAATGGTAGACATTCTGATGCTTGGGATTCTTAAAGAAAATATACATGAAGAAAATTAAATGGGGGCTGTAGATGAGTAAAACTTTAAGATACCTATTTTTAGTTACAGATTTCTTTTTTATATTCTATTGGCTAGCCACTTTTTTTAATTTGATTCCAGAAGAGTATTTATATCAGGATTATCAAAATGAATTATTAGTTATATGGAATTGGTCGTTTTTCCCGTTAGATATTTTAATTTCATTTACTGGTTTTATAAGTCTCTACCTTTTTAAAGTGAAAAATGAGAAGTGGAGAGCGTTTGCCTTATTATCATTGGCACTAACATTTTGCTCAGGACTACAGGCGATTGCTTTTTGGACAATAAAGCTTGATTTTGATCTTATGTGGTGGATACCTAATCTTTTTCTTTTACTTTATCCATTGTACTTTATTCCGAAGCTTATTACATTTAAACATCAAGATATCTCATTACAAGCAAAACACAACCACTAATCATCCTCTGTGTGGTTGTGTTTTCTATGTTTTGTAAAATTTTGTTCAAGGCTTTCTTTTTTAGTTTTCGTTACACGTTCATGTGTACTGAAAGGGGAGAATTGACGATTTTTTTCAACGTCTTTCCCTTTCGTACGCTTGATATGCGAGCGCTTCTTTTTTGCTTTTGATTGTGTCATGTTAAATTACCCCCAATAGTCATTTGTAAATATCGTACCGAATACGGAAGAAAAAGTAAAACCCCGTAAGTTATAAACTTACGAGGCGGTTGTCTTATTATTAGTGAGATACGTCCTGTACAGAAATACCTGTGTTTGCTTTAACATCCACTTCACGATATTTCTTAGCATCTGATTCCTTAGAAAGCAACGTTCCGATGAAACCTCCAAGGAAGCCAAGCGGTACAGAGATTATTGCTGGGTTCGTTAACGAAATTAACGGATCCCCAACGAAAATTGCTTTTCCTTCAACTGGATTCCAAAGGTTTGGTGAAACAGCAACAAGAATTAAGGCAGAGATTAAACCTGTTAACATAGCTGTAATAGCACCAGCTGTGTTAAAGCGTTTCCAATAGATTGTATAAATGATTACAGGTAAGTTAGCTGAACCTGCAATACAGAATGCAAGCGATACTAAGAACGCTACGTTTAATGTTTGTGCGCCAAGTGCTAAAAGGATTGAAATAACAGCGATTGTGATAGAACCAATACGAGCTGCAAGTACTTGCTCTTTCTCTGTTATTTTTCCTTTTTTAATGATTTGACCGTATATATCATGTGATAGGGCAGACGCGCCAGAAAGTACAAGACCAGCTACTACCGCTAAAATTGTTGCGAAAGCTACCGCACATACGAATGAGAATAAAATGTCCCCACCAAGTGCTTCCGCAAGAAGTGGAGCTGCCATGTTACCAGCAGCGTTTGCAGCAATGATTTCTTCTTTACCAACGAATTTAGCTGCACCGAAGCCTAAGAAGATTGTAAGAATGTAGAAAATACCTACAATCCAAGTAGCCCAAATTACTGAAGAACGAGCAGTTTTCGCATCTTTTACTGTAAAGAAGCGCATTAGGATATGTGGAAGACCAGCTGTACCTAATACTAATGCGATTAACATTGAAATAGTATCAACACCATTTTGATATTTAAGACCTGGATTCAAATAAGCTGCACCGCTATCAGTTGCAGTTTCCATTTCTTTGAACATCGTTGCAATACTAAAGCCGAATTCTTTTAATACTAGGAATGAAATAATAACTGTACCTAGCATTAAAAGACAAGCTTTAATAATTTGTACCCAAGATGTTGCAGTCATACCACCGAAAAGTACATAAGTCGTCATCATAAAGCCTACGATTAAAACGGCAACCCAATAATCGATTCCTAAAAGTAATTGAATAAGTGCTCCTGCACCAACTAGTTGTGCAATCATGTAGAATAAAACAATTGTAATAGTGCTTAAAGCTGCTGTACCACGAACTTTAGAGCTGTCAAAACGCGCTGTGATCATGTCAGCTAATGTAAATTTACCAAGATTACGTAGTGGCTCAGCAACGATATATAATACCACTAAGTAAGCTACTAAATATCCGATAGAGAAGAAGAATCCATCAAATCCAAATAATGCAACTGCTCCGGCAATCCCTAAGAAAGACGCTGCAGATAAGTAGTCACCAGCGATGGCTAGTCCATTTTGCCAGCCCGTTAATCCACCGCCTGCAGTATAGAAATCACTTGCAGAAGAAGTTCGTTTAGATGCCCACCATGTTATAACTAATGTTAAACCAACAATGGCTACGAAGAAGAATATGGCTGTAAAACTCATTCCGTTATTCATCGGCGGCCACCTCCGTTCTCGTATTCAGCGATAATCGCCTGTGCTTCTTTATCAAAACTATTCGCTTTTGCTACATATAAGTGACATAAGCTCCAAGTCATGATGAATAATCCTGCTGAATATATCCACACCCAAGTAATTTCCCCAATTGCCTTTTGGTGTAGTATTTTTGTGAACGAAGTAAGAATTGGTAGCAACATATAAGCTGCTAAGAAGATCGCAGTTATTGACCAAAGAAATGATTTCTTTCTTCGAACAAGCGCTTTAAATGATTCTTGATTTGCAATTGCATCATAGTCAATCACGACGCCCTTGTTCCCTTGATTGTTCCCCATTAACATTCCCCATTTTGTGTTTATTTTTACTGCTTAAAGACTTGATTTTGCTAGTTTAGTGAATTCACATCTTCATTTTATGAGAGAGTTCACAAAATTGCAATACATTTCAGAAAAATTATGAAAAAATAATTTTCAGAAAAATAGTCTTGAAAGAGAATATACATAACAAAGTCCAGAAATAAAAGGATTTTGGAAAATTCTGATAAATAAATGAAGTTAGGTCAATTCTAGATTTCCGAGCGGGAAATTAGGATAAAATTTCAAAAAGAAGATGGTTTTTTATAAAAAATAAACACTATTTACTCAGTGAAAATCAGTTTTTTTTGAAAGAGAATAGTATTGTTAGATAAGTAAATTGGTAAATTTTTTATAATAAAAAGTTAAAAAACCCGACAAAAAATCGAGTTTTTTAACTTGATATTTTTATTATGAAGGATAGGACGATTGATGTATCCTTTTGCAATTATTTGGATTGCAGAAAGCGATCAATGAGAGATGTCAGAAACGGATACACCAGTGTTTGCTTTCACGCGAATTTCCTTATAAATACGATCTGCTTCTTCCTGAGGTACTTTGCTAGAAGATAGAACAGTACCTAAATAACCTGCGATAAAGCCAAGTGGAATTGTGATGATCGCTGGAACAGCTAAAGGTACGATAGGGTTGCCAACAAAGATTGCCGCACCTTCAATAGGACTCCATACATTTGGCCCCATGGCACCTAAAACTAAACATGATACTAACCCAGTTACCATCGCTGTTATAGCACCTGTTGAATTGAATTTCTTCCAGTAAATTGTGTAAAGAATAACTGGTAGGTTTGCTGAAGCACCGATACAAAAAGCAAAGGACACTAAGAACGAAACATTTAAGTTTTGTGCAAATAATGCAAGGATAATCGAAACAATGGCAATAGAAATCGAACCAGTACGAGCTGCTACAACTTGTTGTTTTTCTGTTAATTTACCACCTTTAATGATTTCTCCATAAATATCATGGGAAATCGCAGAAGCTCCTGTTAAAACTAAGCCCGAAACAACAGCTAGAATAGTTGCGAATGCTACTGCACCGATAAATGCCATTAACACATCACCGCCCAAATAATTAGCAAGAAGTGGGGCTGCCGTGTTACCAGCTTTACTTTCAGCGAGAATTTGATCGATCCCTACAAAATTTAATGCGCCAAAGCCTAAGAAAATAGTTAATGAGAAGAAAATAGCTGTAATCCAAGTTGTCCATGAAATAGAAGAACGAGCAGTTTTGGCATCTTTAACAGTGAAGAAGCGCATTAAAATATGCGGTAATCCAGATGTACCTAAAACAAGGGCCATCATCATCGAAACTGAATCAATGGTACTTGTATATTTCATCCCAGGTACAAGGAATTTCTCGCCATGATCCACAGCGATCGTATCGAACATTTTCATAAGAGAGAAGTCGAATTTAATTAATACTAATGTAGCTAATACGCCTGTCCCAAATAAAAGAAGGCTCGCTTTAATAATTTGCACCCAAGAAGTAGCTGTCATGCCACCAAATAATACATAAGTAGTCATCATTACACCTACGATTAAAACCGCAATCCAATACTCAATACCAAATAATAGTTTAATAAGGGCACCTGCACCTACTAATTGTGCAATCATATAAAGGATTACGATGATAATTGTGCCTGAAGCAGCGACCCCGCGAATGCGTTTTTCATTAAAACGAGCAGTAAGCATATCTGCCAAAGTATAACGGCCTAAATTACGCATAGGCTCCGCAATTACATAAAGAAGAACTAAGTTAGCTACTACATAGCCTACAGAGAAGAAGAAACCATCAAAACCAGTTAACGCAATTGCCCCGGACACCCCAAGAAATGCAGCTGCAGATAAATAATCACCAGCGATCGCAAAGCCATTTTGCCAACCTTTTAGACCACCGCCAGCTGTATAGAAGTCAGCCGCAGAAGACGTACGCTTCGCTGCGATATAAGTTACTACGAGTGTTAAACTAACGATTGCTAAAAAGAAACCAACGGATACTAAGTTCATTTAATTTCCACCTTTCTCGTGATACTCTGCTAGCACTGCAGCAGCAGCTTTATCGAATGAAGAAGCTTTTTTCACATATACTGTACAAAGAACGATTGTCATAATGAATAATCCAGCTGAATAAACCCAAACACCTGTAATATTTCCGAAGAATTTTTGTTGTAGTACAGGTTGGAAAGCAAGGATTGGTAGTAAAATATAAAGTGTTAAAAAAATTGCTGTAATCGAGAAAAGGAAGGTATTTTTCTTTTTCACGAACTTGTTGAACGATTCCATAGCTTCAATTGCATTATAGTCAACTGATTCTATATTTTTGTTCTCAGAAATGTTTTCCATTATTATTCCCCCTAAAGTGTTATATTTCTGTTTCAAACGACATATTTCTTTTTCATCAGTCGTTATATTCACTTATTTTATGGGGATGATTCTTATAATGCAATACTAAATTTTGAGTTTTTGTAATTTTTAATCACTTTCATAATGTGGAAATAACATAGAAATATTAAGGATTTAATAGAAATAATCCGTATGAAAGAGAAAGGTATTATCTATTAGAATAATATTCCTTTAATAGTTTTCTTGATAATAATATTGATTGTAGGAGAGAATTCGAACGTAAAAGAGAATTTTGAGGAATTTATTATTGGGTCATCATACGATAGAGGAGTCAAAAAGGTAAAAAAAACTTTGTTATATAACAAATAAATGATGCCTTGGGAAATAACCAAAATAGTAAAAAACAGCTATAAATAATTTTTTAAAAAAGTGTGAATTGTCTGGAATATACAGGATATTAATATACCAAAATCATACAATATACATTGAATTGACATAAAAAAATGAAAGGATAAGCGCATATCTTGTATTCAGTAACTATTATTTATACAATAAACAACGATGGTAAATTGAAGGGAAGTGAGCAAATATATGAAGAAGAAAAGTGCAATGCTCGTTTTAATACTAACATTAAGTAGCATTCTAACTGCTTGCGGAAGTTATAAATTTGAACCAGAAATGAACATAGAAGTACGGGATTTTTCGGTTACAAATCAAAAAAATGAACAGGTTAGCCTTAAAGATTTTAAAGGCAAGCCATGGTTAGCGATGTTCGTCTTTACTAATTGTAATACCATTTGTCCACCAATGACGTATAATATGACAGAGGTGCAAAAGGCACTTCAGGATAAAGGCGTGAAGGACTATCAAATTGTAGCTTTTAGTGTTGATCCTCAGGTTGATAAGCCAGAAGTTTTAAAAAATTATATAAAACCGTATACAGTGGCCGATGAAAGCAAGTGGCAATTATTGACTGGCTATGATCAAAAGTTTATTGAACAGTTTGCAATGAAATCATTTAATTCAGTAGTAAGGAATGATCCAAACTCTGACCAAGTTGTACATATGGGACGGTATTACTTAGTTAATGCTGATGGCATTGTTGTAAAGGATTATAACGGTGCAACAAATGTGCCAGTTGAGACGATTGTGGCAGACATGAAGGCGTTAACTAAATAATAAAAAATAACTCAGAGGTTAGAATGCCTGCTGAGTTATTTTTTTGGATGCAAGAAAAATCGAACATTCAATTGTCAACATGCATAATATAGTCAAGGACACCGTAAGCATTTTGCTTAAGTGTCTTTTTTTATGCTTAAGTTCAATAAAAGAATTCAACGATACAGAATGAATACGGCGAAATTATTGAACAGAAATTTATATAGTCAAAGTTCAAATTGCTATGAAACCGTAGTGATCATAATTTAAATATTCAATTCTAATCCTCCAAACTTCATAACTTGTCATTCGATTTAATAATAATATTATTATGTAAACTAAAAATAGTTATTCGACTGGATGGAATTTCTTATATAAAGCTTCTTTATATAAGAAAGGGGACAAAATGTATTTTTTAACCAAACATGTATATATTTAATTTTATCAGCTTATATATTATTAGAAGGATTTAACTGCTTACGGCTGAATCTGAACAAAATTATTCCGATGCATATAGGCCATTAATAGCAAGAGAAACATCTTTAAACCGTTGGGAAGTGAAGGACCACCATGTATAGCGAGGTTGAAATTACAGCAAAACCCTTTTTAATTTAAACTTTAATATTTTGCCGTGTTGAACGGTTTCTTGATAAAACGTATCGTAAAGAATGAAGGCAAAAAAACAGTAACTCTAAAATATACGACTAAAGTTGTTTATTTTAGAGTTACTTGACGTTGAAAAAAGACTATATAAGGGGATGTAATAAATGAAAAAGCTGATCGAATTTAAAAACGTAACGAAAGAATACAAAATAGGAGAGATCCCAATTAAGGCTCTTAATGGTGTAGATTTTTCTATAAATGAGGGGGAATTCGTTGTTATTTTAGGGGCAAGTGGTGCCGGTAAAAGTACGATTTTGAATATTCTTGGTGGTATGGATACGGCTACCTCAGGTCAAGTTTTTGTTGGTAATCAAGAAATAACAAGATTGAACGATAAAAAGTTAACAGAATATCGTGGTGAGAAAATTGGCTTTGTCTTTCAATTCTATAACTTAATTCCGAATTTAAACGCTCTCGAAAATGTTGAATTTGCTACCGAAGTATGCAAAAACCATCTGGATGCTAAAGACATTTTACAAAAAGTCGGATTAACGAATCGTATTAAAAATTTCCCTTCCCAGCTTTCTGGAGGAGAACAGCAAAGAGTCGCTATAGCTAGGGCTATTGCAAAAAATCCCTTACTTTTGCTTTGTGATGAACCAACCGGAGCTTTAGATTATGTAACTGGCAAGTCGGTATTAAAGCTTCTACAAGATTTAAACAGAGAAACGAAGAAATGCGTTGTTTTAGTCACACATAATTCCGCTATTGCTCCAATGGCTGATAAAATTATTAAAGTTAAAAGTGGAATGATCGAAAGCGTAACGATAAATGAGGAAATACAAAGTGTTGAAGGGATTGAGTGGTAATCATGAAATTGTTTTTAAAATTATTGCGGGACATCAAACAGTCTATGGGGCAATTTATAGCCATAGTGTTAGTGATCGCAGTAGGTGCTTTTTTCTACGCGGGACTAGTAACTTATAGTAATAGCCTTAGTGCTTATACGAAGGATTACTTTCAAAAACATAATATAAGCGATTTAAATGTCTATTACAGTCAACTTTCCAAAAATGATGTAACACGTTTAAGTAAAATTGAAGGTATCAATAAAATGGAAGGACGTTATACTTTTGATGGTACACAAGCTTTTGAAGATTACAAAACATCATTGAAAATCCATTCAATCCCTGAAAACAATGAAATAAATACTCCAACTATAATTGAAGGTAATATCCCATCAAAAAAGGATGAGATTTTTTTAGATTCACATTACGCTAAAGAGCATCATTATCGTGTCGGTGACCAAATTCAAATAACTGCGAATGAAAGAAAGTTTAACTTTACAATTAGTGGCTTGGGTGAAAATGTTGAACATGCAAAAAAGAACGAAATTCAAGATCATAAAACATACGGAATAGCTTATATTGCTGAAGAGACATTACCTGAAATCTTAAGTGGCTTTTACTATAATGAAATCATCGTGGATGCTAAAGAAGGATACGATATTGAAACATTAGGAAAATCAATTGAAGCACAATCCAAGCAGCTTAGTTATTTAGATCAAGTAAGTAAGGAACGGACTCTCAATTATTCTAAAATCAATCAAACAATTTATAATAATAGCTTAATGAGTAAGGTGATACCTTTAGTACTTTTTTTGATTGAAGCGATAATTCTATTTCTCGTCATGTCGAGAACTATCGATTCTCAACGGAATCAAGTTGGTATTATGAAGGCTTTAGGTGTAAAAAACAGCAACATCATGCTGCACTATATGGGATACCCAGTGCTTGCAGGTATAGTAGGTTCAATCATTGGTTGTATCATGGCCGCTACGGTATTTATACCTTTAGTAACTAAGTCGTGTGCAAGAGCCTACTCTTTACCTGACATTCAATTCTCACTCCCTATATTTTCAATCATCCCACCGATTATTTTCTCCAGTGCTTTCGGGGTTCTGTCATGTTACTTAAGTGGCAGATCTATTTTAAAGGAACGTGCGGCTCAGGCTATGCGCCTTAAACCGCCAAAGAAGATGAAAAAACTTTTGATAGAAAGAGTTCCAGGTCTATGGAGTCATATTTCCTACAGTTATAAACTCATTTTGAGAAATATATTTTTAAATAAACAAAAGGCTTTAGCGAGTTCAATTGGTGTTATTGTTAGCACTGTTTTATTGATTACCGCTTTCGGTACCCAAGCATCCTTGCTAAAAGTAGCAGACCAAATTGAAGATGTTTATACCTATGATTTAAGAGTAGATTATACGAGGGGCACAAATTCTAATACTGTAAAACTACCTTCTGAAATTAAAAATAGTTATTTGTTATCCACTTTTCCTATTGAATTCATAAAAGATAATGAAAAAGAAAGCGCCACTTTAGTTGTTACTGAAAAAGAAAACAATCTCATTCATTTCTTTGACGAAAATGACGATAGGATATCAATAGAAAATAACGGTGTGCTTGTACCTAAATCTTACGCTGACAAATATCATATTTCTAAAGGAGATAGTATCAACATAAAGTTCACAGCACCAGAGCTTAAAAATACATCAGTAGAGATGAAGGTATTAAATATATCTACACAGTATTCGAATCCATCATTTTATATTACACCAGAGTATTTAAAAAACTTTGATATAGACTACAATCCTACCTCACTTTTAGTTCAAGCAAGTAACTCTACAGATGTAATGAGCGCTCGTAACTTTTTTGAACAAGATCGCCGTGTAGAAACAATTGCAGATAAGAGTGATTTAAAAAAATCAGCTCAATATATTGTAAAGCAAAACAGTTTTGTATTTATCATGTTTATCACAAGTGCCATCATTCTTTCCTTTGGCGCCATCTATACGATATCTTCTATCAACATATATGAAAGGAATCGTGAGCTTGCAACACTTAAAGTGTTAGGTTATCAAAAAAATAAAATAAATAGACTAATATTTTTGGAAAACATCATCCTAACGACATTTGCGGTCATTGTAGCTTTACCGATCAGTGGCTATGTCTATAAAATTATAGTTAAGGCACTATCAAGCACCCATCAACAAATCCCAGATAAATTAAATCTTTTAATCATACTAGTCTCTATTATTGTCGCGTTTTTACTGACAATAGTTTCTAACTTACTCCTTAGAAGAAAAGTTACGAAAATTAATATGATTGAATCGCTAAAAAGTGTGGAGTAGAATTTTTGTGATTAGGGGCTAAAATGGGGCCTAAAACAATGAGCATCGATTGACTAATAGATATAGTTAAAGAACAATGTGTGGTTAAATATACGATTAAATTGTAACGAATCAGTCCGATAATCTTCGGGCTGATTTTTTTATTTCGCACGAAATCTTTTGTCAAAAGTAAGTAATATTGATTGTATTTTTGTTAAAAGTGAACAATGTTATTTAATAACTCGTATCCTACAATCAGATTAAGAAAAGATAAAAAAAATAAAGAAAAAAAGGGGTGTCCACCAATGTAAATGTTACATTTTTTGTTCGAAGTATACAAAACAAAAAAACAGAGTGATTCTCTCTTTTCTAACTAGGGCCACTAGTTAATCAACAGACGTATTTGAAGAATAATAGGAAGGAATTGATTGTATGTTAGTAAAACTAATAGAACCATTAAATGTTCCGGATTCGATCATTGAAAAATTAGCGGAGCCAATCAAACAAGGCGGTCATGAGTTTGTTTATTACAACGAGAAAACTACTGATTGGGCAGAATTAGCAAGTCGTAGTGAAGGTGCAGATATTATTATGATTGCAAATAATCCTTATCCTACAGAAGTAATTGATCAAAATGACAAATTAAAATTAATCAATGTCGCCTTTACAGGTGTTGATCATGTAGGTATCACTCAAGCTAAAAATCAAGATATTATGGTATGTAATGCAGCTGGATATGCGAATCAAGCAGTTGCGGAATTAACAATTGGTTTAGTATTAGATCTGTATCGTCACATTACTCAGGGAGATAGAGAAATTCGTGCTGATAATTTCCCAGGTGCATTCCAAGGTAGTGAAATTAAAGGGAAAACAGTTGGATTGATTGGTACAGGTAAAATTGGTTTAATGACGGCTCGATTGTTTAAAGCATTTGGTGCAAACTTAATTGCTTCAGACCAATCCAGCAGAAATCCAGAAGCTAAAGATTTAGGTATCGAGTATATGGAATTAGATGATTTATTAGCACAATCTGATATTGTGTCATTACATATACCGTTGCTACCAAGTACTAAAGGATTAATTTCTAAAGAAAAATTAGAATTAATGAAGGAATCAGCTATTCTAATCAACTGCGCACGAGGACCGATTGTTGATAATGATGCATTGGCGAATGCATTAAATGAAGGGCAAATTGCAGGGGCTGGTATTGACGTATTTGATATGGAACCGCCTATTCCTGGAGACTATAAACTATTGCAAGCCAAAAATGCGATTTTAACACCTCATGTAGGGTTCCTTACTGATGAAGCTATGGAATTGCGAGCTAGAATTGCATTCGATAACACGATGGCATTTTTAGAAGGTAAACCTCAAAATATTATGAAAAGATAATTCTTTGCTATTTTTCTAGCAAATCCGAGAAGTTTTTATTCGTTGTCTAATACACGCTAAATCATTTGAGTATGGTGAAGTTTGAAATTTGAAACAAGGAGAAAATACAATGCCATTAAAAAAAATAGCAAGAAATGATTTGAAAAACCGTATTTTCCATTGGCCAGATATTCAAGAGTTCAGAGAAGAAGAAGCGACAAAACATATTTTCTATGAAACACCTAATACTGTAGGAGCTGTTTGGTGTATGCGACCAGGACAAAACTTGCCCATTCACTCGCACAAGCAAGCGGATGATATTTGGATTGTTATTGAAGGAACAGCAGATTTTTATCCAGAATGTGGTGAAATGGTCCAAATTAAAGCAGGTGATGTTGTTGTTGCGCGTCCGGGTGAAAAGCACGGTATGACTAATACTTCTGATAAAGATTTTGTAATGTTAGGGATTGCGGGTCCAACACCAATTGGTTTTATTCCGCATTAATAGTATAGAGTTAACTATCGCGTCTGTTGATTAACTAGTTTTCATCGTAAAAAAGAGAGATTAACACGATTTCACGGGAATAAGTGGATCTTACAATGAGGCTGTCCAAAAAGTCAGATTTACATCTGATTGTTTGGCAGCCTTTTTATTATATGTCCAACAAAATTTACTAGGGAAGCGGATTGAGGAAATAAAAAAATTCCTCAATCCGTTTTTTATTAGTCTTTTTAGACAGTCCCTCGAAGTTCAAGAGTAAAACAAAGAGAGGATTCGTACGTTTTGACAAAATTATAACTATTTTAAAAATTCCCTTTTGTCTAAAATGTGCAAAGTTATTTTTATTTTTGTTCAAAGTGAACAATGTTATTTAGTAGCTCGTAACCTACAATTAAGTTAGTAATAACATAAGTAACAACATAAGTAAATACAAAAAAATGGGAGTGTCAACCATGGAACAAACAGTTAAACATGACCCGAAGTATTACAAAAAAATCATTTTTGCATTGTGTTTAGGTTGGGTAGCTATTTGGATTTATCGTACAATACTTACACCAATATATCCACAAATTCAAGAATCGCTTGGTAATATTAGCGATACTCAAGTAGGACTTATTGCCTCTATTTATTTCTTTGCCTATACTGGTATGCAAATTCCATCAGGAATACTCGTTGATAAATTTGGACAAAAACGAGTATTAATCCCTGCGTTTATCATTTTTGCATTAGCAGCATTCGTCATTGGATCAAGCACGACAATCACTCAAGTTTATGTAGGCGCCTTAATGGCAGGTCTTTCGACTGGTTCATACTATGGTGCGGCTTTCTCTTTATCAGCTAAACATATGCCAAAAGATAAGAAAAGCTTTTCTAATGCGATCATCAACAGTGGTTCGGCATTAGGGATGGTTATTGGTCTAGTAGGCTCATCAGTATTAGTAGGTGGCCTTGAAATCCAATGGAATTACATGCTTTATATTATAGCAGTCTTAATAGTAGCAGTAACATTTGTGTTTGCGTTATTTGTTAAACAAGACAAAAGAACAGCTACAAATGAAACATCTGAAGATAAGGAAACAACACAAGCCACAGTATCTCAAGGCGTAGAATTATTCTCGCTAAAAAAATTAGTTATTTATTTCGTCTATTTTGCAACATGTTATGGTTATTACATGATTGTGACATGGTTACCATCATTCCTTGTCGCAGAAAAAGGATTCGAACAAGGTTCAGTAGGATATGTAGCTGCTTTAGTTGCAGTCACAGCAGTACCTGGTGCATTGATATTTTCTAAGTATATTGACAAAAATGCACATATGCGTCAGAAATTAATTATCTTCTTGTTAATTGGTGCAGCCGTAACAATTAGTTTAACCGTATTTGCACCTAACCCTTCTGTCCTTTATGCAGCATTAGTTTTATACGGTTTATTAGGTAAACTTGCCATTGATCCAGTTTTAATCACATATGTAACGGATTCAGTACCTTCCAACAGCATGGCCAAAGCACTAGGTATCTTTAACTTCTTTGGAATGACTTCATCAGTTATTGCGCCAACTCTTACAGGTTATATTGGTGATATCACTGGTTCGAAAGTATTAGCATTCTATATTGCAGCAATACTTCTTACAGCAGCAGCGATTTTATTCTTCCTTGCCGTGATGGTGAAAGAGAAGAAAACAATCAATCCCCTAACTAATGAATAAAGTAAAACTACCTATCAGTGGAGGTTATACATCTCCTGCTGATAGGTAGTTTTAAATTCCCTGTCTAAAGGTAGCGAAATTTAGCGAGGTTTTACAAGCTAATGCTTTAAATTTATATAAAACATGAATTGTACAATCCCATGAAGTTCGAGTTTCATTATAACAACAGAATTAAGCAGTAGTAACAAGGAACAAATTCTTGTCACTACTGCCTTTTCGATTTAGTGTGTATAACGTATTTTATACATTATTGGTTTGGCGGTGTTTTACGGTTGGATCACCAACCGCAGCATGAATTCATTTTTCTTATCAAGCTAACTAAGCAGTGTAGTTGAAGAACAATCTCCTTTTGAAATTGGAACTTTCACCCAATGATTAACGTTAAACTTTTAAATTTTCTACTGCTATTAATAGCTTTGTGAAATAGAAAGGAGACTTTTATGAAATCCAATCTTTTATGTGGGTATTTTTTCTTCCTTTATTCTTTTTTTTCAGTTTAATGCTATATATTGAGGTGTCAGTTTATTCAGCTTTGCCTCCAGAACTAGGTGGAAGGGGTTTTTGGGTAGAATTTATGAATGTTTGGTATCGTTCAATTTGGTTTTATGCAATAGTTTTATTAATTTCCTTTTTGCTTTATTTGAAGTTTCTACATAAAGGAAAATAAAGAATTAATGAACTATTAATGTTGAACTCCCACGAAATAACCTATTCATCTTTCATTTTCTGTGGTAAAGTACTGATTTTGTACTTAACGAATGGCTAACATGAGCTTAAGAGGAGCTACTACATTTTGCATGATCATAAAATTGAGGTAGGGAAGCAAGTGTTCCGGTAAAATAGGCAAAAAGAATCCCGCTAAAAAGCATTCATAACAGCTTTTTAGCGGGATTTTTTAGTTTAAAAATTTATTTTCTCTGACGCAAATAATGCTAATCGTAGATCCAATGAAATATCAGGCGATTCGATAGACTGACCTAAAATTTCTTCACATTTTTTAATACGATATTTTACCGTATTCCGATGAATAAATATATCTTCAGAAGTCTTTGTCAGATCACAATGATTCGCCAAATAGATTTTCAATGTATGCTTTAGTTCTTTTTCCTTCGTTGTTTTCGGATAGGCTAATGAGCCTAGTGTGTACGTGATAAACGGTTTTAATTTATTGGCTGGAATGAGTTGTAACAATTCTTCTACACTTTTAGATTTATAGAGTTCTATAAATTCAACTTTACTACTTTCAGACTTATGATCAAAAGCTTCATTCGCTTCAAAATAAGAGAGTGGTAACTGTGAGAATTCAGTAACTTCATTACCAATACCGAATGACAGTGTGCTATTAAAAAGTTTTTGATACTCTTTTTGGATATATTTACAGTAATCTAAATAATATTGATGTTTAGTTTGTAATAGTATCGTAAACCGATGATTACCTGGAGACCTATAAACACTGATAGAAGGATCAATGTCAGTCAACTTATGTGTTAGCCATTCAAAAGTCATTTGATAGCGCTCATTCAAATAGATATTATTTTCCACATCCCTTTCTTGATCAATCGCACAAACGATTACTTGATAGAAATTGGATGGTTGAATAAGGTGCTTTTTTAAAAACTCGGGGTGCTGTTTGACTGAAATAAGATTATCAGGATGTTCAGACATCAATGTTTCGAAAAAGCGGTTTACATCTTGTTGTTCCGCTTCTTTGATTTTACTATTTTTATAAATGGCGAGACTAAGTGTATTTACGGCTTGTTCTATGGCAAGCAGACTAAATGGATAAGTGAGCGTATTAACATTTGAAACCATCAAATAATACGGAAAATATTTAAATGCTGGAACTTCAAATATAATATGTTCTTCTTGGAAAGATGCTTTATTATTAGGTGAAATTTGCTTGGAATTAACACATCTTTTGAAGTAACTAAGATTTTTCTGAATTTGCTCTGAGTGTTCTTGGAAGTGATGGCTCATCGATTTAATTTGATGAAAAGGATTTAAGAGCATCACAGGGACTCTAAGGAGTCTGCTCATTCGTTCAATCATCATTTCCAAGCTCAAACCTCTCATAAGCATTGTATTTAATTCTTGTTGGATATCTAATGCAAAGTATAACTTTTCAGTTTCTTCATCCAAGATATAGGATGATATATGATGCGTAATGGATCCAAGATTCCAACTATCAGGGATTCTGATAATGGGGAATTTTAACTTGTTTGCATATTCTATTACTTCATCGTCAATTTCTTCTAAAAAGCGCGATAATTTAACGCCTATGCCAGAAACTTGTATATCATTTAATTCTCGAATGAGATCCTTTAATCCGGATTGGTCGTGTTGATAACACATACCCGTAGTGACGATAAATGAATGAGGTGCTGTGAAATTTTTAATATCAGGCGTTTCCGTAATATCGACCATTTCTACTTCTCTTTCTAAATCTCCCTTATCATTTAATAATGTTAAATCAGAAAATTGTTGGACAGACATGATTTCTTTTAATGTTGTCATAAGAATCATCTCCTTTATATTTGTTAGAAAAAGCCAAAAAATGAATTAAATATGTGAGATGCTACAAGAATAAGCTATCACTCTGATTGTATACTATTTTTGAAGGTTATTATACGTATAATCCTTTATTTCGAAATAGTAAAGGAGAATCATATGCTTGAACTAGGTCAAAATATTCTATGTAATGCTTTGTTTTTGAAAAGCGGGTTACAACAAGGATAGCATGCTAAAGTAGCTCGAACAAAGAAATTCACCTTTACTCAACTAGACCATGTTAGAAATAACTACGTTAGAAAGAAGTGACAACGAAGTGGGATCAATAATACAATCCACTTGGAAACGAAATAGCGAGTGGCATCATAGCCTTTCTTACTATACTCCTATTTTCTACTTAGTTTAACAATCTTTAAATTAAAAGGGGTATATGCAGCAGCATTAACTTTAGGTGTTACCATTATCATTACAGTCGGAGTTTTCGATATGCCGATAACTAAAGCATTTGGAGCAATTATTCTCGGAACAGGTAAAGCGTTGTGACCCATCGGTTATACCGTCATTATGGCTGTTTGGTTGTACAAAATTCTGTGCAAGCCGGAAAATTTGAGATCGTACGTGGTAGTATAGCGAATATTACCGAGGATCAAAGACTACAATTATTGCTCATTGGTTTTTGTTTTAATGCTTTCTTGGAAGGAGCGGCCGGATTAGGTGTTCCAATCGCTATTTGTGCAGCCTTACTTGTGACGCTTGGTTTTCATCCGATTAAAGCGGCCGGACTTTGTCTAATCGCCAATGCCTCTACGGGCGCATTTGGTACAGTTGGAATTCCAGTCATTACTGGTGCAGAAGTAGGTGGGTTGGAAACGTTAGAACTGTCAAGAATGACAGGCTATCTTTTACCTTTGATTTCATTTCTCGTTCCTTTTCTCCTCATCTTTATTTTAGATGGTATCAAAGGAATAAAAGAGATATTCCCAGCTATTTTGGTCGTCAGTAGTGTTTATTCAGGGCTTCATTTACTGACAATTACGATGATCGGGCCAAAGCTTGCGAATATTATTCTTTCTTTAGTTAGTATGGTGGTTTAAGCCTTATTCTTAAGGAAATGGCAACCAAAAACGATTTACCATGAACCTGGGGTAGAACTAACAGGAAATTTAAAAAGCTATTCTATGAAAGAGATTTTGGTAGCTTGGTCACCATTTTATATCCTCACTGGTGTTATAGCCGTTTGGAGCTTGCCTGGATTTAAACAATTATTTGTAGATGGTGGTGCACTTGATTTTACGACTGTCGCATTGAAAATTCCCGGATTACATGATCAAATCATGCATATACCACACCGATCGTAACAGAAGCCAATTCTATACCAGCTATCTTAAATATTAACTTTGTTTCGGCTACGGGACCGGCGATTTTATTGGCTATCATTTTAACAAGTGTCCTGTTTCCTGCGTTAAACATCAAACAATCCGTTCATTTATTAGGTGACACAATTAAAGAACTATGGTTACCGATTTTTACAATCGTACTTGTAATGGCTTTTGCTAATCTTTCGGACTTTTCTGGGCTAAGCTTCTCTAGGACTGGCGCTTGCCAAAACGGGTGAATTTTTCCCATTTGTTAGTCCAGTATTAGGATGGATTGGTGTTTTTCTCACGGGATCTGTTGTGAATAATAACGCATTATTTGGTAGCTTGCAGGTAGTTACCGGGACGCAGATTGGGATCCCACCATCATTGCTAATGGCAGCTAATACTGCTGGGGGAAGCGTAGCAAAATTGATTTCACCACAATCTATCGCGATTGCAGCAGCAGCCGTTAATCAAACCGGGAATGAGTCAAAAATCTTTCAATATACAATACGATACAGCTTAGGCTTCCTCTTACTTGTATGTATCATGACACTTGGGCTATCGTTTATCCTCTAATCATTTTAATAATGACTATATACCACATGGTAAATCTAAGTTTTTACATAGATTTACTATGTGGTTTTGTTTTTTATTAAGGATCAATTCGATTATTTACTCCGCTCATATGCCTTCTTAGTACCCTTACATAATTCGACTGCTAGATTTCTTTTTTACTCCGGGTACCTGCTCCTTATCAATAATTATTTTGTCTAAAGTGCATAAAACGACCATCCATTATTGTTCGTTGTGTCAATGAATGGTTGTGATTATGGACCTATAATAAAAGTGTACTAGAAGGAAGGAGTGAAAGAGTAATGGATATTCAATCAACTTTTCAATCTTTAGATAAGAAATTCACAAGTTTTGGTGGTTTAGAACAAGGTGGGATTACACGCCTATTATATTCTCAAGAATGGAATGAAGCCGTTCGTGAACTGGAAAAAACATTCAAAGATGAAGGCTTAGAAGCAAGTTTCGACGATATAGGTAACTTAACTGGGCGTCTTGTTGGAAGTAAATATCCGGAAGAAACCATTTTAACAGGATCACATATCGACACAGTAGTTGAAGGTGGTCATCTAGATGGACAATTCGGTATCTTAGCTGCACTAGCGGCTGTGAAATATTTAAAAGCTAAACATGGCCAACCACTACGCTCATTAGAAGTATTATCGCTTGCGGAAGAAGAAGGTAGTCGATTCCCTTACACATTCTGGGGTAGCAAAAACTTCTTTAACTTAGCTAAAAAATCGGATGTTGACACAATTGAAGATGCTGAGGGTATTAAGTTTGAAGACGCGATGCGTAAATCAGGCTTCGATTATCGTAAAACGACTGACGTTCGTAATGACATCAAAGCATTTGTTGAAATTCATATTGAACAAGGTAAAGTGTTAGAGACAGAAAACAAAACAATCGGTGTTGTTAATGGCATCGTTGGTCAAAAACGCTTCACGATCAACTTAAAAGGTGAAGCAAACCACGCTGGTACTACGCCAATGTCATTACGTCGCGATACAGTTGTTGCCTATAGTGAAATTGTCTCAGATTTAACAAAACGTGCTAGAGAAATTGGGGAACCACTTGTATTAACGTTCGGTCATGTCACACTTGTACCAAACACAGTAAATGTAGTTCCTGGTGAAATTACGTTCTCAGTAGACTGTCGTCATATTGATCAGCAAATATTAAATGATTTTGCAGCAGAAATCGAAGACAAAATTAAATTAGTCGCTGAAGCAAATAACATGACTTACGACATTAATTTATGGATGGATGAGGCACCAACATTGATGGACAAAAAAATCGTTCAAATCATTGAACAAGCAGCAAAGAACAATGTAGGGGATCAATATAAAGTGATGCCATCTGGTGCAGGACATGACTCACAAATCTTTGCTCAATATGTTCCAACGGCGATGATGTTTGTACCTTCTATTGGTGGAATTAGTCACAACATTAGTGAAGAGACGAAGATAGAAGACCTTGTTAAAGGTATTGAAGTATTAAGCGATGTACTTTATGAACTAGCATATAAAGAATAAAAATAATGAAAAAGGAGCCAGATACTTATGGGTTACTTAAATCAAGTTCAAGGATATAGAGAAGGTTTATTAGAAACACGTTCTGTCATTAAAAAAGACAATTATGCGGTAATCACACCAGATGGCCTAGTTAATAATGTTGTACCTGGTTTCAAAGATTGTGACGTAACAATCTTAGGAT
This sequence comes from Lysinibacillus sp. NPDC058147, assembly GCF_042884205.1. Lineage (NCBI taxonomy): Bacteria > Bacillati > Bacillota > Bacilli > Caryophanales > Bacillaceae > Lysinibacillus > Lysinibacillus sp. NPDC058147. The sequence continues at coordinate 248,374 of NZ_JBHVUJ010000002.1, forward strand.
CCCCGCGTTTAGGTGCAAGATTTGTAGATTACTTAGTAACAGCAAAAAACCAAGGCGGAAACAAAACTGGTTTCGCTGGTGATGGTATTCAATCGTTTGTATACGTTGTTTATGGCAAAATCAATGCTTTTGCAGATGGTAAAAGATACGAATTAACAGAAGGTGGGTATTTATATGTGCCCCCACACTTACAGTTAACTTTTGAAAATAATAATAACGGTGAAGATAGCCGCTTATTCTTATACAAAAAACGTTATCAACCTCTTAAAGGACAACCTCTTAAAGGGTATACACCAGAAGTCGTTACAGGTAATGTGAACGACATCGAACAAGAGGCATATGAAGGTATGAAAGAAGTATTAATCCAAGACTTATTACCAAAAGAAATTGGATATGACATGAACATTCATATTCTTTCATTCAAACCAGGTGCTTCACATGGTTACATTGAAACACACGTTCAAGAACACGGCGCTTATGTTTTAAGTGGGCGAGGCATGTACAACTTAGACAACGAGTGGATGCCAGTTGATAAAGGTGACTATATCTTTATGGGCGCTTATGTACCGCAAGCAACCTATGCAATTGGTTTAGATGAACCATTCTCATACATTTATTCTAAAGATGCAAACAGAGATATTGATTTATAAAGAGGAAGTCTAATTAATCTTCGAAGCTATCAAAAGATTAATGACGTATCTCTGTTACAAAAGAAATTCATTTGTGTAGAATCTGAAAAAAAATTTTAATCATGTAAGGCAAGGGGCTGACAAAATGCGAGTATCTAAAGTAGAACTGTTTAATTTAATGAAACAAAAGTTTATAAAAGCAGGATTAAATGAAGGAGCGGCACATGATGTTGCAGATGTATTAACATACGCTGATCATAGAGGTATTCACTCACATGGTGCTGTACGTGTTGAATACTATTCTGAACGAATTGCAAAAGGCGGTATTACAACCAATCCAAACTATACATTTGAACAAACAGGACCAGCATCTGCGGTCTTTAATGGGGATAATGGTCCAGGTCACCAAATAGCAAAACAAGCGATGGAAAAAGCGATTGAAATGGCTAGAAAATCAGGTGTTGCCGTTGTTGGTATGAAAAATATCTCACATAGTGGTGCATTAGGCTACTTTGTTGAAATGGCAGCCGAACAAGATATGGTTGCTCTAAGTATGTGTCAATCAGATCCAATGGTCGTGCCGTTTGGCGGAACTGAACCTTATTTTGGGACAAATCCAATTGCATATAGTGCACCGTCTGCTGATGACCGTATCATTACATTTGATATGGCGACTACTGTCCAAGCATGGGGCAAAATCTTAGATGCAAGAAGTAAAAATGCATCGATTCCAGATACATGGGCTGTTGATGCTACTGGTGCACCTACGACGAATGCAAGAGATGTTCATGCACTCCTGCCTATTGCAGGCCCAAAAGGATACGGCTTGATGATGATGGTAGATATTTTATCAGGTAGTCTTCTAGGAGTCCCACATGGTATTCATGTGTCTTCTATGTATCAAGACTTAACTAAAGGACGCGATTTAGGTCAAATTCATATCGTGATTAACCCAGCCTATTTCACAAATCTAGATGCTTTTAAACAACAAATTTCAACGATGCTCAATGAATTAAAAGAGCAACCAGCGGCAGAGGGCTATGGAGAAATTTATTATCCAGGTGAACGCGGTATATTAAGAAGTAAGGAATACGATAAAGAAGGTATTGAAATCGTTGACGACATATACAACTATCTTGTGTCAGATGACGTTCATTACGATCGTTACCACGGAAAAAATAGATTTGCAGAATAATAAATTGGAGGATCATCATGTTATATACAATTATAAAAGAAAACACTTATAAAGACTCCATTGTGTTAATGCTTTTATCAAATAAGTTATCTGCAATTGACGGTGTAAACAAAGTATCAATCATGATGGGAACACCAGCGAACAAAGACATTTTTAAATCTTCTGGCTTAGGCACAGATGAATTAGAAAACGCTAAGCCAAATGATATTGTCATCGTTGTAGATACAGATCAAGAAGAAAAAGTAGACGAAGTGAAAGAAGAAGTAGAGATCGCTTTAAAAGGTGAATCAGATTCACAAAATACGTCTAAAGGTCAAGAAGCACACAACTGGAAACGTGCATTGGAGCTTGCGAACAATCCGAACTTAGCTTTAATTTCAATTCCTGGTCAATATGCAGCAATGGAAGCGGAAAACGCATTGAACGAAGGCTTACACGTATTCATGTTCAGTGACAATGTCGCTAAAGAAGACGAAGTGAGATTAAAACAAAAAGCGCATGAAAAAGGATTATTAGTAATGGGACCAGACTGTGGTACGGCACTTATTCACGGCGTACCACTGGCATTTACCAATATTGTCAGAGAAGGCGATATTGGAATTGTTGGTGCTTCAGGCACAGGTATTCAAGAAGTGACAACAATCATTGATCGCTATGGAAAAGGTGTCACGAACGCTATTGGTACAGGTGGACGTGATTTATCGACGGAAGTTGGTGCGATCACAATGTTAGATACTATCAAAGCGTTAAATCAAGATCCTAAAGTAAAAGTAATTACTGTTATCTCCAAACCACCTGCAGAGGAAGTACAACACAAAGTATTAAACGTACTAAGAAATATTGACAAACCAGTTGTAACATTATTTTTAGGTGACAAACCTTCCTATCAAGAAGAGAACATCTATCATGCCTATACACTTGAAGAGGCAGCGGTTGTATCTGTCCAATTATCAAATGGGGACAAGCCAAATTTCAAACCGACAACAATCGAAAATGTAAACGTGCAATTAAAAGACTCACAAGTTGGTATTAAGGGTTATTATTCAGGAGGTACATTAGCATCTGAAGCAGCTATGTTATTGAAAGATGCATTCAAAAATGAAATATCTGAAGATAATAAAGATGGCTATGTCTTAAAAACAAAACATCATGAAATCATTGACTTAGGTGATGATGTTTATACAAAAGGTAAACCACACCCGATGATTGATCCTGAAAATCGTATCTCAATGCTTGAAAAATCAGTGAACGATCATGAAACAGCTGTAATTATGATTGATAATGTTATCGGTAACGGTGGTCATGAAGATATGGCTAGCGCGTTAGCACCAACAATCAAACGTCTATTGGACAATGCACGTCAAGATGGTCGTCAACTTGCAGTACTTGTAACTGTTGTAGGTACAGCACAGGACATCCAAGGCTACGACAAACAAATTGACATCTTACAAGAAAGTGGGGCAATTATTTGTCAAACAAACGATCAAATGGTTCGCACAGCTATCCAACTTGTAGGTGGTAAAGTGGAACAACCAGTTGTTGCTGTACGAAAATTTGAATATACAGAAGAAAACTTAGCAGTAGATGAGAAAATCATATCTTTAATCAATATGAAACCAAGTGTCATCAATATTGGGCTGAAAAGCTTTTCTGAGGCTGTTCAAAAAAGTGGCACAGAGTGTGTTCAATTTAACTGGCGTCCTATTGCTGGTGGCGATGAGAAGTTAATGAAAGTACTTCAATTCTTAAACTATTATGAAGGAGGTACAATCTAATGGGTTACAAAACAATAAATGAAGCGAACGAAGCCGTTATCCAGAAGATCATAGCAGCAGCACCTTTTTTAACAGATGTTGTGCCTGCTAAATCTGTGATTCCTGAATTAGAAGATTACGTGTTATTACACGCTGGACCTCCAATTAAATATGAAAATATGACAGATCCTATGCAAGGTTCCTGTGTTGGAGCAATCCTGTTTGAAGGATGGGCAGAAGACGAAAAGAATGCACGTGAATTACTTGAAAACAATAAGATTACATTCATTCCATGTCACCATGTGAATGCTGTTGGACCAATGGGTGGTATCACTTCACCAAACATGCCAGTACTCGTTGTTGTAAATAAAGAAAGTGGTAACGAAGCATACTGTCAAATGAACGAAGGCATTGGAGCAGTTTTACGCTTTGGCGCCTATAATGAGCAAGTCATCAATCGTTTACACTGGATGAAAGATGTATTAGGTCCTGTATTAAGTAAAGCGTTAAAAACATTTGATGAAGGCTTGAACGTCAACGTATTGATTGCTAAAGCTATTGCAATGGGTGATGAGTTCCACCAGCGTAATATTGCAGCTTCACTTGCATTTTTAAAAGAACTATCTCCAGTCATTGCATCATTAGAAGATATTGAAAAAGAACAACGTACAGAAGTAATCCAATTCTTAGCTGACACAGATCAATTTTTCTTAAATATTGCTATGGCGACGGGTAAAGCGATGATGGATGCAGCTCGTACAATCGAACACGGTACGGTTGTTACCGCAATGTGCCGTAACGGTGAAAACTTTGGTATCCGTATTGCGGGTATGGGAGATGAATGGTTTACTGGTCCTGTTAATACACCGCAAGGATTATATTTCACTGGTTACTCAGCAGAAGATGCCAACACAGATATCGGTGATTCAGCTATTACTGAAACAATCGGTGTCGGAGGTATGGCGATGATTGCTGCACCTGCAGTAACACGCTTTGTTGGTTCGGGTGGATTTAATGATGCACTTGAAACAAGTAATCAAATGACAGAAATCTGTATTGGTGAAAACCCGAACTTTGTCATCCCAACTTGGGACTTTAAAGGCGCTTGTTTAGGGATCGATGCACGGAAAGTTGTAGAAACAGGGATTACACCTGTCATCAATACAGGGATTGCCCATAAAATAGCGGGTTATGGACAAATTGGTGCCGGTACAGTACACCCACCGATCGAATGTTTTGAGAAAGCCATCACAGCATATGCTGAAAAGTTAGGTTTTAAAGGATGATATTACAAGCAAGTGCGGTTGGTCCAATCGCACTTGAAGTATTGAATGAAGGAAACACCTTTACCGTGCACAGTATTTTTGAAAAAGGTTTGAATATGGTTGATCGAAATGGTGAATTGATATTTGCTGGAACCGACGAAAATGGAACATTTCCGTTTGGTATCTTGCTTGATCATCAAACTAAACAAACGATAAAGTCCTGTATTAGAGTAGGCGATACATTAACATTTCACAATAATCGTCTATTTCATAACTGTTTTGAAATGGTTTTTAATGTAAAAATACTACCGTTATATATGGATTTTGAATATGCAAATATAAATAGATTAAAAGAAAATTTAAAATACATTTCATTTACATCATATGAATCAACAGATTTTGAACCAGCACGTGTGTTGGCCTTGATCGATAGATTACATGATCCAACGCAAAATCTTGAGAAGACATTCCGTTATTTTATTGGACGGGGACAAGGTTTGACACCAACTGGTGACGATATACTGGTCGGCATATTGTACGGGCATTTTCTAAATAATTTTATCGAACATAAACATCTTGAAACTTTAAAAGCTTTAATCAAGGAACCTTTAACGACCATTGTCAGTAAGCGCTTTTTAACATGTGCTTTAGATGGTGTATTTAGTTCGAAGATTACAGCATTACAGCATGATCCATCTTTAGAAAGTATGAACAGTCTTATAGAAGTTGGCTCATCATCTGGGATGGATACGTTATATGGCATTTATATGTCGTTAATGAAGGAGTGAAAGAAATGGGAAAGAGTGTAGTTATTGCATTGGGCGGTAATGCAATTTTACAGCCGCAACAAAAAGCAACTTATGATAATCAATTCAAAAATGTAGTGTCTGCTACTCGTCATATGATAGAAATGAAAGAAGCGGGGCATAAAATTGTCATTACACACGGCAATGGTCCGCAAGTGGGAAATATCATTGCCCAAAACGAAGCTGCTAAAAATGTAGTCGAACCACTACCAATCCATGTTTGTAACGCAGAATCACAGGGTTTCATTGGTTATATGATGGAAACAGCTTTAAAAAACCATCTTAAAGAACGAGACCTTAATTCAAATGTGGTTACATTGTTAACAATGGTTGAAGTTGATAAAGAGGATCATGCATTTGAAAATCCGACTAAACCAATCGGTGTATTTTTCTCGGAAGAAGAAGCGAAAAGTTTAGAAAAACAAGGCTATACGATGTTAGAAGATGCAGGGCGTGGATACAGACGAGTTGTACCTTCACCAGAACCACAAGTAATTCATGGTATAGACGAAATAAAACGTTTAATCGATGATACGATTGTAATTTCATCTGGTGGTGGTGGAATACCTGTATATCGTGAAGATAATGGTCAATTACATGGTATTGAAGCGGTAATTGATAAAGACCGTTCAGGATTAAAGCTTGCACAACAAGTAAATGCGGAAGTTTTCATGATGCTAACAGATGTACCAAATGTATATATCAATTTTGGTAAAGAAAATGAACAAAAATTAAACCAAATTACAATAAAAGAAGCTGAACAATACGTTGCAGAAGGACAATTTCCACCAGGTAGTATGCTTCCAAAGATGCAAGCAGCTATTGAATTTGCGAAATTAGGTAAAGAGGCAATTATTTGTTCGTTGGATCAAGCAGTTGCTGCATTAGAAGGAAAAGCGGGTACACGTATAATACAATAAGGCTCTTGTTAACTACACTTAACAAGACCTAAAAAGCGCAAGAAATCAATTTTAGAAACGTTGATTTCTTGCGCTTATCTAATATTTACAAGTCTTTGTTTTATCTTACTTATCCACGTGTTTTATTCTTATTCGGCGAATACGATCCACAGCGCTTAACAATGCTGGGATGAAAATCGGTAGCATCACAAAGCTAAGTAAAAATAGACCGAGAATAACAGTCATTGCTACTTCTATAAGTGTAATGATCCCTGAAGGAATCAATGCCGCAAATGTACCGCCAAGAATGATAGCTGCAGATATAATAACTCCACCGATATGACGTGCAGCATCCACAAACGCTTGCGTAGAATGACCATCCATCTCTTTATAACGCATCATTAAAAAGATACTGTAGTCTACACCTAGCGCTACAATCATAATGAAACTAAAGAACGGTACATTCCATCCAAGCTCATTTACATGTAATAGTTTAGTACTTAAAAATTCACTCATTCCAAGTGCAGTAATGTAAGTTAATACTAGAGATGCTATAATAAAAAACGGTTTCAATATTGAGCGAGTAATAATGATTAGAATAATGCCGATTCCAATCAGCATAATCGTTGCTGTTTTAGTGAAGTCTTCGCTAGCAATCTCTTCAAGATCCACATTCTGAGGTGTTCTCCCACCGATTGCGACCTTCGCATTTAGCTCACCACTTTTGATAATTGCTTGCACCTCTTGTTCTACTTGCTTTACAATGGCCATTGCTTCCTTTGAATAAGGATTAACATCTAATATAATACTCATTTTAGCTATTTTTCTATTCTCAGACATATACATATTCAAAGATTTTTGGAATTCATCACTTTCTAAAACATCCTGTGGAATATAGAATTTCTCAGAGGCCTTTGATTCACTAAGAACCGTTAAATAATTTTGGGCATCGGTTAAACCTGTGCTAACTTCGTTTAAGCCTTTCGTGCTTTCTGATAACCCAGATTGTAAGGTTTTCATTTTATCAGCTAAATCAGTTAGTCCAGTAAGCATTTGCTGTTGTCCTTCGTTAATAGTCGTTAAACCTGATTCAAGGGCAGGTGTTTGGTTTGCAATTTGGATGGAACCGATAGCAGCTGTTTGCAATCCTTGCTTTAAGCTAGATGAACCTTGGTATAGCTTATTTACACCAGTTTGTAGTTGTGAGAAACCATTATTAACTTTGGCAAGTGATGCATTTGCTGCTCTAAATGATTTAATTGCGCCATCATATTGGGGGGATAGCGTTTGTAATTTCTCCGATAACTCACTCAATTGCTGCTTTCCAGCTGAAGCAATCCCAAGCGAGGTTTGCACATTTACATCACTAGATAACTCTGGTTTTGACTGGACTAGTGCAGTCATGGAATCTTCAATTTGCTCATAGCCTTTTTTGGCACTTTCGATGGCTTGAGCAATGCTTGAAAAATTGGTGCTAAATGACGATAAACCTTTTTCGATTTCCGTATAGCCATTCAATAATTGTGGCATCGAACTCGATAGAGCATCCATATTCTCTTTTACAGATGTTAAACCATTTTCTAGCTCTTGAGCGCCACTCGCTCCTGCACCTATACCATTCGACAATTGATTAACAGCATTTCCTAATCTAGAAACACCGTTCTTCACTTCATTTGTTCCAGTAATTAGTGCTTGCACGTTTTTTACACCATTCGTATCTGTTTGATCGAATTGATTCTCAGCTGAGGACAATCCATTATTTATTTTGCCCACACCTTCATTAGCGTCGCTTAGTCCACTATTTAATTCTTTTGTTTGTTTTGTAATATATAAGTCAGCGATTTTTTCTCCACTTGGACGAGTGGCAGATAAAACTTTTGATACACCATTTACTCGTGAAATCCGTTCAGCTATTTCATCCAATACTTGTAATGATATTGTTTGATCCAATGCTTCATTGGACTGTATGACAAGGGTTGCTGGTGAAGAAAAGCCAGCAGGAAAGTGTTTCTCGATAACATTGATTCCTTGTTTAGAAGAATAGCTATCATCTACTTCCAACAAATCATTGTAGCTTAATGAATGACTATAAGTGTTGACAAATGGAACACACAAAATTGCTATAAAGGCTAAAACAATCAATGGTCTTAAAAAAGACGTATTAGCTAAAAACCCCCAGATTTTACTGTCATGATGACCATTAAATGTTTTCACTGGCCAGAATATCTTTTTCCCTAATAAAGCCATAAAAAATGGATTCAAGGTCATTAAAACAAGTACGAGTACAGCTACTCCAATTCCTACAGCTGAACTTGCTCGGTATAATTCGAAATTAGCAAAAATCAGTGCCATAAATCCAATAAATACTGCGAGTGCACTATACAGAACGGTTTTACCAGCCGTTTTATACGTTACTCGAACCGCAGTCCAAATATCTTCTTGCAAAATGTAGAGTGTGAAGAGTTACTATTCCGTGTTCACTTTTTTGTAGGGGGACTAGCTTCTTTATACCAGGACTGGTTCGCAGGAAAGTTTGAATGCTCTTTAGAAAAACTAACCGAATCCGTTAGTCGAATGATGATACAAGGATTTCAGTCATATACTTTTAAATAAATGTAGGAAAGAAAAGACGTTAGGGTATCATTGAAACAACGAATCGAGGGCTACCTTTATATTTAAGGGTAGTTAGCTTTTATGAAGATGATTAGAGGCGAAGATATTCGTCTCTTTTGCATTGTAAGAACTATAGGGTGGAAGTTTCAGAAGCGGGGAGATAGAAGGAAGAAGGACTGGTTAGCCGATAGCAATGAGTCTGTGGTACTCGGAATCAGAAGGAAGCTGAAGGTAAAGCACAGGCCTGGGGAACTCGGGATCTCGTAAAAGGCTAGGGATGATTAGGTGAGTGCCCACTATACTTTCAACACGAAAAGTTAACTTAGTATGAATGCAAAGCTCGATGTCTTTTTTTAAATTTATCAAGAAAAATGCGATTTTTATGGGTGGTGAACATATGTTCTCGTTTGATATAATTGAGCTATAGAGGGAATTCAGAAAGTAAGTTACATACAGGAACATTAAGAGATAGAGCAACTACAAATAAAAGTAGGCTATGTACTAAAAGATTGAAAGAAACTAGCAAAAAGTTTAATAAATGCTTAATTACCTTATATCAGGAAAGCAAGTTATAAAGCAGTAACCAAAACTTGAGGAGGTATTGTAGTGAACCTACACAAAATGATAATTACTCAGTATAGTCCCGAATACGCTGAACAAACAGTGGCTATGTGGCGAGATAGTAAGGAACAGGCTATTGGTCAGAAAGAAATTCACAGCTTTGAAAGTCACGTTTATTTTTTAAATCATATATTATCTGAACAGTTTCAAATAGATATAGCGTTAATTGATGAAAAAGTAGTTGGAATGATTGCCTATAATGAAAGGGAAATAAGCCAACTATATATTCATTTAGATTATCAGGGAATCGGTATAGGTCATACATTACTAGATAAAGTAAAAGCACAATCGAGTGGGAGATTAACATTATACACATTTGAAGTAAATGAAAATGCACAACAATTTTATGAAAAACAAGGATTTGAAATCATAGGTAGAGGACATGAAAACGAAGAAAATTTAGCTGATATTCAATATGAATGGAAATTCAAATAAACGATTATCAAGTGCTTTTGTGGTAAAAAGCTAAAGGTCTACTTCAACTAACAGGGGATTTATTTGAAGATCATTGAGTTGCATAAGCAGCTCTTTTTTTATTGAATTAACGGTCCAGTTTAGTGCTGAAACTTTATTCCAAAATCTGTGTCTAAATATTAAAGGGGGAGATAGTTTGAAAAGGATTTTTATAGTATTGGCTGTAATTAGTTTTGTATTAGTCGGTTGTTCCAAAGAACCAGAAGGGCAAACAAGAGAACTTACAACTGACTGGGAACCTACAATATACGGAACTGTCGACAACCTTGATGGAGTAACGATGATTGTAAAGGAAGGAGCGGTTTCTTCTACTGGATTGACGGTGACATTTAAAAATAACTCCGATAAGCAAATCATCTATGGTGAACGTTTTTTGTTGGAAAAGAAAATCAAAGGGGAATGGTATCAAGTTCCAATTGTCCTAGATGGGAACCCAGCTTTTAGGGATATTGGTTATAGCTTGGATTCTTCGGGTGGTAAGGAATGGAAAGTTGAATGGGATTGGCTCTATGGAAGTCTAGACAAAGGTGAATACCGTATAGTGAAAGAAATACTGGATTTTAGAAACGCTGGGGACTATGATAAGTATCATTTGACAGCGGAGTTTACAGTTGATTAATCAAACAAAATTAGTATGTAAGGAAGATAGTGAAATATTGTACTTAAAGTAACGGGCGCTCTAGTTAAATATTCGATTTACGAAATAGGACAGCCTAAAAGAAACATGGCTTTCAGGTGTCGAATGGAAAAATTCAGGGAATACATTTGTTATAATAGTTGAAATGGTGGCCCATATTCACTTTTTTATAAGATGAAGGAGCGAATTCAAAATACTATTTTGACCCTGAAGTATTGTTCAACTTTTATACTGTAAACGATGCCGTATAGATAGTAAAAGCCTCCGTACAATTAAGAAATTCTATCCAACTTGTTAAAGACTTTTGATAAAGAGATAAATAGCTATTTCAAATCATACCGTGTTATGAAACAACAAGATGAACAATAAAAATGTTTAAAGGAGAGAATAGAAGAAATGAGTCTAGAAATTTATAACGGAGAACGTTCTGAAGAAAGTGTTCAATTTGAAAAATTGTTAACTTCCGAAAGTAATAAAAAAAGTTTTTCTAGTATTGAAAACACCAAACAGTATGTAAAGCAAATGGGAACTGAAAATGTTAAGCCTTATGTTATTGGGGATGATGTTAAATTTTTAAGCGATGTCAAGGAGCGGTCATTCGAGGACATGCAGGTTTACATATTAAATGACCAAGAGTCCCTGAAACAAAAAGTTATTTTATATTTACATGGTGGTGCTTGGACGAATCAACCTTTAAATTTTCACTGGTGGTTTTTAGATAAAATGGCGCAATCTTTGAATGCGAAAATAATTGTTCCTATTTATCCTAAAGTTCCTCATTTTAACTATAAACATACCTATCCAAAAATCCTAACCCTTTATAAAGAAATTCTTGAAACTGTTGAAATTTACGATCAATTGACCATCATGGGAGATTCTACGGGCGGAAATATATCACTTGGCCTTGCTCATCTTTTAAAAATGAACCATTTACCTCAACCGAAAGATATTATTTTGTTGTCTGCATGTGTTGATATGAGTTTTGATAATCCTCATATACCTGAATATGAAGAAAAGGACCCGATGCTAGCTAGTGAAGGAATGGAAGTCATTTCAAAGATATGGGCAGCTGATAAAGATATAAAAGACTCATTAATTAGTCCAATTTACGGTGAGTTTGAAGGGCTTGGGAAGATTACTCATTTTATTGGAACACACGAATGTTTATATCCAGATGCAATAAGACTTGATGAAAAGCTAACTGAACAGGGAATTGAAATCAATACCTTTGTTTATCCTAAAATGAATCATGTGTTTGTTGTTATGCCAATTCCTGAAGCGGAGAATGCACAACAGAAAATTATTTCTATAATTAGTTCATTGGAAGAAATGGAGAGTTAACGGTACTTGAAGCGGCCACCAGGAAGGAAATCTTCGTTTAGAACAAGAGCTTATATCGTAAAAAAGGAGTGTTTCAAAGTTCAATTTAGACTTTGAAACACTCCTTTTATTATCAAAGTATAGAATAGCAAAAAAATTAATACGCCTTTGATTTTTTGTCATTAAGCACGGTTTGTGTCCTTTGATTAATTAAGCTTAAGACTGTAATATATTTTTGAAAATCTTCGGCTGTAAATTGCTCAAGGTTCTTCAAATGACCCCGGTATTCCTCTAGATCTAGATTTTTATGATATTCATAAACTATTTTGCCTTTTGGTGTTAATTCAATATGGAATTCTCGATAATTATCCTGATTTCTATATTTAATTACTAAACCTTTTTTAATTAGTTTATCAACCATTTGAGAAACAGCACTTTTTGTGCAATTTTTAATTTCTGCAATTTCAGAAGTAGTAGTTTTTACTTGATCTCCAATTAAGTTGAGTGTATGAACTTCTATCATATACAATTCATCTTCTGTCCCGTATTTTCTTGGAATATTTTCATATGAACTAATAAGTCTAGATGTCTCGTAAATCGTTTCCATTAGCTCATAAAAAACCTTCTCTTTATCCACAATGCATCACCTTCCCCACAATTGGTAGCAAACTTAATTTAATTTTAACATATAGAAAATTTATATTTAACTTTCATTTTGAATCTAATTAATTTTAGAAATATTCAGAAATCGATATTGACGATTTTACAGTTAAGGTGTTAAACTGAGAAAAATTTAATCTAAACGTGTCGAAAATTGCGATTAAGTAGAATGTTGACACAACAAAAGGGGGAGGAATATTGAAATATAATTTTGATGAAGTAGTTAATCGCAGAAATACTTATTCCTTAAAGTGGGATGGCGGAGATTTAATTAAAACAATGGGTTATACAGAAAGATATGACTATGAGACCATTCCACTATTTACAGCAGATATGGATTTACCCGTACCGCAACCATTGTTAGATGCGCTATATAAAACGGTTGATCATCGTATTTTTGGATATTCTGTTTTTCCAGATGAGTACTTTGAATCAATTCAGCATTGGTTTAAAAAGAGACATGATTGGATTATCGAAAGGGAAGAGATTGTATATAGCCCTGGAACAGTACATGCCTTGAATATAGCTATAAAAGCTTTAACTAAACCTGGTGAAGGTATCATTATTCAACGTCCTGTTTATCCACCGTTCACAGCTACGATAGAAGGGAGTGGAAGAGTTGTTCGAAATAATGCGTTGAAATGTGACGCTGAAGGGTATTACACAATTGATTTTGAGGATTTTGAAGCCAAAGCAAAAGAAGAAAATACTACAATGTTCATTCTCTGCAGTCCACACAATCCGACTGGAAGAGTTTTAACATATGAGGAATTGAAAACGCTTTCTGATATCTGTGCGAAAAATAATGTATTGATTGTAGCTGATGAAATTCATGGAGATCTCATTAGAAAAAATCAAAAATTTATTCCCATTGTAAAGGTTGCAAACAGTACGGATCATATCATCACGTGCACAGCCATCAACAAAACATTTAATGTTGCGGGTCTGCACTGTACAAATGTTATTATTTCAAACCGTGAGATTAGAAAAATCTTTAGCGACACAATGGGAATGCAGTTACCATCACCGTTTACAATTGCAGCACTTATAGCTGTCTATAACGAAGGAGAGGAATGGTTAGCGCAAATAACAGAATATATCGACGACACAATAAAGTATGTAAAAAATTTCTTAGCCGAAAAAATGCCTACTGTCAAAGTTAAGATCCCTGAAGGAACTTACGTGCTGTGGATGGACTTTAGTGGTTATGGTCTGTCAGCTCAAGAGATTCATGATCGTATCTATAAAAAGGCCAATGTCATACTTGAAGATGGTCACTTGTTTGGAATTGAAGGTAAAGACTTTCAAAGGATCTGTATCCCTTCACCGAGACCAATTATAAAAGAAGCACTTGCAAGAATCGCTTTAGAATTCCAAGATATCGAATCTAATAATCAATTAGAAAGGGAGTATATATAATGAAAACGATCGAATTTAAGCTCGATGCGTTAAAAGCTGCAAAAGAAATAGAAGATTATGTAATTGAGATTAGAAGAGATCTCCATAAACACCCTGAAATCGGATTACAGGAAGTACGGACAATGAGAGTTGTAACAGATGAGTTAACTAAATGGGGCATTCATTATGAAATTGTCCCTAATGGCGGAATTATTGGTTATATTCAAGGGAAACAACCGGGAAAAACATTAATTCTTAGGGCAGACTTAGATGCACTTCCGATGAAGGAAGAGGAAAATAACTTAAAAAAGAAAAAAGTAGTATTTTCAGAGTCTGATCAAGCTGCTCATACTTGTGGGCATGATGGACATACAGCGATGCTTTTGGGTGTCGCCAAAATCTTGACACTACACAAAGACAAAATTAAAGGAAGAGTGCTTCTCGCTTTTGAACAGGGGGAAGAAATGGGCGGAGGGATTTATAATCTCTGTAAACGATTACACGAAATTGGAGGAGATGGAATTTGGGGTATCCATTTAAAAAATGATCTTCCGACTGGAAAAATCTCTGTTGATCCAGGACCAAGAATGGCAGCTTCTTTTGTTTTTGATGTCTTAATAAAAGGAAAAAGTGGACATGGTTCAAGACCAGATTTGTCAGTTGCTCCATTAGACTGTTTTACCGATTTTTATAACAATTTAAGAGCGATGAGATTGAATAATCTAGATCCTTTTAAAACAATTACCTATTCAATTGGAACGATTAGTTCAGGTTCAGCAGCAAATATAATTCCTGAAAGTTTACAGTTCTCAGGAACAGCAGATATTTAGATTATTACCAAGGTGCCCATGCTGCAAAAGAATTTAAGAGAATTCTAGAAAAAGTCTGTGACCTGCATAATTGCACTTATGAATTTATTACAGAGCCTAAAGAATCGGACTTAATAGTCTACAATCAAGAAGATTGTGCACAAATTGCGATTGATGCAGTGAAACATGCAATTGGTACGGATGCTTTACATTCTATCCCAGCTTGGATGGCATCGGAATCATTTGCGTTTTATGAAAAATACTTCCCAGGCGTATTTGCATTTGTTGGAATACAAAACCTCGAAGAAGGGATTGGGGCTGAACACCATAATGTTTACTTTGATTTAGATGAAGATGCATTAAAACTAGGAGTGGCTGCTACTGTACAATATACAATTGATTTTCTAGATTCTGAAAAACAAGTTAATTATACTCCTGATAAAAGAGATATAAATAGTCTATTTATTGATAACGGGTTTCAGCGATTAATTAATAAATAAAAAGGAGATAGAAAAATGACAAAAAAAAGCCTCTGCTATTTACTCTCGCTCATTGCATATTTTGGAATGCCTTTAGGAGTCCCTTTTATTAAAAGTGCCGAACCATATATATTAGGTCTTCCACTTTTATTATTTTGGATGGTTTTATGGATCTTTTTAGGAACAGGTTTAATGATTATCGTTCATCGTATAAATCCTACTGCAAAAGAGGAGACAGAATAATATGATAATTTCAGTTGGAATCATCGCAATTTTCTTAGGTATTGCTTTATTTTTAGGCATCATGGCAAGTAGAGGTAAAGATATGAGCCTAGAACAATGGACAGTTGGAGGCCGTGGATTTGGTTCTATCTTCATCTTCTTATTAATGGCTGGTGAAATTTATACAACTAATGCATTTTTAGGGGTAAGTGGTTGGATGTACGGAAAAGGTGGTGCAGCATTTTTCAATATCGCAATGCTAAACTATGTCATTGCTTACTGGTTGACACCTAAAATATGGGCTTATGGAAAGAAACATAGTCTACTATCACAATCTGATTTTTTTGAAAAGGCATATAATAGTAAAATTCTCGGCACACTTGTAGCCATTGTAGGGTTAGCAGCTTTAATTCCTTATTTAGTCATTCAATTAAAAGGTCTTGGCATTATAGTTTCTGAAGCTTCTTATGGAGCGATTGATCCGAAATTAACAATTTGGATTGGCACAATTGCAATGATTGTTTATGTTATGGTTTCAGGAATTCATGGTTCAGCTTGGACAGCTGTTATTAAAGATTTCCTTATTCTCGGTGTTGTGTTATTCCTTGGTATCTACTTACCTATTCATTATTATGGCGGTATACAACCAATGTGGGAAGCAATTGAAGCTGTTAAACCAGGATTTTTAACGCTTCCAGACACAGGTTTTAGTGCCTCATGGTACATTTCAACAATCATGTTAACATCGTTAGGGTTTTATATGTGGCCACATACATTTGTTGCTACTTTTTCAGCGAAAAGTGGAAATGCCCTAAGAAAAAATGCAATTATGCTTCCTATCTATGCGTTATTTTTATTATTTATTCTATTTACTGGAGCAGCAGCAATTTTACAAATTCCAGAATTAGAAGGAGGCGCTGTTGATTTAGCCTTATTTAAAATCTCAACGCAAACATTTAATCCAGTTATTGTTGGCTTTATTGGAGCAGCAGGGTTGCTAACTGCGATTGTTCCGGGCTCATTGATTTTGATGTCTGCAGCAACACTATTTGCAAAAAATGTTGTAAAACCTATTCGTCCTCAAACGACCGATCAACAAATTGCTATCATTGCTCGCTATTCAGTCCCAGTAATTGCACTTATCGCACTTTACTTTACTTTACTTTTAGCGGTGGTGGAGCAATTACATTACTATTTTTAATGGGATATGGTCTAGTTACTCAATTCGTACCAGCAGTTGTAAGTAACTTTATGAAGAAAAATCCATTAACTGTACAAGGTGTGTCTGCTGGGATTATTGTAGGAGTTTCGATCGTAGGCTGGCAAGCAGCTACAGGAGCTCATCTAAGTAAGCTGTTCCCAAGCTGGCCATCCTACATCCAAGATATCAACATTGGTTTTCTTGCATTGTCTGTAAATATTTTAGTAAGTCTAATTGTAAGTTCGTTTACAAGGAATGTAACTGCTAAAAATGATGGAATTACAAATGAGAAAACAGTAGAAAACACCCCATAATATCATTTGTATTTTCTTAATGTTCCGACTCTTTAAATTGAACCAAAAGTTAGAAGGAGATTTACTATTTATTCTAGTCAAATTCCTGTTAATTCGTCATCAAATTAAGTCGTTGTGAACGATATTGTTATTCAGACCAATCGTTATGAAGAATATTGTGGCTATTATAGAATTCCAACAGATTCAAGTAAAATGTCGTGAAAATAACGATTTTTTCTAAAAAACATGGAAATTTAAACTTATAAATGAGGAATATAACAAATATTTGAGTGATCAATGGACATGCAAGATTGATTTATGCTAGAAGTGAGTCGTATTTCAGATGTAAATTTATTTGGGAAGAATCCGTTTTAATAAAAGCATGTAAAATGGATTCTTTTTAATTTAACTATATGAGTGACAAGATTAACAATTTTTATTTAAGTAATCAAGAAATCATCAAAGTCTAAAATTATTTTATTATTGAAATAAAATTAAGCTATTTACGTCCATTTATATACGTTTTGTCTCACTGTTATTAGTATACTTTTCATTGATACGTAACTTCCTATAATTTATATTATGTAAACTAAAATTATTTTGCGGGAGGAGGGCTTGGATACTTCAACTACCCTGTAAAAGGACACAAAGTACGCACTTTCGGAATTTATACGTAATTTCGAAAAAAACGTGACACAAAGTTTACACAGTTAGTCATTCCGACTGTTGGTTTGGAATAAAGTTTGATTAAAGGTTTGTTGCAAATGTTGATTTTATAATAGAAGAAACCCACGCATTTTGAAAAAAGTTTGATCAAAATACGTGGGTTTTATTTAAATGCGAAGTTATTTTTATCAAACTATATTACAAATAATCGAACTTTATTATAAATGATCAATCTTTTTACAAACTACAACTCTTTTTTCTTCCATCATTAGGATATTAATTTATTTAAGAAACAATTTTTATCTCTTTACGAACAAATTCACATGTCCAAAAACCTAAAAATGAATTTAAACTTCTGTATATTGTCCAATCTTTCTGAATTTCTCATAGCGATCTTCAATTAATTGTTCGCCATTTAGAGAATTCAATGCTTTTAGTGTGACGCTTATACATTCTTTTATATAAGATGCTTGCTTCGCAACATTGCGTTGTGCTCCACCAGTTATTTCAGGGATTATTCCATCAATAACGTCGAGCTCTTTTAAGTCAGGTGCTGTTATACGCATTGCTTCTGCAGCTTGCTTCCCTAGGCTACCATCTCGCCATAAGATCGATGCAGCCCCTTCAGGCGAGATAACCGAATACGTTGAGTTCTTTAACATAAAGACGCGATTAGCTACCCCTAATGCAATGGCACCCCCACTTCCGCCTTCCCCAATAACAATACTAATAACTGGTACTGTTAGAATCGCCATTTCAGAGAGAGTTCTAGCAATGGCTTCACTTGGGCCGCGTTCCTCAGCTGCCTTACCCGGATAGGCTCCTTTTGTATCAATAAAACAAATAATTGGGCGCTTAAATTTCTCAGCTTGCTTCATTAAGCGTAATGCCTTACGATATCCTTCAGGGTGTGGCATACCAAAATTTCGTCGAATATTTTCTTTAGTTGATTTTCCGCGTTGATGTCCAACAATTGTTACGGGCTGTCCTTCAAAGAGAGCAATTCCTCCAAGAATAGCTGCATCATCACCAAATGTACGATCTCCATGTAACTCAATAAAGTTTTCACACATAGCTTCTATATATTGTAAAGTAGTTGGTCGTTCTGGATGTCTAGCAACCTGTACACGATCCCATGGCTTCATATTGGCATAAATAGATTGTTCTAGCTGTGTTAGACGTGTTTCAAGCTTTTCGATTTCGCTTGTCATATCTACATCTGCCTCTGTAGCAATCGTTTTTAATTCATCAATTTTTTCTCGTAATTGTACTACTGGTTCTTCAAAAGGTAAATTTTTAGACATGTTGCACACCGCCTTTTGTATGCATTTTTACAAGCATTACTACTTGATTTCGTAAATCCTTCCGATGGAAAACTGCATCAAGCTGACCATGCTCTAGTAAAAACTCTGACTTTTGGAAATTATTTGGTAATTTTTCTCTTAATGTTTCTTCAATGACACGGCGACCAGCAAAGCCAATCAATGCTTGTGGTTCAGCAATATTAATATCTCCAACAGAGGCAAAGCTTGCTGAAACGCCACCGTATGTAGGATGCGTCATGATCGAAATAAATAATAGTCCTTCTTCACTATGACGTTTTAATGCCACACTCGTTTTTACCATTTGCATTAATGATAGAATACCTTCTTGCATGCGCGCTCCACCACTAGCAGTAAAAATAATAACCGGTACACGTAATTCAATAGCTTTTTCAACGGCACGTGTGATTTTTTCTCCTACAACGGAGCCCATTGAGCCCATACGGAAATGAGAATCCATAATGGCTACAACAATTTCTTCTCCATCAAGAGTACCTAACCCAGTCAGTACAGCTTCGCTTAATCCCGTTTGTTGTTTAGCCACTGAAATTTTTTCTACATAATCAGGGAAATTAAGTGGATTACTTGTTTGTAAATGATCATCCATTGAAACAAATGAACCTTCATCTAAGAGATATGCTACGCGCTCCTGTGCAGTCATTTTGAAATGATGGTCGCATTTTGTACACACTTTATGATTTTTTTCTAATTCCTTTGTTAACTGAATGTGACGGCATTCTGGACATTTTGTCATAAGTCCTTCTGGAAATCCCTTTTCCTGTCCGTCCCCTTTCTTTTTACTAAATAAGCTACGTATTACCATGTTTTACTCCCCCTTTGTTGTCTAAATGCCTTGTTCAGCATTCATCCACTGTTCGTAAGCTTTTAATGCTTCTTTTTCATAGCCAAGCTGCATCGATTTCAACATAGTTTGAATGATTAATTTTTCTTCTTCTGTTGAGTTTCGATTTAAACGGTCACCGGCATAAACTGCTAACTGAAACCAGACTTTTAGTGAAAGACGATTTCCTGACGTGATGATTATTTCTCGTAAAACATCCCGAAATTTAATCGTACTTTCTATCTCTAGCTTTACAAAAAAACTGCCCCACACTGGTAGTGTTCGCAGAGTCTCTGTACAACTTATAACGCGAATGGCTTCCTTTTCATGAATTTGTCGCGTTAATTCGACATCCTTTTTGATTTTTCATCTTCTAATAAAAACATCGACAATATTTCTACGAGCTGATGCTTTTGTAGAAGCTAGAAACGTACCTTCCCCATGTCTCGTTTCAATAAGACCTAATAACTCTAAACTTCGCAATGCCTCTCTCACAGAGGATCGCCCGACACCTAGACGTTCTGAAAGGACTCTTTCGGAAGGTAGCTTTTCACCAGCCTGTATTTTTTCTATTTTAATAAGTTGTCGTAATTGTTGGACGATATCTAAAAACACTTTCTTTTGTTCGGTTTTTTTATCCATACGATCAACTCCTCGGTCAATCTATTCGCCTTGGAATAATTATTGCTGTCGCTTTCCTTTCGCGCAGATAAACAATGCATCCAAAGGCTTTATCTTCATTCAGTATCTTCATTCAATAGGTGTTTGGATACCTACTAAAAAGAAACAAAATCCACCACCTTCAGATGATGGCGTCTCTTACTGAATGAATTCAAAAGTGGTCTGGCCACTTTTGAAGTTGGCTTTATCTTACAAAATAATTATTTGAAAGTAAAGAAAAAACTGCATAAAAATTTATGCAGTTTCTAAAACTCCCTTCAATTTCATATTCTTTTCGTCGTTTGTGCATATTTTATTTTCACTTGAGGTCTACCAAAGCGCTTTTCAAGCGTTCTCTCAATGTAAAGCAATTCATCTTCTAGTAAAAGCTCTTGAACAAGATGAAAAACTTGCGGGAATAAGGTTACAGAAACCGTTCCAAACTCATCCTGAAGTCAATAAAGGCCATTTGTAAACGGCGACCTTATCTAGCACTTTGAGTGTCTAGAAGTTCTTGTCCACGTACAACATCTGTATATGGACTAGAACTTGCAGACACTCATATAAAATTAAGTGTAGTCTTTTAATAAAAATTCATTAAAATGTTGCTTTAAAATAAAGTTTGTTCAAAAAATCTTCACCAAGCCAGCATTTTACGATAAATAAAAAGAATCCATTTTGTAAAAAGATTGATCAAAATGGATTCTTATCCCTCAAATTTAAGATTGTTTTTTATAAAAAAGATCGATTATTTTCTACCAACAGGCTTTGAATCTACAGGTTTTTCTGGTTGCTCTGGCCCTTCAGGTGTTGGCTCTTTTGCTACTGGTAAGGATTTCCGTCTTTTAGAACAAAAGCAGTTTTACTTTCCACACCTGTAGCAGATATAGACTTTATACCATATGTGTATACTTTACTATTATTTGCAATAGTATCTACATAAACAGTATTACCTTGTGTGTTATAAACCACGTCTACTATATTTTTAACGTCTTCATATGATCCTTCTTTTGTTCCATCAAATCGGTATATTACATATTTCCTTGGTTGAGTACTATTTTCATCTGTAATAGTAAGCTTCATGCCGAAAGACTCTTTACTCAATTTAACATCAGTTGGACATAAAGGTATTGCAGAGCCTTTCCAAGAAATTGTAGGTGTTAAAGCTTTATAATTGTATAGTTGCTGATTTAGATAAGAAGCATATCCAAGAGCGTTATTGTTAATACTTCTTAGAGAAAAATGCATTTGCCCTTGAGCATTTTTATTTGCTCTGTTGGCGATTACTTGGCTGAAAAGTTCCGTCTTATTATTCCATGCAGTATCAGAATCATTTCCAACTTTATGATTGGCCATGCCAATATATAGATTAATAGGGTGGACTTTTGCGTATGTTTGAACTTCTCTTCCCCACCAATCTAATAAAACAGAGTAATTTGCTGCTTTATGATTTCTGGACCAATAGATTTGAGGCGCAATATAATCGATACTTCCATCTTTAATCCACTGTCTTGTATCAGCATAAAGATCATCGTAGTTACTCATTCCATTCGTGTTACTACCAGTAGAATCTTTCCCTTTGTTTCGCCAAATTCCAAACGGAGATATTCCATATTGAACATGAGGTTTAATTGCCTTAATGCTTGCATAAACCTTTTTTACTAATTGATTAACATTATTTCTGCGCCAGTCTTCAATATTTTTGAATGAGCCACCATATTTTTTAAAAGTTTGTTGATCTTGAAAAGTCTCTCCTTTTATTTTATAAGGATAGAAGTAATCATCCATATGTACAGCGTCGATATCATAGTTGCTTACTAATTCTTCTATGGTTGATAATAAGTAATTTTGAACTTCCGGCAAACCAGGATCTAAGTAGTATTGTTTACCGTATTTCACTACCCAATTGGAATTTTTACGGGCTACATTATCGGCAGCAAGATTAGACAAAGATTGCGAAGGCATAGTGACCCTATATGGGTTTACCCAAGCATGAAGTTCTAATCCTCGCTTATGTGCTTCGTCCAGCATTATTTGCAATGGATCAAAACTTGGATTGGTCCCTTGTGTCTTGCCTGTTATATACGATGACCATGGAGCAAGCTTAGACGGGTACAGTGCATCATTTAATGGCTTAACTTGAAAAATAACTGTATTAAAGTTATCAGCTTTTAATTTGTCTAAGGTACTTTGAACCCATTGAGTATATTGGGTTTTACTCATACCTGCCTTCATATCAATATTAGTTACTGTTGCAATCCAGGCTGCCCGCATTTCATTTTGAGGTAGTGAATTAGCTGTAGCCTTTTGATTTGTAAAAACAGGAATAAGTAAAAGTAAAATAAAAAAAGTTACTAAGCACTTTCCAAAAAAATTTTTAAACATAAATAATGAAATCTCTCCTTTTAATTCTCAGCTATTAAAACCTAGCTGTTACTATAACCTAAGTAAATACCATTTCAGCCTATTCTATAAAAGTAGGAACTGATTTATCCTTCTAAATTTTGTCGGCAGGACCCCCTATTGGTAATTTCAATTGTTTGCGAAGCTCGTTGGAAAATTTTATTCTGTTTCTTCGCTTACTATATAATACCACAAATCCCCAATTATTCTCCCTT
Source organism: Lysinibacillus sp. NPDC058147 (assembly GCF_042884205.1). NCBI lineage: Bacteria > Bacillati > Bacillota > Bacilli > Caryophanales > Bacillaceae > Lysinibacillus > Lysinibacillus sp. NPDC058147. The sequence goes on from NZ_JBHVUJ010000002.1 coordinate 271,756, forward strand.
CACCGGTAATCTCCATTTATTTAAATTCTTGACGCCAATTTTATGATAGCGTTGAATAGCAATCATTTGGTCAATTGTTAAGTTTGTTTGATAAAGTGGACCATACGGTGGAAGGATTGGAAGAAATTATTCACAAGATAAACATCAGTTTTAACATAAATGTCCAATAAAAAAATCATCTCAAAGGATATCTGAAGAGATGATTTTATAAAACTTTATTAGGGAGTGGTGTAATAGCCGAATTAACTCCCGAATCCTTTGAATTTTAATAAAAGTATTTTTATAACTCATTAAATTAATTCTTCCTGTAACCATTTACATTAGTTACCTTGATATTTTCATAACTGTAAAGAGGCCAAAAAAGTCATTAATTGAACAAAGAGTTGAAGTCGATCTTCATTTCTTGCTTTCGTTTAGCTTAATAAAAATTCGATAAAGTGCACTTACCACCCCTTGTTTTTAGGGTGCTTATTCTCTCCATTCCAGTAATGATTGGTTTTGCACGCTTTATTAATGTTTGTGTAGATTCAAGTGTTAGAGAAGCTTTATGGGCATTTTCATTACTCCACACCTCATAAACATAAACACAATTTGGTTCATTTTCAGAAACATTTACGAGATATATCTCGCATTCTTCAAGATTCTCCATTGATTCTGCTGCTTCCAACAAAATATCTACCATTGTGTCACGTTCGCCCTCTTGTATTGTAAACTTCCCAAACAAACTGAATTTGTTCATTATGAACCTCCTTATTTTATAACCTGTTAACTATTTCTACATCCAACCTCTGTTATCCTTTTAATTACATAAACAAAAACTAATAAAGCTTCTTCAACTAACCTCCCTCAACACCGTTTCGATATTCCCAAATAATAAGTGTATTCTTTCACAAACTTGTTTATTTTCACTTAACGTATTGCGGGAATGCAACCTTATAGTCACATAAGAAAAGGGCTACCTTATTTTTATTAAAGAAAGTTCAATAAAAATAAGGTAGCCCTATTTATAATTGGCTTATTGCCATTTCACTTGATAAGAGTACTTATAAGCGTCCATTTTTTCTAACAGCGAATAACTTGAAGATCACTTTCCATCAAAACAACCTCTCTGTATCTTTCATAACTGATTATCTTATATTTTATTTGCTATACAAATTTATTCAATCCCCACAGTCCATTTAATTACATACCATGCATAAAAAGCAATACTTTGTTCATACCCACTTTTTATTTATCCCACAATCTCATCTGCTAGTACTACTATTTTTTATTACCAAATTAGCCGTTTCACTCGGATGGTTAAGAGGAAAATGATGACCATATGGAACAAAATCAACCTTACCAAGATGCGAAGGATCAGAATAGCCTCTGTCATATTCCCCCCAAATAATGCGAAGATTATACTTTGTTACTTCATTGAAATCACCTTGAACGTTTTTCAATAGTAAACTGTTAAGCTGAACCGTAGTATTTAAAATTCTAGGAGAAGTAAAACTTTTACTTATTTTTTCAATATAATGTTCAGGGATGCTCTCTGTACTTTCAAATAAACCATTACTTAATAAATAACGCTCTATCAAATTAGTAGTTGCCAATTTCAATGTCCATTTGTTCATAAATTGAGGAACAGTTATCGATTTAGCATTTTTTTTAGCAACAGGTGGCTGAAGTAAAGTAATTGTATACTTCTTATCTATGTGCTTTTGTACTAATGCTTCCAAAAGAATATACGCACCAAATGAATGGCCAATTAGATGGGCACCATTAGTAGCTTTCTCCAATAACTTTTTCAATACATTCAAATAGATATTTAAAAGATTTTTCTCTCGTTTAAAAGGAGAACGTCCCAAACCTGGAAGGTCCATGATCCATACAGGTCGACCCGTTTTTTCATGAAGCTCTTTCCCTAAAGGAAATAAATCCTCTCCATCACTTAATAAACCATGTAATAAAATAAACGGTTTACCCTCTCCTTGAGTTTGGTAAATGGTAGTATTATTACATAATGTTCGTTTAAATAAATGACTGTGCTGGCAATTTTGATACATCATGCGATAATCCAGATCAGCTATTACGGCTGGGAAAAATTTCATTACATTTGTCTCCTTAAACCAATCTTCTCCCATAATCTTTTTCGCTGAACCATTTGAAAAAGTTCGATTTGTAATAAAGTTTAGCCCATCAGCAGGAATTTGGGTTATTTTGCTTACGCCACTATTCATAAGTACTTTCATAAATGGCAATGGGGCAGATATTTTAGGTGCAGTCATATTCATACTTTCTGACATAGCATCTAATAATTCTGAAATATTCTGATCATGTTGTTTATCTTCAACAAGTGTATATGTTTGTATAGTTGGTTGCTCCAATCTGAAAACCTGCACAATAAACTTTGCTAGTTCATCGTTTGCAATAAGTGGTAATCTATATTCCTTTCCTCCAGGAATCACTGGCATGAGACCTTTTCGCATACTCATCACAAGCAAGCCTAAGCCTCCTGTTTGCTCCGTACTCCCTGTTTTACTACTACCAACTACAGTTGGTGGATTAATTACTGAAAGCGGATAACCTACTGTTGATGCCTGCTGACGGATATAAAGATCTGCTAAAAACTTTGTTCTCTCATATGGATTTTTTATTTTCAAAAAATTATTTCCTTCTTTAAACACATCTATCGCAATCTTGCTATTTTTATCATCAAAGGGACTCATATAGCCTACAACATGAATAAATTGTTGCAATCCCTTCAATTGATGAATATTTTTAGCGATTTCACTAATATGTTGGGCACCATTCAAAAATACGGAAGCTGCCTCTTTGCTTGTCGCTTGAATATCCATGGGGCCTCCTGCGTGAATAATCACATCCGTTTTCAATACCCACTCCTTATCTTCAGCACTTAGACCTAAGTCTATTTTCGTCAAATCACCTTCAATAAAGTGCATAACTGCCTCTTTTAAGATACCTCTTTCTTGATAAATGCGTGTTGCTTTACTTTTCGATCTCACTAATAGAAGAATTGTAACATTCTCTTTGGCTAATTCCTTCACTAATTGCTTTCCAATAAAACCTGTTCCACCAGTTAAAAATACTGTTCTCATATAAATCCTCCTTTTAGTACTGTTTAGTACTAATTTGATGTAAAAAAAATGCTTCTTTTATCGAAGCAAGTTTAAAAAATGATCTGCTGTTTTCATGATTACAGTTGCATCCTTCAGTGTTTCTGAAATAAATAGCGCTCCTTCAAGATTTGTAATAAAAAGAGATGCAACCTCGTCAATATTAATTGTCTTTCTAAATTCACCATTCTCTACCCCTTGTTTAAGTAATAAAGAAACTTTCGTTTGTAATCCTGCAAAAAAAAGACCTATTTTTTCTTTTACTTTTGTGGCATTTGTAGGGCTTTGAATATAAAGCGTAATAAATGGACAGCTCCCCTTATATTCTCTCGACTGAACTCCTTGTGATAATTGCTTTAAAAACAGTTGGATACGATCTTCAACTAATAATTGGTTTTGAGATAGTAAGCCATCAATTGCAGATTGATACATTTCAATCCAATAATCAACGACCCCTTCCAACAATTCTTCCTTGTTAGAGAAGTGATAATACACATTAGACTTTGAAACTTTGCTTACACGAACTAATTCATCCATGCTTGTATAAGCAAATCCTTTTTCTAAAAATAATGTTGCAGCTACTTCAATTACACGTTTTTGATTCATTAATTTTCCTCTCGTCATAATTAGTACTGTACAGTACTACGATGGGCGTTGCAAGTATTTTTGTTAGTTTAATAAAAAAATAGATCAAAAAAGCTATACTTTAATTGATTTTAATGCTAAAAATTAATCTCATTTTGAACAAAGTTGTACTGAACCCCAAAACTGTTTTGGATGGCCTGCAATTTTTTACTGTATTTTAACGCTAGGTTCATATATTTTTGAAAAGACATACGAATTTATTTTTGTAGTCACTAAATTGCTAATGCATTTTTTCAAAAGAAGGTGATCCATCCACCCATTTCAATAATTTTTCTACAATTGGCTTTGAATATTTTTGCCGTGATTTTCGGTGTTTACCTGGTGGAAGATGCTTAAATTGACGTTCTAGGCGATACAGTTGGTCCTGCAATACTTCGCTGAATGGCATCTTGTGGGGCTTTTCCACGTTTCATTTGTGCTTTTTATGTGGCGTCCTTTTTACAGTGCTTGCACTCGTAGGCATGTTCAATATGCTGGATACACATCATTATTGCCGGAATGAATTTTGCTTCTTCACGCGCAATCGTTATACCAGCTTCAGTCATTTGACCAAGGCAACAGTCACATTGTATGTTTTCAAGATGATGATGAATTTCTTCGATTTCCATTCCATCACGAAACGAATCATTTCGTTTTTTATGTAGTTTACGAACAACTGTATACGTAACAGTTGACATGCTTTGTTCTTCTGTGTGCTCAGATTCGCTAGGAGTTACTGCTCGTGCGTCGCTAAAAAGAGTTACCTATGCAATTCAACATTATTCAATTAACGCCCCCTGATAGATTAATAAGTCTCTAGTTTTGTCCCCATTTATTTTCGAAAATAAGATGTTCTAAAGAACGTCTTTTTTCCCAATTAGCTAACTCTAAAATGGGCTTTTCTGGGTAATTTTCAGTGTAACCGATTGATATAAGAGCAATGGGATCAATGTGTGGTGGTATTTCTAAAATGTCTCTAATATCATTCTTTTTATAAAAACTTACCCACCCCATCGCAAGTCCTTCAGCACAAGCTGCTAACCACATATTTTGAATAGCACAGGCTGTTGATAAAATATCTGTTTCAGGAATTGAATTTCGTCCTAATACATGGGAACCTCCTCTTGTAGGGTCACATGTAACACAAATAGTTATAGGAGCTTCTTTTAAACCCTCAATTTTTAAATCAAGGAATTTCATTTTTTTCTCCCCATCATAATGAATAGCTAATGCTCGGCTTTCTTTTTCTGCTGCCCAAGCCAATTTTTCTTTAATTTCGTCAGTGGAAATCAAAATAAAGTTCCAAGGTTGCATAAATCCTACTGAAGGTGCATGATGAGCTGCATTTAATATTCTATGTATAATGTTTTCAGGGATAGGAGTTGATAAAAAACTTCGAATATCTCTCCTATTATAAATAACTTTATAAATAGACTCTCTTTCTTCATTAGAAAACATAAATTCCTCCCCTTTTCTTTACAAAAATGTTTATTTTTAATATTAACTGATTTTTCATTATTCTGCCACGTAGGTTGAAGTAAAAATGCACCAAAAAGCGTGGTTTGGGTGTGTTTGTCCTTATCGTTGTATCCTCATAAATCTGACTCCACCTCTTCTAACACTCGTCAAATCGATTACCACATTTCCGTTCAGTTTCATATATGGATAATGGTACCACTAATAATAGACCGGTTTAAAGACACCTTTTGCAGATTTCACAATTGCCTTTGGCTGCTGAATCGATAATCCTTCTAATAGCCAACGAAGCTCTTGCTGAGAGAGAGTTCATACTTCAGCGTGTTATCAATTTAATGTATAAAATTGAACAAAGGAAATAATTCATTAAATATCTCTAATGGGATAGGAATTATTGATTGGGATGAATTATTTATACGATTTACAGCTCTTCTTAATGTTCGTGTTTTATTAGATTTTCGAAGCATCCAGCTGATGGACAAATAGCACTTTCATTGATTAAACACGAATATTCAAAAGCGTTTTTCAATAAAAAGTTCGAAAAATACCTTTGTGCGATAAAATTTTACAAATTCTGCTTTTTATTTACCTAGCTGTAGCAACAAATAAAAAGCCATGAGACGCATCGAAATTTAGTAACAGATACCATTACCCATCTCGATTGCTCTAACAGCTCAAATTAAAAAGTACTTTCTATTTTTAAAACGAGCCCCTTTTATTTTTGAAAACCTTTCATCATAGCTGTAGCAAATTAGATAACGTAATTCCTAATTTCTCCATTCGTATTTCATCAGCAATTGAGCCCCGTTTAATTCTGCAGATTCATCTTTATCATTAGACTTTTCACAATATATAAACATAATTAATAACATTGGCAATTAAAATAAATGCAAGATCACCATAAAAACGGATGATAAAACAAATAGCTAATCACAGATTATTTATTAAAAGACAAGTATTTTTTTGTTATCAATGTTAGGGTTTTGGACTTAAGCCTTTTTGAATGTTATAGTGTCAAACGTACATCTCCAATTTGACCCGATGCTACTTTTGCACAGGTACGCACCACTCGTAGATGAATTGTTCATTTTTTTATATTTAATGGATGTTCATGTGTAACATACTTATTAACACTACAGGTTTTACTTAGTTCCGCTTCTGGCATACTATAAAGCTTCTTTAAGAATATACCAAATTTATCCACCTTAGTTCACTCACGATTAAAGAAGCACCATTCAGTATATTGAACGGTGCAAAAGAAGTTCTCGATTAAGAGTTTAATATTTGTAAACGGTGAATCTCTTGTTTTTCCAGTAGCGGCTCTGTTTGCTGACCACAATATTTATAATGCTCAGTATTAATATGAAAAGTAAGCGCCTCTTCATCTTTCCATCTTTCATAAAAAACAAATGTATCTCTATTTTCAACAGATTCATGAAGAGTATATTGAATACAGCCATCTTCGGCTCGAGATGCTTCAACTAAATTTAGTAACTCTTTTTTTAGCAGTTCACCTTTCCCTGATTTAGCTTTTAAAACTGCAGTGATTATAATTTCGTTCATTATTTTCCCTCTCCTTGTTAAGGACATATTATCCTCTTATTCATACATATAAGAACGCGTCATAGGAATTGAATCATTAATGCCTTTTGTAAATACAAATTGATGTAAATCAATATTACCCGTAAAGAATGAAGCTGCACAGGCATTTAAATATAAGCGCCACATACGAATGAATCTCTCATCTTTAGTCTGACGAATTTCCTCTAATGCATTTTCAAAATTTTGAGCCCAATGTTGGAGGGTTTTACCGTAATGTCTGCGTAAGCTTTCCACATCAACAATATAAAATTGTTGGTTTGTCATATTGGTGATTAATTCGTTGACAGCGGGAACATACCCACCAGGGAATATATATTTTTCAATCCAGCCATTGGTAGCACCATTCGTTGGAGAAGTAATACAATGAAGCAGTGATACCCCGCCGTTATTTAATAAATTATTAACTGTTTCGAAGTATTCCGTGATGTGATCTTTTCCTACATGTTCAATCATGCCTACGCTAACAATTTTATCAAACTTACGATATTGAATATCACGATAATCAAGTAAAGATACTTCAACCAACTCAGTAAGCCCCTCTTGCTTAATTCGCTCAGAAGTCTTTGTATATTGCTCCTCACTTAAAGTTACGCCCATTGCTTTAACGCCATATTGCTTTGCAGCAGCCGTGATTAGTTCACCCCATCCGCAACCAATGTCCAATAAAGTATCACCTTTCTGAAGATTTAACTTCTTTAAAATATGCTTTACTTTATTATGTTGAGCTTTTTTTAGAGAACTATTATCGCTTAGAAAATATGCACAAGAGTATGTCATTGTTTCATCTAGCCACAGTTTATAGAAATCGTTCCCGATATCATAATGGTGAGCAATATCTTCTTTATTTTTTTGTTTTGAGAAATTCCATTTACTTTTGAAATATTGCAATTTACTATTACCTAAAAAACTATCCTGCTTTTTATAAATAGATTGAATTGCTTTTTCAAGGTCTCCTTGTATTTCAAGATCTCCATTCATATATGCTTCACCGAATGCGATAGAAGGGTCCTTTGCAATCTCTTTTTTTGATAGAGGCTTATGGAATGTTACATGAAATAGAGGTTTTCCTTCACCATATTGTAAGGTCTCTCCATTCCAAAGTGTAATTTGAACAGGGTCTGAAAAGAGATTTTTTAGTATATTTTTATAAAAAAATTCTTCAACCATTTAAACATCTCCTACTAATAAATTTAAAAAAACTACCTTGATAATCAATCTATTTAGAATTAGCTAATTATGATTGAAATGAAAGTAAGTTTATGTTTCTATAAGACATGGATTCCATCGTTTATTAAAATCAATTCATTGATCACCCGAATCAACACTGAGAATAATCCTCCATTATAATGCTTACAAGTAACAGTACCCCCACGGTGTACGAACTAAGTTTGTTACCTACCGATATCAGATCAATCTTAATATCAATACAGTACGCACTAAGACGAACAGCCAAGGCTTTTTTGAAAAAGCTCTTGGCTGCTGAAGCATCTTTAGATATAAAATTCAATATATCCGAGATTTAGTAATTAGTGTGAGTAGCCATGTAACCAGAAACGGTACCTTCATAATTGAATAAGTGTAGGCTCCTTATTGTTAAATGCTAATAAACGCTCTACAATCGTATCACGATCAGAATTAGCTAAATGATGCACGCGTCCACCCTCACTTACCTCACTGCTTGGTATATAAAGTTACCAGTTCTGAAGGGAGTCTCCTGGCCTGTTCAGGTGAAGCTCAAGTTTTAATAGATGTGTATTTGCCTTTTCATTACTCTTTTTATTTAAAATCGATTGGAAGTGGTGCATTAGGTGCTACTAGTTTTTGTACACGCATTTCTTCCCAGAATGCTGCCGGAATTACCGTGTTCAATGCAACTTTGTCTTCTGCAATTCGCTCTGGTTTACTTGCACCAGGAATGACAGCAGCAACTGCTGGGTTCGCCAATGAAAATTGTAAAGCTGCCGCCTTGATGCTAATTTGATGACGATCTGCAATATGTTTGATTTTCTCCACTTTTGCCATAATTTCTGGTGACGCTTTTTGATATTCGAAGTGAGTACCTCCCGCAAGAACACCTGAACTATATGGGCCACCAACGACAATGTCCATGTTATTTTTTTTAGCTGTAGGCATTACTCGTTGTAGCGCACTTTCATGATCTAATAAAGTGTAACGACCAGCAAGCAAGGATACATTAGGCTTTGCTTCCTCCAGGTCAAGCATGAGTTCAATTGACTCTACTCGGTTTACTCCAAGTCCCCACCCTTTAATGACTCCTTCATCACGTAAACGTGTGAGAACACGAAATGCCCCTGTTCGAGCAGTTTCAAATTGAGCAATCCATTCATCGCCATAAAAGTCTTGCGCTAAATCATGAATAAAAACAAAGTCTAGACGATCTGTTTGTAAACGTTTCAAGCTATCCTCGATAGAACGAAGAGTTGCATCAGCACTATAATCATTGATAATTTTATTCTTACGGCCGAATTCAAAAAGCCCACCTTTTTCACCTAAATCACGTGCAGATGGATCTTCCAATTCATCTGAAATAATTCGACCTACCTTTGTACTTAAAACGTACTCATCACGATTTCTTTTCGATAATGCTTCACCAAGACGAATCTCCGCTAAGCCAGAGCCATAAAGTGGAGCTGTGTCAAAGTAACGAATACCACTCTCCCATGCCGCATCTACAGTTGCTATAGCTTCTTCTTCCGGGATATTACGGTACATATTACCAAGCGGCGCAGTACCAAAACCTAGTTTTCCTTTCAGTATATCTCTCATTTAAAGAATCCTCCTAAAAATTTATAGTAAGAATTGGATTGAATAGTGTGAATAGATATAAAAATCAATGCTGAATGATATTTCATCACCCGACATGATAAATCGTTTAACAAGAAAAAAGTACACACGATAAAATACCTTATTACTCATTTCCGTCTTACAAGTGTCATTATGAAATATATTTAACACGATGAAAAGTACGTACTTTAAAGTGCTTTAGAAACAAAAAAGTACCCATATCGTAAAGGAAGGAGATAATGTAGTTCTTCTTAAGGTCACAATGTTCCACCTAAAGTCGAATATTTACTTACCGAGGATGTTGGACTTAGCACAGTAAAGTTGCCATTCCTGTAATCACATACATTACAATTTCAACTCTAGAAAGTTTTCTTTCTAACCTGTTATTTTTCAGTTGACTGAAATATATAGCTACATATTCATTGTCTATTTATAGGGAATAATACCAGAGAGAGAAATTTCAATAATATTCGAAAATTGTTAACTAACCCATTAATGTAATTGACGGTCTTCTATTTTAGATAATCACACAAATCGTAAAGCATTAGATCCGTAATCCTAGGCCCTTCATATATTCTGAAATCTTATTAATATTTCTTCGATAAACGTTCTTCGAATTTTGTGACCATACACTAACCAGTTCTTGATCTAGATAAGCTTCTTCCAAAGTGCTTTTTTCTGTGATCGTGTTATTCATAATAAATCCCTCTTTCCTTAAAATTACACGAAAAAACCCCAAGTTAAAGACAAATTAACGTTTAGAAAATTTGTCTTTAACTTGGAGGGGTTCCCTTGTTTATATTAGATCGAAGTAATCATGGCATATATGGATTATTTGTCAATTAAAAATGGCGTTTTTTCCATTGATTGTTGTTTTTACTGTCCTTTGATAATAAATAAAGTTTATTCTACAAACATTTGTGAAAGATAACTTTTAAATATAATATTCGTGTTTTATTTAATCTATGATGTGTTCAACTGATGGGCGAATAGCATTTTCACCACTTCAATACGAATGTTTAGGATTGTTTATCGCAAAATAGTTCGTTAATTATCTTTCTATCAGAGATGCCTTTTTTTAAAATGTTTTGCTCTTTATAATGAATTTAATCAGGAGCTAAAAATCGAATAAAACCTTGTGCATGTCTTAAGTTAAAATGTGACCGCCTTCTACATGAAGAACGGTTCCAGTCACGAAACTATTTTGTAGCAAGTATAGTACGCTTTGTGCAACATCTTCAGCTCTTCCTATTCGTTTCACAGGGAGTTTGTTTTCAACTGAATTATAGAAGTTATTACGTGCTTCTTCTGGCATTTTGCTACGGGAAGGTGTATCAATTATACCAGGTGAAACGATGTTTACTCGGATAGGAGCAAGTTCTAAAGCCAAAGTCTGGCCTAGATTCGAAATAGCCGCATTGACTGCACCTAGAATTGCTGAGCCAACCATAGACTTGTAGGCTACAACCCCTGAGAATAAAATGATTGAACCGTTTGGTAAAATTTTTGATGCACCGTATTTCGCTGCATAATATTGTCCCCAGAATTTGTTTTCAAACAGTTTCCGGGCTTGAGCTGTATCCGTTTGGAGGAATAACCCGCCGGATGTTTCTGCAGCGCTTACTACAAGATGATCGAACTGGCCAATCTTTTCAAAGAAAGATTGTACTTGCTGTTCTTGCGTTGTATCTAGAATATAAGCCGTTGCTCTAACTCCTAGTTGCTCTTTTGCATTCTGTAATTTATCTTCGGAACGGCTGGCAATGATTACTTCTGCCCCTTGAGCTATTAGCTGTTTAGCTAATTCCAAACCAATTCCTGAGCTTCCGCCGATAATTACAATTTTTTTATCTTTTAACATGTTTTTCTCTCCTTATACGTTAACTTAATAGATTAAAAATTCAATATCTCTTGTAGGTGTAAATCAAGTTCGGATACAAACTTTTCAACTTTCGGATTTTTGACTACATCATAACAAGAGAAACTCTTTAAAGGTTTCATTCCGAGAAATTTCTGTATTCGATGTAAATGAATTAATGCATCTTCTAGGCTGCTCCCTTCAAAAAATTGACTTGGATCGTTAAATGCTTTTTCATGAGCATTCCAGGTAGTCGAAAACATATATTTCTTTTCAGTTAACAACCCGCCTTTTCCATACTGATCAGCACCCCTAAAAAATAAACCATAAGTAAATACTTCATCCATATACGTCTTCAATAAGCCAGGGACGCTGAACCAATAGATAGGTGTTTGGTAAATGATAATATCAGCCCATAAAAATTTTTGTTGTTCTTCTTCGATTTTATATCCGTTTTGAATTATTGTTGTTTTTACATTGTTCTTCTTTTCACTTAAAAAACTGACCATTTTGTTCATCAATGTTTGGTTCAAATTCCCCTCTGCTGAAATATACTTCTGATGACCGTTAATAATAAGTATATTTTTCATCTTTATCTAGCTCCTTCAATTCTGTTATCTCTAAAAAAAACGCCTAACGCCTAGAGGGTAACCGATAACCCTACTGCACTTAAGTTAAAAATCAAATCATTTGCTACATCTGGAATAAAGCAATGAGTTAAACAACGGTAGCTTGTTTCGTTGATTTCTTGCAATAATTTTTGATCAACTCCTCAATAAGGGATGAAATTATAAGTACAACGATATTATAAATATAGTAGCTTCATTTATGGAAGTAGTGATATTTAATTCATAAAGTTTCTAAAAGTATACTATTGTTATATGATAAGATAAATTTAGTAAAAAAATTTTTTAGGGAGGATGTTTCAGATGAGTGTTATTGAGCCAGTAGTGTTGACCAAAGGTGCACCAGGTGAGACTTGCCCGATTGCTAAAACGCTTGACGTGATTGGGACTAAATGGACTTTTTTAATTATTCGCGATCTACTTATAGAAGGAACAATGCGATTCAGTGACCTATTGAAGTCAATGAATGGAATTAGCCCGAAAACACTTTCACTCCGTCTTAAGACACTAGAAGATCATGGCATATTGAATAAAAAGGTATTCCCGGAGGTTCCCCCTCGTGTGGAATATACGTTAACAGACAAAGGAAAACAATTGGAAGGTATTTTCATTGAATTAAAGAGATTTGGATTAAATTTATAAAATAAGTCCTTCTTTAAATTTTGGTAAGTTAATTATGAATCATATCAGAGCTTTTTTTATTTTTAAATCTATTTCTCAGGCTATGAACTATACAAACTACGCTATCACGGCATATTGATAGTAATGTAAAGCTATTTTAGCCTTACACCTCCGAATTTTGTTACTTAGGGTCACTCCTATCCCAAGTGACCCTTTTTATTTTTTCTTTCCTCAAACTGTTCATTAACACTTGTTTAAATTTATTTAAATGAACCAAGGCAGCTTCACTTTTGTCTTTTATTAGATTTTGCAAGATCATAATCAACACCTTTTTAAAAATTCAGGGTATCAAATTTATTACTTGTCGCTTCTTCAATCCTTTAGTAATCTTTTCTCAGTCAATTCAACAATATATAACAAAGTTTCCATTGGTTCTATATAATGTGTAAAAAAGAGTCGAACATACAAATTTGTATGTTCGACTCTTCAAGTATGCCCGTATTAGAATCATTTTGGGTTCAGGTTCAATTGAGATATTTGTAAAGCCTTTAGTATTTTATAAAATGCACATATACTATTTCCTTTTAAAAACAGAAAATGGATATATAAAACTGATTCTATTAATAAATTCTTTGAACATTTATCTAGAAAATCACTTATTAATTAAAGCATAATATAACAAGAATATTTGATACAAATCATACATATATTGATTTTAGTATTTCATTAAAATAGAAGACTATAATTAACTTAACATGGATTTTTAATATATGCGAAAATTATCTATAAAAGATAGGATGATGACTATTATTGAAAAATCGGTTCTTGCTATGGTTATATTACGTGTATTGTCTGGAAGTATTGAAGTAAGTGCTGGATTGTTGATGCTAAAGTTGAATAATTTAGAAAAAGCATTCTATATTAATACAATGCTTGCATTGGTTGGTCCAACAGTTTTAATCGTAACGACAGCAATTGCATTATTTGGACTAGCTGATAAAGTTCCTGTGACGAGAATCATTTGCCTATTTACGGGAATAACACTTATTATTATTAGCTCACATGTTAAGTAATATGGACATTTCATTCTTAATCCTTGCTAAACTCTTTATTACAAACCTCACATTAATTAGCCGTAATTTTTTGTCCTTTCTAAAAAATATCTTTTTGATTATTCTTCCTAATAGTGTTCATTAGTTTGCTGTAGCGTTTGACGACGCTGCGTTTTTTTTTATGTATAAGTAACCTCTATCTGTATCTGCTTAAATTTAAATTGAGTGTATCGCACGCAATTATTTGGATGTGGCGTTGGTTGACCGTCACATCCTCCCTCATTCAGGATCACCTTAACTCAGTGACCCTTTTATAATTTCTATTCTCAGATTGTTTAGTAACATTACACTGGATCAGGTAGTTTTCTATTAAAGTTGTTTTGTGTGCTTTTTGGCTATCTAAGGTTGCTTTTAGAGATATTAATTCGCCTCGATTCTTCTCTAGTAATGCGAGATTCTCTTGTGCAACCGATTATGCAATACTTCGAATATGAGCATCCCTATAGTAAATCCAATAAAGGTACTTAACCAACCGCCAGTTTCAATTGCTTCTGGGAAAAATTCGAAACTAATTAAGCCCAAGATAATACCTGCACAGAGTCCATAAATGATATCTATCTTCTGTTGCAATCCCTTAAAAAGCCAAGCTATCGTTCCACCTAAAAAATATCCCTGAAGAAGTACATAAAAAACCTAGTAGCCACATTCCACATTATCACCTTTCAATGGTTATAATTAGTGGTATGATTAAAACTAACTGTTTTTAGCACACCAGTCATTAGTTCCTCTTCTGGCATCCTATAAAGCTTCTTTAAGCTCATATCAAAATTTATCCAACAGAACCTGTTTTTCTAAAAAAAATCGTAAAGCATTAAATACGCGGGGGTTACATGTCATCTTTAACGATGTTTTGAAAAAGGCAGGCCTCCCACCTACCCGCTTCACGCTACATCATTTCCGACATACTTTTGCAACATTGTGTTACAGCAAAATAAAGAAAACGTTGATTTGCAAACACTTAAAGGATTACTCGGCAATAAAAGTATTGAATGAAGAAGAATTACTGGCTAAATTTTTTACCAATTACACACTCCGCTTACAATTAAAATAGGGCTTGTATCCCTAAGTAAAATTAAGTGAAAAAAAACCGATAAACCCTTATATAAAGGTTCACCGGCTATATAGTAATATAGATTGATCTGAATAAAGCAATTATACAAGAATCAAGAATGGACGTGAACGTCATTGTGTTTAAACAATATTAATTCCTGCACTCGCACAGCTTTTCATGCTTATGCTTGTAACGCCTCAATTGTTTGCGCTACTTGCTCTTCTGTTAAATTGTGACGCACGATGTAGCGGTTACGCGCATGCTTTGTACATTCGATTGTACAGCCACCTAAATGCTTTGCTTCATTTTCTTCAGATGCGATGATTTGCTTGTTACATTCAGGGTTTGCACAGTTAATGTAACGTTCACAAGGTTCACTGTCATAGTGATCTCGACCGATAATCACATGCTCTACTTGATTGATTGGCACCGTTAAACGCTCATCAAATACGTACATTTGACCGTCCCATAATTGGCCTTTCGTAACAGGGTCTTTTCCGTATGTTGCAATACCGCCATGTAATTGACCGACATCGCCAAAGCCTTCACGTTTCATCCAGCCCGAAAACTTCTCACAACGAATCCCACCCGTGCAATATGTTAAAACATTTTTCCCTTCGAACAGCTCGCGGTTTGCACGTACCCATTCCGGTGTATCACGGAAGTTTTCTACATCTGGTCGAATCGCGTCACGAAAATGGCCGACATCGTATTCATACGTGTTACGCACATCTAATACTACTGTATTTTCATTTTGCATTTCAGCAAGGAATTGTTCTGGTGACAGGTAGCGACCTGTTAATTCATGTGGGTTTACGTCTTTTTCTAAGCCTAAGTTTACTAACTCAGGACGTGGGCGTACGTGCATTTTTTTGAATGCATGCCCATCGGCCGCATCAATTTTGAAGACAATGCCTTCAAACAATGGGTCTGCTTGCATATTTGCCATGTATTGCTCAGTTTGCTCAATCGTACCTGAAACAGTACCATTAATGCCCTCAGTTGCTACTAAAATACGACCTTTTAAACCGATTTCTTTACACATGGCTAAGTGTGTTGCTGAAAACACAGCTGGATCTTCAATCTCCGTGTAATGGTAATATAATAATACTTGATAATTCATTGTTTCCACCTATCATTTCATATATTTGCAGGATATACCTGATAGTGTCTTTTACGACTTATTAACCATACAGGATATTTATTTAATATACTATCGGTAATTAGACTGAAATAGGTATAAAAATTGTTTTCAAAGAATTTGTGAGTGGTCAGCGACACTTTTTTATTAAAAAGTGTTATTCCACAATCCCGTTTGTGGAAGACAAGTTAAACAACACTCTTAAATTATCTTGCTCTGTTAGTTGAAAAAGAATCCAGTCCATAACACTTAAGTTTGGACCCTTTTAAACAAAAAAGGTATCCTCCTCATATGAGATGGATACCTCAGACTGTAGTTGTGATTTTCTCCAGGTGATAAAATTTGGACTCATTATAACCCATCTTTTATAATTGCTGTGATTGTTTCTTTTGATGTCCTAATAAACTTTTTTTGATTTTTTTAATACTAAGTAATCAATACCTAGTTCTACTTCTTCGCCACGCTTATGTAAAAATGCAATCGGCATCACTATTATTATCCCCTCCCCCTTCTCCCTTATAGTTTTCACTTATCCACGAACGCAACTTATCTGCATAGAAAGGACGTTCATCTGGTTCAGTGTAATAGCCTTTGGTTAGGTATAGGTTATCGTTTTCATATCTTGGATAAACGTGAAGATGATAATGCCACACATCTTGATTTCCAGCAGGTTCATTATGTTGTCGAGTAGAAACTCCATTACAACCATATGTATTTTTCATCGCAAACGCTGTCAATTGAGCAGCACGATGAATTTCAGCAGCTATTTCTGCTGGAAGCTCATATATATTCTCGAAGTGTTCGTTAGGAACAACGAGAACATGCCCCATGTTATTAGGCCACCACTTGCTTGCGATAAACGCTGTTACGTCTTTATTCTGATAAATAATGTCTCTTTGTTTCGTTCCCTTATTTGGTTTTTCTTTACCCGATACTACCCGACAAAATGGGCATTCGTACTCTTCAGGTTTATGTGAATATAATTTCATATCTCGTTATCACTCTCCTTTGTATTCTCTGTTCCTTTTACTATCCTTTAAAACTAATAATAATCATCTCAAATATCCTTTATTTCTACAATTAGTTATTCAAGAATATGGCTCTTTAGATGAAGAAAGACGCATTCCTTACTAAAGAAATGCCCACCAAAACCAATAAAATATTCTGCAATCATCGATATCAACGCAATGACAGAGGCAATTGGAAAAAATCATTTTTAATAAAGAGATATATCCTTTGATTTTTATTATCCTGTGTAGTAATATACATACATGCCTAAAAGATATGTAGAGTACTTTTAGTTACTTTTAGTATTACAGGAGGTTTACAATGCAAAAAATTTATAATATTGGTGTTGAAGCTACGCTTGAAGTCATTGGTGGTAAATGGAAACCAGTCATTCTTTGTCATTTAAACCACCATGGTAAAATTCGAACAAATGAATTTCGTCGATTAATTCCAGGAATTTCACAAAAAATGCTTACAAGTCAATTAAGAGAATTAGAGCAAGATGGATTAATCCTTCGAAAGGTTTTCAATCAAGTACCGCCGAAAGTTGAATATTCCTTAACGCCCTATGGACAAGGAATGGAACCTATTCTGAACATGCTTTGCACTTGGGGCGAAAATCATGTTGAAGTATTACAGGATAAAGGCGAAGATGTAATTTTAAACCACCGTGATGATGATATAGCCATGCAGCAAACATCTTAATGAGGGAAAAAGAGACTGTCAAACACAAGACAGTCTCTTTTCATTTTTATTGCTTATAGAGCAAAATCGTATTCATCTGGATTTGGTCCAACACGTTGTTCAAGGTTCATGGCATTGATTATAGCCATTTCTTCGGTTGTTAAATTAAAGTCAAAAATATCGGCATTTTGCATCATGCGTTCTCTACGTACAGATTTTGGGATAGTGATGACTCCATTTTGTATATCCCAACGTAAAATAACTTGAGAATTTGATTTCCCATATTTTTTTGCTATTTTTGAAATGGTTTCATCTTCAAGAAGTCCACCTTGCATTAAAGGTGCCCATGCTTCAAGTTGAATTTGGTGTTTGTCACAGAATGAACGAAGCTCGACTTGTTGTAAGCGTGGGTGAAATTCCACTTGATTCACAACAGGTTTAATACGAGCAAATGATAATAAGTTTTCTAAGTGTGCAACAGTGAAGTTACATACACCAATTGCTTTGATCTTGCCTTGTTCATATAGGTCTTCAAGAGCTTTCCAAGATTCAGCATATTTATCTTTCCCAGGCCAATGAATAAGATAAAGATCTAAATAATCTAACCCTAGTTTTTCTAGGCTCTCTTCATATGCAGCGATAGTTTCATCATAGCTTAATGCGTCGTTCCATACTTTTGATGTAATAAACAAGTCTTCACGTCGTAAGCCAGTAGACCCTAGCGCTTGTTTAATACCTTCTCCTACACCTACTTCATTACCGTAAATAGCAGCTGTATCAATGCTTCGATACCCGACCTAAATGGCGTTTTTTACCATTTCTGCAGTAGCATCATTCTCTACTTGAAAAACACCTAAACCCATACCAGGCATTTGTAGGCCGTTATTTAATGTGATTGTATCTTGTAAATGATTAATCATTTTTTTCCTCCAATTGTTTTCATGATTACTTTTTCATTTTGATGCCCTGATAGGATTTGAAACCCTCTTAAAAGACACTACGTACTAATCCCCCATCAATTCTCAACGCAGATCCATTTATAGCAGAAGAAAGAGGACTACTTAAAAATGTAACGAAATTAGCAATTTCCTCTGGGCGAATAAGTCGCTGTATAATAGAAGTAGGCCGATTTTCTTTCATAAATCGCGCTTCAGCTTCTGCCATTGACAAATTTTCATTAGGATAAAGGGTATTTAGCATCGTTTCTACGCCTTCTGTTAAAGTAGAACCTGGCATAATCGTATTGACGGTAACATTGGTTTCTTTCGTCAGCTCCGCTAAACTACGAGAAAGAGAAAGCTGCATCGTCTTTGTCGCACTATAATGTGCCATTTCTTGTGATGGCATAATGGCTGCTTCACTCGCAATAAATATAACTCTTCCTTCCTTTTTTTGAATCATTTGATTGAGGTACCATCGCGTAAGTCGAACTCCACTCATAATGTTGACCTCAAACATCTTTAACCATTCTTCATCAGAGATGTTAAAATATTCTCTAGGCTCAAAAATCCCTAGGTTGTTAATTAGAATATCTACTTCTTGGAACTCCTCTATAGCCTTTTGGCAACCTTGAGCTGTTCCTAAATCAGATACTAATGATTGGAGGATCGCTTCAGGATATTGTTCTTGAATTTCTTGAATTGTTTGTTGAACTTTCTCTTCATGGCGTCCATTAATTATGACAGTAACACCCTCTGCTACTAATGACTTTGCAATGGCTTTTCCAATTCCTGCTGCAGACCCCGTAACTAGTGCCGTTTTCCCTTTTAAATTCAGAAACATAATAAATCCCTCCCAATGTAGTTTTGTAAATAATTAATTGCAATATACGCTTAATAGTATGGGGTTTCCTCATTCTTTTAAACAGTTTATTAATAAAGAAGGAGTGGATAGGAAATTTCTCCTGACACTCCACTCCGTTGTTACATTCTCTACTTGATAGCTGGAAAATGAGGCAATACCTCTTGACCGAGCTCATGAATAACTTCTTCGGCTGGTCGTTTACTATCAAATAGCGCAAAGAAAAGATGATTAACACCGATTTCCTTATAGATGTTTAATAGTTCTATTAATCGATTTCGACCTACTCGGAAACCCAAACGAATTGGTGTAGGCATTTCATTGGGATCTTCTGACAAATCCAAATGCATAGGCTGAGTAAATGGCTTGAAAACTCCAGGGCAATATTGTTCTACAAGTTCTCTCCATTGTCGAATCGTCTCGGCTTGAAGATGTGGCATTCTTGGATAATACATCCATCCGTCACCATTTTTCGCGAACCATTCCATTGATTGCTGTGAGTATCCTGTAATCATGGTTGGGATTCGCTTCGTTGGTTTTGGTACTAAATTACTTCCTTGAATATCGCCTAATGATGAACGAATATAAGGAAACTCTTCGTACAACACTTGATTTAAATACTGAAATGCTTCAATGAATCGTTGACCTCGATCTTCATGATGAATATTTAATCCATGGAAATCGGCCCTTCGATCGCCAGATGAAACGCCCATAATTAAGCGTTCTGGGAATAACTGATCAATCGTAGCTATTTCCTTAGCCACTCGTAAAGGATGACGTAAGGAAAGAACAATCGCAGACGTTCCTAAGGCAATTTCTTTTGTTTGGCTTGCTAAATAAGTTAAATAAATCAGCATATCGTAAATTTGACCTACTGCTGGGTCACCAAAAGAAGGATCCTCTAATATCACATCACGAAACCATAAACTGGTAAATCCGTAATTCTCGGCTAATTGCGATAATTCTACTTGCTTTTCCATTGTCGGCGTGTCAAACCTATAATTTTCTAATGGAATGTGGAGGCCTAGTGTTAGTTCACCTTCTTTATACATTCGATTATAGCTACGGTAATTAGAAAATTCACTCATAACTATTCTCCTTTCTACTTACTTAAAATTTTTAATTAGATTTTTTTAATATGTTCTACTTTTTGAAAGAAAGTCTTTATTTGCTCCCGTTATCCCGCTTTGTCCCCAGTTTCCTGGAATCATTTCACGAATGACGATTAGTACCTTATCCATCGGGGCGTGGGTAAATTTGGATGTTATTTGTGTAAGCTGATTAACCCATTTATCCTTTATCACTTGATCAAATGTATCCCATATATCAATCGCGATTATAGTCATTCCATCTACATTACTTGCCTGTTTTTGATAAGACTCTTTAGTTTCCCAATTGACAACTCTACTTTTCTCAGCAAAGTTAGTATCATTTGCTACTGCCCCAGCTTTTCCCCAATTTTCTTTAGCAAGTTCATGTATTACGATCTGAATTTTGTCAGGGACAATCTTTAATAATTTTGTTGTAAGTTCAGTTACAGAAAAAATGTAGTCCTTTTTTTCTTCCTTTGACATAGTTGGCCAAGTTTTTAGTTCAATTAATGGCATAGTATCCTCCTCTAAAACTGTTTATTTAAATAATTTTTAATTGCTTTTACCACCAATTCATGATCTTCCTCAGGTGTTAATCCTGATACCGTTATCACTCCGATGGCCCCTACGTTTTTTATTTTGATGGGAAATGCTCCACCGAATGCAGCGTATTTTGAAGGATCTAAACGGTATTCTACATGATGTGGAATTCCATTTAACTCACTTTGTATCTGCATATAATAGGAGCTATGATTATGCAATGAAACGACTTGTTTTTTGCGCTCAATCCATATAGTATTTTCCTCTGTCATCCCCGACATCTTAAAATGAAACAATTGCACACCATTTTTAGTGATATCAACAGCAATTAATTTCCCCTTTTGCTTCGCTATTTCAACAATTAATAAACCTAATTGAAAGGCATCTTCATTTGTAAATGTAGAAAATTGAAGCGTTTCCTCCTCTAATATAATTCTTTTTGTTTTGTCTAAACTTGAAATACTCATATCTTTAACCTCCGTACAATCGTCACTATTTTGTTCTTTATCCCTAAAGCCATACTTCAACTAATAAGGATAGCTCCCCGTTCCCTATAATACATATAAGAAAACTGAGTTTTAAAGGGGAATAAACCAATATTTATAAACTACTCTTATAGCTAAAGCATAAAGACTATGGATCTTTCTCCATTCTTTTGTCTTTTAAAAACACTGTCAGAAGAATATCTACAAATGTATTATAAGAAGTGTGCTTAATAAAAGTAAGTACGCACTTTAAAGTTTTATAGTAATCAAAAAGTGATTTAGGCACTTTAAAGTTCCTATCCAAAAACTTTATTTTTTAGGGAAAAGAACAAGCCTAATCTTTTTACAAATGCTTATCCTTTTTAGAATTACTTACTTTTACAAGCAAACAATGACCCTATTTTTTCTAAAGTTTACGAATGGATTGTTAAACCTTAAAACAACAGACCTTGGAAGATGGGGTAAAATATCTGTGTTATCTGTTCAAAAAACATCAACAATCGGCCCTTTTATGAAATAAGATGTATGTTTTATAATCAACTTTATTGTTAATTAAACTACTTATGTAATAACTTTTTTATCACACCACAGGAAGGAAAATTAAAAAAAACCATTTGAATTAATGTTCAAATGGTTTCTTTATTGTAGATTATTATCAGGCTACTTGGGCATTGTATTAACAATCAATCCGATATGTGTAAAGTAGTTCATAGCGCCAAATAGAACAAAGACGATACCTGCAATTGTCCAAAGGAATTTAATAACTTTAGCAAAGTTCGGATTTGCGTTTTTGTTTAAGGCAAATGGAAGTAATACTGCTCCAATCCCTATAATCGCGAATAATAAAGACATAAAAGTAGCTTCAATCATTGGATAATCGGCAAAAGCTCCTGATATTGGTTCTTCTGGAGGTGCTGCAAATAATTGGAATTTAATACCTGCACACGCAATTGAAATAAGTGCTAATCCCATTGCCGCAGCAAAATAAGATAAAGGTTTTATCAAGTATGGCAATTCTTTCTTTAAGGTATTTGAAACTATTTTAGAATCGTCCATATTCATTCCTTGTCTTAAATATAGATTAGATTTTCTCCATAATAAGATGGATACAGCCATAAGTAGAATACCAAATGCGAGGGAAGGCTCGCCAAATATAATATCATCAAATGGGAATCCAATCTTCGACAATGGCCAGGTAAAGCTCATATGAGCTCCTGTTATTGTTAATATAAACCCTGGTATTCCAAAGCCTATTGCCCACCCTTCTAATTGTCCAACTTTTTCTTTAGCTAGATGGGAAGCAAATCGAAGTATTAATAATAAACCAATGCCGGTTGAAACCGCCATAATAGTGTTATAGACTTCTGTTACTGACCAATCGATAACCATATATAAAACTCCTTTCTATATATCTCGAATTTGAGATGTTTTGTTTACGAAATAAATCATATTCCTTTGTCACAAAGTTGTCAACAAATTAGTTTTGGTTTTTTCTTTACCTGAAACCGAAAGAAAATTCGAAAGTTATAAACTTCTTCTCATATAGAGAAAGCCTTATTTAGATACATAATGGTGAATTTTTATATTGAAAAATAGGACTTATTAATATTTTTATTTTTCTTAACGGTGTAGTAAAGTTGTCTTCAATTCTTCATTCTTAGTACGCAATTTTACATAGATAACCATGTAGTTTAGAAAATTTTAACGGACATTTAAATTTCTTCGCTTTTTATTTGAACTTATAAATTTTGATAATATGATGATTGCTTAGAATAGTAATTTTTTTAGTCACATGATTGAATTAATTGTATCTATTTACAAATAAACTCATAGCGACGACATTACTATTTGAATAATAATTCAGACCTAAGTCTGAAGACAGGAAACGAATAATAGTTGTATTATTTCATTTATAATTTTTAGTTATAAAAATATAAGGAGAAATTCTAAACAACTATTACGTAGTCTAAAATTAAAATTTAGAAAAGCGATCCATTACTCCCTTTTCCTCCAACAAGTTGTTCATGTTCTTCCAGAAACCATTGATCTGTTGTCACATTGTTAGTGGCTCTTTACCTCTACTAATTGTTTTTTATTCTAAAAAAAGTAACCACTCGATTGAGAACATTTGCTTTAAAAATAACGCTATGAGGCGCATCGAAATTCCGTTATACGTACCGATGCCCATCTCGATCGCTCTCACAGCGCAAAAAAAAGCTACGGAAGACACTAAATAAAGATAGTAATTTTTAGTAAATAGTTCGGCATTTTAGAACAATTCAAAAAGTCCTGCTATATAACATAAATCAAGAGAAATATTACTGAGGCTCCCTATTAAAACAAAATGCTTCAAACTTTAACAATTGAGCATTGTATATAGTATCTTTCTCTATTTATAGCTATACCAACTTATTAGTCCCGATATTTATGTTGAAATAATCTCGTTACGATTTTAACTCCTTCAGGTACTAAATGAACGCCATCAGGTTCAAAATATTCCGGATGATTAATCGCTGCGGAATGCCAATCAATAAATGTGGTATAAACTAATATTTCCATTTGACGGAAAGTACATGATGAGCAATGGCGTTTATTTTTCTATCAAGGAACCCCTACAAAATAGCACTACTATAAAAGAAAGCGTATTCGAAAATATCCCGAATACGCTTCATTTAATCTTCCATTGTTTCTAAATAGCCTTGTTGTAAACATGTATCCGTCAAAAACTTCTTAAGCCCTGTAGCAAATGACAATTCAATCGTGCTACTAGTAACGGATAATATTTCCCCTTCTCCAAAGATCACATGATTTACTTTTGAGCCAACGATTAACGCTGACACGGTTGTAATCGTCCGTTCATTTCGGTATCGCTTCAGTGCTTTACTCGAACTTTTAGCCGCTTTAATTGGCATTTCTTGCGGTGTGACGATTTGTTTTAACACCTTCAAGAAAATCGATGGCACCACACTTGTTTTAAAACGCTTACTATACGAAATTAGTTCCAAATGGCGAATCGCACGCGTGATACCGACATAAAAGAGTCGCGTTTCTTCCTCGATTTCTTCTTCTGCCTCACTTGGTATAATCCCCTCAATCAAGTCAATCAAATATACACGGTCAAATTCCAATCCTTTTGAACTGTGCAATGTTGTCAGTGTAATTGCATTCATTTCATTTTTTATATGAGACGATCGTGCTAAAATTTCAAGCTGCTTCAAACGACCCGCAAATTCAGTCATCGTCCGCGTATGACGAGCAATTAAACCAAGTACATTCACAATATCTAATAAATTTTCATAATTAAAACCGAGTTTCTCACTCATTTTCTTTAAGGTACGTTCATAACCAAAGTCATATCGGATATGCTCTAGCATGGCTGTTGGCGTCGTTTTATCAAATTGAATGCAATCATACGTTTTGCGAATCCGCTTAATATATTCGGGCTGATAATCTTTTAACTCAACATGCTCTAGCAACTGTGTGAATACACAGCCATCCCCCTGCACTTTCTGTAGTGCCTTAAATTGCGTTGGTGTAATATAAGCATTCATTTTTGTATAAACTTTTTCAAATACCGTGATATTTTTTGTATTATACGCTAGACGCATAAAGTTCATAATATCCTCCACGACCCAATGCGTGAAAAAGCGAATCGTGGAATCTTTCATATAGAAAGGCAAGCCTGCTCTGTCAAATGCGTCCATAAGAGGAATGGCTGACGTATTATTTCGATATAAAATAGCCGTTGAGTCACTCTTAGGCAGTTTCTTCAACTGGCCCACTAAATATTTGGCCTGTAAATTGTAATTCTCTAGGATCTTAAACGAAATTGGCTCTGCTGCAGGATTTTCTGTAAACATTTGTTTGTTATAACGCTTTTTATTTCGCTGAATGAATATATTGGCTGGCTCTACAATCGTTGCAGATGAACGATAGTTTTGCGTCATAAGTAAAACCTGCGCCTCCGGATATATCTTTCGGAAATTCAACAAATAATCTGGCTCTGCACCACGCCAGCTATAAATGGACTGATCCTCATCTGCAACGACGCATAAATTTTGATGGACTGCGACGAGCTTCGCGATGATCGCATGTTGAACTGGCGATGTATCCTGACTTTCATCTGTTAAATAATAATCGTAGCGGCGTTGGTATTGTGCTAAAACCTCTCGATTTTTCGTGAAAATATCATTCGCCATTAATAGCATATCGTCAAAATCAATTAACAAACGGTCACTACCTGTGCGTTTATATTCCTCATAACGCTTAAAAATCTCAACTTTTCTTGGTACCTTTACTTCTGCAATTGCCCATTTCTGTTCTGGCAGCATTTTATTTTTGATAAACGTTATGTACGTCAGTAGCTCGTCTAACTGATCTTCGGTAATTTTCGAGCCATTTAATTGTTCAAAAATCTCGCGAAGCACTCGTTTTTTTGAAACAACACCAGACTTATCCGATTCTTCAATGATTCCGTACGAAATGCCCTGACGTTCAAGTGTCTGTCGCACAACTTGAAATGCTAAACTATGAATCGTCGAAAAATCAACCGGTGGCAAATGCGGGAAAAACTTTACAAACCGTGACTTCATATCGCCGGCCGATGCCTTACTAAACGTAACAGCCTTTATGCGAGAAGGATTCACACCAAGCGCTTCAATCATATAGCCAATACGCATAATAATCGTCGTCGTTTTTCCTGAACCGGGAGATGCCAATAGTAACAGCGGGCCATTCGTTTGCAACACCGCCTGCGTCTGCACATCATTTAGACAAACGCCAAGTGAACGCTCCTTTTCTTCAAAAAACGCTTTTTGCGTTCCATTCATATCAATCGCTCCGTTCCAAAAAATCTATACTCTATTATACCAAATGATGAGGATTCATCCGAGGAGAGCAGCACTTGTAAGCGTCAAATAGCGCCCACCTGTTGTTTAAGGGGCGCTACTGTTATCATAATTTAAATCATTATTTGCACCTTAAAGATAGTCAGAATTCTCCCTGAGCTGAGCACGCTGCAGTGTCCTGCACATCGATTAATGGTAATTGCTCTAGTGTATTGAATAACTTTTTTACAACCAATATTGATCAAAGTTTTTTGATATAACTGTCCAAGTTATTTACAAGTGACATACATCTGCATTAAATATGAGATTTTATACATAAGTCCATTACACTTAAAGGCTCTAGATACTTTGTTCATCGGGCTTTCTCATCTGCCGAGGGACCGTAGATGCCCGGCACCGAAATATCAAGTAGACGCAAGTATACCCCGAGTTGCGCCCGGTGATGGATCATGTGGTTTAATCCGAAGGTGCGTAACGCAATTGCTCGTACCTCACTGCGGATAATTTGGTCACCGTGGCGCAGTGTCCATTCCTCACTGAGCGTTTTCTCGTCACATTCAGCCAGCAAATTTTTCAATTTGCCGACGTTTGAGTCAAACTCATCCAGAATGTCAGATTGTTTTTCCAAAGGCTTCCGTTGCAGCGGCACGGTCGAAAGATCAAACTCTTGGTACTGAAGAATTGCAATTTGCCAGTTCAGCAAATTAATCAGGTGCGTGGCCAGCTCGCCAAGCGTCATTGATTTCTCATGCGGTCTCCATGAAATATGCTCCTCGGGTAAGCGTTCCAAAATGCGACGAGTAGTAGCCAATTCATACGTTGCGTCACCGACGATCAATTGTTTAACCATAAATTCCCCTCCTCCTTATGGTTAGCATACTATAAATTCCATTCGAGTAGAAAGCTCTCAGGTAAACGGACTATGAAAGTGTATATTATTGAGCTATTTTGCCCTAGGTTAAGTACAACCACTTTTTTCTCAGCTATTTCAGCTATTTATTAAAACAAATTCGACCATTGTTCTACTTCGGATATTCCTGTTCTAAAATCGTAGTATTTATTTTTTAACAAACAAGTATAGTGATTCATTAACAACCAGCTAAGTTCATCTCTCTTATGAATAATTTTTATCAATATTGGACAAATCTACATTAATAATTAGAACGAACAATTCCCTTTTGAATGATAAATTATAGGAAAACCATCCGATAATTAGAATGTAATGACCAAGGAATTAATATTATGTAACAAAAATTATTTGGCGTTGGGGATGGGCTTGTATCGTAAAATACTCATATGTACATTGACATATCGTATCAATAAATATCAAAAAGCATAAGCTTTTTACGCCTACGCTTTTTCAAAAATTAATGTTAAGACAACGTCGTTATTCTTTTACAAGCTATTTTTGCTGCTGGAATCTGAACACCAGCACCAAGTGCTGCTTCTACTGATTCTCCCCAAGAACCACTGCTAGCCTTTATTTCGTTCCCTGCTGTCAAAACTCCCTCTGCTACAATTTCAACACAATCATAATAGTCTGGATTAGGATTACTTTCAAGATACTGTGCAGCTAATTGGTCTGCTTTCTTTTGTATTGAAAGTCGACCTTGTTCAGCTAATGAACTAAAAACACTCTCAGCTTGCCCACCAAAATGTACTATTTCGTCGTTAATGTCTTGTCCAGTACGATGTATTTCTCCCATTTCAGATGACATATATAGTCCCCCCAATCCTTGAAATTTGAACTTTTTAAGTTCACAAATATTTTATCCAACTGAGATTGATCTTATCCATCAACAACTATTTCTTATTGTTTAATCACTTTTAAGGTGTCCGTAGATTCATGTCCACATACAATATGAGTCTAATCTTTACTTCGATGTCAAAAAAGTTTAGATTTTAATGTTTTCTTTTATTCCTCAATTAAAACTTCCTTTGCTGTTGATTCTCAAAAATGTTAAACGCTATAAAGTGAATCTAGATTGTGTAACACGTACCGTTGCGCATCTCAATCGATTTCACAGCGCAGAATGACCTAATGTTTAAATTAAAAGCAAAAACAGGTCTAAAACGTTCTGAAATTGTTTCATTAACTTGAGTACAAGTTGATTGGAACCTTCATCAATACTCCGCTTCTGGCATTGAATTAAGCAATATTGTTTTGCTCGAAAAAACAGTTTTTAGAAAACAGCCTTTATTATTTACGTTTAATTAACTTTCAAATACAATATTCGTGTTTTATTCGATTATTGAAGTATCTCGTTGATGGAAGAATAGCGTTTTTAGTGTTTAAACACGAATATTTGGAGTGAATTTGTGTGAAATAGTTAATTTATATTTTGATAGGATTTTTGTAAATAGGGGTCTATAAAACTTTCCTTAGTTTTTAGCCATTTCTTAAGGGGATGGCTTTTTCTTAATTTACTACATTTTATAGTTGTAATGTTTGCAAACCCCTAAGTATATCCGTCTTATGGTTATCCTTCATATGACTTCCCACAAACCGATTTCCTCACTAGGTAAATTTTTTTATGCTTTCACTAAATGAATGGTTTCTAAGTATGAGAATAGCCTTATCAATACAAACTGATAGTAACATTTACTTCGTTAACCACATCAATTAGGAAAATTATGAAGGGAGTATACAATTGATGCCATTTGTCACCGTATTTGGAGGAAAAACATTTGAAGTAGAGGAAGGAAAAAAATTAGTTTTAGCACTTGAAGATAACGGTATAAGTATATTTCATCAATGTGGTGGAAAAGCAAAATGTACCACTTGCAGAGTGGAGGTCTTAGCTGGGGAATATAAGGATATTTCGAAAATAGAAAAAAATGCCTTCGTGATTAAAAATATTGATGAGAATTTATATGAAGACTGCTTACGGCTATCTTGTCAGATTCGCGTCATTGGAGACATTACAATTAGACCTATTTTAATTTCTGAAAATACAGAGGATAATAGAGGTCCAAGACCATCAGATTAAATAACTAAATTTGAGGTATTTTAGTTTGGCCAATATTTCATTTTAAAAATTCCTTACACATTAATTTTGATCTCTATAATAAATATAAGCAAGCATTAAAAACGCGGTCTTAAAGTGTAAGATCCGCGTTTTTAAGTATGGTAAAATGTTTGACACTACTGTATCTACAGAAGTACTGGCTTGGTATATATCGTAAAAATAGCAGTTAATTACTTGTGAAATTTAATTCGATCTTCGAGTGGACGGAATTCTTTTTCACCTGGTGTTACCGTTGGATTACCAAAGGGCATTTCCGCAATAAGCTTCCAATTATCAGGGATATTCCATTCTTTTTTCACTTCATTATCAATTAGTGGATTATAATGTTGTAATGAAGCTCCTAATCCTTCTGCTTCCAATGCTGACCACACAACTAATTGGTGCATACCTGATGCTTGATTTGACCAAATTGGGAAGTTCTCAGCATATGAAGCAAATTGCTCTTGAAGCGATTTAACTACCGATTCATCTTCTAAGAATAATACCGTACCATAACCTGCTTTAAAGGAATCCATTTTTTGTTGAGTTCCTGTAAAATCTCCATCTCCAACCACTTTTCTTAATACTTCAGTTGTGATGTCCCACAACTTATTATGTGCCTCACCTGATAACACAACAATACGTGCAGTTTGAGAGTTGAATGCTGACGGAGTATATTTCACAGCAAATTCTACAATTTCTTTAATTCTTTCATCCGATATTTTTACCTCTTTATTAATTCCGTAGTAAGTACGTCTTTCTTTAAGTGTAGTGTAGAAATCTTTTGTCATAATTTTCTTCCTCCTAATTGATTGAAATTGTTGTTTATACAAATTGTTCTGTCGTATATCTTTTGTTTACGGGTATACTCCAGTACATATTTAGTGATCATGAAAATATGTTAACCAAACAAACGGTAGAGTATTCATTAGAGTATTCAAA
This sequence comes from Lysinibacillus sp. NPDC058147, assembly GCF_042884205.1. Lineage (NCBI taxonomy): Bacteria > Bacillati > Bacillota > Bacilli > Caryophanales > Bacillaceae > Lysinibacillus > Lysinibacillus sp. NPDC058147. The sequence goes on from NZ_JBHVUJ010000002.1 coordinate 302,196, forward strand.
TATCTGTGGATATAAAATAGATTCCTGTAAGAACGATGATAAACTCCATGTCTATATGACATTAACAGATCTAAACCAGCTATTTGCCTTATCCCATGATGAACTTTTTCAAAGGAACAAAAAAAGCTTCTTGTCCATAATGGACAGAAGCTTAGTTAACCGAAAGCCTTTAAAATCTCTCTATTATTGTGTAACGCTTAATTTGAAATGTCTAAGTTTAAATTATTACCAAAGCCATGATAAAGTTCGGTTCAAGGCACGACAATAGTACGCATTACACCGTCCCCATTGCCTAAATTAACTCTTTTTAGTGAATACTAAATTATAATAGAATCAATTGTTATGAATGCATTCTGATAAATAAATTTTTTCCATCAGAACTCTCTCATTTCATAGCAATTGTTTATTTGTATATATTATTATTTTGATGAACTACCAGTTGATTGATTAATGGCTGTATTTTGTAATGACTGATTCATTTGTTGTGAAGATTGATTTGCTTGTTGTTGAGGTTGACTCGATTGTTGTGAAGTTTGGCTCATTTGTTGTAAAGGCTGAGACATTTGCTGCAATGGTTGTGCCATTTGTTGTATTGGTTGCATCATTTGTTGAGCATTCTGTAGATTTAATTTATTCGAAATATTTTTTGTGAACTGTTGAAGAGTACCATTTTGAAATCCTTTAGCTACCCCAAATATAACAGCTCCCAATACACCCCATGTTAGAAATCTCACTAATAAAAACTCCTTCCATAATTTATTATTATTTTAATACAGGCTTAGTATTGGAAATCGAGCTAATATTATACTGAACATTTTTTTGTTATTTTCGTGTATTTCGAAACTTTAAAGGCATTAGAACATTACCGTTATATCCACATTAAGAATAGTTACTCTCTGACTAAACTAGTTTCACGTAATTGATTTTAATAAAACTAAATTTACTTTTTTTACAATGATAAAAACACTATAAAAGCGTATCGGGATTCAGTAACACGGAGGGACAATCTAATTTTCTATATGATTTACTCGGTGGACACCCACCAAAAATACTTGGTGTATCACTTTGAAATAGATGCATGCGGTACCCAACAGGGTGAATGTCTTTTTCTATTTTCAGCACTTTTTCCATTATCTTAATACAAGCAATTACTTCCTATTTTTTACGGCTCAAACCCAGCCCGGCTTACATAAACGTGATTTTCCGGAAAGATTTCAATAAATCGGTTATACACTTTATTGATTACATGTGGTCCATACCATTCTTCTAAACCTAGTTGGGCATATTTTTTCTCAATACCAAGTTTTCTTGTGCGTTTTCCACCACTGCCATCGCCCATGAAGTAGTCATCCATACATATCCGATCGACGAATGGCTTCAATTTCTCAGGAAAATATTCCCCACTCGGTAATATGGGGGCTATAGCAACTTGGGTCGGTATTCTCGCAGCTGCTAATTTTTCTAATGTCTTAAAGCGTGCCTGGATTGGAGGTGCCTTTGGTGTAAAATGTTTACGTATCGTTTCCGAATCGGTCTCTATTGTCATACTTACTCGAACTTTATCTTTAAAATGTTGCAGTAAATCGATATCTCGGCTTACAAGTGGGCTTCTAGTTTGTACTAATAGGAAGTCAGGGGGATCTTCTACCATAACTTCTAGTAAAGATCGCGTCACTTTTTCCTTATGCTCTATTGGTTGATATGGATCTGTACTTGATGACATAAAAATGGTTACATTGCCTTTGGCTTTGGCGCGATGAAGTTCCTTTTTTAATAAATTCGTAGCTCCGTTTTTAACATCGACCCAATTTCCCCATTCCCCTTCTCGAAAAAGAGATACGGGCATTTCACGTACATAACAATAGGAACAACCAAATGAACAGCCTGTATAAGGATTTAGTGAATGAGTATATCCAGAAAGAAAGCCAGTCCCTTTATTCAGAATGCTTTTCGGATTTTTATAGAATATTTCACTTTTCATGACGGAACCTCCATTCAATGTACGGCATTAATTACTCATTGCTAGATGATGCTCGCTTTTCTAGATCCAGGAGCTGTGTCTTCATTTCTAAACCGCCCCGATAGCCAGTTAATGAACCATTCTTTCCTATTACACGATGGCACGGTACAGTAATTAATACCGGATTAGCCCCAATAGCCGCTCCTACAGCACGAACAGCTGCTGGTTTATTTATATCATTTGCAATGTCGGAATAGGATTTCATCTGTCCATAAGGAATTTCACAAAGTGCATTCCAGACTGCTAGCTGAAATTGTGTACCTACGTACTCAATTGGAACAGTAAAGGTTTTCCGCTTTCCTTCTAGATACTGAGTGATTTCAACGACATAGGGTTCAAGCTTTTCATTATCTTCAACAAGAGGACTTCCTGGAAAGCGTTTCTTAACCCATTCGAACAATTCCTCGAATGGTTTGTTCTGTGAACCTACAAACACAATTCCCTTTGAAGTTGAAGCAATATAAAATTTCCAATCCTCAAACATTAGTAAAGTCCAAAAAAGCGTTGGTTTATTCTTTGTTTCCATTGTACTTTTCCTCCATTTTACTCATTTGACGAAATTGCGCTGGTGTCTGCCCAGTTTTCTTTTTAAATAAAGTAATAAAATATGGCGCGTTAGCCATACCCACACATATGGCGATATCTCCAATCGCTTTATTTGTCTGAGTCAAATACTGTTTAGCCGCGTGTACTCTTACTTGTTGTATATAGTCAACCGGCGTAATGCCTTTAATCTTTTTAAATGTACGATGCATATGATACGGACTCCCGTGACAAATAGTTGCTAACGATTCTAGTGTTAATTTCTCTGTAAAATTTTTATCAATGTATTCAGTAATTAAATCTACCCACTCGCTATCAGGCAAATTTTCATTTGTGGGCTTGCACCGTTTACAAGGGCGAAAATTTGCGCGGAGAGCTTGTTCTGCGTTTGAAAAAATGCATACATTTTCTTTTTTCGGAACGCGAGATTTGCAGGATGGTTTACAGAATATCCCTGTCGACTTTACTGCGTAGAAAAATTGATTATTGTACGCTGCATCATTATTTATAATTGCTTGCCACTTTTCATCTGTTATCATTTCTACATCATTCGAAATTTTATGATCATGACGCTCTTTATGTCCGTTATTGATACTATCCAACATATATCTCACCTCTACTTACAATATACTCCCTATTAATTCAGAATGTACAATTCTGGTAATGGAATAGCAAGATATTGAAGTTTAATTTTTATCCGGCATTAACGGGCTTTAAGACTCCCACCTCAAAACTTAAAGAAATCGGAGAAATTTAGGTGGGAGATGAACAGCCGGTAAAAGCCCGATTGGTTTAACTAATGATCAGTGTGGGATGAAGAAAAACTCCACTGATCAAAGTTTCACTTTATTTAGAATCATGAAAAATGATTCCAAGACCGTATCGTTCGCCAGAAGTAACCGTACTTACTCCGTGACGAATCGTATTTTTGTAATATCCTCTTTTACCTTGAACAGGTCTATGGTTAGTAGGAAAGATCAGCGCACTGCCTTGTTCTAAAGTAATTACATGTCCCCTACTCTGAGCACGAGGAATTTGTTCCACTAAAAGAGATTCTCCACCGCTAAAGTCTTTATCTCGTTGGTTTAATACAAATACTACTTGAAACGGGAAAAATATATCGCCATATAAATCTTGATGTAAACAATTAAACCCGCCTGTTTCATACTTTAATATTAAAGGTGTCGGTCTAGTTTGTTCATATTCTTCACAGATGTTTAAAAAATCTTGAAGATGATCTGGAAACTGTTCTGTTTTATTTAAATACCCCAACCATCGATTGGCTGTTTTCGCTAATTCTGGATAAAAGGACTCTCTTAGACTTTGGATGATTTCAGGTAATGGATAGGAAAAATATTTGTACTCCCCATTCCCAAAGCGATATCTTGTCATATTAATTGTCGTTCTGTATGACTCTTCCTCACAATACAATTCCATGAAGAATTCACATTCCTCTTTTGTTAAAATCGCTGGAAGCTTTGCAAATCCTTGCTCATCTAATTCATTTTGAATTGAATACCAATTTAAGTTTCCGACACGTGTTTTTATATATTGGACCATTTTTATCCACCCCTATTTAGCATTCTTGATAATTAACACTATAACCGCATAATTAGAAAAAAATAAGATGTTTAGAATGTAATAGCAAGATAACAAAATTAGTAAAGATTATTATGTGATAAAGTAAAATGGTAAAAGAAAATCGTAATAAGATGAGGAGAATGAAAAAGTGACATGGCATGAAGTCAATGATGTGATTGTAATTACATTACCTGAAAATTTTGATATGAATGCTAACCTAGGCTATCTAACAAGGGAAAAAAATGAATGCATGTATGAAATAGAGAACGATATAATTACAAAAGTTATAGCCATTGGGGAAATTCGGTCCTTAGTCCAGCTAAGCGTAATCAATAATAAACAAATGGTAGTTCAATTTCTAAATGATTCTAGACCTATTGAAAAGTGGAAGCGGGAAGAGATTGTAAAATATATTCATGAATGGTTTGATCTTGATAACGATTTAACGCCATTTTATGAAATGGCAAAAGTAGACCCATTACTTAAAATGCCTGCCCAAAAATTCTATGGATTGCGAGTTGTCGGCATTCCCGACTTATTTGAAGCTTTATGTTGGGGAGTTTTAGGACAACAAATTAACTTAGCCTTCGCGTACTCCTTAAAGAAGCAATTTGTAGAAGGATTTGGCGATTCTATCGAATGGAATGGTAAAAAGTATTGGGTGTTCCCATCATACGAACGAATTTCACAGTTAACACCTAACGACCTAGCAGATATTAAAATGACGATAAAAAAAAGTGAATATATCATTGGGATTGCCAAATTAATGGCAAGCGGAGAATTATCGAGGGAAAAATTAATGAAAATGAACTTTAAAGATGCTGAAAAAAACTTAATTAAAATACGAGGAATCGGTCCTTGGACAGCCAATTATGTTCTAATGCGCTGCCTCAGGTTCCAGACAGCTTTTCCAATCGATGATGTGGGACTTATTAATTCGATAAAATTATTACGTAATATGGATCGAAAGCCTACGAAAGATGAAATCTTAGAAATATCGTTGCCATGGAAAAATTGGGAATCATACGCTACCTTTTATTTATGGCGTGTCCTTTACTGAATAATTACAACTAAAAAATGAACTTAAAAACTTAATCTCTGTATTTTTGTAATAAAGTTTCATTAAATTAATGTGATATGAGAACAAATATAAAGAGCATGTTTTGAAGAAGATTGATCGAAACACGCTCTTGTTTGTATGTGGGCAGATTATCTAAAAGGAAAAGAGCCACCCCTCCATCATAGTATATGGAAAACGGTGTATCTGCTTTCCATAAGAGGCCCGCTTAAAAGATATCAAAGCTGCTTAATTCAATAATCCTAAAATGTGTAGCTATGTATGCAAAGAATTCTTCAATTACAGTTTTATGAGATAAATAAAAGGCATCGAAATGGGGTTCCCATACCAATTTACCAATGCTGTAGACCCTGTAACTAGTGCCAAACCCCGTACTAAATTTAGTACGAGGTTAAAAATATAATTTTGATGTAAGATAAACCTTATATTCGGATATTTAGACATTGCCAAGATAACTTCTTGTTATGTTTTTGAGAACAATTTTTCCATTCTCGCTGTATTTTTCGAATAACTCTGACAGGAGAAAAACAAAACGTTTATACTCTTCGTCATTTTCTTTTGGAGCATAGGACGCTGACAAGTTCCTTCCCAAAAAACCTTCATAATCAAAAAGCAAATCATTTTGATGCTTTTTATACTCATACTTTCCATCCTTAAAAAAGTTGTTAAATACTTCTGGAGTCTCCTCTATACCACCGCTAAATCCTTTGAAATTTGAACAGATCTTTTGGCAAATTTCTGCATTCTCTTTAATAATCGGACTAGTTAAATCTCTGCTATTCCAAACAAGAGCAACATTTGCCCTTTGTTTTAAAATCCGTTGACATTCGATTTTGAATGCTTTTTTATCAAACCAATGAAATGCTTGGGCAACAGTTACTAAATCCACACTATTCCCTTTTAAAGTGGTATGTTCAGCAGTTGCTTTTATTGATTTAAAACGAGAATATAGTTTTAACGATTGCTCAGCTATCTTTAGCATGTCATCATTTGGCTCAATTCCAATAACATTTAAATCTCTTTCAAGAAGCTGACGGCTAAATATCCCTGTACCTGAACCAATATCGGCCACAATCCGATCCCCTTTTAATTGATTAGATGATAACAAATAATCAATATATTCATGAGGATAATTAGGGCGATATTTCGCATATATTTCTGCCTTATCGGTAAAATTTCCTGTTGTTTTCACATTACTACCTTCTTCCCCACAATATTATAACCAGAAATATGAGTTCGTCAAAATTGCTTTTGTAATAAATACTTAAAAGTCGTCACTAAAGTTACAGTCGAATTTATATTCCATCTCTCCCCAATCCCTCATAGAAGTGGGATCTAAGACCGCCCATTCTCTGTTCAACACTTATGAAAAAATAGCCTTCACTTCATCATGATTTACCGTTAGTATCATCCTTAACGTGGATTGTAAATAAATAATTAGTAACCGGAAAGGGTGCTTTCAAAATTGAATAAGTGTAGTAGTGCTTCTTATCATTGAATACTTCTAAGGGCTTTACAACATTAGGATTTTCCTTTATTTATGATTAAAACACAAATGAAAGCGTAGCAAGTTCTTAAGAAAATCTTCATAAATAACCTATCTAATTATTAATAATTTCCATTTACAATAACAAAGGTAGGAAATATTAGATGGTCTTTTTTTCATGTAGATCGCAAAATATCAAAATAAATACGTTAGGAGAGCTTCACCTTGGGAATGACAGATATTATTAGTAATGTTCGGTATTTAATGTTGCCGGTATTAATGATTATTGGAATAGAGTTTATACTTATCGCACTATATTATTTCTTTTATTATAGAAAACAAACGTCAGATCGAAAAAAACAGATTCCTATAAAGAAACTTGTTCTTGTTGCAGTCTTCATTGGATATATTATTTTTGTTTTGGAGTTAACTGTTTTTGGTCGTGGCACTTCCCATTACTTGCAGATGAACCTTCAGCCGTTTAGTGGTTATATTGATGCATGGAAAAAATACTCTTTACGTGATCTTCAAAATTGTATTTTTAATATCTTAATGTTTGTTCCACTTGGCGTTTTTTTACCTTTAGTGAACTCTAAATTCAAAAAATTTAAGTGGCTTGTTCTTGTAGTTGTAAGTGCGACGTTATCTATAGAAACGTATCAGACTCTTTCAGGATCCGGGATATTTGAGCTTGATGATTTATTGAACAACTCACTTGGTGGTATTATTGGATACCAGTTATACAGACTAGGGGCTTCCATTGCATATCACAAAAAAGTAAAGATCAAAAGTCTAGTCGGAAACCTTGCTATTCCTCTATTGATGGGTTTGATTTTTGTTGGAATGAATATTGTCTACGCCCAACAGGAATTTGGTCATTTAGCAATAAACGCCTATACAAAATCGAACATGTCAGATGTGCATGTATCAACTTCACTGAAATTAAGCTCATTACCAACAGTTGCCCCAGTATATAGGAAAATAATTGAAAGTGATGGAGTTGAAGCCCTGTTACAAAATAAATTAGGATTATCAGAGGTGAATGAACAGGTTTATAGAGATGATCGTGAGATTCTATTGGAGGACAAAGCAGGGTTCCAATATACGTTGTTTATAAGCTCAGAGGGAAACTGGTCATTAAATGAGAATAATTATAAGCCAGGGCAAACTTCTTTTTCAGGGAAAGAGTCAATGATTGACAAGGCAAAAGCAATGATGGACGATTTTGGCATACTACCTCAAGATGCTGAAATGACTGTATTGGAGACTGGAAAATTTGAATGGAAAATTCAGGATAGTACTAATTTAAACACTGATTATTGGACAGGAGATATCATGCTTGATCTTAAACAAGATGGCAGTGTCTCTTCGTTAGAATATAATTTCCGTAAAAATCAATTTAAACGAGAAGTGAACATACTGTCTCCTGCAGAAGTGTATGAGCGAATAAAAAATGGGGAATTTCCACAAATACCATATAATGCACTTGTGAATGAGGAAGATCTTGTTATAAAAAAAGGAGATCAACTTGAGATAGAATTAATCGAGCTTTCGTATATGTATGACACGAAAGGTTTCTATCAGCCAATATATAGAGTTTCCGGAAAGTATAATGGGAATGATTGGTTTACCTTAATCCAGGCAAGACAGTCCTAACGGTAATCTTTAAATGTGACCCTTAAAAGTTTAAACACGGTTATCTCATTAGGAAGCGGTTTAGGCATGAGTATCGGGCTCATGCCTTTTAATTTTGACTTAATTTTTTTGTATTGTAATACGTTATATATTTTTTCTAAATGCTCTACACTTTCAAAGTCTTTAAAGTATAGAAGTTCCGATTTCATAGAGGTTTGCGGTGCTTCTTTACTCCCTTCCCCCTTGTACATTTCTATTTCCTATATTATTTTCGCGAGTATCCCATAAATAAAAAGCTAAGGCAATAAAAATTGAAAAACTGATAAACATGAAGAATGTATTTAAATTAAAATATTGGTTGTTTACATGAATAGTTAGTCCTGTTGTAATGTCTTGTAGATACTGATTATCTACTTCCCCACCCTCTTTAATTAATGCATCTTTAATAATATTACGATAATTCGCTAAAGCGATTCTTTGATAAATAAAAGCAATCGTTAAGTGAACGAAAGTCAAAATTATTCCAACAATTGAAAAGCGTTGATTTATTGAATGCACTCGAAAAATTCTTCCCCATAAGAAAACCATTAGAATGAACAGTGGGATTAATATGGTAACTACTATCAATGCTGGATTCCCATTGCCAGAAATAGTACCTGGTCTCGTAGTCATTTGGTTCATCAAATAAAACAGTAACAATACTACTAAACTTGTTATAAAAAGTTTAAGCTTTGCACCTTTCAAATTAACATCCCCTTTCAAATAATTTTTTAAAAGAGTATATAAATAAAATGAATATCAACAATTAAAGCCCTTATAAACGACGAATAAGGGCTTTTATTTTGCTACTATTGCATAAAAATATAATAAAATTATTGTACTAAGCTACTCCAGTCCTAGGCTCTAATTTGACCATGATTTTTAATTCCTTCACTACAACATGGACGAGTCTTTCTTGTTTAACTGGCTGGCACATTTTTACCTTCATGATAATACATTGAATACAAATCATTTAATGTAACTTTCCCAAATGCAAAATCCACCACATTTCTCTCAACTAGAAACGATGTAAGCGAACTTAATAGACTTGCTTCAGAACTTGGTAAATGAATTAGTGACATGCCGTTTGAAAGTGTTTGAACTTCTAGATTTGGAAAAAGCTCGTGAAGCTGTTCTTTGATACTATTACCCATATTTTTCACGCGAATAGTTTTAATATGTGCTTGACTAAAACCTTCTATTACTTGATTGGTATCAACTAACTTTCCATCGTTAAATAAGAAAATTCGGTCTGCGTATTTCTCTAAATTATCAAGTAAGTGGGAGGCAATAATAATAATCTTACCTTCTGCCTTTTTCTTTAATAATATTTTCGAAATAATTTCTACATTATTTGGATCAAGTCCGTTCATTACCTCGTCCATCATCATAATTTCCGTATTTGTGACAATTTGCATTGCAAAACATAAACGCTGGCGCATACCAAGGGAATACGTGCCTGTTTTTTTATTCACATAATGCCCCATATTTAATGCTTCGATTGTTTCGTCAATTAGTTTTAAATCCGATTGCCACATTGTTGCAAACATTTTTAAATGCTCGCGCCCACTTAAGTGATTATACAAGTCACTTTGGTCTGGCATCATCGTCACGAATTTATGAATTTTCACTTCGTTTGATTTATTCGTGTAACTTAGCCCATTTTTAAATACTACCTTTCCTTTCAAAGGTTTCACATAATTCATTAACACATTCATAAATGTGGATTTTCCCGTCCCATTTGGTGCAACAAGCCCAATCATTTCTCCTTGCTCAAATGTCATTGAAATATCATTTAACACATTAATTTCCCCAAATTGCACTGTAATATTTTGAATTTCAATCATCTTTATCCCTCCTATTTAATTAGCTTATATCGCCTATTCAATGCAATAAGTATCATTAAAAAAATGACAATCCCCGCTAGTCCAAGCAACAACTGTAATCCTAAAGTAAAATCTAATTGATTGTTCAAATAATAATAATTTCGCCATTTTGAAATAATTTGTCCGACTTGAATGTAAGATGTCGGATAGTTTTGAACGTCCCAAAAATAGCCAATGTAACGGCTGGAATAAAAATTCTCACCAAAAATAAGGAGCAAGCCAACAGCGAAATTCACCATCTCGGTGCGGAATATAATACTGCATAATAGTACAACGTTGATAATGACGATAAACCAGGTAAAAAGCAAAATGAAGGATTGTCCTAAAAACGTACCTAATGTCATCATTTCAAATCTTCCTTCCACACGCCAATCGAGATGCGCTGCATACACGGGAGATGGTAAATTGAAATTCCCAAAACCGAATTGTAAGCCTATGATAATGATGCCAACTATAAGCGGTACAAATAATACCATGCTACCTAGTAGTGCAACGAACATTTTCACAAGTAGCTTTTTCCAATCACTAATTGGAAATCCCTTTAAAATAGATGAATGACGTCGATCTTTTTTTACAATATCAATTGATAAAAGAAGTACACAGACAATTAAAATAATCGGAAGTACTCCCTTTAATAAGCGTTCGAACGTTTGAAGTGCTGTGCGTTGTTCAAACATTTCCAATGATAACTCATAATCCGCTTTCGAATAAGTATCATAACGGAAAGCCTGTTCTAAATAGGCGTAAAAGGCATCATCTGCTGCATACTTGTTATTTTTTGTGAAATACTTTGAGTTATATGAAAATACCTCATTTCTATATGTAATCGAATTCGTAAAGTAGTACCAATCGCTAGTTAGATCTGCATATTTTTTTAAATTTCCCTCATCTAATGCATCTAATCTTCCTTTATCTATAGGGTTAATTTGCTTATATATTTCAAGTGCATAAATAATGGAAGGATGATGCCCACTTAAATCTTGTCCTTCCATATGATCTAAAAATTCCTGACGTGTCAAATAGCGCGCTTCAATTTCATCATAGTCAACACTTTCGATTGGATTGTAAGTTGGCGCTATTTTAAATACATAAAAAAAGGTTGCAAAAGCAAGTAAAAAATAAATTGCTAAGTTTTTCCTATTCGTAAAAAACTGCTTAAATTCAAATTTAAAATAACTCCACATGCTTATAATACCTCCCTTATGCCCTTTTGATTTTTCCAGTTGAGAAAAATGTTTTAATAACGAATAACATTAAAATGATACTTATACAGATAATGATTAAGCCTAAATTCATAGTAATATCAACAGGCTTCGCTAAATCTACTGGTAAGCCTTGTAAAATATCATTGAAGTTCATAAAATTAAAAGGATTATATGGGATGAAACTAATAAGAGATGGAAAAATCATTGGTAAAAAGAATACTATAAAGTGTACAAATAATGTTAAATACATATTTTTCAGTAGCACATTTAAAATAATCGACAACAGCATGACAAAAATTGAAATGACTATCATATAACCAACGCTCATAGCAATATATTGAATCGTAGAAATTAATGTGGCATTTCCTACATATATCCCTATAGGCTCTAATGGGTTACCAAGTCCATTTATGATCCACAATGGAATTGCGCAGATAAAAATGAGCAAAATGCTTGTAAATATAGATAAAAAAGCAATTATACATTTAGATAAAATATAGTAATCAAATCGAACAGGAAAGCCCTGAATTATACTAGAATGCTCAAAGTCATCTAGTAAAATAGAACTTGTATGGAAGCTAATAAATATGTACCAACCTGCCCCAACGTGAAGAAAGAAAAATAATAAAAACGGCATGTACTGAAATAAATCGGATATTATATACTTTCCTTCATCAATCATTCTCTTAAAATAAAGGTAGTCCATAGAATTTTGCAATTTAGAAGGTAATAATTCTGCAATATTTTCGTATCCTTCTAATTGGAATGCCTCTTGTCTTAATTTTGCGAGTTGAAGTGAAGTCTCATAATACATAGATTGTTTGTCCATCGTTAATGCTGCTATTTGTAAAGCAATATTACTTTTTTGTTTAGTTAAATTTTTATATAAGTCGCTTCCGTCACCCGTTTCTGAAGCATCTTTAACTTGAAACTTTGATAGTATAGCTTGTGCTGAATAATAATCCCCCTTTTTCTCAACAAGTTGATTACCAAGAGCTTGTGCATTTATATAAAACATAAAGCCAAAAACGATAATGATTACAGCGACTAGTGCGACTAAATTTTTCCTATTCGCTCGCTCAATAACTAGACCTACTTTTAATGCTCTTAACACCGGCATCCTCCTCACTTTTAATGAAAGCATTTACAATAAATGATAAGGTATTGTGGATATTTTTTCAATTTTTAGATTTTTAAGGTTTAATATAAAATTTAGATATTTTGAATATTTAATTGTTTGATTAAAGCAGGTGTTTTTTTACAGAGTGAAGAATTACTTAACTTATATGGGGAAATGATCAATTCAGAGGTGATGATAAGGTGAAAATAAAATCAATTTTGTTTTTATTTATTTGTTCTATATGGTTAGTAGCTTGTAACAGTAATAAAGTAACAACACCAACTATAGAAATTCAAGAATTAATTAATTTTGAAGAAGTAAAACCCGACACATTACAATTAATTTCTAATGCGAAGGATATAAAAATTATAGAGAAAACATTTAAAAAAGCTAGAGAATTTGGTGAAGTAGATAACAAAATAGTTCCGCAATATAAGATCAAACTAAACGATGATGAATTCTATTTATGGATTGACAATACAATTACAGGGACAATAGCAAACGTAAATAGTAGAAATATGTTTTACAATATCCTAGCTACCGACGAATTTAAAAAGGCCATTAATTATCAAGAACAAAAATAAATTACTTTCTAAAAAAATGAGCCAAGCAATCTTTCTGTTAGAATGAAAAAAAGAGCATAGCCTTTACTTTATGTAGTAAAAGCATGCTCTTTAATTTTTACGTCATTTATTAAATTTAGTTTATTGGATTTACCCTGTGCGCTTTATTACTAACTCTTTAAGCTGCACACTATTGTAAGTACTTTTAATCCATATAGTAAGGATTAATATGAATAAGGACTTCCCCTACATCTGGATATTTATTTAATATTGCATTTTTTATATCACGTGCTATATCATGGCCTTGTTTAATCGTTAAATCATGATTAAGTGAAAGACGAACGTCTAGAATCTTATAGTGCCCATGTTCTCTTGCACGGATTCTATCTATTCGTTTTACTTGATTAAATTCATGGATAGTGGATTCATATTCGTCTAAAAGATACTGATCTACGCTTTTTTCCATTAAAATATCAACAGAAGGTTTAATTAATTCCATTGCGATTCTAAAAATAAAATAAGCTACTATAGCACTTGCGAGAGCATCCGCGTATAACAAAAATGGCCATCCAATTGCATTTCCTATAATCGCTAAGAGGACTCCAATAAATGCTGCAAGGGAAGCAACAATATCACCTTTATGATCATAAGCAATCGCTATAATAGCCTTACTATTCCACTTTTTCCCCTGTTTTATGGAGTATCTATATAATATTTCTTTCGCTATATAAGAAATTATGGCTACTATTAATGCACTGTACTGTGGTACACCGGGTTTATCAAAAAATGATAAAACTGCTTCTACGAAAATATAGAGTGAAACTAATATTAGAATAATTCCGACGATTGCTTCACTAATCACCTCTGCCTTACCATGCCCAAATGGATGATCCTTATCAGGTGGTTTATTAGAAATACCTACAACTGCTAGCACAGCAATCGAAGCTACTACATCTGCCCCCGAGTGAATTCCGTCTGCAAATACTGCCTCACTACCTCCAAAAAGGCCAAAGAATATTTTACCTATCATTAAAATTAGGTTGGATACAAGTGCAATCCATGCAACTTTTTTGCTAATTTGTTCTCTTTCACTAACCATAACCATTTATTTCTCCTCCAATTAAGAGTTTTGTAACTAAAAAGAGGGAAGAAATTCTCCTCAAATACCCTTAATCTGCTTCTTACAATTAATACTCAATTATGATATCAGACGAATATCGAGTGGGTCTACAACAACCTTTTTTACTATCTCTAAATAATTTTAGAGAATAAAAATAAGTTGCCTAAGACCAAATTTGTAACTCATATTTAATTTGTATATATTGTTAGGAGTGTGAATATTTATCAAGGAGCCTCGCTGGACATTATGGGTGACCTATGGTTGATGTGTGTTAGGACTGATTATGGGCGTTGGTTTACCACCTGATAGCTGTGGTCAAGAAATCGATCAACTGTTCCATCGTTCCGTCTTTCGAGGGTATACTATCCATCTCATATAATTGAGCTCTTGTACCTTGATGTCTTTGGCAGTAGTACAGCAAGAACCATTTTGTTTAAAAACGTTAAGTGTTTTCATAATTAATTCTTTCTTTTCTATAAATCATTAAATATAACCATTCTCTTATGTATAGGGTATTTTTTACGTCTAGCAGAAGCTAGACGTAATTTTTTGTTTTCAAATAGGTTGTAAGGCAATTAACATGACTATGTTAAAATCTAGAACGGTTCAGTCATCGTTATTTATCTCCTATTTAACAGCTTGTATAATTGCTGAGACAATATAATTCTCTAAATCATAATTAGGTTCCCATTCACGAATGAATTCTTTTGAATCATCTTTTGGTACTATTGAGATATTTGTAAAGCCTGCATTCTTTAAAAGTGCTTCATATTCTTCTATCGAAATAGCACCAGAGATACATCCGGAATATAAATTCATATCTGATAAATAACTCTCTGGTAAGGCAGCAGTTAGAACAACATCTGAAATCGCTAGGCGACCACCTGTTTTTAAAATACGATAGGCTTCTTTAAATACCTGTTGTTTGTTTGGCGATAGATTGATTACACAATTTGAAATGATAATATCAGCTGTATGATCAGCAACAGGCATATGTTCAATTTCACCTAAACGGAATTCTACATTTTCAAAACCTGGTTTTTCTGCGTTACGACGCGCTTTTGAAATCATTTCAGGTGTCATATCAATGCCAATTACCTGACCTTCTTTCCCAACCTTTGGTGCAGCTAAGAAGCAATCGAAACCACCTCCAGAACCTAAATCAACAACAGTTTCTCCATGCTTCAAATCCGCGATAGCTTGTGGGTTACCGCAACTAAGCCCCATATTAGCTCCGTCAGGAATAGAAGTTAGCTCTTCTTTTGTATAGCCCATTTTTTGCGAAATTTCTTCAATTGAGATATTTTGGTTATCATCTGGATTACAACAGCTAGAGGCCGATGTACAGCATCCTTGTGTGCTGTTTAATTTCAAGGCTACTTTCGCATAATTTTCACGTACATTTGTACGAATATCATCTTCTCTTTTCATTTAAAACCCCACCTTAGCAAGATTTTGGCGAATATCCTACTAGCACTAAACCAAGTTCGCCATTTTCTTCTTCTGCATGAATTGTGACTTCTGTTAATTGATTTGCAATATCAGGATGAATGGCAACTTCAATCCCTTCAATTGTCTCTACAGCATCTTCATCTGTAGGTGCTTCTAAGCCAACACCTAAATTAACGCCACAGCATCCTGGAATGCCGAAGAAACGCAGTGTTTTCACCTCTGAATCTGCCAATACTTGCTCTAAGTAATTTTTACCTTCTGGACTCATTTTCATTTGATTTTCTCTCCTTTAAGTTCATGTAAACCTTTTGTTCCTACTGGCGGGATTTTTACCCATGGGATGGCCACGAATTGATTGTTGCTGATGGATTTAATTTCTTCTAACCATTTTGTTTCAGCTTGTTGCTTTTGTATTAATGTTGGACTAGTTGTTTCAATAGATGAAAATGTCTGATTGACAACCCACCAATCAACGGATAATCCAGCACGTTGTAAATCTTCCTGTAAACGTGTTGCTTCAAAAACAGGAGTTGCTTCAGGAAGTGTTACAATAGCTACGCTTGTATAACTTGCATCACGTAATCGTGGTAGCAGGTTTGAAACAGCTGGAGGGATTTCGCCTTGCGAACGACTTATTTCACGATGATAAGCTTCTGTCGCATCTAATAACAACAACGTATGACCAGTAGGTGCTGTATCAATAATAATGACTTCATCTTGATGATTTTCTACAACATTAGCAAATGCACGGAATACGGCAATTTCCTCTGTACAAGGAGAAGCTAAGTCTTCTTTGACAAATGCTAAGCCTTCTTCATTCATCGTTTCACTTGCTTTTGCAAGTACTTCTGCTTCATAATTCGCAACTTCAACTTTTGGATCGATACGACTTACCGTTACATTTTTAACTTTGTCATCACCGAATGTCCAATTTAGATGAGCGGCTGGATCAGTCGTAGTTAAATGCACGCTCATACCTTCTTCTGCTAATCGGAGAGCAATATACGAAGCAACTGTTGTTTTGCCGACACCACCTTTACCCATTGTAAATATAAGCTTCGGCTTACGTTCTAAATAATCGGCTATCACTTCTTCTACTTCAGGGACCGTCATACCTTTGTCTGTTTCATTTCCATGTATGATATCTTGATCTGTCATCCATGCCTGCATACGCTCAATACTTGATAATGAGTATGGGACAAACGGTAAATAGTATTGTTCAAATTGCTTTAACTCTTTAGAAATCAACTCTAATGCTTCTATTTGACGTGCAATGAATGCTTTCTCCACTGCATCAGTAGATTTAAGATTTTTCATATAACCATTAACTAGTAAAATCTGATTTTGAATTCCAATTTCAAATAGTTCATGAGAAGCACGCGCTGCCTCTTTTAAAGGGTTTACGTCTGGACGTGTTACAAGCATTAGTGTTGTTTGATTGGCATTTTTTAAACGTTCAACTGCCTCTTTATAGATTTCACGTTGTGGCTCTAGTCCTTTTAATGGACCTAAGCAAGATGTACCAGTAGTGTTGTCATCTAAAAACGTAGACCATGCAGAAGGCAGCTGTAACAAACGTAACGTATGTCCTGTTGGTGCCGTATCAAACACAACGGTATCAAAATTTTCAATTACTGAAGTATCAGTCAATAATGTAGCAAATTCATTAAATGCAGCAATTTCAACTGTACAAGCACCTGAAAGTTGTTCTTCCATGTTTTGCAGGACTACATCTGGCAATTTTCCTCTGTAGGGGCCAACCATTTGCTCTTTGTAATGTTGAGCTGCCTGTTCAGGATCTAAATTTAATGCAAATAAATTATCAATACCATCTATTTTAGTCGGGGTATTAGAAAGCTTTTGACCGAAAATATCTTGTAAGTTGGATGCTGGGTCCGTACTAATTAGTAGCACCTTTTTCCCTTCATTTGCAATGGCTATAGATAGGCTACTAGCAACTGATGTTTTTCCAACACCGCCTTTCCCAGTAAAAAATAGGAATGGAGTGTCAGGGAAATGAATTCTTGTAAAGCGTTCCATATTACGTATCTCCTTTTAGTGAAAAGCGTACTTTTGGTTTTTGTAATAGTTCTTCTTCTGAAAGTCCTGACCACTGTGAAAATTGTTCATTTGTCGGGTATTTCCCTTTACAAAGTAATTTTCCATCTACAAATGTTGCAGGTAGTGCATCCATGCCTTCTGACATTAGAAGCTGATTGATGGCTTCGTTCTCTACAAAGACATTTGGTTCATTTGTTAAATTAAATCGTTCAGCTTCTATATCTGTTTTCTTTAAATTATTCATTACAAATGACATACGTAATAACTCTGGGTCAATAGATGGTCCACATAATCCTGTAGAACAGCACATTGCTGGTTCATAAATATGAATTTTTTTCATTTTATTTCAACTCCTCAGCTACAAATTGTCCAATACGCTTGCCAATAGCATCACGTACGTTTTGGAAAACTGCCCACTTCTCTTCTTCTGTACCTGACGCTTTTGCTGGATCTTCAAATCCCCAATGCTCACGACGAATGTGAGGTGGTGTCATCGGACATTTATCTGCGGCATCACCACAAAGAGTAACAACTAGTGTTGCGCTGTTTAATGTTTCTATATCTATTAGATCAGATGTATGATTCGAAATATTAACTCCTACCTCAGCCATAGCTTTGATAGCTTTCGGATTTACTCCATGTGCCTCAATGCCAGCACTTTTGATTGTCCAATCTGTAGGCAGTAATTTTCTTGCCCACCCTTCAGCCATTTGACTACGGCAAGAGTTCCCTGTACATAAGAAATAAAGTGTATTTGTCATAAAAGTACTCCTATAATTTAATGGTTTTAAAATATTTTTTCTGCCAGCGTAATGCTACCCATACAAGTCCAATGAGTACCGGTACTTCAACAAGTGGACCAATAACAGCGGCAAAAGCTACTCCACTATGAAGTCCAAAAACACCTACAGCTACAGCAATGGCTAATTCAAAGTTGTTACTAGCGGCTGTAAACGACAGGGCTGCTGTGACAGGATAAGATGCACCTGCTTTACGAGAAGAAAAGAATGAAACAGCAAACATCACAACAAAGTAAATAAATAACGGAATCGCAATTCGCACTACATCAAGTGGTAGTTCGACTAATTTTTCACCTTTTAATGCAAACATCATCACAATAGTGAACAGCAGTGCAATTAAAGTAAGTGGTGAAATCTTTGGTAAGAATTTTTCTTCATACCATTGCTTCCCTTTTGTTTTGATACCAATCCATCGTGTTAGAATTCCGGCAGCAAATGGTATTCCTAAGTAAATAAGAACACTTTTCGTAATTTCCCACATTGAAATGGACACATTAAAATTCTCTAAACCAAACCAACCAGGTAATACATTTAAGAAAAAGTAAGCAAAAATCGAATACGTTACGATTTGAAAGATGGAGTTAAAGGCAACTAAACCAGCTACATATTCGCGATCTCCCCGCGCTAAATCATTCCATACAATTACCATTGCAATACATCGAGCTAAACCAATCATAATGAGCCCAGCCATGTACTCTGGATAATCTCGTAAGAAGATGATTGCTAAAAAGAACATTAAAAACGGACCCAATAGCCAGTTTTGAAAAAGTGATAGTAAAAGTACCTTCCAATCTTTAAATACTCGCCACATTTCTTCATACTTAACTTTCGCTAAAGGTGGATACATCATCACAATTAACCCTATTGCAATAGGTATCGATGTTGTTCCAACCGACATGGATTCTAATGCTTCACCAATATTAGGCATTGTGATACTTAATAAAACGCCAATACCCATCGCAACAAAAATCCAAAGTGTAAGGTAGCGATCTAAAAATGAAAGCTGTTTCGTTAAAGAATCATTACTCATTAATTTTCCTCCCCTATGTGTGAACTATCACAATCAGAGCTACAAGTGCATCCCTGTAGCGGCTCTATTTGCTCTAAAACACCATTCATAAGTGGCGTTTGGTTCTCAACTAAACGATAATGTTTCCATGTACCAACCTTTCGTTCAGTAATAATGCCTGCCTCCTTTAATTTTCGTAGATGCTGACTAACTGCGGGTTGTGAAATCCCTAGAACATCTACAAAATCACATACACAAACCTCCCCGTTCTTCATACATGCAAGTAATTTAATACGGTTCAAGTCAGCTGCTGCCTTTAATTGTTTTTCAATTAGTGTGTTTTCCATTTTTCTGAACTCCTTATATAATCATTTGCTTATATATATTTTAAAATAAAATCACCCAACCAGTTACGGGTGATTAAATTATTATATAACTATACGCTTATATTATGCTTGATGAATAAAAATTGCAATATGCTTTTGCCTATTTTTCAAAAACTTTGACACTCAGTACTATACGATTTTAAGAAGCATAAGCCCAATCCTGAACCTATATTAAAAACCAATATTAAATGAACATAAGAATTGTATGTACATTGGGGATCAGCCAATTGATATTTTAGCCTAACATCAAAAGGATTTACTGACTCTCGATAGCTGGCTTTTTTCCTTAATTTTCATGAATTATATATTATACACTTGTAATTAATACCAATAGATGATACCTTATGAATATAATATATGAATATTCATATAAATAATTCACGAAGGAGGTATTCACCTATGGCAAGAGGAAAAAAAGTATTTTCTGAAGAAGATAAAGCTTTGATTAAACGTAAATTGAAAGATGAGTGTATGGCATTTTGGATTTCTCAAGGTTATAAAGAAACGAGTATTGGTGCGTTTTGTAAAAAAGCAGAAATATCAACGGGTACTTTTTATAATTTATATTCAAGTAAGGAAGAACTTTTTTTTGAAGTTTTGTATGACATTCAAGAAGCTATTTGTGGGGATTTTATTAAGCGAATTGAACAATGCCCTGAAAAGTCCGGTTTTGAAACAGCGATACTTGAGCTTTACTATGAATACGAAAGCAAGCCATTTCTTTATGACGTAAAAAACCCCGATTTCACATCATTTTATAGTAAGCTTTCGGAGGAAATGAAAGAAAAACTAACATTTGATAGTAGTGATCTATTTCGTACTGCAATCGAACGAGCAAATCTTCAATTAAAGGTTTCTGAAAAATTAGCATTTTCGACTTTCACTGTACTTCTTTCAAGTATTGCAAGTAAAGATGGAATTTCAAAGAACTGTGATCATTTTGCTGCATTTCAATTTATGACTAAGCAGTTGGTAGCAAGTATTTTTGAGTAGTGGCTCTATTTCAAATATAAAATTGGAGGATAGCGATGACTTTATTTTGGAGTATTATAGACTTTCTTAAAGGAACAGCACCTATCTTTATCGTGTTTGATATCATTGTAGCAATCGTTCTACTAGTCATAGGGTTAATATTAATATCCAAAAAGAATAGAGAACAGAAAACGAAAAAGATTGCTGGTATGGTTTGTTTATCAATTGGATTATTAACTTTTTTAGGTGCTCTGTCCAATGCTGTATTTTCTTTCTTAGTATTTTAAAATTAAAATGAAAGAGGGATAAAATGATGTTAGACAAGCTACATACTATCATGGACGCGGCTTGTAATTGGGGAAATAAAAATTGGGGAACCTCTATTCGATTCCCTATACCAAGACAAAGATCCATGGTATTTAGTGCATTTTCAAGTGGAATTATTGGTAGTGCAATTTTGATATATGGGCTCTTTTTTAATAAAAAATGGATTTTATTAGTTGGTGGACTTGGAATAATTAGTAGTGTTTTTATATTTCGACAAGGTGTAAAAAAGGATTAGATTAGTTAGAGGCTTGGATAAAATTAGTCAAAACTTTAAAAAGTGCGAGGGATCAACTTTAGAAACATTGAATCCTCGCACTTTTCTAATGCGGAATTTCAAAAATTTTACTTTAATGATACACCCTGCCTGAAGGTCCTATTACATTACCCTTTCATGTAACAACAGAAGGAGTTTCTGTGTAGCGACAATTAAGGACTTAATTCATAATAAAGTCTTTTAATAAAAAATAAAGATATTTTAAAAATCACTATTGAGCTAACGAAACAGTTTTGTTGAATTGTAATATACAGAATTGTATCCTAAATAAGGACAAGCTTTTTAGTGTTCAGGCTTGTTTATTAATGTTGATTGGAGAGATTATAATAGGAAATACTGATAAGTTTGAAATGATAGCTAATAAATATGACACTCCTGAAAGAATTCAAATTGCAAAGGTATCATCAGAGGCCATCCATAATTTTTTAGGTGACGCTAAAAGTAAAAATGCTATTGATTTTGGGTGTGGAACTGGTCTTGTAGGAATGAACTTGTTAAATGAGTTTAATTCTATGCTTTTTCTAGATACGTCCCAGAACATGATTAATGAAATAAACCAAAAAATAACTGATTTTAATATTCAAAATGTAGATACATTATGCTTTGATATAGAAAAGGAAAGTTTATCGGATTTTCATGTACAAGCTGACTATATTTTTATGGCTCAGGTTCTACTTCACATTCATGATGTTGAATTAGTATTATCAAGATTATTTGATGTTCTAAATGAAGGAGGACATTTACTAATCGTAGATTTTAATAAAAATGAAAAAATAGTATCAGATATTGTTCATAACGGGTTTAACCCCGAAGAGCTAACCGACATAATGACTAAAATAGGGTATAAGGATATACAATTCGAAACTTTTTATAAAGGAAGTAAAATATTCATGGGACACGATTCGTCTATGTTTATTCTTGATTCAAAAAGGAGCCTTCGGTAAAAGATTCCTTAAACTTTACAGTTACAAACAACATAAAGAAGAACCGTTCCATGACGATATTAAATAACATTATTATCTTTTTAAACAACAAAATCCTTTTAAAGTAATTTAGTTTTAAAAGCAACAATCTTTTGGAAAACAGCCTTCTGAAAAGTATTTTTAGACAGATATCAAAATGTAATAGTTATAAGTCAACTTTCATTTGAAACCACCCTGTTTCATCAGGAAAGTCTTTTCTGGATAAGCTTCGTCCAGAAATCAATTGGCGATAAGCAGTGATCGTACCATCGTGAGAAACTATATATATTTTGTTCTTTTTTAACAACGTCAAATTTGTAATAAATTCGTGTGCAATTTTATTGAATTCACTATCAGGAATCGTATTAATACTACCAGACCACAAATCAGGAGGCACATTCACAGCCATTTCCAGATTCGGATAATCTTTTTGAATTGTTTCTAAATTAATTATTATATCACAAGGCAATGTTTTTCCATTTGGGTGGTTAGGAAATATTCGTGGGGATACTAATGGACTTATAATCTTACGACAATCAATATTCTCAGTCCAAATTAGTGCAGTTTCCAGCGTTCTTCTTAGAGGGCTAATAAATATAATATCTTCATCCGTAATGAGAAACTTTTTCCTTAACAACTTAGCTTGATTTATTCCTTTTGCTGTTAATGTAGGATTTTTTATGTGTAAGCTATTGGGTATATCTAGTGTGTGCTCTCCTTGGCCATGACGAATAAATATCAACTCCAAATTATCACCACTCTTTGTAACATTTTTTTAACCCTTTACCATTAAGTTTTTATTGGGACGTTTAATATTTTTGTGTAAATGATATTTCAACCTTTTCTTATATAAAAAAAGTATGAACTAGTAAGATAGCATATTACTAAGCATATCAATTCAATAGTGAATTTACATGAATACACAACAAATCATGCAGTAGCAAACCCCTCCCCTCGTAGGTTAATCAATGCTTATTTAGAGGTAGGTCTCCTGACTAATGATTGGTATATGACTCCTTTCCTATTAAATTTGGTATCAATTCTCCGATGAATTAAAGGTTTTCTATAGAAATAATGATATAATATAAGAAATAATTTTATTAAAGAAGGTACGTATATGGAAATACGACAGCTTGAATATTTTTTAGTACTGTGCAATGAACTTCATTTTACAAAGGCTGCCGAAAAATTGAATATTTCTCAACCGACGCTTAGCCATCAAATTAAAGTATTGGAAAATGAGCTAGGCATTCCGCTATTCGATCGTCTAGGGAAAAAAATAGCTATTACAGATGCTGGAAAGATATTGCATGAACAATGCACTCATATTTTTCGAGCAATAGATAATACAAGCAACCAGATAATTGAACTTAAAGAATTAAAAGCAGGGAAATTAGTGATCGGTACTTTACCTGGTGAATTATCAAATTTGGTGTCGGACTATTTGTTAGATTATCATCTTGAGTATCCAGATTTAGAAATTTGTATCAATAGCTCAGATGATTTATTAAAACAGTTTAAAGACAATAAAATAGATTTTGCTATTACTTATAAACAAGAGTATTTTGATTATGAGGATGAGCAGCTTCAAATAATTCCATTGTTTATTGAAGAATTACTCTTCGTTGCTCATAGCGAGCATCCACTATTAGCATCTGAAAAAATAGCATTTCAAGATGTATTAGAGCTTCCACTAATATTATTTCCAACGATCCATCAATGTAGAAAAGTAATTGATAGTGCAGCTCGCAAAGAAAAGCTTCATGTGAAACCTAAAATTGAGACAGCTAGTATTCAAGCTATTTTTAAACTAGTTGAACAAAATGTCGGGGCAACAATTATTTCGAAAACACTTTGCAACCAATATAAAACAAATGCTATTTGTGAGCGACCAATTTATAATCCACCATTAACTCGAGAAATTGTCCTTCTTTATAGAAAAGATAAATTCATTAATTTTGCTGCGAAAGCTTTTATTCGTTTAATGGTTGAGGGGCTTGAAGAAGCTGGCTTTTCAATTTCAGAAAAGAGTCGCCAATTGATTCAAACATTAATGAAATCTCAATAAACAATTAGAAATCCGCTTATCAAAGTAATACTTTGGTGTAACTTTAAAAAAAGATTGAACATTTATTATTAAAAATCCTGTATTTATATGCAGGATTTTTTTCTTGTTCCACAAACGGGCCATTTAATTTACAGATATAGAGAGATATTACAATTAATTTGTGGTAAGTTATGAATAGTTTGATTTATTTAAACTAAGTAGAAGAATATAAAATGAATGTGATTTTTTGCAAATCCCATACATCTTATTCTATGGAGGAAATATGTTTAAAAACAATTTTAAAATAAGTAATATTCCCGCAGTTTTATGGGGAGAAAAGAGTGAAAAAATTTTTATTGCAGTACATGGAAATATGTCAAATAAAGAAGATGCAGTGATTCAAATATTAGCTGAAGAAGCCAATCAAAAAGGTTATCAAGTATTAAGCTTTGATTTACCTGAGCATGGAGAAAGAAAAAATGATAATACTCCTTGTAAAGTACAGTTTTGTGTTAGTGAATTATCTATAATTATGGATTACGCAAAAGAACATTGGAAAGAAGTAAGCCTGTTTGCATGTAGTATGGGGGCTTATTTTAGCCTTTTAGCTTATCAAAACGATGTGTTAAAAAAGGCATTATTTTTATCACCTGTAATTAATATGGAACGAATTATCCAAAATATGATGAAATGGTTTAATGTAACACCAGAGCTTTTACAAAAGGAAATGACTATAGAAACACCTATTGGTCAAAAGTTATATTGGGATTATTTATGCTATGTAAAAGAACATCCTATTAATACATGGAATACAGATACATATATTATGTATGGAGCCAAGGACGAACTGTGCGAATTTGAAACTATTACCTATTTTACAAAAAAACATAGTTGTGAATTAGAAGTCATGGAAACAGGTGAACATTTCTTTCATACTGAAGAACAGTTGAAAGTATTTGAGCAGTGGTTACACAAGCACATCGATTAACAAATTACGATTTATCTAAGAGATTTAGTGAAGAACCTGTTGAAGAAGATTTGTGAAGGGCGCGATTGTTGAACAAAATAGGTAGGAAATGATCAAATTTTTTTATAAAAGAATAAGACAATAAAAAATATTAAGAGCGTGTTTTGATCAATCTTTTTTTCAAAACACGCTTTTTTCTATGGTTGTTTTCAAGGTTATTAGTATCGGCCGTGATTAGTGGGTTTTATTTTTCTAATAACTAATCACTATGCCTAGTCATTATTTCTTTATTTTTTCATAGTCTTAGCTTTCTCTAGATGAACATGCCAAGACAGTGCCTCTTCTAATAAATGAGGTGTGTGATGATTTCCAGTCTTCTCTACCGCAGCATTATAATATGCCCACAATTGTTGACGGTAATCTGGATGTGCACAATTATTAATTAATAGAGGAACCCGTTCTTTTGGCGCTAAACCTCGTAAATCGGCTACCCCAAACTCTGTAACAATGACGTCCACATCATGTTCTGTATGGTCCACGTGAGATACCATAGGGACAATACTTGAGATATTACCACCCTTCGCATAGGATTTTGTGACGAATATTCCTAACCGTGCATTACGGGCGAAATCACCAGATCCTCCAATGCCATTCATCATTTTAGAACCTGAAACATGTGTTGAATTTACATTTCCATAAATATCAACCTCAAGAGCCGTATTAACAGAAATTAATCCTAAACGACGAATGATTTCAGGATGATTGGATATTTCTTGAGGTCGTAAAATTAAACAATCTCTATAATTTTCTAGCTGCCCATAAACTTGCTCACCACGTTCTTCTGATAGTGTAATGGACGTACCGGAAGCATATTTAACTTTACCTGCATCTATTAATTCAAATACGGCGTCTTGTAACACTTCTGAATATATTTCTAAATTCTCAAACTCTGATTCTAAAAAACCATTTAAAACCGCATTTGCTACTGATCCTACGCCTGATTGTATAGGTGCTAATGTATTTGTTAAACGGCCAGCCTTAACTTCATCACGTAAAAAATTGAGTAAATGCTCTGCCATTTTAGCTGTTTCTTCATCTGGCTGTACAATTGTTGATGGAGCATCTGTTTTTTCAGATAACACTATGCCACGTACTTTACTAGTATCGAACGGGATACCAACTGTTCCAATTCGCTCCCCTGCACTATTTAAAGGAATAGGACTTCTCTTCCCTTGTACATCAGGAATATAAATATCATGGATTCCCTCTAGAGAATCAGGATGTGAAACATTAAGTTCAATAATAATTTCATTAGCCATTTGCATAATAATTGGAGAGTTTCCTACAGAGGTTGTAGGGATCAGCAAGCCGTCCTCGGTAATTGCAGTAGCTTCAATTATGGCAAAATCTATAGGCCCTACAATTCCTTGTCGAATTAATTCTGCATTATGTGAAACATGCGCATCTGTATACAGTACTTCACCGTTATTTATCATTCGACGAATTGCGGGATCACCTTGATAGGGTGCTCGCTTACGAATAATACCAGCTTCAGCCATCTGTTGATCTACCTCAGGACCAAGTGATGCACCTGTATAAACATCAACTTGAAACTTTTCTTCTTTTGCTTTTTCTACAAGCGCTAGTGGTACTATTTTTGCATCGCCTGCCCTTGTAAACCCACTCATTCCTAATAACATTCCATCTTTTATCCAAGATGCCGCTTCTTGAGCTGATACAACTTTATTTTGTAAGGCAACATGTCGAATTTTCTTATGTGCTAGTTTTACCATAATATATGACTCCCCTTATTTACTATCAATTTTTATTCAGACCAAGGTGAGTGCAAGACGCAGTCACAAAAGTTCTTAGATTTATAATTTGGAATGAACAATGCACAAACATCAGATTTAATATTGCCAAATGTTGTTTCGGGTTTATGCTTGAACCCTTCAAAAAATGCTGGCAAAATATTTTGTTTAAAATGGTTACGTGGGAAAGCATTGATAATTTCATTCCGTTCTTCATTCGTCAAATCATGATAACCGTCTCCCATTACATCAAGGCCTACCCCCGCATACAGCAATGCGACTTCATTTTCTTTATGCTCCGCTACGCCGATCGTAGTATGTAGTGCGATTGCATCCCAAACAAGTTGTATTGAAGCATTATCAATATGATGGAGTGCTAAAAATTGACGTGCTGCATTTGCTCCATCCACCTCGAAGCGTTTATCTGTGCTACTAAACTGTTTTGTTAAACCTAAATCATGAAACAAAGCACTTACATATAGTAGCTCTTCATCATATTTTCTCTGAGCTTTTTTACCTTGTAGTGCCCCAAACAAATAAACGCGATTTGAATGATTCCATAGCAATTCAGAACCATATTCTTTTAAAATATCCTGAGCTTCTAGTGCCAAACGACTGTCAGGAATTGTAATACCAGCAATATTTGTCATCAGTATACCCTCCCTTATTTAAAATAACTATTGCTTATAAAGAATTATAAGAATCGAATTTCTATATAGCAATTCTATAATTTCTATGATAACCATAGAATTTTTCTATGATTTTCCCTATGGTTTATACTCACTTAGACATTTTAAGTAAGCTAAACCGAAATGTGATAGGGTAATACGGAAAAATGAAAAAAATTCTTTTGATGTACACTTTCGGAATACCGAACGCCATCAAAAGAATCCTTTTATTTTATAAGTAAATTTTTAAGCTAATTTTCTTAGTATTGTAAGTGAGAAAATAAAGTTTTATCTTCAAAATATCAGTCAGTTGGTCGGTGGAAAACTATATCAATAATAGCGATAATTTTAAAGAGTGACAGCCAAAATACCGTGTTCACCTCAATCCTCAGTGAAATAACAAGGGAATCACATAAAATAAATACTGTTTTTTGTTAGATAAAACATCTAAATTAACACTTTAGCCCCTCCATATCCAATTACTTCAATTATTTTTAGTAAAAATACCCATGATTATTGCAGAAGTTTTACACAGTTAAAATTAAGGTTTCAATTTTGCTGTTTAAGGGGAATCGGTAATATTAATGAAAAATAACTCATGCTTGTTTCATGCTATCCTTATTTTATTCAAAGACGAAAGCTTTTTGAAAGGAGTAAGGTTAAATTGAAGAAAAAATGGTTACTACCCGTTTTCGCATCGTTTATGTTCTTTACAGGCATGGGTAATCATGATGCGAAAGCAGCAACGATAGCAGATATTACAAATACAGCAAAATCATATATAGGTGTTCCATATCAATATGGAGGAACAGATATTAAGACAGGTGTAGATTGCTCAGCTTATACACAAATAGTATTTTCTAAGTTAGGAATTTCACTACAGCGCACATCTACAGCTCAATATCAACAAGGTACTGCTATTGCTAAAAATCAGTTGAAGACTGGTGATCTAGTATTTTTTAATACTTCGGGGAGCGGTGTTTCCCATGTTGGCATATACATAGGTGACAGCAATTTTATTTCAGCGACTACAAGTTCTGGGGTTAAAATCGATAAAATCAATGATCCCTATTACTGGGGATCTCGTTACGTAGGGGCAAAACGCATTGCAAACTTCACTGAAAATGATTTGGGAGAAGTAAAAGGCACTGAAGTTGACTTTAGTGTTTATGCATCGCGTGGAGAGGTAGCTCTTAAACTGGCTAATCAATTACATTTAGATACTAGTAATACCAATTCAAGTTTTCCTGATGTAAGCCCAACGTCTAAATATGCAGGTGCTACGGAAGCACTTAAAAAACTCGGCGTTTTTACGGGTGATGTAAATGGAAAATTCAATGCAGGTTCTCCTATTACACGAGGTCAATTAGCGAAAGTTTTAGTAGAAGCATTCCATCTAAAACAACAAGGAACGGCAGTACAATTTGATGATGTTCCTAGTACGCATTGGGCTTACAATTATGTAGCCATTCTCTCTTCCAATAAAATTACGGTTGGTAAAGGTAACAATACTTACGGGGTGAACGATAATGTCACACTAGTACAATTAGATACCTTCCTCCAACGATTAACTCAATAACTGCAAGAAAAGGTGTTGCATCTAGGGATGAGATGCCTTTTTTTCTTTCTTTTGCTTCTAGGCAATATCATTTCGCTTTCTCCCCTACCAATCACGCCTTCTTCAATGAAAACAAAGTATAGATCGTATCAATTTCATGGGATTCTTCCAAAACCCACGAAGTTTGAGATAAAATTCGCTGCAACCCCTCCAGCCCTAGATATCGAATTTGCACGTCAATAAACTCTGTAAATCCAAGGTATCCCGGATTTACATGCGCCCGATCGAAAATTAATGAACCCGTTACTCGAGCGTCCTCAGGTGAATTGGCAAAGAAATGATTTAAATTTTCAATGATATCTAAATCTGAACCGTATTCAAAAAGACCGCCCTCCGATGAACAAAGCTGAATCCAATCGGATCGTTCCGAACTCATCTTTTGTAATGCATCTGGTTGGCTCCAGTCATAATGAATAATATTGAGGGTGATATCCAGGCCATGAAAGCGTTCCCCAGGTTGCTTCAAGACATCGATGCACCGTTTTGCGAAATTGGGACCGTAAGTATCGATATCTAAAATGTTGATCTCAACCTTCCGTCCCTTGAGTAATTCCGGGACAGATTTCTGTATTAGAATCAAGGTGTTGATACTGTCTGTAGCGGCACCACCAGCGATATTGAAAAAACAAAGATTTCGTTCTGGGTATTGCTTGAGTTGAGGTAGCAAAATTTTTGACTGGAGCCGGCAAAGATCCCTCAACCTAATCCGTAGCCCCATGAAAGAGGTTTGCTTCACCGCCCATTTGTCCCGGAAACCTAATTTTATCCCCCTGCTTAAGTCGGGACCCAGTTTATACAGCAAAGTACGCATGCCGCTAAGATAGGAGTTGTCGACATTCGACATTTTCACAAAGATGTTCCGGATAAAGCCAGGCATCTTCTTTAATGATTCAATGCTCCGTGCTGACTTGCGACAGTTCAAATGATACGCCTGTTCATCAATACTTGCGTTAAAAAGTGGATGAGTTATATCTAGGATAGGTAATTGAATTTCATTTTCGAAAACCGCATAGAGAATTCGCTCATTTTGATTTGCATACATGATTTCAACTCCCCCTTACTTAAACGATGATTTTTGATCTAACTAAAACCATTTAACTTAAACATCCAATAAAATATCACCCCATGCTTATGAGGTGATTTTTATAAATTATATGCTCCATTACTTAATATTAGCTTCTGTTTTATAAATCAACATTAATTTTAAACGTCCCTGTTAAAAATAACGGTTTCTTTTTGTTTATACCTAGTCCCATATAGACCAAGCAGCCTCAATATGATTACCTGATGGATCGGTAAAGACAAAGTATTTAGCATTTTCCCCTCGCATAACAATTTCGCTAACTTCTACACCACTATTTTTTAATGATGTATGTGTATATTCAAGGTCTGGACAATTTAACGTAAATGTTTGATATTGGCGACCGTCACGTAAAAAATCTGCTGTTGTAAGATCCTTTGTTTCTACAAGGAGTATCACAACATATCCTTCTGGCGGTGTTAATACTGCTACATAACCAATATCATCTTGAAACTTCGGTGTTTTCAGATGAAATCCAAGCTTATTTTGGTACCATTCAATAGCTTCATCAATATTGTTTGCTGGTAAATAGAGATAGCCAATTTTACTGAATAACGACTTTTGTTCTTGAGTAACTTCCAATTTCATCACCCCTGATCAAAAATTTTATAGGTTTGTTAATAGTATTCTATAAAATCCAGCATATCCCTTTTAACCATTGGAATAATTGTTCGACAAATAATAGCTTATTGATTTTATTGTTTTAATATCCACGCAGAATAAATGAACAAAGTTTGTAAACAATATCCCTAAAAAGGGGCAAGAAAATGAAAAAAATATTGTTTGTCGTCTTACTTTTGTTAATTTCAGTTGGTGCTGTTGCGAAAGTATCTGCTCGTACACTACAATCAACTGATGATCTATTAGAAGTCGCTAATCAACCAGAATTATCCATAAAGCAAGCGATTGAATTAGCCTCTACGCCTGCATTGAAATGGAATAAAAATGCTCAATTAATAAATGCAATAAATATTGATATAGATAAGCCTGGGAAGTCAATTGGAAGTAACGGCAAAAGAAAGCATTGGAATATTTTATTTGGAGTGCCAGACACTAATAAGGCTTTTTTAGTAACCATTCATGACGGAAAAATAGATGATACAAATGATTTAACGAGGGATGGTACTTCTCTTTACCAAAAAAAGAATTTATACAAATGAAAGATATTATATATGATTCACCTGAATTGCTTCAAAAAGCTCTAAAAATCGGCGGTATTTATCCAGGTAAAGATTGGGCTAAAGGGTATAATTTTATGCTTAGAAAAGATATAGAGAGAAATGTACCCCTTTTATTAGTAATAGGTTGGAATAGTGAGCAAACAAAAATGGAAGCAGCGGGCTTTAATGCTGCAACAGGAGAATATATTAAACCTAGTTAAAATTCCTTCATTATTAGCTAAGATGGGCATTTGTGAAATAAAGTAGATCAACATAATCAATCTTTTTTATATTATTCGTTGACTTTTTATAATTAGCTTTTTATCACTATATTTCAGGGTCACTTTTACACGAGTGATCTTTTTTATTTATAAAAAATTTTTAAAAATTTTATTCTAATAAGTAGATAAATATCGCAATTCCTTTTAACAACAACTCATATTATAGATTGTAGAAAGGAGGTAATTACTATGTCAGAATACTGCGGTAACGGCGGCGGTTATGGTACTGGTTCAGCATTTGCGCTAATCGTTGTTCTATTCATTCTATTGATTATTGTCGGCACTAGCTTCATCGGATTCTATTAATACCCAATACCGCCTCCAATGCTCATAACTAATAGGATAACATAAACTTATCCTTTCCCTTCAAATATAAACTAAGGGTCACTATCCTCCGGTGACCCTTTCATAATTTCCTATTATAGTAATTAGTTCCTTGAACACGAATATTTGTAATGTTTTGCATTAAAAAGTTCGTTAAGGATAATGAAATTCCTTTATCGATACTCATACATATAGACCTACTTTGCTGCAGGAAAAAAATAACATGAAACACACCTCAGATAGAAAGGCAATGTCCCACGTTATTCTCTGTGTTTAAAGGATAATACAGCCGTATTACAACTATACATCTCTAATAAGGGTTAGTTTGGTCTAGTTCCAAAGGCAAAAAAGCATATTCTCCGTTTTTAATAACCGCACCTTTACGAACTGGAATTGGGTTTTTAAAAATCGGCCCATTTAATACTGTCGTATGGAACTCTCCACCTTCTCCACATGGGTCAATACCTCGAGCTTCAAGCTCTTTTACGTATTCATGGGTTAACGTACGCCCTAAATCGTCCTCCCGCATTCCTAATGATAAATTAACAGTTACAATGATTGTAACAAACCCCAGGTTTATAAACTCTTCAACAGCTTCACGATGATTCATTTCCCATAAAGGCATGCCTAGCTTTAACCCAGCATTTTGTGTAACCTTGTCATGCCAGCAGCCGTGTTCAGGCATATCTAAGTCTCCCGTTACTAACACTTCTGCACCTTGATTTTTAGCTTTTTCTAAAAGTTGCATAAATACATTTTCGTAATCAGTCCAACTTGCTGCTGCAGTATAAACAGGTAAACCTATAGAGTTAGCTTGAGCACGTATGAGTTCTGGGGGCATACCGTGGGATCTGGAACGGTGCCCTTCCTCCTCTAGCATGACGATTAGTCCGACCGCCTCTCCAATATTCATTGCTTTATATAGCGCTAAGACACTATCTTTTCCGCCGCTAAATGAAGCTATAAATTTTTGCCCTTGAGCATTACTTTTCCAATCCAATAATTTTGCCATTCACATCTTTCCCCTTTTATTCTAATAACTTTTTACTAAG
This sequence comes from Lysinibacillus sp. NPDC058147, assembly GCF_042884205.1. NCBI lineage: Bacteria > Bacillati > Bacillota > Bacilli > Caryophanales > Bacillaceae > Lysinibacillus > Lysinibacillus sp. NPDC058147. The sequence continues at coordinate 335,724 of NZ_JBHVUJ010000002.1, forward strand.
CTCTATCACAGAATATCATAAAAACTCATTTGCAATTTTATTATTGCAAATGAGTCTGTCAGAAGTAGCTTACCTATGGCTCGATTTAATTATTTTGCTCAAGGCATTGATAAATCGCCATCATATCTCGTTTATTCAACTCACGAATACGATTGAAAATTGGAATATCAGCGACTTCTTCCGTTAGTAAGCTTTCTGTCACAACGTCGCTTACTTTGCCAGTTAGCCATGTTTGAACGTTTACACCCTCAACAATTTCCTTACGTCCTTCTTCATTGATACCACTTTCATAGCAACTAACACATGGTACTGATAATTTATAGACGCCATCATGGAGATTATCTTCTGAAATGACTTTCTTCCCATTACAGAATGGACATTTATGACTTGCTTTAATTTTATTAATTTGAGTGACGATTTTTTTGTAGCCAAATGCTTCATAGACGTACGTTAGTTTTTTGTATTTCCCATTTGTGAAGTACTTATCAATGATAGTTTCTCTCGTTTCGTCAATGTTGGAAAAATCACAAATTGTTATGAGATTTTTGCTACTTATTGCTTCGATATTATCTTTAATTTCGTTCCAGAATGGTAAAACATCATTTAGTACTATTTCATAACCGGCAAGGCTTGCTAGATCTAATTCAAGCATTTTCAACGATACTTTAGTTTCTCTAGGAAGTAAGGAGACATCTTCCGTAAGAGTCATATTACCGCCTACAATTGCTTTTAGTTTTTCAAGCTTTGGTAAGTGCCCTACCGTTTTTATGACCTCATCAATCGGTTGATGAATAATTTCACGAATATCAGTGTCTCCAAACGTTAGTTTTTTCTTATGGTTTAGCACCGCTCCATGACATATTGGACAGGCGATCATTTCTTTTGATTCTTTCATTTGCTCTTTAATAATTGATTTCGAAATTACTATATAACGTCCAAGGATAAAATTAAATCCTTCCCATTTTTTTGAGGATTTACTTGCTTTATCATAAAATGATTTTTCCCAATAACCATATAAGAATGTATGTTTTTCTTCTTCTGTCATGTCATTGTAGCTTTTGCTAATATCTTGACCCAGTTCATTTTTGATCTCATCAAACAGGAATTGTAACTTCGGATATTGATAATATTTTAATACTTCCATCACGTCTGGATGTAATAAGCCATCCCAAAATGGCACTGTTTTGTCTTGTATAACTATATCGAAATCAAATTTTTCAATTTGCAGTCGGCCAGAACAGCTTGGACAATGATTTTCTTGACTAAAGAAATCGAAGCTTCTCGTATCTTTATTGGTCGGATGTGCAGCCACAATATGGTTAATCAGGCCACCAATTTCATATAAAAAACTATACTGACTATACAGGTGTCTTTCTAGATCAATGGCGACGACTGGTGCAATTGTTGCGGATTCGTACTCACCATAAATTAAACGGGCCATGGATGATAAGCTTTTTAAAATACCGCCTTTATAAATGTTTTCAGCATTTTTAAAATAGCTAATATGATTTTCTTCTAAGTATTGAATGCCTTTTTTTGAATCTAGTGTCGAAGATATATGCAAAGAAGCATCACTACTTGTGCTGTTATGTTGACTAACATAATCATCGTGACTGACAACATCAAGATGTCGAACAGGTTCCGACTGTCTTTTCCCAAAATCAACGATAAAATCAGAGCTATCTATCATATAGGCATTATGTTCAATCATCATTATAGAGACGGAATCATCTTGCAAAATGTCCCTAACACTATCAATGAATTGGTTTAAAATATTTTGTGATAAACCTTTTGAAGGCTCGTCAAAAATAAACAGCGTATGGGGGTTTCTTGCGTTCGAAAACAGCTCAGAAACTAAATGAACACATTGAAATTCACCTGTCGATAAAGATTGTGTTTTTCTTTCCAACGTCAAATAACCAAGCCCAAGTTTAATCAGTAAACTTAAACGTTTATGAACAATATCTTCTTTTGGAAGTTCCTCAATAATATCTTCAATAGAGCGTTGGAAAATATCGTCAATATCGTCACTGTATTTCGTCATTTTTCGTTTGATATCAAGAAACGTTGCAACCGTTGATCGGCTAGTAATCGATTGGTTTCGGTCTTGACCTACCATCACCAGTTTATCTTTTGGATATCGTTTTAGAAAATCCTTGGAGATACACTCATTGACAAGGGTCGATTTCCCACAGCCAGACTCACCTGTAACGGTTACTAGTCTATTTTTAGGAATCTGAATGTCAGCCATTTCAATATTACGGCAGTATAGATCATGAAATTGATAATAGTCTGTAGGCATTGTATGATTTCGTTCCCAATACACTGGTTCTGGACGTGGTGATTCTTCGACGATTTTCCCGCCGTATTTCCCACTGCCAGGACCAAAGAACAGTTGTTCATCCGCTGTATCGAGTACCGAATCGGAATGATCAATAAGCCAAATTTGATTTTTAAAGCCCAATTGTTTAATCTGTTCTAGAATTTTCAAAAGGGTTTCGTGATCAAGACCAACAGAAATTTCATCAATAATAATCACTGTATTTTCACTAGCTGCCATAAATTCTGCTAAGTAAAGTCGTGTTAATTCCCCGCCAGATAAAGTACCCATGATCCGATTTATTGTTAAGTAACCAATATTCATATTGATAATATTTTCAAGAATATGTTGTCTCTCTTCGCTAATATTTAATTCCTCTGAAAGGGAATAAATCGCTTCAATACTTAAATTATTAATATCGGAAATACTATGTGGCTGATTCCATAACTCTAACTTATATTGCTCAACTTCTGGACTGTAACGCTTACCCTCACACTTTTTACATTCAACATTTTTGGTTGTCCCACGCCCTTTACATGCAGGACACCAGCCTAATGCATTATTAAAGGAAAAAACCTCTGGCGAAAGATCAAACTGATCTGCAAGCCTTTCACGTATTTCTTTAAAAACGCCTGTATGAGTACCAACCGTGGAACGTGGATTAGTAGAAATTGACGATTTCCCGAGAAAAAGGACTAAAGGCATTTCTTCCATCTTGATGGCGCTGAAATTCGTCTCCATAATATTAGGGAATAAATACTGATATTCAGCCTTTGGTAATAAGGAAACGAGTCGCTTCTTAGATTCTTCACCAATAGTTTGACAAAATGTAGTTTTACCAGATCCAGACAAACCAGCAATTCCTAATGATTGATCTTCCGGCAAGTCGACATCTAAGCGGTTTATATTGTTAGCAATTAATTGATTTATTTTCATCGGATAATCTCTCCATTCCATCTAGTACTGTCATGTTAGCATAACTTCAACTGTATTTGCTGTGATTATGATATGCCAATCAATTATGCCTCGGCATAATTGTAGCTGACGCTTTGCTTTCGCTACAGAAAACATTTGCCGCTGCCGCTACGCTTTCGCGCAGATAAACAATGCGTCCGGAATCGGCTATAACTTCTTGCAGCCTTTGCTGAAAGAAGTTAAAAAATGACGCTTTCCGTGTTCCGAAAGCGTCCAATTGTTGAAGAACAGTTTATTTTATTCATTTCCTATATGATACCTGCTTTTGATCTTGAAAAGCAGGTATTATGATGAAGGAATCATATTTTTACAGTTCTGCTAACACTTTTTCAAGCTGTTTACCATTGTTAATCCAAGCGTATTTAGCTCCTTCGATTGCTCCTTGGCGAGCTTTCGTTGCTTCACTGAATCCACTTTGATCAAAATGTAAATGTGTAGTTCCATCTGAACCTTCTGTCAACGTCCATGTCACAGTAGTAGTTTCTCCGGCACTTGCCCAAGTGTAAGATAATGTATGAGGTTCTTCTACTTTAAGTACCTCGCAATTGACAATCCCATCCCACCATTCATTTGGTTCAGCTCTGAATTGGAATTTATGTCCTACGATTGGTTTAAAGTCATTTTTCCATATCCATTTTTCAAGAGTGTCTGAATCCGTTAATGCTTTCCAAACTTTCTCAATTGAACTTGTAAATTGATAATCTAAAGATACATCTGCTGTCATTTTTCTTCCTCCAATAAAAGATTTAATATAGCCATTCTTTCTTTCCAGAATCCTTCGTAATACGATACCCAATCTTGAATTTCCTTCAAAGGACCGGCATTCAACCGATACCTCGTTTCTCTACCAACCCTTCGAGCAATTACGAGATTAGCATCTTTAAGGATAGCCAAATGCTTAGAAACTGCTGTGCGACCCATTTGAAATTGAGACGTTAATTCGTGAAGAGGTAATTCTTTCGCATCTGCCAACAAACGTATTAGTTGACGTCTTGTAGGGTCAGCAATCGCAGCATAAACATCACGCTCTAGATTTTTATCGCTCAAAATCTCCTCTCCCTTATAAATAGGACACTAAATGGTGTCTTAATTATATGACACCATTTAGTGTCCAGTCAATTTTTATTTTGACCTAATGGCAATAGTTTTATTCTCGTATCATGAATAAATGTAGATGGTTGTTTATTTTTATATTGATTCCAGTAAAGAATTCACGAAAGTTCGATTTTTTCAAAAGAGAATGTTTTTATGTATTTTTTCTTAGGGTTGGATATTATTTCGGGTATGGCGGTAGGGACTATCATAGGCTTATTTCACTTTTAGTAATATAAATATTAAAAAATATACTCTGAATAACGTTCACAAATAAAAGTTTGGGCGCACATTAAAAAGTCACGAATGCTGTTAAATTAGTGTTTTATGGCATTTTGTATGAACATTATCTATACAAATTTTTATGCAAAGGTATATGAACATAGATCATTATTCAACTAACGCCTCTATAAGTTGAGTTTGAGGAGCCGGTTGTAAAATGCAGATTTCCAGCGTTAATAAATTGTCTATTTATACACGTATTTATTCAGATAGCACCCCTGCAGCGTTTCTGCAAAATCTTGAAAAGTCTTATTGTAACTTAAACACTCGGGCTCTATTATGAGTTAATAAAAAATCCCGATTTCTCAATGTGAATACTAGGAAATCGGGATTTTATTTGATGTAACAGTTAGATCTGCTTTTAAATTGCTTTGTTGTGTGCAATAATCAAGCAATTTTAATCATCGTTTATAAATATGAGCGCTTAGCTGGCCATGAGCCTTGTAGTTTACGAAGTTGTACAATTTGTCCTGTATGATAAGCGTCATGCAAAAGGATATTTAGATATTGTTGCCAAACTGGAAGAGAAGGACTAGGTTGATCCAATACGGCTTCTTGAAGGGATGCTAATGAGGATTGTAAGGCATCATGTACGTGAAGCGTTCGCTTCACTGTTTCTTGCCAAGCATCCTCATCATTAGCTTCACCTTGGACAAACGTTTCATCATTATTTTGTGGAGCAACAAATGTGTCATCTTTATGTAAGCGAGAAAGTAAGCGCTCTTTAAAGGTTAGTAAATGGTTTGCATTTTCCCAAATCGTATTAGCGGCCATTCCTTCTGGTTGCCAGCAGGCTTGTGCAGCAGTGAGATTCTTTAATGCTTCTGATAACGGTGGGTACCATTCTTCTTCGTAAAAAACTTGATTGATTCCATTTTGCAAGAGTTCTTTTTTACTCATTTGGATAGCCTCCTTTTTTGTAACTCTCTAAACATTACTTACTATTAATTTATCAAATTTTCCGAAAATAGTACATAGGAGTGAAAATATACATAGTCTTTATATTTGTGGAGCCTGTACTTTAATTATTTTGATAATCTTTATCATCAATTACTTCCGTCACATATTGAATAAAATAAGTAATCTCTGTATCTGTATGACAATTAGCTAGAAGTGTAGACTTTGCTTTTTGATTCATTTCAGGAATATGCTCAAGAAATTTCTGTACAATTTTATTGACGGAGCAATGCCACTGTTGAGACTGTATTGAGATAAAAATAGAGTTCATTTCTTCTTGCCATTTCAATTTTCGATATATCTATTACTGCTCAAGTAGCGCAGACCAAATTTGTATATTTACACTACATGAAGGACAGTTTACCTCACCAGCTAAATATGGTAAATCATGTACAAGTTCGTGTTCACCAATCACTGCCGCTTGTTCCGCTAACACCATTTGCTCCATATCTGAAAATTTCGAGGCAGGTACAACTTTGTGAGCCTCTTGTTCCTTGTCGAAAACAGGGTCTTGTACAAATGCCTTTGTGGCTCCCTCCCACAAATATACATCTTCCTTGCAATGTGGACATATAGCAATATACTCTTCCCCTGTCACAAACATCATTAGCATATTCGCCAGTCTGTAGGCTCCTCGATAAGTTGCATCGGCGGCTAGAATATAACGCTTTTCCACATTATCATCCAAAGTAGTTGCGTAAGTACGCACATCTTTTCCTAATAACGCCATCTTACGTATTGCCTTAATATAGCAATTGTAAATATCTGCTCCGATATGTTCATCAAGCATCTTTAAATCTGTCGGAATGCCGCTATCACCGCGACTCGCCTCAATAATACCGCAGATAATAAACAAATGATGTTGCACTTCGGGAAAGTTCGTTGACCATGCTATCTGCATCAAATAAGGAACAGCAGCATAGGTAACTGTATAGATGGTATTTTGATGAAACAAATAGTTTTCAAAAAGCGCATCAACTGTTTCTTTGTCGTATGCTTGCTTCAATCGCTGTAACAACGCTGGTACATTCTCTCCAGAGCCATATGGTCCTGTCAGATTTGCCCATACCGCACTCGTCAATTCAAGCAAAACGAACACCTCCCTCTAATTACCACTCACGCCAATCATCTGTTAATTCATAACGTCCAAGATTCTGACTTTTAGTAAGATCGTCAATATCAATTCCACATTGAATCAGCACTTGGTCAAAATACTCACAAAGCTCCTCTCGTTCGTCAGTTTCAATTAATCCGCCTCCACCTACCTCATTAATCTCATTTAGGGCAAGTACCGCCGTTTCAATAGATTTCATAATTGCAGGATAGCTATCTGGCTGATTTGGCAGTTTCGCAATGGATGCTGCATACTGCTCTAGCACCATTTCCGTCTGATGAATAAAACTATCTGGAAACAATTCCGCGTAAATACAGTCATCTTTATCAATCAATCCAGCAGTAAATTCTTCCTCTTCTTCTCTTTTAGCATTGCGCCAGCGTGACGTTGGTCGAATATCTTGCATAGGCCATTCCCCTTTATCTTTAATTTCTAATTAGTAAAAAATCCCTCTATAAAAGCTTTATAATGTAGAGTATTGGGTAGCATCGTAACAGTTATTTAAACATAACTCACTACCATTCACGTTCTCTTAATGCGTCTTCAATATCAAGCTTTACGTTGTATACATCCAATATATCCATAACAGTTAATGCAATACTATCTCGTGCAACCGTTTCAATTTCACTGTCTTGTTCTAAGAACTCGTCTTCTAAATCATTAATCGCACGTGTAATTTCATCAAATTTTACTTGTATATCTTCTAATGGATGCGGACCTTGCTCTAAATAGCGGACAATTTGCTCCAACAAATCTTTAATTTTATCAACTAAAAATTTAGGATAATAACTATCTTGATACATTCCCTTTAAAAAAATGATTTCTTTCATCTTATATTCCTCCAATAAATCTATTATTCTTCTATATCCAAATAATAAAACCGGTTACTTTTCCCCTGTATTAATCCAATATCGCCCTAGAAAATAAATCATATATCAGTTCATCATTTTCACATGCTTGTTTAAATCCAACAGCGAATCGCAACAATGCGTCTTTTTTGTCGGCATAAGCACAGAACATGTCTGCTTCTGGGTCGAAACGCACAATGCCTTCTAGCTCTGGCAACTTCTCTTGCAAATACACTTCCGCAAGCGAGCACCAATCGTAGCCATTACCTTGAAATCCTTTGTCTGCGCGTGTTTCAAACAACTCCTGTTTATAAATGCCTACTTCTAATAAGAGCGAAATATTTCCACTATCATGTTCTAGCCATCTAAATGGTTTTAGTTCTTCATTCAACAATTGAGTTTGTAGATTAGCTACCTTATCCGCTGTAAAACTTAATATCCCCTCTTGACTTACAATTTCCCCCTGCTCTATGCGTTCATTTAACCAACTTGAAACAAAGTCTGGGGCATATCCTCCTGTACTAAAACCTTGTGCAAGTGCAATAATATTCTCGTAATCCGCTAAATATTGCACTTGTGTAACTTTCGAATTAGCACCAGTGTACAACCAAAACTGGATATCATACATCAGCATGGATAGCTCATCTGCATGTAAAGCAAAATAGCCTTTGTCCTCTACAATTTGCGTACAAATACTTCGAATAACAGCTTCCATCCGATTTTCCTCTCCAACTTTTTCACATAACGACTGTAACAAAGAAGAGAATGGAACATGTTTCACCATATCCAAATCGTCAAGTTTATCTTGTTCTGTTGTATCGAATACTTCCTCATTCACCAATCCGACAATAAAAGTCGCAAAGTTCGGCGCAAGGAAAGTAATATAGTAATCAGCCTCTTGGTCTACATGTACAACAGCAGGCTCACCATCTACACCACATGCACGATAATCAAGCATAATGACATCATGGCCTGCTGACGGGCAATCGGCTATGACAACGCCAATATTTGGGTAGCCCCATTCCTCCAACATAAAACTGCTTCCCAAACTGCCACACAAGCTATAAGCCTTTTCGCGACCAATGCCCATAATCCCTGTAATCGCCACATGATCATCTGCCCATGAAGTCGGCATAGCCGTTGGAAAACAAGTGTTTATTGGTATACCTCCATTTTGTTGTTGCATAAACCAAATATAATCTGCTGGCAATTTATAGCCAAGTTCCTCTTCTATAGAAGCAATCATTTCAGTAGTGGGGGACACTTCTACATAATTTTTATCCGCATAATCGCTTTTCTCCCAAAATTGACTGAAATTACGCTCATGAAAAGGTACAAGCTTGATATCATCTAGCGCTTCCGCTGACTTTTTCATAATATTCCGACAGGCTGCTATATACTCTTCAGTTCTAGTATCAAACTGTAATTCTTTCGCTTTTTCAAATGCAGCCAGTGCTTCTTGCCATTCCTGGATATAGAAATAAGCATAGCCAGCACGCCAATGCCAATCCGTATCTTGTTGACCCTGTTTTTTAACTGTGAGTAACTGGGACAACGCTTCATGATAACGCCCTAAATTATTAAGCGCACGACCATAATGACCTACTATTTCGTAATCTCGCTCTGCCATAGACAATTGTTCAATTGCTTCTACAATTTTGTCATGTTGATTTTCCTCATACCATTTTTCTAACATATTCAATAATTTTTTTGGCATAATCTCACTCCCTCTCAATCAACTTTTTTTCAGCTAAACAAGTATCTTGTATCTCATGTTTGGTTAATAAGACCTTCCTATACAAATGCCGACGTTCCATCATCAAATATATTCTTTTCCTTCAATTACTCTTGACGTTGATGGACTAAATCAACGAGTGTTTCTTTCGTTCGATGTATGATTTTTTTCTATTGTCATGACATGAGCTCTTTCAATATTTCCTCAAAACGTTCACGATAAGGCGATAAAATCCGCATAAATTTTGGGTTGGTGAAGTCATTCAAATGGACAATTGCAAAGCATGTATACAGTAATGAAGCTACATCCATATCTTTATATTCTTCCATACGTTCATTTTGTTCAGGTGAAATCACTGGACAAAGCTCGATAAAGGGCGTTGTCATATATTTTTCAAGCCATTGTAAATTTTCATCCGTATTCATTGCCCGTTCAAAGAAAGGTTCGTATGGAACAGTTGGCACGGTTGCAACAATGTAAGTAAAGATTGGCAACGTTTCAGGTGTTAGCCCCCACCTTTCCACATAGGCTTTCGCAAAATATTCAGTCGGTGGTGAATGATCAGCATCGCATATTTCCATATAGTCGATAATGAGTTTGCCATAACTTTTATCGTATAAACCAAGGCCAAAAACGGCAAACGTGCTTGGCATTGCTGCTTCCTCATCCGCAACATCCCCGTAAAAATGATACTCTGCCATCGCTTTGTAGCTATATTCCACTAGCGCGGCATGTAGGCTTGGATAGCTCAATACTTTTGCAAAAAAATGATGGGAAGGTGTGACAGGTAAACGCTCAATTGGTAGCACTAAATCACTTTCACCTTCATAGAAAATACTATAGCTTTTCGGGAAATCCTCTTCCAATAAAGCATTTAAATAGAGCATAGCTTCACGATACGCTTCCTCTGTTTCTTCTTTAATATGAATCAAGATGGTAGCTAGCACATCATTTGCATAGCAATAAATAAGATCAGTTTCAGCTCGTTGCTTATTGAATGGCAAATCGCCAGAGCCAATTTTGAGTAAATTGTTATACGTTTCCGCATCTAATTCCTTAATCGTTCGCAACAATTCCTCAACCGTTAACGATTCAAAGTTTGCACCATATTTTCTTAAATTGATGGCATAATAGCGTAGCAATGGCAAATAAGCTAAAGATTTTTGTTTTTGCGTGAAACGAGAAAGACAGTAGCGCTGTGTTTCAAAGTCAAGCTCCTGACGGAATACGTCTAATAATGAAAGCTGTTGGTAATGGCAAAGTACCTCTGTTAAGACGAAGGTATCAAGCGCAAAAGAGGTCGTGCGAATGCAAGCAGGATAATGGCCCTCTTTATCAATTGTATATTGCTTTTCAAGTAGCTCTTGTGCGAGCTGTTGCCATAATGCTTCGTTTTCTATAAATTGTTCTGCTTTCATTCGCTTGTCCTCCTATAATTGTATGGTCAACTTCCCACATATTTCACCAATGTAACCTAGATTTAATCAAAGTCGGAATACAGAATGTATTGCTGACATTCTAAGCACTGAAATAGATAACCTTGATGCGAGCCATTATTACGCAGAGTAGCGGCTAGCTCTTCTTTGGTATGACCATTAAAATGTTCAAACTCCTCCGTAATGCCCATCTCCACTAGTTCTTGCCAACCAACATAACCAATAAATGCGCAATAATCCGTGCAGTGGGCGACCCAATCATTTCCTTGCCAACTAATATAGCCGGGTGTTCGATGCAACACTTCATCTGTATAGTCATCATTCTTTACAAGCTCGGAATTTAATAAATCTTGCTGAAATTGACCATCAAATTTTTGCGCAGCTAGCCCACTATGAATACAGCTTGGACAAAGATATTCCACCTCTTCAATCGCGTAAATGCCTTTGGTACAATAAATGTCCACCTCTTGATCACAGCAATCACAAACAACCAATTCACCCGTTTTAAAAATATTCGCTTGTATTGGATTCGGCATATATTTAAATGTTGGCAATGGTATTTTCAACTCTGCTTCCTCCTGAATGACACGTGGCAATAATGGCTTTACATTTTGTGGATTGTCAATCCAATATTTAATCGCCCCGTATTTTTTCTGATCTTTTTTATTGCGTAAATCCATGACGGATGTAAAAATTTTGTATGCCTCGTCATACATTTGCAACATGCAGAAAATTTCGACGAGCATGCGCAAATTTACCTCTGTTGGCTCTGCTTTTTGAACTTGCTCTCTTAGCTTATGCATGTCGTTAATTGCTTTGGTATTCTTTGCGTCAAACGTCTTTCTTTTCTCTTGCCATTGTTCAATAAGATTTTCTGTCATTTCTTATCCACCTCTCGATATACGATATAATGATTTAGAAAATCTCCCCCTCACCACTCACATCAAAAAAACCGACTCCATGCTTTTTTGCAAGTTCTTTCATCGTACTATATGCTTCATCAGCTACAGACCAGGCAAAAGCTGTGTAAATCATGGCATAACCAATACTATATTCAGTCAAACGACTCTCTAACTCGTCATCCTCATCCACTAGATTCATATTTGGGAAATGTTCCACCATATCCTGATACCATTTTTGTAATGCTGGTGTTGTAACTGATATTGTTGCGTAATCATGTGGTTCAGCCCATTTTGTTTGTTCATCATACCATTGTAAAAATGTTTCTTTATTGTTTGGAGTTTGCTCTTTATCAAAGACCATTAAATCATAACTCATTGTTTTCACCCTTCAAAAAAGAATATATGTTCTGTTTTTATTCTAGCATACAAACATTTTTTTGAAAACATAGAAAAAACATGGCTCAATTAAGATAAAAACCCTGCATTTTCAGCTAGAAATGCAGGGGAAAACGAGCCGTAAATAAAGAAAAACAGGATTGAAAGTATATACCTACTACGTTTGTTCTACTCATGTAGTTCAAATATAGCTGTAAATGCACAAGACATAATAAGAGTATAGAGGACATCACAGGAAATTAATAAACAGACTATCTACCTGACGAAATCAAAACAAGCAGAACAATTATACAAAACTAAACAACAAGAATTTTTTAGTATGCTTGAGCAAACCAAACTGTCTGTTTCGCTTCATTTCCACAGCAAATACAAGTAGTTTTCGTAGTTGGTGGGTTAAATGGAATGTTACGAGAAGTATATTTTGTCTCTTCTTTTACTTTTTCCTCACATGCATCATCTCCACACCATCCAGCAAGAATCCAGCCTGGAATAGATCCCTTTTCCTTGGAAATGTTAATATGCTGCTGTAAATCTTTAAGTGTATCTATAGTTGTATGTGCGTTTTCATCACGGAATTTTCGTGCTTTTTCAAATAACCGACTTTGCATTGTTGCCAGTTCTTCTTCAATTGCTGAAACAATGTCATTTAGGTCAATGGATTGCTTCTCATCTTCATCTCGTGCTTTTAACAATGCCTGATTTTTCTCTAAGTCACGAGGTCCTAATTCAATTCGAGCTGGTACACCTTTTAATTCCCATTCGTTAAATTTGAAGCCTGGTGATTGGTCGGAGTCATCAAGACGTACTCGAATTCCCTTGTTCTTAAGGGCCACATAAATATCATCTAATTTCTCCATAATTTCAGGATTCTTTTTCCATGGACCTACAGGTATTAAAACAACTTGGGTTGGTGCAATGCGTGGCGGTAAAATAAGCCCTTGTTCATCACCATGAACCATAATTACTGAACCAATTAAACGTGTTGAAGTCCCCCAAGATGTTGTGTGCACATGCTCATGCTGATTGGCTTTATTTAAATATTTAATATCAAAGGCTTCAGCGAACTTTGTCCCTAAATAGTGAGAGGTACCAGCTTGAACGGCCTTCCCATTTTTCATCATGGCTTCGATAGAAAATGTATCAACTGCGCCTGCAAAACGTTCTGAAGGTGTTTTTTGTCCATCATAGACAGGAATTGCAAGTAAACCTTCTACTACCTCCTTATAGATAGCTAACATTTGCATTGTTTCTTTTCGTGCATCCTCTTCATCAATATGTGCAGTATGGCCCTCCTGCCACAAAAATTCAGATGTTCGAATGAACGGAAGTGTTTTCTTTTCCCAACGAAAAACATTTGCCCATTGATTAATTAAGACTGGCAAATCACGGTAACTTTTAATCCAATTTGAGTAGAGATGGCCAATCATCGTTTCAGAAGTTGGTCGAAGCGCTAGACGTTCTTCTAATTTCTCACCTGCTGCTTCTGTCACCCAAGGAAGCTCAGGTGAGAAACCTTCGATATGATCTTTTTCTTTTTGGAAGAAGGATTCAGGGATTAGCATAGGGAAATAAGCGTTGCGATGGCCAGTCTCTTTAAAACGACGGTCCATTTCCTCCTGAATATGTTCCCAAATTTCATAGCCGTCAGGTTTAAATGCAATACAGCCACGAACTGGTGTATAATCCATTAAATCTGCCTTTTGGATTGTCTCGATGTACCATTTTGAAAAATCATTTTGTTGTGTTGTCATATTCTCTCCTCCATTTCTAAAACTTTACCAATGAAAAAATAAAAAGCACAAAGCTGTCCTCAAAATAAGGACGTCTTTGTGCCGATTAAACGTGGTACCACCTTTAATTTAGTTTTAAGAAATCTTAAAACCCTCTAACGTTTTGTAACGGAAACGACTCGGTTATGTTTGCATAACATCTCCGTGGTAGGTTTCAGATAAGAAGCGGTGATATAGCTCTCAGCAATTGCTATATTCTCTGTTTCACGATTCTTACTTACTTAGCCACATCAACGATTCATATTTTATATAACTTTAGCAAAACAGTTATATAATTTCAAATATTTAATTAAACAGGATTATTTTTCGGGAAATATCAGAAAATTAGCTTTACTTTCTGGTAACCAAATTACTTCTAACTAGCAATAAATCATTTTTATGAGCAATGATTCTGAATACACTCCTTTTACAAACCTTTATTTTTTCCGGTTCATTACGGTTTGAGCTTTGAATCGGCTTTTGGATAACCCCAAAAAAATACATGTGTTCTTAATGCCATCCTTGGTGTTGAATGCAACAGTATAATTACAGCCAACATAGAAACAATGATTATTACTTTTTTCTTCAAGTCACCGCTCCTCCCAATTGACGTTTATAATCAATAAAATATCCTTGAAGGATTGAACACCTAAAGGAGATTGGACTGGCTATGTTTACTGGATTTAAAGTAAACCGTAAACATTTAGAGGATCTCGTCCTAGACTATAGACAAGACCCTCTACTTTAACTACATGTTACTATCAATTATTAGTTTCGTAAAATCCTCTACCGATAACGGCTTACTGAAATAATAGCCCTGTACGTACTCGCAGCCATGTTCACGTAGCACGTTTAATTCTGCTTCTTCTTCCACACCTTCAGCTACTACTTGTAGATTTAAAGCATGTGCTAAAGAGATAATAGCTGAAATCATGGCAATGCCTGATTTTTCAGGAACTATATCACGAACGAATGCCCGATCTATTTTTAAAACATCTACTGGGAATGTTTTTAAATAATTTAGCGACGAATAACCCGTTCCGAAATCATCTAATGAAATCGTAATTCCAAGAGCTCTTAATTGCTTAATTGTATTAAGTAAGTCTTCCGTATAATCCAACATACTCATTTCTGTAATTTCGATTTCTAAAAAGTGTGGATCAATTTTTGTTTCTGTAATAACTTCATGTACCATTTCAACAAAGCCTGTTGTACTAATATGAATTGGAGAAATGTTCACGGCAACACGTAAGTTTAAATTATGTACTTTATTCCATGTGCGTGCTTGGGCAGACGCTTTTCTTAACACCCATACCCCAATATCATTAATAAGCCCACATTCCTCAGCAAATGGAATAAAGCGATCTGGAGGCATATGACCTAGTTCAGGATCATACCAACGAAGTAATGCCTCCATGCCAATTATTTTGTTCGTTTTTAAATTAATTTTTGGTTGATAATGTAATTCTAAAATATCATTTTTTAACGCTTGATGTAATTTTGTTTCAAGTAATAGCCACTTATCATTCACTTCCTCCATATTTGGACGATACAAGCGATATTGATTGCCACGTGTAGATTTCGCAGCATACATGGCGATATCTGCATTTTTCAATAATTCCTCAACAGAGTTTGCATGGTCTGGGAAAATACTAATGCCAATACTAATACTTGCGTAAAATTCAAACGTATCCACAATAAAACTCTCATTAAAGACGCTGATTATTTCTTCGGCTTTTTCCTCAATACGGTCAACATCGTTTAGTATAATTACAAACTCATCACTGTTGTGACGGTAAATAGAATTGGATGTATAATCAACGTTGCGTAGACGATTCGCCATTTCCACTAAGAACATATCACCGATGATATGACCAAGTCCATCGTTAATGTTTTTAAAACGATTTACATCAATGAATAATAACGCAAACTTTTCTCCTGTACGTCGAGATTGATGGAATTCATTTTCTAAACGTTGTTCTAACTTACGACGATTTGGTAGCCCTGTTAATTCATCGTGATAAGCAATATGGGTTATCTTTTTTATATCCTTTTGGGCGGTAATATCAACTCGTATAGCAATATATTGATACGGTTTGCCATTGTCATCAAGAAAAGGAATAATCGTTGTCTTCACCCAGTAAAGACTACCATCCTTCGCGCGATTGCAGACCTCGCCATTCCACATGTCACCCTTGCCTATAGTTTTCCACATCTCTCTGAAGAAAGATTTTGGATGGAACCCTGAATTGAGTAGACGGTGATCTTGCCCTAATAATTCTTCACGAGTATATTTAGAAATTTTGCAAAAATGATCATTAACAAACGTAATTTTCCCAGTCCGGTCTGTGATTGCTACAATGATTGAACTATTCATTGCTGAAAAAATATCTTGTAATTCTTTCAGACTGTAGTTAATTTGATTGATACTACTAGGCATGATATTCGTCATTTTCATTCTCCGTTCATTAGAAGGGTTTGGTACTTTTGCTTTATATTTAAGCAGGGTATAAAGTTATGGGATATCGCCCTTTATTATGTAATTATATTATAGTCTTAGAAAAGCAGTTAATTCAACCCAAATATCAAAACATTAAGGTCTTTTAACATACTTTAAATGTTTGTTTTTGAATATTTTAATTACCTTAGTTCTATTTATATGTTATGTTTAGCCTATTTATCTTTAGAACATATGAACTGTAATTACACGATGCTTGAATAATTTCTTCATTTATGTTATATCTCAAAAATGCCTTACTGTCACATATAGGCAGTAAGGCATTTTAAAAGCTAAGAGACTTCATATTCTATTTGACCTCCCAATGTTTTGGCACGTTCATTGTAGGCATCTAGTTGCTCCTGAGATAAGTTTAAAATATAATAGTGAAAATTTATTGGCTCTAAACCGTGTTTTTCACACACTTGGCGATAAAAATCATAGCCTTCTCGATAATCTGTCATCCTAATAACTTCCTTTCATTTGTGTAGCTTCGTTATAATATTCTAATTGCTCTTACGATAATTGATTGACTTATCTTGTTATATAACAGTATTTTGTTTTTATCAATAATATATAACAGTTGTTTTGCTATGTCAATAAATTTTCTGATATTTCTTTCAAATATACAAAAGCCCAGTCCATCTAAATTAGTATGGCTGGGCTTTTCATAAAATATTCACATCGGCGTCCGTCATAATCACATCCTTTAACTACCAACCTGTTAAATTCCTAATTGCTTTGCTTGCATATTATAAGCTGAAAGTT
This sequence comes from Lysinibacillus sp. NPDC058147, assembly GCF_042884205.1. NCBI lineage: Bacteria > Bacillati > Bacillota > Bacilli > Caryophanales > Bacillaceae > Lysinibacillus > Lysinibacillus sp. NPDC058147. The sequence continues at coordinate 352,815 of NZ_JBHVUJ010000002.1, forward strand.
GCTGCTGCGATAACTGTAGCACAAAATAGCGGAATGAAATTGGCTCTAAACCATAACGCTCACACATCTCACAATAAAATTCATAACCATCACGATACTTTGACATTAGAATTCCTCCTCAACCAAACTGTTTTATAACAGTTGTTTATATTTTTATTTAATATATAACAGATGATTTACTTCGTCAAGCTTTACAAAAAATTTAATTAGGGTACCGTCAAAGGACGCGATTATGCCGAGGACATAATTGATAAGTTCTTCCAATAAAAAAAGCTGCTAGATATAAGCAACTTTTTTATCTATGTCCCTATCTTCTTATCTATCTACGAATATCAATCCACGAACGATCCTTCGCATTCATGTCGTCAGTAGTACCAGATCCACTGTAACGGAAAGCATCAAGGAAGATTGAATCCAGTTTATCCTCGTCTACAAAATAACCTAAGTTAATTTTCATCGTTTGTCCGGGTAGGATATTGTCAATATAGTAAAAGGCTTTTCCCTTTCCGTGAGGTGCTAGATAATCAACCTCGCCCGTCATAAGACTTTTTTCGTCAATTCCATTTTCTCTAGCATAGTTCCATCCATTATTTTCAAATTTAAGCACTTGTATGGTTGGATTCATACAAATTTCTTCTATTGCCTGTTTACCAATATTTTTAACTGTTGTTGTCAGGTAGACAAATTTAGGATTAACTAATTTTGACTCTACTAGTTCGTAAACTGAATCACTACCGTTTCCAACTTTATATACATCTCGTCTATACGGTATCAACTTCTTTTTCTGGTCTAAAGCCTTATACTCGCTTAAACTTCCTAGGCCAAATTCATTAAAGTTTTCTTGTTTAAAATCTTTGATAGAATCAAAGACTTCAACTTTTTCTATAACAAATTCAAGGTTGTCCAATCTGCTTATTTGATCTACGGTTACTGGAACCTTTTCGCCTACACTAAATAGTTGTTTGCTGTCTTTTTTCAAAGGAATAACGCTAAATTCTGTTGGTTCAGTCTCTTCACTATAGAGAGAATCATCTGCTATAAATGACGACATTTCTTTTGATGTGGGTTCAAGCGAAATGTTCTCCATGACCTTCATCATCAGTTCTTCACTTACATCGATTCCAATAGTACCTTCGACCATAATTCCCTCTTCTTCAAATAAAAGATAGACCTGTCTGTCAAATGCTAAACTTTTGTTTCCAGTGTCTTTATTGACAATCACTGCTTTCTTACCATTTATCTCTATTTCTTCATAACTTTTTGAGTACAGAGTTTGAAAATTGGAATCTTTGCCTACTCTCCAGAGATAGAATGAAAACCCACTCTTTGCGTAGTTATCTTTAAATGAATATTTCAGAGGAGAGTTTTCGATTTCTACCATATTTTCTGGTAAATAATTTACTTTTAATTTATACCAATTATTATTCTTTTTTGAGGCATTATTTGACACTGAGACATTTACTTCATAATTTTGTTTTTGGACAATCATATCATAGACCTTCACTGCGCCAAAAGCTGTTGTTGGTATGCCAATCATTAAGCATGCAGCGGCGATTAAAATGCGATTCTTTTTACGTTTTTGCTGTGGCTGTTTACTTTTCATCTTAATTTCCTCCATAAACAATTTCTTTTTGTGCGTGTAAGTATCTGAAAATTTGTGTTGTTCATCTAGTTTATCAAAATCGTCTAAAGCGATTTTTTCAGCAAGGTCATACATATTTTTGGAGTTCTTTGAATTCGTCATTTTCTATACCTCCTATAATATTCTGTACTCGTTTTCGAGCGCGTTCAAATTGCTTACGGACATTGACTTCAGTGATCCCCATTACCTCTGAAATTTCCTGATAAGATAAGTTATAGAAGACTTTGTACTTAAAAACCTGTCTGTAAGAGTCATTTAACTCTGTTAGCAATGTATCAATTTGAAGCTCAGACATTAAACGTTGTTCCCACTCTTCAATATTTTCATCTACTACTTCCGGTGACTCTCTTTGATATTCTTCCAAAAATAATTTATGTCGTTTATTTTTCCGGTAACTATCAATCGTTTTGTTTTTCGCAATTCTCAATATGTAGCCTTTAAGCTCATGAGTGTTCAAACTGCAGATTTTTTCCAGATTCTGATAGAGAGTAATAAACGTCTCTTGAACTATATCTTCAGCCTGTTGAATATTATGTAAAATAGAATAGGCAATATAATATACTTTTTGTTCATACAACTCGTATAGTTCTTCCATCTTTTCATAATCCTTATTTGTAACTTTCATGTAATTCCCTCCTCTCACTCTATATAACGAATGGGCACTAAACTTTGTGACACTTTTCCCAACTATTAGAAAACCAATCGTTCAAAGGATTGTAGATAAGAAATTTATCTGCAAAATGACACTGATTTTAGTTAGGTCTTGATATTACGACACAACAAAAGCCATTGTTTTGAAAAAAAGATTGATCAAAACAATGGCTTTTGTCATTATAGAATATTAAAGTTTTTCGGGAAGTAACTCTACCTTTACCTTTAGTTTTATATTTACTGGAGACTCTTCGTTTTCTGTAACGTAAGATATGACATAAGCTCCTTCAGGAAATCCGTCAAAAACCTTATTAAAACTTTCGTTACTTTTTAAAACACCATTTACTACTTTTGTTTCTTTATCTACATTTCGAATTTTGTATACAAAGCTTTTTGTACCAGTATTTGATACGGATATTTTGAATGGTACATCTCCATCATAAGTAAAATATGATTTACTTTCACCTATTGGAGCCTCTATCTGATCATCAATTTCAATAGGGTAATACGTTCGTACTGATTCTTCGTCAGTGATATCCTCAACAACAGGTTCACTTTTTACAACCTCTGATGTAACTTTTGGGGCTTGTACTTCTGTTTTAGTCGAAAATGTATAGCACCCTGATAAGAGTACAATAAACGTACAAATACATGCTAATTTATAAATCTTCATAACTTCTCCTATCTAAAAATAGTAAATAATGATAATTATACCATAAAACACAAAAAAAGAAGGGAAGGCTCTTTGTCCTTTCCTTCTTACTATTTCTATATGCTGATCTCAGGAAATTGGATTCACCATATATTTTTTAATAATCGGATTATCATTCTAGGGATAAATATTAAAATGTTCCAGATTATTTCTAATGCGATTGAATTTTTAATTTCTATTATAATTTTTTTAACATAATATCGTATTTTTCTTTTTTTAATATAATGTCGTATTTTTCTTTTTTTCATTCATTGTATTCCGTTTCTAGCTTAGTTTATTAGAGCTCCACTTTGATGAGTGTTTTGATTTCTTTTATTTGTTCAATATGTCGTTGTTCATGAAAATATATTTGTTCTACCCATTGATCAAGGGGTAATTCCCCAATTGCAGGATGTTTAAAGGATTTTTCTGCTAATATTGATGGATCTTCAATTGTATTAAGGAAAGCTGTTAATTTTTCTCTCGAATTGTCAAGTAAGTCAATGATTTGCTGAACTGTAAAAAAGTCTTCAGCTGGTTCAACAATTTTGGGTGCTGTAATTTTCTTTGTTCTATCTACAATAAGTTGAACATTTTTACGTTCCGTTTGCTTATTATCATCTTGTTTTAATCCCCATGCAATCGCTTTTACTGATGATTCCTCCACTAAAACTAAGTGATGGCAAACTTGGGCAATACTCCAACTGTTTGCATCAGGTTTAGCATTCAATTGAGTATCGCTCAATAATTTAATTTCCTCTAATAAGTTATTTCTTGTTTCATATAAATTATCATTTATTAACTGATTCATGTGATCTCTCCTCCACCATTTTTTTTATTTCCTTTTTGTATATGTTTTATACGATGTGAATTATTCTTTTACCCGTTTTTGCAGATTGTTGAACTGCATCTAACAAGCGATGCAGTTTGACAGCATCATTAAAATCCGGAATTTGCTTTGTACACTTAAATATATCTTTTGCCAATATCGTATAAGCTTGATTCACATAGCCAATAGAGTCATTATTTATTTCTGATGGAATATTTACTTCTTCATATAAAACATCTTTAAAGTTTTGCAAATTATTAGGATATATCATTTTTTCAATGATAAGATTACCGAATTGAACATGACCATAGGAATTTTTTTGTGTTAAGCGAAATGCTCCCTTTTCTCCCCTAATTTCTAATTGAAAAGCAGGATGAACTCCACCTTGGATATGTACAGATGCTGAAGTACCATCTACTAGCGTCCCGTGTATTAATATTTGGTCAGCTGTGTTTTTTTCTGTTGTCTTGCCTGTTTCTTGTACTAGCGCTTCAGTAAAATGGACATTCATTGTAGCTGACAATTCTTTAAAATCACCTAAAATATAGCAGAGGACATCTAAAGAGTGCCCTCCGTTAATGGTAAGAAGGGTTGCACCATTATTTTCGTGTAATAGATAACGACTTTTTCCATCTGTTATTCCACCTTTACCTTGTGTAGCAACCTGCATAGTACAGGAAATGACTTTGCCGATATCCCCTTGTTGAATTGCTTGTTTTAAATAATTTACTTCTGGAGATTGTCTTCCCTGTAGTCCAATTGCATGATGAATTTTTCTGTCTTCTGCAAATTTAGCCATTTTTTCTGCTTGCTTCGTATCGATAGCTAGTGGCCATTCACAATAAATATGTTTAGTTTCATCTAATACTGCCATCACAGCATCATAATGATGAGGGACCTTGATACTTACAACTACTAAGTCAACATCTTCCGATTGCGCTAATTCCTTATAGTTTGTAAAAGCATAAGAAGCATTAAGGATTTTAGCACTTTCTTCGGCAGTATCCATATTCGAAGTTCCGATTGCTGTTATTTTGTAATAGGGATTGTTCTTTAGTGCTGGAATATGTGTTTGACTTGCCCATTGATTATTCAAAGATCCACCTATAATCCCTACATTTATAATTCTATTTTCCATTAACTTTTCCTCCAAAACTTTTAAAATTCTATTAACTTTATACAGTATAATGAAAACGAGACATCATATTAAATGTTAATTTTTGATGGCGCTATCACTTTTTTTGATGGATGTGAATGGAAATGGATATTGAAAACATGAAGGCTTTTGTATCAGTTGCAGAACTAAAAAGTATATCTGCTGCTGCCACTAAATTGAATCACCTACAATCGAATATGACGGCAAAAATTAAAAAAATTGAAAACCATTATAACCAAGAATTATTTATCAGAAATTCTAAAGGTGTAACACTAACGAAAGAGGGAGAAAAATTATATCATCAATTTAAGAAATTGTTGTTTGTTTGGGAAGAAACAGAAAATATGATGAAAAAACATGAGGAAAAACTTCGAGTAGGTACGATGATTTCAATGGGAGGAACTCAAATATCCTCAGCTTTAAATAAGCTTTATCAAACATACCCTGATTTATCGGTAACATTAAAAACAGGGTCAACAGAGTTTATAGAAAATCAAATCCTCCTAGGAAAAATTGATGTAGCCTATACGATTGGATCATTAAAAAATAATACTATAAAGTATAAAAAAGTAGCTATTGAAGAAATGGTCGTCATAGGTTCAGGTATTGATCGGAGTACAGTATTCGAGGACTTTATAAGTGAACAAAACTTACTTGTGCTTTCTGATAACTGTTTGTATCTTTCAATATTACAAAATATGTATAGGAGTCTAAATATTACGTATAGAGAAATTATTGAAGTGGGAGATTCAGAAACGTTAATCCAATTTGCCATGATGGGCATGGGAATTACTTTAGTTTCTAAACGTTTAGCAAATCGATATAACATTCAACAATACTTAGATATACCATCATCTTTTAGATACGTTGATTTATATTTAATCACTCGTTTAAACCATAAATTCACACCTATTGAAAGACAGTTTATTGAGCTAACAAACTCTATTGATGAAATGGAAGCTAACAACAGATAATAGTACTAAAAGCCGATTTCTACAAGTAAGGGTAATCGGCTTTTTTAGTTGCCTATTTTATTCAATGAAATGCTCTCTACTACGAACAATATTGAACGGATTATTTTCGAGTACATGTTGTAGCTCTTCATCTTCAATATGTGTATAGATTTGCGTCGTTGCAACACTTGAATGGCCGAGTATATGCTGAAGACTTCGAATATCCGCCCCCGATTTATACATCATTGTTGCAGATGTATGTCGTAATTTATGTGGCGTCAGTCGATCTTTTTGAAGTCCGGATTGCTGATTAATTTGTTTAACGATTTTTGCAACGGTTTGACGAGTAAAGCGTGTTCCCTTTTGCGAGACGAAAAGAGGTTCTTCTCCTTCACCTTTAAATACTGTCTTCCCGCTATTTTCATAGTCTGCAAGTGCCTGGATGCAGCTATCATTCAAATAAACGGTACGTTCTTTATTCCCTTTACCAACAACCGTTAAGTAGCGACCTTGTATAGACGACTTATTTAGCTGACAAAGCTCCGTAACACGAATCCCCAAATTTAAGAAAAACATCATCATACAATAATTTCTTGGTGAAGCACGATTTGGCTGGATGCCATCGATAAATTGCGTAGCTTCCTCGATGTTCATATAGATAGGTCTTTTCCGTCCTATTTTTGGTGTTTCTAATTCATCTGCCGGGTTTTCTTCTATAAGTCGACGTTTGCCTTTTAGGTATTTAAAAAACGATTTCAACGTTGCTACTTTACGTGCTCTCGCAGATGCAGAATTCCCGCGCTGCACTTCGCAATATTCCATAAATAAATAAAGATCCTCTAGTGTCATTTCGCGAACTTCTTCTATTGAAATAGTAGAAATATCTATTTTCGTTAAATCTGCTATATCATGATCATTCTGAATTGCTATGTAGAAACGGAAGAATAATGTCAAATCATATTCATATTCTTTTCTTGTACGATGAGACTTCCCTTTAATCGTCGTTAAATAGACAAGGAAATCTCTCATTATTTTAGGAAGCTTTGTCTTTTCCATAAAATCACCTCTATTTTCTCTATTTTACCACGAAAAAACGTTCCCAAATATAAATTTGGGAACTTTATAGTGAAAAAATGCCCTTTTTTTATAGGTTGGAACATACGTTCTTTTTATGGGCGATAAAAAAGATGATTCTCTTTTAGAAAGAAAATCACCTTTTTTAAAAGTTTTTAGAAAGTTTCACTATTTAGGTATAAAACACGAAAAAAATGAATATTTAAATCTAGTGAGACAAATGCTATGAGACGAATCGAAAAACGAGAAGATGGGTAACTGTACATGTCGATTCTTCTCATAACACGCATGGGATTATTTGGTTTTTGTCGATTTCAGAAGCATTATTTATCAGTACAAAAGGATGCGACAGCAATAAATGTTTCTGTGCGAAAACCGGTACTTAACAAAAATACTATATGTCCCATCTACTTGTTTTGCTACAGACCAGTTCGTTGATAGCATAAGTTGAAGCTTCTCGATAGATTCCTCATTACAAGTTAGATGCTGGATTCCTGTTTCTAATAATTGATAATCCTTACCTTCTTCTAATTGGAAACGAAGATACAATAAACGTTGAATGCCTGGCAAAGTTACATATTTGATACGGTAGTTTCCATGCAGAGCGTCTAAAAATAATTGTTCCCCTTCTTGATAAAGTGCCATTGTTTCGGAAAATTCATAGTTTGGAACTTTTTCCTGCCAAACTGATAGATCCCCTGTTTGCAATGTGTGCACAATCTCCTCATCAGTAAAATCTAATTTTGAAAGCTTGTCTAGCTCATAAGCTTGCATTAAATTAATGATTGTCATTTTTACTAGCTCCTTTTATGTATTTGTCTACATTCCTCTAAAAATGATGAGATGAATGCAGATGTGGTCCTTTTCAATTAGTACCCAATTACTACAATTACGCCAAGGCGAAATTGATTCTTACTAAGTGTAACACGTTTTCTCTACTACTTAAATTCGGAGGGCGGTCCATATGATGAAGTTCTATGAATCTGGTATGTTTTTTGATGAGATGTTCGAAGGCAATCTACCGAAGCCTCATTATCGGTCTTTTCACCATAAGCTCAATGCTTTTACTAAGGAACAATTAGATGAAAAATATCAGCAAGCACAGTCAAGATTCCTTAAACAAGGCATTACATTTACCGTATATGGAGCACAAGGTGGAACCGAACGGACAATGCCCTTTGATTTTATACCTATTATTATTCCGCATGAACAATGGGAAGTAATTGAAGCTGGTATGAAGCAACGTGTGAAAGCTTTAAATTGCTTTTTACACGATGTCTACCATGAACAATCTATTGTTAATGATGGGATTATTCCGAAACAACTCATTGAAAACAATCCGTATTATTATAAAGAAATGCTTGGTGTAAAAGTACCTATCGATAACCACATTTTTTTAGCGGGTATTGATTTGATTCGTGATGAAAATGGCGTTTACTACGTGTTAGAAGATAATTTACGCAATCCTTCAGGAATATCTTATGTTTTTCAAAATAGATCTGCTATGAAGGAAGTATATCCTGAATTTTTCTCTAAACATACGATCCAATCTCTGGATAAACAAATGGCCTTTATGAAGAAGGCCCTCCTTGCCCATAGACCACCTTGTATGGAGCAAAATAGAGAACCTAAAGCTGTCCTCTTAACAGCAGGTATGTATAATTCAGCATATTACGATCATGTTTTCTTAGCACAGCAGCTGAATATTCAGCTAGTCGAAGGGCGAGATTTAGTTGTCCGAGACAATAAGGTGTACATGAAGACAATTTACGGTCTAGAGCAAATTGATATTATTTATCGTCGAATTGATGATGATTTCTTAGATCCTGTTGTTTTTCGTGAGGATTCTTTACTTGGAGTTCCTCATATTATGGATGCTTATAAAGCTGGAAATATTGCTATTTTAAATGCTGTTGGTAACGGTGTTGCGGATGATAAAGCGATGTATGACTATGTACCAGATATGATTCGCTACTATTTGAAAGAGGAACCTATTTTACGTAATGTGAAAACCTATCATCTAGCTGATGATAGACATCGAGTTTGGGTTCTTGAGCATATGAAAGAGCTTGTCATAAAAAACGTTAGTGCCTCTGGTGGTTATGATATGTTAATTGGTCCACATGCGAGTGATGAAGAAATGGCTATTTTCAAAGAAAAGATTATAGAAAACCCATCACAATACATTGCACAACCAACGATTAGTCTATCTAGAGCACCAGCTTTCCAGGATGGGAGATTCTATCCTTGTCATGTCGATTTACGTGTTTATGTGATGAAGGGCGGCGATGATATTTATGTGCTTCCAGGCGGTTTATCGCGTGTGGCATTAAAGGAAGGATCTTTAGTCGTGAATTCTTCTCAGGGCGGAGGAGCAAAAGATACATGGATATTAAAGGAGGAATTGCAGTATGCTAAGTCGAGTAGCCGATGCACTATACTGGATGGCACGATATAGTGAACGATCACAAACGAATGCACATATATTACAAGTACAGCTGTTGAATATGTTGGAGCAATCTGGCAAAGAAAATGAATACATTGATCATTGGGAAGCAGTGTTGGATATTTGTGCCTCGAAGGAAGAGTACTTGACCTTTTATGAGTCAATTCGTGTCAATCCACTTATCGAATATCTACTCTTTTCTAATAATAATAGTAATGCCCTTCACGCTACTTTGCGTGCTGTTAGAGAAAACGCGCGTGTAACTCGAGATAGCATCCCCATTGAACTTTGGGAATTGCAAAATGCCTTTTATTTATCCTTACAGCAAGAGATGTTGGGACGTGAAAGACCAATTCCACTAATCGTACTTAACTCTTTTTTACAAAATGTTCGAGAGACTTCTTTGACGGTTACAGGTCTTATCGAAGGTTCAATGGATCGAGATTTACCCTTTTATTTCATACAAGTTGGGAAATGGTTAGAACGTGCAGAAAAGATGATTCGTATGGCTTTAATTATACTGGAGCAACATAAGGAAATAGCCATCTCTTTAATAGAAGCGGACGGATCATTTTTACTCGATTTATCGGGGGCGACGGAGTCTTATTTGCGAAAGCATCGCCAAACCAATTTACTTTGTGTTATTCAATATTTATTACAGGATAAGCATTTCCCTCGTTCAGTGATGTTTTGCTTACAAAAATTAGAAGAAGCATTTATTTGTTTAGAAAACGATCCTCATTCAGCAAAATTTTTAGAGCTTCATACCCCATTAAAAAGTTTATTATTTTCCATGCTGAATGTAGATTTATGGAATATTACAGTAGAGGAAACGATTTTATTAATGGAGGAAAGATTGTGTCAATGTATTGATTTTGGCAATACATTTGCAACAATTTATCATTTATATGAACCCAGCGTACAACCTTGAAAGGAATCAACCACAGCTCCCTTTCAACAAGCAAGTCAGTAATCTAAAGGAAGCGGACACAATGAAATTTGAAATTCAACATACTAATATTTTTCAATATGAGTCTGAAGTCGATCAAAGCCTAAATACAATCCGCTTAAAGCCAAGGGGCGATGAGCGTCAGCGCTTATTATCCTATCGAATTGCCATTACACCATCATCTTTAACGCGTGAACATACAGATATTTGGGGCAATACGGTTGGCACTTTTTATATACCTGAGCAGCATCAAGAGCTAGAAATCCAAACGACTTCTATCGTCAGCATTCAACGTGCACCATTTATTCATCGTATTCAATATTCACCTGAGATGCAGACCATTTTTCACTCGCAACTGTTTTATGAGCATTATTTGCCCTATTTAAAGTCTACACACTTTACGTATATGACAGAAAATCAGTTAGAGGAAGTTTATCATGCAATTGGTCATGCTGAAAATCCTGTACTCTTTTCATTAAATTTAATGCAATATTTATACTCGACTTTTGAATACGTACCTGGAGCAACGAATGTTACGACAACGGCAAGTGAAGCATTCGCTCTAAAGCGAGGTGTTTGTCAGGATTTCACACATGTCATGCTTGCAGTGCTAAGAGCTAAAGGAATTCCGGCTCGTTATGTTAGCGGTTATTTATATGTCGATGAAAACTCTGCCTTGATCGGTGATATTGCAACCCACGCTTGGGTAGAAGTCATGATACCAGGAATCGGCTGGATTGGTCTCGATCCAACTAATAATGTAGAAGTATTAGAAAATCACATTATTTTATGCATTGGCCGTGATTATTCTGATATAAGTCCAGTTGAAGGCGTTTATTCAGGTGGAAAACATGATTTAACAGTTAAAGTGAGCGTCAAAGCATTGAATCATTTATAACAATACAAATAAAACCCCTGATTTTTCTACGCTAAGCAGAAGAATCAGGGGTTTTATTAATGTCAAAAGAATTAATCTCGGTATCATTCTTGATCATATAAGGATGATACAATACCCATTTCTTGTCCTATTTTCTTAATTTTATTTATAACTGTATTGAGTTGCTCCATTGTATGTGTAGCCATCACTGTAATCCGTAACCGACTTGACCCTTTTGGCACAGTTGGTGGTCGTATCGCTGGAATAAAGACACCTTCATCCATAAGTTTCTCAGAAAATTGCATAGCTTCATGGGAATCACCAATAAGAAGAGATATAATTGGTGTTTCTCCTTCCCTAACTACAAAACCCGATTCCTCCAATTTCAAACGTAAATACTTAGCATTATTCAGCAATTGCTCCCTTCGTTCGGGCTCATTTTGAATAATGGAAATTCCTTCTCGCGCTGCTTCAATCGCACTGGGAGATAAACCTGTTTGGAAAATAAATGATCTAGCACTATTGAGTAAATAGTTCTTTGCAATTGCCGACGTCGCCACAAAGCCACCCTCTGCACCAATCGCTTTACTCAACGTACCCACTGTAAAATCAATTTCATCTTTTAATCCAAAATAATCAGCAGTACCACGACTATCACTTCCTAAGACACCGGTCGCATGCGCATCATCAATCATTATGTAAGCATTGTATTTCTTTGCTAGCGCAACAATTTCGGGGAGTGGAGCAATATCACCATCCATACTAAAGACGCCATCCGTCACAATAAGCTTCTTTCCATCCCCACGTGATTGCCTCAATTTTTGCTCTAAATCCACCATATCTGCATGTTCATAAACAATTGTTTTTGCTTTACTAAGTCGACAACCATCTATAATACTCGCATGATTCCATGCATCAGAAAATATAATATCCCCAGCCTTCATCACACTCGAAATTACGCCAATGTTCGCTAAATAACCACTGCTGAAAACAATGGCAGCTTCAGTTTTTTTCAAATCTGCAATTTCAGATTCAAGTTGGTCATGAATGACGAAATTTCCGGTTGTTAATCTCGAACCACCAGCTCCTGTACCGTATATACTAATACCTTCAGATGCTTTCTTTCTTAACCGAAAATCTGTTGCAAGACCTAAATAGTTATTAGATGAAAAAAGCAAGAATTTCTTACCATTCATCATGATCTCGCTCTCATTTCCATTTGAAAACGACCGTAACTTCCTTGTCAATCCTTTCTCTTCTATTAATTGTAGTTCCCGTTGAAACCAATGATCCATATTTTATTCCCTCCTAATAAGAACCGGTACTCTTTCTAAATAATCTATAAAAGATTCTAGTTCAACTTCATCTGACACAAAATAAATACGACCTCCGCTCTCACAGCCTTCCCTTTTTAACGGTGTAATTCTGACATAACCAATAGCACGATTACTTACATATCCAGTCACGTAATCTGGATCATCAGACCAACATAATTCTGCAATTGTAAACGGAGAATTTGCCACTTTCGTCGCCAGAGCTAACGCTTCACGGACTCGCTCATTAAGCTCCTCATTAGCGTCTTGCCAATCGATTCGTGATACACGAACACCCTTTTCCCCCCGATTGTCAAGCCGTAAGCCGGTTTTACTATTTAAAATGATTGCTCCACGGAGATTTTGAGTACTACCAAGTTGATGAAAAGCAACATTCAATGCATGTTCCGAAACACCTAAGGAATTTAGTATCTTTCTTGCTTCACTATGGGCCTTTTCGATTGAAGCGGCCTCAACTGTCGCAATTTCTAAAGGTGGCAAATACTGAATCTGATCATGCGCAATTTTTTCAACGGTAATTTGTATAAAGTCAGCATCTCCACGTGAATGATTACATGCTTTGTTCAATAACTGTTTTACAATTGACTCTATCTGAGATTTACTACCTATCCGTTCACCACCAGATATATGCTTTCCCACTAGTTCAGGGCTTCTTTCTGCTGCACGCATACGAATGCTATAACACGTTTTTAACATGATTTTTACCAGCTACTTTCCTATTAATTGTATGTAACATTTTCGTTATGGGATAAACACTAACTGCTGTAATTACCATGCCAGGAATAGCCAAAACTATTAACGGTAAAAATGGAGTCCCTAACGTAAAAGCTAAACCAAATCTAGCAATTATTGTTCCGATTGGGCCTGCCAAAACAAGTACCAGAATTGAATTCCCAAATAAAACGATGAGTAGTCCTACAGTCAATCGAAAAATTAATGAGATCTCTACATTTAAGATCGAGTGTATACCTAGTAAAAATAAGATTAAACTTGCAATGATCCCCGCTAGAAAATATCGCTTAAATCCAAATACCGCTGCAATCGCAACTGCAATAGGTGCTGATAATTGAAATTCAGACCCAGGAAAACCTGTTGGAATTTTAAACATGCCAGTAATGATAATAAGACAAGCTAGCAATGAAATCTGGGCAAGATCATATGTAGAAAACTTTCGGATCATTCTATTCCTCCATCTTTCTTTTTAAATACTTAATGTCATTTCCTCCTATTATTCTTGAAGATTTGTGTTAACTTTTATTTATATTAAGTTAACACAAATTTGGGTTAGAAAGTAGATAAAATTAGAAGATTTTTTTATTTGTGAAAATACGGTTTTGTAAATATCGCTAAGTAGGTACAAAATGAAGTTCGTGTTCCTCACTTCCGCATCGCCAGACACGCTTGCACTAAGCTAGTCACTACTTATATCTTTCCGGTTCAGAATATATATTCTATAGATTACATACACGCTTGGTGCACAAAAAAAGTATAGGCCAAATTAGCCTATACTTTCACACAAAGTCCAAAGTTATAATCTTTTCCCTTTCGAATTGGAGGTATTACAGCACGTATCTGATGGAAGCGTAATGAATAATGATTAAACCATACAATTTCTAGAAACGGAACACTAACTAAACACCTCTTTTATTCCCCCAAACAAGGGCATGCAACTGTGGCAGAACTTTGATATCTCTGAATTCCTCATCCTTAATCACTCTATCAATCAGCGCATGATATTTATCTAATAAACGGTTAATTAAGCGTGAATTATCAGTCGTTGTGAGATCATCATTACCGACTTGGAGATAAAAAGGAATCATTGGATATCGATGGTGAATTTGTTTAGCATAATCGTAATCTTCTTGATTAAAAACGACTATTTTAAGGGATATATGGTTACTATTGTTTTGATTTTTAAGTTTTTCGAAAATATCAGAGAGCACCGAATAGTCAGTAGTCATTCCAGAACTAGGCGGCTTTGGTGAGATTGTCAGTTCATCAATCTCATACATCCATTTTTGCCACCTACTTCCCTGTGTTTCTACCGCGACCTTTATGCCGTTTTCTTTTAAAATCACAATAAGCTCTTCCAAATTTTGATAGAGTGCAGGATTGCCACCTGAAATCGTGACAAAGGAAAAGCCACTACCTCCAATACGTTTCAACTCAGACCAAATCTCTTCCGCTGTCATTTGGACAATAAGATGCTTTCCGCTACCATCCCACGTAAACGATGAATCACACCACGAACAGGAATAATCACAGCCGGCAGTTCTCACAAACATTGTCTTCTGACCAACTACCATTCCCTCACCTTGAATCGTCGGTCCAAAAATCTCGATAACAGGTATCTTACTCAATTTCCATCCACTCCCGTCTCGCTTCTGCATAGCTTGTCGGAGTTTCATACAGCCTGATAAACTCTACACGCGCCCCGTTATATCCTTGTTCATCAAGCAAGGCCTCAGCCAACTTTTCGTAAATCCAAACAACAATATTCTCTGCCGTCGTATTCATGGGTGGGAGCGTTTCATTTAAATAACGGTGATCCAAATGAATCTCTATTTTTTGTTTCCATATTGCTTTTATATCGCCAAAATCAATCATCAAACCGCGTTCATCTGTGTATCCACTTAGTCCTAATACTACTCGATACGTATGACCGTGCAGGTTTTTGCATTTCCCCTCGTAATTATGTAAATGATGAGCAGCATCGAAGGTAAATTCTTTACTTACAAGAACACGCTTTGCATGATAGTTCAATTGATTTCTTTGAATATCTTTATCTATCTTTTGAAGCTTATCGACGATTTTAAAATCTGACATGCCTTAAGACTCCTTCCTGTAACTCAAATACTTATCAAGCCCTTTTTTTCGCAGTTTACATGCTGGGCATTCACCACAGCCATCTGCTATTACACCGTTGTAACAAGTCAACGTTCTTTCCCGAATAAATTCAAGTGCCCCAAACTGATCAGCAAGCTCCCATGTTTGTGCCTTATTCAACCACATTAACGGTGTTTCAATCACAAAGGAATCATCCATCGATAAATTTAACGTAACATTCAAGGATTTAATAAAAACATCTCGGCAATCTGGATATCCACTAAAATCCGTTTCACAAACACCAGTTACAATGTGCTTAGCTCCTACTTGGCTCACTAAAATGCCCGCAAATGAAAGAAAGAGAAGATTTCGTCCAGGTACAAAAGTCGATGGAAGCTCACCATTTTCTCCGTCTTCTACCTTAATGTCTTGTCGTGTCAATGCATTCGGAGCAAGCTGATTCAAGAGTGACATATCAAGAATGTGATGCTTAACACCGAGCTCACCTGCTATCTCTTTCGCACATTCAATTTCAAGACGATGCCTTTGACCATAATCAAAAGTTACTGCCTCTACCTCTTCAAAACGATCTTTTGCCCAGAACAAACAGGTTGTACTGTCCTGACCTCCACTAAATACAACAATTGCCTTTCCCTGCTTCATCTATAAAAACTCCCTTTTATCGATAGAACAGCATTCTCAGAAAAGTGCTGCTATCTTCTTAGATTTTTAACGTATATTGTGTTCCTTGGTTACCCAATAAGTTCAACCCTTTAATACTTCTATCCTTCTCTACAGCTTCGTTCAGACATAAAAAAACCTCCTTGAAAAATGTTTCCCAACACATTTCAAGAGAGGCATCACCAATCATTCTATTAAAACATAAGTAAAAACATAAAAAAAAGCCACGTCCTATATGGACATGGCATATTGTCATGTTTCCATAGTTTTTTATAGAGGGTATTAGCTATGAACCTCTCCCGTTCTTGTCCGGGCATTCTTTTCTTCAATATAATACAAAAAATTGTATAAAACGTCAAATATATTTTTTTATTAGATCTTCCCATAAATGCTTCTCTGGAAAAAATACTGTTATATTGCCCTATATTTTAACAATATACTAAACACTTTGCTGAGATTAGATTCATTAATATTTTGAGAACATTACCTCAATAAATTACAATTCCATTGTCTAGAACAGATTTATTTTGCACTTGATTCCCTAAAATATAGAGCTTTTTCAAATTGGGCAAATTCACTAAAGGCTCTATATTTGAAATAGCATTATTCTCCAAATGAAGCACCTCAATTTGTTGCCAATTTTCCATAAAACTTAACGATTGTAGTGAACTATCTTGTATAGTGAATGAACGTAGAGCTGAAAAGCCCGCAAAGTAAGGCATAACCTTATCAACTTCATGTATCCAGTCACCATTACCTATTCGATAGGATACATCATTCAAAGTTAAATGTTCCAGTATATTGTTGTTAAACGAATTTTGACTATTAATTTGAAACCTACACTCATTACAATTTAACGTTTTTACATGCTGTAAATTGAATAATTCACTCGTCTCTTCATAAAAAGATGTTTCATTTAAATTTATTGTTTGTAGATTTGGCAGACGATTTAAAGAACGAATACCCGTAAAATCACCAGACTCAACCGCTGTAAGTTGTTCTAGCTGTGGGTATTTCAGTAATTCAGCTCCATTCAAATTCGACTGTCCCCCACTTATATCCACAGTCAAATCTTTTAAAGCAGGTGCCTCTAACTTAGGTATGAAAGAACTTACTATTTCCGCTTTTTTTAAATGGGGTGCGACAATTGATGATACTTTTCCACTATAACCAGTTATCGATATATCAGTCAATGAAGTCAGGCTGTTCACAATATCAAGCAATTCTAATTTATAAAGAGAAGCTAAACGCAGCTTGGTCAAAGAAGACTTATCTCTAAGGCGTTCTATATTCGTAATATCCATATTTTCAAGATCAAGCGATTGCAGGTTGGGCATGTTTTGTATAAAATCAAGCGTTTTTAAATTTTTTACCGATGTAAGCTTCATTTCTTGTAATTGATTCAGTGAATAGAACGAACTAAAATCTGTCGCTTCACTATAATCTAATGTTAACGACTCTAGATCAGTTAATGAAGACAACCACTTCAAATCATTGGCATATCTTAAAGACAATGATTTTAATGGTAGTTTATTCAGAAGTGGAAAGTCTGTAACCGTCTCGGTGTGATACGAAATTTCAAGTGATTGAAGATTTTGAAACTCTAATAATAAAGCAAGTTCATCATTACTTCGAATTTGAACAGATAGCTCTACAACATTAGACTTATCGCTGAAATATTCAGCAATTTTACTAAATGATTCATTAAAGCTACCTGTATAGCTTTTTAAACCTTCTAGATGTCGGAAGCTTACTTTTTCACTTTGTGATATTTCATAATCGCCCATCAAATTCAATACCGTCAGACCAGTAAAGGCTTCAAAATCTTTTTGTTCGATTTTTTGTGTATTTAATAACTTATCCATAATAATATAGTTAGAAATTTCGGCTACCTTATTTGTAAACGGATCGTCAAGACTGTAATCAAAATGCCATTGATCTTCAGAATAGTATGCCTTCAAATAACGGATACTTGCGATTTCTTCTTTAGTCGGCATTGCTTCACCTTTATCAAAAATATCTTTTAAAAAGAATAAAAGAACTTCGCTTTCAGGTATTTTCCGAACAGGTATTTCCTCACGGTTACCGAATTCTGTTTGATTACCATTCAATAGAAAATAACCAAGGAATGCACAAAGGATGACAATCGGTATTACTAAAAGCGCTTTTAAATTCTTTTTTTGATGTGTATTTGTATTAGGAGGAGTTGTTCCATAATAATTATTAATCGTCTGATCAACATAATAAACTTTATTCTCTTTCAACATTATTTCAGTTTCACAAAAAGGACATTTGAATGATTGTCCCTCTTTATATTCAATTTTCCCATTACAATTCGGACAATTTAATTTAATGATTTCCACTGGCAATCCCCTCTCCAGCTCTATTTTAATTAAGCTTAGTTGTCCGAAAAATAATTGTCAATATTTCTATTAAATACTAACTATCTCCCGACTTTAGACCTACAACAAAAAAAGTCGCCCATGAGGCGACTTTTTTGTGTTTTTTTCTTTATATACAATAAGTTTAAACTTCTGGTTTTCAATTCCTTGTGTAATTACGTAGGTTACCAAGCATCAACTACCTTCATAACAAGCTCCACAAAACCCTATAATCCTCTGTCGTAAAAGTAAGTTTCTACGTTAAAAGGTTATTAATCTCGATCAAGTTCCTCTTTCACAAATGTAGGAAGTGCGAATGACCCAACGTGTAAATCTGTATTGTAATATTTCGTTTTTAGACCAAATTTGTCCCAAGCATCGACTTGAATATTTTTAACTGGATGTAATGCTTTTGAAGCAAATCCGAATAGCCAGTGTCCAGATGGATATGTTGGCATATGGAATTGATAGACGCTTGCGATTGGGAATATACCTTTAATTTTTTTATGTGCTTTACGCATGTTTTCTGCATACTCTGCGAAGTATGGTGATTCGTGTTGGTTAATTAGAATTCCTTTTTCATTTAATACACGGAAACATTCTTTATAGAACGCTGTTGTAAATAAACCTTCACCGACTGAAATTGGATCAGTAGAATCTACTAATATTAAATCGAATGATTGATCAGCTGCGTTTTGAACGTAAGCTAAGCCATCATCGAAAATCATTTCCATACGTGGATCTTCTTCGACACCAGCAGCTGTAATTGGAAGGTATTTTTGGCTTAAACGGAATACTAACTCATCGATTTCAACCATTACTACTTTTTCTACTGATTCGTAACGTAGTACTTCACGAGCAGTACCACCATCACCACCACCGATAATTAAAACTTTTTTTATATCTGGATTGGTAGCGAAAGCTGGGTGCGTAATCATATCATGATAAACGAACTCATCTTTTTCGTTGACCATCATTAATCCGTCTAAAGTGAAGAAAGTACCAAACTCATCACCTTTATAAAAATCGATTTTTTGGAACGGAGATTGTTCACTATGAATTACTTCGTTGTATCCGATTGAAAATTTACAGTGATTGCTCCATTGTTCTGTATACCATTTCATTAAATCACGCCCTCTAATACTTCTTGTTTCACTAGAATTGTATCAATTTCTTGTTCTGCAAATTGGCGAATTTTATCTGCCATTCCACGAGGTACTTCAAATGATTCTGTCTTTTTCGCTTGCAGTTTTTGTTCTAAATATTCTGCTGCCTTCCAAGGACTTACAGAGTCACCACAAGTGTAAACATCTACAGAAGCAAATCCGTATTCTGGCCAAGTATGAATCGTTAAATGTGATTCAGCAATAATTACTGCACCCGAAACACCATATGGGTTGAAATGATGGAAGCAAGATTCTACAATTGTTGCGCCAGAATAGTCAGCAGCTTCATTCATAAACTGCTCGATTAATGCATTTTGCTCAATAATTTCACTTGGGCAACCATAAAATTCAATTAATACGTGTCTTCCTAATGTTGATAATTCAATGCTCATTTATCTATCTCCCTTACGACTGTAATATAATTTTCTTCTTTCGTTTCGAACAGAACATTCCCAAAATTAAGAAAATAGAAGTTATATAATTCTACTACTTCCTCTGAAATAACTTCACCAGGGATAATTAGTGGTATTCCCGGTGGATAAATCATTAATGAATCTGCACTAATTCGACCTACCGCATCATAAATTAAAATTGTTTCTGTTTCAGCATTACACGCCTGTTGTGGTGTCATTGCTAATTTATTAATTTGATTCGCGGTCACATAAGCTGACTGAATCGCATCTTTTTTTGCGTGATTAAGTTCAATATCTTTTAAAGCATGTACTAATTTACCGATTGTTTCATTCGTATCAACATAACTAATGACTGCCATTATGACATATCCTTCAGCAAGTTCTAATTGAATGCCATATTGTTGTTTCAATATTGTGTAAACTTCGAAACCAGTTAAACCGAGATCGTTCACACGAATAACAAGTTTCGTCCAATCATAGGATTGAATGAAATTTTGTTGTACATATTCAGCTTTTAGCACTTCATAGCGTGAATTATTTTCAATTTCGTCAATTGCTGCATCAACAATTGACTTTAATTGTCTATAACGTTGTTGTCCATACACCGCTAATTCCCTTCGTGTTACATCTAAAGAACTCATTAATAAATAATTTGCACTCGTCGTTTGAAGCATATTTAATACTTTTTGCAAATGCTTCGAATCGATTCGTTTTTCTTGGAGTAATAGAAGTGAACTTTGTGTTAGTGAACCCCCAGTTTTATGCATACTGACTGTTACTGCATCTGCACCAGCACTAATCGCATCGTTAGCATCAGGTAAAAATGTTAAATGCGCTCCGTGTGCACTATCAACAATAACTGTTACATTTTGTTCATGTGCGAGCTTACAAATTTCTTGCAGCTGATTCATCGACCCAAAATATGTTGGATACGTTACAAGTAAAGCTTTCGCTTGTGGATTTTCTGCAAGTGCCAATTTTACATTTTCAACTGAAATTCCGTGTGCAATACCAAAATGTTGATCAACTTCAGGTTGAATAAATACTGGTTTTGCTCCACTTAATATAATGCCGTTCATAACTGATTTATGGCAGTTACGAGGTACGATCAATGTATCTCCTTGTTTACATGTCGCTAAAATCATCGCCAAAATACCTACAGTAGTTCCATTTACTAAAAAGTAAGCGTAGTCTACATTAAATGCTTGTGCAGCTAATTGTTGAGCTTCTTTAATAACCGATTCCGGGTGACTTAATAAATCAAGCTCCTTCATCGAGTTTACGTCCATTCTTAATGTCATTTCTCCAAGCGTCCATTTTAATGGGTTTTCATGTAGCCCCATTTTATGTCCAGGTACATCAAACGGCGTAACTTCTTGTTTAGCATAATTGACTAAAGCTTCAAATAATGGCATGCGGTCTTGAGTGACTAAAAACTCCTCTGTAGTCACTCGATCTTGCACGCACTGCATTATTGTCCTATAGCAACTGTTAAGAGTTGCTCTAATTCCGAAACTTTGTCTGTTTTTTCCCAAGTTACGTTTACATCACTACGTCCAAAGTGACCATAAGCGGCAACTTGTTGATATTGTGGTTTACGTAGATTTAGCATGTTAATAATGCCATTTGGTGTTAAGTCGAACAATTGACGAATCGCTTTTAAAATTTCTTCTTTCGCTACTTTTTCTGTACCAAATGTTTCTAAAGCGATACTAATTGGTTCACTTACACCAATTGCATATGATAATTGGATTTCACATTTATCTGCCAAGCCTGCTGCAACAATATTTTTTGCAACGTATCGCGCTGCGTAAGCCGCTGAACGATCAACTTTTGTACAGTCTTTACCAGAGAATGCGCCACCACCATGACGAGCTGCGCCGCCATAAGTATCAACAATAATCTTACGTCCTGTTAAACCTGCATCTCCGTGTGGTCCGCCTACTACGAAACGGCCAGTAGGATTAATTAAAATGCGGAAGTCTTCATTCATACCAAATTGCTTCGCAACAGCTTTAATTACATTTTCTGTAACGTAATTAATGAATTCTACTTGGTCAAAATCATCATCGTGTTGTATTGACATTAAAACAGTATCAATTTTAGGTTGCATACTATCCGTATAATCAATTGTTACTTGTGATTTCATATCTGGGCGAGCCCATTTGAAGTGACCATTTTTACGCTGCTCAGTTGCACGTTTTACAAGCATATGCGCCATTTCAATCGCTAAAGGCATATAGTTCTCAGTTTCATTAGTTGCAAAACCGAACATAATACCTTGGTCACCTGCACCAACTTCTTTTGTATCGCTTGAAGAATCAACCCCCATTGCGATATCAGGAGATTGTGTGTGTACTAAAACTTGTACATTGCAGTTATGACCATCAATGCCGAACTTATCATCTGTGTAACCAATGCCGATTAGGGTATTACGGGCAATTTTTTCGATATCTAGTTCTGCTTTTGTAGTGATCTCTCCACCAACAATTACTGTGTTTGTAGTTGTGAATACTTCACATGCAACACGTGATAGAGGATCTTGTAATAATGCTGCGTCTAATACTGCATCTGAGATTTGATCTGCAATTTTATCTGGATGTCCTTCCGATACAGACTCCGATGTGAATAATACTTTTTCTGACAATTTTCACTGCTCCTAACAAAATTATAGATTTTAGGGCATAAAAAAAAGCTCACCCAATTTTAAGGAAAGCTTCGAATACTATCAGCTGCTGTTCCTCTTATTGTTCACAAAAGTTAATTTTGTGCTCAGGTTCGGCCCACTGGATTTAATTCATGATGAACTAAATTGTTTGGCCACCGTATCTTCGACCCCTCGTCTCAACGGTTATTAATAAGAGCTATATTATTATGCTGAGACTCATATTAAGTCATAAACATTTGAGTGTCAATTAATTTTTTATAAATAATCGCTAGGAAAATTAATTCATTTACCCTTTCACACACAAAAATAGTAAGTGTAACATTTTGTTGAGTTCTATATTTATTATAAAAAATGAATAATAATGCATTCGCGATCTTTTTATAATTAAAATAGAATGAACGCCTATTAAATTTGTTAATAGATGCGTCAAAATAACATATTGTAAGCATAAAAAATTTTAGAATAGCAAAGAAGATATAGGAATTTTTAGAGTCTTTTATCTATAGAAATTATTTAAAGTTCTATAATTCAGAATATTATTTTCGGTCAATTATAGAGTTCTTCTGAAGTAATATGGATAAGTGTTATTGGATAAAGGTAATCATATTTATAAATTCAATTTTCTTTTCCCTTATTTGCTGTTACAATCGGGTGCTCTAAAGAAAATAGTAAAATTCCTCCTTCGCATAATGCTTTACTTATCTTCTTTATGAGTAACTGAAAATCTGCAAATTAGTGAAAAGCTAATGAACTACTAACAAAATCAATTGTTCCATTCTGTAATGTCATATCTTCAAATGCAGCCTGCTCAAAGGTTAGACACTCATGAATACGACGCTTTTTTGCATTAGCAACCATGTTTGAAGAAATATCAATTCCAGTAACATGTTTTGCACCTAGGCTAATACAATATGCTGCAAAATCTCCCATTCCGCAGCCAATATCTAATACTACTTTATTTTTAAGGGGAGGAATTATTGTGAAAAAGTTTGGTTGTTCAAGTAAATTGTTATAATTATATTCTCGTGCTCGTATTTCTTGGTATTTCTCAAAAAACGTATTGTTATCATATATATTCTGTTTCATTTTACCCTTTATTTACAATATATTAAAAGGCAGAAATCCCACTCGATTTCTACCTTTATTTTTATGGTATTACTTTATAGGAACTATGATGGGTTCAATTGCATAGGGTTCTTTAATGAGTTCTAGTGCACCATCACTGTCCTTCATTTTGTAAATACCTACTACAGGAGTAATCATTATCGATGTTGCTTTTTCATCAAAACGATTTGTAGTAATGCGTGCTTGATTCCCGCTTAGGTCATTGAAATCTGTACTATGTCCTGTACCTCTGTGATGAACAATATTATACACATTTCCTAAATCATCGGACACCTTGTACTCAATTGATACGCCACGCCACTCTTCTTCCTCTTTAGCTATTGACGCCATATCTACTAATTCTGAAATTTTCAGTGTTGTAGAAACAGGTGTTTCAGTTATTTCTCTAACGATTACTTCTGTACCTTCAGCTTCCGTTATTATACTACCTTTTTCAAATATTTTAGTTTCACTTGCGAGCTTTGCTAAAGTGAATTCAAATGACCAGTCTCCTGCTATTGCATTATTTCCATTATTTAGATCAACAATTTTATTTCCTTGGAAAGTAATTTGTACTTTCTCTGGCTTTGGTCCTTTAATGAGTTCGTAAATATATAATACAGCATACTCTTTGTCATTTATTTTTTTGACAATATAATGATTATCGAATCCACTATGTTCATATCTATTTTCAAATTCATCAGCAGTTATTTCACCCTCTAAGATCGGTCTTTCCCCTAACTTTTTTTCACTCTTTATTGTATAAGCTATCGTAATATTTTCTCCATCGTAAACAGCATCTGTTACAGTTACTTCAACATCATTACTTTCTTGAGTCGTTCCAATACTTGTAGAATATTCATCATGCTTTTCGAATACATACTTCTCGTCATCAACGAATAACCCAAATATATTCCCGACAACCGGTATGTTTGCCGCAAAAGTAGGGAATGCGTAGCCAATTGAAATACTTGAAGCAACTAAAAATACAGCTGCAGCGACAAAACTTCTTGTTAAATGCTTTTTCTTATTTACTTTCATTACATTTCTTTTAATTCTCTTTTTTTCAAGAGTACTCACTTCCATCGGGTCCATATTCATGTCGATTTTTAAGTGATTAAATTGTTTATATAACTTTTTCATGTCACACTTCCCCCTAATCGAATCTGTTGTAACCGTTTCTTCCCACGATACAATCGGTTATCAATAGCAGCCTTTGTCAAACCGTGATGCTCAGCAATTTCTTCATTTCTCATATTTAAAAAGTATTTCATCGTAAAAATATCACGGTCTAATTGGTCTAATTGGCTCATCATTTTTAATAATTCTTCTGTAGAAGTCCTTATCAAAAATTCTTCTTCAGCTGATTTTACCGCCTCACTTTTTTCATCTATCTCATAAAACAATGGCGTTTTAGATAACTTTCTTTGTTTATTGATTGCTTTATATTTTGCTATTGTGCAAATCCATTTTCTAAAATCCTCTTTATCTCCTTCAAATTGCTTAGCATTTTCGAAAGCTCCCAAAAATGTATCACTTATACATTCTTCTATCATTTGTGGATCATTGTAAGATTTTAAAGCATTGTATATAACTGCTTTTACGATTCCGACATACTCGTCGATTACATATTGAAGTGCTTCTTCTCGCTTTTTCTTAAGATACTTTATAAAGTTTTCATTAGTTATCCTCATACAAACACCCTTTCTTAAAACATAAGAGCCCCTACACTTAAAACATCGCTCAAAATTAAATTAATTCTCATAATCATTAGAAAATTCTCGAAATATTTTCAATAAAAATAAATAGTACGCCATCAAACATACTACATTCTATTTTTTTATAAGTTTCTTTCCCTAAATTCAATTTTATTACAAAAGTAGTAAGTATAAACAAAAAACAGACCAAATCTTAATCGATTTAGCCTGTTATAGTTTATCTTTTTATACTTTAAGGTCTTCACATAAAAATTCCATAATAAAAAGCAAGGAATTCTTTCGAGAATTCCCCACTTTTTTAATATTATTCTAAAATTTGAATTTCTAAAGAAAACCTCTAAGCATTTTATATAGTACGTCCCTAAGTTAAGTCGCCGCTGCTGAGGAAGCAGCAGCGTGGTCAGCCTTTACACAATCAATTGCGACAACGAGCGCGATAATGATAGCTTCCATCTCTTCATTCAATATTTGTACCTTGTAGCTATCGCCCCAAGTGAACCACTCCTTGTTCACTTTACCGACGACTTCACCATGCTGTATGATTTGAAAATCCATATCCCACCAGTTACCTTCTACCTCAATGCCTGCAGCATCAATTGTATAGCGTGCTTTAAAGAAAGAAAACTCCTTCTTAATCGTTATCACCTCTTGACCGTTTACTTCAACAAAAAACTTCGGTAAAAAGCTGAACACCTTTTTCGTAATAAACGCGACCTCATCTCTTGCTGCATTCATAATGGAGAACGATTTTGGAATTTGCATAAAACTGCCCTCTATGTAATAAACATCCTTCTCCTGCTGATCCTTTACCGTAAATTTTCCACTTAAACTGAATACCTTCTGCTTTATAAAAAGTTGCTTCATACTACGCCTCCTTTTTAATAGCATATTACTAAAACCGTTTTTATCATAGACAATAATTACAGAAGTGGGTTTTATACGTATAATATTTAATGAAATTTGCCTAGGAGAAAAATATTTTCTTTATACATATTCACCATATAAATAACTCTCTTACTTGTAACATAGAAATAAAGCCTATTCAAGACAGCTATATCTTAAATAGGCTTATTGTTTTTTTACAAAGAAAACGCACTTACTTATGATACGGTTCCCCGTAATGTATCTAAATGAGGTTCGGTACATTTTCTTTTAAAACCAATTCGCTGATTAACTCGCTGGGATGTAAAAACTAAAGGCTCTGTTAAACACAATAGTTGATTTTATTAGAATCCATTGAAAAGCTAGTTTCGTCTCTTCTTTTAAAATCAACACAAGCTCCAAGATAATGATAAACAATCAAATACACAGAGTATTATTATATTAAAAAAGCATAAGTTAAATAGAAAGTAAAGATTTTATTGAATTTAATCCATCAAGTACTTGTTTAACTTCAATATTTTTTGACCAAACTTCATCTTCGATTTCTACTCGTTATTAACTACAAGACATAGGTTAAGCTATGGCTGTGCATCCGCTCTACTAAAACCTATTAACTCTTATTCCTCAAGGTGAATCATATTTACCATTCCTACAAATTGAACCTTCTTTGGCTTTTTAATATGGGCTTCCTTTACTGCTGGTTAAACAAAAGTGGTTTCTTTATTCAGACACAACCTGAATACCTGAATACAAATATACTTGTGGTAAATAAGCAACGAAAAAAGGGAGACTTTGAGAAATGAAGTTCAAAGTCTCCTTAGAATATCAGCATACTATCTAGTTCTTATTGAAAAGTAGCCAAAGGTTTGTCCTCTATGCTTATTTCAATTTAACCCCTGTAGAAATCTCTTACTTTACTAGACCGTGTGGGTCGATGACGAATTTTCTGGCAGCCCCTTTATCAAAATCTTGATATGCCTTTGGAGCTTCGTCTAATGATATTAATGTAGCATTAACAGCTTTCGCAATTTGAGCTCTTCCACTCAAAATTGCCGCCATTAAATCGCGATGATATTTCATAACAGGTGTTTGACCAGTTACAAAAGTATGTGCTTTAGCCCATCCTAAGCCAAGACGAATTTTTAACGTACCAATTTTCGCATCTTCATCAATTCCACCAGGGTCCCCGGTTACGTAAAGACCCGGTATACCTAAACGTCCTCCAGCACGTGTTATTTGCATAATAGAATTTAAAACAGTAGCAGGTGCTTCAACTGCATTAGCTCCATGTGCAGATGCTTCAAATCCTACACAATCTACAGCACAATCTACTTCAGGTGCTCCAAGTATTTGGTCAATTTGCTCTCCTAGGTTTGAATGATTTCGTAAATTAACTGTTTCGCAACCAAAGCTTCTAGCTTGAGCTAACCTTTCTTCATTTAAATCTCCTACAATTACTACAGCGGCTCCTAGTAACTGAGCTGAATGAGCAGCAGCGAGACCAACTGGACCTGCACCTGCGATATATACAGTTGATCCCGGTTTCACACCTGCACTTACGGCACCATGATATCCAGTTGGAAATATATCTGAAAGCATTGTTAAATCTCTAATTTTCTCCATTGCTTGGTCTTTATCAGGAAATTTTAATAATTGGAAGTCGGCATATGGCACCATTACATACTCAGATTGACCTCCAACCCATCCTCCCATATCGACATAACCATATGCTGAACCAGGACGATCTGGATTTACATTCTCACAAATATGAGTATTCCGCTCCTTACAGCTACGGCACCGACCGCAAGCTATATTAAATGGAACAGAAACTAAATCACCTTTTTTAATAAATTCAACATCTCGGCCTACTTCAATCACTTCTCCTGTAATCTCGTGGCCTAGAACTAATCCTGTCGGAGCTGTAGTTCTCCCCCTCACCATATGCTGATCGCTTCCACAAATATTAGTTGTTACTACCTTTAAAATAACACCATGATCACATTTGCGTCCTACATTAAGTGGATTTACCCCTGGTCCATCTCGTAAAACCAAATCTGGAAAACCAATATCTTGCACTTCTACGTTTCCGGAGCCCATATAGGCCACAGCTCTATTTCCAACCACTTGCAATTCCTCCCCTATATCATAAATTCATACAATCTATACATATGGCTACTTTGTCCTAATCATTCCGATGAAAAATAATATTCGTTCGTTCAAATTATTCATTTCTTGTTTAACGAAATGGATCTATCTCTCACGTCTATTTCTCTACTTTACAATTGAATTCACCCATTTCAATTAAGTAGAGATTTTTTTCCTTGCAAACTGCATATGAACTAAAAGAAGAGAGTTGGTCCATAAAGAACTGACTCTCTTCTTTTAGTTCATACTATTAGGTCTATTTTTTCTTTTTAATCAACGCTCCATTAAATGAATAGAATCTCACTTACTTGTGGTACGGTTCACCGAAACTAATATGAAAATGTAATACCTATTTTCGATCGTGCGCCTATCTTTATTGTTAAATGATAAAACAGACATTTTATTTAAGGAGTGATGCAAAGTGCATATATTAACTTCTTTCAGAAAATGTTCTTTGTAGCGAAAGCGGAGCGACAGAAAGAAGTCTCCCATCTCTATAGAGGGTGAGATGAATGTGGGTTTAAGTTACTTTTTAGAGGGTGTTTGGACACTCGTTGAAAAAAGTTGATTATTTTTATAAAAAATCCATCTTTATTCAAAACGCCCCTGTCTCTCAGTAAGCACCCATTTTCGAACATAGCCCATTTTTTCCTGAATATTTTCGATTGTTTTTTCACTTTGAAATGCCTTTTGCATGACCGTGTAGCGCAAATCCGTAGCTCTCACATTTGTCCCCATATCCTTAGACATCGTTTGGAAAATTCGCTCAATTGTTTTCGTTGAGATGGATTTTGATTGACTTGCCTCGCTAACCCAAAGCCATTCTCCTGACTTTTCTTCATGTAATTTCTCTGTTGCCTCTTTATAGTGCGTGAGCATATCCATTAATATCGGGGAAAGCTTTATTTCTCTGCGTCCATTCTGGTTAGCAATGTAAACTACAGATGAATCAAAGTTAAGATGAGCCCATTTCATACGTACAAGTTCTGCTGGCTTACATCCTGTTTCCATTAGTATTTGGACAATGCAGCCATTACGTCTTGCTAACCATGCATGCTCCATTGTTTTAGCGTATTGAAAATAGGTTGGCCAGATATTCGCAATTTGCAGCAATTGTTTATTAGTCAGTAATGTTAAAGCCTCTTTTTGCCTCTTTTTTGGCTGTAAAATACCCTCATAGTCAAAGGGCTCTACCCACTCCCTTAAAAAGACAAAGTCTACAAAGCTTCGTAATGTAGCAATTTTATGATTAAATGTGTTGACATTTGTATAGGTCTCTTTCAAATAATTACTATATAAGAATAACACTTCTTTTAAATGATGATCCACATACAAGTAGTTATTGTCATGAGCAATCGCTAAAAATTGCTGTCCATCTATATTATACTGCTTTATAGTAGCAGGACTTTTCTTTAAAGAATTTAAAAGTAATAAATAGCTTTTCCATGCGTCCACAAGTGTGTTCATCTTGCTACCTCCTTATTAACTGTGCGTGTTTTAACTTTAGTTTACTATATTTTGGGTGCGTACGTTTATTATTAATTTATATAAATTATAATGTCGGATAATCTGTAATATTCATACACTATCCTGCTTCCACTGTTCAAATGGTCCGCTAGCAGTGTCTCATATCTTTTGTTTTCTTACAATAGTAATTTCACTTTAGCTGTTGTAGTACAATTTCTTTAAAATGCCACTATTCTTGTATAACAAGGCTTATTTACATGAAAATTCGTATAATTTAGTGTTTATTGTAGTTTGTGTTATATAATAAGTGTATCAACTATAAAATGTAGGGGGCTTTTCAAGTATGCAAGTAAAAACAACTCGACTTGAAGCAGAAGACGCAAAAATTATTTATCAAGAAACAGCTGGGCTAGCGATTATTACGATCCATCGCCCACAAGCTAAAAACGCGCTAACAGCAAATATGTGGGATCAATTAGCTAAAATTGCCCTACGAGTATTAGATAATCCGAAAAATAAAGTATTGATTTTACGCGGCTCTGGCGAGAACTTTACGGCCGGATCTGATATTAAAGAATTCAACGCCATTTCCCTTGAAAAAGCCGAAGAAGCATTTGTACATATGGAAAAAACAATTTCCACAATTGAGCGTTTACCAATTCCTACGATCGGTGTAATTAATGGTCCTGCAATGGGTGCTGGTTTAGAGCTTGCATTAGCCTGTGATATACGCATTGGCTCTGAAAAAGCAAAGCTCGGTATCCCTGTCGGCAAATTAGGGATCACCTTAAATAACAAATTTGCACAACGTTTAGTTCAATTAGTTGGTCCTTCTACAACGAAGGATTTAGTATTTACAGGTCGTATGTTTAAAGCTGAAGAAGCCTTCAAGCTAGGCATGCTAAACTACTTAGTAGCTGAGAAAGACTTAAATAAATACATGATCCGCATGGGTAAACTTGTTGCAGGTATGTCACCTGAATCTTTACTAGCTGTGAAGAAATCTGTGCAAGAATGCGTGGACAGTGTGCCAACATTATGGCAAGGTTCAACACCGTTTGTCGGAAAGGATTTTGCAGAGGGCTGCAGTGCGTTTGTAGAAAAACGCCAGCCACAATTTACACGTCAATCAAAATAACAAACAGGTACTCTGCTCGCCTCTCTTGCGAATGGAGTACCTGTTTTTTAAAATTTTCGCTTTAGCACGACCGACTTAATGTGAAGATGAATTGCATCTAATTCATAACCAAATTGTTGATGAAATTCCTCTTGTATCATTTTTTGTAATGCATATAATCGATCTGGTAAGGAATAATTAATGGGTAGCTTTAGCTGTAATGTAATTGTTGCTTGCGCTAGATCACCTAATACGAATTGTACGTGCTCGACTTTGTGTACAATATCTTGTTTGGCACAACAATACGTTAGTAGTTGCACGTAAACATGCTTTCCAATATCGATATACTCCTGTTGAAAATCAGGGCGAACGATCGTCGTCTCCCCTATTTTTTCTCGCTTTGAAGAGAAAATCTCCATCCCTCTTTGAACTAGTCGTATAAAAAAGTTTTGTTCGACTTGACGGTACGGTATTGGCATAACGTGTTTCCCTTGAGTCTGTCGAATAAAGCGAGCTTTAGCAATTTCTTTTTGGGAACGGACATCTTCAACATAGTAATAGTTATTAATAGGACCAAGCTCTAGCTGTCGAGCTATCGTCTTTGTCATTTTATCGGATGTGCCAATCAGTAAAATTGACTGTACCTTATATGTATCAAGTGCTTTTTTTACTTCATCGCGATGTGTATCATCTGTAAAAATAGCTCGACGAACGGCTGTTATCGTATTTTTCTCAAATTTTGCGGAGATTCCCGCTACTTTCATACCATTTACAATGAGAAGACCATCATCAATAAGAGCCTCTACGCCGATTTTATGGGCGAAAACAAGCGCGCTTGTACTTTTCCCTGTCCCACTTGGCCCACTTAAAGAATAAACATTCATGACTAACAGCTCCTTTCCATTACATGATAGCAGAAACATATCACTTTTTCCGTCCAAATATTATTATTTTCAGCATTAGATTAATTATGCCTCAGCATAATTCCGTTCAGAATCAGCATTGTGCTGAGGCCTGTTCGATGCAGGTCAGCTAGCCTTTATGAACTCCTTTCCGATTCCGCTAGCCTACGCATACATCTTCTTCAATATAGAAATATATTCTTTTTTCAGAATAACTTTCCCTTTATGTGCTTTAGTATGATAAAATGTGAACTACTATTCTGTTATAGAACTATAAGGAGTGTACTAGTTTGAAAATCGTACCATCTAAAAAAATGTCTTTATTTACAGCAGCAATTTTCGGAGATTTAAAAAATCATGCTAAACAACAGGAAGCGAAAGGCATGAAAATGATTGACTTAAGCTTAGGTAGTCCAGACTTACCCCCTGACGCTAAAATCCGCGAGCATTTATCGTATAGAGCAGGTTTAGCAGAATCCTACGGATATACATTAACTGGCACGCAACGTTTTTATGATGCTGTTAGTCGCTATTATAAACGTCGTAGCAACGTAGATTTAGATCCCGCTTCTGAAATCATTCAAACAATTGGTTCTCAAGAAGGATTAGTGCATTTACCAATTGCCTTTTGTGATCCAGGAGATATCGTATTATCCACAAACCCAGCTTACGTTGCCTATGATGCAGGAATTCATCTAGCAGGGGCAACTCCTTACTATATGCCTCAAACAGCTGATAACGATTATTTACCAGACTTAGACGCTGTTCCTGAAGATATTGCACAAAAAGCAAAGCTACTAATTTTAAACTTACCTGGTAATCCAGTGACTGCAATGCCTTCTTTCGCTTATTTTGAAAAAGTCATTGCCTTTGCGAAAAAATATAATATCATCGTTCTACATGATGCGGCATATTCTGAGTTCTACTTTACAGGCGATGGCCCAATTAGCTTCCTAGCTACTCCTGGAGCAAAGGAAGTTGGAATGGAAATTAACTCATTATCGAAAAGCTTTAGCCTTGCTGGTACACGTATCGCTTATATCGCTGGTAATGCTGAGATGATTTCGATCTTAAAACAATTAAAGTCTAATTTAGATTTCGGTATTTTCGAGCCAATTCAAGATGCGGCAGTCGTAGCACTTGATAACGCGGAGGAAATTACAGCAGGCCTACGTGCAACATTCTCAGAACGCCACAAAACATTAATGAACGGCTTACGTGATTTAGGATGGGATGCAGCCCCTTCTGACGGTGGCATGTTCGTTTGGGCAAAATATCCGTACGATATTGACTGCACAGAGCTAGCCTTTAAAATAATTGAACAAGCTGGTATCGTGACAGTCCCTGGTACAGTATTTGGCTCGGCTGGACAAGGCTATTTACGTTTAGCCTTAGTACAACCTAAAGAATTGTTACAGGAAGCTGTAGATCGTTTAGCACAACTACAAGTTACATCACAAAAATAATTATATAAATAACATGAAAACCCTTCTAACTTTAGTATTGGAGGGTTTTTGTTATTACTTTTTATGTAATCTTCAAGTATCGGTCTATCAGGTGGACTAATATTTTTGGGTAAATCATTTTAAGAGAAAAATTGTAACATTGTTGCCTCATTTTGATCATGAACAAGGAGACCACTATATTCTTTACACTCAAATGCTGTATCAACGTTAAAAACTTCATCACTATGCGGATATTGATAATAAAATTCTTGTCCGGAATACGTATTGATTAATGTTAAATTTTTTGCTCTCAGTACTGTTTCCTCAAATAATTCTCGATGGGCAACTTGCTCTAATGTTTCACCTAGCTCCATAGATCCACCAATTAACCCCCAACACCCGTTATCTTTCCGAAGCTGCATTAAAATTTGTTGACGATTATTAATGACCAATACACAAGCACTACACATAAATCAATTATGCCATGGCATAATTGCGTCTGGAATCGGCTTTGTGCTTGCACAAAGCACTCCTTTCCGATTCCGTGACATCTGCCGGAGGCTTTAACTTCTTTTAGCGGATGTCTGGACACCCGCTGAAAGAAGTTAATGGTCTGGTTCCAACTACTTTACGCAAATCCTTTATATATCCCATAAAGTTCTCCTTTTTTACGTAGGTTCATTTATACATCTCTCTTATTTATTATAATTGACTAGTATTTTCACTAATACATAATCTTCAGTCCACTTTTGTGTAGCTACAATCAAATTTTCACCATGTCTTTCAAAGAAGAGTCCATACCATCCTTTTGTTTAAAAATCCAACCATTTCGGCCAACGATTTCCTTGATCATATTATCTGCTACTGATGTATTTCTTTCTTTTATTACATACCATTCATAATCGTTTTCATTCGACAATTTAACAAGTTGATTCTCGGTATCATTTATTTTTTCTAAAACTGCTTTTTTGCTTAGATTTTCTATAGGGAGTGGTGGAAGATAGAGTTTGTTGTAAAATACGAATGCTCCAACAAGGATAATTATTATTCCAATTGTTAATAACATTTTTTCAAAAAAACACCTCATTCTACAAATATCCATCAACACCTTCTCGCTCTATTTTACAGTAGATATAAATTGAATGGATAATGCTTCAGGAAGTAATATAGTAATCGAAATATTTAGTGGAGGTGAAGAGGAAGAATAAGCAGACTTTCAAGGATCAACAGTTTGTGCTGATCATGAAAGTAGCATTAAGAAATAAATACGTGAAACTGATTTACACGCTTATGTTGTTTTTCTCAAGGTTTTTGGGGATGAGTCCAAAGTTTGTTGTGGATTTGAAATAAAGTTATGATGTTTTATCTATTGCCGACGTAGTATTTCACTTTATTTTTAAGCTTCATTCTCAATAAACGTGAACATTTTCATTATCCTTTTAACTACAAAAGGTAGTAAGTTAGAAGCTATAAATGCAACCACAAAAGCAATTCCCCATGCTTTCATCCATGATTTAAGGAATAAAGCAGTATATCCAACATTCATTGAAGTCATAACGAAAGAGATAATACTGGATATACCTAAAATCATAAGGACACTAAAAATTAATGGTTCGTATTTTTTATTGATTTTCAAAATTTACACCTTTTTCTATCTATTCTACGCTATCAAATTTGATCAACAACTAATCTTACAGTTTAATATCTAGTATGTCCAGGTTCTTTTGCATTGCCAATAGCAATTTTAAAGAATAACCTTACAAAAAAAACCCCCGAATAAAAATATTCGAAGGAATGTAATTACTATATTCATTTATTATTTTTTCGTTTACTTTTTTCTTTAAATAATTATGTTGTATGTCATCTGTATCTGCAAAAGCTTCTTTTCTATTTGAATGAACATCCATATAGTTTAATTACTTTTTCTCGGTCGCATAATAAATCATCGCAATGGTCGGTAAAGCTATTCCAATCAATAATGCTGCTTTCCAACCAAACATGGCGTATGCCCATCCTCCTGTCGCAGAACCAATAGCACCACCTCCAAAAAAAATGGCCATGTATAATCCATTAAGTCGGCTTCGAAACTCTGCTCCCAATGAGAAAATAGCGCGTTGACCAAGGACTAGATTAGCAGAAACCCCCATGTCTAAAAGAATTGCCGAAACTACCAATATTACTAATGCTATTGTCGAGCCTCTTTGAATCATAAGGGGTAGAATGACAGAAATGATAACTAAAGCTAAAGCTAATCCTGTAGCTGGTCGAACCCAACCTTTATCAGCAAGACGACCTGCCACAGGTGCAGCAACCGCTCCAGATACTCCTACCAATGCGAACAACGCAACTTCTTTTTGCGAAAAATTGAAAATCGGACTGGTCAATAACATAGGAACAGTTGTCCAGAACAAACTAAAAGTTCCGAACACACAAAAGTGATAGATTGCTCTACGTTGTAGGACTGGTGTCGATTTGAGTAAATGCAACATAGATTTCAGCAGTGTTGAATATTGTGTTGTTGTCATTGGTTGCCTTGTAGGAAGTAACTTTACTAATACAAAAGCCAGAATAAAAATTATTACAGCGGAAAAGACGAATATAGCGCGCCAGCCCATAAACTCCGCCACAATACTTGATATGGGACGAGCGAGCATGATACCAAGTAACAAACCACTCATAACATTCCCCACATTGCGGCCACGTGTGGCATCGGGTGAAAGATGAGCTGCATACGGTACTAGTACCTGAGCTGCTACTGAGCCTACCCCGATAAACAGTGAAGTTGCAAGAAATAGCGTAGCACTTTTAACCACTGCAGCAATCGCCAACACGACTGCAGTGAAGAGCAATAAAGTAACAACAAGTTTTCTATTTTCCAGGATATCTCCCAGAGGAACGATAAATAACAATCCGATTCCGTATCCAATTTGAGTCAGCGTGACGATGAGGCCAGCTGCCCCGGAAGATAATTCGAGTGTAGAACTGATGGGTCCTACTAAAGGTTGCGCATAATAGAGATTAGCAACAATCACGCCACAAGCTATGGCCAAAATGAGTATAATCCACGATGAAACAGGTTTCTCCATTTTTTGTTTTGCGATTAAACTCATAGAAAACTCTCCCTCACTTTATTAAAGTCGTAGTTACCGGAATGATCATTCCAGTAATGTTAAAAAAATTTGTCTATAGCATCTCAATTACAGTATCCATCATGTCATAAATAATTTTTTTGTTGTTTTTTACCTTGGAAACTACTTTGATACTGTGATTAAGGTTAAGTAGTAAATGTGATAAAGCCTTTATATCTTTCTTAGGGTTGATTTCTCCCACCTGCTGTCCTTTACTTAATAGTTCATAGAAAGACTGTTCTAATTCCTCAAAGCTGTCTCGTATCAATTTACTAAGTTGTTCATCAGGTGAATCCAAACCGATGCTTGCCTTTGTAATCAAACACCCTTTGGGCAAATCATCATCAAATGCAGAAGAAATATGCTGATCAAAATACTGCCGTATTCCAACTTTCGCAGACGGTGCATTTACCAAGAGATTGCGTTTATTTTGATTGAATTTTTTGTATTGGTGTATAGCCTCAATATAAAGTGTCTGTTTGTCCGTAAAGGTTTCGTATAAACTTGATCTGCTTAATTCCATAGCCTCTAACAAATCCGGTATACTCGTTGCATCGTAGCCTTTTTCCCAAAATACTAACATTGCCTTATGTAGTACGTGCTCCTTGTCAAACTCTTTTGAACGTCCGATGGTAAATTCCTCCTTTCCATAACAATAATATAATATTTCCGGAACGAATAGTCCAGTATTTTTTTTAACTAAATACTTCTAGCCCTCATTCCATCATTATTCGAAATTGTCGCTGCTCGTTTTGTTCTTTCGTCCTTATACGTATATATCTAGCCTTATAAAAAACAGCTACTGCACATTCGCAGTAGCTGTCTCCTCTTACACATCATATTTTTGATGGTTCTCATCCTCGTAACGATTATATCGCTGTTTAAATAGCTTGAATAAATGCGTCACCAGCACTTTAATAATGGCATAGCCAAGGATCCCTAAAATTGTATTGAAAATGCTAAAAATTCTACTCTTTCATATATAAATTAAATGTGAATTCTGAGGAACCATTAACAATGCAAAATGGATATATAGATATTAATTTGGGTGGTATTATTTTTTAGAAGGACTAAACTTCCATATATCTCCTTATATACCTTGACTAAAAATAATTAATTCGTTGTATCGACTTGTATAATAACGTTTATATTTTGAGCTTTGGAACATCAATTGATGGAATAAATTTACTCAATTAAAATAAGATGTTACAAGTTTAATAGATGATGTTGGAGGAAGCTGTTGATTGTTTTACAAGTGCAAGTTACATCACAAAAATAATCGTGTACACTATGCAAACCCTTCTAACTTTAACGGTTGGAAGGGTTTTTGCAATAGTTTAATATGTTGTTTTTTACTCATCATAATTGAAACAATTTTAATAACTATTTATTATATTCCAAGCATTGGTAGATGCTTTCGGGTATGATAAGTGAGTGCCAATGCAATGCACTGTTTTAATTCATTTACTGGTATTTCATCATTTTCCGCAAATACAATCGCTCGATTACCTTCATAGTTGAATAAATCTTGATAAACCTCTTTAAACGTATCAATTAGCTTCGTATTACAGTTAAAATACATGGCATATTGATCTGGGCTAGACTGTTTCCAGCCTAATCTAATTGTACTCCCTTTTTTTGTGATATAACTAGGCTCTCCCCATTTTAACGTTTCTTCCACATGATCAACGCTTATTGTCTCTATAGCCGTATCCAAAATTAACTGACGAAGAATCAATAGTTTTGATTGAATGTGTTTAGGGTACTGTTTGAATACTTCCTCCACCTTGGTATTTTCAATTGTACTCATATTCATCATTCCTTTTTTTAAAATAACAAACTAATCAATACTCAATCGTACGATTAATAAATTTCTACAAGCAATTCAAATTGTCTAATACAATCCGAAAGCTATTTTATCGAAATATAAATCTCTGCTTGTCCATCCTCTGGGTTAATATCCTTACTATAATATTCAAAATCACCTGTGAATGCTCGGTTATTGCCTGACTGCTGTGACCATTGCCATATATCAGCCCAAGTACGCTGAACCATTTCTATAATTGGTCCACGTTCTGTAACGAATACAGCATATTTTGCAGCAGGTACAATAAATGCTTTTATCATATCTAGGTTTTGAAGTTGTAATTCTTCCTTTATATGTACGCTGACCATTACTTCATAAAGTCCCGCATCCCCCTGTTCATAGTTGAAGTAACAGCTATAATGACCATCCTCTTGGATATGAGCTCCTAGCTTCTTACCAATATTTTGAGAATGGAAATTTTCGAACAACTTACCAATTTTGCCATCTTGGCTTTGTTCGGCTTCATTTGTTGTAACGGTACTTATTCCAGCTAACGTGAAGGAGGATAATATCTCAATTCGGCTAGGTTCAATTCGTTTCGTAGTAATGTTATCTTCAGACGATATGTAATTCCAGTCAGTCATACTTTTTTGTTCCTTTTGTTTCATCCAAAATCATTCTCCTTATTATAGAATGAAACCAGTATAAAACAATAAACCTGACAACTGATTGTCATGTTGCTTTGTCATTTTTATAAATGATCGTTATTTTTTCCGCACGACTAGCAATGATTTCCCGTAAATGTTGAGGCTCAAGCACCTCTACATGATGTCCCAAGCTAAGAATGAAACTATAGAGCCATTCATTTTCTGGATACGCCTTTTTTACTAGCCAACTGCCATCCTCAACTGGCAAAAGTTCTTCAATACCAAACCACTCTTCTGCAATATGCCGGGCTTCATCTTGGAATCGAAAGACAACTTCTGGTACATCTGATGGCTTGAATTTACGCTTGCCTTCGACATGCTTCTGAGTAGCAGGATCTCGACGAATAAAGTTACTTTCACGATCTATCTCAAGCCCTTTCATTCTTTTTAGTTTAAAAAGTCGAAACTCTTTTTTCTCTAGACAATAAGCTTGTAGATACCATTGTCTTCCTTTAAGAATAAGCATATGCGGTTCTACTATTCGCTTGGATACTTCACCTTCTGCATTCGAATAGGTGAAGTTAACTAATACACTGCTATCTATTGCTTCGTCTAATAGTTGTAGTTTCGTCCGAAGACGTTCAATACCATCCCATGGAGAGTAATCGATTAATACGCGATTTGTCTTATGTCGAAATTCTTCTTCATGTGCTGGTAGTACGACACTATTTATTTTTTCCATAAGTCGTTGGTGTTGCTCTTTGCCGTATGAAGTGGAGATACTGCGAAGAGCTGTAACAATGGAAGCAAGCTCGTCATTTGTTAGCAAATTTCGGTCCAAACGGTATCCTTCTGATAAACCAATCCCACCGTTTGTTCCTTGATAGGTGACGATTGGGATGCCAGCTGCATTAATTGAGTCAATATCTCGGTATATCGTCCGAATGGAAACCTCAAACTGCTCCGCCAGCTCCTTAGCTTGCACCTTTCGACGGTTCAGTAAAATAATAATAATAGATAAGAGCCTTTCCAGTTTCAAAATATGTTACCTCCATTTCAATGGTACTCAAGAAACTATCTCTATAAGAATAATTGATAAGATGAGTCCTAATATCGAGTGATAGAACATCAAGGTTTATTATAGCCTTATAAAAAACAGCTACTGCATGTTCGCAGTAACTGTCTCTACTTACACATCATATTTTTGATGGTTCTCATCCTCGTAACGATTATATCGCTGTTTAAATAGCTTGAATAAATGCGTCACAAGAACTTTTATAATGGCATAGCCCGGAATCCCTAAAATGACACCTGGAACGCCAAATAAAGAACCAGCAGTTAATAACACGAAAATAATTGTAATTGGATGGATACTAAGTGATTTACCCATAATTTGTGGAGAAATGAATTTCCCTTCAATGAGCTGTACGACCGTCCAAACAATAGCTAGCTTAATAAGCATGAATGGTGAGGTTACAAGAGCGATAATGACCGCTGGTGTAATGGCGATAACTGGTCCTAAGTATGGAACTACACTCGTGATCATTGCAAGGAATCCTAGCAATAAGGCATATTTCATACCGATAATTAAAAAGCCAATTGTCACCATGGCACCTATGCACATTGACACTAAAATTTGTCCTTGAATATAGGAACTAATTTGCTTGTCCATATCATGAAAAATTTCATGTACTTCTTTTCGCATACGTGGCGGGCACATTTTTAAAATAAAGCTCGGTAGTTTTTCACCATCTTTAAGTAAATAAAATAAAATAAATGGCACGGTAACTAATGATAAAACAATTCCTGTTAACGTTGAAACGAAGCCAGTAATACCAGATGCTACACCTTGCGCAATATTCGCAGCTGTATTTTTTACAGTATCCACAATATCCGTAGTAAAATTCTTTACCATTGCATCATAGTTTAAATTAATTTTATCTAGATACTCGTTGATACGTGAATTATTTAAAAATTCAGCAATATTTTGCGTAAACGCCATAAAATACCCTGGGAATTCCTGTGCTAAATTAGTAAACTGGTCTCGTAAAAACGGATAGACAAGTACTACTAATAACGTTATTATGCCAATCAGAATGATATATAGAAGAAAGATGCCCCAAACTCTTGGGATACGCCATCTTTCGAAAAGACCTACTATTGGACGTAATAAATAATACCCAATACTGGCAAGTACCCCTGGTAGAATAACTACCTCAAACAAAACTTTAAGCGGGGTAAATATAAAGGAAACTTTTTGGAACATAAAAATAACGCATGCTGATAGTAATAAAATAATCAGTGTAAAAAATAAGTTTTTACCACCTAAAAAACGAATAAACTTCGTTGAAAAGAAATTTGAACGCTCTCTTGGTCTTTCTTTTTCCATCTACTCACCCCAATACAAATCCTATATCCATATAGTACAGGATAATGTTGGATTTTGCGAAAAATCACTCTAGGGAAATGCCTAAAAAATTACGTAAAAATTCTTTATTTTTCTCTACATCAATAATAATTGAATCACCGACACCACTAATATTTTTGAAACTATAACTACCTTCAATTGGAATAGTTGCTTTTTCTATTTTGACTTTACCTTTCGACACCATTTTCAGCACTTGTTGAATCTCACCTGCTGTTGAATAGTCAGTTGTTATATAACCTTGCGCTGCACCAACGAATTTTGGTAAGTTCAACATATTTTGAGGCGATAAAATTTCATTCTTTAAGGCTTCGATAACTTTTTGCTGACGTTCCACTCGACCAAAATCGCCTTTTTCATCGTGACGGAATCGGGCAAAGCCAAGTAATTCTTTACCGTTTAAGTTATGCACGCCTTGTTTTAATGAAACGCCAATTTTTTCGGACATATCCTTATCTACATCAATTTCAACGCCATTTGGTGCAATAATATCTACAAGTGATTCAAAATTTTTGAAATCGATAATTGCATAATGATTAATCGGCAGGCCAAACATATTACCAATCGTATCTTTTAATAATTGGACACCGTCTAAATAGTAGGCCGTATTAAGCTTATAAGATTTATAACCTGGAATATCCGCATAAATATCTCGCATTAATGATACGAGTTTGACATCATTTGTTTTCTTATTCCAAGATAATACCATCATTGTATCTGTACGTGATTTTTCCTCACCACGAGTATCGACTCCTAATAATAAATAATTTTCAACATCACCTTTTACTGGATCACCGGTAAAATCCTCTTGGGCTACCTTTGATTCACTTGCTAATTTTAGACCACTTCGATATTGCATAACGGAATAACCTATAATGACAATGACACAAAGTAATAGCAATGTGAACAATGCTCTCCCTTTACGCAAGCGACGTTTTTGGGGACGTTGCGAGCGTCTTGTATAATCTTGCTCTTCCATAACTGTTAACTCCTCTATTTTTTATAGTTAATGTAACGATTCCATATAAAGAAAGGTTCATTTTACACGATGTTGTGAATTCTTTCTACAACTATTTATAGGTTATTTTACACCCTATTTGCCAGTTATGAACAAAATAATGCTATAATATTTTCACGAAAGAAAGGATGATAAAACATGATCGAAAAAGCAACGTTTGCTGGCGGTTGTTTTTGGTGTATGGTAAAGCCATTTGTTGAATGGGATGGAATACATAAGGTTACTTCGGGCTACATGGGTGGCCATTTAGACAATCCAACTTATGAGGATGTCAAAAAAGGTACTTCTGGCCATTTAGAAGTAGTCGAAATTGAATTCGATCCTAGCATTTTTAGTTATGAGCAACTCCTTGATATTTACTGGATGCAAATCGACCCGACGGATGCTTATGGTCAATTCCATGACCGTGGTGAATCATACTCGACGGCAATCTTTACTTATACAGAAGAGCAAAAGCAACTTGCAGAAGCATCCAAGGAAAAGCTAGCAAAAAGTGGTCGCTTTGATAAACCTATTGTAACCACAATTCGCGATGCCAAGCACTTTTACCCTGCAGAAGATTATCATCAAGACTTTTATAAAAAAGAGTCGGAACATTATCAGCAGGACCGAGCACTTTCCGGTCGAGATCAGTTCATCAATAAGCATTGGGAAAAATAGCTTACATATAAAAATCCATTTCGATAGACAGTTCACTTATTGATATAACCGTTTTCGAAATGGATTTTTTCATTTATTAATAACGTGTATATAAAATAATAAACGGTCTATACTATTAAAGATTTCACTTCAAATCCAATGACAAGGAGGGTTAACCCGATGAGTGGGGCTG
The DNA here is from genome assembly GCF_042884205.1 of Lysinibacillus sp. NPDC058147. Taxonomy (NCBI): domain Bacteria; kingdom Bacillati; phylum Bacillota; class Bacilli; order Caryophanales; family Bacillaceae; genus Lysinibacillus; species Lysinibacillus sp. NPDC058147. Next base: position 396,189 of record NZ_JBHVUJ010000002.1, read on the forward strand.
ACCGGTAACTCAGAAGGACCATCAAAGCTGAAAAGCTAAAGCACAGTTGTCTTAAAAATTTAAGATCAATGCGGAAGCGAGGCAGTGTGTCATGGAGCACTATAAGTAAGTGAGAATCATGCCCGGAATATTAATATTCCGGGTTATTTTTTGTTTTATCCCCTCTTTAGTTTTTCTTCATACGATAACGGCTAACTGCCAGCACATTGTACTGTCGCTTCTCTTTCGCACAAAAAAACATATGTGGGCCTAAGGACATTTAGGACGCATTTATGCCACAGTATAAGTAAAGCTGTTGGATTTTTTTCCTTTTTAAAAACGGGTATAGAAAATAATGAACGGTCTATACTATTTAAGATTTCACTTTCAAATCCAATGACAAGGAGGGTTAACCCGATGAGTGGGGCTGACCGGTAACTCAGAAGGACCATCAAAGCTGAATGAAGCTAAAGCACAGTTGTCTTAAGAATTTAAGATCAATGCGGAAGCGAGGCAGTGTGTCATGGAGCACTATAAGTAAGTGAGAATCATGCCCGGGATATATTCCCGGGTTTTTATTTTTGTCTCGATACTGACATCACCTCTATAGTTATTCTTGAAGTGATTTTCCCGATGGATTTTTATGCTAAAATTTGAAGAAGGAACTAATATTAAATCGAAAAAAAATTTTTTAGACAGATTGGAGTTAGATACAATGATCAAAGGTTTTGGAGGAATATTTTGGAGAACTAATAATCTTGATGTTATAAAAAAATGGTACAGTGAAGTGTTGAAGCTTGAAATAGAGAATTGGAATGGGACTATGATTAAACCCCAATCAGGAAATGAGACGGTTTTTTCTTTCTTTACCGAAGATGACAATTATTTTCCAACAGAACAACAAGTGATGTTAAATTTCCAAGTACATGACATAAACGAGATGATTAAGCATCTTGAACATATTGGTGTACCTCTTGAAAAGAAAAAAGAGATTAGTGAATATGGAAAGTTTATTTGGATTAAAGATCCTGATGGTCGACTGGTCGAACTTTGGGAGAAATAGCGGGTGTAATACTTTGCAAATATAAAGGAAGTGCCTAATTCTTTAAGCACTTCCCTTTTTCCTTTAGATTGATGTTGTATTCAAAAAAGACTGTAGAGCATCAAAGAAACGCTCACCGTATTTTTCAAATTTCACTTCACCGATTCCACTTACATGACGTAAGTCTTCTAGCTCTGTCGGCTTTTTGTCACACAAATCACGCAATGTTTTATCAGAGAACACAACAAATGGTGGTACCTTTTCCTCATCTGCAATTTCTTTACGCAGTACTCGTAAATGCTCAAATAGCGGATCATTGTCTACAAGCATACGCACAGTAACAGCTTCTTTTCGCATGACCTGTCGATTCCCCATTAAAACTTCTTTACCTTCCTCTGGTACATATATGGTCGGAAACGTGCCGTGTTTAACAGCAAGTAAACCTTCAGCAATTAAAAACTCAATAAAGTTTGAGACATCCTTTGAGGAATATTGACCTTTTAAAATGCCATAGGTAGACAGCCTTGCAAAGCCAAATTCCGAGACCTTTTGATTTTTGGAGCCAATTAATACTTGCGCTACCATTGTCTTACCAAATTTTTGTCCCATCCTTACTACACAAGCTAAGACCTTTTGAGCATCTACTGTCACATCTTTAACTTCTCGTCCATCATTACAATTACTACAACGGCTACAAGGAGCCCCTGCTTCGTCGTCAAAATACGTTAAGATAGCATTTTGTAAGCATCCTTCAGTATGACAATAATCAACCATCGTTTGCAGTTTTGCTAATTCCTGCGCAATGCGTGTTTCATCTTGCGTCTGCTCTATTAAAAAGCGCTGTGTTTGAACATCACCAGATGCATACAACAAAATACAGGCACTTGGCAAGCCGTCACGCCCTGCACGTCCCGCTTCTTGATAATAGCTCTCCATATTGCGCGGCATTTGATAATGAATGACAAAGCGTACATTACTTTTATCAATTCCCATTCCAAATGCATTGGTAGCAACCATAATGCGCGCCTCGTCTTTTAAAAATCGCTCCTGCTCAGACATACGCATGTCCTCTGACAGTCCAGCATGGTATTTTGCCACAGCTTCGCCCGAGCGACTTAAAAGCTCATAGATAGCGTCTACAGCCTTTCGTGTCGCAGCATAAATAATACCCGCTTCATTTTTATTTTTCACTAAATAGTTTTTAATATAGCGCTCTTTGTTTTCACCAATTAACACAGAGAAAGCTAAATTATCGCGCGAAAAGCCGGTAATCACCGTCGATTGCTCATCAATTCCCAATAATTGTCTAATATCATCACAAACAGCTGGTGTCGCTGTTGCAGTCAATGCTAAGACAGTTGGCTTTTGTGGCCATAAAGTAAATAATTTTTGGATTGCTCGGTAACTTGGTCTAAAATCATGCCCCCACTGGGAAATACAGTGTGCTTCATCCACAGCAAGTAAAGGTACTGATAAATTCGATAGTACTTGTAAAAATGTTGCACTCTCTAATCGCTCAGGAGCAATATATAGAAGCTTTAAATAACCTGCACTCGCTAACTGCATCGTTTCATTCACTTCTTGCACGGTTAAGGTACTATTAATATACGCGGCCGGAATATTCGCCGCACGTAAAGCTTCTACCTGATCTTGCATAAGAGAAATTAAAGGAGATATGACGACTGTGAGGCCATCTAGCATGAGTGCTGGGATCTGATAGCAAATGGATTTGCCTCCGCCAGTTGGCATCACACAAAGACTTGATTGACCTCGTAATGTTTGTTCAATAATTGGTGCCTGTCCATTGCGAAATGAATCATAGCCAAAATGATGTTGTAGCATTTGTCTTGCTTGCTCCATCCAACTTTTCACTCCTCGGTTGTTAGACGAATAAGTTTATACTCGCCCTGTTCATTTTTATTAATTTCATATACCATCATAGAGTTCGCTAGTGCCTCTTGACCGGCTGAATTAGTTAGGACATATTCTGTTATAGCACGAACTACAATATTTTGTCCTTCCATACTGATGTTTTTAATCGTCGTATCATAAAAACGTATTTTCGCTTGTTTGGATGCATAATTCGCTACCATATTATCCAGTGTGCTTTGTAATTCGTCTGTTCCTATAAAAGGCTTCATGACACTAGCATCATGAATGTCAACAGCCCCTTTTAAATGTTTATAAAATGTATCTAAAAACAGCTTTACCTCATCCACATTATAAGCAAAAATATTCTTGCCGTATCGATCGATAGCTTGCTGGACTGCTTCTTTATCGCCCGGTTCTATATAAGGAGATAAGTTTTTCGATTGAGCTAGTCGATCACTTGTCTTCATATTACCCTCGATCCATTCATCCAATAACTCAGCAATCTCTTTAAATGGCAATATAAATGGCTGTGATCCACCATTTTGCTTGCGTTTAAAATAGATGCCTACAAGTTCACCATTTTCTGCTTCTAGAACGGGGCTTCCGATAAGTGTATTTTGATCTGCATCTATGTAATAAGCAGCTACTCTGTCACTATATTTTTTAATGATGTGCGGTAAGCTATCAACATAAACAGCTAACTGGTCTAATTCACCGTTATAGACGGTCGGCACCTTTACCGATGCGTTATACGGTACCTCTAAAATGGCCATATTATAAGCTGTAGATATAAAGTGCACATCGGCTTCTTTAAGTTTATCATTATTAAATTGTACGAGCGCAGTTGGTTTTGAAGATACAAGGGCACCATTTGTCACAATATAGAGCTTAGCGTCCTCTTTTTTAACAATAATCCCTGCACCGATTCCGTTTTCCCCAACTACTTTTACTTCTGGTACAATTTTTTCTTGCTGCTTCGTCACAGATTTTTCCGATTTTACATCGGTCTTTTTAGAATGAAACACCTCTGCCAATGTTTCATTTCCACAGCCCGTTAATAATAAAGCTGTTGCTCCAAGAATGAGCATCTTTTTCCGCATACGTTCACCAAAACTTTCTATCAAATCTGCCTTTGCATAAGGCACGATGTTGGTCACTCAAGTATTCTCACAAGATGTGAAGTTCATAGCCTGAGTTCCTCTATGTCAGCGGATATTTTTACACCCGCCAAAACCTAAGCCAGCATTCTTCTCATCACCAATGCTGAATGCAAGTTAAACATCTTTCTTTACTATAATAAACAAGGTTACTATACGTTTCAAGTTTACATAATAATATTATTTAAGATTAAGTGTTATAAAAATATTGCCCTCGCCTTTTTCTCAATCCGTTATACCTATAAAAATCGACTCTTTTTTAGGTTTGCTATGAAAAATGACTTATAATTTGCGGTTAAAATGTTATTTAAAAAAGAAGTCTTCTCATTCATTAATTTTATAGACAATATATTGTCCATTTTGTTATGATGATTTTAGACAATGTATTGTCTAAAAGAAAGGACATCTTTATGAACCAAGACTTATTTCTAATGCAACAAATATATTCAGCCCTTTTTTCTGTTGGCAATAAAATTCAAGTACAATCCGATCAATATTTAGAAAAATTAACATCTAGACAATTTATGGTTATCTTAGCTATTGCCCATTTACCTGAAGATCAAGCATCGTTCAACAATATCGCTAGAAAACTAGGAACGACTAAACAGAATGTAAAACAACTAGTCACTACGATGAAAAACAAAGGATATGTTGAAATTGCCCCTAGCCAGCATGATAAACGTGCGGTCAACACTACGATTACTGAGTTTGGCAAACAAGTTGCGCTAGAGGCAGGAGAAAAAGGGACATATTTTTTAGCGGATCTTTTTAAAAATTTTTCTACTAATGAGCTAGAGACAATGTGGGGTCTATTAAAGAAGCTATATAGTTTTGATGGCGAAGAACAGGATGGTTTTGAAGAGCACAGTAACTTGACAATGGATGAAAACCAAAATGACATTCAGTTGCAAGTTTTAAAGGAGTTTGAAAGACGAAGAAATCAAATAGAGGGAGTATGAGAAATGAAAAATAAATCCGAGAAATTAATTAATATCGAAGAATTTGTCTCGGTTAACGGTGTAAATCATTATTTATTTCATTCAGGTACTAATTATGATAACCCAGTATTACTTTATTTACATGGTGGTCCTGGTAGTGTTGAATCTCTTTTTGCTCATTCTTTTCAAGATAAATTAGAAGAAATTTTTACGATTGTTCATTGGGATCAGCGTGGTGCTGGAAAAACGCTTACTAAAAACCCCGATAAATACCCTACAATTGATGTCATGCTAGAAGATTTATATGGAATTATTCAATTTTTAAAGCAGAAATATAATAAGGAAAAGATCGTTTTACTCGGAAGGTCTTGGGGCTCTATTTTAGGAAGTATATTTATTAAGAAATATCCTGAAGACATTGCTTATTATATTGGCGTTGCACAAGTTGTCTCCTTTCTTGAAAATGAGCGTGTTGCTTATGAAAAAATGAAGGAACAAGTAGTAAAAGCTAATGATATAAAAGCTCTAAAAAAGCTTGATGCTATAGGAGCTTATCCTGGAGAAAAAATAAAATTTGATCGTGAGTTTTTAAAAAAATGTAGGAAAATCCGAAAACTTCAAGGGAAATATGGATTAGCTGGTAAGAGTGACCTTCCTATATTTATGACTGCCTTAAAAAGCCCTATTTTTAAATTATCGGATCTTCTCTCACTTTCAAAAGGACTAAAAGCAAACAGCAAGGTACATGAATTTTTAGAAGACTTTGACCTGACGGCAGACTCCTCAAATTATAAAGTTCCAGTTTATTATATTTTAGGTGAAAATGACTGGCAGGCCCCTTCCATTATTGCCGAAGAATACTTTGCTAAAATTAATGCTCCTCATAAAATATTATTTATCATTCCAAATGCCGGACATAGAATTATGATAGACCAAACCAACTTGTTTTCTGATGCATTATTGCAAATATTTAATATTGAGCAGGAAGCGTCCAGATCTTATAAAAGTTCATCATAAAAAATGAGAACTAAAGAAAAGCCGATTTTTAAAATACAAGGTGAAATCGGCTTTTCTCGTCTCTTATAGTTGTAGATTTGAAATAGAGACATGCTCGTGTATCCGCGCATGTCTCCACATTATTTTTTCTTAAGCATAATTGTAGTAGCTATTATGCCAATCATTAAGATTATAAAAATCATATAAGTAAATGTATGGTTTCCAGTGACATCATAGCAATAGCCTATCAGTATAGGGATAATGGAGCTTATCATAAAGCCACCTGAAAGCACCATAGATGACCAGCTATTTGCCTCCTCATCATTTCTTGCCTCATCCAAGGGTAACAATAAACCAATTGGAAATAAGCCACTTAATACGATACCTATTATGAATACCGCAATCCATAATAAAGTCCCTGAGCCTAACCATAGCAGCAAAAATCCAATCACTCCAAAGATCCCTAAAGAAAAGAGCCAACCAATTCGACTGAACCATTTTTCCATTAGCATAGGAACCAAAATATTCCCAATCATTTGTACAATAGACATAAATGTTAGCATAGAGCTTGCAATCCCAAGAGAAAAGCCTTTAGCCTGTACTATCGGTACTAGCCATGACATTATTGAAAAGAACAAAGATGTTTGGATACCAAAGTAAATTAAAATGATCCAAGCACGGCCATTTTTCCAAGGATTTCGTGCTGCATTTTCTGTCAATGTACCTGTCTCTGGTAGCTCTTGATTTTGTATTGCTAGTAACCATATACAAAGTGCAATGATAGCAAGTATTGCCCAACTACCAAGCGACATCGTCCAGCTCTCATGAAAATGATTATAAAATGTTATGGTTAGTGCCGCACTCAATGTTGCCCCTGTTCCTATTCCAAATGAATAAATACCTACCACGGTTGTAAAACGGGTCGGGAATTTTTTCTTTATATAGGCATTTAAGATGGGCCCAATAAGTGCAATGGCAAATCCCGCAGCAAAGCTTGTGACTACAAGTAGTACATAACTTTCTTTTAAAAAGCGTAGCCCATTTGCTAACGCCAAGATCATTATTAATATCGTAATAGCTGTTTTTGTTCCGAGCTTCCTTTGTATAGGTACTGCAAATGGTGCAAAGAGACCCATACAAAACACCGGAATAGATGTTAAAAAGCTCATTTTAGTATTTGATATATGGAGTGATTCCAAAAGTACATTAAATAATGGTCCTATTCCTGTTACTGCTGGACGCATATTGAGCGCAACGAAGAAAATACTAACAACCACAAGTACCATGGAAACACGCCATTGCTTTTTCTCCATACTTTCTAAAAACCTTCTCTCTATTGATACGGTTAAAAATTCGACTAAATATGTTAGATCTTTGAATTTTCACTATTTCCTTTTACCATTTTTTCTAGTATCGGTCAATTTAATGGCAATTATTAATGAAAAGATGTAGCTAGTATCAAGACTGGATGCAACTTACGATACTTACATTTTTTTTGGCGCTGCAATGCCCAATAATGTTAGCGATTCTTTTAAAACAATGGCTACACAACGACAAAATGCTAATCGTGATGTTCTTTGGTTATCATCGACCAATACTTTATTATGCGCATAATATTTATTAAATTGTCGCGCTAATTGTAAGGCATATTTAGCAATTTGTGATGGATCTGCTTGCTCAAAAGCGTTGGCAATTACATTCGGAAACTGTTCCAGTAATAAAACAACTGGCCATGCTTGCTCCCCTAATGCTTCAAACGCTACTTCGTAACTATGTTCATTTGCTTTTTCCAATAGAGATGAGATACGTGCAAACGTATATTGAATATAAGGCCCTGTTTCCCCTTCGAAATGCATCATATGCTCAATCGAAAACTCAATATCATGAAGACGATCATTTTTTAAATCATTAAAAATAACCGCTCCTACACCAACCTGACGTGCAACGTTCTCTTTATCCGCTAGATTTGGATTTTTTTCCTCGATATTTCGCTTCGCAGTAGCAATCGCTTCTTTTAGTACATCCGCTAATAAAACGATCTTCCCTTTACGCGTCGACATTTTTTTACCGTCTTTTAGAATCATCCCAAAAGGCACATGCTGTAAGTCTTTTGCCCAATCGTATCCCATCTTCTCAATCACGTTAAATAGTTGTTTAAAATGAAGAGATTGTTCATTCCCAACAACATAAAATATTTTTTTAGGGTCATATTGTTGATTACGATAAAAAGCAGCTGCTAAATCACGTGTAGCATACAGCGTAGCTCCGTCTGTTTTCGTAATTAAGCATGGTGGCATATTATCGATTTCAACAACATATGCACCATCAGAATGCAAAAGCAGCTCTTTTTCTTCTAACTCCTTAACAACAGTAGCCATTTTGTCATTGTAGAACGCTTCCCCAGTGAATGAATCAAAGTTAATCCCAAGCAGTTGATAAATGGTCTTGAATTCTTCGAGTGATGCATCTCTAAACCATTGCCAAAGAGCTAACGCTTCTTCATCCCCGTCTTCTAATGCTTTAAATGCGCTACGTGCCTGTTCATTGAGTGTTTCATCCTGCTCCGCTTCTTCATGGAACTTTACATAAATTTTTAACAGTTCCTCTATTGGGGCAGCTTCAATCGTTTTTTGATCTCCCCATTTTCGATAGGCAACAATTAACTTACCAAACTGTGTTCCCCAGTCACCTAAATGATTAATGCGGATTGCTTGATAGCCGTTTTTCTCAGCAATGTTGGCCAAAGCGTTGCCGATTACTGTAGAACGTAAATGGCCCATGGAAAAAGGCTTCGCTATATTAGGTGATGAAAAATCTAAAACTACATTCCCTTTTGACGCCTGTTGAGTCCCATATAAATTTTCTTCTTTTATTATTTGACTAAGCACTTGTTGAGTAATCGTTGGCTGATGGTAAAATATATTGACATATCCACCTACTACTTGAACTTCTTGTATTAAATCACTGCTTAAATTGTTTTTTAGGTCGGATGCGATACTGTTTGGAGATTTTCTTAATTTTTTTGCCAATGTAAAGCAAGGAAATGCCAAATCCCCTAAGTCCAAATTTTTCGGTTTTTCTAGTAAATTTTGAATGTCATTGACAGACAACTCGTTATTTAACGCTACAGCAATGCTTTTAGCGATTTGTGTGTGCATGTTCATTCTCCTTCCTCCTCTCAATTCATAAAAAAAGCCCCCGTCTCTAAATATAGAGACGAGAGCATAATGATCCCGTGGTACCACTCTAGTTGCCATATAAATATGACCACTTTCCATTGTTAACGAGGTGACTCCCCGATGTTCTCTACTATTAATTCGAGAACCTTCTCCAAAGTGCGTTTCATTTATGGCTGCTGCATTAGGCTCACACCATCCCTAATTCGCTTTCCAGCAACTCCATAAACTACTCTCTTTATCATCGAATTTAACTGTAATTTCAAAATATTTTACATGAGCTACCATTTTAAGTCAATAGTCTATTTCTAAATCAAAGTGCAACACTTGAACTTGTTTATGACTATTTAGTTTCTTCCTCTCTTAACTAATTACCAGAAGTTTATTATTATATGCAGTAGTTAACTGTTTCGTTCGATTAGTGTTAAAGTTATTTTCAAATAATCGATGGTTTTAAGATAATAAAAGTAAAAAAAGACCGAATAAATTTCATGTGGTACAAATAAGTAATAACGAGGAAACTGAAGTCATGGTTACAGACAATCGATTTACCGCACCTACACAACCTGGAGTTTATTATTATTCTTATGGCGTTTGATGAATGGATGAAAAGGAAGCGAATATATCTCATGGTGACGCTTTCTATGCCTTCGTTTTAGTAGTTGATTGACCATTCCATTAAATGGCAGGTTATTTTCATTTAAATTTTACTTTTAATGAATAAAAAATTATTCATCAGAAAAACGCAAGAAATCAATGTTTCTAAAATTGATTTCTCGCGCTTTTTAAGGTTTTGACCAGTTATGTCCCAACCTTTTTCTATCTTTCACAAGCCCATCCATCGCCATCACGATCATGCTTTTTTTCATAAGCTGGGTGATCGCTACCTACCCCATTTGGATAATCTTTACGAAGCTCTGTACAATTTTTATATTTTGACTTACTTCCGTTTGAAGGTTTTGATGAGCTACTTGACCCATTACTAGTTTTAGCAAACGGATTTTGAGAAGTTAAATGTGAATCTATTACATAACCTCCGTACAGTGGAGTTGTTACAAATGACCAACCAGCAATTGTAGAATGAACTAAAACTTCATCGTTTTTCAAAAGTTCTCCGACATTATCTCCAGAAGGACTAGCGATATTTCTAACAACAAGACCCTGTGTTAATACATATTTAGTTGTTGGTTTAGATTCACTCATAAAAGTTGTAGTCGCATAACCAATGACATTACCATATTGAACCAATGACCATCCATTTCCAACAGAACCGAAGTCTTTCACAACCATTTTATGTTGTAAAGTCGCAACTGTTTTTCCCTTCAATGATGGTGTTTGTTTCACTACCAAACCACTTTTAGAACTAGCTATCTGAATACCGTACAAAGCATCATCCAGTGCAACATCTTTTATATAGCCTTCTATTATTTTCCCATCACTATTTAGATAGGATATACGTGAAAATGAAACATTATGTCCCTCGCTGATTTGTGTTACAAATGTTCCTTCTTTTACAGTTCCTAATATTTTCGAAGACGCATCGGGTTTTTCATATACTTCTATTGATGAACTTGTAATAACTTTTACTTCTTTAAATGTGCTCGCATCGGCTACCTCTAAATTAAATGCTAAAAGTAACATAATGAATAATGCTGCGATTGTTTTTAGTCTCATTTTATCCTCCAATTATTTATAAACTTGTAATCTTCTTTTTAAGTCTGCTTTAAATAATGTAAAAATACTTATAATTACAACTATATGTATTTCGAAATGAAGTAACTCAGCTATTTTTCACAAGCCAATCCATTTACAATTTTAGTCAGACTTTTATTAAAATTCCCCTCCTTCACATTTATTATACATAAAAAAATCCTATAGTTGGTTAATAAAGAAACATTTTACAATAAATTGGGGCAAATCAGGAGGATATCCAAGTGGTTTCTGTCATTATGCACTGCTAAATGACGAGGAAATAACAGTGATTGTTCTTAGTAATGAGATGACGGTGAATTCAAAAAAAATCAACCGTCACCTTACATCCATCGTTCTTAAGCGGCCAATTTGGATATGGAAGGAGATACTTTAATTATAGAAGACTTTTCTCAAGTTTGATTTAAAATAATTTAGTGAAATAAAGCCCTTTCACTAGAGAGGGCTTTCATAAAACCTGTTCTTTACAATTGAGACGATTAAATACATAAAAAAGTATATGTATTCACTTTTTTTTAACATTATCCCCACTCTTATCCCGCTCAAATCTTTTGACAATACATAACCAAACGTTGATTTAATAATGTTTATAGACTCTGGTACATATTTCATGATATACTAGTGCCATTGTGAAAAAAGGAGGAACTTGCATGATTCAAGTAAGTAATGTAGGTCTTCGCTATGGCGATCGTAAACTATTTGAAGACGTAAATATAAAATTCACACCGGGGAATTGCTACGGTTTAATCGGAGCAAATGGTGCTGGTAAATCAACATTTTTAAAAATTCTTTCTGGTGAAATTGAAGCACAAGAAGGTCACGTATCAATGGGTAAGGACGAACGTTTATCAGTCCTTAAACAAAACCACTTTGAATATGATGAATTCAATGTATTAGATACAGTTGTTATGGGTAACAAACGTCTTTGGGAAGTAAAAGCTGAAAAAGACGCTATCTACGCAAAAGAAGACTTTTCTGATGAGGATGGCATGCGTGCTGCTGAATTAGAAGGTGAATTCGCTGACCTAAATGGTTGGGAAGCTGACTCAGAAGCAGCAACATTATTAAACGGTTTAGGAATTGGCGACGAGCTTCACTATATGCTAATGGCTGACCTTGAAGGTTCTGACAAAGTCAAAGTATTATTAGCACAAGCTCTATTTGGTAAACCAGACGTTCTATTACTAGATGAGCCTACCAACCACCTTGACTTAAAAGCAATCCAATGGTTAGAAGAATTCTTAATTAACTTTGAAAATACAGTTATTGTTGTATCCCATGACCGTCACTTCTTAAATAAAGTGTGTACGCATATTGCGGATTTAGACTTCTCTAAAATCCAATTATATGTTGGTAACTATGACTTCTGGTATGAGTCTAGCCAATTAGCACAAAAAATGATGGCAGACCAAAACAAGAAGAAAGAAGAAAAAATTAAAGAGCTACAAGCATTCGTTGCTCGTTTCTCTGCGAACGCTTCAAAATCAAGCCAAGCGACTTCTCGTAAAAAAATGTTGGATAAAATCGAGCTTGATGATATTAAACCTTCTAGCCGAAAATATCCTTTCATTAACTTCCAAACTGGACGTGAAATCGGTAATGATGTGTTAACAGTGGAAGGCCTTTCAGCAAGCAATGAAGGCGAAACACTATTTAAAGATATTCGCTTTTCAATGAACAAAGAAGATAAAATCATTTTACTTGGTAATCCAATGGCAAAAACGGCTCTTCTTGATATTCTAATGGACGAAAGAAAAGCAGATGCTGGTACATTCAAATGGGGCGTAACAACATCTCAAAGCTACTTTGAAAATGATCACGATAAATACTTCGAAGGTTCAGAGAAATCATTAGTGGAATGGTTACGCCAATATTCTCCTGATGATGAAACAGAAAGCTTCTTACGCGGCTTCTTAGGTCGTATGCTATTCTCTGGTGAAGAAGTGAAAAAATCTCCTTCAGTTTTATCAGGTGGCGAAAAAGTTCGTTGTATGCTATCAAAAATGATGCTTGCAACAGCAAACGTTATTTTACTTGACGAACCAACGAACCACCTTGACCTTGAGTCAATCCAAGCACTAAACGAAGGACTTATGCGCTTCAAAGGTGCTATGCTCTTCACATCTCATGACCATCAGTTCATCCAAACAATTGCGAACCGTGTCATCGAAATCCGTGAAGACGGCACAATTTTAGATAAACTATTAACTTATGATGAATTCCTAGAGTGGAAAGATAGCCAAGGCTTAAACTAATCAACAAAACAGGGTTCTCCTATTCAAATAGGAAAACCCTGTTTTTTTTTATATGCCTTTACTCATTAAGAAAAACGTTTGTAGCTTTTTCATACACTTCATTTTTGCAAATAAATTATTACTTTGTCGAGGTTGTCATAGCCACTTCCACTTGAGCATCTGACAAGCGTTCATTTTCTTGTACATTCTCAACAGTTTCTTCATATTGAGTGATCATCCGTGTATCTGGTGAAAATACTGCAAGTAACAGTGATAACAATAGCCCTGCCATCATTAATCCACCAAATAAATATGGTGATGCCCCATATTCTGTTGCTAAAGATGTCCATAGCATTGGTCCAAAACCTACAATTGCCGCAGCGATTTGATAGCCAAAGGATAGCCCTGTGTATCGAACATTCGCAGGGAATAATTCAGAGAAAAACGTACCTTGAGTCGCAAAAATTGCTGCCCATACGACACCAAGTAAAATGATTTGCAACATGAAGAAATAGGTTGAATTAATTGGAATCATTACGAAATATGGTATTGCCAGTAGTAGCATTGTGATAAGGCCACCAATATAAATTTTCTTTCGACCTATAAAATCTGAAAGATATCCAACAATGGGCATTGTTACGATCATTGTTGCACAGCTTAATGTAAGTGCAAACAATGCGACATCCCTTGTGTAGCCTATATACGTAGTTGCATACACCAAAATAAATGACATTAAAAACACATTAAAGAATCCATCCCCTATTTTCAATCCTATAATACGGAAAATATCTTTTTTGTTATATTTAAAAACTTGGACAATTGGTAATTTAGCTAATTCACCATTATCTTTTTTACGTTTAAATTCAGGTGTTTCTTCAATCCCACTTCGAATCCAAATAGCTAATACAATTAAAACTGCGCTAAAGAGAAATGGTAAACGCCAACCCCAGGCCATAAATTGTGCTTCTGTCGTTAATGAAGAAATGAGCGTAAAACTAAATGTTCCTAACACTAACCCAATTGGTACACCAAGCTGTGGAATAGAACCAAAAAAGCCACGCACACCTTTTGTAGCCGATTCAGTAGCTAGTAACACGGCACCTCCCCATTCACCACCAAGTGCAATCCCTTGAATAAGTCGCAAAATTACTAATAGCGTTGGTGCGAGTAACCCAACTTGTGCATAGGTAGGTAATAAACCTATCAAAAAAGAACTACCGCCCATGCCTATTAAAGTAAGCATAAGCGAGGCTTTCCTTCCGACACGATCACCCATATGTCCAAAAATTAAACTTCCAATTGGACGAGCTGCATATCCAGCTCCAAACGTAGCAAATGCAATTAAAATCGAGATTGCTGGATTAGTCGAAGGGAAAAAAAGTGTTGTAAAAACTAATCCCGTCGCAGTACCATACAAATAAAAATCGTACCATTCAATGACTGATCCTGCTAAACTTGCTAATAATATCTTCACATTTTTCATAGAATCCCTTCTCTCTACATTCAATTTTTTATGTCATTCGCTTTAACTAAAAATAGCGTTCCGTAAAACATGCTTTTGAATTTTTCCGACAGATGTACGTGGAAAATCAGTCACAAATTCAATACTATCTGGCACTTTAAATTTTGCGAGGCGTTCCCGACAATGTGCAATCAAAGTCTCTTCACTTGTAGTAGCGCCAGCTTGTAAAATAACATACGCTTTAATAGCTTCATCACGCATTTCATCTGGTACACCAATGACAGCTGCTTCAAATACTAATGGATGCTCTGTTAATACACTTTCCACTTCATTCGCAGCCACATTTTCACCTGAACGCTTAATCATATCCTTTATACGATCAACGAAATAAAAATAACCATCTTCATCAATACGAGCGTTATCCCCAGTTAGTAACCAATTATCTTTAACAGTGCCGTTTGTTGCTTGCTCGTTTTTAAAGTAGCCTTTCATTAAGGTTCTTCCTGGTATCCCTTTAACGGCAATTTGACCAATCTCCCCTTGATTTACAGGGATCCCATGTTCATCTACAAGCTGAACCTCATAGCCAATGCTTGGTCTACCAATGCTCATATTTTTTCGTTTTCCAAATATAGGATTTATCAGTGGAATCCCAACTGTCTCGGTCAAACCGTACAGTTGCAATAACTCCACATCAAATCGCTCCTCAAACTGTACTAATTGGTGTTCAGCAACCGTCTGTGCAAAAAGGACAAGTCGTAAAGGATTATCCTTCGCCTCTTTTTCGTAATCTTTTGCTAAAATCATACGAATAGGAGCGGCAAATAAAGAACCAACTGTTCCGCCTAATGCCTTTGCTTGTTTAAAATAACGTGAAGCACTAAATTTCTCAGTAACTGCAATGCTTGCCCCTACCATGATGGCTGACATCGTTGAGTAATATTGTGCATTCCCATGGAAAAGCGGTAAGACAATAAATGTTCGATCTTCAGGTGTTAAAGCTATTGAACGAGCCATTAACTCACCAGTGTATATATAATTGGCATGTGTCACTTGAACACCTTTAGGTCTTGATGTTGTTCCAGATGTATAAAGCAATGCAACAATATCTTCAGACGAAACTGTTGGGAAATGTACATTGTTATCGCTTTCACTTTTTATGAGCTCAGAGAAATATAAAACACCTTCTAAGCTACCTTGTTGTCTCGTAATAATAATATTTTGTATAGTCGGTGTTTTAGATTTAATACTGACAAACTTTTCGATAAAGTCCTCTTCAGTAATAATGAGGGCAGCTTCAGAATGAGAAATAATATATTCCATCTCATCTGCTGGTGATAAAATGTTAGTTGGCACCATAATACCTCCAATTTCAGCTAAAGCAAACCATGCTGTAAAAAATTCCATATTGTTTGGTAAATGAAACACAACATGATCACCTTTTTTGATGCCAAGTTTAAGAAGTGCATTACTGAAGCGAATAACCTCCTGATAAAAATCCCCATAATTTTTTTCAAAATAGTTTCCCTTACTATCCTCAAATCGAATAAAACTTTTTTCAGGTTGTTGCTCTACTCTCTCCCTTAAAACAGTACGCAACGTTCTATTCCCTATTAAATCCATGATTTTCCCCCTCTAGTTTCATAGACTATAGTCTGTATATTAATCGGCGAGACAATTATTTGTCAATATTTTTTCTAATAATTCAGAAAATAAATTAATTACATGTACGAGTATTATGCTAAAGTAAAATAGAATATCTTGTGTGAATTAGGTGATGAAGAGAATGAAAAAGACGCGAAAACAACAAGCTCAAGAAACGAAAAAACATATCTATTTAACAGCACTTAAATTGTTCGAAACGAAAGGCTTTGATCAAGTCACGGTTGATGAAATTGTGCAAAAAAGCAAAAGCTCAAAAGGTGCTTTTTATGGTCATTTTTCGTCTAAGTACGATATTTTCCTAAAAAAATTTAAAGAAATTGATCATTTTTACGAGGAATTTACAACTACACTGCCCCCAAATCTTTGCTTTAAGGAAAAAGTTATCTCATTAATTGATGCACAAATGAAATATTTAAAAGATGATTTAGGAATGGATTTAATGCGTTCTGTTTACAAAAGCGGATTAATTGAAAACGAAGAAAATTTCTTTACCAATTCTGAACGCGAATTGTATAAAATTTTGCACTCATTTATACAAAAAGCTATCAAAGATGGCGAATTATCTGTACAAATAAATGTTCAACAAACCGTAATTTATATTAGTCGCTGTATGAGGGGTTCATTATATGACTGGTTAGTCTTTGGAAAAGATTTTGATTTATTACAAGAAAGCAAAGGCTTTATTTCAATATTTTTAGATGGTTTGATATTAAATAAAGGGATATCCATAACAAATTAGTAGCTAGTGAATCAGCAAATAGAAGTATGTTAAAACAACATTGCCAAACAAAAATAGGCACTTCCTGATTAACTTTAAACTGGAAGTGCCTTTTATCTTTTTATGTAGTTGTTTCAACTACTTTCTTGCAAAAAATCTCTTTACACAAATAATGACAGATACACTTTGTATCTGCCATTTACATTTATTTTTGCATTTCCTTCGTAGGCCCTAATACGCCTGGTACTGGTAAACCTGCTTGACGTAGGAGCACCGTCATTTGTCCACGGTGATGTGTTTGATGATCGACCATTACACGTAATAATGCACCTCTAGCTATCGGTCCAGTGAAGCCTTTTACTTCCTCCAGCAAATCTTCATTTGATAGCTTTGCTGCTTCCTCTTTCACACTATTTGCTACATTTTCGTAAGCAGCTACAATTTCAGCAGCTGTAGATGGAATTGGATCTTCTTGACGAATCATTGGCACCTTTAAACCTGCTAAATAACTGAAATAACCAGCAGCACCAACTAAATGCCAACCTAACCACCCTAGTGTGCTATGACCTTCCACAATGCTTTGTTCTAGCTTGTCATCTGTTACGGCTTTTAATACTTGAATTGTCCCTTCTGCTGATGCTGACCATTCATTTAAAAAATCATCTACATGACGATACATACAAACGCCCCCCATTTCATAAATTCATATCTATCATATTAAATTCTAAACTCTCTTACAAGTTTCAAATACCAAGTTAACATAATATTATTATTTTGTAATCTGTTATAACTATTCATTTCAGTTACTTTTTACATCTCTTTAGTCAAAACAAGTATACGACTCTTTAAATTGTAAAATCATGTATAATAGCTCTTATCTTAAATTGAAAGAGGTATTTTATGTTTTCCCCATTAAAAAAAGGCGATACTATTGGCATCTATTCGCCCTCCAAACCAGCTACAACTATTGCAAAAGTGCGCTATGAACGAGGTAAAGAACGTCTTCAATCACTCGGCTTTACAATACATGAAGGCTCTTTAACAGGAAAAGAAGATTTTTATCGCTCCGGCACACCGAAAGAACGAGCAGAAGAGCTGAATGCCCTACTTCGTGATCCCCACATCAAAATGATCTTACCAACTATGGGTGGAACTAACGCCAATAGTATGCTTCCATATCTAGACTTCGAAGCATTTAAACAAAATCCAAAAATACTTATAGGATTGTCTGATGTTACCGCTATACTTCTTGCAATGTATGCAAAGACTGGAGTTCCTGTCTTTTATGGACCTTCTGTTGCTTCTACATTTGGTGAATTCCCACCTTTTGTCCATTATACAGAGCAATATTTTAAAGATATGTTTTTACATTCGTTATCATTTCCCTATACCATGCCAATTCCACCTATTTGGACAGATGACCGGCTAAACTGGTTGGAAAAAACGACTGAAAAAACTCAACATCATAATTCATGGATTACAGTTCAACCTGGCATTGCTGAAGGTCGTTTAATAGGTGGAAATATAAATACGATGTACGGCTTTATTGGAACATCTTACTTCCCTCACATTCATGAAGGTGATATTTTACTTCTTGAGGATACTTCTAAAACAATTGCTGTTGTTGAGAAAAACTTTGCCATGCTAAAACTACACGGCATTTTCGACAAAGCTTCAGCGATTATTTTAGGTAAACATGAACAGTATGATGATTTGGGAACCGAGAGAAAGCCTTATGATGTGTTACTTGAGCAGCTAGATGGACGTACTATACCAATTATCGCAGATGTTGATTGCTGTCACACTCATCCCCTACATGCCATGCCGATCGGCTTACGTGTACGTGTCGATACAATTAGCAAAGAGATTACCTTTCTAGAAAGCTGGTTTTCCTAACAATCGAATAAATTATTGGCTAAAGTGAAGAGTTTTGTACAGGGCTGTTGACCAGACTTCAAACCGTTGTGGTACACCGTTCTTAATTCGTAAAGTTTAGTTCTAAAAAAACAGAACCCTGAACAGAGACACTTTTTTAAAGTGCCCACTATTATTCAGGGTTCATTTGATTAAAAAGCTCATTTTACGTCATACCCAATGACACACGTGCAATTTTTGCAAAGAGACATTAGAAAATCAATGGCAAAATCTAATATGTAACCGTCATATCCGTAACTAAAGCTGGTTTTTTATACTCATATACTTTTGTTATTTCTTTACTGTCTAAGTCATACTTGTAAATACACTGTATTTTAGAAATTATGCCGTCAAAACTAACATCTTCTGCATTTTTTGGTATACCCGAAAAATAAACAAATCGCTCGTTTTTTGATAATACCGCTAGCTTTCTTTGACCAATCTCTGATAATATGGGATTATTATTTTTTTTAATCATTTGATCTGTTAATATGGTAGTTAATGTTTTGTCTGTAAGAGATAACTGATAAATGCCGCTTCCTTCATCATCATTTATATTTACCCCTCCAAGAATAACAGATTTCCCATTGGGTCCATATGCCATCGAACCAATATTGACGGCTTTTATTTTCGTTACCAAATTCATGTCAGAGCCATCTAAATTCATTTCATATATTGAATACACAATTTGCCCTAAAGGATCACCAGCTTCATTTGCAGCCGTCCTTCTTGCAGTATTCTCTTCCTCAGAGACATATGCACCAATAATTTTGTCTTTAGAAATATCATACATTTCTACAGCACGGTCAGGTTGTTCAGTATCAAATACAATAGAATCTTTCTTTTCCACATCTACTTTCGCAATCTTTGAAACAGGGAACTTTTCCCCTATTATTTCACTATAGATAGTTTTGCCTTCCTTATCGCCAAATCTAGGCATAAGTTGTCCTAAAGTATCATTTGTGACTTGATAAGTTTTTTTATCATTTTTATCTAATAAAAAAATATCCCAAGGTCCATCTCCTTTAGCACTCATATAGGCAAGATATTGCTTATTATCTGAAAGTTTCGCATGCAACCAAACAGTTTCATTTTTAACTAACTCTTCTTCTACTTCTTTTTCAACATCTAGTTCCACTATGCTACTTTTGCCTTCGTTATCAAACACGGAAATAATGAGGTTTTCATTATCGTTAGTAAGCGTACTGTTCTCTTCATTTTTTTTCATTAGCGTAATGTCGTCTTCTTTCTTTTGACATCCAAATAGCATAATTAATAAAGATAAAAAAATTATAGCAGTAAAACACGTTGCTTTTTTGCATTTACAAACAAGTTCATACATTATGCGATTTTCCTTTGCTCAGTTATTTTTGAATTCGAAATATGTAATCTTCATTGCTAGGTGAAAAATTATGATAAGTTATAATTATCCATTTTAGGTAAATAATTAATATAAGTCAATGTAGTTTTAATGAAATGGGGTATGTTCAGTTTCCATTCATCACAAAGACGCTCCTCAATCATCTATTTGACTTCGTGCATGTCGATGCAACTAAATAAGAAATAGCTTTCTATAATTCTGGTTTTCCTAACATTCGAATAACCTAGGAACTTCACGTATAATGAGAGAAAATAGCTGAAAGAGCTTGCTTACAAGACAACATGAACTTCTACTATCTCTTGCACTACTCGTTAGCTATAAACAATAATGTGCCAGAGCACAAAACACCAGTAGGTAAACAATCCCGTTAAATGAAATATCCGAACTTACATGAAATTCACAGGTGTTCTGCTGGGCACCTTTTGAGGAAGGAGGGTTTTTATGAATGATATACATAGATCAACAACAGATGAGGAATTGACGGAAGAAGAATTGATTGAGCTTGTTCTCGCTGAACAGCAGAAGGCGTTAGCACAAGAACAAGAAGAACGTCAGCAAGGAAAAAAGCCTAAAAAACAAAAACCGGTTGTCAAATGGATTGTCTGGAGCATGGCATTTGTGTTGTTTATGAATACATTTGCACTTATCTTTCAAATATACTCCATTCCAGCTCTTGAATTTTTGAAGGTGTCTGCACGACTATCAGCTCAAGAAGATATAAAAACCTATAAAAAAGCTGTTGTAGAGATATCTACAGGTTCTAGTAAAGGCACTGGTTTTTCGATTTCATCAGATGGACTTATCGTAACCAATGCACACGTAGTAGAAGATGCTCAATCATTATTCGTCATTTTCCCTGAGGAAGGTTTAATGGGAGCCAAGTTACTGCAAAGCTTCCCAGACGTAGATTTAGCATTATTACAAGTAACGGGTGATGAGTTACCTTCCCTCTCACTCGCTGAAAATCCTAGCTATGGCAAAAATGAGCATGTCTATTTCATTGGTAATCCACTAGCGTTTACAGGCATCGCAAATGAAGGTACTTTACTGGAATCAACACAAATTGAAGATTGGCAGGAGCCTGTTATGATGATGAAAGCCCCTGTGTATCGTGGAAATAGTGGCAGTCCTGTCATAAATTCTGCTGGTGAAGTTATCGGAATCGTCTTTGCAACGGCGAAAAAAGATCCATATGGTCGTGTCGGTTTGTTTATACCTGTTCAAGTGCTACAGCATTTACTAAGTAGCTAATTGCTCGAAAAGTTGCTTGTTCTCAATACTAACGAGGCAAGCAATTTATTTTGTTTACATAATAAAATTATTTTCTTTACCGAAGACAAATTGAGAAAACTGCCTTGCTTCTTCCCCATCACTTTTCTCAGTTTTTCGAAGAGCATTGAGATTAATGGCAATATGCAACTCTTTCATATAACTAGTTCACTAGCGTTCATATTTTGTAACTCTCAAATGTTCGAAGCAAGCAAAAAAAAAGGCATCCTATATCAATAGGATGCCTTAATTTAACGAAAGTAATTTTAATTACTGAGAATTAAAGTTTAGTTACGTTAGCAGCTTGTGGTCCGCGGTTGCCATCTACAACTTCGAATTCCACTTTTTGACCTTCGTCAAGAGTTTTGAAACCTTCGCCTTGGATAGCTGAGAAGTGTACGAATACGTCGTTTTCACCTTCAACTTCGATGAATCCAAAACCTTTTTCTGAGTTAAACCATTTTACTGTACCTTGTTTCATTTAAGAAAACCTCCAAAAAATAAAAGTGAACAATATGTAATTTCTTCAGCGAATGAAAAAATTCACATATTACAAAGAGTACCGAACTAACGCGATCACTTTTTGTAATATGTGAATTCATGTTTCCGGTGAAGCAATTTAATTGTTAAACTAAGTATAACCATCATTCATAATTTTGTCAAATAAAGAAAAATGTTTTTTTTATTAATTTCTAAATTTTATTGCTATTTCCAGATTTCAAAACGATAATACCGTGATATATCTGTACATCATCATCACAGGCTTCACAAAAAACACTTTCATCCTCTGACCAGAATGCCCAATATCCGCCTTCTTTCGTTATCTCATTGTCATATGTTAATCGGAAGTGCTGTAATTTTCTTTGTAACGCTTCCTCAAATTGCTCCTCCGTTTCAAATGTTTCATTTGTTTGAATAAAAGTCTCCCAGCCTTCAAACTTCCACCAAGGCTCATAATCAGCTTTCATGTAAATGATTGTATACATATTTGCCACATTCCCTGCTGTAATAAGATATTTTCATTTTAGCAAAGACATTTGAAATGTCTATTAAAACACTCTGTAATATGCTATTATTACCTTATTATTCATAATTTTGGGGAGGAATTTTTTTTATGTTTTCAAGCATTCGACCTAAGGCCGAACTCGAAGAATTATTAAAGCGTGGTACAAATTTAAATGCAACTGGCCGTTTTAATAAAACATTAGCATTTAACCATTTTAATGCTCAAGATGAAGAGAATTTAAAAACTCTCTACAATAAATTAAAAGATATCACGCCTTCAATGAACGCTATTTTTAATAGCTATTTACGTGAAATCTCTCTCTCCTCACAGCTTACGATTAGTGAAGAAAATATAAATCGATACTTAAATCAATTTTTCTTGGCTACTCGTGATGATGAATATGTGGACGAAACCGTTAAATTTTTCAATTTATTCAGAAAGAATCAATATGAGCCAGGTAAGTTAATCGTCGTCTTCAATCAATTTGCATTTTATATTACTACATACATTTTACATAATTTTGGCTTAAAACCTAATAAAGCATTTGCATATATGAAATCTTTCCAATCTGCAGTCAATGTTGATCAAGAATTACTCGTGGAAGTATTAACAGAACGTACTATTGAAAATGTAGTCGCTGAAATTTCATCTTTAATGGATGTCAACGCAAAAATCATGTACATGAAAGATTTAGTATTTAGCTTAGATAAACAAAACGAAGAAATTCAATCCTCTACTGCAGCGACTGAAGAAATTGCCGCTTCTATTAATGAGGTTGCTCGAATGTCTTCCCATATTTCTGAAAAAACAACTGAATCTGTTGATCACGCTGTACAAGGAAAAAATGCAATTGAGCATGCCCTTTCTGAAATCTTTAAAACAGAAGAGACATTTACAACGATTGTTGAGTCCTTTGCAGAATTACAAAAGCGGGTAAACGATATCGAAAATGTTGTGACGTTAATAAACCAAATTGCCGATCAAACGAATTTACTTGCCTTGAACGCATCTATTGAGGCTGCACGTGCAGGTGAACATGGTAAAGGCTTCGCTGTAGTTGCACAGGAAGTTCGAAAGCTTGCTGAGGGAACAGTATCAGCGCTTAGTGAAGTATCAACAAATGTACAACATTTAAAGAGCTATTCAAATGATGTATCAAACTCAATTACTGAAACAACAGAAATTATTAAAGAAGCAACAGTGGAAGCTAAAGAATCGTTACCATTATTGAATGCCATCGTTAGTGCCATTGAAGGTATTAATCTGGACGTTACAAATACAGCTGCAATCTCACAGGAACAGGCAGCAGCTATTGATGAAGTATCAGCAAGAATGATTGAAATTTCTAACCTTCAAGATGATATTCGCGAATATAGCCATAACACATCTAGTGATATACACTCATTAGGTATAGAGATTAATCGTTTCCGCAATGATATTATTTCGAATAATAACGTTCAGCTTTCGTCTATAGCACTTTTACAATTATCGAAGGCCGATCATATTTTATGGAAATGGCGAATTTATAATATGTTCCTTGGACTTGAAAATGTCGAGCCAAGTGATGTTTCTTCGCATACAGAATGTCGTCTCGGCAAATGGTATACTTCTACTCGCACTGTAGACCGTTTTGGACACTTGCAGGAGTACCGTGAATTAGACGCATATCATTTACGTGTTCATGAATCGGCGAAGTTATCAGCTGAGGCATATAAGGCTGGGAATATTCAACAGGCTGAAGTTCATTTAAAAGAAGTAGATCAAGCTTCGAAGCAGGTTCTTTATTATATCAATAATTTAATTGCATATTTAGAAAAAGAACGTGTTATGCACTAAGCACAAAAGAGGGTTCTCCCCCTCTTAACTAGTAGGAGGTGTTAGCTTGAACAAGCGAGCGCTAATTAGATTTTTCGGAGATGTTTATGGAACTGGCTACCGTTTTTTTATTAAACAAAAAGCGATTGAGCTAGGATTAAAAGGCTACTGTAAACTAAATGATCAAGATCAAATTGAGGTTGAAGTAGAAGGTTCAAAAAAAGCGATCGATGAATTTTTAGTATTTGTACAAAAGGGTGTTAGCCCTCAAGCAGATTCCAATTCATTTGCATTAGAGCTTTTTGATGATTTAAAAGGTTATGCACGCATGGAGTCAGACATTGTTTAGTCTGGCTCCTTTTTTATAGTGTTGTAATATCAAAGTTTATCAGGGTTTTGAATATATTTAACATTTAATGAATACGGTTTTATCTAAAATGACTTTGCTGGAGGCAATTTTATTAATTAAGATTAGGAATAATACCCCAGTCCTTTTTATTTCACCTTCCACAAAAAACACCTGCCGTAGCAAATACAAATTTTTATTTAGATTCTTTATTATGTCTCTCTAGTGTTGTGTTCAATGCTATATGATCTCATTCCTCTTTTCATCTATGTTTTATTTAGTTGCTACTGCACTTAAAAGTAATTGTTTGTTGTGATCAGACATTACTCGCCATTCTTTAACCGTTACTTTCATTCGCCCTCACATCCTTTCGAATATATGCTTCCAAACACATTATGCAAGTTTTGACGTAATTAAGACACTTCTTTTCATTTAATAACCTGTGATATTTCATAATGCGCACTAAACAGTGTATGCTTGTGAGCATCTACTGTAACTAAGTACAAATACTCAGCATATAATAAAAAAACTATCTGGAGGTATTTTCAATGTATTATGGATCAAACGGTTATTATCCAGTTTTATACCAAATTTTAGAGAGCTGGACTGGACAACCAAAAAACACTGTTTATTTGTTAATAAATAAATATGGTTTACCAAATGAAGCAAGTTCTAGAAGAATCATCTGGTATAACAATGGTCCTTGGAAGCGTACTATTGTTCATCTTGATACAGTACCTCACAACACCCCTACTCCTCATCTTGATTATTTGGAACAAACCATAGATTATAAAGTGCCGGTTCAATTTTTTAATGATTTAGCACAGTTTGATGGCAGTTTATATCCGGACCGAACGGCTGGTGAAGCTACTGCGAAATGCGATCAAGAAGCTGCAAATTTTATGGCTTTAAACTTGATGAACGACATCGTTACCGGACAGCGGACCGTAGAAGACGCACGTCAAGCAGCAACCGAAATTGAGAAAGCCTTCCGATTAAAAGGTCAATTTTCACCATACACTACAGGATTTCTATTTTCAAAACAATATAATACCGCTGATCCCGATGTCAGCTCTTTTTAGGAAGCCTAACAGCAGTTTTTTACGTTATTACATTTGAATTGTGTTCCTAGACTTCCACTTCATTTTAGATAATTTTTATAACTTTAAGCACTGCACATAATAGTTTATTCAATAGCGTCTTTAGAATTATATATAAATCCAATTTTATCCACTTTATGAACTGTACCGTAAAAGTTAGATACAATCTCTAATTTTTACGGATTTATAAATGGACAAGTAGCATCCATAAACAAAATGGGCAAGTCCCCTATTGGCATCTGTGATGTTTAATAGTTCTTTTTCAAAATTAATTAGAAATGGCGTTATCATTTTAAAACAGTTGGATTGGTTGCCCTCGTAAGGATCAGCATTACAAGCATAATAAAAAGCCACACCAATTTTGGACTGTGACTTGATATCAATATGTTATTTCATTAATGTTTCAATGGTTTTACTGTTATTACAGGTAAGACAATTAGCTTTAAATTTTATACTCGTTGAAAGCATCTGCAACATACTTAATTCATTAGCCAATTTTTCTAATTCAACTAATCCTTCGCTTTGCAAATTACTGATTTCCAACTCAAGTTGTTTCAATGATTTTTGAATGAATTCGATATTTTCCTTGTATTCCTCTAAAATATTTTTAATATCCAATATCTCAATATTATTATTAGTGTTTTTTTGCATATGTTGATTCTCCCTTTCTATCTATAAAGTCACCTTTATAGCGCAATTTTTATTACATGAGATATTGAAAAACACTTTAGGAAATGAAAGTATCTCAAAAAATGGATTTAATTAACACTATTATAATGTTGTTTAACTTATTTAACAATATTATTTTTATTCAAATTAAAATCAATTATGCCTCGGCATAAATGCGTCCGGAATCGGCTTTGTGCTCGTACAAAGTACTCCTTCAGACGATATTTGTACACTCACTGAAAAGTAACTTAAACTCACATTCATCTCAAACCTATAGAGGTGGGTGATTTCTGTACCTGACGCTTCGCTTTCGCTACAGAAGACATTTGCTGAAAAAAGTTAAAAAAGATACACCTTGTTAGATGTATCTTTCTTTAACATTTTGGTCTATACTGCTATCTAAATAAATTGTAAATACTCTAAGACATTTCCGAAAGGATCTCTAAAGCTAATAACTTTTCCAGGAGGGCAATCCATAGGCTCATCTACAATGAATTCAACATTATGTTCTTTTAACTTATTGACCGTTTGATGAATGTCCTCTGTTTTTAAAGCTAATACTACACCGATAGAATCTTTAGGAATAGATTTAGAGTTTTTCGTTTCTTCTAAAACTAAAGGTAAATCTCCGTGAACTAGTGTCACGATTTTGGGTCCGTATTGTTTGTTTACTTCAAAACCTAAAACAGTAGTGTAAAACTCTATTGCTTCTTCAATATTAGGTACATAGATGCTGATAACACAAACTTGACTCATATTTCATCCCCCTGTTTCCATTTCGGTATATAAAAAATAATAGAATATATGGTAATATTTTTCAACTTATAGAGGATACTCGATTGGATGACTAACAAATATTGATTAAGAGATCATTATATAACTTCTAAATCATTACTTATCTCTAACCCTTTACTATTTACCATTCAGATCTATCATTGATAGTGAATTCACCTTGATGATTAACAATAATCATTTTTCCATTATCAACTGAAATTTCCAGCGGGAAAATGCTTGAATATTTATCTGAAAAAATCCATCTTCTTCCGGGATGTGCAAGGATTATAAAGATCCCTTTTTCCCTTACGCCCATAAAATTTAGAAATTTTTCATTTATCGGTTTGTATTCCCTTTCAAAAATATGAACTTTGGATAATTCTTCTCCTGCCTTGAACACATCATCAACTATAAGGCCAATTTCACTAATATGCAAAATACTTTTAATAGTAAACGGCTCTGAACTTTCTTCGTTTATGCCATAACGAGCTATAAACTCTACAATATTACCTGACGGGTCCTCAAAATACATTGCTTGTGCTGCAAAGTTTGAAAAGTATACCTCATCTTCTCCATCCTCTGTCAAAAGTTGAACTTTGTTCTTCAACCAAAATTTCGCTTCTTCAAATTGGTTTGCTGGAATATTGAAGGCAAAATGATAAAATGGTTTGCTTACTGTATCACTATTCGTGAACTTCAAAATACTAGTGCCTGTTTGAATTTGAAAGCTATCTCTAGTTTCGGCAATCATAGGAAATCCTAATTTTTTAATATAAAATTCTTTCATCGTTTGTAAATTATCCGTTTGTAAAGTAAGGGATTTAATTTCCATATACAATATTCTCCTATTTCACATGTTTTGTGAAATACTATAATAAAAACAATACCCATTTACATCAATCTTTCGACTGAGATTTTTTTGAAATTAGACCTTATTGTTTCGGCCATGTCTAAACCATCCAATTCATATGCACCAAGTTAATTCTAATTATGTGCTTTTATTTTCCCATAATAAAGGCCTTCCACAATTAATGCAGAAGGCAATTGCTATATTTCATTTAAGAAAAGCTCATCTCTCAACACTTATCCCTAGTAAGATGAACTCAAT
The DNA here is from genome assembly GCF_042884205.1 of Lysinibacillus sp. NPDC058147. Lineage (NCBI taxonomy): Bacteria > Bacillati > Bacillota > Bacilli > Caryophanales > Bacillaceae > Lysinibacillus > Lysinibacillus sp. NPDC058147. The sequence goes on from NZ_JBHVUJ010000002.1 coordinate 424,520, forward strand.
ATTTCGTTTAGAAAAAGATAACAAGGCTTTCGATGAATCATTGTCGAAATAGTATCTTTAATGAGTTGTTTGAAAAGTCATTCTTCCCAGAAATGTTGGCAGAACTTGTTTAAGGAGATGTAGAATGAAAAAGTTTTTAATAGTTGCGTTAGTCATTATATTGCTTGCACCATTTTGTACAGTACAGATTAAAAAGCAATTATATGAAAAAAGAATCGAAAACTATTTGATTGAAGATATGTCTTATCAGAAGGAAGCTATCCAGTCTATTGAATGTGAATGGCACTTTGCAGGTCTTCCAAGTTATTGGGTAAATGTTATTTTTTCAGATGAACCAAATGTCGTCTATACTTATTTTGCTCATGATAAAAACCATTTAGGGCAATTTGAGCACCATACAATTGATAGGACGACTCTTTCAACAGAACGATTAAAACATTTTAAGCCTTACGAATAGCATTAAAGCGGGCATGTTTCGCTACTCAAAATGTAAAATAATCATCACGAATAAGCTGTTTACGAGGAATCAACAACGGATGAAAAAACAATACTAATGTTTAACCTATTAAGAGAGAAAAAATTGACTAACAAAGTGTGAAGCAATTCGCGAATCACATTAATTTTGAATACTATATAAATGAAAATAATTAATCCTTGATAGGCTTTTAACATTCATCCTAGTATTGATGAAACCGCAATGTCAGATAATTAGTTAACTCCTTTTTCGTCTGTCCCCTTTTCTTCCTAATAAAGCAAAGGATTTACTTGTTCTAAAGTAATATCATTGAGAAACTTTACAATTAGCAGTAAAATTTATGTAGGGATTATTATTTCATTGAAACTTTATGTCGATTATTTCGTATAAGAATATAGACATATTTAAATGCTAGGAGGAAGAAACATGCTTAGTGTCGGACAGTTTTTTTCTAGACATACCGCTAGCTTCTTAATTTCTCTCTCAACTGTTTCTATCGCAGCAATTGCGGCAAGTCCAGGATACTTCCTTGGTGGTTTATTGTTTGCTGGAACATACGCGTCGAGTACGGCGTTGTTGAAACATAGACAGAAAAAGAAATTCATGCAAATAGCAGGTATAACAAAAGAAGAATACAAACATATTGAAACACAACTTACAGCTGCCAATAAAAACATTCAAACATTAAGTCAAAACTACTTACGTGTACGCTCTGTTTCTGCATTTAAGCAATTACTCGAAATGACACGTATTTCAAAAAATATCGTAAAAATAGTGAAAACAGATCCACGAAAATTTTATAATGTTGAACAATTTTTTTATGCACACCTCCCTTCTGCTGTCGAATTAACGGATAAATATACGATGTTATCGAGACAGCCTGTGAAGGATAAGGAAATCCAGATTACCTTATCAAAAACAAGAGAAACACTTACAGATTTAAATGATACGATTCAAATTGATTTAAAGGATGCGCTTTCTAACGATATCGACCATCTTCAAATGGAAATCGAATTTGCGAATCGTTCCAATATTAGACGAAAAGAACAATTGGAATGGCGAGGCGATGATAAGTGACAGCAAATGATCACGCATTTCAACTAAATACAATACAAGGTATTTCCCCTCTTGTGCAATCTTATTTAGAAACTACAAATAATGAGGCGATGGCGACATATGAAACGCTATCGCCTCTTGCACAAAGTCGAGCACTTCTATTCGCTAGTCAACTAGACCTGACAAACTTTGAATCAGTCCTGTCTTTAGGGCAAGGTTCACAACGAGCGCTTTCTCAATTTGCTGATCGAATGCTTGCACAAGTAAAACAGAAAGACGTCACAAAGATTGGTCAAATGTTAGACTCTTTAATGCAAACGTTAGACCGTGTGGACCCTAACGCATTAGAACCAAAAAAACAGTCTTTTTTTCAAAAGATGTTTGGCAAAATTGAGCCTACTGTTAAGCAAACATTAACGGAGTTTGAACGAATTAGTATCCAAGTAGAACGCATTGGTGTTCAGCTTGAACGTGCACAGCTTCAAATGATAAGAGATGTGGAAATGCTAGAAGAACTTTATGCACATAATAGAGGATTCTTTGAAGAGTTAGCTACTGCTATTGCAGCAGGGCAAATGAAGAAGCAGCAAGCCATTGAAGTTGACCTTCCTAAAAAGGTGACTAGTGTACAGGCGACGAAACAGCCTCTAGCTATTCAACAGCTTAATGATTTTGCCGATCAAATTGAACGTCTAGATCAACGTATTTATGACTTACAAGTTTCTCAGCAGGTTGCCTTACAAACTGCGCCACAAATACGCATGATTCAGCAGTCCAATCAAACGCTAGCTGAAAAAATCGAATTTTCAATCGGCACACTTATTCCACTTTGGAAAAATCAATTGGCCATGATGTTATCCATGCATATGGATCATCACTACGCACAACTAGAGGAAAGATTATCACGTACAAACGATCGTTTTACGAGCCCATCCTTTGAACAGCAAGTATCGAAATTCAAAGAAACACAGCATGAGCTGAAGACAGCTATTAAAGACGTCTTTGCCCTTCATACAGCTACAGAACAGGAAAAACAGCAATTACAAGATGTAGCTGAAGTAAAGAGCTTTAAGAGGGAATGATTCTTCTTTTCTAACAAGTAAGGGTGGCTCAGAAATCATCTGAACCACCCTTTTATTTTCATTCAGCAGAAGAAACCCACCTCTTAAGGTGGTGATGAATGCATATGTAGTTCCACCTTTCCTGGATTTCCCAAACACCTACTGAATGAAAATAAAGCCTCCGGCGGATGCCCCGGATTTTAAAAGGAATGAATAAAGGATGTTAGCCTAAAACCTTCGCATGCTGCGAAAACGGCTAACTGACCTGCATCGGTAAAAACGCCACGTCCTGTGGCATTACCGAAATGACCCACATCGTGTCGGCCCTCGTGCAGGCCTGAGAACAATTCAAAATCCGGACACATTGTTTATCTGCGCGAAAGCGAAGCGTCAGCGGCAAATGTTTTCTGTAGCGAAAGCAAAGCGTCAGCTACAATTACGCCAAGGCGAAATTGATTAAACTTATTTAAAATAATCTTTATAGTAACCACCGATATTACCAGTGTTATCGATAATAAAAATGAATTCTTCTGTTTCATTTTTCACATCATATTGTTTCCCTACTGTTAATACGTTTGAAACTAAATATTTTGTTGCATTTGTATGCTTGCAAGTAACTGTGCGTACCGTTGGAGCATCTTTCCATTTTAAATGTAACATAATCTCTCTACCTCTCTTTACTAGCACGAAGCTAATGTCTATTGCTTATTTTATAATATTTTTGAACTTTTGTGGAGAAAAAAACCATAGAAGATCATATTTTCTCCATAACTATCGTTTTTTTAACCATATCCATAATAAAAATTTTACTTCGAGGTGTTACTATGAGCTTTGGTGGTGTACCACAATGGTTTTTTATTCTGGCCGTTGCATTTGCAATTTGCTTTGTTTTATACGCAGAATGGAATTCTAGAAAATAAGTGAGCCCATTCATATGGACTCACTTTTTTGTTATTGTAATCAAATACGCAAACCTATTATTTTAATGTTCGTTTTAAAAACTCTTTTGTCCGTTCATTCTGAGGGTTTACTAATACCTGTGATGGTGGTCCTTCCTCAACAATAACACCTTTATCCATAAATACAACGCGGTCTGCTACCTCTTTTGCAAATTCCATTTCATGTGTAACAATTAACATTGTATTCCCGGCATCTGCTAGCTGACGCATTACCTTCAACACTTCACCAACCATTTCTGGGTCAAGAGCTGATGTCGGTTCATCAAATAGCATTACATCTGGGCTCATTGACAATGCTCTCGCTATCGCTACACGCTGTTTTTGACCGCCAGATAGCTGTCTTGGCTTCGCATTTACGTATTGATCCATACCAACAATTTGCAAATATTTTAGAGCAACTTCGTCGGCTTCTGCCTTTGAACGCTTTAATACTTTCATTTGACCAACTGTACAGTTTTTTAGCACATTATGATTGTTGAATAAGTTAAATTGCTGGAATACCATACCTAAATGTGTACGATATTCTTGGATATTATGCTTTTCGTCTAAAATGTTTTCACCTTGGTAAATAATTTGACCGCCGCTTGGTGTTTCCAGTAAATTGATGCAGCGTAGTAGTGTTGATTTACCAGATCCGGAAGAACCGATTAAGCAGACAACTTCGCCCTTTTCAACTTGGAAATTTACATCCTTTAACACTTGGTTACGCCCAAATGATTTACTTAAATGTTCTATTTTAATAACTGTCATCTGTTCGTCCCCCTATATTGCTTCTTTCTGTTCTTTTCGGTAAGCATCTGGTCCATCAAGTCTTTTTTCTACATACAGTAAAATTCTTGATGCTGTGAATGTCATGATGAAATAAAGGACGCAGGCTACAAAGAAGGATTCAAAATAGCGGAAGTTATTGCCCGCTATCGATTTTGTTTGGAAGTATAATTCCGTAACCCCGATAACGTTTAATACTGCTGTATCTTTAATATTCATAATTAATTGGTTACCTGTTGCAGGCAATATGTTTCGTGCAACTTGTGGTAATACAACATGTAGCATGATTTGAAAATGATTCATACCAATTGCCGATGCGGCCTCGTACTGCCCTTTATCAATGGAAACAATACCACCACGCACAATTTCAGCCATATAAGCACCTGTATTTAGTGAAACAACTAATATCCCCGCCGTAATAAAGTGCATATCAATACCAAATGCCATATCTAATCCGTAAAATACAACCATAGCTTGTACAATCATTGGTGTACCACGGAAGAATTCAACATAGCATGTTAGTATAAAATTAATGAGCTTTAAGCTATAGAACTTTACACCTTTTTTACGAACCTTGATGGTATGCATAATTCCGATGAAAAATCCGATAAGTGCACCAATAATTGTACTAGAAATCGAAATAAGTAATGTATAATACGCACCTCGTAAAAACATTTGCCAGTTGTTCTCAACAATAGAAATAATCCAATCAAGACTCATGATGTTCCTCCTAACAACGTTGTGTGGCTTGTTCGTTACAGTCGTCTTAGCTATCTACCATTTTGATAGGGCCTTTTGTTTCTTTTATCTTATGAAACTTTTAGCTAAGACATTATTATTTTTTATAGAGATTCTTTTTTATAGATTGTATTGGAGCACGGACTAATAGATAGTCCGTGCATTTTCATGTTATTGTGCTGCTGGTTGCTGGTGAATCGCTTCTTCCATAATTTTTTGGCGATCTTCTTCTGAAATACCTTTTAAGATTTCATTGATTTTTTCAAGATCTGCATCACCTTTACGTAAACCAACTGCAATAGATGTATTTGAAATATCTGTATCGAAGCCTTTTTCAAACTTTACATACGTGAACTTATCATTTGCAGCAGCAGCGGAAATACCTTCTGGACGTTCTGCTACATAGCCGTCAATTTTTCCAGCTTCTAAAGCAACGCGCATTGCTGGGAAGTTATCCATTGCAGTTTGTTTTTTTACATCTTTAATTTGATCAATAACATCGTAGTTAGACGTATTTAATTGTGATGTAATTTTAGCACCGGAGAAATCTTGAATAGATTTTGCATTTTCATATTTACTGCCTTTTTTAATAACCATAACAAAATCAGACGTATAGTAGTTTTCAGTGAAATCTATTGTTTTCTTACGCTCAGCAGTAGGTGACATACCAGCAATAATTGCATCGATTTTGTTTGATTGCAGTGCTGGTACTAGGCCATCCCATTCTAATTTTACGATGACTAATTCTTTTCCTAAGCCCTCAGCGATTTTTTTCGCCATTTGCACATCATAACCACCTGCATATTCTGCATTATCTGCAATTTTCACCGCGCCATTTGCATCATTTTGCTGCGTCCAGTTAAACGGAGCATAGCCAGCTTCCATCCCTATACGGAACACGCCGCCACTTTCACCCTTATCAGTATTTGTCCCTCCATCACTAGACGACGTCTCATCTTTTTTGTCTCCAGTACCACATGCTGCTAACAAAATTGCAGTCATGACGGTCAACATTAATACCAACCATTTTCTTTTCATGTAAAACTCCCCTTTTCTGTAAAAAAATAAGACAACTGTACCAAAAAAGACCTAAGTTCTGAACTTAGGTCTTATCTTTTTAACAGTTGCCCAAATCCTCACTATAATTCCAACATTCCGAGATAGCACAACCTAGTAAACTTGGAAAGTAATTTACTAGGACAGTCCTGCACTTATTCACTGCAGACCCAGCATAAAAGTACGAGCTCCTTTTATACTTCGGCGATAGTTCCTTCTCCATTGCGTCTTCGCTTGCTTATACTCAACAATGAACTAATAAATACCGCGCCTCTACCTCACAATAGGATAAATGTGAGGTTTGTATATTTAATTGATATTAAGATACTACTATAAAACTAAGTTATCCGTCAAGATAATTTTATTACTTTTCTGACTAATTACAATATTAGGGTTTTTTTCTTTTAAAATCCTTATATGCAACTTTGCAAAGTCGGATATGGTGTTTAGATTTACCCTCTACAATAACGTAGCAATTGTTTTCCGTTCCGATATTGCGCTTTCCTGGAGGTGTCCAGTTTTCACTTAACCAACATATATAAGTGATTAAGTTTTGCAAATATGAATTTCATCATTTTCAGAAAATTCTCAAATATTTATCATCAGAGCTCTATTCTAGTAATCCAAAAGAAACTGTTGTTCAACAAAGTTAAATTCTTTTGCACTATATACTTTATTACTATGCGAAGCTTTCGAAAGTATTCCAGCACTTCAATTGATGAAAAGAAAAAACCCTGCAAAACAATGTTCGCAGGGTTTTAATAAACTCAGGAATTAAGAATTTAATAATAAATCTTCTGGGTTTTCAAGTAATTCTTTAACAGTTTTAAGGAAGCCTACAGAATCTTTACCATCGATAATACGGTGGTCATAAGATAGAGCTAAGTACATCATTGGGCGAATTTCTACTTCACCATTCACTTCAACTGGACGTTTTTTGATAGTATGCATACCAAGAATACCAGCTTGTGTACCATTCATAATAGGTGTAGACATTAATGAACCGAATACCCCACCATTTGTAATTGTGAATGAGCCACCTTGAAGATCTGCTAAACCTAATTTTTTATCGCGTGCTTTTTTCGCTAGGTCTGCAATTGAATCTTCAATTTCTGCAAAGTTTTTGCGGTCAGCGTCACGTACAACTGGTACTACTAAACCTTCTTCTGTTGATACAGCTACACCGATATCAAAGAAGTTGTTTAAGTGAATTTCATCACCAGAGATTTGTGCGTTCACATATGGGTATTTTTTAAGCGCTGCAACTACAGCTTTTGTGAAGAATGACATGAAACCAAGTTTTGAGCCAGTTGACTCGAAGAATTGGTCTTTTTTACGAGAACGTAAAGCCATAACGTTTGTCATATCTACTTCGTTGAATGTAGTTAACATTGCTGTAGATTGTTTTACTTCAAGTAAACGTTTCGCAATTGTTTGGCGACGACGGCTCATTTTTTCAACAGTTACACGTGATTCATCTACAGCTGCAACAGCTTTAGGTGCTGCTGGCGCTGCTTGTGGTGCTGCTACTGGAGCTGTACCATGAGCTGCTACGTCTTGTACACGTACACGGCCTTGTGGATCTACTGGAGATACAGCAGCAAGGTCAATACCTTTTTCACGAGCAAGTTTACGAGCTGCTGGAGATGCGATTACACGCTCACCAGAAGTTTCTTCTACTACTGGAGCCGCTGCAACAGGAGCAGGTGCCGCTTGTGGCGCTGCTGGAGCTGGAGCTGCTGTCTCAACTGGTGCTGCTGGAGCAGGTGCTGCACCTTCGCCAGCTTCTACAACTGCGATTACTTGACCTACAAGTACAGTATCGCCTTCTTCAGCTAAAATTTGAGTTAAAACTCCTGCTTCTTCAGAAATGATTTCAGCGTTTACTTTATCTGTTTCAAGTTCAACGATGAATTCACCTTTTTCAACGCGATCGCCCACTTTTTTTACCCACTGTGCGATACTACCTTCTGTAATCGATTCTGCTAATTCAGGGACTTTAATTTCAGCCACTTTCATTTCCTCCTTTAATTAACGTGCATTCTGCACATAAAAGGGCTACTGCCTTAGCAAGTAGCCCGGCTCTCAAAAATTAATATGTGATTATTATTTAACCTTTACAGGCTCAGAAACTGCTTCTTCTACAATTGCGGCTTGAGCTGCTTTATGAGAATCTGCATCACCTTCAGAAGTAGAGCTCATTGCAGGACGGCCTACATAACGAAGCTTTTTACCTTCTGAAAGTTCATGTAATGTTTCTAATGCATAATTCCAAGAACCTTGGTTTTTAGGTTCTTCTTGTACCCAAACAACTTCTTTTACATTTGGATACTTAGCAATGATACCAGCAACTTGTTCTTTTGGGAATGGGTAAAGTTGTTCTACACGAGCAATGTGTAAGTGATCGAAGCCTTCACCATCTTTAATACGGTCTGCAATATCGATCATTACTTTACCTGAACCTAATACAATGCGTTCTACAGCTTCAGTTTTTGAACCTAGGCCTGGTTGTTCAATTACTTCTTGGAATGAGCCATTTGCTAATTGTTCAGCATTTGCTGCAGCTAATGGGTGACGAAGTAAATACTTAGGTGATACAACTACAAGTGGTCGTACGCCTTCTGTTCCTAACAATGCTGCTTGACGACGTAATAAGTGGTAATAGTTACCTGCGTTTGAGCAGTTTGCTACAAACCAGTTATTCTCAGCTGACATTTGTAAGTAACGTTCCATACGGCTTGAAGAGTGTTCTGGACCTTGACCTTCATAACCATGTGGTAAAAGAATTACTAAACCAGATTTTTGACCCCATTTAGCACGGGCACCTGAAATAAAGTTATCGAACATAACTTGTGCCATGTTAGCAAAGTCACCAAATTGAGCTTCCCAAACTGTTAATACATGGCTATTTTCTAAATTGTAACCATATTCAAAGCCCACTACCCCTGCTTCTGTAAGTGGAGAGTTGTGTACTGTAAATGATGCATTTGCACCTGAAATATGGTGAAGTGGCGTGAATAACTTACCATTGTTTTTGTCATGTAATACTAAGTGGCGTTGAGAGAACGTACCACGTTGTGCATCTTGACCTGTAAAACGTACTGGTGTGCCATCTTGAATAATTGTTGCATAAGCTAAAGTTTCTGCATGACCCCAGTCAATTTTTGCAGAAGCAAATGCATCACGGCGTTTTTCTAAAATTTTACCAAGTTTTTTCTGTGGTTCAAAGTTATCTTCAAACACTAAAAGCTCTTCGTTAATTTTTCCTAGACGTTCCGCACCAACTGCTGTATCAATTTGTGGGAATTCTACTTTTAGTTCTTCTGGCATTTCTAGATGCTTATGCTCATCTTTATCTGCCATTTCTTTTACATGATCATAAGCTGCTTGCATTTCTGCATAAATAGCTGTATCTAATGCTGCTACTTCTTCAGCAGAAACTACACCCTCAGCTGCTAATTGAGCACCGTATAAAGCACGAACTGGCTCATGTTTAGAAACTAATTTATATGTTTCAGGGTTTGTAACAGTTGGATCATCAGTTTCATTGTGACCATGACGACGGTAACCGATAAGGTCAACGATGATATCTTTACCGAATTTTTGACGGTAGCTTGCTGCAAAACGGCCTACTAAAGCTACAGACTCAGGACTATCAGCGTTTACATGTACAACTGGTACTTCGTAACCTTTTGCAGGGTCAGAAGAGTAAACAGATGAACGAGAATCTTGTAGTTCAGTTGTAAATCCAATCATGTTGTTAGCAATGATGTGGACTGTACCACCAGTAGTGAACCCTTCAGTTTTCGCAAAGTTTAATACTTCTGTTACGATACCTTGACCTGGGAACGCAGCATCACCGTGCACAAGAATACCTAATCCTTTTGTGCGGTTATGGATAGCTTGCCCTGGTTTAGAAGTGTCATCTTGTGCTGCACGAGCAGTACCTAAGACAACCGGATTCCCTACTTCTAAGTGAGATGGGTTGTAAGCAAGTTTAACATTCATACCAGATTCACGCATATATGAAGCACCCATGTGGTACTTAACATCACCAGTCCAACCTTTAGTAATTTCAAGGCGACCATTTTCCGGCATAAATAATTCATTAGATACATGTGCAAAGTCAGAGAACATCATATCGTATGGTTTATTTAAAATGTGTGTTAATACATTTAAACGACCACGGTGAGCCATACCGATACGTACTTTTTCTACGTTATTTGCTTCAGCTGTTTTTAAAATTTCATCAAATAGGATAATTTGAGTATCTAAACCTTCACCAGAGAAACGCTTTTGACCTACAAATGTTTTATGAATAAACTTCTCAAAGTTTTCAACACGTGTTAAACGATCTAATAAAGCTTTTTTCTCATTAGAAGCTAATGATTGTTTAAATGAACCAGTTTCAATTTGTGCTTGAATCCAATCACGTTCTTCTGTTGCTACTACGTGATTATATTCAAATGCTACTTTATCTGTATAAACAGATTTTAAGTAATCGATTGCATCTTTACCATTTTTCACGTTTGCTGGCACATCTTTGAAGAAGATTGCTGCAGGAATTTCAGCTAAATCTGCAGCGCTAAGGTTGAACGCGCTTTCTTCAATTTGAGCTGTTTGTAGTTCACGGTTTTTCAAAGGATAAATATCTGCCGCTAAATGACCGTTTGTACGGATTGCATCTGCTAATTTCACAGCTGCTAACACTTTCTTATAATCGCCAGCAGGAGCTGCTGCTGCATTACTAGCTACAGCTACTTCACCTTCTACTACTACTGGTGCACCAAATTGTTGGAATAATAATACTAACTCCGGTTCTACTTCTTCAGGAGACTGTAAGAATAAGTCGTATTGCTCCATCACATATCCTAGGTTAGGACCAGAGAAAGCTGACCATGGAGAACTTACAGTTGTAACGTTGTTCGACATGAAAAATGACCTCCAAATTTTGCCTTTCGGCAGTTCCATTAATTAAATTACAATTAATTATATAATATTTCTCCGCTCTTTTAAAGGATGTTTGACATCTTATCCATTATTTAAAGAACGTTTTTTCCATCTCAATCTTACTACTCTTCACAAAAAATACAACTCTTTTTAGCAAATTAAGCAATTTTTTTCCCAAAGGATAAAATAATTAAATAAAGCATGGATTTTTCTCAATATTTCAGCGGGAATTTCATCAAGAAAACGGTTCCAACATTTTTAATACTATTGACTTCCACAGAGCTATTGTATTTTTCAAGTAACATTTTTGTAATACTAAGCCCTAAGCCTGTACCGCCTATTTGACGATTTCTAGCCTCATCAACCCGATAAAAACGATCGAAAATGAACGGAATGTTCTCTTCTGCTATGCCAATTCCATTATCTTCAATTTTTAAGAGCACCTCATTCCCAGAGACAGAAAGTGAAATTTGAATCTCAGGAATTTTTTCACAATAACGAATTGCATTTTCTATTATATTACGAACAATTTGGCTAAGTGCATTTTCTGTTATAAATAACCGCCCTATTTCTCCATCTTTCGACAGCGCTATTCGAACATCTGGATGAAGGAGTCTCGTTTCCTCTATAACCGCTTCTACAACAGCTACTGTATCAGCCTCACTATTGATATCCTTTTCTTCACGACGTGCAAGTTCTAGTAATTCTTCGATCATTTTACGCATCCTTGCAATTTCCGTTAGTGAAGTTTCAATCGATTCCTCTAAAATTTCTGGATCATCCTTCCCCCATCTTTTCAAAAGGGAGAGATGTCCTTCAATTGCCTGAATAGGCGTCCGTAATTCATGAGAAGCATCCGCAACAAATTGTTGCTGCTGTGCAAATGATATTTGCAATTCATTCATCATTGCATTGTACATTTTCAATAGATCACCAATCTCATCATGAGACGTGTAAGTTAATTGAATTGGTTCATTGAATCCTTTATCCATAACGGTTTGCATCGATGAACGTAACGTATGCAACGGTTTGATGAAATAGTTTGCGAGATAATATCCAATCGAAGCTGATAATAATAACGCTCCTAATCCCGCTATTAGCATTGTAGTCAGTAAATAATGCATCAAAGACTGGAACTTAGATAATGGATGAATCACCTGGATATACCCTTGAAAGAAGCCGAGCTGAATCCGTTGATTTATGACATAGACATTCTTGTTATCAATTGTCGTTTCTTTAATTTCACCTATCGAGTTAAGTGTTGCAGCCTGTGCAGTATTATTAATACGAAGAATCTGAACGCCATCTGCATTAAACATTCTAATCGTTTGATCACGATCCCCAATAGAATCTATAAGCCCTTTATTTTGCTGAATTTCCTGTATTGTAAGATTAGGTCCCTGTGACTCTAAAAAATACACCAAATCATCGCTTGTCCGTTTGATTTTACTTGCTTCGTCATTTAATAACCATGTATGCAATGAAACATAAACGACAATACAAATAATCGTATAGCTAAAAAATATAACAGCACTAGATGTGAGCATCCATTTTCTTTGTAATGACTGATTGACTAAATAATCTCTCAATTTTTTCATTCACGCATCACGTACCCAACCCCACGAACGGTTTCGATATAGACATTCATATCACCCGGTAGTTTTGTTCGTAAATGCCGGATATATACATCTACGACATTTGTCTCTATATCCGTATCATACCCCCAAACAGAGGTTAAAATTAGCTCTCGTGTACAAACTTTATTTTTATGCTCTATTAATAATTTAAGTAAATCATATTCTGTTTTCGTTAAATCAAGCTTATTTCCTTGAACAAATACTTCATAGGCCGCTACATCCATTTCGATATCACGAAAATGTAATGAACCTCCAATTTTTTCATCAGGTGTTACCCGACGTATTATAGTACGAATTCGAGCTAGTAGTTCTTCAATTGCGAATGGTTTTACTATGTAATCATCTGCACCAGCGTCTAAGCCGGCTACACGATCCATCACAGCATCTCGTGCTGTTAACAAAATAATAGGTACTTTTGACTGCGTACGTATTCGACGACAAATTTCAATTCCATTTATCCCTGGAAGCATGACATCTAATAACAGCACATCAAAATCTTCAGATGAAGCTAGCGCAAGTCCTTCACGCCCATCAAAAGCGACGAATACATCGTAGCCTTCATGCTTTAATTCTAGCTCCACAAAGCGAGCGATATGCTTCTCATCTTCCACCAAAAGTATTTTTTTAGGCATTTCTTCACCTTCTATTCTAAAATAACTATGAGGGATTTCCTCTTTAATACTGTTATAGCATAACATCAAATAAAAAGTCTGTACCACAAGTAGTTACTGCGGTACAGACTTTTTTCAATGCATGTCAGAAATATAGAGATTATTTTTCCCAATTTCTTTCGCTTTATATAAAGCTTGATCTGCTAATTCTAGCAATTCATTTAATGTTTGACCGTGATCCGGATAATAAGCAATACCAATGGAGGCAGTTGGAGCAAAGTGATGACTTTCGATCGTCCAACCCTTTTTTAGTTCATTTCGAATACGATTAATAATATCCATTATTTGTGTACGTCTCTTCTTTTCATCCCCTGTTAAACCTGTTAGGACGACAATAAATTCATCGCCACCCATACGAATCACTAAATCGTTGTTACGTACAGCAGTAACTAAAACTTGGCCAAACTTTCGGATAAAATCATCCCCCGTGTCATGACCGTGCCGATCATTAACATTTTTAAAGTCATCCCCATCTATATAAAGCATTGCTAAACACCCATTACGTTCTTTTGCTTCTGCCAATAATTTCGGAAACTCCTTGTGTAAAAAACGACGATTTGGTAGTTGCGTTAACGTATCGTGATAAGCTAAATATAATAGGTCATTCTCACGTTCCTTACGATGCGTTATTTCACGAGATACCATCATAATTTGTGAAACTTTTTCGCGCTCTGGATCATGAACGACCGTTACGTTTCCTTCAGTCCAAACAGGCGTACCGTCCTTTGCCCTTAGCAGTAGCTCAAACTGTGTTTCCGTTTGACCTGAATAATTATTTAAAAACGTTTGCCAAGCATCCTTACTTTGTACATCCACGATGTTGCTGTAAAACTGACCTTGTAATTCTACATTTTCGTAACCTAAGAAAATCTTATAGGAAGGTGAAGCATAAATAATGATGCCATCTTCGTTTGTTATGACAATTAAATCATTTGTATTTTCTGTAATGAGACGGAATGTACGTTCAATATTTTTCAATTCTGTTAACATTCTTTTCTTGTCCGTAATATCATAGTTAATGGATAAATATTGTTCTGTCTCGCCAAATTCATTTTTTAATGGAACTAAAGATGCTTCTACCCAAAAATCAGCATGGAATTTTGTGCGATAGCACAACTCCCCTCGCCAAATTTTCCCCGCTTTAAGTGTTTTATTATTTAATTGTATTAAGTCCGTAGTATTGTTACGAGGCTCTATTAATTTATATGGTTGATCTATTAGCTCTTCCTCCGTAAAGCCAGTTGCATTTAAAAACAAATTATTAATCTCTAGAATTTTAGCATTACTATCCAATACTGCAATGTACGCTGCAGAATTTAGAGCAGCCTTAAAAACCTCTAAACCATGTGATTTTGAACGTAACTCTGCTTTTTGTTCAGTGAATTGTGTGCAATCCTGCATGAGAAGAAAAATAGCAAAAGAGTTATCCCCCTGCATAACAGGAGATAATGATACTAAATACGTGCGCTCTTTTTTATCCAGTGTATGAAGCTTGATGAGTTTTTCACCAATATTTTCGCCCATAGCTGCTCTTTGTAAATAATTTTGTATGTTTTCTACTTCATCTTCAGGAACAATTGGTAGATCGACGAATAATTGCTGTTTAACCGTTTCTGTATCTAATTCAAAGTCTTCCGTGAAGCTGGAGTTCACCTCATAAATAGACCCTTCAGCTGATAAGATGACCGTTGAGAAAAAAGCATGATCAAACATTGAGCGCAGAAATAAAAACTTATCTTCGATGCTACGATCATAGAGAATCTCTTTTGTTATAGCTAAAATATAGTCTTCTTTATTATATTTAATCGGCCGAACAGAAGTCTCATATTTACGAACTTCCGATTTATAATAGGCATAATCCACATAGTCAACTTGACCATGCTTCGTAATTGCTTGATTGTAATTTTCTTGAATTATAAAAAAATTGCGACTAGAGGTAATGGTAGAAAGCATTTTCCCAATCGCCTCATGCGATAACAGAGCTCGAGCTGCTTGATTTAAGCGAATATATTGAAAATCGTCTCCTACTTTTTTCATTAAAAAGACAAAATCTTTTCCTATAAACAAGTCATCAAATAAGTCTTCGCTTAAAAGATATTCCATGCTGTCACCCCCATAAGTCGTTATTGTTACTATTAAATAGAATTTTTATATAGTTTATGTTTATACAAAAAAATCAATACTACTATTATAACATAATTTCAATGAATCACTCTTCTCGATTCAGAAAAAATATATCCTTTATAGGATATATTTTGTTAATTTACCTCTTTTGAAGAAATAACATAATTCTAAAGAAACACTATCCAAATAATTTTACTTAAAAAATTGATATTTTAGACTTAAAGCTCCTAAATAAATTTACAAACAAAATTTAACTATCTATGCAATTATTTATTTTTCAGAATTTACTGACAAATAAATTTAATTTTTGTTTTAGCGAGTAAAATGATTGCATAAAGCAGTATGATTGTTATATTATATTAAAAAAACTAGCCTTTTTTCGGTATGGTCGAAAAATCAGTAAGACAGCGGGCGATTATGGATATCATAGTTTTAACGTCTAGTTCTTTGGGTTTTAATTCCAGTACGAATTTTAGTTTTCTTCTTTATGTTTTAAAGGAATTGTTTTAACTACCCTAGTAAAGGAGGCGTTTCGTATGCTTAAACATCGAGACCTACATGAATGTACAGAGCTTTATGAGCTATTATCACACCCTTCTGTCTTCCCATTTGTCCGTCAAAAAGCCACATCAGCTGATGAATATTGGTTTATGACAAAACAACTGATTGAAGAAGAAGCGAAGGGACTCGCTATTTCAAGGACAATTACTGATGATTGGGGTCAACCAATCGGCACCATAAGCATTCATGATGTGGAGGATGGTGCAGGCTTTTTAGGAACGTGGATTGGACTCCCTTATCAAGGGCAAGGTTATAACCAAAAGGCGAAAATGCTTTTTTTGAATGAACTTTTTTTTGACTATAACTTCCATACGGTATTTCTCCGTATTCGTGTTGAAAATATAAAATCACAGCGTGCAGCCTTAAAGCTACCCTATGTTATGAGTGCGAATGAAAGTCACCCAACATTATTAACACAGGTTAACAGCGGCGTGGCGCAATTTAATTTATATAAAATTCCAAAAGACTTGTTCTATCTTACAACAGCCAATCAAATGGCAGAAGGCGAAGAACAAGCAATGTAATCTAAAAAAAGCTATGTGTTCTGTCATGACAGGCACATAGCTTTTTTTCTAGCTTGGCTACATATTATTACTTGTGATTTAGTAAAAACATTCAGAAGGAAAAGCCTACTTCTTATATTGTAAAATCAATTTCGCCATTTCATCTGGCGTTTTCGGTCTTTGAGTTTTCTCCATAGTCGAAATCATTTCTGCTTTACGCTCTGTTAACACATGAACCGATTTTTTAAAGGATTCCTTCGTTAACTCTTCCTCTTGTAATACTTCCGCGTAACCCTGTCTTTTAAACAGGTTGGCATTTAATATTTGGTCACCACGACTTTTTTGTGCAGATAACGGCACTAATAACATAGGTTTGTGCAATGCTAAAAATTCAAAAATCGAGTTAGAGCCTGCACGTGAGACGATAAAGTCTGCCGCATGTAATAAATCCGGTAACTCTGTTGTCACGTATTCAAATTGCTTGTAACCAGGTGTAGATTCAAATGATTTGTCGTAATTTCCTTTACCGCACAAATGAATTATCTGAAACTGTTTGACAAGCTCTGGTAAATTTTGACGAAGCGCATCATTCAATACTACTGAACCTAGACTCCCCCCCATAACAAGAAGAACTGGTTTTAATGTTGTAAAGCTACATAATGATAACCCTTTCGCCCGATCTCCCATAAATAACTCTTGGCGAATAATGGAGCCGGTGCATGTTGCCTTTTCTTTTGGTAAGTGCTGCAATGTTTCTTCAAAAATTGTAAAGATGTGTGAAGCAAATGGTAGCGCAAGTTTATTGGCCAAGCCAGGCGTTACATCGGATTCATGAATGACTACTGGAACACCAGCAAGTTTTGCAGCCATGACAACAGGTACAGAAACAAAGCCACCCTTTGAAAAAATTACTTGGGGCTTTACTTTTTTGATAATACGAAAAGCCTGCATAATTCCAGCAAGCACTTTAAAAGGATCTGTAAAATTTTTCATTGAGAAATAACGACGCAATTTCCCACTTGAAATACCGTAAAACGGAACACTAGGAAACGCCTCGCCTATTAATTCTTTTTCAATGCCCTGTTCTGAGCCAATATAGTGGACATCATAACCTAGTTCTTGTAAAGACGGGAGTATCGCTTGATTGAGCGATACGTGACCAGCTGTCCCTCCACCGGTTAAAATGATTGTTTGTTGTTTCACATAAATTCTCCTATTCCTTAAAAGCATAGCCATCACTACTTTTTGTTTACAGTCTTTTATTTTACTATATGCGAACGAAAAGATATAGATGAAGCTTTTAATTTCTTTCAGCAGATGTTTTATGTAGCGAAAGCGAAGCGTCAGCTACAATTGTTTTATGTACCTAAAGCATGGCGACATGTACAGATGTCCGAACTCTTACTGAAAGAAATTAAACTTCCAACTTACCTCTTTTTTTATGCTATACTCATTATTTAAATATGTTAATGAAGGAAGATATACACTATGCATCAGACAACTACGTTAAAAGAAAAATATGCATTACTTTTAAAAATTATCGTACCCATTTTAGTTACACAAGTAGCGATTTATTTTATTTCTTTCTTCGATATTTTAATGTCGAGTCGATACGGTACTGCTGACCTAGCTGGCGTGTCAATCGGCTCCTCTATTTGGATGCCTATTTACACAGGTTTATCTGGCATTCTCCTTGCGATCACACCCATTGTCTCACAGAATGTTGGAGCTAAAAAAGAGTTGGCAGCAAAGAAGACTGTTCAACAAGGAATCTATGTGGCCATCTTACTATCGGCACTTATTTTCATTGTATTATTTGTCGGTATTGATTGGATTCTTGGCAATATGAATTTAGAAGCTTCTGTACATACTATTGCTAAATCTTATATCCATGCAATGTGTGCTGGTCTTATACCACTCTTTTTATTTTTTGTCATGCGCTGTTTTATTGATGCGCTTGGGCAAACTCGCGTCACTATGATTATCACATTACTTACAACGCCCATTAATATTGTATTGAATTATATTTTTATTTTTGGCAAGTTTGGAGCACCCGAGCTTGGCGGAATCGGTGCAGGCGTTGCAACAGCGATTACATACTGGCTTGTTTTCTTGATTACAGTTTGGATTATTGCAAAACGCGTACCCTTTGAACGCTTCCGTATGTTCCATGACTGGCCAAAATTAGAATGGCTTCGTTGGAAGGAAATTTTAATCATTGGTGTACCGATTGGAATATCTTTATTTGCAGAAACGAGTATCTTTTCTGCTGTCACGATGATGATGAGTAGCTTTAGTACAGAAATTATCGCAGCTCATCAAATAGCTATAAATTTCACCTCCCTGCTTTATATGGTGCCTCTTAGCATTTCTATGGGTGTTACGATATTAGTAGGTTTTGAAATAGGCGCTGGCCGTTTGCACGATGCCAAATTATATAGCTATTTATGTGTTGGAACCGCGATATTATTTAGCTTTATTTCAGCTTGTATCCTTTTTATCCTTCGAGAGCCGGTTGCCAATATGTATACGACTGATGGCAAAGTGCTGGAATATGCCAGTCATTTTTTAATATTCGCAGCTATATTCCAGCTATCTGATTCTATTCAAGCGCCTGTACAAGGAGCTTTGAGAGGTTACAAGGATGTTACCATGAGCTTTATTATGGCCATCATTTCATATTGGATTATCGGCTTACCTGTCGGATACGTACTGGCCATTTACACAGACTTCGGGCCATCTGGTTATTGGATTGGATTAGTGGCAGGTCTGACTACAGGTGCTATTACATTATTAATACGTTTAATTCTTGTTCAAAAAAGATATGCAAGAACGGCTAAAACAGCATTAGCAAACTAGACTTTGTTCTAGTTTGCTATTTTTCTTTTAATGAAGTAGCTATCCTCCAAACTGTATGAAGGGAAATTTTCTTTCTCCTAACATTCCCCCCTTTACTTACCTGTTTATAAATAAAACTGTCGACTCTGTAATATTGATGATAAATAATGTTATTGAGTGTTTGATTTTAATCATACTTGTTTAATATGTTGCACATATAATGTGAAATCAGATATTAATTAAACAAAGAACAAAACAAAATTTATATCATACCTAAAGTAAAAAATGTTGTTGACAAAAAATATAATTAGTATTACTATTATCTCAGATTCGAGATAATTAAATTCGAGATATATTTAATTTAGTGAAGCTGGTAGTTTTGTTGAAAATACCTAAATTAGTGTACAAATAGGATGCATAATTTAAACGGTAAAGTAGCTATTGTAACAGGTAGAGCAAGTGGATTAGGGTTAACTTTTATAAAAGTCTATTAACAAATGGAGCTAAAGTCGGCATTGCGGGTTATTCAGAAAAACGGCAGGATGTAGCTAACACATTAGGAGATGAAAGTAACATACATTTCATTAAAGTGGATGTTTCTAATAAACAACAAGTAAAAAGAGCTTTTGCACAAAAAGTTATTTGGTTCGGACAAGTAGATATTGTTGTGATTCCTAGCGACACGCCTATTCATTAGAAACAGCAAAGCGAAAACAAGGAAAAGGCGGATCTATTGTTAATACTCCCTCTATTCTTGCTTTAGATGGTGATTCTGATTCAATTTCTGATTCTACGGCAAAAGGTGGAGTTGGTAATTTAATACGCTCACTAAGGAGTAGCGTATTATATAGAAGGAATTCGTGTCAACGCTATAGCACCAGGGTATATTCATACGCCGCTTTTAGCTCAAATATATGTAGATAAAGTAAAAGCAAAGGAAGAAGTTCATCCAATCAGACGTCTTGATCACCAGATAAGATTGCCATCGTTGTATCATTTTTAGCGAGTGATGAAGCATCTTAATCATTGGGGCAACAATTCCAGTTGACGGTGGCTATACTGCAAAATAAAATTATGCGTCAACAAAGTCTAGTTTCAAGCTTCTACTATGAAATATAAAAAAAAGATGACCAATAAGCCTTTTACGACTTATTGGTCATCCCCCAATTCAATCAATCTATTATTATTTTTGAATAAATTGTTGTGTCCAGTAGTTACCTGATTTCACATAGCCAACACCAATATGCGTAAATTTATCATTTAAAATATTCGCACGGTGACCTGGTGAATCCATCCAAGCTTTTACTACTTCTTGAGGTGTACGTTGACCTTGTGCAATATTTTCTCCTGCACTCTTATACGTAATACCTAAAGCTTTCATACGATCAAATGGTGAACCGAATGTTGGGCTTGTATGTGAAAAATAGTTTTTAGATTGCATATCTTGTGATTTTTCACGAGCAGCTGCCATCAGCTTATCATCCGTTTTAAATGGTGCTAAGCCAGCTTTTGTACGTTCAGCATTCGTTAATTTTACTACCTCTTGTTCAAAAGCACTCACATCTGACGTAGTTGTTGATGGTGTAGACTGAGATGGTGCAGATGCTGTGTTATCTTTTTGAGTTGTTTGTGTTTTGTTATTTGTTGCTGGTGTATTGTTGTTAGTTTCTTGTGTATTGTTGTTTGCTGTTTGATTATTTTCTGGTACTTGTACTTCTTTTGATGGTGCTTGTGTTTGTGGTACATTTACATGCCACTTAATATTTGACCATTGGTTTGACCATTGATTATTTGACCATTTATGATAAGAAACTTTATTACAGTCTGAAGTTGTATTCCCCTCTGTAGTATTTGCTGCAGCGGAAGCCATTTGAATTGGAGCTGCTAATAAAAATGTTGCACAAATTGCAGTTAGTGTTTTTTTCATTTTTGCAATTCCTCCTTCTCTGCAACCAATCGTAAAGTACGATTTTAATAAATTTCTTACCAGCATCTGCTAACAGCACCATGAGCGAAACGGATTCGCATCAAACAGAGGGTTTTTTGCATTAATTTTTAGCAAGTTTCGCCAGCCTATGAAATACTTACGTTTTAAATAGGGTTGACACCTCTAAAAAACTATTAAATATTTTCAATATTCAAACAGATAGACACGCGAAATAATGTCTTAAATATCGAAATAAGATTCCTTCATTTTTACGAATCCATAAAAAAATCTGCCATGATATCTACTTTAAGTAAGACAATCGAAACAGAACTTTCGTGTTTTACTAGTAGGAATAGGCAGATTTTATATGTCTGTAGAGAAGCGTGAAATTTTTTATTTAAGGCCGATAACGTTTATGTTACTCACATCTTCACCAATAATAACGAGTTTTGCGGGCATTTTTACGTACTCTGGAAGCCATTGAACCATGCCATATGCATATTGAAACAGCATAGGGTTTTTCACACCTTCAATTGGCACATAGCCTTTCATTCGATACACAGTTTCAGGTAATGTACGTACCCAATCCTCAAATTGCTCCTGTGTAAAGTCAACGTCCTTAAATTCAACTAATCGGGAGCCTAGATGCATTGAAGCAATCGGTGCTTTCACAACATCTTGTTTATCCACCTGAGCTGTTGCCTTTAAATCTTCTAACAAACGTAACGGCACTCGCCCATTTGTAGTTTGCAAAATAAAAGCATGAGGATTAAAGCCTTGCAGTTCATAAACAACCTTTGCTTGCTCTGCCTCTGTTAATAAATCCGTTTTGTTAGCCAATAATAAATGTGCGTGACGGATTTGTTCCATAAATAAGGAACGCACTTGCGGAGTTAATGTTTCTCGATTTAGCCACAGCTTTGAGTCAGCAACCGTGACAATCCCTTTGACATTTAACTGTTCCGCAAATAACGGTGAATAAACAGCATCTAATGCTTCAACAGGATGTGCAGCACCGGTTGTTTCAATAATTAGGACGTCAAAGTCACTATCTAATAGAAGAGATTGAATTTGCGCCTCTGTTTTTTCGGCGCCGGAGCAGCAAATACAGCCCTCTAGCATTTCCTTTAGCGGGATATCCTTTTCCACAGCCTGTGAGTCAAACGGTAGCTTTCCAAGCTCATTCATAATGACAGCAGGCTTTAATTTTTTTTCCTTTAGTTGTCGAATAACATCTGTTAACATAGATGTTTTTCCGCTACCTAAAAACCCACTAAATAAGTATACGTCCTTCATAATTATTCCCTCCATAAAAAAAGCAGTCGCAAAAGGCCATTAAGACGCCTCCTGCGACAGCTACTTTGTTAGTTTGTAGTTTACTCAGTTTTTGCTGGTGTACCAGTAAGCAGTTCTTTTGCTTTTAACAATTGAGGATCTTCTGCTTTTAATTTAGCACGTATTGCTTCCATTAAAGCATACGTTGTATCGCCAGTTAAAACTCCGGTTTCTTCAAGATCATTTGCTGCTTGCAGTTTTTTCACTGCACGTTCTGTATATTGATCAAAAATACCGTTTGCTTTACCAGGCTCATATCCAAGAACCTCTAACATCTCTTGTGCCGCTTTTACTGAGTTAGACTGCACGCCATTTTTCATTTCCACAGATGGATCTAAGTATGGTAATGATGCATAAGGTGGGTATGACACTTTAACATCTGGAACAATCCCTTTTTCATGAATCCAGTTACCATCTGGTGTTAACCATTTACCTGTTGTGAATTTAAGGTTAGAGCCATCTTTTAATGATGTGACATTTTGAACTGTACCTTTACCAAACGATGTTTCTCCAACAATTTTAGCACCAACAGATTCTTTTAATGCACCAGCTAATATTTCAGAAGCTGAAGCACTGCCGCTATCGACTAGCACTGTCACTGGAACATTATATTTTTTACCAGCAATAGCTTTAGTAATTTTTGGCTCTTCATTTTTTTGTTGCACTTGTACAATCGCTTTACCTTCTGGAACAAATAAATTCGAAATTTCTACTGCAGCATCTAGGTAGCCACCAGGATTTTGACGAACATCAATTACGATGCCTTTCATGTTTTTACCTTCGTAATCTGCAAGAATCTTTTCGAATTCTTTTGCTGTATTTTCACTAAATGACGTTATTTGAATATGGGCAATATCCCCTTCAAGCATTTCACCGTAAACCGTTTCAACCGGAATTTCATCACGGACAATCGTCATATTAAGAGGTTCAGCATTTCCTCCTCGTTTCACGGTTAATTTTACAGACGTTCCCTTTTCACCGCGAATAAGCGCTACTGCTTCAGAAGCACTTAACCCTTGAATGCTTTTTCCATCCACAGTTAAGATAATATCTTTCGGTAATAGCCCTGCCTTTTCAGCAGGTGAGTTTTTAATAGGTGACACAACTGTAATAAAGCCGTTACGCTCTTGAATTTCCGCACCAATTCCTTGGAAGCTAGAAGACAATCCAGAGTTAAATTGATCTGCTTCTTCTTTCACCATAAAATCAGAATACGGATCACCTAAAGCGTCGAACATGCCGTTAATTGCGCCATCTACAACTTTTGCTTCATCGATATCTTTGTAATAGTTGTTTTTAAGCAAATCATAGGCTTCGTATAATTTTGAAAATTCCGTTCGTCCTGTCGGTACTTTCACTTCAACTGCTTTCTTATCTCCGAATGTTAAGGCAAATATCGTTAAGCCTGCAGTAATTAGGATTGTAAAGAACATCAGCATGATAAATTTAAACGGTTTCATTTGTATAAATTTACCTGCCGGTTTTACTTCAGCAGGGGGTGTTTGTTCTGGCTGCTGTTCTATACCGTCTTTCTTCTGTTCATCCATCTTGATTGTCACCACTCTCATATACACTAACTTGTTGTCACACTATTACCATCTTAACAGGTTATAGAGAAGACGAAAAGAAAAGACTGTTAAAATTTCTCGACAAATCTTGTCCTACAACAATCTTCATAAAATCCAGCATTTCTTAATCACTATGTTGTTAAACACATTATTCTATGTAGAATTTATTGCTTTAGATTTTGTAAAAGTAAAGGTGCCCTTGGAAGCACTTTCTAAAGGCACCTCTATTATCTGCTAAGTTGAAGGTATATAATGGTACTGCTTTTCTATTTTACTCGTTTCCTCGAAGCAGTCAACTAATATCCTCATAGAATATTAAAATTACATATTCTCTTATGCATCTTTAATATACGTAACTTGCGCCAATTTAGCATTTTTTATTTTCATCTCTGCATTTTTTGCTGCAATGATCCCTGTAAAAGTCCCTGTTTTAATACGATAATTAGCACCATCCTGTTCAATGTAAACAAGCCAGCCGAATGTTGTCTTCATCACCTGTGCTGCACTTTCTGCTGCATTAAAGGTACTATATGTTCCCGTTAAAATTCGATATTTTTGCGTTTCTACTGGAGGTACTTGGATATCCCCTGCCTTTTTTACCATGTCGATAAATTGTAACCAAGGTACTTTCCCAGCCCGAATATTACGAGGGCAATTTTTCCCACTAAAATAATTGTGTTGAACAATATTTTGAATTGTTATATTTTCATCTTTCATAATTTTTGCGATAAGACTCGCCGCATTTTGCACAGCTTTTAAATAATCTCCATCACTATTAACGCAAATTTCAACTTGAATCCCTTGACTATTACCAACATACGTCCCTGTTCCCCAGCACTCCCAAAAATGTTCAAATGATTGTACAGCTTCCTTATCATCTACTTCCCAATGCCAGCTAGCTTCCCTGCTGTTGCCATTGATCTGTAAACGGGCATGGGCGTCAGCATCAGCACCAATGTTCGTATTGTCGGTTTCATGAACGACAATATACTTTTTGGCATTATTTTTACCATTTGTTATATTGATTGCTTGTGCGGTTGATACTAGTTTTTGGCGAATTGTTACCATAGGTTTCCCCCCTTTCTTTTTGTCTTAATGTAAAAAGCGGGATGATTGAACTTTAATCATTCTATCTTAACTTTTGTAGTTCAAAGATAGATAATAAGTTCACTCTATATTATGAACCTTTTGTAACTTCTACTATGTTTTTATAAGCATTAATAACCACATATTCGCACTTGAAATTCACAAATATTTTTGAGTTAAAGCTGAGCAGTTTTTTAATTAAGTTCACTTAATTTTTTTATAACAGAATGTACTGTTAGCCTATGAAAAGTAAGAAACTGTCCCTTATAAATGACAGAAAAAACACCGTACGGAGTTGGTGACATTGCCATCAACTCTTCTCTACCTTTAAGATTAATAATTTCAACTGGTATATTTAATTTATTTGCACCAGCTATAATATTTTCTGTTGCAATATCAACATATGGACATTGGAACGAACGTAAAATCGTTAAAGTGTTAAATTTTTTTAATCTGTCGTCCCAATCATTCGGAAAATATGGATGTTCTTCTTCGTTGCTCAATTGATAGACAATCATATGGGGCAGTGTCGATAAGTTGAAAATCGTTTTTCAAAAAAATTTCTTTACTTGGCGCCCAAGACGTTTTTGAATTAGAAACAACAACGACATCTTTTTTGGCTTGCTTTTTGGCATCTTCTATACATTTATTGATTTATCTAGTACCGTAACCTTTCCCAACTTCACTCACCCATAAACAATGAATCACTAAATAACCATCAGCATGAACAACTCTCGAGGAATATTCCGCTTCTGTATATTCAATAAATCCTACTTGTTTTTTATTGTCGATTACTTGCACATATTTCAAGCCTTCTTCAAATCTATTGTTCAGTCATTTATTCTTATTTAAATATCCGTTTGATTTCTTCTTACTCCTAAGACAAAAGCCCCCAATAGTTCATTTTTCATTTCAACCATTTCAACTTTACACAATGCCAATCCCCCCTGTTTTATTATTATTGATTCTGAACGTAACGAATAGCTCCAAATGAAATACATTATAGAAAATAAAAAACCAGGCTATTTGCATATTAGCCTGGTCTTCACATAGAAAATATTTTTTTGTTATTCTTTAACTTCTGAGTTACACCACAAAGAATTAAAAAAACATTACGGATTATTATTTTTTTTGCCTTTTTCACTCTGCACTTCGAGTAATTCAGAAACTGTGACAAATCGATATCCTTGACTTTGAAGTTCAGGTATTATTTTTTCCATTGCTTGCACAGTTTGATGACGATTTCCGCCTCCATCATGAAAAAGAACGATATTTCCTTCTTTGACACCGTTTAACACAGTGTTAACAATTCTATTCGTACCTGGGCTTTTCCAATCTAATGTATCTAAATGCCATGACCACATAACAACTTTATACCCTTCTTTAGCAATCGCTTCAATCATTGCATCTGAATACTGTCCTTCAACAGGGCGAAATAAATTAGGCTTAAATCCTGTGATATTCTGAATGGTATCGTTTGTTTGATTGATCTCCTTTAGCAAATTCGGAACATTCGTCCTTAGGGGATGAGTAAATGTATGGTTTGCTAATTCATGGCCTTCCTTATACATTCTCGCTATTACCTCAGGATTTTTTTGTGCATTTTGACCAACAATAAAGAAAGTTGCTTTTGCATTATATTTGTCTAAAAGATCTAAAATCTGAGACGTGTACTTTTTATGTGGACCGTCATCAAAGGTAATAGCAACAATTTTTTCATCCGTTTTAATCTCCCAAACGATTTGTCCTGCTTCTTCATAATACTTTCTTCCTTTATGTTCATATTTTTCTGCGCCGACTTTTACATAAAAAAAGGAGACAGTTAATAGGCAAATGGGCAATAAAAACAGGAACTTTTTCAAATCTTCACTTCCTCAAATAAAATATTTAGTACCTTATTATTTGAGGAATGTTAAAAAAAATGCTCTTTTTTGATTTTTTGTTGCAGAATGTACTTTAGTGATAGCAACTAAGGTTTACAGTTATTTCGGGATTACTTTTATCACCGATTGATTTACGATTCATGTTACTTACTATTCAAAATTGCTTATTCTTTTATCAATTATGCCTCTGATAATTGCGTCACTGAGTTCCTCTATTTCAACGAATGTCTTTTGTAATGTTCGGACACTCACTGATAAGAAGTTAAAATCTGCTTTTTCAAATGATGTTCCATATGTTCAAGGTAGTCTTGGATAAGCCACTGTAAAGTCATTAGTTGATTATTTTCAAAGCCACATTGAATAACAAGCTTTTCATTGGGGATATTTTTAATAACATATATAATTTTATTTTTTTATTTAAGCTCACCCATAGATTCATGACTTCATCAAAAGGTAATTCTTGATACCCTTGAATTTTCACCCAATGCACTTAGTCATACGGAGTTAATACTAACGGTTCCTTTTCGTATTGTATTTTAATAAACCTTTCCAGATTATTAATGGCGGAGTCACATAAATGGCCTAATATCTCTTTTTTTGACCATTTTTGAGGCGCTGGTCGTTGTGAAATCTCTATTTCAGACATTTGACGAAACTCATCTGGTACTTTATTTATCCAAAAATGTAATTGATCTATAATACTTTGCACATTTTTCACATCCTAGGGGGATATTTGAAATTTGTTATTTATAAAAACTTAAATAATAGTCAATTAATTTAATGACTTCGTAAATTTTTTTATATTCTTTTTCTATTTTATAGGAAATAAACAATATAGCTACATTAAAACTTAAAACAGCAAGAGCAACTATTTGGACAAGTGAGATCCCAATCATCAGCTTAGTATTGATGGCTGCGGCAATTATTGTAATCAATGATAAGATTACACCACACAATGTAATATAAATTGGCTTAGATCTAATGATTTCATTTGCCTGCAATTTCAAAACATCTAATAAATATCGAATTTCTTTCAATTTATATTGTTGATCAAAAATCACAAAATATGACATATAAACATCGTTAGTTATATTTTCATTCAATATATTTTTATGAATTTTTCTCACTAAACGATCACAAAAATCTTTATCTAATGCTTTTTCAGGTATGAATAGTTCCTCTTTATTTTCAAAAACATTTGCGCCGGGATGCTTCAAACCCCTCATCCTCTCATACTTGTTTACCTGATTTAATGACCTTATTAAGAGTAGAAAACTCGTTTATAGTCAAAACATAGTCACCCAAATTTTTCAGATATTTTAATTATATGAAGGGATGGAAAGGTTGTATGTTATTTTAGGCAAAAATTTTATTGTAAGTTTAGTAACAGCGGGAAACATACATAAAGTTCCTTAGTAAAGTTGTCGATACACAGCTACTGCATCTGTAATATTGAATTGCTCTGTTCGTGAGTCACCTTTAGCACCTACTGTTACTAAAATATACTCCTCGCCATTAATCGTTGCTAGACTTGCTAAACATAAGCCTGCTTGCTCTGTGTAGCCAGTTTTGCCTCCAATTATTTCACTTCTCGATTTTTCACTAGCATTCAAACTCTTAAACATTCTACTCGTCATCGTCATCCCCTCTGGATGGAGATTCGTAGACTTTATTGAATATCTTTCAGCCGTATAAATATCCCTAAAGGTGTTATTTGTTAAAGCATATTGTAAAAGTATCGAAATATCTTTCACAGTCGTATAATGATCAGGATGATGGAGTCCAGTTGCATTCATAAAATGTGTGTTTTTCATCCCTAGCTGTTTAGCTTTTTCGTTCATTAACTTCACAAATTTACTCTCTGACCCAGTAATATAATCAGCTAAGCCAATAGAAGCATCCGCACCTGAAGGTAGCATTGAACCATAAAGTAAATCCTCTGCTGTTACCTCCTCATTAGGAAGAAAGCCTGCCATAGAAGCATTTTCTTCATATAAATTCTTGAATATACTTTTAGGAAGTAAAATCTTTTCCTGTAAACTTGGGATATTTTCAATTGCAACTAAAACCGTCATGATTTTCGTCAAAGAAGCAGGATAAATAATTTCATCGCTTCCTTTGTCTAATAAGATCTTATTTGTGTCTAAATTCACTAATATAGCATTTGAGCTATGTAAATTCACATCAAGATTTTCATCACTTTTCTTTGGCATTTCTAGCTGAGGATCATCAACTATTTCTAGCTTCGAATGAACTGGATCTTTTATATACATGTACGCCAGGAAAACAATAATCAGTAATATAAGGCTATAAAACCCTTTTCTTTTAAACATAAAAACAACTCCTTCTCTCTATGCCTCTATTGAAACATAAAAGAAGGAGCCTTTTTTTAATAATCTATTATAGAATTCTTAAGGTTTCTTAAGAAAGTGTTGGAAGCATAACAGTGAAAACTGTTTTTTCATCATTACTTGAAGCTGTTATCGTTCCTCCATGAGCATGGACTATTTCATTGGCAATTGCAAGACCAAGTCCCGCCCCACCTGATTGGGTCGATCTGGCAGAGTCTAAACGATAGAATTTTTCAAAAATCATCTTTAATTTTTGTGGCGGAATTGTTTTCCCTTTATTTGTAAACGAAATGAATATCTGGTCATTTTGATGGTGTGCGCTAATATGAATTATACTGTTTTCATCACTATATGCTATGGCATTTTTCAAAATATTATTAAAGACCCTCGCTAATTTGTTGGCATCTGCAAAAACTTTTATTTCTCCCTCGATATTCACATTTGCCTGTTGTCCTTTAAGGTCCAATAAGGGATAAAATTCATCTGCTAATTGCATTAACATATAATTTAAATTAATGGATTCTTTATCTAAAATAATGGACTGTAAGTTAAATCTAGTGATTTCAAAAAATTCATTAATCAACTGTTCTAGCCTATTTGATTTTTCCAGTGAAATCTTCACATATTTTTCTTTTTGTTCAACAGGCATATCCTTTGCCTCATCCAACAGACTTAAGTAACCAATCATAGAAGTCAGCGGTGTTTTAATATCATGGGCTAAGTAAACAACGAGATCATTTTTGCGCTGCTCAGCCTCCTGAGCATCCTTTGCCCGTTTTTCTAATTTATTTTTTGCATCATTTAATTTTTTCTCCATAAAATCTAATTCAGAAGGAAGACTTATTTCCTGATCTGATTCCTCTGAAAGCATATTAACACCTATGGCAATTTGGTTAAAATACTTCGTAAACTGAGAAAGTGCAAAATAAAAAATTACTAATAGCAAAATAATTAAGCCTACCGCTAACCAGAGTGACTTATTTTGTTGAAATAAAATTCCATAGGCTCTCTGTGCCGAATAATAGTCAAGCTGTAGCACGTTTTCACAAAACCGAATAAACCAATCAGCGAAAGGGGCTTGTAAGACGCCATCAATAAACACATAGCTTATGAAATAGCCAACCAACAATGCTATTACTAAAATCAGCAAAATTCGAAGCATTATAGTTCTTTTTAGTTTTCCAAAATCATTTTTCAATAGTATACCCCACTCCCCAGACAGTTTTTATGAATCTCGGGTTCTCTGCGGAATCTTTCATCTTTTCTCGTAAATGCCTAATGTGAACCATTACCGTATTGTTATTGCTATAATATTTCTCGCCCCATACTTCTTGAAATAATTCTTCAGAAGAAACGACACGCCCTCGATTTACACATAAAAACCACAAAATGGAGAACTCTGTAGGAGTAAGAAACAGTTGTTTTTCGTTTAACATACATTTTCGGGTCTTTTGCTCTAAAATTAAGCCTGAAAAATCAATAATCGGATCATTTTGTAATGTCCCCTGATGATTGTACTTTGTAGATCTGCGAATTTGAGCCTTAACCCTTGCAATAACCTCCAATGGACGGAATGGCTTTGTTATGTAGTCATCAGCCCCTAATGTAAGCCCCGTTATTTTATCTATTTCTTCTTCTTTCGCTGTTAACATAATTACCGGAAAATGATACTGTTCCCGAATTCTTCGGCAAATTTCAAAGCCATCGATATCAGGCATCATTACATCAAGAATAGCAAGATCCAATTTGATCGAGTGTATACACGTTAATGCTTCCTGAGCATCATAAAATTTATAAACATTAAAATTTTCATTTTTTAAATAAAGCTCTATTAAATCCGCAATTTCCTTTTCGTCATCTACTACTAGTATATTTATTTCCATGCTCATAACCACCCTTGTTCAAAACCTTGATTTAACAATATTTTTACAGGTTCTACTAATCACCCAACATCATATCATTCCGTTAAACTTACTGTCATGCAAAGTCTTATTATTTAAGAAAATCTAAATAATTACCCATAAAAAAACCACTCGTTTTTACAACGAAGTGGTCTAAAGAATTATTATGCCTAAAATACACCATTAGGTAGTTTCATTATCTTGCTTGATCATCATAATAGGCTTCATTAGCAGCCTTTTCATTAGTGCCCTTTAAATAAGCTAAAATCACATCTGGTCGTTTCAGTAACATCCAGTCTCCATAATGGTCAAATCGTCTACACGAAGTAATCATTCCATTTTTAATCGTGCCGTATTTTTTACCATGCTTCTTGCCCCATTGTTTTAAACGCTTAGCAAAATCAGCATCTTCTGCCATTAGCATCTTCTCGTTAAAACCGTTTATCGCCTGAAAGTCCTTTTTATAGCACCAAAAGATCCCTACAGAGATAAAACCATACTTAAACAGTATGGGAACAATTAGTAACATGGTAGAAACTACTATACCAAAGGACATTCTTTCAAAATTACCGTTCACGCCTCCTCCAATGAATTGATTGGAAGCTAAATGCTTTTCAACCTCTGATAGCATGTGTTCTGTCATTCGAGTATCAGCATCAATTGTAACGAGAATATCGCCTTTCGCTAACGCAGCTCCAGCATTTCTAATTTTGGATAAATTTTTATCGTTATTTTCCAATGTCACACAATTGTAGGACTGTGCAATTTCTTTCGTTTTATCCGTACAACGATTTAGCACAACAATAACTTCTACTTGATCTTTATAAGGTTGTGCAGACTTTGCAATTGACTCTAGACACCCACCAATATAATTTTCTTCGTTATGAGCAGGTATTATAATAGAAAATTTCACATCTCCATCAGGAACATCTTTTATAAATGGTGTGCTTTCCGACATATAAAATCTCCCCTTAATAAGTAGTCTCGTTATTTTAATTTAAGTATACATGTAAACGCTTACCTTAATTATTTTATTTTTGGATTTTTATGTCTATTCTGTAACAACATTTACACTGTAGTAAGATGAATTAAGTCCCACTATTCACATTTAAATTTTTGGACAAAAAAATAGAGTTGATTTGTGATTATCAACTCTTTCATCTTATTTGATTTAGGATTTTTATTCATTAGAACTTCTTTTATTTAATCTGCTTGAAATGAAAACCGCCGTTGAGAAAATAAATATTCCTGTACATAACCACATCGTAATTCCATTCCATTGACCGTTGAATATTGTAATATTTGTAAGGATAATAAATTGCATGACACAAGTTGCTATATAGTGCTAAGGGATAGTTCACGAAATCGCCTCCATTTCGAAGTCATCCATTTATTATATTATTCAACAAATACTTTAAAAATCCTATACACAAAGAACAAGAGTACTACAATGTTTTTTTGCAGTACTCTTAAATCAAATGGTCTTAGCTTCCAAATGCAAAAATAAGCTCTGTCTCACAAGCTATTTCTCCGTCAACTGTTGCTATACCACGGCCTTTACCAATGGCACCCTTTAAGCGTGTAATTTCCACTTCAAGACGCAGTTGATCACCAGGTTTAACTTGTTTTTTAAAGCGACAATTATCAATACCTGCCAGCAATCCAAGTCTCCCTTGATTACCTTCTTTTGTGAGCATAATAATTGCGCTTACTTGAGCTAATGCTTCAACGATTAACACACCTGGCATCACTGGATAATTAGGAAAATGTCCATTAAAAAATTCTTCGTTTATCGTTACATTTTTAATAGCAACCGCTCTTTTCCCCTCTTCTAATTCCAATACTCTATCCACTAATAGAAAAGGATAACGATGTAGTAAAACTTCTTGTATTTGTTGAATATCTAGCATTTAAATAACCTCCAAAAATATTATAACCTAATTCTATCATTAATTATTAGTAGTTGGTACTATTTTTATGTTTGAATTACGAAACCACATCCCCTTAGATGTGGATTGAATTAATATTGGAGTTTATTACTATAATTTAATAATATATATCGTTATACAAATATCACCGAAATATTTTCTGATTTTTAGAAATAGTTATTTTCACTCCTTTTCAGTATTTCATTATCGACAGGCATATAGGAGATAGCATATAATATTTTTTGCATTCATTAAGTGAATTTTATTATTCTCTTAAATGAATGTTTAGTTTATTAGAATAGGATGGGTAAATATGTTATCTTTTATTGCAATAGTTCTTCTTTTATTTTTAATTCCTGGTCCTGCTGTTATCATTACCATTACACAAACGCTGAAAGGTGGTAAAAAAAATGGTATTTTTACTGCACTAGGCATTGGACTTGGCGACTTAGTTCATACTTCAGCAGCTGTCTTAGGTTTATCAGCAATTTTAATGAAATCAGCCACTGCGTTTGAAGTAGTAAAATATATTGGTGTTGCATACCTTGTCTATTTAGGTATTCAAATGCTATTAACAAAACCGCAAAAAATAGAAAAACCAACTGTAGAACAAAGTCCAGCAAGTACTTCGTTCCGACAAGGTTTTTTAGCGGAAATTTTAAATCCAAAAACAGCATTATTTTTCTTGGCGTTTTTACCACAGTTTGTTCAACATAATGGCCAATCAATCACTGTTCAATTATTGATTTTAGGCATTACTTTTGTTGTGATGAGTGCTTTATATACTATTTTATTAGCTATTATTACAAGTTTTATTGGCGAAAAAATCTTTACGAAGACTTCAAACAATGGTTCACGTTTACTTGAAAAGGCTGTTGGTTTCGTTTATATCGGTCTAGGCGTTAAATTAGCACTTCAAACTCAAAGTAAATAATATATAATTTCTTAGGAGAACACGATAAAAACGTGTTCTCCTTTTATATTTCAAGAACAAGTCCCATTTCTACTCTTACTTCCCTTCTTTCAATATCTTTATTTGAATAACTCAATAGGTCACATCCAATAAGTTGAAACCCATGCTTTTTGTAAAATTGAATGGCAGGATAATTAGAAGTTTGTGTTTCTAAAACGATCGCCCTCACCCCTATTTCCGCCGCTCGCTTTTTGACCAAAGCCATGAATTTACTTCCAATTCCTTTATGTTGATGAGATTGATCAATATGAATATCATTAATTCTTAACACATTATGCCACTTTTCATGGCTGAAGCTAACAATGCCCGCTTCTTTGCCATTTAACTCTGCTATATAGCATTCAATATCCTCTATATGATCTTCGAAAATTTCTCCTTCTAAATACTTGTGAAACGGGGTGTCGAGATGTTTTAACGTAAATTCAATTGCCCATCCATTTTCTTGTTCTTTATAGGAAACATCATAATAATTATCAGAGCTGTATTGATAGATTATTTTTTTACCGTTAGGAAAGTGTTCTTTGTATATCCTTTTTATTTGAAACAATTTTAATCATCCTTTTCATAGTTCTTTAGATAATCTTAA
The DNA here is from genome assembly GCF_042884205.1 of Lysinibacillus sp. NPDC058147. Taxonomy (NCBI): domain Bacteria; kingdom Bacillati; phylum Bacillota; class Bacilli; order Caryophanales; family Bacillaceae; genus Lysinibacillus; species Lysinibacillus sp. NPDC058147. The sequence goes on from NZ_JBHVUJ010000002.1 coordinate 459,455, forward strand.
TGAACTTGGATATAACTGTAAACAAGTAAGAACTTATACGCCTAAAAAATTTTTTAGTTTTGTATAGACAATCCCCATATTATAAAATACTCTTATTATTCATTAATTAAAGAAGGTGTAACTAGATGTATGATATTACAATTATCGGTTCAGGTGTAAGTAGTGTTTTTTTAGCATATACCTTATCTCAAAGTAATCAGAAAATATTAATTCTTGAAAAGGGAAAATCAATAGAAGAGAGAAATTGTCCTTTAGATCGAGGAGAAACATGCAATTGTAATACATGTGAGAAATATTTTGGTTTTGCTGGTTTGGGTAAATCAGAAGGAAAGTTTAATTATTCAACTGAATTTGGCGGTGAGTTGGAGCAAAAAGTAGGCAGAGAGAATCTTCAACAATTAATGGATGAAGTTGACGAAATATTATGCCGTTTCGGTGGAGACTCTGTTATCAAATATTCCACAACTAATACAGAACTCTCAAAAAGAGCCCAATTATGTAACTTACATATGTTAACTACTGAGGTGAGACACCTAGGTACGTCACTTTCAACGGAAATTTTCCAACAAATTTATAAAGTTTTATCAAGCCAGATAGATATTCAATTTGAGGTAGATGTACAAGATATAATAAAAGATAATGATTCTTTTACTTTAATTACGAATAAAGGTACTATCCGGTCTCAGCAAGTAGTGTTCGCAACAGGCCGATCAGGAACAGATTGGTTAAATAATCAATGTGCTAGTCTTGGAGTTAAGCAAGGCAAAACTCGTTTAGATTTGGGTATTAGAGTTGAAATGGCAGAACAACAGTTACGTTCAATTTTGGAGGATACCTTTGAAACAAAACTTGCTTATGCACATGAAGATATCATTTCAACGACTTATTGCATGAACCCTAAAGGAAGAATCATTCGTAAATATCAAGAAGGTTTAGTTATGCCAGATGGTCAAAACTTTCGAGAGCAAGAGAATGGAACTTCTAACTTGAATTTTACTTTGTTCACTCCAACGTATTTTTCTACTCTTGAAGAGGCAAATACGTATGCGCATAAGGTTATCGGCGAAATAAATAAAGGGACAGATCGTATAGTAGTACAACGTTATGGAGATTTAAGGAAGGGACAGTCTACAACAAAAGAAAATATGTATAATAATAGAATTCAGCCTTCGTTAAAAGCTGACTTTGGGGATTTAACTAAAGAAATTCCATTACTATATATTCAAATCTTGCAGGGATTTTTAAACCATTTGGAAAAATTTATTGGTGAAGCCATTGATGAGGATACATTGCTTTATGGTATGGACGGAAAGTTTTATTCACCAACAATAGAAACTGATGAAAATTTCCAAACAAATATTCAAGGATTGTATGCAATTGGAGATTGTTCAGGAGTTACACATTCTTTATCACAAGCAGCAGCTAGTGGTATTTCCGTAGGTAAATATTTAGTTAGAAGTTGTTAGTTTTAAGGAATTTATTGCTTTTTGCAAATCAAAAAATTTGTTAAATACGATTTCAAATATTCAAAAACCCTTCAGATAAAACAATTCTGAAGGGTTTTATATTATTAAGGTTTTAGTTTATTTTACTCGTTGAAACATAGGATGACCTTCTTCAAATTGAATTAAATCCCATAAGTTTCCGTATAAATCTTTGAATACAGCAACAATACCATATGATTGTTCTTTTGGTTCTCTAACGAATTCAATTCCTTTTTCTATCATTTCATTATAGTCTCTCCAAAAGTCATCTGTCCCAAGGAATAGAAAAACTCTTCCTCCAGCTTGATTCCCAATAAAAGATGTTTGTTCTGGTTTTGAAGCCCTTGCAAGTAATATTGTAGTTCCAGACGAACCAGGTGGGGATACTACTACCCATCGTTTATCTTGTTCTGGTTGATACGTATCTTCAATTAACGTAAAATGAAGTTTTTTTGTGTAAAACTCAATAGCTTCATCATAATCTTGAACAACCAAAGCAATATGTACAACAGATTGTATCATTTTATTAACCCTTCTTTCTTTGATAAGCAAAAAGCCTTATACCCTATTTATTATGATGTTTATCTTTGTAAATCATTTCCGATATATCAACAATATCAGAAATGATTTGTTTTATAAATTTATTATTGTTTTTTATTGCACTAAACTCCCCTGTTAAAAAAAGGAGATGTAACAGCCTAATGATCTTCAAGTCACCCTAAGACCATTTTCTAATCATAAATAATTTTAATTATAACTATCACTAATCTATATTTCACTTAATGATTGAACTAATATAAAGTAAAGCAAAAGAGAAATACTGTGAAATACAAGGAGATGTAGTAGTTTGTCGCAACATTTATTTAAAATTATCATTCTTGCAATTGCTTCTGCAATTCAAGGAGTAGCTATGTCTATTTTCTTATTCCCTCATTACATCCCATCCGGTGGTGCTGCCGGAATAGGTGTTTTATTAAATTACGTGTGGGATGTGCCATATGCAACGAGCATTTGGATATTAAATGCAGTGATGGTAATCGCAGCCTTCAAGTGGCTCGGAACAAGCAACGCAGTGTGGACGATGTTTTGTGTCGGCTCAGCTGCATTCACTATCCATTTAATTTCTCCTCACATTCATCATCCTATTGGAAATGTATGGATCGATTTACTAATTGGAGCCTTTTTATTCGGTTTTAGCGTGGGTATATTATTTAAAATGGGGGCTTCTTCAGGAGGAATGGATATTTTAGCTCTTATTATATCATCTTTTATAAAGCGACCTCCCGGAGGCATATTATTTTGGATTAATAGTTTGATATTACTTGTTGCAGGTGTCGTGATCGATTGGAAAGTTATCATGTATGCCCTGATTTGCCAATGGTTTGGAACAAGGCTGATTGATATCATTGGAAAGGGAAACTTTTCTATACCTGTACTAAAGAAATATTCTGGTGCAAAAACTTTGAGATAATTGGCAAGTAATCTCTAAATCTTGGACATACTTATACTATTATAAAAACTGATACCCAGTTGGATAGTTAATGGCGTAGCTCTGGAATAAAGTTTGATTAAATTAACTTAATAAACCTTAATAAAAGAGCAAATAGATAAGCGTGTTTTGAAAAAAATTTGATCAAAACACGCTTTTTTACTGAATTGAAAACTGACTGTCTATTCCTCTAAACTGCTCTGTTAGCAGCATAAAAAAGCTGACTTAATGACAGCCATTAATCTTAGTATTACATAATCCATTATTTTGAATATCTTCATACCATTCCAGTGCTTTTAGTTCTCTATCTTTAACAAAATAATCTTTACCTTTTATGTACGATTGTTCCCCTATTTGTGCGGTTTTTATGTACAAGCTCATAGACCATTAGCCAAACAAAAGTCTATAAGCTTGATGATACCTATTTTATTTATTGTTTTGGTGTATTTGCGGTAAGTGGATTACTGTTTGCTACTAATTGTACTGGTGTCGTACCTTGCTGAGCAGACTGTGTCACTTGTTGTGCATCGTTCATCCCAAAGCGTTTCATTACACCAAAGAGTGCTGCTGCACCTATAATTCCCCATGCTAAAAATCTCACTGATGAAAGCCTCCTTTCTCTATATATTTTAAAACAGATTTAGTATTGGGAATCCCATACGGTTTATACTGTGTTAGCAAAGCGAGTTTTTATTAAATTTACATATTATTTATAAAATCACCAAAATATAGTAAAATGAAATGGTATGAAATTCGAATGGAGGTAGAGCATGAAAATAAAAATTGCAACTTTCGAAGAAATCCCACAAATAGAAATATTATATGAAGATCTGTTTTTAGAGATGTCAAAACTACAACCTACATACATTGCACCAGCAAGACAGGATGTAGCGTTTCTTCAAAACATAATTTCTGAAGAAAAATCAGACATTTTTGTTGCTGAATTAGATAACAACATCGCCGGTTTTTTACTAATTCAAGAATTAGCTACTCCCCCATATTCTTGTATCGTTCAACATAATTATGCATATATTATGGATGTAATTGTTGGAGGCCAATACCAGAGTAAAGGCATTGGCTCACTATTGCTACGAGAGGCAAAGAAATGGGCAGAGGAACGTAATTTAGATTACTTGGAGTTAAGTGTCTTAGCAGAAAATATTGGCGCTATTAACTTGTATGACAGACATGGATTTAATGAAACGAGCCGTACTATGCGATTAGAACTTTAAAGTATGTATGATATTAGAGCCTGCATTAAAAAAAGCAGGCTCTTTTTAATAGGTCGAATGTATAACCGCTAAACTCAATTAATAAAATCTTTCCACGTAAAATCAATACTTAAAATACCAATTGGAAGCTCGTTAGCTATATAGTTTTTTCCAACGGACACTGTTGGCTTGCGGAAACACACAAGATTTTTATAATGACCGAAGGCTCGGCAAATAGACGGACGTGCCGAATGAATTCCACACCGATCATTTATTTCGTCATAAAAAATACAGGTTCCATAAAGACTTTGTTGATTTTTTAAATCTAGGCTCATTTTTTTAGGCATTGCTTTGATTTTCTTTTTTATTTTCTTTAACTCTTGTTCTGTAATTGGAACTGGCCCACAACACATTCCTCTGCAACCTTTACAAGGTAAATCTTCCATCAAACAATCATCTCCTAGAAAAAGCAAGTGTATAATTCGTTTTTTGATTTTGATTCTCTAGTTCAATACCTCAATTAAGGCAAAAAAAAATAGAACTCTCCTGGCCAGGAGAATCCTATTTTACACTCAAAAATAATATTTGTAAATTATAGCATAAATAAATTATTTTGTCAATTAAAACACTTAAACAAAATCACCATTGTAAAAAATGACTTATATCATTTCTATTTTAATAAATGTATTCTTCACCATCTTCCGGCACGAATACTTGAGTTGTGATTCCTCTTTCATTAATAAAGTTTCTTAATTCTTCTCTTGATAACGTCCAATGATTGATCGCTTCCATATGACTCACGATAATTTTTGCGTTAGGAGCAGCTTTGTGAACTTCATAAATATCATCTCTCCCCATTATGAGAGAGCCTCCTTCTAAAAATTGATTGTCTCCCCCATTAACGACAATAATTTCAGGATGATTTTTTTCGAGTACTTCTTGAACCTCTTCATACCATACAGTATCGCCAGCGATATATAATTTTTCCTCATTCGGATGGTAAAAGACAACACCACATACTTGACCAGTTAATTTTAAAATTTCTCCCCTGCCGTGTTGTCCTTTTGTTTTGATGAGCTTTCTAAAAATAGCCGTATTACGATGAAGGAATTGGGTGAGAAGGTTCATTTGACAGACCAAGCTGCGTCATCGAGGGTGGCGAGACTTGAAGATAATGGGATTATTGAAAGCTATACTATTCATGTGAATCATAGAAAATTAGGAAGCAACATCCATGCTTTTATTAATATTTATACAAAAAGTCCGCACCATGAACCTTTTCTATCATTTATAAAAACGCAGCAACAATATATTGTTAATAACTTCAAAATCAGTGGAGATAGTTGTTATCTTCTTGAATGCAGATTCCCATCAAACGAAGTATTAGATCAATTTTTAGTCGATTTAAATAAACATGCAAACTATAAACTGTCTATTGTCATTAGTAAATAGTGAGATATCAGGCACTCTCCATGAATTGCCTGGTATCCTTCAAGTTCTTTCAATTTTCCACTTTTACTTAAAAGCTACCAAATAAATAACTTCCAATTTTTCATTCTTTGTTACAAAAGCAAAATTTAATTTCCGTTATATTCTACGTGTAATTGCGCAATCTAAACTGTAACTAAACAATAACGGAGGTTATAGCAATGAAGAAATTCTTATATATCGGAGCAATGGCAGCATTCCTACTAACTGCTTGTTCTTCTCATGACGAAGCTCCAGCTAGTGAACAAGCAGAAGCAAAAGAACAAACCGTTAATGCTGAGACAAAAGAAAATCTTGAGAAAAGTTTTCTTTATGAATCGGAAGAATCGTCTGCAAAGTGATTAAAGAGAACAGATAACTAATTTTGGTTATCTGTTCTTTATAGTGTAATTTCCAAATATCGTTTATAACCGCGATACGTCATGGTTAAACGTTTTTAGCCTTCTAAATCAGTCTTATCATGTGAAATTTGATCAATCATATGCGTAACTTATGCTCATTTGATGACTGTTCTAAACTTTATAACTGTAATAATGCTTCAGTAACTGCCCAGCTTTGGTGTACGTGGAACAAGCATTCAATTGCTTGCTTTGGTTCCATCCATTTTAAAAAGTGGTCAACTTCAGTTGGTTTACTTATTTGTAATATTTATATTCTTTTGTAGAATAAAAACATCTCTGGGCACACCCTATAAAATGACCTATTTCAACATCCATTCGCATTTCTTCAAGGGCTTCTCTTTTTAAACACTCTTCGTGTGTTTCATTTTTTTCAATTCCACCACCAGGAAGAAAAAATTTTCCATCATTTGTTTGAATAATCGCTATTTTTTCTTTCTAACTATTGAACATTACACAATAAACAGCAGGTCTCCATTTGTAATTTTTGCCTTCTACTTTTTCACCGAATGTGATAATTATTAATCCACCTCTGTCTCTTATTCGCTTAATTTGTTTTATCTTTCCTTATTAAACTAAATTGCTTCGATAATTAAAGAAAAAAATCCTGCAAAAACAGGACTTTAATCAAACAAACTTTTCCTTAATTTAGAAACGGCACCCCTTTTTTAAATAGAGGTGCCGCTGAATATGAATGTTCTTATTTTTCCATCAATTTTTTTCTTTCTTTTTAAGAACAACAAACGATATTGCTGTTCCTTGGTTTGGCATACTTGTGATGCGAAGTCCTTCACCGTAATGTTGTTTTAAGCGAAGATCTGTATTTAGCAATCCAATTCCAGTAGATGTTTTCGATTTTCTTTCAAGTAAACGTTCCATTGTCGCGTCATCGATTCCATTACCATCATCCGACACAATAATCTCAATGTATGTGTCGTAATCTACAATGCGAAGATGAATATTCCCGCCATTTTCACGAGGCAAAATACCATGTTTTAATGCATTTTCAATTAATGGCTGGATGGTCAGTGATGGTATCATGACATCTGTAGATACTTCCACATCCCACGTTACATTGATCCGCTCCCCAAAACGCTCTTTATGAATATATAAATAGGATCGAACAAGATTTAACTCGTCCTCAATTGGAACAAGTTCATCAATATTTTGGAATTTAAATGATTCCCTTAAAAAATCACTTAGAGCTTCAAGTAGCTTACTAGTACGCTCGATATCAATTTCACTTAGCGTGATAATGGCATTTAATGTATTGAATAGAAAATGTGGCTGTATTTGAGCCTGCAGCCAAGCCGCCTCCATTCGAAGCCTTTCTTGTGCAGATTGTTTAACATCGGTTAGTGCTTTTACTCTTGATCTTAACTCTAGAGCGTCCACAGGTTTTGTGACGTAATCATTAGCACCAGATAAAAATCCATTATTAATGTCTTGAGGCTGACTTCTTGCAGTAAGAAGTAACACGGGAAGTTCTGTTATTGAAAATTGCTGACGAATTGTACGTACTAATTCGTAGCCAGACATATTTGGCATCATGACGTCTGAAATGATCAAATCCCACTCTTGGGACATTAGTATTTCGAGTGCTTTACTACCACTTGTAACCGTTACTAAGTCGTACTTTTCTGTTGAAAGTAATGTTTCGATAACTCTTAAGTTAATTGGATCATCATCGACAACTAAAACTCGAGGGCGATTTGCTTCAAAAATCGAATGATTTTCTCCCTGATCATCGAAAGGGTTTATAGAAGTCTCTACTGTTGATCCTTCCTTCTCACTTGATAGCATTGCTACATTTTCTGTATCCTTTTCTTCATCATCTAAAGTAGATATTGGTAAGGTAAAAGTAAATTCAGAACCTTTCCCTACAATTGAATTTGCCTGTAATGTTCCCCCATGTAGTTCAACTAATCGTTTACAAATACTAAGTCCTAGCCCAAATCCGCCTTCAATCATTGCCTTACTAAGGGTACCCTGCTCATAAGGTTCAAATATACGTTGAATGGTGTCCGCATCTATACCAATACCAGTATCCGAAATGACTATTTCCGCCATACCATTTTTCACATGACCTGATATTGTCACTTCGCCTTCGTTCGTGTATTTCACCGCATTATGAAGAAGATTAAAAACAATTTGAATAACTCTATTTTCATCCGCAACTACTTTTGGAAAATTTTCTGGGATTTGATTAATTAGCTGAATTTGCTTTCCTTCTTTCATAACGTAGAGCATATCTAATACACCCGATACAATTGAGTGAATCGAAAAAGTATTAAGGTTTAATTTGGAGTTATTATCTTTTAAGCTCATAACATCTAATAAATCATTTAACATTAATGACATACGACGTCCTACAGAGAGTACTGTTTCTAAATCCTTAACACTTTTGTCACTAAGTACACGTTCTTCTCTTTCCAAAACAGCTTTTGAAATGTTAAGGATCCCATGAAGTGGATTTCTTAATTCATGAGACGTATTGGCGAGGAATTCATCCTTTAACTTATCAGTCTTTTGGAGCTTACTAGCAAGTTCTTTCGTTTCCGAATGGACTTTAGCATATCCTTTAAACCATAAGATAGCTAAACTAGCCACTGTTATAACAAGATCAAATGGATACATGATTACTTTGATTCCAAAAATGAGAAGTAGGCCATCCCAAATAAGATTATTACCAAATGCTAAAATGGCAAAAAGTAAAAAAATATTACTTTTAATCTCTTTAATAGATTTTCGTATTACTGTTAGATTCGTTATAACAATCGAGATCCCTAAAATCAAAATGTAAATGCCTTGATTGATTACTATATAGCGAGTAGGCAGTACAATGGTCAACAATAATGCTATACCACAGAAAATACTAAACAAGCAAATATATTTTCTCACATGTTGAGGTAACCAATATTTTATGCATTGAAGCAGCGAAAAGCCTATGCCGACCATAGAAAGATGAACTAATTTAAATGCCCAATCATAGTTAATCGGGAACCAATATGATAATAATTTGTCATCGCTTCCTAAAAGGTAATATATCATAGTGCTAAACGATAAAAGAGAAAAGTAAAGTAATCTTCTTTCTTCCATGTTTCCAACGAAAAATAAAATAATGGAATAGATAGCATGTAATAAAAAAACCACTGCTACTAGTTGTTGCATATTGATCGACAACTGAGTTTCCCGATTTAATATATCTTCTTTTCCAAATTTAATGGAGCGAACAATTCCACCGTCACGAGGGTCCTTATAGTTAGAAGCTTGAACAATAATTTCGATTTCTTTGTGACCATTTGCTTCAAAAGAAGCGGTATATGGAACATTCTTGGCAACTGTTTTTTCTTCTTTCTCTCCTATTACACCGGATTTTGCTAACCGCCTACCATTTACATATACTTCTGAGGAACTTCGAACACTCGGAACTCGAATACTGTAAGTTATATTGTCCTCTGGATTGACGAGTAATTTTAAGCGATACGAACCGTAACCATAAGGGCTTTTCTCTTCCTCTTGTAAAGATGAACTCCACCCTTTAGGAACCTGTATGTATTTAGCACTCTTCGTGGATTCTAAATGCTTTTCTTCACTAATCAACCAATTATAAGGATAGAACTCCCATTCTCCATCTAAGGTAATAGCATGACCATCATTAAAATCCCAATTTCTTAAATCAATTTGACCTTTTACGGCATGCGGTTGATCTGTATTATTAAATACCGCCAGCCATAAAATTCGTGAGCCTGTCAAAAAGATAATAAACAAGCTAATGATGAGAACAATTTTTCTCTTTTTCATTAAAAATAATTGTCAAAAGGTAGTTTGTGTTTTCTGTTTTTAACACAAGTTCCTTAGGCCAAACTACACCTCCTACGATATAATATCCTATCATGGTTACAATTACTTTTAAATCTAATTTTTAATCTAAAACCCAAATTTTACAATATTGCAATATTTAAGTTTTTAAAGGTATACTTTTAAAAATTTGAAATTTGGCTCATCATCAAAAGTTAAATTACTTGAAATACTTAACTTAGTATTTGTTGTACTAGCAAATGTAAAGATATTTTATACTTTTACTTCCTTATTTCGGGGTCGCTACTATCAGAGAGTTCTTTTCATTTTTATTGCAATATTTATTTTATAAGTTAGATGATTACCTTTCTCCTTTTAACAGCTTTACATATTATAGATTGTAGAAAGGAGGGAAGTAGTATGAGTTATTCAGGTAATGGTTACGGCTCAGGGTCAGCTTTTGCCCTAATTGTAGTACTATTCATTCTTTTGATTATTGTCGGAGCTACTTTCATTAGGTACTAAAAAACGTCACCGCTAACATCTCTGTGCTCATATTTTCACTAGAGTATTACTAACTTACCCCCCATACCTTCTAAATTAATACGTAAGGGTCACTTTCCTCCAGTGACCCTTTTTATTTTTGTTTTCTAATATATGATTTCCAGCTAGACAACTAAAAGAACATTTGATCAAAAAAGGCCAGGTTCTCAATTATTTGAGACCTGGACCTGCTGTGTTTATTTAACTCTGAATAAATCTTTAGCGTTTAATTAGTGAAAAAATATTAGTATCATACGGAACACCGCTTTGATGCATATAATTTTTTAATACACCTTCTTTTTCAAAACCTAACTTTGTTAATAGCTTGTTTGAAGCTTCATTTTCGGTAAAAACAATTGCTCCTATACGCATTAAATCCATCTCTTGAAAGCCAAATGAAATTACTCTATTAACGGCCTCTTTTGCATATCCTTTTCCCCAGTTCTCAGGGAAAAGCGCGTAGCTAATGTCCGCTCTTTTATGCTCAGTGGACCACTCTTGAAAACCAATAGTACCGATAATACATTCTTGCTCTTTTAAGGCGATTCCCCATTTTATACCACGTTTTTCATCATAATTCTTAGAAAAATTTTTAATTATTTGTTTAACCTGCTCTATACTTGTTAATGGATTTTGCCCATAATGGCGTAATACATCAGCATTTGAAAAGCAATTTAAAATATCTTGGGCGTCATGTTCAGTAAGTTCTCTTAACACTAATCGTTCAGTATCTAAAATAGGAAACATCTTCTTCACTCCACATCCAAATAATTGATATGTTTGATTCTATCTTAAAAGAATAAGATTTGCATTACTAATTTTTATATTCGGTGGCTGAAGCTTCATTATCATGATTTCATTTCTCTTTTGGCAATTTAAATTATAAGAAGTCATTTTTTAGAAATTGAAAAAGAACTTGCACTCATTTAAGTGAGTTCGGCGTTTAGACGGTATATTGGGAATGTAATGGTCTTTTCCAATCCACTTTTAACGAATTGTCATGACCAACTTACCGCTGAATCAATTTATTAATAATTCAGGGTTAAATCCCCATTCTTAAGGTAATTGCCCTAAATTCTTTATCTTTACAACATAATATAAAGATAAAACCGAAGTATCATGTGTTTGTGGTTATACTTTGTGTCAACTAGATAGTACCATATTCTCTGTTTTATCATTGTGTGCTAGTGCGCCCCTGAAGGCACCTCTTAAAATCGTAGCTTATCAGTCTCCAGTTTTTTAAAAAATCATACTACCTTTTCTTTCTATCTAATCAGAAAGGAGGAAAACTGTTTTGAGTTATCCTGCTTATGGAACAGGTACAAGTTTTGCCTTTGCTATTGTTTTATTCGTTCTTTTGATTATTGCCGGTCTTGGCTTGTTTTATTTATTAAGAACTTTAGTATGGAGCGGTGTGTAGTAATCTCCACATGCTCAAGATATAGTACTTGTCCTCATTTTGTAGTATATATGTTTGAATTTTTTTATTTTCACAGAGCATTGAAATGGGCCAACTGATCCTAGATAATATGTTTAGGCTCCATTCTAGGGCTTGCGTATACTAACGGAAGTCCTTTTTCATGTTTATATTTCGATTTCAATATTCAAGATACTTCATTAAATATTTAATTTCATTTTTCTGTTTACGCTTTTCATATTAAAATGTTTATAGAAATCAATTGCTTTCGTATTAAATTCCCAAACATTTAATTCGACTGAGTTAACTTTCTTTTCTTTTGCCCAAGTTATACAAGCATTGAATAACAACTTTCCAATTCCTTTTCTTTGTAGGTCTGCTCTTATACCAAAATCATGTACATAAGCATATTTTCGTTGAACAAGCGACTCAAAAGGAGGAGAAGCTTCAACACTTATGACTGCGAAACCCGCTACAATTCCATCTTCCTTCGCTATAAGAATGTCACTCTCTTCGTCGTCCAATAATTCTTGATAATAGGATTCGGGCATTACGGAATCGACACTTTTAAAAATACTTGGTTCCATCATTACATGCTCTTCATGTCCTTCTTTTACAATCTCATTTACTGCAAAATAATCTTCCTTTGTTGCGATAAAAATTTCGATTGGCACCATTTTAACCTCCTCATATAAATCGCCTATTTTTTACATTTTTTAAATATTAGAATATTCCCACCTTTATTATACAGACAAACAACAGGCTGTGGCATAATACAGCAATTTTGCATCATTTTCAAAGAACCTTAATATTCAAGAATTAACAAAAAGTAGGACAAATAAAGGTTATAAATTTTCGATAGTAAAATTCAATATGATTGTACAAGGGGATATGAAATTTTTAGCGAATTAATGTTATATTCACTATTCATAATTGGAGGTAGAATTTATGAATCCCATATTAAATCAAGTCGGAACAATTTTTATCCCTGTGAGTAATATTGAAAAATCACGTAATTGGTACAGTGACCTATTCGGGTTACAAGCAGATGGTGAGATATTATTTAGTCATTTATATATAATACCTATGAACGGAACGGGAATTGTATTAGATAGCAAGATTTATTCAGAGGAAAATATATTCAAAACCCCACCTTTTCATTTAAATACTACGAATATAGAGCAAGCATATGACTATATGAAGGGGAAGAATGTCGAATTAACAACAGATATTGAACATAATCAATGGTTTAATTTCAAAGATCCTGATGGAAACCATTTAATGGTTTGCAAATGTTAATCTTGTTATATGAATAAGTTATCTTATTTTAGTAAAGTGTTTAATTCTCTAGTCCCAATCATTCTGATTGGGACTTTTTCTCTGGCAAGTATTTATACTTCAATATTAATAATGTAACTCTGTATCATCAATTGTCATTTTCTACATATCGATCTGTAATCCATAAATGCATTTAACTTATTCCACCCTATTCTTGCATCAGGTACTTCCTAAAAGATAAACTTGCTACAACACAGTCAAACAGTCATTTTCAAATCCCCTTTCAACCATTATTACAAATATCCATACTTGAATGAATAACCAAAACTGAACAATTAATAATTTTAAACACAAAATTAACATTATTAATTTTTGTATTAAAGAAATTCAATTTTTGTTATTTACATTTTAAATTACTCGTTATATAATCAATTCAACAAAAAGGAAGGGATCTCATTATGGCTTATCAAGTAATCACAAATTGTCCTGTCTGCAGTAAAACATTAAAAATTACTAAGCTGCAGTGTTCTCATTGTCACACGACGATTGAAAATGAGTTCGAATTATCTAAACTTGCATCCTTATCAAAGGATCAGCTTCATTTTGTGGAAGTATTTTTAACATGCCGAGGTAATATCAAAGAAGTTGAAAAGGAACTAGGGATTTCGTATCCAACAGTTCGAGGCAAACTAACAGACATCATTTCAGCCCTTGGATATGTGCAGAAGAAGAAAAATGAAGTAGACGAGAAAAATGTTGTCACTATGTTGGAAAATGGCGAAATCACACCAGAAGAAGCGATTAAGCTCTTAAAAGAGGAATAAGGAGGAACTTATCATGAAAGAAGAAATTTCAAGAGTTTTAACAATGGTTCAAGAAGGAAAGATTGATGCAGATAAGGCTTCAGAACTGATTCAAGTATTAAAAGAGAAAGAAGAAGCAGGTAATAAGCTTACTGAAGAACCAACTAAATATTTAGATAAAACTTTAAAAATTCGTGTTGTATCAGCCGAAAATGATAACGTCACAGTCAATTTGCCTTTAAAACTTGTCAAGGTAGTATTAATGGCTGGACACAGCATTGCAGCGGGTATTCCTCAATCGGAGAAATACGTTAAAGATATAGACATTAACCTTATTATTGAAGCCATCGAAAACGAATTAGATGGTCAGATTGTTGATATTAAATCGGCAAACGGGGATACCGTTTCGGTTATCATTGAATAGTGATTAGCTTATGATGCATGTAAAAGTGAAAGCAAAAGACGTTCGGTTTACAATCCCAATTCCATATGCTTTTTTAAACATTGCTATTTCAATTTTGTCTTCGAAATTTTTACAACAACAGGTAAACAAATGGACAAAAGAGCAGTTCGAAAGAAAAAAACTGGACTTTACTTTTCCGCTAATAGACAAGAAAACGCTAAAGCCTATTGTCAAAGAACTAAGAAATTATAAGGGCATCGTGCTAGTAGATGTCAAAGCTAAGGACGGTACTGAAGTTAAGGTTAGATTATAGATTACGCCGACCACTGGACTGGCACCGAAGCTCAAATAAGCATAACCCCGTTCTATTTTTAGGACGGGGTTATGCTTATTTTTAAACATTTAAATTAACACCTTTACTTACCCACGACCAGCTTGGAATTCAGGATATAAAGTCATCCCGCCATCCGCAAATAGAGTCGTTCCTGTTACATAACTTGCCTGTGATGAAGCAAGCCATACTGCGACAGCGGCAATTTCTTCTGGCTTTCCGATATACCCCATCGGAACCATGCTTTCCACATCTGCACGTTTGGCTGGATCTGCAAATTTTTCAGCATTAATAGGTGTATTGATCGCTCCAGGTCCGATATTATTGACACGAATTCCCTTTGGAGCATATTCTAACGCTAATGTTTCTGTCATTAACTTAATGCCCCCTTTACTTGCAGCATAGTGCACGAATAAAGGCCAAGGAATTTTTTCATGAACACTAGACATATTTATAACTGTACCTTTAATATCATTTTCTACGTAATATTTAATGGCTTCTCGACTTCCTAAAAACGCACCCGTTAAATTTGTATTGATTACTCTATTCCAATCACTTAGCGGCATTTCATGTGAAGCTACTGGATTTTCTATCCCTGCATTATTAATCATGACATCAAGGGTCCCAAACTCTTTTACAGCTGTCTGAACGAGATTGATGACATCCGCTTCAACTGTAACATCACCTTGTACAGCTATGGCTTCCCCACCGGCTTTCTTAATTTCTTCCACTACAGCTTTTACATCTGCTTCATTTGAACGATAATTAATCACTACTTTCGCTTTTTCTGCTCCGAAGCGAATGCCCATTGCTTTACCTAGTCCCGTTGCAGCACCTGTAATCACAACAACTTTTCCTTCTAAATCTGGATACATACAAGACCCTCCTTTTTATCTTTTCGCAATTCCCAACATAATTCCAGCAGCTACGATAAAAACAATCCCAATGATAATTGCTATGAGTTGCTTTTTTGTTTTTTTCTCACCTAATATAAAAATTCCGCCTAAAGTGGAGATGATAATCCCCATTTGGGAAAGAGAGAAACTAGTTGCAACACCAACACGTGGCTGAGATATGAATAAAAACATGTTTCCGGCCGCCCAGATTAAACCTGGGATAATATTACGAAACGCATATTTATTAAACGGTTTATGCTTAAAGGTTAATAAAACCCCACCTATTACCATCCCGATTGCTTGTGGCAATAAAGCAGACCATCCACTAACATTGAATAAACGTATTACCACCACATATACTAAATAACCAAATGTTGAAACAAGTAAAATTAAAATTCCCTTTTTCAAATTGCTTCCGTGCTCTTCTTTTTTCTCTTCTGGATTTGGAAGAGATGTAAGAACGATACCAACAATGATACTAATTAGTGCAAGAATACCTAATATAACCGACATTGTTGTCGACCATTCATGGAACACAATTACGCCAAATAAAGTTGTGGATACTAATTGTAGCCCTGTCGAAATGGGCATCGTTTTGGAAACACCCATTAAATCAATACTTTTCAATTGGTTTACTTGTCCTAATGCCCAAAAGAGACCTGATACAATTCCGACTCCAATCACTATAGGTGATAACTCAGGCTTTACAAAAAAATAAATACCTATTGAGAAAATAAGTGCACCAAATGTTGTCCCAAGTACTTGACTATAGGGCCCGCCACCGAGCTTGACGTTAAATAATACTATACTTCCCCAAAAGAGAGCTGGTAATAATGCTAGGATAATGTCCATTACTTTAAACTTTTCACCTCTCTAAATACTTTATTTGATTCTGACTACTGTCACTCAATACAAAATATCCACAATACATTTTTATGATGCACCCAGGGAAATTTTTTATACTTTTAGGTTAAAAACATTTTTTGATTTTTTTATGTAGAACTTCACTTTCTTAATACAAAAAATAACCAAGACGGCAATTAAGCTATCTTGGTCTTTCATATTTTAAATCACCGATTGAAGGTGAACTATTTTTTATTTATAAATTCTTTTCTAAGACATTCCACTCTATAAAAAGAGTGATCTTATCATAATATATATTAAGCTAAATTTTTAGCTACACCGCCTTGAATTGTTACTAGGGTCACTTCTATATGGTGGCCCTTTTTTATTTCTAACAGTACGTTAAAATATTAATCATTTCCCAAAATTTCTATTTAGGTAATATTTGTTGGATAAATACCTTTCCCACTTTCTATAACGATACATATTATAGATGTAGAAAGGAGGAATTCTTTATGGGATGCTTCGGAAACTATAGCAATTACAACAATTGTTACTACGGAGGTTATAGCTATGGAGGTGGCAATAACGGATCAACATTTGTTCTAATTGTTGTTCTGTTCATTCTTTTAATTATTGTCGGCGCTACTTTCATAAATTAATCTTTATAAGAAAAACTCATTGGAGCTATTAGATTTTACACCAGTTCATTCAAGGTCACTTCGACAGAGTGACCTTTTTTAAGTAATGAGATAGTACACGCCCTTTAGAATATGGCCTTGCCCAGCCTCTTCAAACATCAAATGATCTTACCATAAACTAGTACCAACAATAATTTTTTCTTAATATCTTATTGTTTTTATTCATAAGTATTGTCGGCACTAGCTTCATGCTATTAATAAATAATACCAATACTACGCTTTGATGCTCATATCTAGGGAAAATTAAGATATCCCTACCTCCAAAAATTATAAGTTAAGGATCACTTTCCTCCAATGACCCTTTCTATTTAAGACTTTATAAACAATAGTCGCTTTTGGATATTGTAAATTTAATTAGTCATCTTTTTACACTTTTATTAGGTAAAGTACGCCATTTATTCCCAACTAAAATAATTATTTGTATGAACTGGAACGACCAACTTTTATTAAGTTATTGTCGTTTCTTTTTTAATAGGTATTTTAGTAATAGCGTGGGTTCGTTTGTTGGTGATGGTGGTGGTGCGGATGGCGATGATGGGTTGGATATGTTGTATGTGTTGGGTAGTAATGCATTGGGTAGTAATGGTGGTGGGTTGGATAATGATGGGTTGGATAGTGTTGAGTCGGATAAAAATGGGCTGGTGCAGTAACCGGGTAATATGGATGTCTCCCACCATGTTGTCCCCCATAACCATCATGCCCGTAATCGTATCGCATAATTTTTCCTCCTTTCGATTTCGATATAGGTTATGCTATAAAAGCATTGACAGTCTACGCAAATGCCTAGAGGCTAGTCATATTGCCCCCTCTTCACACCTACAAACCAAAGAACAATCACCATCCCAACTATTTTTCCTTTAGTCAATCTAAAACTTATAAATTGAGCAGGTTAATTACATTTTTTAAGTTTTTATAGTTCCTGGAATCGGAAATAAAGGAATTTAACATAACAACTTCGAATATTGAAGATGTACAAGTCATTGTAAAGAACATTTAGCAAACAAATCCAACTGACAAAATTGGGTATTTGATTTAGTAAAGGGGAGATTTTAATGAATATAGTGATCAAAAGAACCAATGAAATTGAGGCTCCTATTCTTTTAGAAATACAAAAAGAAGCATTTGAAGATGATTTAAGAAAGTATGAAGACCACGATACAAGTCCAGTAAATGAACCGGTTGAACGATTACTTCGAAAAATTGAGCTTTTTAAACATTATACCATATGGCACAATAATGAGATTATCGGGGGTATAGATGTGCGTGATTTAAAAGATAACAAATATCGATTAAACAGGATATTTATATCAAAAAAATATCAAAACAAAGGACTTGGTAGTCAGATAATGAAATTGGTAGAGGAAGAATTCCCTTCAGCAGTTGAATGGGTTTTAGATACACCACATTTAAACATTAGAAATCATCACTTCTACGAAAAAATGGGCTATAAGAAAATCGGTCAACATCAAATAAACGAAAAGCTTATTTTAATTGATTATACAAAGAAGATAAAGTAATAGATTGTTGCTGTTAAAACATAAAAACAGAGTTAATCTACAAAATGTGTAGAATCAGCTCTGTTTTTATATTGGATATTTCGTAATTCAAATATTTAAACTAAAGCACCCGTTCATACAATAAGAAAAAAGAATTGTCTAAAAAAGCTCAAGCCCTGTTAGTTTAAGAGAAGTTTTTCACAATCTTCACTATACTATTTGTTTAAATCTTTGATATCTCTAAAAACCTTACATACGTTACACCCAAAATTACTTACCAATGTTATAAGAGAATCTTGTTGTTTATCCTATGAACTATAAAACTTATCCCAGGATCGCAGCCTTCAAAGTGGTAATCAAACATGCCCTCTTCTTTTTGTCATGCCTTCCCCCCTACGGATAAAAGATTTGTAGAGTCACTGTATTTTTATAATTTGGGTATAATTCAAATAATTCAACCAATAACGGGAAATAGTTTGAAAGGAGGTATAAGGCAGTGGATAAAGTACGTTTACACTCTTCAAAATAAAATTTTGAGGAGGAAGTAAAATGACAATTGTATTTAAAGAAGAAAAGTATATTAATAAGAACGATTTAAAAGCACTATATGGGGATGTAGAATGGTACGCATATACAAAAGATTTAGACCAGTTACAGCAAGCATTGTTAAACTCTATCTATGTATTATCTACATTGGAAAATGATCAATTAATTGGTTTAACAAGAGTTGTAGGTGATGGTCTTACAATCCTTTATATACAGGATATTTTAGTATTGAATAGCCATCAAAATCGAGGCATCGCGACTGATATGATGAATCATATTTTAGAAAAATATAAAGATGTTCGTCAAAAAGTTCTTTTAACAGAAGAAGCCCCTGATGTCCGTCATTTTTATGAAAAGAATGGTTTTCAATCTTGTGACAAAGGAACACTTGTAGCTTTCGCAAAAATGAATTAATAGTGTGCAAATGTAAAACATTTCATCCAACGAAACAATAAACGAATTTTTGATATATCCTCTATTTTAGGACTTGAGTGTATGGATTCAACTCATACATCCAAGTCCTTTTTTTGCTTTTTCAGGATAGCCCCCATACTATTGTACATGGCTTTGTCATCAGTATTCATATTTTCTTACATCAAATATGTTGTCCTCAATGTCTGGATTCACGTTTGTTTAATTTTTCGGGGAATTTTAAATCCTAAAGCTATAGCTGCGCCTATACAGCTAGATAGACATCCAATTATTAAATAAATTGAAAGAGGTGATTCACCAATTAAAACAGAGGCTATACCTCCAATTACTGGAAATAAAGCTACCATGTACCCGCTTTTGGCAGCACCTATTCTTTCTACAAGCTTTAAATAAAATAGCCATGCTAGGAAAGATGCTATTAATGTTAAGTACAATAAAGCAGAGATATATGTAATTGATGTAGGAATGATGATCTTTTGTCCTTGTAACAACACAATGATTGACATTAAAATACTTCCTACTGCAAAACCAATAGCATTCGAATAGATAGGATCAATCTTTACTCTAGCATTCCTTGCAGAACTTACATCACCAATTGCTGTAAGTACTGTACCTAAAAGAGCAATCATTATGCCTTTTATAACAGCTATGCTAGAAAAATTACTTAAAGAAGGATAAATGAGAACACACACACCAAACACCCCTAGAAGTCCGCCTAATAAAACACGAGGATGTAGTTGTTCTTTTAAGAAAATACGAAGAGCTAGCGGCGTCAATATCACTTTTAATGAAAAGATTAATGTTACAATTGCTGCTGAGCTTAATATTGTTGCGTAATACAGGCATAAATAACTTAAAGCAAAGTTACATATACCAAACACAACGATAAATGGTATATCCTTCCTTGCAGGTGCCCCTTTTGGCTTAAGAAACAATACTAGAGCAATAAATAAAAATGCAGTAATAACTAGCCGATAAGTCAAGGATAATTCTAAGCTTACTGGCGTCCCTTGAATTTTCACTGCAATAAAATTAAGCCCCCACACTATTAAACAAAACACATACATTAGATTAGTCACTATATTTACTACCTTCTGTCGTTCTTTAATTAACGAAAAATCTAAGGAGAATAACCCGTAGTCAGGAAAGCATTCTCTCCTCTTGAAATCATCGCCTAATATATACTATCATTGCATATTAAATTTGTAAAAAAGTTTTTCCATTTCCTGCATCTAAAAGCCCTCGCTGGTCATTGTCTTTTTTGTTTAAATAAGCAAGACTACTTTTATAACTGTAATTTCATACTTATTGTTCTTAAACTAAATCCCAATTTTTCGTATAGCTTAAGAATTTTATGGCTTTAAATTTAATGAACGACATCGTTACCGGAAAGCGGTCCTTAGAAGAGGCTCGTCGTGCTGCAACTGAAATCGAAAAAGCTTTCCGTTTAAAAGGTAAATTTTCAGCATACACCACTGGATTTCTATTCCCCAAACAATATCATACCGCTGATCCCGATGTCAGCTCTTTTTAAGCAAGCCTAACAGCCCGGTGTTTACGTTATTACATTAGTATTGTTTATCTAGACTACCATTTCATTTCAGATTATTTTTATCTTTAAGCACAGCACATTATAGATTTTTTAAAAGCATCTACAGAATTATATATAATTCCGCTTTATTTTAAATAATTAAGACCACCCATCACGGAGTAATCTTTTTATAGTTTATTCAGGTAAGCTCAAGACATCGACAAATATCCTATCCGCATTTCAAACAACCATATAAAAAGCCCACTTATCAAATAAACGCACTGACCTAGAAAAGTGAGACAAATAAAAACACCTTTCGTTGAAAAATGGGTATAAGCATACCAAACAATCAACGGAGGTGTTTTTTCTATGGGAACAAGAGTAAGCTATCCAATAGAAATAAAAATGAAAGCAATTGAAATGAGATTAGCAGGAGTCCCGGTCAAACAGGTATTAGAAGAATTAAAGATTAAAAATAAAACACAATTGAAAACATGGATGTGTTGGTATCGCAAGGGAGAAATACATCGATTACACCAACCTGTGGGGAAACAGTACGCTTATGAAAAAGGGCCTGAACATGCATCAGAAGAAGCTCGTTTACAAGCTGAAAATCGTTATTTAAAACAACAAATTGAAGTGCTAAAAAAGTACGAAGAATTGGAAAGGAAGTGGTTGGACAAGTACTTGTAGAGGCTGTTGAAGAATTGAAGGGACAGATGCCTATTCAGACAATTTGTGAATTCCTAGGGGTTTCACGCGCTACCTATTATCGTTGGAAAAAAGAACAGGGGAAAATCTCTAAAAAAGAGTTGCGTGATCAAGCAATCGGAAAAGTTTGTGCAGCCCATCAATTTCGTTATGGTTATCGCAAAATCGCTACGTTTTTCTCAGGTATTAGCGAAAAGACAATCCAACGTGTGATGCAAAAATATAATTGGTCATGTCGTGTAAAAGTGAAGAAACAAAAACGTACAGGGCAGCCTGCACAAATAGCTGATAATAAATTGGCTCGAGATTTTCACGCAGACCAGCCCTTACAGAAGCTCGTAACAGATATTACTTACTTGCCTTTTGGACAATCTGTGTTGTATCTTTCAAGCATTATGGATTTGTTTAACGGTGAAATTATTGCGTATACAATTGGTCCTGTTCAAGATACGAACTTTGTCTTAGATACGCTTCATCAACTCCACCATCTTCCAGAAAGGGTTACCTTGCATAGCGATCAAGGCTCTGTATATACATCGTATGACTATCAAAAAGCAGTAAAAGAAAAAGAAATTACCATGAGCATGTCTCGTAAAGGCACGCCCGCAGATAATTCCCCAATCGAAACGTTTCACTCCTCGCTAAAGTCAGAAACGTTCTACCTTGACGGCATACACAGCACAACGAATGCATGTGTAAAACAAATCGTCGAAGATTATATTACTTATTATAACAATATCCGTATTCAAACGAAACTAAACAACCAGTCGCCCGTTAAATACCGGCAACTGGCTGTTTAAAAGGTGTTTTCTTACTGTCTCAAAAACGACAGTCAGTGCCTAAATAAGAAGGCTTTTTATAATGCATAGTCTATCACTTATCTCCAATTGACTTTAATAGATTTACTGGAAAATAGCTAACTTTCGAATCCGTTTCATTCTTTACATATTGATTAGTACCTAGCGATGAAAAAGCGCTTTCCTTTGAATACATCCTGTCATCATCAGCTAGAACGTATCCTTCTATTAGACTAAGTTGCACTCGTATATCCTCTGTTAACTCAGAACGCAAGTACAATTTCTTTTTTAAGGTTTGATTCCTAGTTCCTTACTTGCCATTCACCGGTTTCAGTAGATTTGCTGGAATGTAATTGAAATAATATCTATCGAGACCCACCTCTACATAGCCATCGATCTCAATCCCCGATAACTGGAAGATAGTTCCCTTCACCATTCTTGTATAACTTGGAGCCCCCTTCATCGGAGCACTTAAAAGTTCTGTATCTTCTGTTAATACATAAGAACCTTTATTTATCTTTTCGAAAATACGAACATCAGTGCCATCAATAATGGCGGTTTTAATTACAGGTCCTCCTTCAATATCTCCAGCACAATAATGGTAATTTAATTTGCCTTTCTCCATAGAAACTAAACTTGATTTCGGACCAGTACAAACCTCTTCTCGTTTTCCGACTATTAAAGGTTGACCATATGCGATGTCTTGATATTGGTAAGGAATTTTCACGCCCTGATGATTAATCATGACGTAGACTGGATTGTTATAAATAGATGTACGAATATCGATTGGTACTTCTTTGAACACTACCAAATCAGTCGCTTGTACGCGATATTGCCCCATCTGGTAGAATGTTTTACCATCATACTTTTCAATATCATACGTTCTAAAGAAGTTATTTCGCTTAACCACTAGCGAATCAAACGTTCCATCTGGATTTTTTTTATATACCTTGATGTCTTTTTTAAAAGTCATTTTTCCTGTTTGCCCTTTTACAACTTCTGCTCCATCATACATCACTTTCGCTTCTGATTTTGTTGGATATGCTACCGCTATTACTAATGTGGCTAGTAACATAATAAAAATAAACTTTTTCATTATTCTTCCCCTACTCAGCTTTATTTTAGAAAACATAATCACCTAGTATTATATACTGAAAATCCAATATTCTACCAATAAAAATATAATGATAAAAAAATCCAACAAAAGTAGAGAGTTTTTCCATAAAATAAATTCACTCATCAACCATTTAACCATTTAGAATGGTACAGGAAGTTCACTGTGCATTTTGTCATCTACAGTTAATGCAATCTAATGATTTTAAAAAAACGAACTTTTTAATTGGTAAATCGTCCAATTATTAGCAATAAAAATTTAAAAATAAAAGGAGAAATACATATGAAAAAACCTATAAAAAAAACTTGGATGATTGCTTCTGCACTTACAATAGGTATGGCTGTTCTGACACCACTTCAAGCAGGAGCTGCATCAGTAGATACAAAAGATAATAGTATTATTACTGTTCAACTTGAACAAAAAATTACAGGAACTATTAAAAACATCTACGATGATGGAATGAAACTCAAAGGAAAGGATGGTAAAAATTACTTTATCAGTTTCCACAAATTTTCTGATGAACAAATAGAAAAAATGAAATTAGTAGAAGGACAAGAGGTCTCTATAGAAGGTTATACTGCTGAGAGCTATTCCGACTTCTTCACTTTTGAAGTATTTAAAAAAGGCATACCTGAAGGGATAACAAAAGAAGATCTAACAAAATTAGAAAAATTGTTTAATGAAATGAAACACGTACAAAATGAAATTAAAAAAGGAGTGGAAAAACTAACAGATGAAGAGATAGAAAAGAAACGTGAGGAACTACAAAAAATTCACGAAGAAATATATACTATCACAAAGCCATATATATTAGCTAATTGGCAACCTCAAACATTTGAAGAATATATGGGAGATTACGGATTTAATAAAAAAAATATTATAATTAAAGAAAGCGATAACGCACAACTTAAACCTATTTATGAAGAATGGATAAAGCTTAAAAAAAGTGGTGACGAGGAAAAAGCTAACAAAATAATTGAAGAGTTTGATAAAATCCTTGAGCCTTATTTAGATGCGTTAAATCCACCGGAAACATTTGAAGAATTAATGGATAGCTTAAAGAAAGTCACAGAATTTTTTGATATCCCCACTGAAACTTTAGCCAAACTAAAAACTCTTCATGGGGATTTACAAAAAGCATTAAAAGAAAAAAATGATGAGTTGTATGATAAGTTACACGAAGAATTCTATGGACTCCTTAATCAGTTTGAAAAACCTCAAACATTTGAAGAATTCATGGCTGACTTTGAATTCAAAGTTAGTGAAACAGATAGCAAGAAATTAAAACAACTTTATGAAGAATACGAAGCACTTGATAAAAAGAGAGAACAAGAAAAAAGCGAAGAAACATGGGAAGCTTTTTACAATATTTTAGCCCCATATATTAAAGCAAATGAAGAAATTCTTATCTCTGCTTCTAAAATAACGATAAACGACCAAGACTATCTTCCACAACATTAACCAGTTTAAAATCGGGGTTATCCTAAAAGTTATTAGGGATTAACCCCTTTTTTATCTCCGGACAATATACCCTACTACACGAGGCACGACTACGGCGTTCTTCTTATCAACAGTTTTATTAACATCTTTGGAAGGTTGTTTAATTGGTTGTTCTATAAAATCATACATAGTCATTTGTTTTTGTTCTTCCATACCTTATATTCCCCTCTCTACCATTCCAACCAATTTTCTAAGTTTGGTCTGTTATTTATTTGTGTACGATCCTCACGTTCATTAAGCCAGTTATAAAACGGTATAGGTAGTTCTCTACTCACTGTTTCTTCTCTTTTATATATGATGATTTAATCGATTTATTACTCAAACCTCCACAGCCTTACTATATACTCATACAAATACAGCTCTTAATTTACTTGTAGCTGTTAGTACGCCATCTATCCATTGCAATTTTGAATAGTTAGTTTAGAGAAATTAACTTTGAACAATTTACTGAACGTTGGATGAATATGTATGTTATCATTTATCTTCCAACTATAACTTTGCTATATTATGATTCTTTACAGATAAAATTTTTCATTTAAAAGAATTGAAATACGGTTAAATGTAGGAGGAAACATGAATTATATAAAATCTTTACGCAAATATGTTGGAACAAATCCTATTATTGCACCAGGTTCGGCAATCATTGTTTTAAACAGAAAGAATGAAATACTATTGCAATTACGTTCAGATACAGATGATTAGGGGCTTCCAGGCGGTGGAGTGGAAATAGGAGATAGTTTTGAAGAAACTGCTCAAAAGGAGTTGTATGAGGAGACAGGATTAATTGCTCAAGAATTGAAATTAGTTGGATTAGCTTCAGGGAAAGAATTATATTACAAATTTCCACAGGGGGATGAAATTTATAACGCGACGGCAATTTTTAAAGCAACTGCTGTTAAAGGCATTATTAAGCAAAATGAGGAGAGTAAAGATTTGAAGTATTTCCCTTTAGAAAAACTTCCAAATTTAAATTATACAACATTGAAAATACTAGAAAAAGTTGGATATATTTCAATTGATTAGATACGACGGGCTATTATCAACATTTCGTTACAAAACAAAAAGCTAAACTACAATCTAGTGCTTGTGTATAAAATTACATACAGGCCCCTTTGTTATGCTTCCTCAATCACTTTTAAGCCCTCATGCATCACTCTGATGACTAATAGATTCAAGTAAGTGTATTATTAGATGATTCTGTATTAAATTAAAAAGCCCATTAGGCTCTGAGTTATTCAGTCACCTAACAGGCAATTTATATACAACTTTAAATGTTAGTCCCTTTGAAATTTATTCCAAACTTCAAATCCTTGATAAGACTATTCTTGAATTGCTGCTTCTAAAGCTACAACGATCATATCGTTGAATGTAGTTTGACGTTCTTCTGAAGTTGTTACTTCACCAGTTAGAATGTGGTCACTTACTGTTAAGATAGAAAGTGCTTTACGACCGTGTTTTGCAGCTAATGTGTAAAGTGCTGCTGATTCCATTTCTACAGCAAGTACGCCATATTGAGCTAATTTTTCGTTTTGATTTTCATCAGAATAGAACATATCCGCTGTAAAGATATTACCCACTTGTAAGTTTAAGCCAGCTTCTTTACCTGCATTGTATGCTTTTAATAGTAAATCAAAGTCTGAAATCGGTGCGAAATCGATAGCTCCGTTCCAAATGATTTGGTTCATACGTGTATCAGATGTTGCTGCTTGCGCTAAAATTACGTCACGAACTTTTACATCTTTTTGAATTGCACCACAAGTACCTACGCGGATTAATTTTTGAACATCATATTCTTGCATTAATTCTGTAGCGTAAATCGAGATTGAAGGCACACCCATACCAGTACCTTGTACAGAAATACGTTTACCTTTATACGTACCTGTATAACCAAACATATTACGAACTTCGTTATAGCAAGTAACATCTTCTAAAAACGTTTCAGCGATATACTTTGCGCGTAATGGATCTCCTGGAAGTAAAATTGTGTCAGCGATTTCGCCTTTTTTTGCATTAATATGAATACTCATACTGCAATCCCTCTTTTCTGTCAGTCTTCACTATAAATAATACTGTGTTTCTCATCTTTTCGCAATGCTAGACGTCTAGCAACTTTAAATAAATTATATTGTTTCAACTTATATCATGCTTGATCTACATATAATGCCCACAACTCATCAAAAACATCTATTTTTAAGTTGTCTGTGGCGTAAGATTCAACGTATGAAGAAAGCTCATCAAAGTCTGTGCTCTGCTTAGGAAAATTATGTTCATGGAACATTTCCTCTGCAAATCGCACCTTCGAGTCTGACCAATCCCCGCCTCTGAACATTAGTACATACAAATAAAAGCTCTTTTTCATTCTAGAAATCCCCTCTTTACTCTTCTGCTTTCCGCTAGTTTATCAAAAAATACCTTCCTCGTCACAAAAATATCTACTAAGTATTTTATCCTACTAATATCAACGGGACTATTTTGCGAATCCCTTAGACTTTCGTCATAGAAAAATAATATGCTATTTTATCTGAAAAATGAAAATTATTAGAAAAAATGATAGAAATGCCTAGAAAAATAAGGTAAAATTTAAATCGACTATTCAAAATAGGAAGGTGATGGCGATGAAAAACTCTCATAAATCCAAGAACTCTGTACAAAAACGCCGGTCTCTCTTTAAAACTAGCATTTCAAAAAAGAAAGCAAATGATTTAGAGATAGATAGGCATAATATCCCTCCTACTAAAGAAAAACGACAACGTTTTTACCATTTAATTCGAGGCAAAGTACTTATTATTTTCTCTCTCATTATTATTATTAATGGCACAATGGGTTTATTATCGTATAACAATATACAAAATCTGCAAAAACAAATGAAGGATTTTACTGAGAAAAACGTTCAGGAACAATTAACTGTCAACCAACTTGCGTACGATATTGCTAAGCTCACTAATTTAGAACAAGCCTATTTAATTACCGGGAATGGGAGCTTTGCTACTTCATATAATATGAAAATTGATTCCATCGATAAAAAAATAAATACCTTAGTAGCGCAGTTTACAAATAGAGAACTAGAATTAAGTCATATACAGGCGATCGATCAATATTATAAAAATTACCTTGAATACTCTAAGAAGGTCATGACAATGCGTGATGAACTTGGTCTCGAACAAGCTCGCAAACTCGTCATTGGTGGTACTGGAGAAACAATGAAAGTCTATATTGATAAAAATATTGAGTCCATTAATTCGGTGATGGATGATGCTAATAAAGCAAAATTAGATAAACTTAACAAGCAAGTTACACTATCAATTACTTCTTTCTTCTTCATTTCACTACTTGGATTTATTGCAATTATCATTTTTGGTTATATGTTATTTAAATCATTAAGAAACAATACTCAGGCTATTAACCATTCCATTCTCGACATAGCACAGGCTGGTGGCGATTTGACACGACGTGTTCAAGTTCGTAATCGTGATGAATTCTCAACTATTGCCGCTTCAACTAATACGCTTATTGATTCTATATCAAATCTGATTAAACGTGTCAGTAATCTGGCGGACCACGTTTCTAGCAGTAGCCAGGAGCTTATGTCATTAGCCGATGAAAATGCTCGGACAATACAAAATATTGCAGATGCTACAGCTGATATTGCGAGTGATAGCGAGAATACGATTTCTAGTATGACTAGCGCCCAACAAAAAATGAGTGATCTTGAGCATTCTGTACACCAGCTGAATGAGCAAGCAAATGCTGTTCAGCGTGCATCATTTGCTATGCAGCAAGCAGCCGATGAAGGTAGTCGCTCAGTTCAACAATCTTCATTAGTCATACAATCTATAGAAGAAACGATGGCCTCCACTACTAGTACAGTCGAAGCACTCGGTCGAAAATCCGCCGACATCACATCTATTATCGGCACGATTACTGCTATTTCAGAACAAACAAATTTACTTGCCTTAAATGCTGCGATTGAGGCAGCACGCGCTGGTGAGCATGGACGAGGCTTTGCCGTTGTCGCTGATGAAGTTCGAAAGCTAGCAGTACAATCGCAAACTGCCGCAAAAGAAGTAACATCCATTGTAACGTCCATTCAAGACGAAGTAACATCCATCATCTCTCAAAACTACGAGGGTGTATCGTCTGTTATTCGTGGCGTTGAAGTAACGAATGAAACAAACCAATCTTTAACCAATATTTTAACGCATACGAAAGAAACGACGACAATTATCGCGACTATGGTGGAGAAAATTGCTTTAACACTTGATTATAGCAATGCTGTAGCGAATGATTTTGTCCATGTTAATGCCTATGCTGAACAATCAGCTACCAACACAGTCACTTCTGCTGCTGCGGCAACTCAAGGATCTGCATCCATGCAGGAAATTAATGCTGCTGCCACAGAGCTTGCTCAACAAGCCGATAGTCTACGAAATCTTGTCAGTGAATTTAAAGTTTAAAGTGGCTCAAAATCGCTACTATTGTAGTTTATAAAATCGGTAAAAGGATGTTCATTAATAATGAAGCAAATACATGATTTAGCACCAAATGTTAATGGAAAAACAATAGATTAAGATTTGGAGAGGTCAATGTTAACTAATTTAAATCATTACTTAAAAGAATTAATGGTGCATATTCCTGAAGGAGAAATTCGTTTACGAGATTTTCGAAACGAGCAAAAATGGATTAGTTCAAACTATAAACTTGGCATGCCTGGTAAAAGAAATAATTTAAAGGAAGTTAAGTGGAATGTTGAAATACAGCCATTTTATCTTGCCAAATATACTGTGACAGAAGAACTTTTTGCGATGATTATGGGGAAGGATTTTCAAACAATAAACGATCAAAAACCAATTGTTAATGTTTCATGGATAGATGCAGTAAACTTTTGTAATTCATTGTCTGACGTTCTAGGCTATGACAAGTTTTATGATTGTGATCAGAAAAGTAAATCCGTTGTCTGCAATCATCGTTCTAAAGGTTTTCGATTACCGACAGATGCTGAATGGCAATATGCATGTAAAGCAAAATCAAATGGATATCGGTATGGCGAAATTGATGAAATTGCTTGGTATAAAGATAACTCCAACGAACGTGTACACAAAGTTGGAGAAAAAATGCCTAATGACTGGGGCTTATACGACATGATAGGAAATGTTTGGGAGTGGTGCTGGGACATATACGATGAAGAGCTATTTGGCAATTACCGAATAATTCGAGGAGGAAGTTGGGCTGAGGAAGAACGTAGATGTGGAGCTACCTGTCGCCGTAAGAGTATGCCCGATTTCTTTATTGATGATATCGGATTTAGAATTGCTCGTTCAATCATTTAATATTTCTATACAATTATGACGTTCTATCTAGCGAATTGATGGGGCTGTCGCTTTAATAGTCTTATCCTTCGCTTCGCCTGATCTTTCCGTCACTCGATTGTTCATCCGTCGTTTCGATAGCTCTTTCCATCTCTTCGACGTTTCTTTCCGTCGCTTTGATGGTCTTATCCGTCGCTTCGACTGATTTTTCCGTCACTTGATTGTTCATCCGTCGTTTCGATGGCTCTTTCCATCTCTTCGACGTTTCTTTCCGTCGCTTTGATGGTCTTATCCGTCGCTTCGACTGATTTTTCCGTCACTTGACTGTTCATCCGTCACTTCGTTAGCTCTTTCCGTCGCTCGATTCTTCATCCGTCGTTTCAAATGGTCTATCCGTCGCTACTTATACAATTAAATACCTTAAACCATAAAAAACTCCTAGCACGATCTATCCTGCTAGGAGTTGTTGTTATTTAAATAATGAAAGGTATTCTGCATAGCCTTCTTTTTCTAAATCTTCTTTTGGTACAAAGCGGAGTGCTGCGGAGTTAATACAATAGCGTAATCCTCCGAGTTCATTTGGTCCATCTGGGAAGACATGTCCTAAATGGGAATCAGCTTCTTTGCTTCGAACCTCTACGCGACGCATCCCGTGAGATGTATCGAAATGCTCTGCTACTTCTTCCTTTTCAATTGGCTTTGCAAATGCAGGCCAACCACAGCCTGAATCGAATTTATCTAATGAGCTAAATAACGGCTTCCCTGAAACGATATCTACATAAATACCCTCTTCAAAGTGCTTATCGAATTCATTGCGGAACGGTGGCTCTGTTCCATTTTCCTGTGTCACGTAATACTGCATTTCCGTTAACTCTTTTAAACGTTGTTCTTTATTCATTTTTCAGCCCCCAGTTTGTCTCCTGAAATGCTTTACGACCAGACCCGACTGCATAGCGCTCGTAGTGCATTGGATTTTTCTTATAATAATATTGATGGTAGTCTTCAGCTGGATAAAACGTACTCGCCGGTAAAATTTTCACTGCGATTGGTTTATCGAATTTACCTGATGCCTGTAAATCTGCCTTAGAACGTTCAGCCAAATCACGCTGCTCATCATTGTGGTAAAAAATCGCGGTTGTGTAGGACTCTCCACGATCAAAAAATTGTCCCCCAGCGTCAGTTGGATCAATTAATGTCCAAAATGTCGCGAGTAATTGCTCATAAGAATATAACTCATCATCAAACGTAATCTGTACCGCTTCAACATGCCCTGTCGTTTCAGAGCATACTTGTTCATATGTTGGATTGACAACATGGCCACCCGTATAGCCAGAAATTACTGATTCAATGCCAGGTGTTTCGTCAAAAGGCTTGACCATACACCAAAAACAACCACCTGCAAATGTTGCAAATTGTTTTGCCATTTATCTCACTCCTTATTCACCAGGAACAATAATTTCCAATAAAATCTTATCCTTTGGCAAGTCTAATTCCTTTGCTTTAACACGTGATCCTGAAGCAATGTTAATGCGCGATAAGTCAATATAGATTTCTGCCTTATTTGGATTGATGGAAATCCAAGAAGGGAAATCCACCGTGTCTCGCATAATTTTCATCGTTGTCTCAGGTGGAATATTTAACAGCCCAACATTCATCCCTGTCTGTTTTAATATAATATTCCCTTTCTCATCCACTATCGGATCGAAGTTCATTGAAATCTGGATTTCAGTGTAAAACACCTTTAATGTACTTGTTAATTGAATATCATCACCAATTGTAAAGTCCAACGGTAATGGTGATCCCGCATCCTTTAAATACTTCTTCGATATAGATTCCAATTCCTTCGTTGTTGTTTGGACAACGAGGACATTTCCTTTTACTTCATTTTCATCTTTTGAACTCTCCGCAAAATTTACTCCATCTACTGGTCTAGTTGCTAAAAAAACGACGAGGAGGATTGCAAAAAGCACTGTGCCCGCTAAGGCAAAAAATGCAAATTTCCATTTATTCATTTCGTCACTCCTCGAAGCCTATTTCCGTGTTAATCTTTTGTTCCATGTTACACTTCTCCATTGCTTTTAAAATTCGCTCTGTCATTTTATCATAGCCTTTTGCATTTGGATGGAAGAAATCCGTATGATAAACGAGCTCTTTATTTGAATCAAACAGGTCTTCCACTGATACATAGCATGCATTTGGATCTTTCTTGGCTATGTCCTCAATGACTTTATTCCACTCCGTAATAATCGTATCAAATTCATTCGCTTCATTTGTCACGATTGAGAATGGGTTATAAAAACCGATAAGTAATAAAGGCACTTCTGGATTTTTTGCACGTATGCCTTCAACAATTTTACTATAGCGTTTCTTATATGCCTTCAATTCCTTATCAAAAGCGTCACGTTTCAAATTAAACAGATCGTGTTTGACAACCTTCATGACATCATTTCCACCCATAGTAATTGAAATGAGCTGTGCTTTTTGCAACTCTTCATCATAATGCCCTTTTTCCACTAATTTTAATAGTTGATCACTACGTCTTCCTCTTTTTCCTCGATTATCGACTTCAACATCTGAGATCGAGGGCCAAGGAAGCAATGAATCTGCTAATCTTCCAACAAAACCGTCTTTACTATACTCATCACCAACACCGGCTGTTAAAGAATCTCCGAGTGCTAAGTATTGTAGTTGCTTTGCGTTTTTATCATCAATTTCCCGTAAATCCTCTGGTGATGGCTCAAAAAAATGTTCAAAAATTTGCGTCAATACATTCTTTGAGGTTTTTTCCTCATTTTCTGTTTGTTGCTCATCCTGTTTCAAATCTTGCTCCGTCCCTGCGTGCTCCCCATCTGGTTCTGCTTGCGGATTCGGTTCATCTATTGATATTGCACAACCACTTAGTACTAAGACGGTCAAACATGACAAAACTATCATGCGCCAAATACTCATTTGACCACCTTCCATCATTTGCTTACTTCTATTATAGAATAGTTCGTACTGCAATGAAAAGTGACTATACCTAGGTATTCCATAAAAAGTGTGAGCTAACCCTGATTATATATAAATAGGCATGCACTTTTCCACAATAAAAAAGCCACTACAATTATTTATGTAGTAGCTCTCATATATTATTCTGCAAAATAAATAAAACCGATTGCACCTGGACCAGTATGTGTTGAGATAATTGGTGAAGTAAAGGCAATTTCTACTTCATTAAAACCTGTTCCCTCGATTAATTCTTTTAAAGGTCCACCCATCGTTGTTAAACCCTCGGCGTGAGAAATCCCTACAGACTTGACTGTTTTTCCAGCAGTATCAGCTTGGAATTGCTTAAATAAGTAGTTCACAACCTGTTTATGGCTACGTACTTTGGATACGGGATTGTATGCGCCACCTTCTAAGTTTGCAATGACTTTTATGTTCAGCAAAGAACCGATAAAGCCAGTACCTTTCCCAATTCGTCCGCCTTTAATTAAATTTTCAAGTGTGTCGACAATAACATATAAATAAGTATTTTCGCGCACTTTCTCTAAACGCTCCACAATTTCCTCGACAGTAGCGCCTGTATCACGCATTTTAATGGCCTCACGTATTTGAATAGCTAAACCGATTGCAATAAAACGTGAATCGATCACAGTTACATCAGAGTCTGACATTTGCGCTGCCTGACGAGCTGATTCTACTGTTCCACTCATACTACCTGTCATATGAATTGAAATAATTTGATCTCCGTCTTTACCTAGCTCATCGTATAATTCTTTAAATTTCCCCGGTGCAGGCTGAGAGCTTTTCGGTAAATTTTTAGCATTTTTCATTAAACTTAAAAAAGGTTGTGGCTCTAAATCAATACCATCTATATAAGTTTTATCATCAATTTGAATTGTTAGAGGCACAATATGTATACCATGCTGTGCTACTTCTTCTTTTGTTAAATCACAAGTTGAGTCCGTTACTATATGAATTCGTCCCACTTCGACACATCCTTTTACTTCATTAAAATTTATTATATAGACTAATGAATCATTATGTAAACATGACATTTGTCATTAGGTTTCATATGTTTCAGTCCATTTTGTAACCGCTACCTTGGATACTATAGCGTTTTGTCGAATCCTTGTCTATTAAAGTCCTCAAAGCATTTCAACATTTATATGACACTTTTGATGTTGAAAACATGACAAATGTAAATACCAGGATGAAAATTATTGAGGTATAGTAAATATATGCACGAAAGGAGTGTTCGATATGATAGATTCTTTTGACTACAAAACATGGAAGGAAGAATTGTGGAATGCCGTTACACATGGCATTGGATTTATCGCAAGTATTCCCGCACTAGTTGTTCTTATTTTAGCAGCTGTACAAACCGGAAGTGCGCTCCAAATTACAACGTTTACTATTTTTGGTGCCTCTGTGATTATTTTATTTTTAATGTCGACGCTGTTACATAGTATGCCGGAAAAATATAAGCACTTTTTCGCCATTCTTGACCATTCTTCTATATATATTTTAATTGCAGGAACGTATACACCTTTCCTTTTAATTGCAATCGGTGGGACGCTAGGAATTACTTTATTATGTATTATTTGGTCACTTGCCATACTAGGCGTTATTTTTAAATGTTTTTTTATTAATCGATTTGAGAAACTTTCTTTAATTTTTTACATCGGTATGGGCTGGCTAATTATTTTTGCCATTAAGCCTGTCTATCTTTTCTTAGGTTTTCATGGGTTTGCCTTACTGTTAGCAGGTGGGCTTTTCTATACGATTGGAGCTCTCTTTTACGCCTGGCGTTCACTTCCCTACAATCATGCAATATGGCATCTATTTGTGTTAGCTGGTTGTGGATCGATGTATGTTTGTGTTTATTTTTACTTATAAAAATCAACAAAAAAATCGCTCTCTTAACAAAGGAGCGATTTTTTGTTATAGTGCCCTAACTTTTAATTGCCTCGTTAATGCTTTTATAGCACGCAACACTTCCTGTTTATTTTCTTCATTATTCATTTTATTTCTCGCATGAAGTAGAACGGGCCTAATCGATTCTACGGAACGTCCAAATTCGTACATCCATTCATAACGAGGTACCATCCACGTATGAAAATGATGTGTCGTATCTTCATTATAAAAATAATAAACGTACTCTATACCTAATACATCCCTTTGAGCCTTTCTGATTTTTGATAAAAGGTTTACATAATCTATTTTTTCCTCATCGTTAAGTTCGTCAAAGCATTTAATATGGCGCTTAGAAGCTAAGATGATTAATCCCTTTATCGGATAAGCAACATCTTGATGGGCATGAAAATAATCCGTTTCAATGACTACTCCACCATCTGGTCTAATGAGCCCACTCGTAATTGCACAGCTCAAACATTCAACTTCTACAGTTTCTCCATTTGATAAGGTTATTTTTCTCACAGATGTTCCCCTTTTGTTTGAATTTTGGAATTAAAAAAGCGTCCATTATAAGGTCAATTGTACAAATTCTTCAAAAGCTTCTTCTTCCTCGATAAACGGGTTATGATTAGAGTGTTCAAAAATCGTTAATGTTGCATTAGGAATAAAATCGGCAATTTCGATACCGAATTCAACAGGACATTGTGCGTCATGTCTACCTGAAAAGACGTAGGCTGGTATATGTATTGATTTCAATCGTTCGCGAATATCAAAGCTATTTACTTCTACTTTTCTAAAATAATCAAGATTTTTTCCTATTGTGCGACCACTATTCGGACGAGTTATTGCTACTTTTAGTTTTTCCTCAGAATGATAAGACATTAAAGCCCATTCATAACTTAACTTCTGACGTTCTTCTCGAACTGTATCCGGATTATTCAGTAAATCCATTATTTCAACTATGCGATTGAAATGTTTATTTTTAGCGCAATAAATACTATTTGGGTGACTTCCGTATTCTTTGCTTGCTGCTGTAGAACCAGCTACTATTTTTGTTAAAGATTGTGGTGATTCCACTGCGTATTGAAGTGCAAGCATCCCACCCGTTGAATGACCTGCAAAAGCCCATTTTTTAAGCTGTAATGCTTCTCGAATCGCTTCTAAATCTTTCACAATTTCTTTGAAGCTTAATTGCTCATCACTTTCTATATCTGCTGAATTCCCAGCACCTCTAACATTGATTAAGTACACTTTGTAATATTCGGTAAATGGATTCGCAAATAAATGACCTCGCTCATCAAAGCCCATGTAAAGATGTGTAATAGCTAATGGTTCACCTTCTCCACTTACAAAGTACTCAAATTGTCCTCTGCTTGTTTCAATAAAGTATTGTTTCCACATTGTTAATGACACTATTCAATCACTCCATTTCTAACTGAATACTGTTTTCTTACATTAAATATTCTACAATTATTTCCAAATACCTTTCATTACACAGAAAAAGCACGGTTATTCAATACCGTACTTTTTAGTTCTTATTTACTTTGTATTTTCCACGGTGTTACTTGTGTCTTCTTCTTTTGAGCAGGACATGCCCCAACAATTGTAAAGAACAAACCCGCAAAAAAACTGAGTGTGCGTGACACTATCAGTGAGGCGAAAAGATGACAATACTAGTATTCAAAGATTACAAAAAAACGTTAAAAAACCCTCTCCCATGCAAACAAATAAGAAAGGGCCTGGAATGATTAAACGTTTATTACTGTTTTTATCGTATTTTTTGTATCCTTTACATTCGCAAAGACTCACTATAGATAATCTATAGTGTAAAATATTAATATCACTCCAACTATACACATAATCCAGGATAAGGCAGAACTTGAACTGCTTGATATTTTATTCCGAAGATTAACTAAGGTAGGTTTTATCAACTTACCAAACAATTTATATCCTAAAAATATAAGCAGAGCGGGTAGAACCATAATAATATTGTATACTGCTATAATTGGAAGCCACTGATAATAAGGTATATCTATTGTAGTTAATAAACCAATAGCCGTAAAATAAGGAAAAGCCGTGCCTGCCTCAATGATAAAAGTCGTAATACCAATAATAATAATTGAGAATATGCTTTGAGTTTTAGGCTTTGGAATATTACTTTTCTTATTTGCGGGGATAAAGAAGCTAGTAATAAATAATATCACCCCTATTATGAAGATTCCCCAGCTAAATATTTTATTTTGAAAAATATTTGAGAATGATTCCATAATAAAATTTAGTCCTAACATCATGATGATACCTAATGAAAAATATAAAAGGACAACCGTAAATAGATATGTCAATAATCTAGATGTTAAATTTTTATTGTCTGTTAAAACCAGAAATAAAGTAACACCAATAATTGTAGGGCTTAATGTATCTAGAAGAGCTAAGCCACCCAAATAAATTAATATATCTGTTCCCATCTTTCCCTCCACATGAACAATTGTGTTCAAATACCTATGATTTATTACCGAGATAGTGTATATATGCCTTTTCCATAAAGTTAAGGACTTCTTGATCAATTGGATATAGGTTATATTTTTTTGATTCCTCAGGTGACATTCTAATGTCCCAAAGTTTATCTAAAAATGCATCTTCGTCATTAAAGTCTTCGCCTTTTTTTACATCCATTCTCTTAATGATATTTTGTATTCGTGTATTACTATAACTAAGGTGCATATATTTTTTTAATTGTCCTACTAAAGCAACCCACTCTAGAGAGTCTGGATCGCTACTAGCCATTTTTGGAAGTTTTCCTAGTACTTCTGTGTTTTTAATATTTAATTCATTTTGATTATATTTTAATACTTCTTTAGAATCCTTATTACTATATAGTTCCATAATTTTTTTAATCCTAAATTCTTCTCCATCAATAGCTATACCGTTTATTAGTTCCCTTAAACTATTATCTATCTTTGAAAAACGGTCCTTCTCACTTATAACATAAGATATTTGTTTCATTAGACTATTGGACCAATCCCATTCTTCGGACTCTAACATCATTTTGATCTCGCTTAATTGAAATCCTATAGTTTTTAAGAATTGTATTTGCTGAAGTTTTTTCAACTCATTGTTTGAGTATAATCGATGACCCCCTTCAGTTTTTGATACAGGTTTAAGAAGTCCTATTTTGTCATAATATCTCAAGGTTCTAACTGATACACCGCTCAGCTTTTTAAATTCGTTAATATGAAACAAGCTATTACCCTACTTTCTTATTCATTTGTATTATTAAAAAACATTGTTTTTAATACGTAACCAATTCCTAAGCCAATTAGCACCCCTGGAAAAGCATTATCAAAAAATAAACCTACTCCTGCTCCAATAATGACGCAAGCATAAATAATAATATCGTCTTTCTTCATTACAAGATTCTCCTTTAATTAGTTTTAAAGTAAAAGCTCTAATAACAGTATAAAAGATGACGTAAGGTCACTTTCAACTAATTTAAATATCTCACTGCATAAAATTTGGAATTGACCTTATTGACTCTTACTAAACTAAAGAGAATGGCTATATTTTCGGCTTTGGCAGTTTTAAACAATCTGAACAATTAGCTGTAGGTATTGAATAAGTTAAACATCAAATAACTACTTTTTACGTTTTGAGAGATACTTACGCATCATTTTTGTTTGCTCATGATTTAGATATTGCATTCTGGATTTAATACCAAAAAAAAAGCACCAGCAAGATGCCGATGCTTTAAATCTGTCAAATACTCTGTAATATTTATTATTGATTTGAACCAAAAACCTTTGTAAACGTTGGTAAATCAACAATCCTTTTAACGTTTTGAGAAATGATGTGTACACATTTACCGTCTAGACTTGATTATTTGCGTTCAAAAATCTCATATTGGAATGTGTAACCCTCTGGTGCTGTTTCTGGCTCCACTGAGGATACTTGTACAAAATCCTGCTCATAATTTGGGAAGTATGTATCCCCATTAAACGTATGATTGATTTTTGTAATATATAAACGATCCGCGATATCCATGGATAAACGGAAAATTTGCTCGCCACCAATAATCATAATTTCTGGGACATCTCCAGCAAGAGCGAGGGCACCCTCCAAACTTGTCACCACTTCAATCCCATCCGCCTGATAGTTTTCATCACGCGTAATTACAATATTGCGTCGACCAGGAAGCGGTCTACCGATAGATTCGAATGTTTTACGACCCATAATCATTGGTTTCCCCATCGTTTTCTCCTTAAAATATTTTAAATCCCCAGGCAAATGCCACGGCATGCCATTTTCATAGCCAATCACATAATTATTATCATGTGCCACAATTAAAGAAATCATATTGTCACGTACCTCCAAATACTTTCGTCCATTATATTATAAACATAATTTTACTTTACAATCAGATTATTTCTGCTTAGAAATTAATTTATTTTCTTTTTCGATATTAAATCCTAGTAATTTTATAAGAATAGTTTATAATAAATGTTATCAAAAGAAATTTAAAGGATTGATGTTGATGACAAAATTAAGAGATGAAGCGATCCGTTATATAAAAGCAAGTGAATCTTCTAAACAGTACTATGATTTAACACCACAAGAAGCGAGAGCCGTTCGAATAGTGCCAAAGTGGAAATCACCGAATAGCCCTCAACTTGCGGCAATTGAAAATAGAAAAATAACAGTTCGAGATGGTGCCCAAATTAATGTGCGCATTTATAGACCTGTTTTAGACGATAAACTTCCAGTCATTGTTTATTATCATGGAGGCGGTTGGGTTTTTGGAGATTGCGACTCTACGGATGCAGGCTGTCAGCTATTAGCAACAAAAGCCCAAGCAATCGTTGTTTCAGTTGATTATCGACTAGCGCCAGAATATCCATTCCCTACACCGCTCTACGATGCTTATGACAGTTTCGTGTGGGTTTACGAAAACATCGAAAATTTCGGTGGAGATGCAGCAAATCTTACTGTCGCTGGTGATAGCGCAGGCGGAAACTTAGCAACAGTTGTCGCCTACTTAGCTGCGACATTAAATGGACCAGCAATTAAAGCGCAGGCACTTATTTATCCTGTAGTCAATGTAGATTTTACAACGGCTTCTTACAATGCTTACGGCGAACACTACGGCTTAGACAAACAAGGAATGCAGTGGTTTGCAGGGCATTATACAGATAAAGAAAACTATATGAATCCACTTGTATCCCCACTTCAAATTGACGACTTAAGTGTTTTACCGAAAACGATCATTATAGCTGCAGAGGCAGATGTCCTTTACGACGAAGGTATTGCATATGCACAAAAGCTTACTGATGCCGGAGTGACTGTTGAGCATGTAAATATGACTGGTTTAATCCATAGTTACTTTAGTAAAATGAATTTTTTCGAACAAGCAACGATTGAAACAACTGAAAAAATTGCTAATTTCGTAAAATAAGTTTGTCTATCAGCATAAAATAGTGCGATAATAGAGCAAAATGTTTTTTTAAAGGATGACAACATGACACAAACTATTGCTTTACAAATTAACAATCCCTTTTCTAATCAATTAAAAAAAGGCTATCCGCTCATTTCAAAAGATGCAGTTGATGCACGCCACCTTCCTAAAGAAGAAGGTGCACTTCTAAGACTAACGGATAATCATAACCGTTTTATTGGCACCGGATACTATGGCTTACAAAACAAAGGTATTGGTTGGGTATTAACAAACGATGCGAACGAAAAAATAGACAAAGCCTTTTTTATGAAAAAATTTAAAAAGGCCATTCAAAATCGAGAAGCTTTTTTCAACGATCCCCATACAACAGCCTTTCGAATCTTTAATGGTGAAGGTGATGGCATCGGCGGTTTAACAATTGACTTTTTTGACGCTTACTATATGGTGAGCTGGTATAGCGCAGGCATTTATTCATTTAAAGAAATGGTCTATGAAGCACTAGCAGAGACAGTAGATTACAAAGCCGTTTATGAGAAAAAACGTTTCGATACTAAAGGACAGTATATGGAACAAGATGATTTCGTCATGGGAACACCTGGCGAATTTCCGATTAT
Source organism: Lysinibacillus sp. NPDC058147 (assembly GCF_042884205.1). Classification (NCBI taxonomy): domain Bacteria; kingdom Bacillati; phylum Bacillota; class Bacilli; order Caryophanales; family Bacillaceae; genus Lysinibacillus; species Lysinibacillus sp. NPDC058147. Next base: position 500,933 of record NZ_JBHVUJ010000002.1, read on the forward strand.
CGTAATGGAAAATAGTATGAAATACGCCGTCAATTTAAATGATGGAGCCATGACGGGAATTTTCCTCGATCAACGAGAAGTAAGACTTGCCATTCGTGAACGTTATGCAGAGGGTAAAAATATGCTAAATACGTTCTCCTACACGGGGGCATTTTCTGTCGCGGCGGCACTTGGTGGAGCAATAAAAACAACTAGTGTAGATGTTGCGAAGCGTAGTTTAGCTAAAACAATTGAGCAATTTAGCGTTAATAGCATCGACTATGAATCACAGGATATTAAAGTAATGGATGTCTTTAATTATTTTAAATATGCTCAGCGCCATAATTTAAAATTTGACCTTGTCGTTTTAGATCCACCAAGCTTTGCACGTACGAAAGAAAGAACATTCTCAACTGCGAAAGACTATCCTAAATTACTCGTAGATACAATCGCCATTACGGAGAAAAACGGTGTTATTGTTGCTTCAACGAACAATGCAAGCTTTGGGATGAAAAAGTTCAAAAGCTTTATTGACCAAGCATTTAAAGAAACTAAAACAGCCTATAAAATTGTTGAAGAATACAGCTTACCAAAGGATTTCCGTGCCCCACGCGAATATCCAGAATTCAATTACTTAAAAGTTGTTTTTATTAAAAAACTCAACTAAATGAACCGAGACAGAATCACCTCCAAGTGATTCTGTCTTTTTGTTTGGGAGAAATATTTAGATCCCCTCAATATATTGTTAGAATTTTCCGTTTACTATATAATATATTCATCTCATTCCTAAAATTTGGGATGTTTTTTAAAATTTTTTTACCATGTAAATTAGTTGATTGGAGCGCAGTGGCTCATCGGACTCCTCAAAGAAAGCGCACAGTCGGAACGGAATCAACCCTACGCTATGGTGAGTGTCATTTTAAAAAATATTGATAAATGGAGATGATTAAATGGGATATGTACGTGAAAAGTTAATGATTACTACAGAAAGACTCGTTCTTAGATTATTTCAAACATCTGATGCAGAAACGGTTACAAAGCTTTGCAATAACTATAATATTTTTAAAAGCACTATGAATCTACCTTATCCATATAGTTTAAATGACGCATTATCATGGATGGAACATCATTACGATCATTTTACGCAGGATATTTCGTACGAGTTTGCTGTTACTGATAAGGAAACTGGCGAATTATATGGAGCCATTGCATTATCGAATAATAAACATTTTAATCAAGGTGAAATAGCTTATTGGATTGGCGAGGAATATTGGGGAAAAGGCTATGCCACAGAGGCAGCACAATCGATTGTACAATTTGCTTTTGAAGAAAAGAAACTGCACAAAGTGTTTGCCCGATATTTTTCAACGAACCCTGCTTCAGGAAAAGTAATGGAGAAGATTGGCATGAAACAAGAAGGAATTTTAAAGGATCATATAATTAAAGACAGTAAATATGAAGATTTGGTATATTATGGAGTAATCAATGGATAGGCAAGTGTTTCCGACGATTTAGTTCATTCACCTTAATTAAAAGATTGTTGTTGTTAAAACATAAAACAGAGTTACTCTACAAAATGTGTAGAATCAACTCTGTTTTTTGGTTTGATATTTTGTATTTCGAATATGTAACTAAAGCACATGTTAGCAATTGAGAAATTAACTGAATATGTTACGTATGATTAAATTTCTTCATAAAAAATGACTATTTTATCAGGACATTCAAACGGATTCTCATGTATTTCACACTTGAAACTTGCATGAAAAGTCATATCCTCACAACAATGTTTTTTCATAATTTCATTTCCCCTTATTTAAAACATCACAAACGGTATCATTTACTATTAATTATATCGTCTTGGCATCCATCTAACGGGTCATCAATAAATAGCCAACCCTCATTATTAATACCTAATTTTCCACAGAATTCTTCCGCTTCTTCTAAAACTTCAAAACACATATCAGCAAAACAACTAGTATCTTGTATTGTATTATATAAAAACACGAATGTTTCATCGGGCGATTCATAAATCATTACTTTACATATGTCATCAATCTTTTCCTCAAGAACAGCATATTTCCTCATTATTTCACCTCTTTACTATTAATCCACTGATTCAACCTTATACAGTTAATTCTCTGCATTCCCTTAATACACTATCCTACTCCGTTAGCTCAATAAAAAAAAGAGTTGCCTATGCAACTTAATGATCTTCAAGTAAAGCACCCGTTAATTGAATAAGGAAAAATTAATTTATGTTATGGTATGCCCTTTCCCTGACTTTATATATTTTATTTGGTCTGAGTTAATAGCGGAAGTATCTCTTTAATAAAAGAACCGTTTTTAAACCCTTAATTCTTATACCAAACCCATTGTCAGACTCATAACCTCTTATATGGTATTTAATTCTTATTGGTGTGTTTTTTTGTAATACAATAGCTGAGAAATCCCACGGAAATACCTTTAATGTTTTTCTAATATCCATAGTTGTAGCTGGACTATGTAATATTGATATTTTATTTTCCTGTTCTTTATACACGACGGCATTATCCAAGATTTTAAAACGATAGTTATTAATTAAAGCGGCCACATCTTCTTCATAATATAGTTCTAAAAAAACAAGTTTATTTCCTTTATCTTTACAAAATTTATTGAGAACCTTAGCCTCATCTTCAATGTTTTCGATATAGATGTATGATAAATCATATCTTATGTCCAAATAAAACACTCACTTTTTTCTGTTATTTAACAAAAATATTACCATAATCTTAAGTAATTAACCTGCACCGTTAGTTCAATAAAGAAAAAAAGAGCTGCATATGCAACTCAATGATCTTCAAGTAAAGCACATCGTTAGTTTAAGTGTAATACTTCACAATTCCCTTCAGAGTGAACCCTTGCTACTTTATCAAGAAACTCTCCCCTATTTCATTAAATGTATGCTTAAAATCAAATGCAAAAGGAGTTGGACCATGCTGAATATAATAGTTGTATCTCTTAAATGCTTCCTCCCATGAGACATCCTTGACATTTTTTGTCCACCAAACTACATAAGAAAGGTGTTTCTCTGGATATTCCTCCATCCATTTGCTTCTATCTCGTAATGCTTGTATATGCTGTCCCGAATAGGTAAAGCGATATAAGGATTGAAGATTTCTCCATACTGTAAGAGTAAGAATAGGAGGACCATTTCCCTTTACGGTTTTTTCAGGGAAAGGGACTCCTTCAGGTGAAAATGCCTCTACAAGTCCTGATTTAGTTGCCTGACGATATACTTCATTTCCCACTTGATAAAATTCACGAGAGCTAGGGTGGTCATAGGGGTGGTTTAACCTACCAACAGTAAAGATTGAAACTAATGCCATAATCAGCCCTCCATCTATAGTCTTTTTATAGATATATTTCTAGTAAAAGTGTGAAATTCCTTCTTCAACTATCCTGCTCAGTTAGCTCATTAAGAAAAAAGAGCTGCACATGCAGCTCAATGATCTTCAAGAAAAACGTCTGTTAATTTAAGTGGAATTATTTACAAACTAATATCTTTGTTCATTATTGATTCTAGAAAAGAAAACTATTGATCTTCTTCATATTTTTCAAAAACCAAATCAATTGCTTTAATCTGGCCATATGACCCACTACTTTTAGGAATAGCAGCAACAAATCTCCAGCCTTCTTTACTATACTTATCAATTATTTCCCTATGACTATCCATTGTAAAAAAACCAGCAATCTTTGCTTCTACATACATATATTTATACATTTTTATACACCTCATATATTATTTGATTTCGCAAAATCAATAATGTTAATAAATAGTTATACGAACCTACAGAGTAAAAGTTTCTAACTGGTTCGTCCATTAACTTGCCCTTTGAATAAAGGACCATAATAAGAGTGTTTTTATACGTATTTATACTCAACTAAGTGGAAAGCTCCGAAAGGATTTTAATCAGAAGTATTTTATATTGCGCCCATTTATTAAAGTATAATCCTTCACAAACATTCTATTGTCAATTGGGGGACAGTTCATTTTAGCTAGCTGTTTCAATTAATATATTATATATCAATTCCTATGTTTTTACTCAGGTTTGCAATTGTAGAGTTCTCCTTATTCAACACATCACTCGTAATAATATTTATCGTATTAATTTCACTAAATGGACCTTCTAAGTAGGGAATAAGAATATACCTCTCATCGACTACTTTATTTATAAAGGTTTGCGAATCTGATGATTGATAAACAAAATCCTTCGATTTAATTTGAGTTTTATTATTAATTGTAAGTGTATCAACAGGGTAGAAAACTATATCTTTATCGGTTGTATTTTCAACTTTATAATATATTTCAATTAAATTTAATTCATCATTGAGATCTTTACCATGTTTCTCTTTGATTATTTTTACAGTTCTCTCAGGTAAATTTGTCCATTGTACAAATTTGATGGATTTAATAGTAAATTTAATAGCACCCATATCATAGGTTTTGTCTATCTGTTTAATATTAACTAATGTAGATTTAATATCATTAAGTATAGTATGCCACTGACCTACTTCTGTAAGTGGACCGTTTGTTGGTTCGCTATTTTTGACACTTAATTGAACCACCTCTGTTTTCCCTTTTTCTTCATTTAATTCCGTTTTTTCATTCATCGGGTTAGTCGGTTTATCTTCACGTGCATTTACTAAAGATATAGATGAGATAGCGATTAAAGTAGCAACGCCAAACGCAGACCAACGATAAGAGTTTTTGAATTTTTTTATCATAAGGATCCTCCTTTTCAAAGTTTTTTTATTTCTACTTAAGTTTGCTAAACTTGGTATTTGATAAAAATTTGAGTAGTGTTCTAAAAGACTAATAATAGTATGACCGTATGCAAGTTGCTCCTCTGAATTTATATATGTAAGAGCTAATGAATCACAGGCTAATTCCTGATCTTCTCTCATACATGAGTAGGCATACCAAAGAATAGGATTAAACCAATTTAGAATGAGTAAGCCATACATAAGCCAATTCACCCCAACATCTCTTCGTTTGATGTGGGCTAATTCGTGATGAAAAATGTATCGTAGCTGTTGCTCATTTAATACTTCCGAGTGAACACCTGACAATAACACCTTTGGCTTAATAAATCCGACCACAGTTGGACTTGAAATATTTCCAGCAAAAAGAAGCGGGATTTCCCGTTGAATAGACATAGAGTTTTTACAATTCTCAAAGATTGTGACAATCCTCTGATCTGTAATCAAAGGCTGTTTTTTTATTAAATGAAGTAAACGCCTATTTATAATGATAGTAGTAAAGCCCAAAATGATAACCCCAGTAAGCCAAATGTATATAAGAATTGTATAAAAAGAAAAAGTCTCATCATTTTGGTTTGCATTATTGCGACTTTGTTTTTTATTTTCCTCAGCTACTTGACTTGAACCAGTTGCAAAGGAATCTTCTTTAATAGCTAACTTTGAATTGTCTATATCTGTCGATTCTTTCATATGTTCTTTTGAAGAAGAAACAGTTGTATCAGCAGTCCCATTACTGTATGAAAAGATAGAGTAGATACTGTAGGTACTACTCAAAGACCATGGCAATAAAAGCCTTACAATTAATATCATCCAAAGTAGATATTGCCATCTTGGATTTAACTGATTTCTAAACAAAATTTTTACACATAAGATTAGAACAACTAGAATACTTGCCATAATTGAGGTTTCTATCACCCAATTAAAAAAGTGAGGTAGATAGACGTTTATAAACATATCCATCATTATTAGCTTTCCTTCCTCTGATTTTCCTCAGTTTTCTCATCCAGAATGCGCTTGAGTTCGTTAATATCTTCTGAAGACAACTTTTCTTCTTTTAAGAAGTTCACAAGAAGAGGTTTAAATGCTGCGCCATAGAAACGTTTAAGTAATGATTCTGTTTCTACTTGAAGATATTTATCTTGTGACACTAAAGGAAAATATGCATATATACGCCCTGTATCTTGATGGTAAGAAATGGCTTCTTTTTGAACTAATCGATTAATAAGTGTTCGAATTGTCTTCGGTTTCCAATCCGTTGTTGACTCTAATACTTTAATTACTTCATTTGCTGTTTGAGGGGATTTTGACCAAAGTACTTTCATAACTTCCAATTCAGCTTCGGATATCTTAGGTAATTCTTTCATAATATACAACTCACCTCCTGTATTACAAATGTAATCCATATACAAATATTACGTTTGTAATCAATAATTGTCAATGTTATTTTAATTTTTAAATAGATACTCACTATACGCTTTTGCATTAAAAGAACATAGCATTACACAAAGTATGTATCACAAAGGAAACTGTCGCGATATCGCAATAATGGAGAATTTCTATATCTTAAAATCAGAATTACAATGGAAGAGTTTTAAATGGAGCACTTCAAGCAAGAGATTGGACGTATATAGAATACTCACAAACAAATAAAGGCAAAATTAAAAGGTGTCTTATTATGAGCACACTTCACACTGAGCGACTGGAATATTACCATAAGTATTAAAAAATTAAAAAAATGTTCAAAAAGGAGAGCCTTTTTGAACATCTTTACTTTATTTCAATGGAATATCTAGTTCAATATTTTTTCCAATAGGATTGAAGAAATAGCTAATGTATAATTTTGCTTTGCCATCATAATTTTCAAAGTTCTCAGTCTCAAATAGGTACTGCTCATCATCTGAGAACGTGCTACCTTTATATTTTAACGTCGTGCCATCTGCTTTTACAGCATTATTTAAAAACGAATGTGCCCGTCTATCATCCCATTTTTTTGCAGCAAATGACACACTTTGCTGCGTTACAGAAATATCCCAATCCAAATATTCAGGCTTCGTGAGTACTTCTTTTTTGCCAAAATCAACTTCGATAAAATCCTCGCCCTTTGGAACGGCATGAACAGCTCCAATTAATATTTTGAGTGAATCTGAATCATGGAAATAATTACTTTGTAAATTAAACGTGAATTTGCCGTCGCGATTATCACCACCTAATGACAAGCCATATTTAATGCCTTCTCTTCGCTCCCCATTTTCCGTCTCGACCGCAATATCATCAAGCGCTAAAATTTGCATCGTATTCGCTTCATCTAATTCAATATCGATTGACGTTCTTAGTGGAGAACGGCGAATTTGTGTAATCGTAAATTTCTGACCACCGACGTCAACAATACGATTCGCAGTAATAATTTTTTCCTTTGCGATTTCGTTTTGTAGTGAAAACGGTATCGTAATTTCAATGTTCCCCTTATCTTTTTCATAAAAACGAAAAACCACTTTAAAATCCTTTGAAGTATAAGCGAAAGGCTCTGAAAAACTATAGTCTACTGAAGAAGAGAAGCGTGTTGGACTTGATTGATGATTTGTAAATGAAGCTCCGCCTTCAATTTCTTTGTCCCCTTGGAACAACTTAACTTCCTCCAAGTATAATTCCGACATATTAAATGTTGCATCGGCGTCATAGTAAAGTACTAATCCAGAATTATCTGCAATCACGCCTTGCACTGTAAGTGATAGACCATTTTTAGACTGCGTCGTATTAATTTCTTCATAGTATCCATTGTCCACAATATCTTTTATCCCTTTATCTCTTACAACCGCTAATACAATTTGTTGAAAGCCAGGAATTTTTGCAACATAGCTAGCAATCGTAGGAGAAATACGAATTGAAAATAAAAGGCTTAAGCAAAGCAAAAAGGCTATTGCAACCGGGACAATGCGCTTCTTTGCTCTTTTTTCTCGTTGAACTTTACGAAACATATCCATCCTAACTTGTTGAAGTTTCTCCTTTGGAACGTCAATCGGTAGTTTACTCATAGCCAGTCCTCCTTTTCTCCAGCGAAGTTTTTAAGCTTCTTTAATATGTGATGAAGCTTAGACTTTACAGTACCCTCCGGAATTTGATTTAGCTCGGCAATTTCTTTGTTTTTTAGTTGCTGAAAATATTTCATATAGACGAGTTGCTGCTCCGATAAGGATAAATGTTCCAATAAGCGCTCCATATCAGAGTAGATAACCCATTCAACTTGGTGATGTTCTTGTATTGAAATAGTTGGTTGACGTTTTCGCAAATGGTCTTTACAACAATTGATTAAGACGCGCACGAGCCATGTTCTGGCATATTCGTGTTGTTTGACGGTATGCATTTTTTTTAGTGCCTTGTAAACTAGGTCCTGCATCACGTCTAAAGCGTCTTGCTCATTTTTCAGATATGTAAAAGCCATGCGATATAAAATATCTTCATCCATTTCAATAAGTGAAAGTATCGCTTGATGATCCCCTCGAATAGCACGCTGCACGATTTCAAATTCCATCCTTTTCGCCTCCTTCCTCCATTAGACGGAGCGATGCTTCATTTCGTTCAAAAATTTTAAAATTATTTAGAAAACTATTTATGGAATTGCCTTTACTCTTTGCGTCAACGATGTTCCTTTGAAGATATAAGTTTTAATTCATTCCTCAACGAACATGCGCCGTTAATTGAAGGGCAACAATCTTTACAAAACAGCCTTTGTTAAACAAGGTATGTAAAAATAATAGGTGGCCAAAGCAGTATTTTCACTTCTTTGGCCACCTATATTTATTTTATAGATATTTCACAAACCAATCCCTAATATATTCTAGTCTATTGATTCTTAACGTTGGTTTTCCACTTCTAGAAAGTTCGTGATTGGATTCAGGGAAGCGAACAAATTTAGTTTCTTTTTTACGATGTTTTAAGGCAATAAATAATTGCTCTGCTTGTTCAATCGGACAGCGATAATCTTTTTCGCTGTGTAAAATTAACAGTGGCGTCTCCACATTGTCTACATATTTAAGTGGAGAATGATTCCATAGCTTCTCTATATCGTCAAGTCCCGCTTGGATTTGCCAGTCATTGAAGTAATAGCCGATATCACTTACTCCGTAAAAGCTAATCCAGTTCGAAATGCAACGTTGCGTAACAGCAGCTTTAAAGCGATTTGTATGACCGACAATCCAGTTTGTCATGAAGCCCCCATAGCTCCCACCTGTCACCCCGAGACGATTTTTGTCAATGAAATCATAATGCTCCAATGCATAATCAACAGCAGCCATTAGATCATTATAATCATTGCCTCCATAATCACCACGAACCGCATCAACAAATTTTTGACCGTAGCCATGACTTCCACGAGGATTCGTAAAGAGTACCGCATAACCTTGTGCAGCAAGGATTTGGAATTCGTTAAAATATGAGTTGGCATACATAGCGTGCGGTCCACCATGGATTTCAAGAATAAGTGGATACTTTTTCCCTTCCTCATAGCCAATAGGCTTCATCATCCAGCCGCTTACTTTCCAGCCATCTGCTCCTTCATATTCAATTGCTTCTGGAACTGATAATTCTCTAGACTTTAAAAATTCTTCGTTAACTTTCGTAAGTTGTTCCTTTTCACCAGTATTTAAATTTACGTAAAATAGATCGCCTGGATTTGTAGTCGTACTAATCGCGACTACTGCTTTATCATTTTTCTGATCAAGTGAAAAACCATAGACATACTGATCATCATTAATCGCTGGATATAATTCTCCAGATAGATTGCCAAAATAAATAGCTGTATTTCCGTGATCTGTCACTTGAAAGTAAAAGCTTTTATTATCCTCCAACCATTGCACACGCGGAGCAACGACACCTTGCAGGAAATCACCAACAACCAAATCACCGACAGGCGCGTCAAATTCACTCGTTACACATGTTGTATTGTTATTTTCTAAATCATGAATCCATAATTTTGCTTGTGTCGCATTTTCAAATTCTCGTTCGCTACCAACATAAGCTACGTATCGGCTATTCGGAGACCATGAAATTTGATGAAACATCCCTGTACCTTCTGTTAGCTTGCGACCATGTTTCGTCTCTAAATCCAATAAGTAAATATCATTTAAGAATGAAAAATCTAGATCCTCTGATAAGTCAGCTGTGTAAGAAAGATATTTTCCGTTTGGAGACCATGTACCAAGTTGTAAATTATGTTTACCTTCCGTAACTAGCTCTAATTCTCCAGATTCCAGATTGACGATTGCAATTTGAGAAAATTTCTCCATATCAATAAAACCGGCTGAATCTGATTTATATTTCATCTTTTCTATTTCAAGTGGTTTTAGTTCTTTGTCATCTTTCTTATCATTATCAGCTTTATCATAAATGCTTTCATTTTTACCTAACTTTACTGAGAATGCTATGTTCTTTCCACAAGGAGACCAAGTAGGCGATGTCGCCCCGTTTTTACAATTAGTGAGTTGTTTCGCTTCCCCACCTGCTTTAGAAAGCATAAAAATTTGTGGCTTGCCATGTCTCGTTGATACAAATGCGATTTTACTACCATCAGGAGACCATGCAGGTGCATTCGTTTTATCTTCACCAAATGTCCATTGCTGAGGCTTTTTTTCATGCAAGTTTATGTAAAATAAATTAGATACGTAGTCCTTTTTCTTCTCATCAATATGCGTCTCCACATACACAACTTCTGTTCCGTCAGGTGATATTTGTGGATCTGCCACTGATTTTAATAGATATAGATCTTCTGGTTTTATCCCTTGTTTCAATGTCATATTTTATTTCCCCTTTGTGTTGAAATTTCATTACTTAGTACAATATTTCGACGCCCTAAGTATTATTCCTTCTTTTAAGGAGAATTTGTTTTTTTATCCCAGAGAAGATTTTACAATAGCGAGAATACATCTTAAAAAACGTAGCTACTTCGCAATAATTACAAAGAGCTACGGATACGGATATAATTATTCCAAGAATGAATCTGGGATAAATGGTTGTGCGCCCATTTGAGTAACTACAAAAGCTGCAACTTTCGTAGCAAAAACGATCGAATTTCGAAGTGACTCTCTCCTGCAAAGCGCAACTGCCAAAGCTCCATTAAATGCATCTCCCGCACCAGTAGTATCTATCGCATCAACACTTAACGCTTGAACCCAGCCACTTTCTCCATGGTTCATATAAAAAGAACCTCTAGATCCAAGTGTAACGACTATCGTTCCGACTCCTTTATCTAACAATAACCTACATGCGGAGCGAATATCTTCTTTCGTTGTTGTTTCAATACCTGTCAACTGCGCAAGTTCTGTTTCATTCGGTGTTAAAAAAGTAATATTCTTCAATAAAGAATCTGGTAATTCATGAGATGGTGCTGGATTAAGGATGATGATTTTTCCATGTTGAGATGCGATATCTACTGCCTTTTCAACTGCATCAAGTGGTATTTCAAGCTGAAGAAGGAGTACATCGCTTGAAGTAATGATATCTGCTTCCTGTTCAATTTGTTTAGGAGTAACTAAAAAGTTTGCACCAGAAAACAAAATGATCGCATTATCACCGTCATCTGTCACTTGGATAATCGCTTGCCCAGTAGCTCCTTCCTTCCGAATCGAATCAACATTAACGCCTTTATTTTTTAAATTATTTATCGCTTGTTCCCCAAAATCATCTTTTCCTATTTTTCCAATTAAATAAACATTTGCTCCTAGCTGGCTTGCTGTTGCTGCCTGATTAGCACCTTTTCCACCGAAATGAACACTATTAGACGCACTGTGAAGTGTTTCACCTTTATTTACAATGTATGGAACACGGTAGACAAGATCTATATTAATGCTTCCGACTAATGAAATATCCATGCCAGCTATCACCCTTTCATCAATTATGCCTCGGCGTAATTGCGTCCGGAATCGGCTTTGCGCTTAGGCCTGCAAATGTTTTTTGTGCGTAAGCGTAGTGCTAACGAAGCGACAGCAACGTCTCTTTGTCTGTGCGAAAGCGACGCGACAGCAACACACTACCAATGCAGGTCAGTTAGCCGTTGCGATGATTTTAGGCTAACATCCTTAATAAACTCCTTTCCGATTCCGTGACATCCTCCTGAGGCTTTGGGCCAACAAGATGTTGGTCACTCAGTCGTTGCCACAGGACGTGGCGTTCTTAGACTGAGTTCCTCTATTTCAGCGGATGTTTGGACACCCGCCGAAAAGTAGCTTAAATCCGCTTTCATCTCATCACCTATCGAGGTGGGAGACTTCTGCTAAAAGAAGTTAAAATCTCTTTTCTTTAATACGGATAATAATTGGCCTTTTGTTAAAATACCTTTCTCCAAGCCCAATAAGTTGGCCATTCTAGCTACTGCAGGCGGTTTCAGCATACTTTCTTCTAATATCGCATGATTATAAAAAATATGTTCTGACACATCATCTGCAATAATTTTACGATTTGCCATTACAACAATTCGAGAGAAATAATCAGTTACAAATTCCATATCGTGCGTAATTGCTATAACAGTCTTTCCTTTTCCCTCCAATTCGTCTAACAACTTACTTAATAATTCTAATCCAATCCGATCCTGTCCAGCTGTCGGCTCATCTAAAATAATTACATCTGAATCCATTGCCAAAACGGAAGCAATAGTAACGAATTTACGTACAGAATATGGGAGGTTATAAGGATTTTCGTGAGAAACATTACTAATTCCGCATAATTCAATAGCCCAATCTGTTAGCATGGATACACGTTCTGAATCAAAACCCATATTTTTAGGTCCAAACTGTACTTCCAATTCCACATTATTATGGAAAATTTGATCGTCCGGGTTTTGAAATACATAGCCAACCTTTCGAGATACTTGAGCTGTCGTATAGTCTTTTGTATGCCAATTCCCAACATATACCTCACCTTCTGTTGGCTTTAAAAGACCGTTCATTAATTTTACTGCTGTGGTTTTTCCAGCACCATTTTGTCCAATAATAGCTAAGCGTTGGCCAGCAGGAACAGTAAGTGTCAAATTTTCTAATGCTTTTGTTCCATCGGGATAAGCGAAACTAACGTTTTTCAATTGTAGTTCAGTCATAAGCACGCTCCTCTACGCTTGCCCAACTTATGCTTTCCGACAATTCCTCATCGCGAATTGGAACATATTTTAATGTAACACCGTTTTTTTGTAAATTTAGAGCGACCTCGGTTACATGAGGATATTGAATGTTATATTCTCCATAGCGCGGGTCAGCAAAAACTTCTCGCGTTGGACCTTGTAATACAATTTCTCCATTGTTGAGGACTATTAGATTGTCTGCATATTCAGCAATTAAGTCCATTTTATGTTCGACTAGGATAATTGTTTTTCCCTGTTCTTTCATGAAACGAATGATATCAAATACATGCTCCGTTCCAATTGGATCTAACTGAGATGTTGGCTCGTCAATGACAAGAATATCGGGATTCATTACGATGATTGAAGCAAGTGCAACACGTTGACGTTGACCACCCGAAAGCCCCATCGGATGTTTTTCTCGTAAATGCTCGATTTGAATAAGCTTTAAAATTTCATTTACTCTATCTATAATTTCATCTTCTTCTACACCTAAATTTTCTAGCCCATACGCTACCTCATCAAAGACAGTATCTTTTACACCAGATACTTGGATGAAAGGATTTTGAAAGACATATCCAATTTTGGCACCTAATTGTCCTAATTGGTATTCTACTATTCTTTTATCATCGACCATAACGTCACCTTCAAGGTCTCCCTTATAAAAGTGCGGAATGAAACCTCGTATGATATTACAAAGGGTCGTTTTACCAGAACCATTATTGCCAATAATGGCTGTAAATTTCCCCTTTTCAATTGTAAAAGACACATTTTTTATATTCCAAACATCACTAACTGGATATCGATATGAGACATTTTTCATTTCAATGATAGAATTCATATGAGGACCCTCCATAACACCAATCCTATTAAAACAATAATGTAGACGAATGGTAGAATTCGATCAGCTGTACTTTTTGTCAGCTTATGCAAACTAGTCTTCTTTGTTGGAGCAGAAAACGCTCTCGATTCTAAAGTAATTGCTCGTTCTTCAGTACTTGATATTGACGATAATATAAGAGGAGTTAAGGTTGGGATAAATGCTTTCGCTCTCGTTAACAACGACCCTTCCGTTTCAACCCCACGTGTTTTTTGGGCATCCATAATTGTGTTCGCATGGCGTCGCATTTCTGGAATAATTTGCAATGTTGATAGAACAACATACGCTCCCATTGGTGGGAGACCTACGTCTTCTAGCGATTTTACAAAATCACGAACCTCTGTTAAACGGAAAAATAATATGAAAGCAGATCCCATCGTCAGAATACGAGAAGTAAGCGTTAATCCGTAATTCAAACCCTCTTCAGTCCACTTGAATATTCCCCATTGTCCCATCACATGATCACCTGGATAGAACAAGAGCTGCATGAAGAAAACGATGATTAATAAAAATAACAAAGCCTTCACGACAGTTCCCAAAAACTCTTTCGCAATGCCTGCAGCGATAGCTATGAGAAGTAAAATTGGAAAAACTAAAAATGAGAATTTAAACCCGGGAATAATAAGAACGGCAGTAGCTATAAGCAATGCAAAGAAGAATTTAGTCATTGGATGTAGCTGCTGAATGAATTTTTTCTGCAAGTCGAACCCTCCTCAGAAAAAGTAGATCTTTCCGCTCAGGCAGAACGGAAAGAGTTCAATTATCTGCTTTCACGTTTCATATATAAAGTCCCGTAATTCATTTTTGATAAATAGCGATCAGACATTTTTCTTACAATAAAGTAAACGATTAGAGCTGATACTACTTTGTCCGCAATTTCAAAAATAAAGGATGAGGCGAATACGGCACTCCAAATTTTTTGTCCTGAAGCAAGGAATGTAGCAGTAAGAATAGATCCTGTACCTCCAGTAGCTCCTCCAAAAACTAACACCGTAATTGGAGCAGAGACAATAACAGCAATGAATGTAATCACAATACCGGAAATAATCGTTTTAGGAATATTTTTAAACATTCCTCCTTTAGACAAGTATCCTACACCTAACCCAATCGCCACAGATGTAATGGCATACGGGAAATACGTAGGATTGAAAATACCATTTATAAGGTTTGTAATCAATCCAGCAAGTAAAGCAACCCAAGGACCAGCAACAACCCCGATCAAAATGGTTCCAATCGTATCAAGAAAAATAGGGAGCCTTAAAACGTTAGCAATTTGAAAACCGACAATATTCACTGCTACACCAATTGGAATAAGAAGCATAGACATCATATTAAAGTCATCTTTAAAACTACGTTTCATCTTGGTTTCCCACCTTTTTTAATTATTGACCGATTTGACGGCCCATTTTTGCAATCGCTTCCATAAATTGATTAACAAAAGCCTCACGATTTACCGAATGTAATACTTTTACATTATGCGGTTTTCCGGAACGGTGCATGTAATCTACAACAGTCGCACCAGCAGTATGGCGCCCTTCTGTTTCTACAGCTACAAAACAATCTTCCCCTTCAAAAAGTTCAGGTGTGACAACATATGACACAGCACAAAGATCATGCAAACGAAACTCATTTTCAAAATCAGTTTCTTGGAAATCATTATTTTTTGCATTTTGAATATAGAAGCGAAGCATTGCGCCAATTTTTTGTGATAAATCTGTCTCCATGCTTTCAATTTGATTTAACTCTTCCATATTGACATACGCTTTATGAGTAACATCGAGTCCGCTCATGATAATAGGAATTCCTGAACGAAAAACGATATCGGCTGCATGCGGATCAACATATACATTAAATTCTGCAAAAGGACTCATATTGCCAGCTACAGCTGCACCACCCATATACGAAATATAGCTGATTTTTTCTTTTACTTCTGGATGAGCAAGCAGCAATGCTCCGATATTTGTAAGTGGGCCCGTTGCGATTAATACGATTGGTTCCTCACTTTCAGTTAAAACATCTACTAAAGCATTAATGGCCGTTCTATCACTTTCAAGTAAATCCGGCTCCGGTAAAATGACTTCTCCTAACCCACTTTCCCCATGAACATCATCAGCAACCTCAAGTTTATGGAAGAAAGGAACATCCAATCCTCTTGCAATCTCAATATTTTGTTTCATGTAGCTTGTGAAGGCTCTAGCATTGTAGACCGTTTTATCTTGTGTTTGATTTCCTGGTTCGGTTGTAATTAACTTAATATCCAAATCCTCTCGAGAAAAAGCTAATAATAACGCCATTACATCGTCAATCCCCGGGTCACAATCAATAATTACTGGTATTTTCCCCATCAAATTCACTCCTCTAGTTAATCTATATTTCTTGTTGTTTATTATGATAAGCATAGATTTGGTGATGCACTACTTTCTCGTACTACCAGAGTTGGATTAAACATAACAGATGTCGTTTCGTTATTTTCTAGTTTTTGTATTAAAAGTTTTACAGCCTCCCGACCCATTAAATAAGTATCCTGACGAATTGTAGTTAGCTTAGGTATTAAAGCGGATACTAATGGAATATCGTCAAAGCCTACGATTGATAGATCAGTTGGTATATGAATACCTAACTCGTGAGCCATTCGGTAAACACCGAATGCCATTACATCATTAAAGGCAAAAATAGCTGTCACTTCTTTTTTCATAAGGAGATCTTTGGACTTTTGGTACGCCATTTCCATTTGAAAATTCCCTTCAATAATATGTGAAGGCAAAAGTTCAACACCTGATTCTGAAAGTGCTCTTTTGAAACCTTCTAAACGTTCATTAGACAAAGAAATAGACCTCGGTCCAATCATGCATGCTATCTTTTTATGTCCCAATTCTACTAAATGTTTTCCAGCTAAATATCCACCTTTATCATTATCTAAAAAGACACTGGAATGTTTTTTTTCATCCTTTCCCCTATCGACGAGCACAAAAGGAATTTTTGCACGTGATAATTGCTCTTCATCCGATGGCTCCAAATAATCTTTTGCCGAAAAAATAATACCATCTACTTGTTGTTCTTCTAATAGTCGTAAATATCGCTTTTCTTTATCAGATTGATCATCAGAATTACAGATGATTAAACTATATTCTCTTTCATTCGCTTCATCTTCCACCCCCCGACATAATTCAGGGAAATACGGATTCGAAATATTAGGAATAATTAATCCAAATATTTTTGATCGCTTCGTAACTAGACCACGAGCAAATTGGTTAGGCTGGAAATCGACCTCCTCCATTACTTTAAGTACCTTCTCACGTGTCTTTAGGGACATTCCCTCCTCTTTTTCATTCAACACTCGTGAAACAGTGGTAATGGAAACACCCGCTTTTTTCGCAATATCTTTAATAGTCCATCGTTTCATAACCTTCACCTACTATTACTATAAGATCATTCTTTAAGAAAACGTTTTACGAAAACGTTTTCTCAACTACCATATCATGACATAGTTAAATTGTCATTATTTTTTCAGAAAAATCCGAAAATTATAGTTATGAATCCATACAGTTGAAAGTGAAATGCCTACAGTTTATGATTGTAGGCATTTCATTAAAGCAGAACGAGATATTAATGATAAAACACTCCCCGCTATTATCATATGAAACGGGTCAGCTTACTCCCGAAAGCGTTCAGTCGGAACGAAAAACACGCTCCAGTTATGACAATGAGTATTAGATTAAGTCTTACTTTTTAACACTTCCCAATAATCAGCAGAGTTAGTTCTGCGATAAAATTTATAAAAAGGTTCCTTCGGACGAGCGTGTTCCTTATAGAGTTCAATGATTTGCCCTAAAAAATCTTCAATATGCTCCACTCCTACCCTTTTTGCAAACAGAGCTCCAGCTTGTGCATTCGCTCCCATTGGTACTGCCCCTAAATAGACATCAAAGCTTTCCTTTTGATAAACAAGCCCAATGTCATCATACACCGCATTATAACAGGCAGAGGCACAGCCATTGACGTTTAAGCGTAATCTTGTAGGGACTGTTATTCCTTCTATTGAATGATATAGCTGTTCAGTAATCGGTGCTGCCTCCATCTTATCACCATCACAAAAGTCACAAGCCTTCATCGACACAATCGGCCCTTGCTTTGCCACATACAGACCAGCCTCTTCTAACTCCTCAATAGTATTTGCTACATCTACTGTTGGAATAGATAATAATATGCTGTAAGAGGCTGAGTATTTGATTGCACCTATTTCCCCTACAACCTTCGCTATTGTTTGAAATTGTAAGGGAGTGTAATGCTTATTAATAATACCTGGGCTTATGGCAAGACGTGTAAAATCTCCATTACTGTTTAGCTTTTCAAAGGTTTTGTCCGGTATATTCGTACGGAATGCGTTCATAAATACTTCTCCTTATGAAAAAGGAGCTAGCAAAACGCTAGCCCAGATTTTTTTAGTTTTTAAAGCTATCAGGATAGAAGCCTTTTGCTAATACTTGAATGGCTTCTGCAGCACGAACTCCTTCTGACGCAGCAGAAAGCGGTAAGATTACAAATCGTTCATTTTTTACTGCTTCCGTTTCTTTTAAGGCTGGATCATTTTTTAAGAAATTTATTTTTTCTCCCGCCGTTGTTTCACCGTAATCAACGACAACAACAACTTCTGGATTTCGTTCTACTACATCCTCTTTAGATACCGTAGTCCAACCGGATTCAACATCACCAAAAATATTTTTACCGCCAGCCATCGTTACAAGCTCGTTCATAAAGTTTTGTCCAGCAGTAAAGACATCTTTATCACCACTATCAAACACTAATACGCGCAGTTCTTTCCCTTCTTGTGGTAATTTTGCACGTACTTCATCTACATCTTTTGTCATTTTCTCGATTAAAACTTCACCACGATCCTCAACGCGGAAAATTTTCGCTATATTTCGAATATCTGTGAAAATATCATCTAAAGTAGGTTTCGTCATATTTGAGGCAGTATGTAAATATGTGTGAATCCCTAATGCCTCAAGTTCTTCAGGTGTACCGACACCTTTCTCTCCAAAGGCACTTTTCCAACCACCGTATAAAAAGTCTGCCTCAGCATTAATAACCTGCTCCTTTGTGGGATACTGTTCAGCTAATACAGGTACTTTATCGTAGGCAGCTTGTAGAGGCTCATAAATTTTATCATCTAAGTATGCAGTCCCTACCATTGAATCTTCTAAACCTAAAGCCAACATAATTTCTGTTACGTGTTGATTTAAGCTAATCGCTTTTTTCGGTGCTTCTTTATATACTTGTGTTGTTCCATTATTTTCAATTGTTATTTCTGTCGTTGCAGCTTGTGATGGCTCTACCTTCTCACCTTTTGCTGCAGATTCTGGTTTGTCCTTTGCGTTACACGCGCCTAGTACAGCGATCAATGCTATTACAAAGACAAGCCATACGTGCTTCCATTTCTTCATGTCCTCTTCTCCTTTGTTGTTAAATATATAAAAAGAAATCATTAGACTTCTTTGCTCCCGAGTTAGGTTTCTAGAAAAGGGCATAAAAAAATCCCCTTGTTTCCAAGAGGTTAGCATAGCGAAAGAAAGGTTCTTCAACCGTTCACTATCTCCATCCTCGTGGTTTAAGTAAAAAATATATATTGGCAGGTATCCTGGCTTAGGTTCATCATCTATACGCCTTCCCATAGTGTTGCTACAGTGGCATCTCGTATAGACTCCCCATTTACAGTTGCGGGACAGCATCGGATTTGCACCGATTTCCCTTTTAAGCAAATGACAAAATCATTTGCACCAATACGTCGTTTTTATTTAATTGTAATTGATATCGAAAGATTAGCAGATTCACAATCTCCGAAAATATTAAAAAATTATAATCATAAATATATTAACACTATTCCGACATAAACACTAACGATTTTTAAACGAAATATTTTTCATTCCAATTCTGTTACAATGTTGATAAATGAATTAATAGAAACGAGGATTTTTTATGCATGTAACAATTGGAGTACTCGCACACGTAGATGCAGGAAAAACAACATTTTCTGAGCAGTTGCTTTTTCATACAAACAGTATTCAAGCCCGTGGACGAGTGGATCACCAGGATACATTTCTAGACAACCATGAACTGGAGCGTCAGCGGGGCATTACGATTTTTGCGGAGCAAGGTCGCATGACGATTGGAAACGATACATATACGTTAATTGATACACCTGGACACGTCGATTTCTCGCCGGAAATGGAACGTGCCATTCGGGTTATGGATTATGCCATTATAATTGTTAGTGCAGTTGAAGGACTACAAGGTCATACCGAAACAGTGTGGCAACTTTTACGCCAATATCACGTCCCAACCTTTTTCTTTATCAATAAAATTGACCGTGAAGGTGCAGATGTTGAAACCGTTATGGCACAGCTTCAAAAGGATTGCTCTGAGGATGTACTGTTCGTAGATGAACCGCTCCGCCCCGACTTTGTATCAACTCACATAATGGAGTGGATCGCTGAACGTGATGAACAGCTTCTGGATGCTTTTCTTAATGAGACATTGGATAGCTCTAGCTCCCTTACTCATTTACAAACAATGGTTAAACAGGAAAAGGCCTTTCTATGTTTTTCTGGCTCTGCCTTGAAAGATATTGGGATAAAAGAATTTCTAGCTCAGCTTCCCCTACTTACAGAAACAAATTTTCTTAATGATGCCCCGTTCCAAGGTGAGGTGTTTAAAATTCGTCATGATGGACATCAACGCTTAACTTTTTTAAAGGCATTGCAGGGCACATTGCATGTGAGAGATGAATTTTTCTTTGGAGATGCAACAGAAAAAGTGACTGAAATTCGCCTATACAATGGTAGCCGTTATGATACCGCTCAAGAAGTAGAAGCTGGAGAGATTTTCGCAGTTAAAGGGATTAGCGAGGGAAACATCGGAGATATCATTGGTTATTCAAGTAACCCGAAGCCCTATGAATTAGTACCGACTTTACAGGCAAAAGTACAATATGAAGGCGATCAACATATAAAGGAAGTATTAAAAATTTTCCGCACACTTGAAGCAGAAGAACCATCTTTACGTGTGCTGTGGCATGAAAAATTTCAAGAAATTCATGTACATATTATGGGTGTCATCCAACTCGAAGTTCTGATCGACGTGCTAAACAAACGCTTCTCGCTAGACATTTCATTTAGCGAACCACAGATTTTGTATATGGAAACAATCGCAACAATGGTGACGGGCTATGGTCATTTTGAGCCATTAAAGCATTATGCAGAAGTACATTTATTTATGGAGCCTAATACACGCGGTACTGGCAATACATTTGTCAATGCATGTCACGCGGATGATTTATCGGTCGGGCATCAACGACTCATTGAAAAACATTTATTCGAGCGCGATCATCATGGGCTGTTAACCGGATTCCCCGTGACAGATATTCGCTTCACTCTTTTAACGGGACGCGCACATATTAAACATACTGATGGTGGCGACTTCCGTGAGGCAACATTCCGAGCATTACGGCAAGGGCTAGAGCAAACAGAAAATGTATTACTAGAACCGTATTACCGCTTTAAACTAAAAGCCCCTAGTGATTTTATCGGCCGCATGATGACCGATATTCAACAAGCTGCTGGCACATTTGACGCGCCAATCTTAACTGAACATGATGCGATCTTAACCGGTCGAGCCCCCGTCGCAACATTTATGAGCTACAGTACAACTTTTGCCGCCTACACCAATGGTAAGGGCGTACTTTCTCTACAATTCGATGGTTATGATGTGTGTCACAATACAGAAGACATCATTGCGCAAATTGGCTACGATAAGAACGCCGATCCCGAATATACTTCTTCTAGTATTTTTTGTGCAAAAGGCAAGGGCTACTCCGTTCCATGGCAAGAGGCAGAAGCAGCTATGCATTGTATTGACTGAAATTATAAAAACAGGACATGAATTTATATCATTGTCCTGTTTTTTATGTTTCGTGGGTATTCTATTTCCTTTCGCGGTATTCGCCTTGCTTCCACGGGTATTCGACCTGCTTCCGCGGGTATTCCACCCCAATTCGAGGGTATTCATCTTCATCCCGCTCGAATATTTTTATAAAACTTGTACTGTTTTCTGTGCTTGTTTAAAAATGGGATATGAAGGCTCCACTACACTGTAATTATGAGAATTTGAGAAATCAATTAAAATCTTGCCCGGCCGGCTTCTCAAAAGTTGCAAATTATCAATTAATTCAAGCAATAGTTCATGACCGTTACCTCGTGGATGCCAGTTTAAATGATAATCATTAAGTTCCTTCACACCTTCTATAAATTGATGATACTCTCGCTCTACAAAATTAATCAGTCGTTTGTCTTTATGAGCTACCTGAGATAAATCCACTAAATATATTTCATAAAAACGCATTACGATCGAGCACAATAAATCATTGACCCGAGCAGCACTTAATATTGGCTTAGGAGCCTGAGAAAGTCGCTCTAAATTTGGTTTTGCACGAGTTGAATCAATGCGTGTAATTAAATGATAGTGCTCACCATTCACCTCATACACAATCGGATTTGTCGGCATATACATCATAAAACCATTTGTTTTTGTTTTAAGTTGATCTGTAATATCGGCCTTTGCAAAAAGATGTCCATTAATATTTTCATTTTGAATCCAAATAATATCTTTGTTATATAAAATTTGCTCAAATAATCGTTCATTACTAATAAGATTGCTAGCTATTAATTGATCAACAAGTGATTCTATAACCATTCTTGTTGTAGCTTTCTTAGTAACTTCAGTGCGTGGCTGCTTACAAATTTTCATATCTAAATCTAAATTCTGCGATTTTTGTGCTGTATATACATGAATATTCGTCATACTGCATCCTCTTTTCGTACATATTTTCAAAACGGAAGTCATCAGTAAAAAAAGGATTTCCTATTTAAGCGAGGAAATCCTTCAATTTATCTTTTTCGTTCATCATATAATGTCAAACAATGCCCGAATATGGGGAAATTAGCCTGATAGCCAATACCTTCATTTATTCTGGGCGTTTGACGTACAGTGACGAACAGAGCATTCTGTTTTGTCAACATGCCACCTCCTATTCCTCGTAGGGTTATGGTGTGTACTCATAATAGGCAGGTATCCTGACTTATGGTCATCGCTACTTTTCGCCTTCCCATCGTTAAACAGTGGTCTATGAAAAGTCACTCACATTTACAGTTGCGGGACAGTGTCGGATTTGCACCGACTTCCCTTTTAAGTAAATTGCACGCAATTTACACCTATTACTTCACGCTATTCAGTTGTCAAAGGAATCTAGTATACTCTACATTCCTTTTGGATTAATTAAAACCAATTGTATAGGAGTGTATTTCCAAAGTCAAATAACACAATATATTCCAGTTACTTATTCTTTTTCTTCATGTTATCTTCTTTCCTATAATGCGTAAATACTGCTAAATCACACGCATCTTCTAGTAAATAATTCTGTTACATTCGATTACGGACGAGCACGGACGAGCTTTATCACACTTACTTCACGAACATTGTAACGTAAATCACCGCCAACCTTAGTCGTAAAAATCACAACTCTTTTTCTCATAGCTATTACGATTGAGCTCACTTGTTCTTCCGTTAAATTATATGTTGCCCTAACATTGCGTTAAAATGTTTTCTTTATGCCACACTATAATTACTTCGCTTCATTGGATTCCATATGACCTCCAATTCCACCTAAAAATTCAAAACTAAAGATTTTTATAAAGGCGAAATGAAGGGGCTAAACTCCCCTACTATCTGTACACGAACAATATCCCGTTTTCGGACCTCTTTAATAATATTTAATGGAATAATAATCCTGTTTACCTTGTTAAGAATATAACGATAAAATATTATAGTGTCAGATTTTAATCTAGCTACAAGCAAATATTTAATAGATATACATAGGAAGTGAACAATTGTATTACTTTATACTCGTTTTAGGATTTTTATTTGTTATCATGTCAGTTATAGTTTTTATTTTTATGTATGTCGAGAAAGAATATCCGTTTTTAAATGTAGTTAAGACTGTTTTTGGATTTTTATTTGGTATTTTTTTGTTAGTAGTTACTCTACCAAGTCTAAAATATTTTATTCAAAAAGATTATGATGTTATTAGTGGGAATTGTACGATTGAAGTTTCTTCATCCGGGCGCTCTGCAGAAGCAACCTTTAACATGATTGATACCAATGAACAATATTACTTTTCGGAAATCCCTTCACTTGATGCTTATGGTAAGTCAATTCCTTACTATTGTAAGGTGACAGTTACAAAAGACCATATCTTTGAAATCGGTTATGAAATTTATGATGTTAAATCACGAAAATTAATATTAAAAAATGACTAGAGACGTTTGTAGCCGCCTCTAGTTTTATTTTGGTCAATGTTGCAACAAATACCGTTTTTCATTAACTGATTTAGTCTCTACTGTTGACGGGATTGTGTGCGTTTACTCGCGTTGTTCGGGCGGTAAAGTGGCGATTTGGTAGAGCTTGTTGCCAAAAGGAAATTTACGGTGAATACCCATAGGCAGGTATTCTTTCTAATGATCGTCACTACATTTCTCCTTACCACTTCCCAGAGAATCTTAATACAACTTCGGAGCTTTTCGTAATTTAGTTGCTTGTTCAAATGAAAATGCAAGTTTTATAAGTACATCTTCACTAAATGCAGTTCCTGCGAAAGTTATGCCAAACGGCCTCCCATTTTCCATATACCCTGCTGGGACGGCAATAGACGGATATCCAGCTTTCGCACTAATTGTCGAACCTATATAGGATGGAAAGATAATCGCATCTAAGTCATATTTTTTTAATGTATAGTCGATTCCTTGTTCTTGAGAAAAATACAAATCCTCTAGTTTTGCAATTAAATAGTCAGAATCTCTTAACGTGTTTGGTAAATTCTCTCTCGATTCTAATTTATCTTGCCCATATTTTAACGACTTTCCTTTTGATCGTTTATTGAATTGAATTAACTCAGAGATAGAATGCATAGGCATGTGGGAAGGCAGATTGACTAGGAAATTATTTAAACTATGCTTTAATTCGTATTGCATCACTCCCCATTTCCAGTCTCGATGAAAAGAAGGGATTTCAATGCCTTCAATAGTAACGGCTCCTTGCTCTTTTAAAATCTGAATTGCATTATGAAAAAGTGCTTCATCATATTCCCCTGAGTCATAATAAGCTTTTGAGGCATTATTATAAACACCAATTCTAGCGCCATTTAATCCTGTTGCATCTAAAAAAGGGGTGTAATCCTTATACAACCTTCTTTCACTTTTATATGTAGCGACGTCGTCTTGATCTACTCCTGTTAATACTCCCAATAAAATAGCTGCATCTGTTACTGTTCTAGCCATTGGCCCTGCTGTGTCTTGAGAGTATGTAAACGGAATAATGCCTTGTCGACTAATGAGCCCAATAGTCGGTTTTAAGCCGACTACTGAATTTTGAATTGCAGGACTTAAAATTGAGGCGTCTGTTTCAGTCCCAATTGATAAAACAGAAAAGTTCGATGCAACTGCTACTGCTGATCCTGAGCTAGATCCTCCCACAAAAAGTTCTGGATCACCATAAGGATTAAGTGTTTGTCCACCTCGAGAACTATAGCCTGCCCACATCGTACTCGACATACCGTTTGCTAATTCAGTCATATTTGTTTTCCCTAAAATAACTGCCCCTGCTTCACGGAGCTTTTTTACTAGAAATGCATCTTGCTTAGCTAAATAATTTTCCAGTGCTAGTACGCCTGCACTAGTATGCATAAAATCTTTCGTTTCGATATTGTCTTTTAAAACTACTGGAATTCCGTGTAGAGGCCCTCTAGCCCCTTTTGTTAGTCTTTCCTCATCTAATGCTTCAGCAATAAAGATTGCCTCAGGATTAATTTCAAGAATAGAATTAATTTTCTGTCCGCCTTGATCATACTTAGCAATTCTGTGTAAATAATACATAGTTAATTCTTTTGACGTTATATCACCTTGTACCATAGCTGTCTGAATATCGATTACTGACAATTCTTCTTTAAGAAAACTATTAAAATTTATGCCCATTCATGTTCCACTACCCTTCTTTATGAGATTTTCAATTGGAATTTAGGAGGTTATTATACTGTTGAAATGGAACCATCAATTTATTTAATACAGATAGCAAAAACATGAAAATGAATAATAAGTACTAAATGTAGGTTCTCTTCAAGAGTACGTTAGCGATTAGGAAATTACAAACATTTATTCCATTATAACTTAAAAAATAATATAAGTAGGTGAAACACTATTTCTTAAGCAACTGCGTTGAAGACTGAATTCCAAAAAAAATAGGCTACCTTTCGTTACGAGAATTCATAAGAAAGATAGTCTAATGAAGGTGATTTATGGGTGCACCGTTATGGCTATTTTAAAAAGCTATTCTTTACTACTGCCACGTAAAAAGAATTGTGAACTATTAATTGCTGTCCTTACGAATCGCAGGATCTAAAACCATAAGCAAAACAACAATACCTCCAAATATTGCTATTCCTAAAAATAGATTACTGATTGAAAAATGCACCAAAAGGGTTCCGGTTAACAATAAAGAAATTGGTTTACTTGATTCGAGTAATACACGCATCGTACTTTGCGATCTACCAAGCACTTCTCTAGGTACTTTAATCATAAATAAAGTTTGTAAGACAATACTTGCAGAAATACTTCCTAGACCTACAATAGATACTAATAGTGTTACTACCACAATATTGTCTACAAAAGCAAGGGCAGCAAATGCACCTAATAATAAAGTTAAACCCACTATCATTGGTATTATTTTTTTTGTTTTACTAAAGAAGTTTATAGCAATAGAGCCGATTAGTATGCCTATTGCGAAAGCTATCTGTACAATGGCTAACTCAGAGGCGTTTTTCACAAACATTGGGAATAGTATTGACACTGGAGCTAACATAAAATTAATTAATACTAAGTAAATTATCATGCCTCTTAATATAGGAACAGAAATAATTGTTTTTAGTCCTGTTTTTAAATCAACAGAAAAGTTCTTGATATTTAATTTTGTTTCAGATTTTTCTGTTAAGGATTTTTGCTTAATGAGAGCGATACATATCAAAGAAATAAAAAACGTTGCTGCGTTAAATATAAAGGCAGTTGAAAGGCTATAAACTATTAGAACTCCAGCTATAGCTGGCGCTAACAATCCAACTATTGTTTGAATTGTTGCAGAAAGGCTCTGAGCACGAGCCATCAAATGGTCTGGAACAATTTTTCTAATTGCAACTGTTTTGGCAGGAGAGAAAAAGGCATTAAATGAGGAAGTTATAATTGTTGCAACAATTAACATCCATGGACTTAAATAACTCCCGATTAATAGTAAAGCTATCAATAATATTACAAGTCCACGAAAAATATCTGCGATAAGCATGTATTTTTTTTGATTTCCTCTATCAACCAATACTCCAGCGAATATACCAAAAATTATAGTAGGTATAATCTCTGCTGCTAATACGAAAGACATTAGTATAGCAGAGCCTGTTAATACTTTCATGGTCCATATTAAGGTTAAAGCGTATACACCATCTCCTATTGCAGAAACAAGCTGACCAACTATTAACAAACTATAATTTTTAATCGCAAAAAGGGCTTTATAACTGTCTTTTTTTTCATCACAATCAACGATGTCTTTACTTAATTTTGATTCAAGGGCTGTTTTAGACATTAATTACCCCCTATAAAAATATTACTTTGTAACAATCATTATCTACCTAAAAGACTCAAGTTTTAGACGTATAATTTTAAAACATTTTAATTCACATCTTATGTTGTTTCTTCTAATTTTTTGTTCTTATAAACAATGCTTCGTGCCTCGTTAAAAATATGTTCACCAATCGGGCTTAATTTACCTGATTGGGAAATTACCGCCATACCTTGTTCTAACTGTTGTAATACTAGTTCTAGTCTTTCTGAAATACTTGCTACAGGATACATCTTGTATAGTCTCTCTAACCACATAGCTACTCGAGTAAATGCAAAAACACCATGAAATACTCCTTTCATTGGCCGAGGATCTTCACGCCATGGGGAGTTGAATTTCTCTGTATGTTCATTTAATACAACTGGATCAATTACAAAGAGTTGTTCTAATCTGGAATGGGCACATTCATGTACAATATTTTCGGTAACCCACAAAAAATCATTAGGATGATGAGACAGGAAAATAGCATCTGGGAGTAGATTTGCAGTAAAACCACCAAAAGCATCTGTATCCATAATTGCTATTAATTTGATATGGCTAGTTATCTCCTTATAATACTCTGGCCAAATTTCTGCTATTAATTCTAGACATGATTTATAATACAAGTGGTCATTCAAAGTAAAATCAATATTACTTATCAAATTATCTTCATTACTTTTTCTTACATTTAAAACTCTAAAATTATTTGTTAAGCATTTACTAATTAGAGGATCAGAAAAAGTAAGCGAAATGCCGTCTATTGTATTTATACTGTTTTTTTCAACAGAAAATTCTGAATTCTTTAAAAAAGAAGAACTAGATTTATTGATTAGAATTTCTGCAACAATTTCTGTACCTTTGCTAAAGGTAATTTTATTTTCATGGGTTGAAATAAAGTGAAAAGTATTTTTTTCTGGTGTTTTTATTACGTAGTTTAATCCTGGAATTTCAATTACACCATCAGAAGAACTTAGAATAGCTGTCTTTATTTCTATCCCATTTTTTGCACACGGTAAAATAAAGTAGCTAATGAATTTTTGAATATTTCCAGAAGTCATTAACTTGTTAATTAAGTCTGTTTCATCTAATTTATAACTCAAACCATTTGAAACATATGTTGTTAGATCGATAGCAAAATAGTTTAAACCAGGACTATAGATGGAAGTCAAAAAAGCTTGATTATTTAAACTTTCTTTCAAAATTGTCAGAACGTCTACTGAGACTTCACCGGATTTTTCTATTGCATTAAATATATTATTAATCCTTTGATAAAAAGGTCTTAAACTTAACTTATATATTTGATCATTCTCCATATGAGAAGGTTGTAAAAAAGTTAACATTTTCCTCACCTCAATTTTTAATTTTGAAACAATGCTACTGTAAATGTATATGGATCATCTTCAATTTCTTGATGTGAATCAATTTCAGCTTCAAGTTCACGAAGCTTAAGTATATATTCTTTTACTTTTGTTTTAGGAATTCTAGCTTTAACTAATGAAAACTCAGCTGGCGCTTGATCTGTAACTGCATTTACCATTCCGTTTTGTACTTCATCAATCATAAAATTAATCATTTTTATTTTTTCCATTTCATCCGAATTCTTACTACTTAATCGGATGCTAAAAGAATTAACATCAGCTTTATAAGCATTTTCTACAAAATCTTCTTTTGATTTAGTACAATCAACAAAAATCAAGTCATTTTTTTCCAACATTTGTATAATATAATTTACTTTCGCCAAAGGTATACCTGTTTGTTTTGAAACTTCTGTTGCTGTTTTTGAAACGTTAGACAAGATACTTAAAACTTCCATACCCCCAGCATGTAATATAGCATCAAGAAATTCCATTTTGTTATTTCCAAAATCCGCTGAATTTAACATAGTTTCACCTCTTTCTAAAGTAAGGATATTAATGACTCAGCATTTGTGCCTACTGCAGATAATGCCATATTAGATTCGTCACACATCTCATTAGCAATTTCACGCACATCTTCCTGAGTTATACTCATAAGCTCAAAGACTTCATTATCTACAAAAAAATCTTGATTGTATAATGCATATCTTCCTGTAGTATTAAGATGCCTAACAGAATCATTCGGAATTTGTAAAGTTGATGTAATACGCGAAGCTCGTGCACGCTCAAGCTCCTCAATAGTTACCCCCTTTTCCTGAATATCTTTAACTATCTCCATTACTACATTAAAACATTCATCTAATTTTTCCTTCTGACAATTAAGATCAATTGCCAAATAACCACCCAGTCCATAACTTAGTGAATAAGAATATATTGAATAAACAAGCTCTCTTTTTTCTCTAAGTTCTAAAAATAATCGTGATTTTAATCCATCGCCTAAAATGTCGGATAAAATTGCCATTGCATATTTTTTACGCGATCGAAAGGATGGGCCAACAAATGAAACGGTTAAATTAACTCTATCAGAATTCCCAATACCTGTAACACTAGGTGATACTTCAAGCATTGGTAGCGGGTTACTAACTTTATTATTTTTCCAAAAATCAAATTCTGTAGCTATTTTATTTATTATTTCATCTGGATCCACATCCCCTTGGATCACCATAAGTGTGTTACTTGGAGTATAGTATTTTTCAAATCTGCTCTCGATATCCTCTTTAGTAAATCTAGATATATTTTCTTGATTTCCTATAACGAATAAACCTAATGAACGCTCTCCCCATAATGTACGCTCTGAAAGCTCTGTTTTAACTTTAGATGAAGCAAAATATGTATCGGCTTCTTGCAAGATAATAGCTCTTTCATGTTTAATTCGTTCTTCAGGAACATCTCTGAATTTAACAATATTTGACAACGCTTTAATTATGTCGTTACCATAGATAGTTTGAGATGTAATACAACATCTTGTCATCTCTTTTCCAGTATAAGCTTCATATCTAGCACCATTATCCAATAAGTCTCCAACCATCTGCTTAGCTGTAACATTCATATTTTCATGACTAAAAGCCATGTGCTCTATAAAATGAGATATCCCATTATTATGAATAGTTTCATCTTTAGAGCCGTGATTTACAAACATGCCAACTGACAAATTTCGCGATTGTTTAGTTTTTCTAACTACAACCTTCATACAATTTTCAAGCATGGCTTTAGAAATGGACTCGTAATACAAGATACCCCTCCTATATAATGAATATTATTTGAATTCAAGAAAGGGAACTTGTTCCCTTTCTACGAACTCAAATATGTAGTACTTAAACGCTAACTGAGATAGAAACTACAATTCCTTGTTCTCCTGCCGCAATTTCATCAGTAGCTTTTTCAATTTCCTCAACTAATTGAGAATTGTTAATAATAACTTCACCATCATTATTAACTTTAAAAACATCTGGTGTTAACATAATTTGCTTTTTTTCTGCCATGGTCATTCACCTCCTTTCAATTAAATACGGCTTCTTTAGAAACATCCTTGCGCTTATTCTCATTCCATTCTTTTATTCTAATAAGCGAAGCTTTTTTAGGACTATAAATATTTGTATTCAAAACAATATTAATCAATTTTCCATCTTCCTCTAAAACAATTCCTTTATTTATAAAATCTAGAATTATACTATTTAAATCCTCAATAGTAACTGAATAGCCAGCGCTGATTACTTCTTTATGAACACGTGTTATAGTAGATATACCATCTAATGCAAGTAACATTTGACGTTGTTCATCTTTAAGTACATAAGTTTGAATATTATTTTTTCCTCTAAGATCCATGATTATTAACTGGTAGCTATTATCAACATAAAACAAATCGCTATATGGATGAATTTCTGTCCAATCTAATACAGCTCTTCTCATACTGACTGTATACTCTTCTGGATTACAAGGATTTGAATAGTCAAAATCAAAATGGTAAGCTAAATTGTCAAGTCCAGATTGATCTATCTGACTATAAATATATTTATATGGCCACATTGCTCTAACATTTGTTATTCCATTTTCTTTAGAGTTATTAAAATATGGACTAAATCGATCCAATCGAATCTTTGATACACCACCAGGAGGAGTTAAATGTTGGATTTTCTCAATAATTTTATGAATACTCTTATATTCCTCCTGGTTTTCTCCAGGAAAACCATACAATATATTCCATATCGGAAAAATACCATATTCTCTAGACCATTTTAAAAGTTGAATATTCTGTAACATCGAAATGCCTTTGTTCATAAGCTTTAATACCGATGTTTGCAAACTTTCTATTCCAGGTTGAATAGTTTTGAAATTTGCATCTCTAAAAAGTTCGATTTGACTTTTCTTTAGATTCGCCTTAGTCTCATAAAACATATCTAGATTGATATCTTCATCTTTTAATGATGGTAATAAACTTTTGAAATAGTTCATATCGATTATATTATCAACAGCAGTTGCTTTAGATGTATACTTCTTATACCTTTTACTTTGTAGCATTAATTCTTCTAAGACTCTCTCTGCAGATTTACTTCTAAAATTTAAATTCGTCCCATTTAGACCACAAAAAACACAATGGTGTTTTTGCCCCCACCAACACCCTCTTGATGATTCAAATAGAAAACGAGCATATTGTACTTGATCTTTATATCTATATGAAACAAACTGTTCAAAATAATCTGAATATTCAGGTATCGGCAATTGATCTAAATTCATTACTGACTGTGAACTTGGACGTTTTTTATTTTTCATAATATATTCTTTATCCTTTTGCAAAAAAACCCCATCTATATCATTAGGGATTAATCCGTTTTCATTCCATTCTGAGATAAAGTTAACAAATGAATAATCTCCTTCACCTGAGCAGATTGCATCGATAAACGAAAATTGTCTAAGAAGCTCCATCCCCATTGTTTCTTCACAATTCGCCCCACCAAACATAATAAATTTATCAGGATATTTTTCCTTTAATCTCTTAGCAAAGCTCAGTGATGCTACATTCTGTTCAAAAACGCTAGTAAAACCTATAATATTGTAATCATCCCAATCTATTTCTTCTAAACAAGAAAGAAGAAACCCTTCTACATAGGATCTAACAGTTCTAATTAATTCAAAATCTTCATTTTTGTTTTGCTTAAATTTAACTTTTGCTTCTTCAATGTATAAGTCTAATGTATCTTCACCAAATAATGACTCAGAAAAAACAATTTCTCCCGCTAATGCATTACTAGAAAATACACTTCCCTCAGAAATAGAATTATATGATTCTGTAGAAATTAATTCTGCAAACTTCAAATTTAAGTAGTGTATATCACAATTAATATTTTTTCTCTTTAATCCTGCTTTAAGTAAACTTAAACCGATTGATGGTCTATATATCGAAGCGAATGGCATGTTAATAAGTGCTACTTTCATAATATTCCTCCTATATATATCGAATTTTATGAGATTTATACTATAAATTATAATTTTCTTGATCTAAATAGTTATCGACTTCCACACATAATCATTTTAATGAACTACAATGAAATTCATTACACTTTACTTAATTACTAAATAAAATACATTTTATTCCACTAATGGTAAAATTATTATATATTCAGTATTTTTCATTTGCAATACTTATTTTAAGTAAAAAATAATTAAAATATTTTACGTAAACCTCTTCATCAGATATTACGAAGTTCTTGTTAAAAAAGCTTTTTGTTTCTCTATCAGCAGAAGAAATATGTAAATTGCATCCAATATATTCTATAATATGTAATTTTGTTGGTAAATATTCACGATTACTCACTAGTAATTATTTTTATCACTGTAGTCAAGTCATCATGGCATGCTGTGCGCTTAATTCTTTTTTTATTCTTGTTCTTCTATCAGAAGCTCTAAAGTACATCACTGGGAATAGGATCTGAAATGCTTCAAGTATTTTTAAATGTAAATACTTAGAAAACAAAAGAGAAGCTGTTGCTACTATCGCCGAAATAACGTTTATGATTTGCATGTATTTTTGATGATAAAAACGGATTTTTTCTGCTTTTTTAAATTTAATTTTGAAGCTACCTCAGACTCCCGCAGTCGGATAAGTCTGCATGCTAACTCAAAGCTCGGCATGTAGTTAACGTATAAACATAAATGTTAAACTGCCCCTCAAATATTAATCTAATGGCTAGTGTATGCATATCCGGCACTTCCGTTTGTTGCACACTCTCCAATTAATTACCAAATAATAAGCTGCTGTGCTACACTTTCTATACAGATAAAATTTTCAGTTAGTTTAGAAATGGGTGGGAATGGAATCATATGAAGAAGCTTAGAGGATTTTGGGGTATTACAATGTGCATATATGGCGTGTCTTTATATATCAAATATTTTCAAAAAGTCAGTGAAGGATGGAATATAACCCTTCATGTTTTATCAGGGAGTTTGTGTATTATAGGAATTTCATTGATTGTTCAAGCAATAAGAGTACATAAATAATCTGGCGCTACTATCTCAAGAAATTATCAGGTTGAGAGGTGAACGAAATTGAATACTATTAATATCGAATTTGGAACGCTAATGCTTTTTCTAATGGTGCTTGTTTTAATATTTAATATTTTTGGATTTGTCATTAGAAAGCTGTTAGGTGTCAAAAGAAAGAAATGGTTTTCTTATAATCACATTAACGAAAGGCATAAAAAACTAGATTGGTCTATAAGAATAATATTTTTGAGTTTATTTTTAATTAGTTCGTATTATATGATTGATAACGCTACATTCGGAATTCCTTGGTATTTCGAAACATGGTTTATCTTAATTGTTTTTTTAATAACAACTGAATTGTTACGAACATTTATGGAATGGAAATACGCGGAAAATAAAAGAGATTTTATTGCTACTTTCGTTGAAATGGTGTTTATGGTTAGCATAGTATTTTTGACGATAACAATGGATTTTTTCGGCTTATTTAATGTTTAATTTCGAAGTTATTAAACGATTTGGTAACATCGGTTTTGATATAAAATAACAAAGGCTATTTCGCAGAAAATTTATTCCTGCAAAATAGCCTTTGTTTAATGAGTAGTATATTTCTTCAATTATTGTCCACTAAATCTTTGCGTAAGCTTTTGTAAATTTTCAGCTTGTACACATAAGTCTTCCGACACTACCATGTTGACCGCCTGCATAGAAGCACTTTGCTCATCAACTGCCTGCAGAATGACCTCAGTATTATTAGATAATTTATCCATTCCGGTTGCGATTGTTGATACTAATTTTGTCACCTCATTCGAGCTACTTGAAAGCTCTTCTGCCGTTGCAGAAATATCCTCTAGCTGGTTCGTCATTTTACTAACATGCTGAGAGATCGTACCAAACGACTTTGTAGCCTCATCTATGACATAGACGCCTTGTTGAACGTTTTTCAAGTCCTCTTCGACAGCGGAAGCTACTTGTTTTGTATCACTTTCAATGCCAACTACCAGCTCGACAATTTGAATAGCCGAATGCTTAGATTGCTCTGCCAATTTCCGAACTTCCTCCGCTACAACGGCAAAGCCTTTACCATGCTCTCCAGCACGTACCGCTTCAATCGCTGCATTTAATGCAAGCAAATTCGTTTGATCCGTAATAGCCGTAATCATATCTGTCATAGATTTGATATCTGTCATTTTTCCAGATAATTGCTGCATTAATTCACTTGTTTTTTCAGTAGAAGTTGAAATGAATTCCATCTGATTTTTAGCCACGTGTAAAATTTCCGCACCGTTGCCTGCAATGTCATTTGCTTCTTTTGCATGATCAAATACATCTTGCGTTGCCACGGTAATACGTTCAATGCCATCAGCAGTTTCCTGCATAGCAATAGCACTTTCATTTGCAGATTGCGCTGCTTTCTTAAGGCCATCAGTCGTATTCTCCATTTGTGAATCAACTTCGTTAACTGCATTTGTAATTTCATTAGTACTTGCTGATAGCTCCTCAATGCTCGTAGATAAATCTGAAGAACTACTTGCAATATTTTGGGTCATCGTATGTAATTGTTCCTTCATCTCTAAAAATGCTTTAGCTAAGTCTGAAATCTCATCATTGGAATTAATTTCAATTGGAGAAGTACGCAAATCTCCATCAGCGATTGCTTGAGCGGATTCTGCTAATTGCCTAATAGGCTTAATAATTTTAAATTTCACATAGAAAATACAAGATAACGTAATTGTTATTCCCATTATTGTTAATAAAGTGGATAGCCATTCTAATGAAGTTAAATTTGCGAGGTCAATAATTAAAATGACACCCATCAGAACATTTAAAGTAGAAAAGCAAATTATACTTCTTTTCCGTAAACTCATACTAAATTCCCCCAACTATTATATTATTCCAATGTAGCTATTATAGTTTAATTCTCCTGAAATTCATAGAAAAAAGCCCAACTTTTGTAAGGATAAAGAAGTACAAAAGCACTTTGTATTAGGGAAAGCGCTTTTGCATTATCGAAAAACTATTGTGCGAAAAGTATGACTCTTTAGTGATTGATTTCCGTTAAGCGTAGCGTCAGCAAAATATAAGCGAAGAAAGCTGCCGCGGAATGAAAAACACACCTGAATCAAATTATACCTCGGCATAATTGCCCCCAGAATCGGCTTTGTACTGCGACCCGCTGGAAGAAGTTAAAGTGCCACAAAATTCACCGAGATTTCTTATGTTATTTTTGAACAACAAAAAAGCACTTTGCCTTAGACAAAGTGCTTCATAATAAATTATTTTAATTTCATAATACTTGATCCGGCAATACCAGGATGTGTCATCTCGTAAGGATCTAGAATTAAATCTAATTGTTCTTTCGTTAGTACGCCTTCTTCAATGCAAAGCTCACGAATTGAACGGCCAGATAAAATTGCTTCACGCGCAATTCGTGCAGCTACCTCATAGCCAATATGTGGGTTCACTGCTGTTAACACACCAACGCTTTTTTCCACATATTCTTTCATGCGGTCTTCGTTTGCTTCAATATCCTTCAAGCAATTTTGTGTAAATGCGCGGAACACATTATTCATAATGCTAATAGATTGAATTAAGTTAAAGACAAGTACAGGCTCCATAACGTTTAATTCTAATTGTCCTGCTTCAGATGCTAAAGAAATCGTATGGTCATTACCAATTACTTGGAATGCCACTTGGTTAAGAACCTCTGGCATAACAGGGTTTACTTTCCCTGGCATAATAGAAGATCCAGGTTGACGAGCTGGTAAAATGATTTCCCCTAATCCAGCACGTGGACCAGATGCCATTAAACGAAGGTCATTAGCGATTTTCGACATATTAATCATACAGATTTTTAATGCGCCTGATACTTCTGTATATGCATCAGTATTTTGTGTTGCATCCACCAGGTGTGTAGCGCCTTTAAGCGGTAGTCCTGAAATTTCGGCAAGATGAACATCAACTGATTGAATATAGTCAGGGAATGCATTTAATCCTGTACCAACAGCTGTTGCTCCCATATTTACATCATATAAATTTGGGCGAGTTTGGCGAATACGAGCAATATCACGAGTGATAACACGGCAATAAGCTTCAAATTCTTGCCCTAATCGAATCGGTACAGCGTCTTGTAAATGCGTACGACCCATTTTAATAACATGCGCGAATTGCTCCGCTTTTTGGTGGAACACCGCTTGCATGTTTTCCATTGTAAGAAGTAGTTCATCTATCAAATTCAACACAGCAATATGTATAGCTGTAGGGAAAGCATCGTTTGTTGATTGTGACATATTAACATGGCTGTTTGGGCTAATTGATTTATAGTCCCCTTTTTCTTTGCCTAAAATCTCTAAGGCACGGTTGGCGATAACCTCGTTGGCATTCATATTAATAGATGTGCCAGCACCGCCTTGGATTGGGTCAACGATAAATTCAGCATCCCACTCGCCATCAATAACTTCTTGTGAAGCCTCGACAATTGCATCTCCGATTTCTTTTGAAAGTAGGTGTACCTCCATATTACTCAAAGCAGCTGCTTTTTTTACAATACCCATTGCTTTAATAAGTGCAGGGTGAATTGAATAACCTGTAATCGGGAAATTTTCAGTTGCACGAAGCGTCTGAATTCCGTAATAAGCATTGCTTGGTAAGGCGCGTTCACCTAAAAAGTCTTTTTCTATACGTTGTGTGGACATAATTGTCGTCTCCTTTTATGTAATCCTCACACTTGATAGTAGCTAATTAATGCCGTATTGTAAACAGTCATTTGTCTGTAAAATGAAAATTTCCGCGAAAAGATATTATTAATCTCTAAAAACCGAGCGCTAATCTGAATCCTTTTACTTTAGTTAGCAGTTTTACTCGTTTTATGTAAGGGTTAAATGTAAAAATAAAGTGTAGAAACAGTAGTTCATCCCTCACTAATTATTAATCTTCACCAATCGGACTATTACAATGCGAGATAAATATTCCCAATTTTTTATTAAACTCAATAAAAAAGCTGAACTAGTTGTTTGTACTAGTTCAGCAAATTTTAAATAATGTGTAAGTACACTTCTACCATTTTATACGTTCCGTTCTAAATCATTATTTATTAGAAGAAACTGTAAAACGGTTGTTAACATGCTTTGGATTTTCAATTTCATCTAACATCGCAACGGCATAATCTGCATAGCTCACGTAGCTTTCTCCAGCAGCATTTACTAATAAATGATCTTCTCCTGTAGTATAGCTACCTGTACGTGGACCTTCTGAATCAAAGAAAGCAGATGGACTTAAAAATGTCCAAGTAATAGTTGATTGTTGTAAGTCATGTAAATTTTCACCTTGGTTTTTAGCTGTCGCGTAAAACATTTCTGGGAAATCTGGAGTATCCATTACGCGTACAGTTTTCACTGGGTCTACAAATAAACTACCCGCACCACCGACAACAAATAATTTTGTATTAATACCAGTGAAAATCTCAATTAAATGACGACCAGCTTTCACATGTAATTCCTCCTGACCAAAAGGAGCACCAAATGCATTTACGACTACGTCAAACCCTTTCACATCTTCCTGAGATAAATCAAATACACCCTTTTCAATTACAGGAATATTTGCTGTTACTTTTGAAGCCGAGCGTACAATTGCAGTTACTTCATGACCACGTTGCAGTGCTTCCCCTACAATTTTTTGTCCTGCTTTCCCTGTTGCACCAATTACTGCTATTTTCATATTAATAATTCCTCCTATTTTTAATGTAACCATTTTAGTTACAGGCTAGATACAAAAGACCGACTTCGTTGATGTTAACGAAGTTGATCTAGCACATCCTGTAAAGTTTGTGCTTGTAGTTGTTCTTCCATTGCATGCCAGACAGATGTATAAACACCCTCCAATGTTCGTTGGATTTTTCGACCCACCGTACATTCTGGATTTGGCTCATCATGAATCGCAAATAGCTGCTCCGGTCCATCAATCGCATGGTAAATAGCTAATAGCGTTAAATCTCTCGGCTCCGCTAATAGGTCGTAGCCTGCAATACCTGATTGCGATGTTAGCAAGCCCGCTTTTTTTAGCACACCGATCATTCGACGCACGACAACTGGATTTGTATTTACACTCCCTGCGATATACTCAGACGTCAGCTGACTTTTATCAGATGTTGTTGCAATGAGAGAAAGTATATGGATCGCTACCGAAAATCGACTGTTCACCATATGTATCACCACCTGTTGTAACCATTATAGTTACAGGTTTAAATAAAAGCAAACAAATTGCTCTATTTACACCTGTATTAATTTTTTCTAATGAAGGAGCAATATAAAATAACTATATTTTCTTCACGTAAATGACTAATTCTTGTCGTATTTCTCCATTTTCCTCATAAAAATCTAAATTATGAAATTCATACTTAAAATGGCCAACCGGAAACGTCACACTTTCACCCTGCACCGCTGCTAAAATGCCCGCTACATCATGTGACACCATTTGTAAAAGCTCTGTACCTGAAAACGCTTCTATAAAAATCACGTTCATTAAAAACACCTCCTCAGCTATTATAGCTTAGAATGCGCTTACATTTATAGTCTTTCTTTATAACGTTTCAAGCGAATCTCCTCAATGACTTGCATCATATTATGTATTTGCTCCTCTGTTAATTTACTAGAGATGTGTGGTAGCTCAGATCCCTCTTTTAATTGAGGAATACTCGCAAACAAATTTGTCCTTAAACGCTGCTCACGTTCTCTTCCATCTATTTGAAAAATCAATGATCTCCTCACATCATTCACCTCTAAATTTTTAATAAGACTTCCAAATTAAAACTTATATCGGTAAAAATTTCATATAATTTAACATCCTTCATTTAATTGCTGGAGAAATTCGGCTATAAATTAACCGATTTGGCTCTTTCTGTTGCTTTGGCAGTTATTTCCGCCGCTTTTGCTCCTCTAACCACGATTTTGGCGGGTCTATCCATCATTTTGACCTTTCTATCCACGATTCTGGCGGGGCTATCCATCATTTTGGCATTTCTATCCACGATTCTGGCGGGGCTATCCATCGCTTTGGCATTTCTATCCGTCACTCTGTCTTCTATCCTTCGCTTTGACTCTTCTTTCCATCGCTTCGGCATTTTTATCCGTCGCTCTGCTCTTTCTATCCGTCGCTCTGCCTTCTATCCTTCGCTTTGACTCTTCTTTCCATCGCTTCGGCATTTTTATCCGTCGATCTGCTGGTTCTTTCCGTCGCTCTGACATTTCTATCCGTCACTCTGCCTTCTATCCTTCGCTTTGATTCTTTTTTCCATCGCTTCGGCATTTTTATCCGTCGATCTGCTGGTTCTTTCCGTCGATCTGGCATTTCTATCCGTCACTCTGTCTTCTATCCTTCGCTTTTGACTCTTCTTTCCATCGCTTCGGCATTTTTATCCGTCGATCTGCTGGTTCTATCCGTCGCTCTGGCATTTCTATCCGTCACTCTGCCTTCTATCCTTCGCTTTGACTCTTCTTTCCATCGCTTCGGCATTTTTATCCGTCGATCTGCTCTTTCTATCCGTCGCTCTGCCTTCATCCTTCGCTTTGACTCTTCTTTCCATCGCTTCGGCATTTTTATCCGTCGCTCTGCTGGTTCTTTCCGTCGCTCTGACATTTCTATCCGTCACTCTGTCTTCTATCCTTCGCTTTGATTCTTTTTTCCATCGCTTCGGCATTTTTATCCGTCGCTCTGCTGGTTCTTTCCGTCGATCTGGCATTTCTATCCGTCACTCTGTCTTCTATCCTTCGCTTTGACTCTTCTTTCCGTCACTTCGGCATTTCTATCCGTCGCTTTGACTTTTCCTCTTCACTTTGCCGCTTGTATATCCATCGCTCCAGCCTTCTACCCAACACTTTGACAAGTCTATCCGTCGCACTTACAAATCTACCCGCCGCTTCGCTATTAGTTCGCTAAAAAACAGCAGCCAAGACGGCTGCTGTTTCAGTTTATACGGCAATTGGTGCTTTAATTGTTGGGTGTGGGTCATAGCCCTCAATAGATAGATCTTCGAGTTCTATGTCGAAGATTGACGTTTTATTTGGATTTATTTTTAAGGTTGGTAGGTCCTTAGGCTCGCGTGAAAGTTGTTCTTTTACTTGTTCCACGTGATTTACATATATATGAGCATCCCCAATGCTATGAATAAATTCGCCAACTTCTAAACCACATTCATGTGCAATTAAATGTGTCAGTAATGCATATGAGGCAATATTAAATGGACAGCCTAGTAATGTATCAAGGCTTCTTTGCATTAGTTGACAGCTCAGTTTACCATTTGCGACATAAAATTGGAACATCACATGACATGGAGGTAATGCAGCTTTACTGCCCTTTGCTCCAGCATTGATAACATCCTCTGGATTCCATGCATTGACAATAATGCGTCGTGAATCTGGATTGTGCTTGATTTGATGGATTACATCTTGTAATTGATCGATGCTTTCACCTGTTGATGTTGTCCAATTACGCCACTGCTTTCCATAAACATTCCCAAGCTCTCCGTATTTACGTGCAAATTCATCGTCTGTTAAAACACGCTCACAAAATGAAGCTAACTCTTTTTTATAGTCAGCATTGAAAGACTCGTCCACTAAACAACGACGACCAAAGTCTGTCATATCGGGACCTGTGTATTCATCAGACTCAACCCATTTTTTAAAAGCCCATTCATCCCAAATATGATTGTTGTTTTGCAGTAAATAACGAATATTTGTATCCCCTTTGATAAACCAAAGTAGCTCGCTAGCTACAAGTTTGAATGGTACACGTTTCGTCGTTAAAAGAGGAAAGCCTTTGCTTAAATCAAATCGCATTTGATAGCCAAATACACTATATGTACCTGTTCCTGTACGATCTTCCTTTTTAACGCCATTATCTAATATATGTTGTAGTAAATTTAAGTACGCGATTTCTGGATGCGCCATGTTAATAATCAGCCCCTTCAAGTATGCTGTTGACCATTATAACATCTAATAACTACATTGGGACGCCCAAAAATAAAAACAATATTTACATGTCAGAACCAAAGGGATTACTTTCCAGCTCTTTTGAGATTTCACTCTCAATTGTGACAAAAAACATTGGCAACAAAATAATATTAAATAAAATAGGTCCAATGATAAGTATGAGATCAATCCCTGGGGAGAAATAGAGACCAAATGCAGTCAGTAACCCTGACATGAAAAGAAAAACAATTTGAACTCCGATAATCATTAACGGAATGATTTGGTACAGATAGTTGAGCTTTCGGAACTGATGCATGTTTTCTGGATCTTCAATAACTCTCTTTTTTAAACGCCTCGATAAAATTATACAAGCAATAAGCTGCGCGATAATAAAGCTAAAATATATAATACTTTGTAGTACCATTTG
This sequence comes from Lysinibacillus sp. NPDC058147, assembly GCF_042884205.1. Lineage (NCBI taxonomy): Bacteria > Bacillati > Bacillota > Bacilli > Caryophanales > Bacillaceae > Lysinibacillus > Lysinibacillus sp. NPDC058147. The sequence continues at coordinate 543,222 of NZ_JBHVUJ010000002.1, forward strand.
CCCTTTCATAACCGTGCCATTAAAATGTCCTACCCGCTGCTGTAGAAGCTCGTTGACCTCTCCCTCATAAACATATTCTTGTTCACTAAAATATGTGGGCGGTGCCACAATGCCAAGAGTTGCCCAATCTTTTGAATTGTCTTTCCAGTCGATTAATTTGCTAGCCAAAATGCGTAATTGAATGGCATCATTTTCACCAAACATCCCTACTAAAAAAGTATATGGTATCGCTACTTTCATTTGACCATTTTGTTTTTCATTAATTAAATCTTTAATTGAAAAAGTGTACGCAACATCTGTCTGGTGGGCTTCATAACGAGCATCCCCGATCTTCCAATGACTTGCTAAGGAAGATTCAATATTTTTTTTCATTTCAACATACGGCGTATCTTTATGTAAATGCTTAGGAATCTTATAGACAAAATGATTGTCACCCCCAATAATGCAAATATCTACTTTCACCGCATCATTCTCATAATTCTTAGCGATTGTTGTCTTCGGGTACGACATGATGACGACTAGAAAAAAAAGGATTAGTGGGAATCCTTTCTTTTTCATGCAATGCTCCCCCTTTTCGTCACATATGCTAGATTTACACTATCATAGCCTATACCGAAAAAACTACTTCGTTATTCCGAAAAAGTAATAGTGGTTTTCCGAAACACCATATTTCGGTATTCCAAAATTACCAAAAATTATGGATAATATATAGGTACTTAAGATTGAAATGGGGCAATATTATCATGCAAATATATGTGAGAAAACTATGAGTAAATGGACATATAGTATTTTCATCACCTACCTACTCCTCGGTATTTATGTGCTTGTAATGGCAATACGAATTCCTTATATTTGTATTTTGGTAGACACAGCTAGCGGACAACCTATCATAGATGAATTTTATTATTCCGAATGGGCACAGCAAAATAATATTGAAAAAGGTGATCTTCTACTGACAGTTGATGGCGAGCCTGCAGAAGATGTTCGTTCAATCCAACTCGATTCTGCCGTTAGAAGTGCTAAAGAACTAACGTTTATGAAGACTGATGGTGATGTTCATTCTGTTACAGTTAAGCATAAAGATATTCCGGAAGAATTTTATTTACAAATTATTTTTCCAATGTTTTATTTTGTCTTATCTTTTGCAGTCGCTATCTTTTTATGGCGAAGAAATAAAGACAATCTATTAACTAGTCTACTAACATTATTTTTATTAACTTGTTCATTGGCTTATATAAGTACAGGAGCCTCTGTTAGAGGAAATCTAATTGGATCGTTAGTAATAACTATTGGTATCGTTTTATGTATAGTGCTTTTCATTCACTTTTTACAATTTTATTTCCGCTACTTACGTATAGAATGGCGATATATCAATACTAAATGGCTTTATTTACTATTACTAGTGATACCTTGCTGTAATTTCATTGAAATAGTTAATCCTGACTTCAGGTCGATTTCATCATTAATTAACTTAGGAATGTTTGCTGTACTAGTTCTATATGCCATCTATATTTTACTAACGAGTTATTTACAAACTAAACGGGCAAAAATACGTCTGATCACTATTGCGTTTATTACGCCTTTTCTGCCGTTTTTATTGTTTTTCGTCACACCTGAAATAGTAGGTCTAAATCCTATTTTACATTCTGAGGTAGCTGCATTATTTTTATTGTTTATTCCTTTTTCCTTTATTTTCATTCAAGTGAATGAACGATTATTCGATATTGAATATCAATTATCTCGTTTGCGTTATTATTCAACGCTAGCTTTTTTTAGTGCAATAATATTAACTACAGGCGTTACCATACTGTTTATAGACAATTTATCGATTATCAAAATTACAGGCGTCTATATTCTTGTATTTTTCGTCATCATTGCTAGCTTCTATATAAAAGAGCAGCTGGATTTTAAGTATCGAAAGATTATTTTTTCATCTACTGGCAACTATGTACATAATTTATATGCTGCCGTTAATCGTATGGGAAAGGCAAAAAATCAGCAAGAATTATTAGATCAATTCAAGTATGAAATAACAGAAAAGCTTGGTACTACAGCTTTTACGATTACTACAATAACGGAAGATGTGCCATTTACTCGTGGTGAAGTCAATATAGGAAATGAAAAGACTCACCTACTTTTACATGATACAGGTGAAGAAAAAATCATGTTAAACATTAGACATGTATTACAAAATGAAGAACTTCTTTGGTTAGAGTTACTTGCCCTTTATGTTTCAATGTTTATTGATAATTTAAAGCTTATTGAAGATTTAGTATGTGAAATAAGGCTTATGAAGGATAACAATGATACACAGCTACCTTGGCTCGATAAATTATTATGGAATATCATTGAAAAGGAAAAAAGTATTCTAGCACAGGAATTACATGACACTATTTTGCAAGAGCAACTTCATTTAGCGAGAGAGCTAGATGTACTTGCTAGCTCGGCTAATATAAAAAAAGAAAAGGTATTAGATATTCGAGAGCAATTGCTAAATGCATCGAAGGATTTACGAGAGTATTGTGAGAATCTAAGTCCACCATTACTAGACACATTTGGGCTACAAATTGCTTTAAAAAAGCTGACTCAAAAAGTGAAAATACGATCCGACTTTTTATTAAACACCCAAATAGAACGTGTCCAATTTCAAGATGTAACCTTACATTTAGTCGTCTATCGCCTTGTGCAGGAGCTTTTAAATAATGCTATTAAGCATGCTGAGGCAACCGAAGTTTCACTTAAACTTCAAGCGATAAATCGTGGTTTCATCCTCCAATACGATGATAATGGCATTGGCTGTAATATTGAAGATTTAATGCAATCTTCAGCTTCTATGGGCATTAACGGTATTCGAGAACGTGTCCGTGCTTTTAATGGAGACATCACAATAACTTCCAGTCATAATGAAGGAATGCATATATTTATTCAAATACAAGAGGACGTGGAATCATATGATTGATATTCTTATTGTAGATGACCATCCTGTCGTTTTAGATGGTACAAAAACTTTATTACAGGATTTAAAAGATGTTCGTATAGATACAGAGCAGGATAGTGCAGCTGTTCTGTCGAGAATGGATGCTCAAGCTTTTCAATTATTTTTAATCGATATTAATATGAAACCAATCAATGGCATCCAACTTTCAGAAATGATTAAGAAAAAGCAACCAGAAGCACTTATATTACTTTATACAGGTTATGAGCTTTCCGATTATTACGAGCTACTGATCGAGAGAAAGATTGATGGACTGTTATCAAAGCTTGCCACGAAAGAGCAAGTGATTCACACCATTCAAGCCGCACTAAGAGGCGAGATCTTACTTGCAGCTGATTTTTTAGATTTTGTACATCAGAGGACTAATCTACCGAATGTACAGCAAGATGTTTTACTAAGCGACAAGGAGCAAGAGATTTTACAACTTGTCGCACAAGGATGTACAAACAAAGCAATTGCTTCAGCTATTGGAGTCACACAGCGGACCGTTGAAAACTATTTATCCAAACTTTTTGTCAAACTAAACGTAGAATCACGTGCAGAGGCAGTAATTGTCGCTAAAGAGAAAGCATGGATTAATTAATGATATTTAAAATATGTAAATCTTTTCTTACTAAAATCGGAATATACTGGATAAATGTCTGAATCTGTTATATAATCAAAACAATAATTACATTACTTCATCTTATCAGTTAAAATCACGTATTCAAAAGTAATACGAGCTTTTGAATACGTGATTTTTTGCAAGTGATCGAAGGAATATGATTGTTCAATTTTTTTGGGAGGTTGTTCACATGACACAAGGTACAGTAAAATGGTTTAACGCAGAAAAAGGTTTTGGTTTTATCGCGGTAGAAGGTGGAAATGATGTATTTGTACATTTCTCTGCTATTCAATCAGATGGCTTTAAAACTCTAGAAGAAGGCCAAAAAGTAGAGTTTGGCGTTGAAGAAGGTAACCGCGGACCACAAGCAACTAATGTTGTAAAGCTGTAATTTTAGCTTTAGAATTAACAGTGCAAAATTCAAGAGACATCCAAATTGCGGATGTCTCTTTTTTAGTTAAAATATATTCAACCATTATGCGTAAGAATGTAAACCTGCAATGACTAGATTCACAAATACTTGATTAAACACGATAATTCCAAAACCAATAATCGCTAACCAAGCTGTCTTTTCCCCTTCCCAACCTTTAGCAAGTCGGAAGTGAAGGAAAGCGGCATAAAATAAAAATGTTATTAGCGCCCACACTTCCTTAGGATCCCAGCCCCAATACCTACTCCAAGCAATCTGTGCCCAAATCATAGCAAACAACAGACCTCCTAAAGCAAATAACGGGAAACCTATAACAACAGCGCGATATGAAATTTCATCCATTAATGCTGGCTGTACTCGGTTTGTTAATGGCTTTAATAAAACAATTAATCGTCTTCTTGCTATGAGTAAAATCACCGCATATAAAATCGTTCCAGCTATAAATGACCATATTATAGAATTCAATTTCTTCGCATCTATCTTATTAGTAATCTGTAAAACGCCAACCTGATCCCCACTAGATGTTACTGCATCTTTATTGACAATTAGCGGCTTCATTGTATAAACGGTTGTTTCTTCCTTGCCTAGCTTATTTTCAAATTGAACCTCGATTTTATCTGCTGTTAAGTTAAAATATGTACTCACACCGATAAAGCCAATCACAACAATTAAGCAATACAGAACAAATTCCAAGGCAACTGTACTAATCGAGAATTTAGAAACATCTAATGTTCTTAATAAATAAATAATACCTGTTGCGAACGAAATTGATAAAATAGCACTTGAAAATGCAACTGTCATCACATGAATCGTTAACCAATTGCTTTGCAGGGATGGAACAAGTGGTGAAACTGTTTTTGTAAAAACGCTTCCATAACCAAGAATAATTAATGACACAGGGATGGTAAACAGACCTACCACAATTTGCTTATATAAGAAATGAATGATCAAATAGCTACCAGTAAGCATAATGCCGAAGAACGTCATAAACTCATACATATTACTTACAGGTGCATGATCAACAACAATCCACCTTAATATGAAATACACTAGCTGTAAAGCAAAAGCAATATATGTAAGTAGAAGCCCGACTTTTCCAAACATCTTTCCTTTTGATTTAACTGCTAGCCCAATCGGTATAATGGCGATCAGTAGTAAAACAAATGCCAAGAACAATGAATTACTACTTAAACTTAATAATGATTCTTTACTCAATGTAACATCCTCCAATGTATTATTTAGGAAACTGCATAATTAATCCCAATAAAAATAACGCCATTCATTAAAATAAGTGCCATCATTTACCTCTAAAAAATTATATTTTTTCGAATTGTTACAATTTTATGGCTCAAAAAGACGTCCTCATGTCAAAAAACCATCTATATAATTATATAGATGGTGATTTACAAAAGTTGGCATGCCTCTATCTACATCTTACTAAAAATTGAAATAAAAGTCTATTTCTTTCAAGTTGGCTATGTGACAATAAGTATGCGCATATGTTACATAACGTTATGTAAGACAAGTGGAGGTTTACTATGAAACAAAATATTTATGATTATCCGGAATTTTTCCGTCAATATCAAAAGTTACGTCAAGGACCATACAACTACAACAATTTGCTTGAACAACCCGCGATAAAATCCTTACTTCCTAATTTATCTAATTTACAAATACTTGATATCGGCTGTGGTATGGGAGAATTCGCGTACTATTGTATTGAAAATAACGCACAGCACGTAACCGCTATTGATGTTTCAGAAAATATGTTGGCCATTGCTCAACGTGAACATGCTCATCCGCATATAGACTACTATTTGCAAGCAATAGAGGATTATCATGCAGCTCCTACCAGCTTTGACTGTATAACAAGCTCGCTTTCCTTGCATTATATAAAGGATTTTAATGCAGTAATTGGTAAAATTGCAAAAATGCTTCGTCCAGGTTGTATTTTTATTTTTTCTATAGAGCATCCGATTGTTACAGCTCGTCAAACACTGGAGGATAATTGGATGTATGATGACAGCGGCAATCGTAGCCATTACGCGATTGATAGTTACCATGATGAGGGATTACGTGAGCAAACTTGGTTTGTTGATGGTGTTGTTAAATATCATCGTAGCATTTCTACAATCACTAATACATTAATCGAACATGGCTTAAAGATTGAAAAAATGCTAGAGCCGCTTCCTGATTCAGAGGCAATTCAAAAACTGCCTTCCTTAGAAAAAGAACATCGTCGCCCCTCCTTTTTATTAATACGAGCGAGAAAGTAATCTAACATAGTCGCAAGACTCGCAGCAGCACTTCTCTGCGAGTCTTTTCTTGTCACTCCTTTAATTTACCACCTTTTTTTGCAAATTTAATTAGCTTTCATGAGCAATAGTACAAGTACAACTTTCCTAATCAAGTTTTTCTTTTTCAATTTTACTTATGTAATAACTCATCACTTTAATCTCACCTCTGAACCCTGTTGCCAGCCTCCCTTCATCGACGAATCCACATTTTTTATAAAGTGATTGTGCAGCAGTATTCGGTTCATTAACTCCTAACACAAGCTCATTGATATTTGGAAAATGCTCAAAAACAAAGTCCGGCAAAAGCTGTAATGCCGCCTTCGCATAGCCTTTTCCTTGTTCATAAAAGTCTGTCGAAAAGGCACGGATTAAAATCGCCTGTTCATTTGAGGAATATGGCTTAACCCCCTCTTTTTCATGTAACACAAAGAAGGTCACGAGCTTGTCTTCATTTAATACAAGAATAGCATGACGATTCTGGTCCTGCTTCACTAGGTCAATACTTGCTTTCGGAGACATCGTATAGCGAAGCTGCTCCTCTGTGATCGTGTATCGTTCAATTAAGTAATCATCTTTTTCTTCATAAAATTTTAATCTCATCGAAGCTCTCCCCTACATTTTTAGTCGTCGTAATCTTCTTTAAATCAATAAGCTGCTGTAGATATGCTTTAGTGCAATCATTTTATAGCTATCTGGGTCATGATCCTACTCGCCCATCTTGTTAAATTATCCACCGTACAATTAGCTAAAAAACGGCATACATTCAAAATATTAAAAATCTTCTATCAGTCAATAATAACCCAACATTTCCCTATTTGACATACCTGATTAAAATTTTTGTTTCTTCTAATTACCATAAAATGCTACTATAAAGATATCAAAACTAATGGATAGAACCGCCTAAATCGTGGATAGATTGATCAAAGTGATGGATAGAACCGCCTGCATCGTGGATAGATTGATCAAAGTGAAAGGAGTTGGGCATATGAGCGCAGAAATTGCAGTAGATGTTTTGTTTTACAACAAATAATCCAAGGGATGTAAACTCTAACTGCGGCCCTTGAACAAGGGAGAAAACAAATGGAAAATTACTTTAAAGAATTTCTTACAGGTCAATCTATTACTTTACAGCAAATGACTTCCTCCGACTTAGAAGCATTTGTAAAAATCGAAAGTGAAAAAAAGTCTTTGCTACTTGCCAACGACGAAATTCCCTTTCCAAATACCTTCGAGGATCATTCTTCATTCTTTCAAAGTATTAGTGGAAAAAAAGAGGAATTTATCTTCGGCATATTTGAAAAGTCGACTAATGAGCTTATCGGCTCCTGTGGTGTCTATGGCATCAACTGGCAAAATAGTACTTGCTTTGTAGGTATCTCAATTGGCGAACAATGGCATGGCAAAGGGCTTGGAACTGATGCTATGAAAACTCTTATTCATTTTATTTTTAATTATATTTCCATTAATAAAATTAAGCTTCAGGTTTTCAGCTTTAATAAAGGAGCTATTCGTTCCTATGAAAAATGTGGCTTTACAAAAGAAGGTACTTTACGAAATGAAATTTTCCGCTTCGGTCAATTCCATGATGTAGTTTTATTTGGACTTTTACGAGAAGATTGGACTCAAATAGGATAAGCAATTTTCCGCAGGTGGTGGCAATACTTCGGCTTTTTCGATAAATTGCAAAAGAATCTCGATAAATCATATAAAGTTCTCGATAAACTCACAATTTACGTCGATAAATTTGGGATTCTTCTCGATAAAATGAACCAAGGGGCTGTCAGCAGACAGCCCCTTCTTCTATTCTTCCCAAATTCTTCGAATATCACTTAATACGACATGCTTGAATGTTAGTTGATATACATCTGGCATTGAAAGTTTTTTCCAAAATGAGAAATCATACTGATCATCAAAATATTGCATCAATAAGACCATAATATTGCCATGTGTACCAATCACTATATTGTCATTTGGATGTGCAAGAATAATTTTTTGCAAGGCGGTAATAGCTCGTTCCCTCGCAGTTTCATTTGATTCTCCACCATCAAATGCGAAATTTGGTTGACTCCATACTTGATGAATGGCAGCGTCAAAATCAAGTAGATTTCCATTAGATAAAATTCTTTCTTTTAAAGAATCAATTGTATTTATCTGTAACTTATGTTCTTGAGCTATGCCCTCTACCGTCTGAATGGCTCTTTTATATGGACTTGAATATATCGTATTGATATTTTTATGTTCAAATAGTCTAGTAATACGATCCCTATAAAACCCCTTACTAGAAAGCGGGCGATTGTACTCATCAGCGTTATAGTGAGAATGCGCGTGTCTTACAAAATATATTACAGTCATTATAGTTCCCTCTATTTTTCTTCAGTTTTTGCCTTCTTTTCTTTTATATAATTGTATAGATCAACCTTCCATATAGCATCCTCTTTAAGTAAGCTATATGTCTTGCCGTAGTGGGACTTTCCGAAAATTATTTCTAATTGAACAATTGCTATGCTTTCAGTGCTAGAATCTTTATTCAAAGAAATACTATCGTAGTATCTGTACATTAAATAATTCTGTATATCCTCATCTAATAAATAATCTATATACTCTGCTATAAAGGTTTCTTTATCTGGAAGCTCATTATTATTGTAGGTAATTGTATAAAGTTTATCGAAATTATGCTCAAATACTAGATTCATCATAATTAACACCATTTCCTCTGGTGAAAAAGTCTTTAAACTATTAATATTCCCTTTGTTTAAGAAATCTTCATATACAACCCTTTTTTCCTCTGATAATTTCTCTAAATATGTAAAATCATAATGCTTATCAATAGTTGGAGGTGTTTGTTTTGATTCTTCCACGTGTTGAACGGAATGGTTAGTAACCGCTGTTGATCTTGAAGATTCTCCTGTTTTTGTTTTCACGTCTGAACATGCTATTAACATTAAACTAGAAACTATTATAACGCTTAATAATGCCCACCTTAACTTCAACACATAAACCTCCCCCTATCATATCATTTATGCCTCTGCATGATTGCGTCCAGAATCAGCTTTATGCTGAGATTTTAGGTTAACATCCTTTATGAACTTCTTTCCGATTCCGAGACCTCCGCCAGAGGCTTTAACTTCTTTCAGCAGATATTAATAGATTACAACTCTATTTATCCACCATTCCATTTATTTCGAAAATTATCAACATTATCAACCAAAATAAAATCTCCTCAATAAAAAACAACAAAGAAGTTTATTTGATAAATTGTGACAAGATACGAATTTCATTAAAATTTTCGTCAATGCCGACATAAAATTTTATAGTAAAAAAGATGCTAATCTATTAAATATCAATCTTCATGTTTTCTAAATTATAGCCAAAAAAAAACCCCAATATTCTTATATTTAGGGCAATAAAACATACAAATAATACAATAAAAGGTATTTTTGATAGGTCAAACTGTTCAATATTACTATTTTTTAATTTTCCTGCCATATAAGAATTAATATATTTTCCTATGACTAATTTACGAATTTCTCAACCTATACACAATGTGACATATTTTTCATTTTAGGTGAGATACAATGAAAAAGTTGAATCGAGGTCAATGTATTTCAAGAATATGAAGAAAAAATTTTAGGGGGAAAAGATTTTGGTTAATATATCGTTTAAACAATTCTTGAAGATGGAGATTGAAATCAAAAGGAAAGATATGTATAAAAAGGCTATGGATTTAGGTTTCACCCATCCTAGCGTGGTAGATTGTAGTCAAGAATTAGATGACCTACTAAATAAATATTCAAAAGCGATCAATAAAGCCAGCTGAAACGATTTTCGATGATTCTACTAGTTTAATCCTGTATTAGGTTCCGGTTATAAAATAGATAGCAATTTCCATTTGCTATTGTAAAGATACGTATAAATAACATAAAAATGGGATATCTTCTTTATGACAGGAAAAAGGAGGCCTAAAAATGCAGGTATTTTTATTATCATTGGTCGTTTCGAACTTTTTATTACAGCAGCCTCAAGATTCAGTAGAAAATACAGTACCGATTCTTTGCATACCTTCTGGAACAACATCTTATAAATATCCTAATAATCAATATCAGACATTTCGAACTGAGAATGATTTTTATCATCAATTAGAAAAGACAATCTATGAGGAGTATAACTATGCTACTTTAAACATTCGTCAAAAAATAGCCTTTAAGGACTTACCTAAGGCTGAGGAAACATTTCATCTAAAAACTAATTTTATACGTGAAAAAATAGACCTCTCTCAACATACTTTTATTCATCCCAATCGACAAGTATATTTTTTAGCATCCTTTAAGCAAAATAATCAGGAGACTTATTATAAATACCTGGTCATTGACGCTGAGACCCAAACTATCCTTTTAGGAAATAGTAATTATCAAAGTAATTCCATCAATTAAATCTATTTTGTTTGTTGTTTAGTTTATTGTATGCTTGAAAATTTGATAATAGTAGCAAAAACGATGAAAAAATCAACATTTTTCAGTGAATTTAGAAAAAAATATATTACAACATACATTTCATGGCTGTTAATAGCTCGACTCGAGGGAGTAATGACTTACCTCTGAGTCGAGCTATATTGATATAAAGAATCTTTTAAGATAAGGCTTTTTGCTGTATTTCTCGCTTTATTTCCTCTATAAATTGTTTCAATGGTTTTTCAATTAATGCTTGCTGACCATATTTACGAATAGTGACATGTTGATGATCCATTTCTTTATCACCAAGTACTAAAATATAGGGTATTTTTTTCATTTGAGCTTCACGAATTTTTTTACCGAGCTTTTCTTGTCGATCATCATTACTCACACGGATTTGTTCTTTTTGTAAATCATCAATTACTTGCTGTACATATTCTTGGTGTGTATCTGCAACCCCAATTACTTTTACTTGTTGAGGTGCAAGCCACGTTGGGAACGCCCCTCCAAAATGCTCAATTAAGATGCCTAAGAAGCGATCAATAGAACCGAATACCGCTCGATGTATGACGACAGGTCTTACTTTTTCATTCTGTTCATTGACATACGTTAAATCGAATTTTTCAGGTAGCTGGAAATCAAGTTGCACCGTTGCGCATTGATGACTACGATGTATGGCATCTTTAATATGAATATCAATTTTTGGTCCATAAAACGCTCCGTCGCCTTCATTAATTGTAAATGGAAAGCCTAGATTCGTTAGTACGTTTTCTAACGCAGTTTCCGCTTCATTCCAAAGATCAATTTCGCCCATATAATCAGCTGGACGTGTTGATAATTCAATATCGTATTGGAAGCCAAAAACTTTGTATACCTCATCAATTATTTTCAGGGCAAGCGCAATTTCATCTTCAATTTGCTGTGGTGTAACAAAAATATGTGCATCATCCTGACAAAAAGTACGAACTCTTAAAAGGCCATTTAAAGCGCCACTAAATTCATGTCGATGAACTTGACCAAATTCAGCCATACGAATCGGTAACTCTCTATACGAATGTAAAGCATTTTTAAAAATTAGCATATGTCCAGGGCAATTCATAGGCTTTAATGCGAAGCTTTGGTCGTCTACTTGTGTAAAATACATATTATCTTTATAGTGTTCCCAATGTCCGGACTGCTCCCATAGACGCTGGTTCATCATCAAAGGTGTCCGTACTTCTTGATAATCAAATTTTGCTTGTAAATGACGTAAATAAGACTCCAATTCGTTGCGAATAATTTGACCATTTGCTAAATAAAATGGCATCCCTGGTGCTTCTTCCGAAAACATAAATAACTCTAGTTCTTTTCCTAACTTCCGGTGATTCCGCTTTTCCGCTTCTTCTAAAAAAACAAAGTATTCCTCAAATTCATTTTTTGAGGCAAATGCTACACCGTATATACGCTGAAGCATTTGGTTATTGCTATCTCCACGCCAGTAAGCTCCGGACACATTCATTAATTTAAAATGTTTTAATTTACCTGTAGAAGGTACATGGGGGCCACGACATAGATCATAGAAATCTCCTTGTTCATAAACCGTCACAATACCATGTTCTGGAATGTCTTCTAACAACTCTAGCTTTAGGGCATCATGAGCAAATAACTGTTGTGCCTCTGCTCTTGATACTTCTTTACGCTGTATTTGTATATTTTCTTGCACAATTTGCTTCATCATTTTTTCAATTTGTTGCAAATCACTTGGCGCAAAGGAATGCTCAATGTCGATATCATAATAAAATCCATTCTCTATTACTGGGCCAATCCCAAATCGAGCATCAGGGTATAAACGCTTAATTGCTTGAGCTAGTAAATGGGCTGTTGAATGACGAATTACCTGAATTCCTTCTTTTGAGTTAGCATCATGTAGGGTAATTTGTGTATCTTCCAAAATCGGGCGCGTCAAATCAATGATGGTTCCGTTGACACTCCCTACAATTGCTTTTTTACGTAATGCGGGACTAATCGCTTGTGCAATGTCGGTTAGTGTAACACCTTTTGAAAATGCTTGTTGTTTACCATCTGGAAATTGAATGTTAATAACTTGATTTGACATGTTCTCTACTCCTTTTTTTAAAAATTAAAGATAAAAAAAACACATATTCGCCCCATAAAGGGACGAGTATGTGTTGATTACCCGTGGTTCCACCCAAATTCCCACTAGATGCACTAGTGGCTCTTTGCTATGCAGTAACGTTGCATAAACGGCGCAAGTTTCCAAGCACTGCTCAAAGGTAGTAAGTTTTAATAGCTGCATTAGGAAGCTTTCAGCCAAGGCCGCCCTCTCTGTGAATCGTTTATCAAAACTCATGTCCTTGTCATCGCCAATTTCATTGCTTTGTGAAATTGTTATTTACTATAACGAATACTCCAATACTTGTCAATATCTGAAAATTGTTTTTTGCGGAATAATTACGACTCCTTACCCGATATGTACTGACTCCACATTCTACTTTTAGAAGGAAAATTGCAATATGGAATCGCGTTATCTTTGCTCAGTTTTCATCCACTTCGTACTTCTAAAGTCTCATCATGAGACTGCCATTTAACGTGAATGGTTGGGGCAGCATCCTTTTTAAATATTTTTGCACTTTCTTTTTTCTTTAAGATAAACTGATTATCCATATTCACTCGAACGTCATCGAAAGAATTTGATTCTTTAGACCCTTCTATCGTTATTTGTAAATCACCTAAGTCCTTCTCTTCCCCAAGATAGAAAAGTTGTAAGCCCTCATCGGTATTACTATGATATACAGCCTTCCAGTTCTCACTTTTCGCTATGTAATGGACCTCCTCTTGTTGATTTGTACTACAAGCAACTAACACAAACATCATTAAAATTAGGAAGCATAATTTTTTCATTAGATATCGATTTTCCTTTCTTATCAACTTCGATCTATCCTTCTTAATTCCTTGAGAAAGCTGTTATTCGGCTTGAATAGTTATTATCAATGTATATCCCCCTTACATGAATTGTGTAAACCAAGCAATGTATTTTGCTCCTGGTATAAATAATAACTGTGCCAAAAATGTGCCTAGTAGCCTTGATCCCATCATCATCACAGAAGCTCGTTTAAGATTTAAGTAGCTGCCCCTTTGATTGATAACATCGTCTGCCAGAATGGAAATTTTAGGGTCAATAAATATAATTAGTAACATCGTCGCTATACCATTAATAAGTCCGGATGACATGACAGCAGTATTCGATCTCTCTGGAACTAATAATGCGGCGTATAGAGCAGACAAGACACCAATTGTATAGATGGCTGTTATAACGACATTCACGATAAATAATTTAAGGGGAATATCACGCCAGCTAATCCCTTTTAAGTATGAAAAGCTTGGCAAATGAATATGTTTTATTCCCCGTTTGAAATACTCCAAACTAAACCCTTTTTTGAATAATGCTGGAATGGAACCTCTTTCCTCAGACAAATGAATAATAGCCCTTGAAAATATTGCGACAAATGTCGGCAATAGTAGAATGCCTACCAATGTACCTAGTGAAGCGGCACCAATAAGTATGCGGAATTGTTGTTCCACAAATGCCAATGTGTTTTCCTTCGGTGCTGTGTCAGTCAGACTTCCGGTAAAAGGCTGCTGCATCATGTTTGCTAGCCTTGAAAACATGACCATGACATTAAATAAAGATAGTGCAGAAGCTAATAATTTTACACGTGCACCCGATAATCGAACTGCATACGCAAGTGTTTCAATCGAATGTATGATGAGAATAAATAAAGCAATCATGATCAATTTTTCAGTTAAAATATCCAAAGTCTTTTACCTACTTTTCGGTTGATGATTGGTCATTACTCTTGTATGATTTTTAGTAATCGTTTGATCCAATCTCGTACATATACTTCCCATTCTTCACGAGGAATTGTCACTGAAAGAGTAAGCGATTGCAATTTTTCTGGCATCATATGCATTTTACTTCTTAACAGCTCATTATCTTCTGACTCCTCGTCGATAAAAAGTAAATATCTCCCTTCTACAGGCGCTCTGTAAACCTTTGAGTACTCTCTAGTTCGATATACCTTTGTGGAATATAGTTTATCATCGATTTTAATTTCATAATGTCCTCTACTCCTATGTTGAATTCGGACATGCGTACCATCTAAGCATTGGATAGTCGCTTCAAACTCTAAAAGTCGCTCTTCATCCATCTGAATTCCAAAAATCCAATGATTCCTATGGGAACTTTTCACATCTGCATCGTATGTATCATACCTTATATTAAATTTATTTGAGTCACCGCAGCTTTCCTCTGTTAGATATATTGCAATAAGTTCATCTAAGGCTTGTTCATCTAAGGCTTGTTCATCTAACTGATTGCCATAGGTTAAGATGGCGATGTGCTTTTGAACCACAGCAGCATATTTGTATAGTTCCTCTTCATTGTCTATCTCCCAAGGTTTTCCTTATAGTATAGTAACGAATACAACAAAGACACTCCCTCCTTCTAATATTTACGAAATTCTCTTTAATAAGTTCCGTTATTTTCCTACCAATTAGAAAAGCTATTCATTAGGTTTTTCCTCCTAATAAATAGCTTTTTTTAGTATTTAATGATTAACCGCAAAGTCATTATTCCAGCTTGTTGAGTCAGATAGCTGATAGGTCACCATATTGGCGGTTACCGCAAGGATCACACCTGCTCTAGATTGAACTGTAGAAATAGGATCCTCTAACACTAATACAACATACCCTTCCCCCCGTCCCAGATGATCTATTGCATTTGTAGTGTTTATTTCGAAAGTTGTATACGTTTGCTCATCTGTAGCTGGAAGTAATCGTTCCTCTTGATAAGCTCCATTTTCCTTTAAATTAAAGCAAACAGGCATCCATCCTTTTGACCAATCAATACTACCTATAATGTCTTTTTTACGATGCGCCAGTTTGCCAATTGAAAACGTAAAATATATCTTCATAATAGCTTGATCTAATTCATTTTTCCCTTCACATACAGCTGTTACTTCCAGCATAATATCCCCGCTCGAATGCTTCCTAATAACCACTAAAGTCACAGTGAAAATGCAGATAACAAGTACTATGCCGATGACGACAAACCCCATTTAGTCCCTCCTAACATTACAATGACTGTTACTATTAGATTACCATGTTTTAGGAGAAATAGTATTTTTTCATCAAACAATCTTATGAAATGACACAGGCGGAAATGATAAGACATAAAACGAGTATGTTGCGTTGAACGAGTAGAAATTTATCCGCACCGAATGTGAGACTCAAAATTTAGTTAATACACTGGTGAGAAGTTAACTGCTCGTAAAGGCTTGAGCCTTTTCTGGAATAATTTATACTTTTCCTTATGTACATTCCTTTCCTAAATCACCAACTACTTAACACCAATATTTACTACTTACTTTAAAAGTAATTCTCAACTATACTAAAGTGAATTTATTCTTAAGGAGATTTATAATGAGAACGTTTGTACCTTGCCCAAATTGTGAAGAAGCAATAACGCTTGAAGACTTTGAAGATTTTTCATCACCATTTACTATGAAATGTCCCTACTGCGATGCCAAATTAAAAGAAACAAAAGTAACCCCATTTCTTTTAATTGGTTTGATTGCCATACTTCCTTTATTAATTTTCATAACAAAAACATTAGTACCTATACTAACCGACACATTCCCTGTTATTGAAAAAATAGCTCCCCCTATCGTATATACGGCAGTATTATACCCGTTTTATGCGCTTTATGAGCGATTCAATGGACTTATTATGTTTAATAACGGCAATATACAATTGAAAAAACGACAGTGATCAGCGTGATATTCTCACGCTTTTTTGTTTATAGTCGGTATAAATAGCCAATCAGTGAGGAAAGAACCCCCCACTGATTAACTTTATTTAGTAGTCTGTAACTCAGCTGTTAAAGTAAATGGCATTTTTAAATAATCGTACTTAATCGTAATTGTTTTAATATTAGGTGCTTCAACTTTTACTGCATAATACTGAGGTTGCTTTCCAATGGCCTTGCGATCTATGTATTGACTAGGAAATACGTTTACTTGTCTTAACTTATGATACGTAATATTCGGATTACCAACCAGCTTCGTTTCTGCTTCAAAAGGCTCAGACTTACTCATTACAAGCTCGACATTTTCAGGCACTTTATCGTTAACAAGTATTTGCTGAAGCTTTATATCACGTAGTCCTTTATTCTCTATTTCTACGATTCTTATTGTTGAATCACCTGTAGAATTCGTATAGCTGTTCATAACAAGTGGTGGGTTGCTTTTTAAATAAATGATGAAGGCTCCTCCCACCACTAGAGAACTAAATAATAAAACAAATAGTAATTTTTTCATTTCTTTCCTCACTTTCTTGCACCCTATCAAGTATAGCGAGAAATCAAAGGTGATGAAACCTTGAAAATATACTGTAAGGAATTTTTTTCACCAAGCAGTTAATCATCCATCTTTTAAACCTAATTTAAAAAAATCTGACTCATTATGAGCCAGATTGCTTTGCTAATCGTATTTCATCACGTATTGGAATCCCATCATAACCGATTAATGGAATTTCAGGTTTATACGCTCTTGCTTGTTCGACCGCGTTTTGTATGATTTCGACTAAGTGATAACCCCGTTTTTGATAAAATTTTATCGCGTGTAAATTATCATTTGTCGTAATAAGTGTAATCATAGTACAGCCCTGTTCGAAAACGTTCTGTTCAACAGCTTGTACAAGTAATGAACCAGTCCCTTTTCCCTCCACAATACTATCAAGGGAAATAATTTCACATTCTTTCGCACGAATGATATACGTCACGAGACCTAAAATCGTGTTTTGTTCATCTACATAGACGAAGCCATCTAATTTACTACAGTCATAAATCCCACTGGAAATGACCATTTCTGTACTTCCCCATTGTTCCTGAAAAAATTGCAACACATTATTTTGCGGTAATTGTTGAATAGGAATTATTGTCATCTTTTATTCTCCTAAATTGAGATATTAAAGACACTTGCAATGGCTTTTTGAATACCTAGAAAAACTGCCCACGATGCAATGCCTAGTCCAATTGCAAACACGATATGGATCGATGATTTCATCGCCATATAAATAACAAACAGCATAAACATTGTGGCTGGTAATCCAACGATTACACCAACAGTAAAGCGCTGAATATGCTCACTCGACTCACTTTGCACAGTAAGCCAGATGATGCTTAAAATACTGACAAGTGGTAGTGCTGCGATAATGCCACCATAGGAAGGAAACCTTCTAGCTACCTCTGTAACAATACCAATAACGGCTGCCGAGCAAAGAATTTTTACTAATGTGTACATTATTTAGACACCTCACTTAATAAACGAAATGCCTGTAAAATCGTTTGTTGATCTTCGTCTGATAGCTGATTTAGTGTATGTTGTAATTTCTCATCATCTAATTCTGTGTTCTTCTTTAAGATATGAAGCCCTTCCGCTGTTAAATGCAGATAGACTTTGCGTTGATCATCAATTGCCCGTTCCTTTTTCACCCAGCCATTACGCTCTAGCTTTTTTATATGCTCCGAAGCTGTATTTTGAGAAATATGCAGTAACTCTGCAACATTACGGACTGTTACTTCATCTTCCTTTTGAATCATCTGTAAAATACGCACACTTTGATGCGATATTGACTCTTCATGCGTTGTATGTAGATGGTAATAAATCGATGTAAAATAGTTATTGATATCTTTAATCATTAATTTAACTCCTTTTAATATATCGTATAGAGCGATTATATCGTAATTTCCGATATATCAAAAGATGTTTTTGCATTTCCATTGAAGTTTGAATTTTCGGATTTTCAAATATACGAACAATTGGGTACCCATCCGAAAGTAATCCCACTGTAGGTATGTTACTTTTACTGTTCTCGCATTTTTATTAACAACCTGGTTTAAACCTAGCATTTCCATCATTAGCTCTCTTGCAGTTTATGCAGTTTTTATGCTATCAGGTAAATATATTATGTCGATGTTTACATAAAGCGAAGGGGCTGTCAGAAGACAGCCCCTTACTTGTTGCATCGAGATACTTATAAAATTTTCACAAATACACCCTGCTGAAATTTTTCCTTAGCAGCTGTATTCATGTCTCTAACATCTTCAGATAATTCGCTTGCCCTTATTAATTGATTCTCAAAGTATAGTATAGGATCGATAAGTCGAGCTTTATTCTTTTGATGAATATCAAATTCTGACTGACTTACCCTCACTTTTACGTAAGGATGAAGCTGTTTTAAAAGGCTCTGCACTTGCCTATCATTTGAAGATTCCACCAGTTCAATTAGTTCTTCATCTTCCTTAAGAAAATCAGCGAGCGTTATAATCTTTTTATCTAATGCTAACTTTAACGCTTGTGAAAGTTTATCATAGGCATAAATATTTAACGGATCCATAAAGAAATCAAGCACTTCTTGATAATATGTTTTCACAAACCATTCTGCACTTTCGATACTTTTAAGACACATCTTCCCTTGATGAACAATAATATCGTTTAAAAATTTTTGTATTTCTTCTAGTGAGGCTTGCCCATTTGTGTACATATCCCTTAAAGTATAATCTACCCGATCTGCACATAAATCAGGAGCTGGTTGTTCGAGCAAATTCCATTTATTCAATAGCAGATGTTCATAATCATAGTTATATTTTTTAAGAATAATAGGAATTTCTGATTTATTAATAACATCTATAAATATTTCTTCATGATAATCTTCAGCTTTATTTTCAAGGACGAAATCAATGACATGCGAAAATGCTGTATGTGAAACATCGTGCAATAATCCTGAAATCTGCTCCTCTAAAGAGCCACCAAGCTGTTTAATTAACAGCATAACTCCAACCGAATGCTCATAACGTGTTACATTCCATCGGCTATTTACTAAATAACTTGCCCCACCTTGATGAATCCCCCTTCAATCTTTGCATCGGTCTACTCAAAATGAAGTTCCGCTAACACACCATCTATCTCGAATTCACCATATAAATAATCAGAAATAATCATGTAAGCATCTTTCTAAGCAAAATTCGAAAGTACAAAAACCCCACCACAATGCGAGATTGGATAGAATTCTAATTGGCATACTCCTTTTAACAAGGAGCTAATTTCCTCATGGACAAAGTAAAATTCATCATCATCCCAATAGTCAATGCTTTCTTGACGACATTTTTCAAGCTGCGTTCTTGTTTCAAAAGCGATATCGCCGATATAAATTTTGCCTGCAGGTGTTAGTTGCTGCAATAAAGCTGTAATGTATTGCACTTTCATTTCATCGGTAAAATGATGCAGCGCATATGTGCTAATAATGGCGTCATATTTTTGATGAAGGATCTCAGCTGGCAGCCCTTTTGACATATCCCACTCCATTAAGTTTGCATTAGGCATTTTTCCTTTGGCGATTTCGATCATTTTCGAGGAGAAATCAAGTCCATTGATAGTATGACCATTATCATAAAGCTTTGCCGTCAATACCCCTGTGCCAAAGCCAATGTCTAATACAGTTGATTTTTGAATGGACATGACCTCGTTAAAAATCGTATTTAATACTGCTTTATATCCTGCAAATGGATATTGATTGCTTTCTTCACTTAGCTGAACCGTTTTATCATAACCATCAGCCCATAAGTTAAATCCTTGTTGATTTAGTAGCATTAAAGTCCTCCTATAATTTCCATCGATTACGAGTTTGATAGTTGAATATTTAAAATAAGCCTTCGTTTATACATTGATATGTTTATTAAAGAATTCGAGTATTTTCTCATACACGTAGATTTCATTCGCCTTTTTAGAGAACCCATGTCCCTCATCCTCTAGCACAATATATCCCACTTCTCGTCCCTTATCCTTCAAAGCAGCAACGATTTGGTCAGATTCCTTTTGCACAACACGTGGATCGTTCGCCCCTTGAATGACTAACATAGGTTTCGTCATACCTTCTAAATACGTAATTGGTGAATCGGCTATTAATCTTTCCTTATCCTTCTCTGGATCTCCTATCCATTGCTTCATATATGGCACCCAAAAATCTGGAACAGACTCAATAAATGAAAACAAATTACTTGGACCAAAAATATCGACAACTGCTTTAAAATGATCTGCATGGCGCCCATGTAATAGCAGTGCCATATAGCCTCCATAGCTACCACCTAAAAGCAGCATTTTATCACGATCCGCATAACCCTTCTCAATAAGCCAATCAATCCCAGTAATATTATCAAGACGTGGGCCATAACCCCAATCGCCCTCAACCTTTTTCATAAAGTCTAGACCATAGTTCGATGAGCCTCTAAAGTTAGGTGCAAAAATTGAGTATCCCTGGTTAACAAGGAATTGGAACATCGCTCGAAATGATTTGCGTTCAAGTGCTTGTGGACCACCATGTGGCCATAAAATAACATAGCCATTCGAATTTTCTTCCTTCGCCTTGAACAATAGTGCCTCAATTTCTAAACCATCAAACGATGGATAATGTAGCACTTCGGGTTCCACCAAATCCTCTTCTCGAACACCCGGTACTTTATAGTGAGTTAACTCCGACCAGGAACTTCCCATCTCTTTCGAAACAAAAATATTATTTGGCTTCGTTGCTGTTCTTCCAAGCAAATATAAATGTCCGCTTGGCATAATAACCATTTTCTGAATAATATCAACAGGTTTTTCGATTTTTTCATTTTTCCCATCTGCAACTGTATAACGATAAAGCCGATCCTCTACACCATACGAACCAACAATATATAGTGCATGCTCTTCTTTCGAATAATGAATACTTGTAAAGGTTTCTTTTTCTAATTGGAACAACTTTGTAAATTGTCTCGACCGAATATCAAACTTTGCTAAATAGCTACAATCTTCATCATAGTCAGTTAAAAAATAAATTTCCAATTCAGAAGTATACACAACATCGGACACTGTATGCTGCTTATCCGTTAATGGCGTGAGCAAAACATCCTCACCATCAATTTGTACATATGCTAAAGAATGCGTATTACCAAACTCTTTAATATAAACAAATGATTTTTCCTCTGGGCTAACAGTAGCGATAAAAGTAGGTGCACTACTACCCTCTATTAGTATCTTTTCCTCTCCACTCTCAATGTCATAAACTAAACTATTTAAATATGTCGAATTTCCAGCTGTAGTTGAGTAATAAAGATGTCTACCATCCTCAGTCAAGTGCGCGTAGAAATGACGCTCCCCCTCTATATAGCGAACTGGTACTAGGCTTCCTCCCTCAGGTGGGATTGCATAAATTTGACTATTTTCATCGCCATCTTTATCAAATCCAGCTAATAGGAAATCACCTGTTTTCGAATATTTAATAAAATCCGAAGTTTGATTATTAAAAGTCATTTGATAAGGAAATTTTTTCTCCAAATCCATTCCCCATAGATTAAAATATCCATTAAAATTCGTACTTAATACCATCTGCTTCTCATCTGGACTAATCGCAAAATCACTAACCGTTAAATTTTGTAAGAAATGCTTTGTGTTCATCTTTTCAAACTGAATCATAGACGTTCCTCTTTTCTTAAAAATTTTTCTGTTAAAGGTTTCTATCCCTCTTCCTGCGATAACGACTTCGTGACCGACATGTCCTTGTGACCCAATCGGCTCATCGGTCGCCCCTAGGAAGCTTTGCCTACGCGTCAGCGACAAAGCGCACAGTCGAAACCGAAATCACTTCCACACCATGGAAGTGACCCCAATAAATACTATTATATCATTTATCACAATATAAATATCTGAATATTTTAAACTTTATATATTCCCTAAATAATGTTATAATAAGATTAGTCTTCTTTTAAGGAGGAATCGAAATGGACGCATTCTTTTGTAATGCTTGCTCTAGACCAAACACTTTACAGGTCAAAGAGGTCTAGAAAAGTTAATGTAAATAACATAATTGAATGATCTCTTTAGGCCATAAACCATTATTAAAAGCCTACAATACAGGAGTGAATTCAAATGGATAAACCAACAATTCAACCGTTTTTAACGGTCGCAAACTATCATTTACTTGAGCAGCAAATGAATAAAATCATACTAACACTTGGAACGACGAAAGATAAGGACGTCATTCTTGCCGTACACGGCATCGTTGAAAGCGAGATCACGGCAAAATTAGCGCTATCCCCTGAGGAAACTGAGCTAATTGAAAAGCTTTTTGAAGTGACAAATCGTGCACAGGGTGATGCGTATATAGAGCAATTAAAACCATACGTCATCCCATTCAAAGCAGTCACTGCCAGCACACTGAAGAGCCTTTTTAAGAAGGAAAAAAAGCTAAAACTACCGAAACTTGAAGAAATGGATTTTCAGGAAATTTGTTATTTAGCTTGGGATGATCCTGGAACACATCGTAAGTATGTCTTGCTGGAACAAGGTGAAAAGCTAAAATCGATTAAAGGCACATTCTCCAATGATACTATTCGTGGAATATGTGCAATATGTAACCGCCATTCCGATGTAGGCCTATTTACTACGTCTGTAAAAGGGCAAATCGTTGGAACTTTCACGAATTATAGTAATTATATTTGCGCAGATAGCCAAACATGCAATCGACATGTAACGGATATAGAAAAAACAAAAGCGTTTTTCGAGCGCATCACTCAATAAAAAGAAGCCTTCTCCATTTACGGAGAAGGCTTTTCAGATAGCTTTTTCTATTAATAACGAAGCTGTTTTTGATCCACTTTCATAATCGACGATGCAATAATAACAAAGCCAAGCATTAAAACAAAGATTAAATCGAGTAAACCTGTATGCATAGACACCGTAAATACCGTAATAGTAAATGCATAGGCGACAGAATGGAAACTACGAATGCCCTCCTGCTTCACTTTATTATAAAGTAGCGAAATTAAAGCACCGTATAAAAAGAAGCCAATTGCTACTAATAAATAGCCACCATCTAAAAATAATTGACCGATAAAGGTTGGTGTCGTTGTACGATTTCCACGTGTAATAACCTTACCCTTCTCCACGCTTATGGAATTGACAACTTCCGTTACCTTCATACGAGGTGAAACTTGCTCACCAGGTAATATCGTACTAAAGATCCCTTTATGGACTTCACCGTTTAAATAACCGTTCTCCTGTGTATACTCAATAATTGTACTTAACACAATATGCCCTGTTACACTTTCTTCATTTAATGCACGCACCCATAACGGCGTTTGGTTTACCTTTTGTTCAGCGGTTAACAGCTGATCTCTTGCCTCTTCCGTTAGCTCCACATCAGGCTGGTCTCGGAAATTAAATTCTAATGACCGATCCTCTGTTAACACACGAATAAAACTAAACATCGAGAAAGCTACACCAATAACTAGTAGCGTTGTTAAAAACCACGTTAATTTCACTCGTTTTACTACGTAGTGGACAATGATGATCCCTGTAAATAGGATAATAATTAATGGCGTTCGATAAGCAACTAACACAAATAAAAAAATGATAAATGCATAGATAGAACCGTAGATAAACGCTTTCTTCCATGTCATACGCTTTTCCAAAATCATTTTATAGGATAGCAGCAATAAAACTCCAAACCATAGTAATTGACTAAAGAAGTTCAGCTTTGGATTTAGATTTCGACGATTTGACTCATCCGAAATACCAAGGCCACTTCCAAAAACCATCAATATGTACGAACACAAACCAAGTAACGTAAGAAACACGATAAAATGAATCACATATTTGCCTAAAAACGACAGACCAAATGATGGGATTGTCCATTTCATCTTGTCTATAACGTAAACACCTATGTAATAACAAATAACTGCTAAAATGACTGCCGGCCAAATGGAGGCATGTATATTGAACATTTCAAACCTATGCCAATCAAACATGCTCGTAAAGAAATATAGCAGTAAAATAAATGGTAAAAAGAAATACGGCGAAAACGTATCGATTTTATTTAATTTTCTAAAAAAATGTTTCATATCCTTTCACATCCCAAGATGCTTTCTCCCCCAAACTTTAAATTAATTTCCAATTATGAAAAACAAGAATAGTATATCATATTAAGAAATCATATCATATATATCATTACTATTTTTGTTAAAAATTTGAATCAAAATAAAGATTATGCAATAAATGCATCTTAAGAGAACACTGATAAAACATTCTTTACTCATGTAAAAGTGATAGTATTATTTCAATGTAATTAGCCGCACTTGTCATTATTTAATAAGACCAATTTCTCCATAACAATATAGAAAAATTGGGCTTTTCGTATCTTTATTAAAATCGTCCTTAAACATACTTTATTTTTAATTGAGGACTAGTATAAACTCCTGTACATCTTTGCTACGTGCATTGGAAAAACCGACGTCCTCGCCTGTAATCGTGAATCCCCATCTCTATAACACCTTAAGGGATCCTACATTGTCTTTTGCAGCACAAGCATATAGCGGGCGAATTGTAACCTGTTTTAGAAATTCCCGTAAAGCTTTGGTTGCAATCCCTTTTCCCCAATATTCTTTTCCAATCCAATAGCTAACTTCTGATTCTCCGAACTGCTCGAAGCATAGAACATGTCCAACTATGTTATTTTCGACTATGGTCGTTTGCTTAATAATATCTTTATCAGTAAGAATATTGTTCCAGTGTATAATGAAGCTATCCCAATCGAAGGGATCCTTACTAATAAAGGCAGCTAAATAATTAGCTTCTCGATTTTGTTGATGCTAAAAAAAATAGGAAGATCATCTTCAACTACATTCCGAAGTATAGGATTATATATACTCATATATACGCCCCCTTTGCTCTCTCTTTTCAAAAGGTTTATGAAATATAAAGCCATATTACATTAGTAAGGTATTTACTTTTTATGGTAGTCTAGTTTAATTTGTTTATAACCAAGCTACAATCCAAAAATAAAAACGAGTACAGTTTTTTGCAACTTGTACTCGTTTTAAGGTTTTAATAATTAATCTAACTTCCCATAAGGATAACCTTCATATCACCATAATGGAATACCATGGATGGATCTGCAACAGAAAGGCCAGGATTTGTAGGATGGGAAAGGCCAGCTCCCCCAACCACTTCGATTTCAAGTTTTCCACGTAATGGGCGTTCTCCTACTAAATAATCGCCTGTAGATTTAACATGAAGGATTCCATTTACAAGAGAACTAATATCAAACTCCAATCGAGTACAACTCCTTGGAGGTATAACAGTTGACGGAAGACCTTCTAGAAAAGGTTTTTCATTCTCATTCGTTATAAAAGGAAGTGATATTCCTTCCATTGAAAGTTGTAAAGAAGGGCAATATTCAATCACAACATCAGCCTCTAGTGGTTTGCTTGAAGGGTTTTTAATAAGAATCACAAGTCGATTATTAGGCTGTCCAACTGCAGCTTCCAATGGAACTAAAAATGGTCCTGTGGTAATCGTATACTTTCTATTTTGACTTGTTGATGTTTGATTTGACAAAGTTTCACCTCCTAATAAAAAGAAATTACTTTCTGTATATCTTATTAAAATACAAAAACTATTGTATAGACGGTTGTAAAAAGAATGCCACTTTATTTTTGACAGAGAAATAGATTCTCAAATTTATTTACTACTGAAAACAATACTAATTATAGAAACAAAAACTATTGAAAAGAAGTACACGCATCTAATCTTATTGATGAAATCGTCAACTTAAATTCATTTGAAGAAACTGAGGAATACGAAAAATGATGAATTTGGGGTACATTTTGGGGTACATGCTTTTCCCTGCCATCATCCATTAGAATTGTTTTAAAATATATATACTTAACAACACGCTACAGACGTTGATTTATCAATATTTTCAACAAAAAAACACTCGCATTTTAAACGAGTGTTTCATGATTTTTTTAGGATAACCATTTCGGAGGTGTGTTTTTCTCCCAGTATATATCCCCTAAATTGTTATGTGCCATAAAGTCGTCCTCTGCACTGTGGTAGTGGAAGTTGTAATAATAGCCTTCCTGTGGTCTTTTTTCTGTGCGGACATGGAAGCGAATTAAATCCATGCCTGTTTCATTGCTACTAATATTGAAAATTTTTTCTCCGTAGTTGCCACTTGGCTTTTCGGAAATTGTTAACGATGCTAATGATGAATCATCTAAGCTTGCTACTGTCATCGCAATGGCTTCCTCCATTTTCGGGAAGATAATGGAGTCAAATTCATTGCTAATTTTAGGTCCGATTTTTGTGCCGAATTTTTTATAGGATTGCTCTTTCGCAGCGTCAACGAGCAATTCACTATAATCGACCGGTTCTTCTTGTATTTCTGTCTCTATCGGAAGAGCAGCCGCTTCTGCAGTGCTTGTCCCAGGTGATGGTCCGATAGAAGCACGATTTGATGGATTTTGATCAAATGCTTCCCATATCTCATGTGTTGGCGTAATTAATCCAAAAGTTAAAAACGCAACCATAATGACGATACTTTTTTGAACCCATTTCTTCATTAATTAACACCTTCTCTTTATGTACAAATTGGTAATTCTATTACTTATATATACGTATAAGCCTATAAAAGGTTTCATATTTCTATAATTCATTGTACAATATTTATGTATAAAGTAAAAACTTCACATCTTGTGAAAACGTTTGTATAACCATCATCCTGTTGCCCCAAACTAATATGGGCATTTACTGACGGTATGCTGGTTAATGTGTCGTTTTTTTAAAGGAGGTACAAAACATGGAAATCGCAATGGGTATTGGTCTTTTATTAATGTTAGGTTACTTATCATCTTTATGCTTCACGGACTAATTTAGTCATAACGCAAACAGACAAAATTCATATGTTTAATGCCGTGTTATTAAGATTTAGCTATTATTTCAGTACTTTATTAAATGCAACACGATGTAAAATAATGCTTCAAATTTTGACTTGTGGGGCTCTGTTAGAGGGCCAAATTGGTCTATTTGGGGCTAATAAAATACGGCGAAGCGTGTGTACAAGAATTCGTGGGCAAGAAAGATTGAAGCTAATTCGCTTCAATCTTTTTTGTTTTTCCATTCACAAAAAGGCCTGCTGTAGGAATTGTTTTTTTACTCCGTTACTTTCCTTAATGAAAATAGGTGCAAATTGCCAAGTAAACTAACTACAGAAACTGCTGCTCAACTTTCAGGAATTACATACAAGAGGTTTAATATAAAAGATATCATCCATGTAATATAGGAACTAACGCCTTTAGTTTAAACTTTTTTAAGTAACCCTTTTAATACTATTTCACTTGATAATAACCTCTGCAAAAAATTGAATTCTTCGGTTTAATGGCGATTAAAAATGCATTAATGATATCTGCGGAGGAAATCACTGAGTTTATCCAACATACAAATAATATAATTGATTTAATATTTCCTGATACATAGAACGACATAATGCCAGGAACTACCGATAATACAATAAAAGGTAAGCTCATAAAGACCAAAAATCTCGTTTTGGACAGGATTGCATTGGTATGTAGCCAAAAAAATATTCCGCTAAATGTTAAGCTAATATCACCTTTTTTGTTTATGACAAGAATGTGTAGACATTCGTGAATGATGAAGACAAAGATACCTATTATAACCTGAGGAAATATATTAATATTATTGAACCCTATTCTAAAGAAATTGGGTATCAGAAAAATAGTAATCAAAAGTAGATATACAAATTTCATAAAATGTTTTCGATACCAATTATTCTGTATGAAAGGAATCCACTTTGACAAATCCATACTTTTCGGTGGTAAGTGTTGAAACCAAATTATCATAATTGTTCCCCTCCCTCATTATTTAATCTAAGAACATTGATGTAAAGCTTCACAAATTTACTCTGTTTATTTTAACATAAAATACCATAATAATATTCAAAAGATTCAATTAAATATTGTTTGACTCAAAATTGTACAGACCTGCTATCTAGAACTTTGAAATTCCGACCACTTTTTTACAAAGAAAGTTCGCGAGCTTCTTTGCTTTTCTACTTTGTCATGGCTAAAAAAGCGGATGATTTCCACATACCTAAAAAAGACTGTAGATTAAATTTCTACAGTCTGGAACACTTCTAGCCCAATTATAAATATTCAAGTACCATTCTAGCTACTAAAGTACGTGGCAAGATCGTTAAGATGCCACTCTCTTTTCGAACTAGCTCCCTATGTTCTTCATCGTATCCCATACAATCCAAAATAATTATATCCACTCGGAAATCTTTAAGATAACAAGCTGCTTCTTCAAAGTTGCCATAATCATATGGTGAGGCAACAGTAACTATAATATCCTCCGAAACACTTTTCCACTTTTTTATCATGCTTCTTCTCTGTTCTTCTAGTGGGATAATTAAACCTATCTTCGGTTGATCGGCTATCGCATTAACAGCTTGTGTTACGATTCTATTCGGATAAAAGATGGGCTTTCCACATGTTAAAGTCGGCAAATCATCTGTGCATAATACGACAACCATATCAACCTCTTGTTCTAACTTCGATAATTCATTTTGTAATAATGGTTGTAGTTTTCTTCTGTCCATTATGATCGATCTGCCATCACGTAATCGCGAAATACATGTGTACTTTTCTTTTATAGCTAAAACAGTTAGTAACTGCGCTTCGTTTAAGGAGTCCAATGCTCCTCTTTCCACAATTTCAATATCTTTATTAAATATTTCTTTAAAAGTTGGTGTAATGTCTGAACGTGGCGATTGTCCATTAGTCAAAAAACCGATTTTATTCATTTGTAGTCGTCCCTAAAGTTTGAAGATATGTCATAGAATCGTATAATTTATTCAAACGCATAAATTCATCTTCATCATAAAACTTAGCAGTGCCACTTCCGAATTCCTTCGCCACTTCAACACTAGAACCTGGAATGAAAATTTTCAAAAAATCCGTTACACCCCGCTCACCTCGTACAGTTTGATAAGAGGCTTTTCCTCCTTCATATCCTTCAAATAGTTGTACCACTTTTGGATGATCTAATACATCTAACATCAATAATGTCTGCTTTAACGCCATATCTATTCCTCCACAATTTTATTAATTATAATTTTGGCTCGGCGGCTTTAAAGTTGTGTCCTTCTTTAATAAAAAGATTGAATATTCAGAAATTAAGGAATTCAACAAGGCTACTTTAGTCACTTTGATCAATCGATATATTCCAATTCAGCAGAAAAGACTGATTTGGGATACGACCAATGTAGCGATTTTCTATTATATATTTACAGTATCTAAATATTAGAAATTGTCTGCAAAGTAATTCAAAATATTAATAAACATTGTTGCATAAGTTCAAATATATTGAAACATTTATTTAGAAAAACAGCCAAAAGGAACTATAATAAATGTGGCAACCGGGAATTTATTACATAAAAAAAGAGTAGACAAATCTGTCTATCTCTGATGGCTCTTCTTTATGTACTGAGGGTTCTTTCCGTCGCTTCTACTCTTTTATCCGTCTCTTCTACAATTCTTTCCGTCACTTCGGCTTTATCTATCCGTCGATGGGAGGTTACTGTCCGTCGCTTCTGAAACTTTCCATTTTCTCTTCCCAGTAAATTAGACAAGGGGCAGCCTCGCTTTTGCGAAACCACCCCTTTAGTATTTAATAGGTAACATTTTTCGTAAATTGTAAAGTCTCAACCCAATCATCTGGGGAATATTATCTTGAAACGTAAATGTTTCATCACCGCGGTAAAATTCCACTGTGTGCTTTCTAACTTAAGCAACGCAAACCCAACCTTCTTTTGCGTCCTTGCAGCCCCAAAGCATGCGCCAGTGTGAATAAGTATCTACAAAAACAAAAAGCAGAATTCCAGATTACGTAAATATGCCACCTAAAATAGCACGATTCATATTATAGCATAGAGTTTTTAAAAAGTAAATATTTTATTTTAAGTTACCAAGGTATAACAGTTGAACATTCAATTTGATACCCATGTTGAGAAGACCATTTTAGTAAGGAATCCCAATAATTTTCGCAGATTGCAATGATTTGTTGTGGATCAGAGAGATTCCCAGACATCACCAATTCGCATAGAACGTCAAATCCTTCAGGCTTCTCTGTTAACGACAATGCTTCAGGTAATACTTGTGCAGAAGTTGTGAAAAATTGTTTATTGTGTAGTCCCAAAATCATTGCACCTGCAGTAGCAATTTCCATCGCCAAAATCGGTAAAAATGTATGAGGACCTTGCATTTCAATATTTCTTAATTTACCGATATACTCGTACATTTCTTCTATTAACGTTCGACAGATAGCTTCTTTAAATTTTGAACTATCTACTGAGTTGGCTTTTGTTTTTAGTTCCTGGAAAAAATTATTCGGGTCATATACAGGTAAAATGTTGAAAAATTGCCCATGTGTCAACGGCCAATCTTCATCAACTGTAATTGCCTCTTCAATAATATCTCCTGCACTTTCAAAGTTCACTTCTGCCTTCCAATCACCGGCTGTCCATTCATAGTTAAAGCTTTCATCTAAAGAGTTTAAAATACATTTAATTTCTATATCTGAAAATAGTCCATCACTTTTTCGCGCTAACGAACCGTAAATTCCTATAGCTTGAACCTTTGAACCATATCTTTCTATAACTTGGTTAGCAATTGAATTAGCAATTTCCATTCTTTCTTCTCTCGTTACTTTTTTCGGACCAATCATATTTATCTCTCCTTGTTAATTATTTAAATGAGATTATAATTGGCCGCGGAGGACCACGAGCTTAACGAGGAATTTTGTCTGCCGTCATGTGCAAAATCTCCTTAGCTTAATTAACATTCTGCTTTCTTTTATCCAGCAAATCCCAAATTTCGTCTATATCCATTTCAAACATAATCGAGTCATGTGAAAGAGGTGCAAAATAATAGGTAACCTTCTCTTCGCCATATTCCCCCTCTAATCCCAACCATATTTCAGTTGGTAGCAAACAAAAAGCCAACGTATCTCCGCCAAGTGAATCCATGTACCAACGGATTTGATATTTCGGAGCAATAAAGTCCTGTACAGCTTTTAAAGTTGTGTCCCTATCCGTTCTTTCTTCTTCATACGGGATTGCTTTCCTCACTTCATATTTTATCAAGAAAATATCAACACACCTTGGCTTATCATTTTCAACTAGTTCAACATTTATTTTATCTTCCTCAAGTAAATATTCGTTAAAATATTCCACGATAGATTCATCACAATCTCTCCAATCCACCCAGACCAATGCTTCACTACCCCAAAAGCTTTCTTCTTCCGCTGATGGATTTTTCAAAAACAGCCCAATTTCCCTCTCTATTTGATTCATACACATCCCCCTCTAACTTTTGATTTTTAACGTTGAAAAATTTTCAATTCCCCTACTCCAACTGCGTTTCAGGCAACACTGACACTTCCCCAGCCTCAAAAATCTAACACTGCTTTATATTACCATATTTTGAATTTCAGATAAAAAATAGAGGCCCGTTCACAATGAACAAACCTCTTGAAAATACAATATTTACTTCATTCAACATTCAGAACACCATAATGAAACTTCGCAGTTGTTCTTTGTAATTGTTCAAAATGATAGTTGGCAAACCATTCTGAGCGAAAATGAGATTTTAACACTACCCGCTTTCTCGCCACCCGTTTCGCCTCATTTACCCATTCATCCGTTAATGTCATATGTTCCCCCGCTAAGCGTAATGCTTCAAAATTATTGGCTTCTTCAATAATCTCTTCAAACATTGGATCCATATAGACGACATCAAACGAATTGTCTGGCAAAGTTTTTAAATAACTAATTGCCTCAGCCTGCACGACTTCAATTTGACGCATGCATGCAGTTAACGGTAGCTCTGTCGTATCGTAGGTTTTCACCCCTTGCTCAACAATAAATGCTACATTCGGATTCGCTTCTAGCCCAACGACTCTCCCCGCTTCGCCAACTGTATACGCCGCCAGCATAGCATCCGCAGCAAGTCCTAATGTGCAATCAAGCACCGAAGCTCCTTTTTCAAGCTGTGCCGCTTCTAAAAACGGCTCTGCTTCCCCACGAGCTACTCGCTTTAAGCGAAACGCTGCTGAATTCGGATGGAAGAAAAACGGCTCATTTGTGCCAAAAGCGTAATACTCAAAGCGATTTTTCCCAGCAACGATCACATGCGCATGCAATTCCTGAGAGATTTTCCGAACAGAACGCTTTTTTCTTGGCTCAAACGGAGCACCTAATTGTTCACACGCAAAAGCAGCGAGCGCCAACGATAAATCGTCTGGTCTGCCCGCTGTCGTAACAATGGTTTTTACTTCTCGCATGTTTGCTCTAAAACACCTGTTAAATGTGTAACGATTTGCTCCACTGGGAACCCTTCAATTTGTTCACGTGGAATAAAGTAAGCCAATTGTCCATCCTTTAAAATCGCCATCGATGGTGAGCTTGGTGGTACATCCTCAAAAAAGCCACGCATCGCAGCAGTCGCTTCAGGATCCTGACCCGCAAAAACAGTCACAAGATTATCAGGCTTAACCGCCTCTACTGCCTCACGAGCAGCTGGACGAGCCAATCCAGCTGCACAACCACAAACCGAGTTAATTACTACTAACGAAGTACCCTTCGCCTCCGCCATAAACTCATTCACCGCATCAGCCGTTGTAAGCTCTTTAAATCCAGCCTCCACTAGCTCCTCACGCATCGGTTTCACTACCTGTTTCATATATTCATCGTAAGCATTCATGCTTTTACCCTCTTTCATATGTATTCGCAAAGGTTATTATAGCAAGGTTTTTCACCATTGTATAATGATTCGATTTCACCGTTATTTGCTTGCATTCGGAATTTTGGTTGCTATTATGTCGCTTTGGTTGCTTTTTATTTATAGATAAACTTTCGTATTTTAGCAGAGAATCAATAGGAATAAAACGAGCGGGTCTTATTGGAGAATGAGATAAATGATCACAGCTGTCTTTTTTGTGTGTACTTTTTCCTTTAAATTTCCTAGAATGGAAATACGGAGGGAGGGTTTTATAAATGCAGAAAAAATTAATTTTTAGTGCAGCATTAGTATTAAGTTTAGGATTAGTTGGATGTGGAGCAGATTCATCAAAAGAAGATAAACCAAAAGAGAATGGTGCTAAAACTGAAGAACATCAAAAAGTTCTGGCAAAAACAACAGATGATGTAATTAAACATTTTAAAGATGATGGTCTAGAACTAGGAGAAGCTTCAGACTTACCAAATGATGAATTTGGAAATATCCGAAAAGAAGGTAAAAGAATTTTAATCCCTTCTCTTGGTGAGGATTCAGGTGGTCGAATATTTTTATTCGATAATGAAGAAAATCTAAAAAAAGCAAAGAGTTATTATGATGAGTTAGGAAATTCAAGTCCTATGTTTTATTCTCACACCCATCAAAGTGGAAAGTTTTTATTACAAATGAATGGTGAAATGGAAGATAATGAATTTGCTAAGTATGCGGCTTCACTTGAAATAGCTGTAAAAGGTTCTACTGACATTAAAATAAAAGAAGAAAGTAAAGCCAATAAAGCAGATAATTTAACAGAAGCGAATGTTGGTGATGTAGTGAAAGATGATTTTGCAGGTACATATACAATTACTGATTTATATCAAACACCAACTGAAAAATATAAAAGTGCTGATATCGAATTTTCAATTGATGGAATGAAGACAGCTAAACTGGCTGCGCGTGATCCAAAAATGATTGACACAGATGCCGAAACAAATGTCCTTATTTTGTCCATAACAGGAGAAAATTTATCTGACGATACTTTAAGTTTCCATCCAAATACAACTAAAATGATTACTGATACAAAACGTCAAATCAATTCTATTGTGGAAATTTCTCATTTTGAGTCCGAATTTATTGGCAAAGTAATCCAAAAAGGTGAAGTTATTTTTGATTTAGGAAAAGTAGGTTTAGAAGGTGTTAAAGAATTAAAATTTGTTTTCGATAGTGCTTCAAAAGATAACAGATATATTAGCGAAAAAGTAACAGTAGTTGTACCAATAAATAAAAAATAGTCACTCAGATTAAATGAATGGTTGCTATGAAATAAGAGCATCTTGGAATTAATTCACTAAAATTCACACCTTGAAATTAACATTAAATTTTCAACTCTTTTGATAATAAGACCAAGATAGCAATAAAGCTATCTTGGTCTTTGACAATTTACTTTTGCCAATAGAAAAAAACAGGCTCAAAATCAATTGAGTTCCTGGGATTTAGTTTTGTTGACCTAAAAGTAATACATCTACCTATGTTTTCATTGCTTGATTATTTCTATATTTAGGGAATGGTAAATAATCGATAATTTTTTATTCATATACTTTCACCTTCTAAATTATATAGATATAAAATTCTCCCTTGATATCTCATATTGCTGCTGAAATAGAAAATAGATAATTACTTTATTAATTCTTCTCCTGTTAAAATTTCATATAGAGTTGCTGAATCTTGCTTTGTTAATTTCACATATCTATCACTATCCGTAACAATTTCTAGATTTTCACTATTTGGGCTAACCCAAAGTGAATAAGAGGCTATTTTATTTTCGCTACTGTTCTTAAATAGAAATTGAAATTGGTAATCAGCATAGCGTGCCATTTCTACTTTTTCATTTTTCCAATTAGCATTTTTGACTATACCTATCGCTTTTTCCACCTGTTTTCTTTGATTCACCTCTCTGAATTCTTCAAAAATATTTTCTTCGCCAGTTCGTTTCTGCACAGTTATTTTTTGCCCAATCATCTCATTCAAACAACCCGAGGTAACTAACAAAACAGCTAAGAGAAATAAAAATAGCATTATTTTTTTCAATCTATTTCCCCCTTGTATTTTTACTTTTTTAATTTATCGTTCCGTCAACACAAAACATAAAAATGAAGAAATAATCCATCACTTGAGAAGCCAATCACTGGAGCAATTACCCTTAAAAATGCCTGATACCATAAGATTTAATTTAGCTTTTCTAAACAATGTAAAAAAACGACATTATGTGATATTAAGAATAAAACATATAGTGTCAAAATTAAATTTTCCGTAATATCCATCCCTATTTCATTTTACCATGAACAACCATAATTCCGATTGAATATTCTGACTCATCAGTTGAATAGCAACAATCTTTTAAAAAACACCCATAATGATAGAGGCGCAAAGGTATTATGCTGTAATGTAAAAAAATATGTTTAGTTCTCAAAAAAATAGGGAAAAGAAAAAATATTGAGCCAGATTCTATATTTTTGGGAGGGATTAATAATGTCAAAACGAAGAACATGTGCTGTAATTGCAGGGCTAGTTTTAACAGCCTCATATTTAAGTAAAAAAGAAAATCGTGATAAAGCATTAAGAATGCTCAATAGTGCAAAATCTAAATTAGAATCCTATTTAAATACTGCGGAGATGGACAAAAACATATCAGAGCGGATAACTATTCAAGCAGCTACACGAGCTGGAACATGTCCAACAAAAATAGCTTCAAACGAAATGGTTGCTGAAGGTGGCGGACATACAGGTATCCATTTTTTCAATGAAGAAATTCAGGGGAAAGAACAATAATAACAAAAGCCTTCTCTATTCACCCGAGGAAATTGGATCAGGTGATACTGTAATTTACAGTTACAATGGGACATCTTTAGGTGGAAAAACTCCATTGATGTTCAAAGGAGGGAAATTTATAAATAAAACACAAGTAGGATTAAAATAAAAACTATTTTCTGCCTTACTGTTACAATGGTGGTGAAATTAAATGAAACGAAACTACTCTTTCAATACTAAGGATGAATTTATTAAGTTAGCACAATCTGAAATATTAACTTCTTCTGAGGTATTGGACGAATTACAAATATCTCGCCAGGCTTTAAGTTCACTTGTAAAGCGTGAGAAGTTAGTTCCAATAAAGGAATTAACTCGGGATCGATTATTCTTAAAAGAAGATATTGAAAGTCGAAAAAAAGCAGCAAAAAAAATTCATGCAAAATATCAACCATATGAATAAACACAAAAAGCCCGGGCTCAAAAATAATCGATATGCTCCCTACGAGGGCAGTTCAAAATCGAGTACCTGGGCTTCCGTTTTTTATCGTGATATCGCTTGAGCATTGTTACCATTTGTCGAAGTGTTAGAGCTCCTGAAATGATAACCTCATTTATTAAAGTAATACAAAACCTTGAATTGACACAAATATCGAAAATAAAAATACCCCGATTAGAAACCAACCATAAACTTTTCTCTTTCTCTGAAACTCTTTAATTCCTAAAGTTAACATAAATAGCCCCAAGAAAAATATCATTAAAAAATTCAACTGGTAATCACGTGTGATAAGTCCATAAGATGAGAGAGAGAATGCTATGATTGAAAAAACAATTTGTAGAATTTTCAGCAAAACTTTTCATCCCTCTATTAAAATATTCTTATTTTACCATAAAACAAAAAAGAGGTTATTGATATGTATACTTTTTTACTCTTTCAAGTCTATAGCTGAATATTGGTAGACGGTCTGTCCGCCTGGGATCAAAAACTTACAGAACCACACTATCTCCGTCATTTATTCCCTTAAAAGTTGCTTTAAAAAGAACATTAAGTCCTTTATATCAAACTTCATTGTAAATAAAAAACAATAATGGATATTGTTTTATCATAAACATAATAGCAATATTTACTCAAGGTCGATAAACCTATTGTTTTACATCAATTAACAGAAACTACTTTTGTTTTATGTATTTCAAACAGTAAAAACAATTCTAGGAGGTACATTTATGAAAAAATTAGCTACTTCAATTATCGCAGGTGCATTATTAATCGGTGGAACAATGAGCATCCCGACACCAATAGAGGCAGCAGCAAAAGCATACAAAAATTGCTCAGAGTTAAATAAAGACTATAAAGGTGGCATTGCTAAGGATGCAAATGTGAAAAATAAAGGTGGAAAGACAAAATACAAACCTTTTGTATCCGCTGAACTATATAAAGCAAATGCTTCGAAAGATCGTGACAATGATGGTATTGCTTGCGAGAGATAAACTTTGTAATCCCGTTAAGGTGAATAATATAAGCTGAGGTCGATCTTAATTACATAGATACATGTAAATTCACTGCCCTACTCGATGATTAATCCTCAAAAAAATAGTTTGGGAACAAAATAGGATAAATGTTGCTGTTTGGTTGCTTTTTTGCAAAATTTGCTTCATTTATCCTCTACATATGTCGATATATCAAGGTTTCTTCCAAACCTACCCCCTTATATTCATGGTAAGATTTTACCCTCTAAAAATTTTTGTGTTTTGAGTAAGCACTTTATATTACATCGTTTTGTACATAATTTCGTGCAAACGCTACTGCTTTTTTGTGCTAGAAATATAATTTTGTTATAATAATTTCATAAAAAAAGGAATGATACTATGAATCAATTAATCCAGTATATCAGCCACATACCAAGCTTGTAGGGAGTGCCATATTATCCCTTGACCTCTCTGCAAGCTTGGGTTTCTCAAGGGAGCTGATATTTATGAAAAATCGTTCAAAAGCCTATATTCGCCATCAAAGAGAGCGAATTATTCGAAAGAAATGGACTATTTTAAAAGAGGTTTGGTTAGAAGAAAGTGAATACATGCCTGTACGCGGCAGATTGAGCAAAGGAAAAATTCATTGCTCTTGTAGAATGTGTCGATACGAGCAGTATCACTCGATTCCAAAAGCTAAACATAAAGCAAAATTAAAAGCTATGCAACAGGAAATAGACGATTATGTCTATTTCCCTTTTTCTATGTCGCATATTCTTACAAATTCCAACGAAATGAGAAATATAAGTCATTAAATACATTGAAATTACTCGTATTGATCAATTATAATTGTTGAAACAATCCGCCCGCTGATTTGTTATTTATATGGTTACATACACTAACTGGTTTTGTTGCATGTCCATAGTCATCTGTACACCAAGACTGTGACTGGAATGCAAGGAATATACCAACCCATCTATTTTCTTCTTCAAAATGAATGAGTACACCACCATCTTGCCATATCCCGTCGTCATTTCTAAATTCCCTACTATTTCCTTGATTCATATGGATATCATGAATGCCTCTAGCTGGAGAAAAATCGAAATATTTATCTCTTTCGCCTTCATTTTTAAATTTTTCCCCGTAAGCATACACTGTAGCTTTTTTAGTCATAGCCTCTTGCATATATTTATTTACTTTCTCATTTAAATCATTGTCTGGTCCATTTTTTGTTGCCGGAAGAGGAATCATTTTTTGGGAATCAAATAAGCCACCACGAATATAATCTAATGCAATTTCCCGATTTTCATTAGTAACTTCAGTAAATCCTTCTTCGTACTGTGGAATAATTGTTATTTGATTAGAGTTAAAATCTTCACTAACAAAGTATAGGACTTCTGAAGGTTTTACCTTAGAGGCAACATTAATCGCAATTCTATAATTCTCCTCACTTTTATCCTTCTTTGTTGCTCGAATATGCACTTCGTAATGAGGAGTCTTGTCATATGAATCCACTGGTCTCACGTCAACAACTTTACCTTTTAGCACTCCGTATTTGAATAAAGGCATGTAATTACCTCCCAATAAAGTTAATAATAAAAGTGGTCGAAATTATTGCTTGACTCTTGGATAAACGCACGCTTAAACTTTCTATTCGTATAATCAATCACCAAGTAATTAGCTGTAAAGCAGAAACAATCTCTTTTTCCATTTCTAAGGTCCAGTATCAAACTTCTCAGTTTTCCAATGCTATATATTTTTCACCCCCAACAAATAATGTATTTTTCTTTATTACTTCTTCACACTTCCAACAAATTCCTTCTATTTCAACTTCCTCAATGTGACGACGCTGCGTTTTTTATTTTTAATCTATTTCTCAGGCTAAGAACTATACAGACAAAGCTATTAGAACATATTAATAGTAATGTAAGCTAATTTAGCCTTACACCTCCGAATCTTGTTACTAAGGGTCACTCCTATCCCAGGTGACCCTTTTTATAGTTTCTTTCTTCAAAGTGATCAGTAAATGAATCAATTTAAAGTACTAAAAACTTCCTAACTATGTTATCCTTTTATAACCTACCAATCCATATATCAGGAGGCATCTGAATGACTCTAAAGATTGTTAAAACTCTTTTATCTATCATTCTTGTGTTCATGTACTATTTGGGCTTTTGGACAGCTAACTCTGCTATAAAAATTACGTTGTTCTTTATTATGATCCTCTTTATTTATGAATTAGGTGTTGAGACTGGTAAAAAGCAAAAGAACAGATAGGGCTTTCTGTTATTTTCATTTCATTCTTTGTAAAACCTCTAAAAGATAAATAACTTAATTCCACATTTTCTTTAATCTTCAATTCGTCCACCTACTAAATTGCTCTTTCCCGATTTTCATAGTTTCCTATAAGTCGCTTTACTTTCAATATTTCGCACTTTAATATTATAGGAATAGATGGATGAAAAAGGGTTTAAATTCAATGTTTTCATAAAAATGATTTATCGGAGGAATTATTATGTTGATTAGAAGTGCAAAAGTTCAAGATTGTGATCTATTAAGCAACTTAGCTTATAAGTCAAAAGCCTATTGGGGATATACAGAAGATTTTCTACAACAATGTAAAGGTGATTTAACTGTAACAAAAGAGTACGTAGAAGAAAATCCAGTTTACGTAATGGAGAGTGACAACAAGATAGTAGCATTTTATAGCTTTACTTTAAATGAGCTGAAATTGGATGCATTATTTATAGATCCTGAATATATCGGTAAAGGATTAGGGAAAATACTATGGAAGCATTTATTAAATGAAGCGAAGGAGTTAGGAATAAGCGAGTTTACTCTTGATAGTGAACCTAACGCAGAAGGTTTTTATTTAAAAATGGGAGCGAAAAATATTGGCTTTACTCCATCTACTGTGTTTCCTGACCGTCAACTTCCTCTAATGAAAGTTAATGTTTTAAAATGATTGTATGTGAAGTAAAAACCAAGACAGCAATTAAGCTATCTTGGTTTTAAATTTTATGTAGGTTTTAAAATTTGGCTTCAATTCTTGATTAAGTCCCCTCCCATAGTAAATTGATGTTTAGCATCGACGGTTTCCATATAACCTTTTAATTTAATACTAGGATTATCAATGCCTAACAAAGTTTTATCACCCATACCTTCAAACGGCATGAAAACATTTAATGTAACCTTTTCCCCTGGTTGAATATCTAATTTATTTCCATCCGCTTCAACTTTATATTCATTTTCCTTATAACCACTTTCGCCTCGTTTTATAGGAAAAGAAACTAAAACATTATTTTGTTTTATAACGTAATCACTATCATTTATCAATTTTATGGAATATGATATTCCTTCTTTTAGAGTTTCCTTTTTAATTAACTCTAGTTTAATTTTTTTAACATCATTTAATGTGAACTCTTTATCACTGGCGCACCCTGCTAATAATACTAAAATGAATATAAAAGAAAATAATAATTTAATCTTCAAAGAACTTCCCCAAGTTACTTTTTTGTTGTTTTTTTCATTAAAAGATTCCAAAGAAAAAGATCACTCATCTTTTTTCAATTAAGTGATTTTTCGATCCCCTTTAACATATGTATAATCTCATCTATCACTATCTCTGGCTCATCATGATGTATATAATGTCCACTACGTCTAGCAATTTGAAACTTGCTTGACGTTGACAGCTTTTGGAATTCTGCTTGTAAACTTTGTTCAATTTCCAATATCTTTTGAGATGGCCATCCCTCCTTACCACTATCAGGTAAACCTCTTGCAATAATAGTTAGAGGAAGGTCAGTTTGCCTTGATTGATCAACAATTTGCTTATAGCTCTGCATTTTATCAATGTTTTCACTATTCAACGAAGGATTTTCTAAATATTCTCTATTTGCCGCGACCAGATTTTCCGGTAATACTTTTTCATAAGCAAGTTCTTTATATTCCGGAGCAGCGTCAACCAAAATCAAGCCACAGATATCGAGTGGACAGAGACTAGCATACAATCTTGCAATCAAACCACCAAAAGAATGTCCTACTAATAGATAGGGCTTCTTTACGTCAATTTCTTGCAACAATTCAGAGAGCTCCTCGAACAAATCATGACAAGTATTCGGGACGGCTGCAACTGAACTCCTACCAATACCTGCTCTTGTGTAGGACAAGGTTGACGCTACATCCGATATTCGATCTTGTACCTTTTTCCATGTCTCAAAGTTATCGCCTAATCCTGCTATGAAAATTACGCTTGGTGCACTGCTATATTGATATTCAGTATAC
Organism: Lysinibacillus sp. NPDC058147; assembly: GCF_042884205.1. NCBI lineage: Bacteria > Bacillati > Bacillota > Bacilli > Caryophanales > Bacillaceae > Lysinibacillus > Lysinibacillus sp. NPDC058147. Next base: position 585,278 of record NZ_JBHVUJ010000002.1, read on the forward strand.
AGCCCGCGATTATCACAAATATTGATTATCTTTTTATTTTGTATATTCACTTTTAATCACCCATTCCAATTATAAGCTTTATATTACTTATATTTCCATAATAATTTAAATTACTAAAAGTAACTATATGCCACTATGCATAATTACAGGTAATACTTCAAACCCAAAGTCTTCCATAAAATTAGACTCCTGTTCCTTGTGATTAGGGTTATAACATGAAACGATAATGTTTGTGTTTTGACAAGAAAAAGTAAATGGAAATAAAAATCAGACTTTTAATATTACACCTCGCTAATTTTTTGTAATCAAAATACACCGTATCTAGTACTGTTGACCACCTCAATAACTTGTACAACGTATAAAAAAGCCCTTCACTGAAATGTGAAGGCTCAATTTTTAGGCTTTATAAATATAATCAATTCCGGACTCGCATTATTTCATTTAAAAAAGAAGGGAAAAGACTCCCTCCCTTTTATTAGTGAACAACCTTTTTATTGATTAGCTTGGTACTACCAAAAGCAATTACTAACGCTATAAAAGAAATAATTAGTGGCGGAATAAAGCTTGTATTTCCAAATACCACTTGCGAAGGTAAAGTCGAAGCCTCTTCCCATCGTATGCTAGGCGTAAAAAACATTGTCAATAGCATGCCTGATAGTACTTGCAATACTACAAATGCTAACGTAAAACTCACTGCAAATAATAAGTATTTTTTCAATTTAGTTCCTCCTCTCCTACTAATTACTACGGCTTGTGTATAAATAAGTTTCACAAAATTCTATCTAATTTATATTGTACTATCCTTCAAAAATGAAATAGCAAAATCACGAAAGCTATTTACGACAAATGAACTTTTCCTCTTTTTATTCCAAGCAATCCCTACGGTTTGGAAACAATCAGGATTTAAAATTTTTAATATCTTTACATTGTCTAAATACTGATCTAAAAATGAATATTTGAAAATAAAAGAGATTCCCTTTCCTTCGTTTACCAATTGTAAAATAATCGATAAATCTTCACCTTCAAAGGCAATTTGCGGAGTAAAGCCTGCTTTTTCAAATAATTGATTTTCTGTTGTGCGGAAATTTTGACCGGTTTCTGACAATATAAACAGTTCATCCTTAGCCTCAATCAGTGAAACACTTTCTTTGGCAGCTAGTGGATGATTTTTCGGCACTACTAAAAAGACTTCTTCTAAAGTTTGGAATGAAGTTGTTTCTAACGTTCCAATGGGTCGATCAGCTAAACCAGAAGAAATTGCTGAAGTCGTAGTATTCCTTTCTTCCGATGCAGCAAGCTTCTGTAACGGCTATGTTTACGTAGCTGATGGCGGACAAGTTGCTCACTAAAACGTTTATTTCAAAATAATTGAACGACAAAAATATGACCAAGATGAAAATTCTGGTCATATTTTTATAATTAAGTTCGTATTAAGTTAGAAGGTATGAAAAAACATGAACGTAATACATCCCTCATAAACGTGCATGCATTTCTCCTCTTTCATATGCTTCTTCAGCTACTCCTTAATTATTTTCTTTTCCTTGTAAAATATGGAATCTTTGCAATTATGCTTTTTATTGCATAATAAAAGGCCTCTAACTCGAGGCCGGCCAGATAATTTTTTGCCAGTAAGTATTTCAAACAGTTCTACTGACTACTTTTTGTCTAAATGAATATATTTACTTTCAGCGACTATTAAGAAGTCCACTTTCATACATATTGATTTGGATGATTAAGGTCACAATATAACATCAGGACTTGTTCCACACGGATTTCGTCATTCCAGGGCAGGATAGAACAAAGAAAAGAATTATCTAGTATCATTCTTTACGACAATACTTAAAATATCTCTTATTATTTCAATAACAACTTCTGGCTTATCAAAATGTATTGCATGCCCAGCATCTTCAACGACAATATGTTGCCTATTTGTTGACAAGTTTGCAAGCTCTTCCTGAAGTCTCATCCAAGCAGCCATTGATTCTTTTGTGTGAATAGGCTGCAAACCTCCTGTAACGACAATCAATGGAATATTTCCAAAAGGTTTAGTAGTACGTACTTGTTCAAAACTTTCTTCAATCTCATTAAGAGATCCTTCTATAGTAAATTGATTATAATATGCTTCCTGAACTTCTTTTGTAAATAAGGGAGGCAATATAATATTTTGATCCTCATGAGATGAATCTAAGAGAACTACTCCTGCGACTTCCTCTGGATATTTACTTGCAAATAATCTTACATTTAATCCACCTATTGAGTGACCTACTAATACATACGGAGGCTTAACACCTGCTTTTTTAAGTAATATACGTAAGTTATCGACACTTTGTCTACTATGTCGGGGTCTGTCATCCATTTCACTTTTTCCGATTCCTGCTCTGTCATAAATAAACATTTTTGAGAACTTTGATACTTCATCTTTAATTGAATTCCAGTTATCTAAAGTAACTCCATACCCAGATTCGAAAACTACGGTTGGACCTTCGTGTTGCTCCCCTAACAATTCATAGTATAGTTCAATGCCACCTATATCTAATTTTCCCGCAGTTTTATTTTCTATAAATTCACTCATATTTAATTCCCCTTTTTATTAAAATTTTAATTTAATAACCATAGAGTGTTAATAAAACTTTTTCTAAATAAAGAACGGTAAAATTAAGCGTTTATTTGTTCTTTTCCTAGAAGAAAATATTTATTAAGGATAGATCGTCCAAGTTTCTCTATAAGATAATGTTCTAATGCAGCAATGAAATACCATTGAACTACATCATTGAAGAGATTCATTCAGCAATTTCAATACCTATAAATTATCACATTTATCAATTCATCTAAAATAGTCAAATTTTGTCCCTTAATACTGTCAAAAATATTTCTTCATTTCATCATTAAATATACCATATTTACAAAATGATATAAATATTGTCATTATTCAGACGGACATTCACTTCTTCCCTATCACAAAAAATTCACTCTTAAGATAGATTGAGTAGCAATATACATTTCAAGAGCGATGTTATCATCGCTCTTGAAATCTTCGTTTTTTCGCGCAAAGGTGCTCTGAAATTCACTTGGAATCACGTTGACCATAAAAACTGACAAACTCAGTTTAATATCAAGGAAAAAAGCCAAGCTCAATACTATCGTTTAACCTTTAAACCTAGCAATTCAGCAAAGCCAATTGCTTGTTCAGTGGAAACCACACAGCCACTTAAATTTTTTAAGGTTACATTTAATCGTTCAAATGTGCATGTACTGATATCCACATTATCTAATGGTGTATCGCTAAAATCAACCTCATCAATATTACAGTGTTCAAATTTCACTTTCTTAAATTGGCAGTCGTAATAGCTTGTACCACGTAATGATGATTGCTCAAAACAAATCTGTTTTAATCTTGCTACTCCAAAGTTACATAAATTCATCATACAACCTTCAAAAGAAACGTTCCCTAAATGGGCCTCTGAGAAATCAACACCTAACAGTTTACAGTTTTTAAATGTAACTCGATGTATGATACCTTCGTTAAATTTTGAGTTAGATAAATCGCAGTTTTCAAAGATGACATCAGTCATATCAATTTTGCTGAAATTCGAATTAATCAAAGATACTTTTTGAAACATAACTTTGGATACAATTAAACGTTCAATATTATCATTCTCTCTACTTGTATCCGTAATTAGTTGATTCGATAAATACGGTTCTTCATCATAAAAAATATCTTCAAAAACTCCTTTAGCCAACTCTTTTGGTATAAGTGGGAGTTCAATTTTAAATTTTGTAGTCATTTTATCTATCCTTTCTCACTGTTTTGCTCTACTTATTTCATTATAAATAGTTTACATTACAACCTTATTATAATGGATATTTTAGTTTTTCTTTTATATGTAAATGAATAAATTCAAATAACCACAACCAAAAGATTGTGGTAGGAAATTTTATTTGTCTTCCTTATTATTTATTACGTTTTGAGGAAGTGTTTTCGTTGTGTTGTTTTTCATTATTTGAATTGTTCATTTGTTCTTTTGTTAGATCATTTTCTTCACGCACATCTAAATCGTCAGGGCTTAAATCTGCTCCAAATTCTACTTGGTCTTCTGCACTATTATTGCGCTTTTCTTTTGCCATAATTATCACCTCCGATATATAAATTATCCATTTTGGTGTAAATTATACTTATAAATATTACACTATTTCTTCGGTAATAAAGTTTGCCGATATTACTAACGCATTCCTTATCTCGTTAAATCATTTGATAAACATTCAATCATTTTTTTTACAGTCTTCCCGAATACATGCTCCCCAATTTCTTCTCGATGTAAAGGTAGAAGCATCATTAGTCGAAAAAGGCCGATTAGAACTTCAGGATCTTCTTCAGCAACCCCTTTTCCCTGTAAAAATTTCACAAAACCTAGCGAGCTTTCTAAATCTTCTTTGGCATGGTCATCGATTAGTTCTTTCGGGAGTCTCTTAACTATTTTCTCGTACTCCCCTCTTTGATAAAGATTTTGTAAAAATGCATTTTCCTCTATTGCTTTAAAAGAAATATCAAAAAATCTAATTAAAAGTTCTTTTGGTGGTAAGGATTCACTCATCACCTCAGCAATAATTTTATTTTTAATTTCTTCTTCTCTTCGCAATACAGCATAAAATAATTCTTCTTTTGAAGGATAGTATGAATAAAAAGAACCTTTTGCAATCCCACATGCATTTACTATGTCATCAATACTTGTTTTAGAAAAACCATACTGAATAAATAACTCTTTACTCTGGTTGAGAAGTGTTTCATGTATTTGTTTCCTCTGTTCAGTTGAAATTCTTGCCATCATAATGCCACCTCTTTTATTTGACTATTTGTTGATTTTTAGTCATATATCTGTTAAGTTGATTTTATTAAATTTATTCTTTTTTGTAAAGAGATGGCTTATTCAAAAGGAGAAAAGCATATGAGAATACAAAATAATATTCCTATCCATGGTTTTGTTGTACCCGGTTTTGAATTAGTGAAAGAAGAATTTATTAAAAATTTTACTAACAGAGGAGAAGTCGGAGCTGCATTCTCTGTTTATATTAATGACGAACCCGTTGTAGATTTATGGGGCGGATATCGTGATCGAAAAACTCGTGCTGAATGGGAGAAAGACACCTTAGTACAAGTCTTTTCTGCTACAAAAGGATTTGCTGCATTAGCTTTAAGTCTAGCGCATTCAAGAGGATACATTGATTATGATGAGACAGTTTGTACATATTGGCCAGAATTCGCTCAAAAGGGCAAAGAAAAAATTACAGTTAGACAGCTCCTAGCACATCAAGCTGGTTTGTCTGCTCTCGATAGGCTTAATATTGAAAATTTAGAAGACCTAGATACTTCACGCTTATCACAGTCCATTGCTGCAAGTAAACCCGATTGGGAGGTTGGAAAATTTCATGCGTATCATGCATGGACAATTGGGACATTAATTGCAGAACTCATTAAAAGAACTGATCCAAAACACCGTACCCTAAAAGATTTTTTCAAAGAAGAAATTGCTGAACCGCTAAACGCTGAATTTTATATAGGATTACCCGAAGAAATTTCGAAAGATAGAATTACAACTATTGAAGGCATAAATCACCCTATTCAGTTACTTAAAGGAATGACTAAATTACCCCCCAAAATGTTATTTAATTTTTTAAATGCTAAGTCACTAGTAGCTCGAAGTTTAGTTGATCCTAAAAAATTTGTTGCAAATGATAATTTTAATCATCGTCCTATTCTATCTATTGAATTTCCTTCAGGTAACGGAGTTGGACAAGTAAGAGGGATGGCAAAAATTTATGGTGCATTTGCAAGCCGTTCAAAATTACTCGGATTAAGCTCTTTAACAATGAATGAATTAAGCATGTGCGCCACACCTCCAAAAGAAGGCTACTACGATCATGTGAATTGTATAGATATAGCATATTCTTTAGGTTTTTGGAAACACTTCTCTAATATGCAATTTGGTCGAAGCGAAAGCTCTTTTGGACATCCTGGAGCTGGAGGTTCGTTCTGCTTTGCTGATCCAGACGAGGGATTAGGATATGCCTACGCTATGAATAAACATGGATTTGGCATGGCTAATGAACCAAGAGAACTTAACCTAAGGAATGCGCTGTATAGTTGTCTTTAAAGATAGTTAAATGTTATATCATTTCATTAGTGATGTAATTTATATTAAACTTTGAATATAAAGCAAAAGGAGAATTAATTATGGCTGAAAAATATATGCATCACATTTGCATACAAACGAATACATACGCTGAGTCTTTAAACTTTTACACAGAAGTATTAGGATTTGAACTAGTACAGGAATCACCAAATTTCCACGATAGAAAATTCAATACTTGGTTAAAACTAGGAGCATTTTTTATCGAACTCCAAACCGGGAAATCTCATGAAGATCTGGTTGCATATAATTCAAATGCTCAAGGCATTGTCCACTTCTGTTTATGGGTTGATAATCTTAGTCATGAAGTAGAACGATTGAAGGATATGGATGTTCATTTTATTCGTAAGAATGATGAAATTATTTATAAGGTTGAAAATGGCCAGCTTTGTAAATTAAAAGCACCTGAAGGCACCATTATAGAATTTCGCGATAATAAAGGAATTTAATGTGGTCAAGGGATGGATTTTCTTCATCCCTCTTTTCTTTCTCTAAATATTGAATATCCGTTATTGTGGGATTATATTTATCACTATTTTTCAAAATACTCTATGTATCATTATTTAAATGTGGTTATCCTAAGATTTTCTCTACTTATAATCCGTTCATTTTTTGTCCAAACTATATACAAAACCCCTTTACTCCACAAAATTACACAGAATTTCTAAAAGTAGGGATCAAAAAATGAAGAAAAAAATTATGTTAATAGTAAGTTTAGCAGCTGTACTATTGCTTTCGGGATGTTGGGATGTTACTGAACCACAAAGAATGTACTATATTGACGGAATTGGTATCGATTTTAAAGATGGTCAATATGAAATATATATGCAAATTATCAATTTTTCTACTGTTGCTAAATCTGAAGCGCCTCCTCCACAAGCGCCACCGTCAGAAATTGGATTTGCTAAAGGAAAAACGATGGAAGAAGCCTTTTTTAAATTATATCGCTCCATCGATCAAAAAATATTCTGGGGACATATGACTTTTGTTCTTTTCTCAGAGGATGCCTTGAAAAATGCGCATTCAATACCTGTTATTGATAGTTTTTTACGTCATCGGGAAACAAGATATCAAATATTGACTTATGTTACAAAGGACTCAATTAAAGATGTTCTTTTAGTCACACCGATGTTAAATAAATCATTAACAGCTTCAAAACTAAGCAACCCATTACGTACAGAAGAAATAGAAACATATGTAGAGCCCGTTGATTTACGAAACTTACTTATCTCCTTAGATGAGCCGAGCCATGAAGTGAATATTCCATTTGTTTCAATCAACAGAAATTGGGAGACGACCGAAGAGCCAACTACAGAAACTGCATTAACAGGTTTCGGGGTAGTTTCAAGGAAGGGATTTAAAGGCTATCTAATTGATGGGGATGCAAGAGGTATTCAATGGATGTATAGTAAAAAAACTCGAGGAGACGTAACCTTTAAATTAGACAATAAAGAAAAAGAGTATTTAACAGTCGACTTAGAAAAATTAAGTACGAAGATACAACCAATTGTAAAAAACAACGAAGTAACATTTGAAGTTGATATAAAATTTAATGCAATCATCAATGGTTTTAAAGGAAAAGTAGATACCGATCAAATAAGAAAAGGTATTATTAAGGCAGTTAAAAAAGATATAAAAAAAACATATGACGAGGGCTTAAAAATAGATGTTGATGTTTTCCGCTTATCAGAACAGCTATATCGAAAAAACGTAAAGGTATGGAAAAAGATACAAAAAGATGGTAAGGTGCCATTGACAGAAAATTCACTTAGCAAACTAAATATTACCGTTAATAAAGTTAATCCTGGTCGAAAAACATTTGCTGAAACAATTCAAGAATAGCTATTGAAAACATATTCATGTCAACTATCCAACGATATATTCAATTCATTGAAATAAATTCTCATTAGAACTTTGATTTCTTGTTCGATGTGTTATAATGCTATTATGGCTAAGCCATTATAAGGGCAAGACCAATTCTGTGCTGTAGCGTTGTCATACGCTACAGCTTTTTATGTTGTTACTTTTAGAAAATAAATAATAATTATGTATGAAAATTTTGAAGTTCATTTACTTACATATAAGTTTGAACGTTATAACCTTGACGAATACTAATTCCTTTTTAATTCAAAGTTATATTTTTTATTGATCTTATCTGCAATTGTTTCTAAGAACACTTCGACAGTCATATCTTCGACTTCTCTCGTATACCATGCAAGTTTGGCACCATAATTTTTTTTATTATAATTTACTTGCAATGGCCAAAAATTGTTTGTTGCATAGGTAAAATCAAATTTCACATATAATTCCTTCCCTTCAGGACATTCCAAAATAACATTATACAAAGGGTTTTTTCTTTCTTTTTCAAATTTAACTTTTCTAATTTTCGTTAACATAAATGACCCTCCCTTTATCTAAAGATAGAATTGACTAGGTGTTTTAATTTTGATTGCCTTCCCAACAGCGGAAGGCACTTTAAGCATTGTACGGGACAATATCTAACAGGTTCTTCAGTAGTTTAATCGGACGACGATCCACTATCACTGCAACTAGACGTATCAGTATAACTAGAAACATTGTCTGAACAATTATGTGTATTTGAGTCTTCTACGGATAAAAATGTACCTGTTGAACTATAATCCATATGAGTACTCGAATGATTGGAACGACTTTTTGAAATATCAGTATTTGGTGATTCGTTTTTTAAGATGCTAATCACCGCCACTAAAATGATTAATCCTATCATCACAATAAAGAAACCGATTTTTCTCCCCTTTTTAGATCACAATTTAATTTTATCATCAGATGAGTTGATTAACCATTTTTAACCACTCTCCTATAAATTTAAAAGAAGTTTATTCCCGCAACAATGTTACTTGCTTTCCGAAAGTCCTTAAAATTCATTCTTTACAACATTGAACCCTAACGCTTCAGCCTCTTGACGGTCAAAGCCTTCATCTAAATGCATACACCAAAATTTTGAACGTAAATCTGGACGAACTAATTCACTCAATTTTCGTAATGACAAGTGTACATTACCTTCATAATCAGCTTTACACGTATCAACATAAACATAATCGTAGACTTTATTCGATTTATTTGGATTTCGTATTGAGGATTTTAAGCTATTTGTATCTCCTGTATAATAAATAAGTTTGTCATCTATATATAAATCAATTGAATAAGAAGGTATCTCTTTAACATGACTAGATCTTTCGAATAGTACTTTACAGAAATGAAGTGTGTATTGAATATCTGATTGACATTTTTTTGTTAGGCAATGCACTCCTGGGACAATACCATTAATAGCCAACAATTCTTCAATTTTCACATCATGAATGGAATATATAGAAACATTAGATATACCCATTTCACCATGGCAATAATAGCTATAAAAAATAAAATCTGCAAGGCTTCCCACGTGATCAGCATGCGTATGAGTGATCAGTACATGGATATGTTCAATACCTTCCAGTAAATTATTTTCCTTTATGCGGTGAAAAATATTGCTACCACAATCAATAAGCAACATCTGATTCCCTACTTTATAATACGCTGCATTGTTACCTAATTTCGTATTAAATGCGCTTCCAGAGCCGATAAATTTTAACATAAAAGTGAGCTCTCCATTTCTATTAGCTTGAGTTATTTTATAAACCACCCTATAAAGCTAATTTTAACCTCAAGTTAATAGTACATACATAAGGTTTTCTGCCAAAAAGCAACGTCTTTTTAGATATAACGGAGATCATTGATTACTTATATTCCCTTTTTAAAATAGAAAAAATAACTAGATCGACATACTTTCCTTTTTCATATTCATGCTCTCTTAACAATCCTTCTTGATAAAAATTTAATTTTTTCAATAATCCAATGGATGATTTATTTTCAGGATCGACTTTTGCTTCTATTTTATTTATGTTCATTTTTGTAAAAGCAAAATGGATGATAGTACTTAATGTCTCTTTCATTACGCCCTGCCTCCAATAAGAAGGAATTAAATCATAACCGATTTCTATACGATTATGGGCTTTTTCATAATTTAAAAAACCACATGTTCCAATTACTTTTTTAGTTTTAGGATCTTCTATAACCCATCTTAAGCCACTTTGATCTTCGAAAATTTTTTCATACCAATTCATTTCATTTTCTGTATCTTCCACTGAGTTAAAAGGTTCCAATGGTATATATTTCACAACACTTTCATCTGAATAAAGCTCAAAAAGATCAATACAATCATTTTCCTGTGCTTTTCGTAAGATAAAACGTTCTGTTTCTAATACAGGGAAATCTGTAAAGGTGAAATGTGTGCTCATAAGCATGCCCCTTTGCCTTATAGTTAACATTTATTTCATAGTACCATATTATGCTAAATTAGGTTATACCATTAATATTTCAGAGGGACCTGCTCAAAACGATAGAGACAGGTCCCTCTTTTTAGGATTATTGAAAATTTAGATCTAGCTTTGAGTAAATTTTACTTTTATATCTTTTGGTAAGTCATCTACATTGATTACTTGAGGATCACCAGTATATCCTTCTAAGCTTCTAGGGACACGGATAATTGTTCCTTTTTTAAATGATTTTTCTGCAAAAAAACTTATAACCTTTTCATTTCCATCCTTATCAAACCCCTCTAGCGCGTATACGTAATGACCATTACTATTCGGAGTTTGTAATTCCTCGTTAATTTGAACATAGTAGTCTTTCTCTATCAAGGCACCTTTATCACCACAGCCAACTAAAAAAGTAGAGAATAAAATAGTAATTGCAATGAATTTCATAAACTTCATTTTTCTTGCCTCCTCTTTTATAACGAAATAGTATCGTTACTTAAGAGTATAGATAATCTCTGCACTACATTAAATTTCGGAACATGACAGTTAGCTGACAAAATTGTCATCTTTATAGTAGCTATGGGTTAATATCATTCACCTTGCACTCTCAGTTACAGCCCTAAATGTTTCCAAGATTTTTTGACGCTCAGCTTCAAAATCAATAGCTTGTCCAACTTCTGGATCACTATGTTTTTCATGGCGTTGATGAAACCACTTTGGGACAACCTCCTTTCGACCTTGTAGATTGGATTGATTAGTACGCTGTTGCTTTTGAGCTGCAAATCGAAGTTTGTGCGCTTCTACTTCCTCAATTGATGTAAACTTCTTCTTCGTCCAATCGTCTAGAATCTTTTCAATATAATTCCAACGATGCACGTTGTTTTCAACTGCTTGCTTCATAGCATGGATCACAAGGTCTTCCGATAATTCATTAATCCAATGATCGATTTTGTACGTGACATGAGCGACTAGAGAACCAAAGCCATTTTGCTCGTAGAATTGGAATGCCGTTTGTTGTTTTTGAATGTTCTCTTCTGACGAATGGCCCTTATTATTATTTTTATTTTTATTTAGTAAATTATTATTTAGTGATTTATTATTAATTAGTATTGCCGGGTATTCCGTCAACGGTTTTTCCATCAACGGTTTAACCGTTATCGGATTTTCACTAAACGGTTCAACCTGTGGTGTTTCGAATACTGAAAGTTCAACTTTCCTAAATTTCCCCATATTTGTTCTACCCTGCACTTTGTGAACATAGCCAGCTTGCGATAGCTCCTTAATAATGTTAGCAGTAGATTCACGACTGCATTTGCTATGAGTGGCTAAATTAGAAATACAAAATGACCAATCATCTGGCAAAGACAACATATACGCAAGAAGACCTTTTGCTTTCCAGCTTAAACGAGTGTCATTCAAAAACCCTTTGTCTAGCACAACATAATTCTCCTTTTTACGAACCCTAAATATTGCCATGATGCCCCTCCTTTTGTTTTGTAAGTTCTTTGAATCATTCCTTTCATTAACTTATATACCGATTTGGCACAAAATTAGGGACAAATATTTTGGAATTTCCTCGCTTTAGAAGGCCAAAAAAATAGGACATGCTACAATTGCATGTCCTGCTTTTTCCTTTATATGGTCTGCCAACGTTTTATTTATATAACTCTTTATAAACAATTACTTTTAGTGCCGTCATTTCTTCGTCTGATAATTTACCTTCCATTTCTTGAATGACCTGTTCTTTCGTCATGGAACCATTTTGTACTTTTACTCTTATATTATTAAGCTCCGAGATCCCAACTTTTTGAATTAATACTTTTGTAGCCTCTTCTTTTGTTGTAAACGGTAACTTGCTGCTGTCTGCAGTTTTAGCCTCTTCCATAAATGATTTTAGTTGAGGGTCACTTTCAATCGTACTTTTAATTTCATCCATTTGCCCACTTTGTTCTAATTCGGTTGAAATAGTATCAACAACCTTATCGGATGCATACTTCATACCATAATGATAAACCCCATAACCAATAACACCGAGGAAAATGACAATGATCAGAAGGAATTTAATAAATCTCATACTCTCACACTCCTTAATTCTACACATTATAATACTATATAGTATGGAAAGATGAGAAATGATAACCTTGCGAAAAAGGTCTTTTTCAATATCATTCCTCTTTTAACAAATCCAAGAGCCTGCGCAAAGTGCTTACTGTGCTAACGAAAGATTTGGGAATTTATGTAAAAACAAAAATCTCCCGGTTAAAAAATTTTTACCGGGAGATTTTTGTTTATCTGACATACTTCAAATACTTCTTCACAAAATCTATAATGTAATGCACTTCTTCTTCTGAAATATTGAATAGAGTGCAAACTTTTCGAAGTTTAGCTGGTGATTTTAATTGTTCACGCACTTGATCAATCATCATGTATTTACATTTACGAGGGTTTACACTATCTCGAATTTTCTTGTATTGAAGGTAAGCATAGCGAGCGAAAGCATTTAACATCTCTCGCTCCTGCTCATCTCGTTGTAATTTTTTTGCCGCTTCATCAATCGTTTCCGAATCAAATGTCCTTGTACCATCTGATAATTGCATAGTACCACCTCTTTCGTTGCATAAAATGACAAACATGGCTGCATCTTAATCAACTTGCATTAAGATTCCTCCATCGTACTACCAACTCATAGTTATTAGATGCACAAGAAAAAGTCACATCTAGTTAAATGTGACTCTTTTTGTATTTTTGTTCTGTTGGTACATCCCAATCATCCAATTCAAGCACCAGACGTATACAAGTGGAATAGCAAGAATAGCTTCACGGATAAAGAGCTAATGCTTATGGAAGCTCTGGCTTACGGTATTAAAGAGACAAAAGCAATTAAAGATGAATGAACCTAAACTACGACGATTAGTAGCTGGGATATTACAGTCAATCATAAAATAGCATGGGATACTGCCCAAGTCCGAACAGAGAAAGGGAAAAAATATACGACATATACAATAAACAAAGACATTCAGTTAGATTCTTTCATTCTTTACGGTCAAACGGAAACAAAATTTGTTTATTTTGATGAACCAATTGATATAGACGTTCACTAAAAGTGTATACAAATTACTTTGACTCCCTTAAAAAATTTAACTCGCAATATACTCTATTTATTGACCTTCAGAATTTGACACCAGATCTATTCTGAAGGATTTTTTTATTTATAAATTATATACACTTATCTTTTAATTTACTAAAATGGAAATATAATGATTTCGAAAGAAAGGAAGGATACAGATGAACAACCAAACTTATGTAAACTGGAGTGGACACCACCTTAAACTGACATGGCTACCGAATAAAATAGTTGCAGATTACAGTAAAGTAACAAGTGTACACGGAGTTTGTTTTTATCAAGGAAATGTTTTGTTAGTTCATGTAGAAGGAAGAGGATTTAACTTTCCTGGAGGCCATATAGAAAAAGGAGAAACACCTGAAGAAGCATTGCATAGAGAGGCATTTGAAGAAGGTTATGTAAAAGGCCATATTAATTATATTGGAGCAATCGAAGTCAGTCATGAAGAGAACCCTTTATACAATTCTGAAAGTAAGTATCCTTTAATCGGCTATCAAATGTTTTATAGCATGGAAGTCCAAGAGTGTCTCCCATTTCTTCGAGAGCATGAAACGATTTCGCGCATTTGGGTTGAGCCGGAAGAAGTAACTTATGTAATCAATGACCATGAGTTTGCGCACTTAGTATTACAAGCAGCTTTAAGTAACAAATCTTCTTTTAGGCTATAGTGGCTACTATGTATTGTTATAATTTTATATGGCGGTTTGGTGATGAACATCACTAGTAAAACCTTTTTAGTTTAGACTATTCTTTATATACTTTTTGGAGCAATCATCAAATTCTCTTTTCAGTCTTAAGATATTTTACTTTTTTATAAGGAGAAAAAATAATGAAAAATAAGCTATTATGGTCAGTAATAATTATTGGTGGATTACTCATTATTGCGGGTATCATTTTAGGTGTTGTTGGTGCAGAAATTTTAAATATACCTTTTATTCGAATGGATTTAGTTCCAATAGGAGTTGGATTTTGTGGAGTCATGCTAATAAGTACGGGCTTCACTAAAATGGTAGATGAAAAAAATAAAACTAAGAAACAGCTTATTGATGAAAATGATGAACGAAATATTGTAATAAGTCAAAACGCCAAATCTAAAGCATTTGATTTGATGATCAATGTATTTGGCTTTAGTCTTCTAGCATTAGCGATATTTGGTTATCTGAACAAAGTTTCTTTTTTTACTCTAATAGCACTTTATTATACTTGCTATGCCTATTACTTATATTGCGTTAAAATAAATAAGGCGAACATGTAAAAGATGTGACTTATACATAATTTCAAAAGTTCACCTCTAACTTTTATTTTTCAATCTAATTCACAGGCATTTCACTATACAAACATAACTATCAAAGCATATTAATAGTAGTGTAAAGCTAACCTAGCTTTGCCCTCCTAGTTTGTGGTTTAGGGTCACTTTGGTTCGAGTGACCCTTATTTAATTTTCTTTCATAGTTATCCTAACCCCCCTTATTTTTTATTTCCGTACTAATAAAAATATAAGCATTTTCTCATGAGTCATCTCTGATTATGTATGATGGAAATTTCTTATTTTTAGATAACTCTGTGGCTAATATATCCTTACCTTCCCCCTAAAGTCTTTTTTAGATTAATGTCACTCTTATATTATTTTTATAGTCCCATCATTTTGCTTGACTGTTATATTTAATAAATCACTTTTAGTAATAATTTGGAAAACCTTTTATTGTTATATTCGTATATTTATTATAGTGAGGTGACGAAAAATGATTGGTGGATATATTACTTGTATTATTCTTGCTTTAATTTTTATTTTTATGGGTTATCTTATCCATATCCATGTAAAAAAGAAACTATGGCTCATTGCGGGTTACCAAGAAGGTAGTTTTATTGGCGATAAAGATAAACTAGCTAAGCTATGTGGTGTTTTCTCTTACATAGTAGGAATCGCTACTTTTCTATTACCTTTCGGACTAGAATTTTGGGGTATCATTAGTGGTATTATATATGCTGTTTGTATATGTCTAGGTACAGTAGCCATTTTGGTCTGGAAACAAATAATAAATAAGCCTCTTTAAAAAAAGTCTATTTAATACTGTTTATTTTCATTACATAAAACAATTGCTAAATGAAGTTAAAAGAGTCTTGCTTAGGCTCTTTTTTACTTTTTAATCCATTTTCATGTTAACCTTAGAGTATGGTTTTACTAACATAAAAAGGAGGATATAAAATGTCTCGTAAATTACGCTCTTATTCTAGCATTATTTCAGCTATTTTATTCGTCATCTTTGTATTTAGGAATTATTTGGGATATTGGACTGCAGATAGGTTCATTCAAATTTTATTTTTCTTTATTATGATATTGTCTGTTTTCAATGCAGGTATTGAAACAGATAAAATTTTAAAACAGAGGTTGAATCAAAAAAATCAGCAAAGAACTTTATAGAAATTATAAAATATCCCCTTGAAATTAGACCTGGATTACATCGTCTACTTCAAGGGGATCTTCTTTAAGAACATTGTGTCAATCTCAAATGTATCGTTACTCATTCCATACTTTTAATTTATTTATCTAAACGATACTTTTCTTTTATCTTTCCGAACAACGAAAAACATGTAAAGGCTAAATAATAAAATGATGATAACTGTTATTGCTAAAAAATATGTATCTTGAATCTTAAACAAGAAAGTGTTCAAAGAATTTAATAATCCAACTGACATCAATAATAACCAAAAGTAATTTTTTCTTTTTGATTGATCACCGCTACTTAGATAACTAGCAGAAAGCCAGATAAAGAAAGGTAAGTAACAGACAATTGAAAAAGTTAGAATAGCCCATCCAATAAACGACATAGTACAAACACACCTCCTAGAACCTTCCTTATTTTATACGATTGAAATTAATAATAGTTTCAATTTTATTCTTCTAAAATAATGAAATTTCTTTTATTCATGACATATGTTTAGTAACTGTTCATGTTTTCACCCCTTTTATTGAGTAATTCCTCATAATTTAATTTTTCGAGTTTTTAAACCAAACTGAGTAAAATCTAGATGAATACCTCCCCTCCTTTTTACACCTGAACATATTATAGATTGTAGAAGGGGGGGATATATATGGGATTCTGGCAAGGTGGTTATGGTAGTTACGGAGGCTATGGCGGTGGATACGGCTGTGGCGGTGGCTATGGCGGCGGCTATGGCGGTGGATACGGAGGTGGCTATGGCTGTGGCGGTGGTTACAGCTATGGAGGCGGCCACGGTTCAGCATTCGCCTTAATTGTAGTCCTATTCATTCTTTTAATTATTGTTGGCGCAACATTCATGCATTATTAATTTAATTTTCCAATAAAAAGTTAATGCTATTTATCATTGTCACAATCAATCATTTTTGTACCTATATTACTTATCGTCACATCTTATAGTAATGGATAACCCACCAGCCTAACACACTACAGTTAAAACAAAAAGGTCACTTTTGTCCGAGTGACCTTTTATTGTTGACTTTTTTATTTCATTAATAAACAAAGCATATTATCTCAAAAGTCATGAGCTTAAGTTCTATCAATATCATTTACTTAAATAATAAAATAAAGCCGCAACAATAATATTTGGTAATGCAACGTATAAGGAATTTACAGCTATTTTATTACGTTCGTCCCGATGTTCTGTAGTTTCGGTAGCAATGTTTGCCCTCATCCTATCCCCACTAACCATGGACCCCGAAAAAATCATTGAAATGACAATAAAAATACAGCCAACCGTACCTGAAACTAAATAAATCTTTTCCGTCCCCCATAAAATCATTGATATTAAAACACTGCAAAGTGATAAGAAAACGCCAATTAATAAATACCTCAATTTAAACGCCCCCTTTCTTATTTTACGTTTAATTACATATTTTGTTTCATCTAAAAGGTAAATTTTTCACTTGAGCTTTGAAGTACCTATGTATGATATTAATTTTTATCCGTTTTCTTAAAACCCTGCCATTATTGTAGAAATAATACCGTAAACAACTAAGTTTATATTAGTTGGAATTGTTGTTTAATAACATGACTACCACTGAAAAAGATTTGCGATTTAAAAAGAATGATTATTGTTTCGATAAAAGAAATATGTATTGGTTAAGGTGAGCGGCTAAGAATTTAATATTACAGGTGGTCATATAGAGAGAAACCTTAGACGATTCGATTTTCAGTAAAACGTTTAAGAAAGGTTATATAAAAGGACATATTTATTCTAATGTTACATATCCTTTAACTCGTAAATGTTTTCTGAATAGATATTATAGATTGTCTCTCTTTTTTTGAGAACATAAAATGACTTTGCGAATATGGATAGAGCTTGAGTCTTCAATGTGGTTGCTGTCGAAATTGTGCAAATGAAAAACGCCATACAATCATCATCGATGAAAGTATAGCGTTTATTAATTCAGATTGTAGTTGTTATTTAACAAAGATTTCTTCAATTTGGTCAAGCATAATTTCGGCTGCCAAGATTCCGCCTGCTGTATTCCAAATTACATCGTCAACTTTATGGACATTCCCTTTTTGTACTGCACTTAGGTTTTTCCAAAGTGGATCTTCCGTCCATTCTTTTTCAGTAGCTAATGCTGTATCATCACCTGTTGGCATGTAAGTAAAGTAGAAAAGTACATCTCCGTCCATTTTAGGAATTACTTCTTTTCCTACCTCAACAGCTAATTTTCCTAATTTCGCATTATCTTTAAATAGTTCTGCTTGCTCTGGTACACGTTTAAATCCTAAAGAATCAAAAATAACGCCTGAGAATGAATCTGTATAGTAGATTCGAGATTTATCGGCCATAAAGCGTACGAATGAAACCTCTTGGTTTGTTTTATCGCCAAGTTTTTCTTTAATAGCTTGAACTTTATCTGTGTATGCTTTTAAAACTTCTTTGCCTTTAGCTTCTTGATTTACCGCTTTTGAATAAAGTTTAAAGTTTTCTTGCCAATCTCCGCGTAATGTCTCTGAGAAAACTGTCGGGGCAATTTTGCTTAATTTTTCATAGTCTTTTTCTTGTCTTAATTTATTCCCAATGATTAAATCTGGTTTTAAAGAAGCAATTTTTTCAATGTTAATTTCACTCTCAACCCCAACAACTTCTACGCCTTCCATCTGATCCTTTAAATGATCATACCAAGGATTACCTGAGAATGCTTTTACAGCCCCTACCGGCTTAATACCTAAAGCTAGAAGTGCTTCTGTTCCTTCGTTTGTTAAAACGACAACACGTTTTGGCATGTCTTTAACTTTAGTTGTCCCCATTGCATGTTCAACACTGTATGTATTACTCTCAGTTGAACTTTCTTCTTTCGTGTTTTCCTTGTTATTGCCACATGCAGCTAATACAAATACAGCGACAACAGCAAGCAAAACTAGTAGTTTTTGAAATCCTTTTTGCACCTTTTCTTCCTCCAATGTATATGATAGAATGTTTAAGCAGATTTAATGATAATGAGAATCACTTTCAACTACTTGAGAACGAAATTAATCATATTGTAAGAATCTATCATTGTCAATAATTTTTTAACTCTTATGCAAGCACATTCTATTAAAGGAAGAGTACAACTTTATATGATTTTAAAAAATAATTTTTCAAAAACAATTGCATTAATAGTAGGAACACTCCTCCTACTCCTTTGTATGGGAATAAGTATTGTATACGGTTATGCAAATACGTCCATTCAAATGACTATTGAATCTTTTACACAGTTTAATCATTCTAACGAGCACATTATTATTCAAAATGTTCGTATTCCAAGAGCTCTAATCGCTACATGCGTGGGTGCTTCCTTAGCTATTACAGGCGTGCTCATGCAGACATTAACGAAGAATCCTTTAGCATCGCCAGGAATATTAGGAATTAACGCTGGAGCTGGGTTTGCCGTCGTATTTGCTATGATTTTCTTCCATGTGTCAAGTTTGCAATCTTTTACATGGATTGCATTTTTAGGTGCCACAATTGCTGCTCTAGCTGTTTATGGTATTAGCTCTTCTGGACGAGATGCTGTAACGCCAGTCAAAATAACTTTAGCGGGTGCCGCAATCAGTGCATTATTTGCTTCATTCACTCAAGGATTACTAGCAACAAACGAAGCAGAACTCGAACAAGTATTGTTTTGGTTAGCTGGTTCGGTACAAGGGAGAAAACTTGAAATTCTTTTATCTGTACTTCCGTATCTAATTATTGGATGGATTGCTGCTTTGTTCATTTCTTCCAAAATGAATATTCTTGCTCTTGGAGACGATGTAGCGAGAGGTCTCGGATTACCACTAGGATTCATGAAGTTGATGGTAGGTCTTATTGTTATTTTATTAGCAGGTGGATCGGTTGCAATAGCTGGTCCTATAGGGTTTGTTGGAATTGTGGTACCCCATTTTGCGCGAAAGTTTGTTGGAACAGATCATCGTTGGCTCATTCCAATGGCTGCACTATTAGGCGGTATTCTATTATTGTTAGCCGACGTTGCAGCACGCTATATCATTATGCCTCAAGAAGTACCAGTAGGAGTAATGACAGCCATGATTGGCACACCATTCTTTATTTACCTTGCGCGAAAAGGTGGAAAAAAATAATGAAACATTTAAAAACAATACGTTTACTACAAAATAAAGTATCCTTTTTACTTGATATAAAAGCTTCCAAAAAACTTACCTTGATCAGCATTATTGCATTAGTTGTTTTTTTCTTTAGTGCCTCATTTGGTGATTCATTTATAAATCCAATAAAGGTTTTACAAGTCCTCATCGGCAATGGATCTGAGTTTGATCAATTAATTATTGTTGATTTCCGAATGCCTAGAATTTTTCTTGCTGCTTTTGCTGGAATGGCATTAGCAGTAGCAGGTGCAATATTACAGGGAATTATAAAAAATCCATTAGCCTCCCCCGATATTATCGGTATTTCTGCTGGTGGCGGAGCTGCGGTTGTTGGTTTTTTAGCTATATTTAGTGACTCTAATCATTCCTTAACAGTTAGTATTGATTGGTTACCCCTCGCAGGTTTTATCGGAGCAACTATTGTTGGACTCATTGTTTACGTATTTGCTTGGAAAGATGGTGTGACACCCACCCGTCTTGTATTAATCGGTATCGGAGTCTCTGCATTTATGCAAGCCATTACGACGATGTTGATGATTATCGGCCCCATCTATCAAGCCAGTGAAGCCAATAAGTGGATTACAGGGAGTGTCAAAAGTGCAGACTGGAGTCAAGTTCAAATTGTAGTTCCGTTGATACTAATCCTCCTACTTATCACATTTTTTATTACTCGACAATTAAATGTTCAAGAATTGGGTGATGATACGGCTGCTAGTTTAGGACAATCTGTACAAAAAACTCGATTATTCTTATTACTCTTGAGTTCAAGTCTAGTTGCGAGTGCTATTTCTTTTGCTGGAGCTATCGGTTTTGTCGGCTTAATAGCACCTCATATTGCGAGACGCATTGTAGGGCCGTCATTCGGTGTTCTAATACCGACATCTGCTGCAGTTGGTGCTTTACTAGTAATGGTAGCAGATATTATTGGACGAACTGCATTTAGTCCCTTAGAAGTACCAGCTGGGGTGTTTACAGCTGCCATTGGTGCTCCCTATTTCATTTATTTATTATTTAGAAACCCTAGAAGATAAAGGAGTCAAATTTCATGACTGAAACTTTAGAAACTAAATCACTTACCTTAAACTATGGTGATTCCAATATCATTGAAAATCTAAATTTATCTATTCCGATGAATGAAATCACTGTGCTGATTGGCGCCAATGGTTGTGGAAAATCTACACTTTTACGCTCCATTGCTCGATTATTAAAGCCAAAGCATGGATCTATATTATTGGATGGACAAGATATTTTTAAATTATCTACTAAACAAGTAGCAAAAAAACTTTCTATACTTCCTCAATCACCAGTAGCACCAGAGGGATTAACAGTACTTCAACTTGTTAAACAAGGTCGTTACCCACATCAAAGTTGGCGCAAACAATGGACAGAAAAAGATGAAGAAATAGTATTAAACGCTTTAAAAGCAACAGGTGTTGATCATTTACAGGATAAGCTCGTGGACGAGCTTTCTGGCGGTCAACGTCAACGTGCCTGGATTGCCATGACACTTGCACAGGATACAGATATTATCCTATTAGATGAGCCAACTACCTATTTAGATTTAACACATCAAATAGAAATTTTAGATCTATTATTTGAATTAAATCAACAGGAAAAACGGACAATTATTATGGTTTTACACGATATTAACTTAGCATGTCGATATGCTGACCACATCATAACTGTTCGAGACCGAGGTGTCTTTCAACAAGGAAGACCTGAAGAGATCATGACGACGACGTTAGTAAAGCATGTCTTTGATCTAGATTGTAAAATGACGGATGATCCTATTTTTGGCACACCGTTATGCATTCCTTTTGGTAAAGGGCGTAAAATCTCTTAATCATAAAATGAGATATTCCTATTGCTAAAAAACATTTAAATACACGTACCCCCCTATCTATTTCTTCTAAAAATGAAAATAAGCCTATTCAAGACAAGGAAAGTCATGAGTAGGCTTAGTACTATTTATTTCCTAAATACTCAACTGATAACTCTTGCTCATCAATATCTTTATACAAGGAGACCTTATATGCTTTACCAGTAGGTTTTGAACTAACGATTTTATGGATTTCTTGATCGATAAAATGAACTGCTACTCCATCATCAACAGCAATTCCGGATGAGAGCTTATTAGATTTAACTAAATTGTGGTAAGATGGTCTTCGATCGATTTCTCCATCATAATGAGGACAATTACTTCCTGGAAGAAAACCTAAACATGTTATCGGCTCTAAATCTCCTCCAAATGAATCTGTTATTCCTTCCTCAAACCAACAAATTGAACCAGCACTAATGCCTGTTAAAAGGATTCCCTCATGCCAAGCAGTCTTAAAAATGCTATCTAACGACCATTCTTTCCATAAAGCTAAAAGATTTTTAGTATTTCCTCCGCCAACATAAATAATATCCTTATCCATAATAAAACTTTCTAAATCTCGCGTTGGAGGAGAAAACAGTGATAAGTGGGACGGAGTACATTGTTGAGCATTAAAGAAAGAATAAAAATTTGCAATATAATTTTCTGAGTCTCCGCTTGCAGTAGGAACAAAGCAAATCTTAGGATTGGCCTTTTTAGATTGCTGTAAAATATATGTATCTAATAATGGATTATGGGGCTCCATAGAAAAGCCCCCTCCTCCTAATGTAATAATTTGTTTCATTTTCCTCACCCCTTTTTGAAAATACTGTATTTTCAAATTATATAAAACTTCTAGAGGAAACGCACCCATTAGATTAAGAATTATTTTCATTTTATTACTGGTGTAGGTATACCATTGCACCAATCCTTAATAAATGAGCATTGGTGAGGATTAAGATTAAAAGGTATTTCATTTCTCGATAAAAAGTGCAATTCACTACTTTCATCATTAATTTGTATAGTACCTTTATAATCGCTTGAGTAAAAAATTATCTGCACACTAAATACTTTATCTCCATTTGAGTACTCTGCAAAACCATTTTTACCAGAATACAATCCAAACAAAGTAATATTGTTCAGAATAAGATTAGTCTCTTCAAAGACTTCCCTTTTAACTGTCTCTTCAAAAGTCTCTCCGATTTCCAAGATGCCTCCTGGGACTCCCCAAACATCACCATCAATTCTTTTTTGTAAAAGAATACGTCCCCTATCATCTTCAATTATCGCTCCACAACCAATAGTCAATAGAGTTTCATGCCCAATCAACTGTCTCATCGTTTTAATATAATCATTCATAATTTTCACCCTCATTCCTTGTTGTAGACTTAAAGGTCTAGAAATTAGTTCAGTCTTTTAAAAGTCAAAATTATCATAACCATCCTTATTCTACTTTGTTTTTTCGAAAAAAAATGCACAGGGTTCAATAACAAAAAAGCAAGGCCCAGATTACAAAGAACTGAGCCATGCCTATATTTATTTTCCATCCTTATTACTTAATTTTTGAATCTCCAGTAGCTCCGAAATCGTTACAAATTTATATCCCTGCTCTTCAAGCTCTGGTAAGATTTTTTTCAATGCTTTAACTGTTTGCTCACGATTTCCACCGCCGTCATGAAATAACACGACACTTCCAGGCTTAGCACCTTTTAAAACAGTATTGACGATTTTCTGTTCTCCAGGACTTTTCCAATCAAATGTATCTAAATGCCATGACCACATGACAACTTTATACCCTTCTTTTGCTATTGCATCAATCATAGAATCCGTGTATTGGCCTTCAACTGGTCTAAATAAGACAGGTGCGTACCCAGTAATACCAAAAATTGTTGCATGTGTTTGTTTTATTTCTTTCATCAAATTGGAAACATTAGTTCTAAAAGGGTGCGTATATGTGTGAATGGCTAGTTCATGACCTTCTTCGTGTATACGTAAAGCAAGCTCTGGATTTTTTTCAGCATTTTCACCCACAATAAAGAATGTGGCCTTAGCATTGTACT
Organism: Lysinibacillus sp. NPDC058147; assembly: GCF_042884205.1. Lineage (NCBI taxonomy): Bacteria > Bacillati > Bacillota > Bacilli > Caryophanales > Bacillaceae > Lysinibacillus > Lysinibacillus sp. NPDC058147. The sequence goes on from NZ_JBHVUJ010000002.1 coordinate 609,444, forward strand.
TGTCTAATATATCTAAAATGTCAGGAGTGTACTTTTTATGAGGACCATCATCAAAGGTTAAGGCGATCACTTTTTCATCAGTATTAATATCCCACAAAATTTGTCCTGCTTCTTCGTAATACTTCCTTCCTTTATCTGCAAAGGATTTTTCATTAATAAAAAGTAAAAATATCCCGAAAAAGCATACAGCGATTAGCAGATAGTATTTCCTCAAGTTTTCACCTCCTGCAAATAATAATTATTTCTAATCATTATTATTTGAGGTTTAAACTAAAAAATGCTTAAATTTTTCTACTTTTAACTGTATATATAACCAATATCAATCCAAAAATGAATGTAAATAACTCTGCACATTCAATTCCAAAATGTTATATTAATGGGAGGGAGTGTGATTGTTCTGATAATAAAGGTAAGAGAAGAAGATTTTGATATTAATTGCCCCAGTTTAAGTCAAAAGTGTTTCGAACCACTCATTAAAATTTATAAGGTAAGAATGTCCGAAGATACTAATATCGGTGTGAAAGAACGTTTTTATGAGGAACTTTCGGAAGGCCAAAGAGCATTATTTATGTTTCATGTTTATTATAACCATATTAGTAAATCTCTTATCGAATTTTATTGGTGGAATGCTTATTTTATGGCTCAACCTAAAAGTTGGGCAGCTCTCAAAGCATGTTTTAAGTATCTTAATGATGAATCTTTTCTTTCGCTCCTTGAGAAAATTGAACAGCAACTAAAACGACATAATCACCCCACTACATTAGAGAATTTTTCAATCACTCGAGATGAATTAAATCAAAACAAAGAGCTCCAAGCATCATTTGAATCGCTATATGACATATTCGAAAATATTAATCCAGTTACTATCGCAAAAATAAATACTACGATCAAAAAAATTTACAAGAATTTATACAAATTGAAAATTAAGGAGTATTTTTTATGGCAACTATAGAAGACTTTATAAACCTTGATATTAGAATTGGCACTGTTATCCAAGCTGAGGAACTTCCGAAAGCACGGGTTCCTGCCATTAAAATGAAAATTGATTTTGGAGGAGAAATTGGAATCAAGCAATCCTCTGCCCAAATTACTAAACGCTATACGCCAGAAGGAATTATTGATAAGCAAGTAGTAGCCATCACTAATTTCCCACCTCGTCGTGTAGCAGGCTTTAAATCTGAAGTATTAGTAATAGGTGGAGTTCCTGTAGAAGGAGATGTGATTTTATTAACTCCTGATCAACCTGTACCAAACGGAACTAAAATCAGTTAAGTCTAGGATTTTGTGATAGTGTAGTGTAAAGCTATCTTGGTACTAAGGGTCACTGATGTGGCCCTCTTATTATTTCGTTTCATCTAGTACCCTCTGTTACAATTTTGATAAGAACTAATCCCCCAATTCGAGAGGATCATAGAAAATGACATTTTATTTAGAATGGTGCTACATCGTTAAAATCTTCAAATAAAAAGTAGAAAGGAGCGTGATAATGAAGAGAAAAAGGAGAGAGCATTATGAAAAACAGACAAGCAACAACTAATGACTATGAAACTATTATTAATCTTTGGGATAGATCCGTTACCAAAACCCATGATTTTTTAAGTTTAAAAGATAAGGAAGACATTAAACAGGAAATTCCTATGTATTTCCCACATCTTGATGTGAGACTATGGTTTATAGAAAATAGATTGATAGGTTTTTCAGGTACCAATAATCAGCACTTAGAAATGCTGTTTTTAGAGCCTATTGAAATAGGAAAAGGTTATGGAAAACAAATAATACAACAACTCATTAGAGATTTTAATATAAGGTCTGTTGATGTTAATAAAGATAATGCAAACGCTAAAATGTTTTATTTGAAAAATGGTTTCACAATTGTCAGTGAAGAACCAACAGATAGTTCAGGCCGCCCTTATCCAATATTACATCTTGGATTGAAGTAACAAGAGAAAAGACTATTCCCGCTGTTTAAGAATGGATACGATATGTAAATATTTTTTTGCATTACATTATTCCTGCCATATTACCCTTTGGTTTCTAATTAAATTAATAAACTTACAGCAGGAGCAAACTAAAATACTTAGAAATACATCAGATAATAAGAACAATTATGCCGTGACATCCGCTGAAGGCTTTAACTTCTTTCAGCAAATTTTTTAAGTAACGAAAGTGAAACGGCAGTTACAAATCTTTTTGTAGCGAAAGCAAAGCGTCAGCTACAATTATTTTCTGTTGCGACAGGTACAGGTGTTTGAACACCCGTTGAAAAGCATCTTAAATCAGCATTCATCTTACCATCTATAGCGGCGGGAAACTTCTGCAGGGTCACAAATGTGGCCCTTTTTATTTTTTCTGTCGTTGTTTCATTTTTTAGATATGAAACTAGAATCTTCTGAGCTTTGAATTAAGGTTTAAAAAATAATCAACTAATACATTTTATTTAAAAGCAATAGTAAGAGCATACCTTGCAATAAGTTTAATCACTCTATTTTCTGTATTCATTAACTAATATCATGTAACTTCATTTTTTCTAATTCTTTCTTTCTTTTAATTTTTAGAGATTCCCTCCCTTTAGCCCAAGTTCCTAATAAAAACACCGAACCACCAACTGCAGCCTTAATAAGTGAAGATGTATTGTCATTATCCATTCTAATGGACCACCATCCGAAAATAAAAACTAAATATAGAATAGGTACAATTGCTCCCCAGTAAACGTTTGTTCTTCTAGATAAAAAAGATTGAATTCCTATTATTACAATGGCTATTAAAATGGCTATTATCCATTTAATTGGATCCATTATTCATCATTCCTTTCGCTTTTATATTTATCAATAATCATTTTTGCCGTTTCTAAACTCAACCGTTCATCAATTACCAAATTTTTAATCATATTTACAAACTCCACGTCTTCAGTATTGCTGTTCAGTTCAATTTTTTTAATTAATGTATCTAATTTAATCCTTACTGTCGGATATGATACACCATAAATTTTAGATATATTCTTTAAAGACCCAGAATTGATAATAAATTTTCTTATAAATTCAACAGATTCTTTATCTAAAGACAAAATCCAAGATGGTACTTCATCACGGTTCATATCACCCCTCCTTTTCAATAATGTTAAACAATAATTAAATAAAATTCAAGTATTAATTAATATTATTCATTTATTTTTAAGATTATTTTAAGATAAACTGCTTTTTTCACCGGAGAAACTTTTCGTAGGGTTAATGCTAGGTTTGAATTCGCAATCAGATAAAAAGAGATCAGTGTCAGTATGGCAGGAAATATAAATCCGTATCCAATGCCTACAAGAATATAAAAATAATAAAAATAATAAAAATATAAGAAAATCAAGGGCAATAAACGAAAATAAAGAACTTCACTGCTTTATCCTATCCAATCTTACCCTCCTTGCTACTAATAAAAGTAATAATGCGTAATTTGGTTACAATCCTTCGGAAAAATTATATATACCATATACTTAAACAAAGTACCTCCTCGATCCATTTACTGTTTAGCCAATTCATTCCTCAAGATACTATACAGTTAATCGAATCATATGGAATAAAGTTACTAAATTTATTCAACTAACTTACTTCGTTAGTTGAATAGCAAACAATCTTTAAGAAAACAGCCTAATCAAAAAAAGCACTAACATGCATTCGTCCGTCAGTGCCTTCTCGTATCAATATGCTGCTTATTTCTTCACTTTTGAAAGTGTCATACCATCTCCAATTGGAATAATAATCGACTCTAATTGAGGGTGGTTCGCTACTACTTCATTGAATTTCTTCATTATTTCCGTATAACGTTTTGGTTTGGCATTTGGATCTGCCACACTTCCTGCAGCAAGCACATTGTCAGTAACTATGATTGCATCGGGATTAGCTAGCTGTACACAGTAATTTAAGTAATTTTCATAATTATCCTTATCAGCATCGATAAAGAAAAAGTCGAATCGCTCATTACTTTGGACTAGCTCTTCAAGACTTTGCAATGCAGGTCCTGTTATATATGAAACTTGTTCACCAAAACCCGCCTTCGATAAATTACTGTAAGCTAACTGTGCGTATTTTTCCTCTAATTCTAAAGAAGTTAATTTACCATCACTGCCGAAACCTCTAGCTAGACAAATTCCACTATATCCACCGAGAGCCCCTACTTCAAGAATGTTTTTAGCTCCTGTCATCGAAACAAGCATTGTTAAAAGTTTTCCCGAGGAAGCAGAAACAGAAATAGCGGGCATTCCGTTTTCTTCTATGGATGTAATGACCTCCTCTAAAATAGAGTCTTCGTTATGAAACACTGCATCAATGTAATGATTAATTATTTTCATTCAGGTTTTTCCCTTCCTCATCATGATTTAAAGATTTTTCATCATCTTCTTGACTGTCGGATGTAGCCATCGTTTCACTTTCATGTAATTCAAATAATTGTATGAATTCATTGATGACCATATCGATGGCTTTTAACTCACCCACTAATATCGGCTGAATAGATTGAAACTCTGGTTGTTCTAATTGCTGTTTAATCGTTGCTCGCTTTAGATTCATCATTTCTAAAAAAGCAATGGCTCTTCCACGTCGGAATGTTTTAGCTCCACGTTGATGAGAGCCATCTCTTCCTCTGTGACGTCCCCCACGATGATGTCCCTCTTCTCTAAATTCCTTAAATTTTTCACTTCTCATTTTCATTCTCCTCTCGAATGTATACATTTGTATACGTTTCATTTCAATTTGATTGTATACAAATGTATACACTTTGTCAATTACCTTCTCATTCACCATTATTTTACCTGAAGCACTTAAGAAATAGGTAGTATATACCAATTATAATTTTCCATTAAACTGTAAATTTCAGCCTGATTAATTTGGCGAGTGAAACTGTTTAGAAGCATGTCTTATGTGAGAGGTGGAATATTGAAGAAAAAATCCTGTTTATTATTTGTGGTATTAATTAGTTTATTTTTAGTTGGTTGTAATAATGAATTCATACAAAGCAGCCTTCAAAAACTAGTAGAATTAGATGTTATTACATTATGGCGAAATGGCAAAGAAAAATGTATGATCCGACTATTTTGGGGTAATGATTACACAATAAAGTTTTTTAAGAGAATCTGGCCTTTAAAATCTTTTTCAGGAGGTCACCTTTCATTTTTGAAGATGAATTTATTTTTTAGCCTATAGGCGAAAAGAAAAGATGTCATTAGGACGCCTTTTTCATTTAATTTTATCGTTCATCTCATTAATTAATTGAACAGCTTCATCGATATGAGACACATTCAAAATTTTCATGTTGATATTTTGCTCCTTTTGAATCTGTGCCGCTTCTTCTGCATTTTTAGAGGGGATAATCATAAAAGGTAAACCGTTTTTTTCTGCGATCAGCATTTTTTCTTTTAGTACCCCTATTGGTAAGACGTCACCCGTTTCGCTTATTGCTCCAGTCACTGCAATTGCTACATTGTTTTGTAAATCTCCTCGTATAATGAGCCCTGTTAGTGCTAGGCCTAACCCAGCACTATTTCCATCAATATTATCCTGATTAAAAAATTCATTAATACGTACATCTTCTTTACCTAGATAATGATTAACGTTGTCTTTCATTTGCTCTACTTCATTCTTCTGAAGATGAAGCCACTTTAATATTTGCTGATTTTTACTCTTATAAAGAACTAAATTCGTAATTTCAACCACATTTACAAAAGGAACTTGCTGTTTATTTAAAAGATCTTCAACAGATTGAGTACTCTCCATAAATTGAAATTCTACTCTATTTACGCCTATTAAATAGATTTCACTACCTTTGGCATGTAATGGCTCTGTGTATATGTATGCGACATGAGAAGTTCCTTCATAAAATATTAGTGGTAATTCGAAACAAAACAGCAAGAACATGATACAAGTAGCGAGCGTGATTCTTCTTTTATATATTTCGTTTCTCAGTAAGATCCGGGCTATTAATAAGATGATAAAACTAAGCAATAGTATAGCAACAAAAGAAATTCCACCTATTACATCTTGAAGATACAAAAATAAAATTCCACCATAATAAAGGAATATTAAAAAGGTAGTTACAATATAAAGCCAACTTCTTTTATGATTAGAAATATTATCCACTCCTCACTTTAATATTAGCCTATTTTCAATCTTTAGGACCTTCCATTTAATTTCACATCTTAGTTTATTAATTCCATATATCCCCTGGTAATCCTCTATATTCAAAAGTCTTATATTCAAAAAATGAATCATCTTCTATAGCCAGATCAATGTTTCAATATTTTTAATTGATTCTTACTTATTCTCCACTTTATACACATGCGAATTTTTAATTTCCTAACAAAAAAAAACGTTAACCCTTTTCGATTAACGCCCCCCTTATGCTAAACAAAGTTCTACCAACCTTTAAAACATATTTTTTCAGTCTCTTTTTGTCTCTTCTTATAATTAATTACGCGTTTGAAAATCTAATACGCAATTCCTACACGCGATTTCACAAATTCCTTACTCTGAATTTGTTGATAGGCAAACTCTGCGGTATCTGCTACAGATATTTCTACCCCACCATCCGGTAAAAAGTCTCGTTCGAAACGATAAGTTCCTGTGTATTCACCATCTGGTAAGTATGTAGGGCAGACGATTGTCCAATCAGTGTTAGATTTCTCTAATAAATGATAGATTTTATGGTGCTCCTCTGCGGCAAAGGTTGATCTTCTTTTTGATTCGCTCGATTGATAACGTAAAATACTCGGCGTCAGACGACTTTGAAGAATACCAGCTGTTCCAATAGTTATTATTCTTTTCACATGTACTTTTTCCATTGCGTCAAGAATTAGCGGCATACTTTCAGTTAATATATTTGTGCCATCTGTGTTTAATGCACTGATCACAATGTCTACATTCTTCATGACATTTTCTATATCTTGTTTTTCTAATACATTCCCTTGTACAATATGTAAATTTTCATCATTTATTTGCAGCTTATTTAGGTTACGTACGAAAGCTGTAACGCTATGTTTATCTCGTAACGCTAGGGAAACTATTTGGCTACCAACGCGCCCAGTGGCACCTAAAACTAAAATTCTCAGAATGATCACCTCTTTTCTTGATTATAGCACATAAATTTTTTGTAACTATTAGAGATCCCTAATCATCCTTTAGCGTTGCTAATGAACATCAACAAGTTTGAGATTAACGATAAACAACTGAAGATCATTATTTTCTGCAATACTGTTGACGATATTTTGGATTTCGCTTTCTGTACTTTTATCAAATTTATCTAAATTATGTAATTGTATAGTGATTACTTGATTGTTTGGAGATTCAATTAAATAGCCGATTGTACTATCTGGAAAATAGCCTGCTGCTCGTAACGCTACTATTATTTTTTGTGTAAAATTCACATTTTGTAATTTGTCACCAATTTCATCAGCATAATTTGTATCGGGATTATTTTGAACAATGGGTCTCTCAATTGAAGGCTGATTATACTTAATCAAGGCTGCAGTTATTACGATTAAGGAAAATAAAACAAAAAGGCCTTTTATTAACCCTCTCATACATTCTCTCCATTTCTTCTTTTTAATAGAATACGCTTATCTTAATGAATTAATCCCACTTTGAAATTTTACAAAACTATTAAAATTTGCCAGGCTAATTTTTTAAATAGCCTGGCAAATTGGTGTAAGGTAACGGATAAAATTCACCTTTGTCTTATTCGTTTACGATGACTTTCACAACGGGTTCTAATTTTCCTACATATGCATCTCCGAGATAATCAACATCTATAACTATAGCTTGTGGCACGAAACGTTGAATGCTTTCAATAAGACGTGCGGTATTACGTCTTTTGACAAGCTGGAAAGGTGGACCAAAATCTCTGTAAAAAGGGCAAGATATTACGAAAGTAGATAATATAAAAGCTACATTTTGTAATATTTCATCAACGCCTGTAGCATTAAAGTCAATATTGCTCGTGGCGGTCACTTGATGTGTCATCCAATCAACCTTTCTTCTACGATACGTGGAAAGTTGTAAGTATTCTTTCTTAATATGAGCTTTTCATCGAAAAAAGAGCACTTTGTTATTTATGCTAAATGCTCAAAAGTTATGAACGAAGCACACATTCACTATTGTATGTATACAATGCAATGTTCCTCTAAACCATTGCACAGTGTTAGGTTCCACACTCATCTTTGCATCTTTGATTGGATTCCACATGCTAGTCATTATTTATCTTATTAGTGCGTAATAAATTACATACAACCAACTTAAACAACCATGTATGATCGCCCATATTATTGAATGATTTACACTCCACGAAATAGTAATGGCCAATACCGAGCCAAAGCTAATACCACTCTTAATAACTGTTTTGTTTTCCATTCTCTTCACCTTCTTTACTCTCCTAATTTCGGAAGTCTGCCTCCTCATCTTCATTCCTCCTCATCAAGTCATCAATGAATGTAACATCTATTGAAGAATGCTGTATTTCCTTCTTTTTTGAACGAACGATGACCTTACTACTAATAAAAATCACAATGAACACGCCATTCATTTACTTCGGAATTAAAAAAGAAATAGAAATTTCCATTATCGACGATATTGAAATGAGCTTTCTCGTCTGAGGCAATCTGAAGTACAAACGGAAATTCCTCACCGTAATCACGACCACTTTGACAAAAAGCGGGATAGCCACCTATTTTATGAACAGCATATATTTCGTCTACGATATCATCGAAATACTCAAAATCCTCCTCGTGCTCTAGCCTCAAAATTTCATCCTCCACATCTGATGGAATCCCTCCTCCATCCCATGTCGGATAATCATTATCAATAAGTTTTGGAAGTAGTGGGAAAGAACGAATACGGTCATGCTGCCAATGTTGCTGGATTAACCCTTCTATAGATGTATATGCTCTTATTTCAAAAAAGTCGCTAAGATCATCTTCTATAAGGTGATCAAATATTTCTTCATTGATAAATAACGTTAGAAGCTCAATATTCTGCAGAGATACAGGTACAAAAGGAAGGTCCTTTAAAAATAATGTTGCTAGTGGCTGAAACCCTTGTGGCCTCTGTTCTCCAGGTAATGACCATCCTACATAGCCAATCCAGCTTTCTAGCAGGTCATGTGTGGGTCTAAACCCACCTGTTTCAAAAATCGTTGCCTGTCTCACTAGCTGTGCCTTAATATCATCAATTTCCATTAGCTGCCCCCTCTCTGCGACAAACACAATCTACGACATGATCATTAACCATCCCTGTTGCCTGCATAAATGAATAGCAAATCGTACTACCAACAAATTTAAAGCCGTCTTTTTTTAATTGCTTGCTCATTATTTCACTAATTTCTGTTGTAGCAGGTACATCTGCTATGGATGACCATTCATTGATGATTGGCTGATGATCTACAAAGCCCCAAATATATTCAGAGAAGGAACCATATTTCTCCTGTATACGTAAAAAAGCTTGGGCATTCGTCACAACACTAGCAATTTTAAGTTTATTACGAACGATGCGAGAATCCTGACGAAGCTCTTGTAGCTTGTCTTCCGTATAGAGAATGATTTTCGATGCATCGAATTGGTCGAATGCTGCTCGGTAGCCATCTCTTTTTTGTAGGATTGTCCACCAACTAAGTCCAGCTTGTGCTCCTTCTAGACAGAGCATCTCAAATAAATGCTGATCATCATAGACGGGTATACCCCATTCCTTGTCATGATACTCAACATATAAAGGTTCATCTAACTTCACCCATTCACATCTTTTCATATATATATCCTCCATTTTCTATGTATCATTTCAGCCCTGTTATACAAAGCCATCCTTTTTGTGTGTTTTCCCTTATCGTAACGCTTTGAAATCCAATACTTTCAAACAACTGCTTAATTTCAGATTTGGTTTTATAGGCTTTCATATGATAATTAATTTTATAGAGCTCCGAAATTATAATAAACTTCCCATCGTCCTTCAATACTCTAAATACTTCCTTCACATCATTTGCTAAGTCTGGCCAAAAATAATGCGTTTGAAATGCTGTAATTGTATCGAAAAACTGATCCGTGTAAGGAATGTTCGACACACTAGCTTGCGTCACAATCACTTTTCCATTTGCTACATCCATCTGATTTGTTTTTATAGAGTCTTTGACAGCCTGCGCAGAAAAGTCTATCCCATAGATTTTACCACTTGGATTAATTTTCGATAAGGATTGAAGTGTTTTTCCACCACCACATCCAATATCTAACACAATATCGCCATCATTTATAGCTTCCTGTTTCATTAGCCAAGTATTCATCCCACTATGTGCCTTATTCATAATTCGTAACATCATTGAACCTACGAATCCCCTTGGTTTCTTAGCTTGCTCAATTAATCGTTGTAAAAGCGTCATTTCAACATTCCACCTTATCATTTTCACTTTTAAAAATTTGCATCGAACTAAGGATTAAGATGTCTTGTCTAGCTAGTTTTGTTAAGGCCACCTCTCTACTTTGATCAGTAGCACCTGCGACCGCATCCTCCACAACAGTAACAATAAAATTTCTAGCTTTAGCCCCTTCCACTGTTGCAGTTACACAGCCCTCAATAAAAACTCCTGTTACTATTAATTTGTTTATGCCATTATTATTTAAATACGTTATTAAGCTAGGATTGCTAAATGCATCCGCTTTCTTTTTTGAAAAATACGCACCCTTGACTTTTGATAGACGGTCATCCAATTCAGCACCTTTACTGCCTTTTAATGCAGTAAATTTTCGTAAAAGATTTGAGAGTACATCCGTGCGCGCAAACTCATTTCTAATATAGATGATCGGAACATTCGACTTTTCAGCCCTTTTAATAAGGTCATTAATGCTATTTATAGTTGGCTCAATTTGATGCTTTGCTACAGTCATTCGAGCTTGATCACTAAAATAATCATTTTGAATATCAAGTACCATTAACGCTTGCTTCAAAGTACTCCCCTCCCTATATATATCTATCTTCATAATACGTTCTCAACATAAAAAAGTTTCAATTTTTACCATTTCAGGAAGGGGATACCCTATGACTAAACAAGCTGCTTTGGAAGAAGTGCCTATAAAAAATGTTAAAAAAATCACAAGCGCTTCGTATTTAGTAAATTCATAGCACTTGTGATTTTATTCAAATATAAGTAAGAAAAATAATAATCGATTTGATCATGTCAAATTGTCAATTTAATATATTCTTATAACAGATATGTAATTTATCAAAAAATCTAATTAATTTAAATATGTACTGTTTGAAATATTTCTTTCGCGCTCATCAATTATTAAATGGATAATATATGCAAGTTGTTGCTCAATTTGCATATTGTTAAGATGCAGGATGTCCGCAATTGCATTTTTTTGCTTCTCTTCTAATCCCACCTTCTCAAGCATTAACATCATTTCTTCTTTCGAAAGTCCAAACATATATTTTTCACCTCTAATTCATCCATTTATTATTTTACAAACATTATTCATATTTCTCAAACAACGAACTAATACAAACATTCTATGAACCATTTTTACTGATTATAGGATATAACATGGAAATTAATCAATCCAATATCTACATTAATTTAATAATAATTTAACCTCTTTAAAAAATCATTGTTATTAAATTAATAATTTTCTAATGAAGGTACTATAACAATATTTTTTGTCACCTATTAATTCTATTATAAAAATAACAAGCCCTTTTGTCGAATTTTAGCATTCTTCGTCACATCCTATTTATCACAATTAGAAACCGTTTACATAAAAATATGCTTTAGATTGTAATGATCTAATGGTAGCAGATAGAACACTCACTTTTTTAATATGTATTCATCTTAATTATACTTTTCCCCTCGTTATTACAGGGCTTTTATCTCATAAAAAAAGTAATTTCAAAATAATTGAAACTACTTATCCTACTTTATTATTCGGTTATTACACTGTTTTATTAATATTATTCTTCAGAAGAGTTTTGTTAAGTTTTTGTAAATTTTCGAGTGGTATTCGCAATCCACCGTCTAGTTTTTGGATATCATTTGTTAATACAACGTGCTTTGTTTTGTCACTAGAATTGACAGGCAAATAAACTATTCTAGACGTTGTATCCTTCTTCCATATCGTCTCTTTTGTATACCCTTCGATAAATAACTGACTCTTCCCCTGTACAATAGCCGGTATTTTTACAGCCGTTAGATCTGTGTAAACCATCTCCAGTAAAGATTGATTAGACATGGCTAAAAATGGACGATCTGCTTTATCGATCGTACAATGCTCAATACGCCCCATCGACTTATCAGACCAAACTATTGCATACGGGCCTTCATGACAGGTTTTAAATTCACTATTCGCGACTTCAAAGATAGCATCAATACAAGTAATCGCATTCCCACTAATGTCTTCAAAAGTACAATTATCAGTAAATAATCGAGCATTATTTATATAAAGGTGATGACTTTTGAGCTCTCGAATTGTTGTGTTCTGAAGCGTAATCTTGGCGTGATCATTGCCATAAATACCACCTGCCTGCCCATATTGAATCATACACTGATGGAGCTTTAAACCGCTTGAGTCAATAATAAAGTGAAATTGCGGGTGTTCTTGGAGATCACACTCTGTCATTGATACATCGGCTTCATTGGCAATCGTTACTCCTGTTGCTTCTCCCTTTTCTATTTTACATGTACGCAACTCCGCTTTACTATTTTCAATTAACAACTGTGACTTCACATGTCGATGGAACTTACAATCATACAATATCCCCTTAGAGTTCTCTCCAAGATAAAGGCCATTCCCAGCTCCATCAGATAAGATAGAATCCGTCACCAACAACTCACTTTGATGAACAACAATGTGCGTGTCTTGATGTTGTTTGATTTCACAGCCATCCATCGTTAGTTTCGAGCTATCGAAAACTTGCATCCCTATATCTTGCCCTTGGTGAATAAGTGTATTGGTCATTGAAATTGAACTGGAGGCTGCAACAATTTGCGCCTTTTGATGTCCATGAATTTCACAATCCGTCATCTCCATCTTTACATCCTGTATTGCAATAATGCCATTCGTTCGGCCTTCCAACAGCATACAATTTGTCATTGCGATATCACTTTTCTGTGCAGAGATTTGAGCCTTTACATGATGCTGGATAGTCGTATCCACAAGAATAACGCTCGAACCATTATCAATACGTAAGCCAAAATGATTGACAGGGCTCGCTAAAATATCAACATTTTTCATCATGAGACTCCCAAAGCTAACAGTCACTTGTGCCTGCACCATTTGCTGCTCAACGACACAATTTTCCAGCTGTAAATCTCCCTTTACATAAATGCCCTGCCCTTGAGTAAAACGCAAATTCCGCATATTTACAAGTGTTCGATAGCGTATAAAAACGCCACCTTTAATGGTCACATTCCCCACTCCATAAAGTGTCAGCCTTTTGGAAATTTCGAAGCTTTCTTCATATATCCCTTCCCGGATTTCAATAAAATCTCCCGGCTCTGCCTCTTGAATCGCCTGCCCAATGTTTTGGTATCGGTGCATAATTCCTCTCTTTACAACAAGTGTCGCCATCTCTACACTCCTATTGTCGGTTTTATTTTATTTATATCCCCATTGAACTTCGTATTATTCAATTTTGTATAAATATTTTAGAACCTGTTTGTATATAGATCGATGACAACCCTATTTAGGGAAAGCTATTTATATAAATCCTCTATCCCTCCTCAACACCATAAAAAACCAGCAATCACAAGATTTCCTCGTCAATTGCTGGTTTAACAGATTTTTAATTTTCGGTGAAGCATTTACACTTACACGCATTAAATGTATGTCCAAAATTACAATTTAAATTTCCTAACAAGATCGTTGAGTTTCTCTGCCATGTCCGCTAAATTGGATGAACTGTTTTTGATTTCATCCATCGAGTTTGCTGCTTGTTCGATCGTTGCCGAAGTTTCTTGTATGCCTGCAGCCGATTGCTCCGATACAGCTGCAATTTCATCCACTGATTTATTAATATTGACAGTGTTTTGTACTACGTCTTCTAGCTTTGTCTTCATGTTGTCTATGTTAGTTGACATTGAGTACACAGCCTCTGCAATGTGGCCGAATGTTTCATTTGTAGATGCAATTTGAGCGGTACCTTTCTCAACCTCTTGATAGCCGTTTTCCAGAGAAGATGTCACCATGTTCGATTCTTGTTGGATTTTTTGTACGATATCCGTGATATCATCCACTGAGACTGCTACTTGTTCTGCAAGTTTACGAACCTCATCTGCAACGACCGCAAATCCTTTACCATGCTCTCCAGCTCTTGCCGCTTCGATAGCTGCATTAAGCGCCAGTAAATTCGTTTGTGCGGCAATATCCTGAATCACTGCCACGATTTTTGAAATATCCTGTGTTTGTTTACTAAGTTCGTCTACCTTATATACAGCATCCTTCACAATATGATGGATGGATGTCATTTGCTCTGTAGATGCATCCATTAAACCTTGGCCCTCTTTCGTTAAAGCCATGACATTTTGGGAATATTGCTGAACATCCGAACTGTTATTATTGACATCTGTCATCTTCAATGTGAATCCTGTCATTGTCGTAGCTACATCTGACGCATTACTCGCCTGAACCTCTGTGCCACTTGCTATTTCTGTAACCGTATCGACAATTTGTTCCGTTCCAGTTTTCACCTCTGTCGCTGATTGCATAAGCTCTTCACTATGTGCAGCCACGTCATTAGACACGGTTTGAATTTGCTTTAATAAACGGTTCAAAATTTCGGACATCTTATTTGTCGCTTCTGTAAGCTGGCCTACTTCATCTTTTGATTTCACCACTAGTGCAGGCTCACTTAAATCACCTTCAGTAATTCGTTGCATACGATTTGTTACAGCGATGATTGGTCTAGAAATGAATCGAGCACTTAATAATGCAATCACGATCGAAACGATAACAATCACAATACCGACGATTATACCTGTAAGCTGCTTAGTCTCGCCATCACTGACAATGTCTGCACCAGTCGTATTAATCGATTGCTTCCGATGTTCTGCTAACCCCTCAAAGCCTTCACGTATTTCCGTAGCCTCATCACTCATAGTTGCTAAATTTTTTGTTGCTTGTTCAATTTGGCCTTGATCATAAACAGTAAATACTTCTTTTTCAACATAACTGCTCCATTCTTTAGCCATTTCCGCAAGTTTGTTGAAATCACCTGTCTCTGATATTGCTAAACGTATTTTCTCATTCTGATCAGCATGCTTGACATTATCTTCAAAAATTTTCTTATACTTTTCATCTCCAGAAAGTACATATCCTCTAGCTGCCGCAATCCTTAGCCCTATCGTCTGGGCTTCCTCATAATCTGTAATTAGTAATTGCATTTCTTCATCTATAATTCGTTCCGTTGCGCTGTTGCTTTGGTTGACTGCATAAAAATTGTAACCAATGTATAAAACCACTACTGCTACTACAATGCTGAAGGAAAAAACGATTCTTTTACTAATTGACTTAAAATTCATTTCAAATTCTCCTTACTTTCCAAATGCAATCTAATGTGCATTGTCATAATTTGCACACCATTAGTAATCTAACACTCCTGAGCAGGATTTGGATTGATTTGGAATTTTACCTAGATTAAATGAAATAATTAGATGATTTTTATGTAATATTCAGCAGATTATTATAGCCATAATTTTCTAACAAATTGACTACCAAAAATATCATAACAGGACTTTTTATATAAAAAAGAACAACCTCAAAAGTAGGCTGTTCCTTCTATTTAAATATTAATCCCAATAATTAAACATAACATCTCCGATTGTTTTACTATCAAAGTGTGAAATGTATTTCCATTCCAACTCAGATAAACTATGCAACTCCTTATCCTGCATCAACAATGTGTTTAGTGTATCGGCAGTAAGGCATTTACGCATCGGAAAATATTTGTGTAATTGAGTTTTTGTTAAAAATTGAAAGCTAAGCTCTTCATCAAACTTAGCAAACGCAATATAAGGCATCAGTCTATGATGAAGTATCGTCAAACGTTCATCTTCCAGTTGAATCACCGCTTGCATATAAACAAAATGAGGCTGATCAATAAATTGTACCGCTTTTGCTCGTTGTTCACTTGTAACTAAATGATAAACCATCGACTGGAAAGATCGCATATCCTGTTCAATTAGATGGTCTGCATCAAAACCTGAAATCCCTTTAGTTAATCGCAACGAATCACCCCTTTATTATTGTGTCTATATGACCTTCTAGTAAAGATAGGCAGATTCCTTCAATGATGATCTAATTTCTTGTTATTTGATAAACAATTTTAGCCGCTTAAGTAGCAGAAGGTCTTTTTTTCATTTATCGCTCAAACTTTTCAATTTAATACCCTATTTTTCTGATTTATCGCCTAACTATTTCTGTTTATCGCCCAACTTTTTCGTTTTATCGGACACTTTTTCAAATTTATCGACATCTTACGCTCCTACAAACAACACAGCCTGTCCAATCGCAATAAAAAAGCCTTCATGTTGCACTGGACTGTTTTCTTCAATTTGTAGGGTAATCTCAAAATGAGTTTCACAAAAGACTGCCTGCCAACGTGCAATTGGTTGATCCTCTAATGAAAATACGGACCAGTCCTCCATTTCCTTGTTGAGTTTTATTGTTTGGACATCATCCGTGATGATTAAGTCAGGAATCATAATTTGCCAGCCATCATAGGCAATCATATACTCTTTGCCAGTGACGAAATCCTTCCCTTTAAAATGCACTCGCCCACGACGCGATACTTTCTTACATGTAAAAAGAGGCTGACCCGCGACATCACTGACATCAAAACGTACAAAGTATCGATAGTCCATCGTGCGGTCAAATGCCCTTTTCAAGCCATTCGAATAAACACGCTGAACAGTAGACGATACTTCCCCCGCTTCATTTAAAATGGCTACTTCCTCTGTTGATTCAATTGCCGCTGGTTGTTTATATGTATAAATCTTCAATCCGTTCGCTCCTTCTTTCAGTTGCTTTCTATAAACTAACATAAAATAAGCGCCAAATACAAAGGTTGTATTTGGCGCTTGAATGTTTATTTAGTTTGCTTAGGTACTTCTACAGTGAATGATTGGAACTTCACTTCTTTTAGTGATGACTTATCGAATGGAATTTTTGTTTCTGTGCCATTCTTATCAATTTGTACACCGCCTCCGCCTGAAGGGAGCATTAAATACGGAGTTATCGTTAATTTTTGAACATCATCTGTAATCGGGTCAAAGGACTTTATGCTGCTAAAGTTCCATACACCATTTTCAAAATGACCTTCTCCTCCACCAGAATGCGAAGTAATCTCCTTGCCAGTCTGATCGGTAATACGGAATTCTATAAACGATGCACCTACTTGTGAATTATCAATTGTACCCTTTTCAGAAGCTTTATAGTCAAGTGCTATACCTGACGGGCTTAATGAAATTTTTGACACATCCAGTTGAATGCCCTCTGCTTGTTGCTGATGATTCACCGGAACATAAATAGTATCGGTAATCTTTTTAACAGGAACTGTAAATTTCCATTGTTCTCCTTCTTTCCCTTCTAACAGTAAGCCCATTTCAAAGGAATCCGGCATTTTCCCCATCACGGCAAATCTTGCAAGTCCTGTATGAACCGTTGAACTTATAACCTTTTCTTCAAAGCTTCCAGATGCCACTTCAGGGTTTTTACCATTAATAGTAAAGTCCAGTCCTGCCCCAAAGTAATCTTTACTTAATTCTTTTTCAGAATCAACTGTAAATCCTACCGTAATATTAGATTCATCATATAGGACTTCGTCTATCGTTACGGAAATACCGTTAATTGTATGTTTTTCTCCAATAGTGCTTGTTAGCCCTTGTTCACTTGCTTGTTTTAGCCCAAGGGAGCCGGAGTTACTAAATACTGACCCGACAATTGGTAGCTGTGATAATGTACTTGCGAAAGTTGGTGATACGTATGCGGCAGAACCTATCATAATACTAAATGCGGCCGCCGTACTTGCTACATATAATAATGGTTTACGTTTACTTTTTCTTTTCATTTGTACCGGTGTTTGAGTCATATTTGATTGCTCCTCTGCTTGTTTTATTCCATTTGTAATTGCTGCTCGAACCTCTTCTCTTGGGAATTCTGGAAGGGTACCGTTTTCATTAAATGGCTTTTTCATTGAACGTTGCACTCCTTTCTAATTCTCGTTTTAATTGTTTTTTTCCACGATGCAAATACGTTTTAATAGTGCTAACCGGCTTTTCCATAACTTCAGAAATTTCTTTAATCGGTAAATCGCGATAATAAAATAAAATGATGGCCATTTGCTGAGAATGATTCAAATGCTGTATAGCATCCGATAGATCGATTGGATTCGCAATAACATTTTCTTGCTCCTGTAAACGATTTAATAATTCACTTTCTTCATAAGGAATGATTTTCTGCCCTTTTTTTAGCAAACGATAGCATTCATGTATTAAAATGCGAAACAGCCATGTGGAGAAAAATTCCGGATGCTTAAGCTGATGAACGGTTAGATAGGCTTTACATGCCGCTTCTTGAATAGCATCCAATGCATCCTCTTTTTGGCCAACATAAGAAAGCGCAGTATAATATAATTTTTCTTCCTCTAGAATGAGCAGCCGCTCAAAAGCTTCCTTATTTCCTGCAATAGCCTGTTTGACGATCGATAAGTCATGTTCCATGCTGTTTCCTCCTTTCAATACTTAGAGTAAATAACTCTATCAAAAGGTTTCACTTTGATAAAAATCTTTTTATTAATAAACTAAAATAGCTCGTCAACATAACGTGGGGTTGATTTCCGCTCCAACTGGGCTCTTTCCTGTGGGCGTCCGCTGAGCCGCTTGGGCCAACATGATGTTGGTCACGAAGGCGTTATCACAGGATGTGATGTTTTTAGCCTTCGTTCCTCTGCCTGCTCGCTCCAGGATTTCAACTGTGACGCTATGATTTAACCCCAAGGAGTCGCCCAGCAATATCCAATTGCATATGTAATAAAAATTTCTCACCCGAATTTTGGTGATAAGCAAATACAGTGGTTCTTCTTCAAATGCTGGGGCTGACGTTCAATCCGTCACTTTTGGCTCTGCTATCGTGCATTTTTTTGTTCTATCCATGATTTTGACAGTTCTATCCATGATTTTGGCTCTTCTAACCAGGATTTTGAGTGTTCTATCCACGATTTTGGCTCTTCTAACCAGGATTTTGAGTGTTCTATCCACGTTTTCGGCTCTTCTTTCCACGTTTGGCTCTCTATCCACGTTTTTAGCTCCTCTATCCACGATTTTGAGTGTTCTATCCACGTTTTTGGCTCTTCTTTCCACGTTTGACTCTCTATCCTCGTTTTTGACTCTTCTTTCCACGATTTTGATCGTTCTATCCATCTTTTACCGTGTACTTTATTTCTTCTATCCACCACTTTGACCTATCTATCCGTCACCTATTTTTCTACAAAAAAAGTAGACTACTTCATCTAGAGTAGCCTACTAAACTTTTCTTTATTTATCCAATTTAAAGGTAACTTCGCCAACTCCCATTTCTGAATGGACCTCTATTTTCACATCTGCTTTATCATACGCTTCGTTTACATAAACCCCTTTGCCTTTAGAAATAAAGCCATCTACATCTAATGATCCGATGCCGTTTTCTGTCGTAAGCTTTACCCCAACTTCTGATGGTAAAATGACAGTAGTTTGCCCAACACCTGTTTCAATATTCGTTTCGAAGCTTTTTTTCCAATCGCCACCTAAATTCACTTTGAGATCGCCAACACCTGTGTTAATATCTAATTTTTCCAACTGGAGCCCTTGTAAGTCTAGTTCTGCATCCGACGCGCCCG
The DNA here is from genome assembly GCF_042884205.1 of Lysinibacillus sp. NPDC058147. Classification (NCBI taxonomy): domain Bacteria; kingdom Bacillati; phylum Bacillota; class Bacilli; order Caryophanales; family Bacillaceae; genus Lysinibacillus; species Lysinibacillus sp. NPDC058147. The sequence goes on from NZ_JBHVUJ010000002.1 coordinate 629,321, forward strand.
TTTCGACTGAGAGATCCATTGGAATATCTTCATTCAGTTTAATATCCCATATATTTTTTATTTTCCCAAAACGCACGCTAGTAGAGCCTTTATGGTCAATCGATACTTCTCCTGTCTTGCCATGTAAATCATATTTTACTTTTGGTGCCAGTTTATCAATATTGTATTGAGCAGTACCTTCAACCCAATCCTTAGCACCTTTTTCTACTGTAATTTCTCCAATACCCAGCTGTAATTCAACATCTAGTTTTTCTGCTTTATCCTTTTCGACTAGGATTGTTTCATCTTTGGTTTTACTTGGTATGATTGAGTTGCACCCCGAAAGCGCAATTAAAGAGGCGCCTATTACCAAACCAAGTCCCATAAATTTTTTCAATGTAATTTCCTCCCGCAAAATAGTATTCCAATAATTTCATTATATAGGAATTTTCATTTATAAAAACGACCCTCCGCTTTAAAATCTTCTAAGACCTAAGACGTAGTGAGCACTCCTTCCATGGTTATGTCAAAAATGACCCCCGTATGAAAGCATCATATTCATACGGGGCAGCTGTTAATAGGTGAAAACACGTGAAGTATTATAGAGAATAGAAGCCTTTCCTTCATGATCCAATGCATGTATCAGCAATTGAGGAGTAGCGATTTCTGATTTTAGAGGCACTGATATTAATTGCGCATCATTCGAATCAACTGTTTTCTCAATACGCTCGTTCCCAGTGTCTATTATTAATTTTTCAATGTTATGATTGTTAAGTAATGGAATAAAAAGATTGTGGATGTCTTTAAAATAAATAGGACTCAGTGTATCGACTTGATACTGGATATAGTAATCTAGTGCATAGCCTTTTCCATCATGCTTGAATATTGAAATGCCAAGAAGGTCATCCTTTGAAAAATAACCTAGTCTATACTGACGAATCGTTATTGTATCATTCATTTTCACACCATCAGGGAATGGTATCCACTTTAACGAATTTTGAATCTCCGCTTCATTTTGTACGTAAACGCGGTACCCAATTCGTTCAGACATATTCCCTAAAATAGCGATAATAATGACGATACATAGTAGTACTCGCCAAAACCATTTTTTCAAGAATGCTAATATCGCAAAAATAAGTAAGAACACAGAACTCACTGATCCTACTACCATCCAAGGTTGTGTTAATACGCTATAATCTTTCACCCTCCCAGACTTTTCTGGATAGAAATTTGAATCGACAACCGTCGACGTCGTTGATTGGATATCATGTTGGAAAAGCATCATCTTTAAACCGATGATCAGACAAGCTGTTACGACTACTGATAGGATAATTGGCATTAACGGTGTTCGTCTCTTCGTTTTTTGATTGATTTTTTGAAACGTTTTACCATGACTTTCATGAGAGAATTTACCTTCCTTATACATTTCGTTGATGGCATTACGAATCTGATCCATATTCGAACCCCTCCTCCAATAGCGTGATGCCAACCATTTGACGCGCTCGCCTTAATCGTGTTTTGACTGTATTTTCTGGTAGCTTTAGCAATTCTGCAACGTCCTTTAAGGAAAACTCTGCAAAGTGAAATAGTAGTAGTACATCTTTGTATTTCGTCGGGAGTTTCTCTATCGATGCCACTAGCAATGCATCTGTCTCTCCTATTAATACTTCTTTTTCAGGATTATTGGAAAGGCTCTTTAATTTGCTCCAATAATCAATGGCTTGTATTTTTTTATAACGCCAGCTTGAAAGATAACTATGACAATTGTTAATCGCAATTCGATATAAATATGTTTTGATGGAAGCTTCTTCACGAAATTGCTCCATTTTTTCATAATATTTAACAAAGGTATCTTGTACTAAATCTTCAGCCACTGTCCAATCTTGAACATATGTATAACAAACTCGTAATAAAAAATCTCCGTATATTGTCATGGCTCTAGTTAAGTGAGCGTCCTTCTGTTCTTTTAACATTTTGCTCGCCCCCTTTGCTTTTATAAAAAAGCATTTACAGTTAGACTGATGAACAATAAAAAAGTTTCATGAAAAAATCAAATTTTTCACGAAACTTAACTTACATGTTAAAGGCTATCATTTTTTTCTGCTAAAGCTTTTAAGCTTGCGAGAGAAGCCTCGTAGCCGCTCGTATTAAAAGTGACCGTGGTGCCATTTTGTTCTTCCTCTAAGTCAATAGCGATCAGTGTTTCTTCTATACCTAAGTAAAACGAAAACTCCTGATTTGGCGTTACGTTTTTTATCGTTAACATTATAGGTAATTTTTCCGCAAGCTGATTTTGTTCATTCGGCATTAACGTGAAAATCATCTCTTCTCCAGCCTCTAATTTTGGAATTTCCCAAGTTGAGTCTGGGGCGTACCATTGCGTTAGCAGCTGCTCCTCTGTAACAGCCCGCCAAACTGTAGCAATACTTGCATCAATCCAAATCGAATTTTTTTCTTGATCCATCAACGCATTCCTCCGTTTGCTGAGTCAATTCCTTTTTCCATCATTTTATCCTATTATAGGAATCAGCAACAGTTACAACTTTTATTATTTGCTTTTACGCAACAATCCAAAATAAAAAGCGTGTTTTGACAATTGCTTAATCAAAACACACTTAAAGATTTTTGCTATGTTCTACGCATATAAGCACGAACTGTTAGTGGCGCAAAAATAATAACAACGATTGCAGCTCCAATTAGTGAAGCTGACAAATCCCAACCTACAGTTCCTGAATTTGAAAGTTCTCTAACGGCCGTGACAAGATGAGAAATTGGATTAATTTTCACAAACCATTGCAGGAAATTTGGTAGGGTCTCGGCTGGAACAAAAGCGTTAGAAAGAAATGTCAGTGGAAACAGAACGAGCATGGATATTCCCTGTACACTTGAAGCTGTACGCGCAATGACACCAAAGAAGGCAAAGATCCAGCTTATAGCCCAGGCACAGACAATAACTAAAAGCCCCGCAAGTACAACATACCCCAATCCACCTTCTGGTCGATATCCCATGATATATCCCATTGTAAAAGTAAGTACAGTTGCAATAGTATAACGAATCGTATCTGCCAAGAGAGCTCCAGCCAGTGGTGCAATACGTGCAATCGGTAATGATTTAAACCGGTCGAACACTCCTTTATCCATATCTTCCCGTAATTGAACTCCTGTAACGATTGAGGTAGTGATGACAGTTTGCACAAGAATCCCTGGAATAATGACTGGCAAATAGTTTTGCACATTGCCCGAAATGGCTCCCCCAAAAATGTAGGTGAACATTAGGGTGAAAATAATCGGCTGAAGTGTTACATCAAACAATTGCTCTGGTGTACGCCGAATTTTTAATACACCTCGATAGGCCATCGTTAACGAATTTCTTAAAGATTGATTGAAGCTCGGCTTCTTTAGTAATTGACTTTTCATACTCTTTCCCCCTCTACTAGCTGTTCTTGGGGAACATTCTCACCGGTAATTGTCAAAAACACTTCATCTAAGGTCGGTTTTTGTACACTGAACTCATCAAGTTGTATTCCTTTTTCACGAAGAGCGATCAGTAAATCAGTAACTGCGTCAACATTTGCCATCGGGGCAGTAATCTTTCCGATATCCTGTGTAACCGTAGTTTTTACTTTGAGTATTTTTTCTACGGTTTCACGAGCAACTATGATCTCCTGAGGATTTTGAATGTTCAAATGTAAAGATGATGTGCCTACAGACGCCTTTAGTTCATCGACTGTCCCCTCCGCAACAACACGGCCATGGTCGATAACGGCAAGTCGATCTGCCAGTTCATCAACCTCTTGCAGATACTGTGTCGTTAATAGGACGGTTGATCCTGTATCTACTAAGCGACGGATTGTGTCCCACATTTGATTACGTGTTCGAGGGTCTAAGCCTGTAGTCGGCTCATCTAAGAAGATCAATGGTGGCTGTGCGATAAGACTTGCTGCCAAGTCCAAGCGACGACGCATACCACCAGAGAAATTTTTCAACGGACGTTTAGCGGCTTCTGATAAACCGAACTCTTCCAGTAATTCAGCCGCTTTATTTTTAGCCTCTGTACGTCCCAATCCTAGTAAGCGAGAGAAAATTATCAAATTTTCCGTTGCACTAAGTGACTCGTCAACAGAAGCATACTGACCAGTAACTCCAATTAATTGACGAACAATATGTGGTTCTTTCACTATGTCATAACCAAATATTCGTGCCGACCCAGCATCTGCTCGTAGTAAGGTTGCAAGCATTCTGATAGTGGTAGTCTTTCCTGCTCCGTTAGGACCAAGTACACCATAAATAGTGCCAGCACGTACGTTTAGATCGACACCATCAACTGCACGATTATCTCCAAAGTGTTTGATGAGACCATGTGCTTCAATGGCCAAATCATTATTTGCTATAGGGTTTTTCATTCTATTCACATTACCCATTGTATTTCCTCCTTCGCTAATTACCATCGTTCCATTTTTCATGAAACAGATGAAAATCATTATTCTAAGTTTTTATAGATATTGTCTATAAACGGATGATACAACAAGTTTATGAACTGAATGTGAACCGAATAATTTTAATCATTCATTGAATTTGATCGGCCGTTTTTGAACTCTTCATACTTTTGGTCGTCGTTCTATATAAATTCATTGCACCGAGAGTGACAACTAATGCAACAATATCCAATGCTACTTGATAGCTTGAAAATGTCGTTACCATAAAACCATATAACGAAGGAGCGATCACTATAAAAAATTGATTCAACGTCAAGGCTGCACTCACAGTTAGACCAACATAATTTGGATTCGATTGTTCTGTGACACAAGCGATATACAATGAATACCAGCCAAGTCCAACGAAGCCTAATATGAAACAACATAATAGCATTAAGATTTTCACATGTAGCATAAATGGCAATATGACGGTAAGAATAGCTGCACTAGCCATTACGATTATTAATAAACGCTCCCTCTTCTGTGCAAAAAATTGATCACTAATCCAAGCAATGGCTACCCTTCCAATCATTCCACCAAGCAATACAAGGCTTAAATACTGCCCTGCCTCTGTTAAGGTATAACCGCCTTCTGCATGTAAATAACTCATGAAATGGGCAACAAGTATCATTTGTAGGGTCATCATCACAATTCCTACAATATAAATTGGATATAAATCTTTATTATTTTTTATAGCTTCGAGCTTCTCTTTAAATGTGATAGAGGTCGCAGCTACTGCTACACGTTTTTTAGGCTCCTGATAGATCAGTAAAAAGAGCACTCCGCCGGCAATAGCTACTAAGCCTTGCACAAGATGTACCGATGTCAGGCTATAATGATGGTACATATATGTAAGAATAACGGAGGCTAACGCCCCACCGATTGGGATGCCTGTTTGTCGAATGCCAATTGCTAGCCCACGATGTTTGTCTGGGAACCATTTCACAATTGCGGTGCTGCCCCCTGTTTGTGCACTTCCGTACCATACGCCCACGATTAATAATAAAAATAATAACACTGCATAATTATTGACCAACATGAGTAGTAAAGCTGAGAATCCTAATAAAATAGAGCCCCATCCGATGATTTGTTTCTCCCCTTTTTTATCCATCAAGTAGCCGAACATAATCATCGAAAAGATTGGGCCAATATTAACGGCAGAAACGATAAAACCTGTTTGGAGTGATGATAAATTCCATTCAATTTGATAAAATGTGGCAATTGGCCCCATACCGTACGTCACAAATGTTGCCGCAGTCTGTGACAACGTAGCCACTAATACTATGATCCACTTATAATATGTATTCATAAAAATTCCTCCAATGCTCTTACACTAAATCATATTAACTTTACATATTTGAGTTTACGCTTACCTTATGAATGCGTAAAATGGAGGAAAGTGATAGTGGCTATCAAAAAATTTTATAGGTGTGTGACATACAACATGAACATAGAAGAAATAGCATTAAAGGTCGAGATTTTGGAGAGGCAAAATCTTAGTAAATCCGCTGAAATAACGAATTATACACAATCTGCCTTAACCTCTAAAGTGAAGAAAATGGAGGCTGAAATTGGTCAGGAGGTGTTTAAACGTACACCGCAGGGCTTGAAGATTACAGATGTAGGGATACACTATTTAAAATTTTTAAAGCTGATTACACAGGAATACGATGAATTTTTACAAGAAATTGGTTCTGCGCGAACGAATACAAAAATTAACTTCGGCACTTCCCATACAACGATAAAAATTTATGGCGCATCCATTATGAACGCCTTACAAACAAATGATATTCCGTTAGACGTCGATTTCACGGTTGAATCAAGCACTTCCTTAAATGAAAAAATCCATTCCGCCGAAATGGATTGTGCACTGACGAGTAATCCTTTTAAACACTACCCTGATGTAAATTATGACTTGATTACAACAGAAACATTTGAAGTCATTTCGAATAATTCTTATATTATTGATTTTGAGAAACGTTCGCCTGTTACACTACTTGTGTTAAGTAGAGGCTGTATGTATACTCGGGCGATGACAGAGTGGTTAAAAAAGAATCAAGTTCCATTTACGATGAAGGAAATAAAATCGGTCAGTAGTATCCTTGATTTTCTACAAATAGACAATACAATTGCTGTGTTAAATACAAAACTAATTGACCTTTATAATTACTCCAACATTCACTATTACGATTTGCCGCAGTTAAATAAGGAAATAGAGACTGTCTTTATTTACAAGAAGAACGAAAATCAACAATCTTCTATTTTTCAATTAAAACATGTGATTGAATCGTTGTTGGAAGACCCTATCGAACAAAGCTAGTTCGCTAGGGTCTACTAGCAATTTATCGGAACTATTTCAAGGTTTAACGGAACAAATTTTTATTTTATCGGAACTATTTCAAGGTTTATCACCCTAATTTTTAAATTTATCGCCTAACTTTTATAATTTATCACCCAACTTTTTTAATTTATCACCCAACTTAAAATCAAAGAACCGCTAACCCCTGTGAGCCAAAATAAGGGAGTTGAGTCCACGCAGCAACCTGCAATCTAATTAGACTTCCACCTTCTTGAATAGCAAATACAGAGACTGTTCCCTGATTTCCGTTAAGGGTGTAAAAATGCCGCCCATCTTTGCTCACACCAACATCCATCGGGAGTCCTGGAGCTGTTCCTTGTGGTGTACTGGTAATATGCCCTGCTACTGACAGTTCACCATCAGGGTCGATTCGGTATGTGGAAATTGTGCCGCTTAAAGTATTCGTTATGAATGCAAAACGTTCATCTCTAGTTGTGATTACCCAACATGCGGTTTTATATCCGTTTTGTACAGAGCCGCTGATCACATGAAGAATCCCGTCGTTGTCCATTGAATAGGAAGAAAGGGCATTTGAACTCGCTTCAGTAACTAAGAGGATTCCAGTAGATAAAAAATATGCCCCCAATGGACCGTCACCATAAGAATCATTGACGATTGGTTCTGTAACCATACCGTTTTGATTAACGTTGAAAACGCTAAGACGGTTCGAAGTATACTCGGTTACAAGGAGCTTACTGCCATCACTTGTGAAAAGAACTTGAGCGGGCTCGGCATTGAAAGTGCTGAGAGAACGTGAGGAGCCAGTGATAGGTGTAAGGCGTCCGTGTTCATCTATACGAAAACCCATGATGTTCGATGCATAATTGTTCCCAGCAAACCCTACATTGGCAACATAGACAAGATTACCAAACACATCTACACTATTTGGCTGAGCACCTCCCGACGGCTTTACGTCCACTAGAATGGGTACACCGCTGTCACTAATGAGAAAACTACTAATACTATGACTGCCTGCGTTTACTGCGAGAAGGAAACGACCATCAAGGGATAAGGTCAAAGCTCCTTGTGACGTCAGGGAGTCGACCCCATTGTTTGGCGTTGCCGCAGAAACTTTCCTTATACCAGTACCCCTCCCATTAGTCGGGTAGGCACCCGCGAAGGTAAGCATTCCATTTATGTCCCTGTGAAAGGCAATGACTTGATTCATGACTTCATTATTCGTCATCATGTAAACCATACTTACACTTGCAGGGGAATTTTTGTTCATAAAAACTTTCCTCCTTTTATAGCTTTATATGGTTCTTTTACGTTTTCGATTCCCTGTTTTTTATTAATAAACAACATTAGTCTGGAATCAGCTGTCCAATTGTTGTGCAGCAAGACCTAGCTTTTTCCGATGTAATAAAAAAACAACGGCAAAGAAAAAAGCCGTTGTTTTTAGGTTGAAATAGAAAAACAAAATGATGTTCCTTCTTCATCTGAATGGAGTGAATAGCTTACTTGAAGAATTCTAGCGATGTCATCAACGATTTTCAAACCTAGACCCCCACTTTCACGATTCTGTTCAAAGCCAATACCGTTATCCATCATGAAAATCTGATTATCTTTCATTGTTATCTCGAGCTTTGTAGCTTTTGAATGTTTCAAAGTGTTTTGGAACACATTATCGAACATTCGTTGTAACCATAGTTCATTACTCATCCATGTTTTATGGGTATCTTCTGGATGATAGATTAGTTCAATGTTATGCATTCTATATAAATAGCTCCACTTTTTTATCATCGTTTCTAACAATGTCGTGAGTTGCACTTCTTCCGTCACGATATACGAATTTTCTATTGTGTCTAAGGATTGCAAATTAAATTCATTCGTTAAGTTAGAGATATATTGAATTTGCTCATTCAAGGATTCCACCAATTTTGGTTGCTCCTTATAGTATTTTTCTAGATAAAATAATTGTAAACGGATCGCAGTTAACGGTGTATTAATGTCATGCCTTAGCTTTTGTAATAGCTCTTTTTGTAGTTCCTGCTGTTGTTTAAGCTCTAATTCCCGATAAGTAGTTCGCTCAATTAGTATGTTCACCGACTGAATTAACTGTCCAATCTCATCCTCACTGCCAACCTCTAATGTACTCGGTGTACTTTCATTACTCGCTAAGTCACGAATCGTTTTGTTTAGCATATTAATTTTCGTCAATAATGTATTAATCGATTTCGAAAATAAATATGCTAGCAAACATAATGATAGGAAGAACACAAATAGCATCGTTGGATAGGCGAAAGATTCATGGAATGGAGTTCCTTTATTTCTAGTTTTAAAAGCGAACTCGTAAATAATAGACATCGACACACTAATCCCTAACAATACGATTGGAACACTGACTATAGCAGTAAACAATAATAATCGATATTTTATTTTTAATGTCATTTCTTTATGTAGGTATTTAATCGATACCCTTCTCCATAAATATTTTGTAGGATGGTACCTGATGAATCATGAATTTTCGTTCTGATCTTCTTGATGTGAACATTGATGATATTTTGATTTCGATCTTCAAGTGGCCATAAATAGTCAAAAAAATGATCCTTCGTTAACACCCTATCCTTGTTGTCATATAAATAAAAGAAAATTTTACGTTCGATTGCTGTTAATGAGATTTCATCATGTATATTATTTTTAAATAATTTACGATGCTCGGTATCAATTAATAGATGCTGGACTTGTTTGAATGTGCCATATTGTTGCTCAAGCATTTTCTGCATTCTTAAAAGAAGTTCTCTTGGATCAAATGGTTTTGTCATATAGTCTTCCCCAACTGTTAACCCTTGAAGCTTACTTTCTATATCATTACGAGCTGAAAGAAAAATAATGGGAATATTTAAGCCTAAGCTTTTAATGCTCTTTGTTAGCTGATAGCCATCCTCCCCCGGAAGCATAATGTCCATTATGACTAAATCAATTTGATGGATAAGGTTCATAATTTCTCGTCCATCGGTTCTCCATACAACGTCGTAACCTTCACGTTGTAGTATTTTTTTCATCAAATCACCAATCATTTGGTCGTCTTCTACTATTAAAATCGTAAATCCTTTCATTACCTCGGCCTTTCTTTGTTGCCAACTTTTGTCTTCATAAATTCTATAGCAAGATTATAAATCTCATCAGGCTTATATAAATAAATACTATGAGTACCGCTTAATTCTTTCACTTCCGAAATGTTAATTTGCTCGGCGAATTCTGCATATTTCTGACTATGGTACTTCGTAATTTCCGAATTTTTATTTTTTTCAACAATGGCATCTATTAATAATATCGGTGTGTCTTTTGGTTTCGGAAGCTCTTCTGATTTTAAACTATTTTCGTACACATGCAGTAGCTCATTTTTCATATCATCATTAAAAACTTGTTTATAGGATAATGCTTTATAAATGTCTTTTTCTTCCCCCGTTAAAAACGATTGCTTCATTACTTCTGGATTATACACTTGTGAAGGGAAAAAGCGTTGTAAGCCTATTTTCGTTAGCATATTCATTCCTCTAACAGTCCATAAATCGACTACTCCCATTTTATGCTCCACATATTGACTTGGCAGACCAATATCAAGCGCAATAATTCCCTTAATTTCTTCAGGATATTTTTGTGCCCAATAAATCGCTTCAACACCTGAAATGGAATGCGGTACTAATATATAAGGAGGCTTATTCCCACTTTTCAGGAGAGCTTCCCTCGTCTGTGCTAACATTGTATCAATATCTCGTCCGTCCTTCGAGACATCGCTGTACCCATATCCCGCTCTTTCAAGAACAGCAATCTTATGTCCTTGAGAAAATTTACTGTACAGTCCTTTCATTTCATAAATGGGTGCCGCAACTCCTGAACCTGCCATAAACACATAAGTGTCCTGACCATCCCCCTCAGTGTAAACATTAATTTTTTGATGATCTACCTCAACAAGTGTTCCTTTAGTATCTAAAAGTTTGGATTCCTTACTAAGCTGATATCGATGATAGCTGAATATCGCCACTAGTCCAATAAGCATGAACACGATAAAGTAGATGACTATTTTCTTAAATATTTTCTTCATAAATTTCACCTCTCAGTTTGATAATGAAAAGGATAAACAATAAAAATAAATTTCCCATAAATTTTTTAGCAGAAAATAAAAAAGCTGTCTATTAAGTTTTTACTTACTTAATAGACAGCCTTCTATTTTTTATTCCACTTGCTCCAGCAACAATTTTTGCTGGAGGTTACTATAAATACCTTGTTTTTGCATGAGCTGCTCGTGATTGCCCTGCTCAACAATTTCACCTTGTTGAATAACAAGAATTTGGTCAGCATTTTCGATTGTTTTTAGACGGTGCGCAATGACAAAGCTTGTGCGCCCCTGCATTAAATGCTGCAGACCTTTTTGAATATCGACTTCTGTTTGCGTATCTACAGAGGATGTAGCTTCATCCAAAATTAAAATATCCGAATTTTCTAAAATTTCCCGGGCAATAGCTAATAATTGGCGTTGACCTTGACTTAAGTTCGCTCCACCTGCTTGTACAGGTGTATCATATTGTGCTGGTAAATATTTAATAAAGTTGTGGGCATTTGCGATTTTCGCCGCTTCTTCTACCTCTTCATCTGTGGCATCGAGTTTACCAAAGCGAATATTTTCACGAATCGTTCCAGAGAATAAATACGTATCTTGTAGTACGACACCTACTCTTTGACGGATCGTTGCCATTTTGTAATCCTCGATATTATGACCATCAATCAAAATATCACCTGCATCGACATCATAAAAACGAGTTAACAAATTGATAATCGTTGTTTTCCCTGATCCGGTTGGACCAACAAGTGCAATAGTTTCACCAGCCTTGGCATGGAAGCTAATATTTTTCAGTACCGGTTTCTCTGGCACATAGCTGAAGGATACATGTTGAAATGACACATCTCCTTTTAAACTTTGGCAATCAATGGCATGCTTTTTATCAGCTACTTCTGATGGTTCATCTAAAATTTCGAAAACTCGTTCTGCCCCAGCAATCGCTGACTGGAATGTATTCAAAAGGTTTGATAGTTGATTCAGTGGGCGGAAAAATTGACGTGTATACGTCACAAATGCGGCGATAACCCCAATTGAAACGATTCCTTTTACCGATAATAATGCCCCTGTTCCAATAACAACAGCTAAACCCAAGTTATTCATAAAGTTATTTATAGGGCCTAGTAGACCAGAAGTAATTTCTGCTCGCTGTGCTGAGTTACGAAGATTTTCATTTTGTTTATGGAACGTCTCAATCGTTTGTTGTTCTGTCCCAAAAAGCGTTACAACCTCCGCCCCTGTAATCATCTCCTCAATAGTACCGTTCAGCTTCCCTAAATCACGTTGACGTGCCGCATAGTTTTTACTACTACGTTTGACTATTTGCTTCGTCGTAAAAACGATGAGTGGAATAATGATCAGCGTCACAATTGCTAGCTGCCAGCTAAGCGAAAACATAGCAATACTAACACCGATTACCGTTAGAACTGACGAAACGATTTGTGTCACACTTTGTGCAAGTGCGGTATTTAAATTATCAATATCATTCGTTACACGGCTCATTAAATCACCAAGTGCTCGCTGATCGAAAAATCTCAATGTTAACGTTTGTAGCTTTTTAAACAGTTCAAGACGCAATGTACGAATTGTTTTCATCGCCACATGAATCATGACATATGTTTGTAGCCACGTAAAAATAGACGCCGCAGTGTAGATAACTGCTAGCACAACACCTAGACGAATCGTACCAGCAATGTCCTTTTTCATTATATATTCATCAACGATATGTCCAATTAAGTACGGCCCTGCTAAACTTAAAAATGTAGAAGCTACTACAAAAAAGATAGAGAAATATAGTCCTATTTTTTGCTGCTTCACATATTGCCACACACGATTAATCGTTGCTTTTTGATTTTTAGCTTTTTCAGCTGGTCCAGCCATTCGTGGTCCACGTCCAAAATTCATTTGCTTTGGTTGACTTTTACTCATTGTTGTTCACCAGCCTTTTGCTGTGAAGCGTAAATTGCTTGGTAGAATTTATTATTCTGTAATAATTGTTGATGTGTACCTTGACCAACAATTTCGCCATCCTCTACTACAAGAATCAAGTCCGCTTGTTGAATAGAAGCAATTTTAGACGCTACGATAAACGTCGTTGTGTCTTTATATTCATTGCTTATAGCTTGTTGAACATGTTTTTCAGAGGCGCTATCAAGAGCAGATGTTGTATCATCCAGGACTAAAATAGCTGGTTGTCTTACGAGTGCACGCGTTAACGCTAATCGTTGCTTTTGACCGCCAGAGAGATTGGTTGCTCCCTGTGAAAGTTCATGTGCTAAGCCTTTATCCAGTCGATCCACAAATTCAGTGGCACATGCTGCATCGAGAGCTTGCTGTATTTCCTCTGACGTTGCATCCTCTTTGCCAAGACGGATATTGTTGTCAATTGCACCTGAGAACAGTAATGCTTTTTGAGAGGTAAAGCCGATATGTTTGCGTACAGTGGATAATGCATAATCTTTTAGGGGTTTTCCATCCAAACGTATTTCTCCACTCGATGGGTCAAATAAACGTGGTAATAGCTTCACTAACGTTGATTTTCCACTACCTGTTTTTCCGATTAGACCTACCGTTTGCCCCGGCTTTACTGAAAATGTAATATTTTTCAGCACATCCTCCGCCGATTCATAATAACGATAGCTCACATTATGAAAGTCAATCGCCCCTTGAATTGGCGATGTAAGTGGATTTACCGCTTCTTTAACCGCTACTTCTTTATTTAAAACGTCCACGATACGCTCTCCTGAAGGAATAGCACGGGCAATTTGCATGAGCACCATGCTTGAAGTCATTAATCCATTTAAAATAATTGTTAAATAGTTAATAAATGCGAGAATGACCCCAACCTGTAGTGTACCTGATTCTACTTTAATAGCACCAAGCCAAAGTGCTGCGACAATTCCTAGATTGACAACGAACATCGTAAACGGCACGAGCACGCCAACAATTTGCTCAGCTGTAATAAAGCGTTTCGTCAGTGTATCATTAAGACCACCAAATTGTTCAATCTGTTGCGTTTCTCGACGGAACGCTTTCACGACACGAATTCCCGCTAAATTTTCCTGAAGCTTCGTATTAACACCATCAATCGCTTCTTGCACTCTACGGTATAGCACACCTGAGTACTTTGTGAAAAAGTACATCGCAATAATCAATATCGGCACGATAATAAGAAGTATGGAAAATAGTTCACGTGCTGTTACAAATACAATAATGACCGCTCCAATAAATAATAGTGGACCACGCACAAAAATACGCAATGTCATCATAAACGCGCGCTGAACACTTTCCACATCACTCGTTAAAATCGTAATAAGCTTCCCTGTTGTAAAAGCATCACGTTCCTTGGCCGAATACGTCATCATTTTTTCATAAAGTGACTGACGAACATCCGATGCAAAATGGATGGCTGCCTTCGAACTAAAATAGGAGCAGCCAATGCCACCAATAAGACCAAGTACCGCACTCATCAACATCAATACGAACATTTTCAGCACATATGGATTGTCGCCATTGGCAATACCCGTATCGATCATATGTTGCATAATAGTTGGCTGTAGTAAATCCATCGTTACCTCTAGTACCATTAATAATGGCGCAATCAAGGTAAAAAATTTATAGGGCCCTAAAAACCCTCCTAACTGTTTAATTGCCTGCATTCTTTCGTCTCCGTTCTGTTCTTTCACATCCGCTCTTAATTATAACTGAAAATCATTCTCAAATGGTAATTAATTTTTCGTGTCTCGTAATATTCGGGGCACGATCGATCATTTATATGAACTTCTAGTTGAAATAAAAGGAGGTTTTATCCTCTTTTTCCAGAATAATAATTATAGGTAATTAATTAACCTATTACCATAATTTGAGATACATTCAGTTCCGACTGTGCGCTTTCTTTTAAGCGTCCAATTTTCCACTGCAATAATTTATCTCTAATTTTTGGTATGAGCCTTTGAATTAAAGAAGAAAAGAGGATGTATCATGGAAAACACTATACATAGAGCATTACAACTACGAAGACAAGGACAACTACAAGAATCGAAAGAAATGTTTTTGACATTATTATCAAATGATCCACTCAATCCTTCCCTCCACTATCAATGTGCACGAAGCTTTGATATTTTAGCTGAAGAAACAAAGGCAATGCCACTTTATGAGAAGGCGATTGAATTAGGCTTAGCAGATGACGAACTAGAGGATGTATTTATCAAATTAGGCTGCATTTATCGAACACACGAACGCTTTTTAGAGGCGAAAAAGCTATACCAAGAAGCCATGCGTAAATTTCCTAAAAAAGAACAAATGAAAATATTTTACGCGATGGCATTATATAACTTAGGAGAACACTCTGAAGCAATGGGTTTCTTAATTGACAACCTCGCTTACACGACAACTAATCAAGATATATTAAAGTACTATCGAACAATCACTTATTTAGGTAGTCGATTAGATTCTAGTAGCGATAAAATTATCGCACTTGATAAAAATCAGCCATTACAACCTTCTACAAAATCTATCGTAGAAAAAGTAACAGAGGGGCTTAAAGATTTTGGTATTGGAGGTTTTTATACTAGTAGAGGTTTTGAGTATGATGAATATTATCACTTTTTTAATGATCGAGATTTAGAAACACGGAGATGTGCCCTTGCTGCTTTTACAGTAATGCTCGGTGCATGGCATGCTCTCAGCGGCTTTACCTTTATTCCACAACACGACCGAAAATATTTAGGTGGGTATGATCCAAATGAACCGTTTCATGAATTGAATAATTACATCGAAGCCTTCGTAGCTCATCATCAACAAATAAAACAAGATTTCCCTGTGATGTTTAAATATATCATTGAATTTTTAATTTCTATTGAAGAAGAAAGAAAAGTACCGTATGAAAAATGGTTTCCAGAATTAGATGCGCAACTCGTGCAACGATTGAGAGATGAAGTATTACTTCCCTACAAATCACTTTTAGACGTCCCTACTGAATACAAATACTTTTTAAAGGAAGCTGGCATTCAACCATTTTTCAAAGACGATTTTTTTGAATAACTAGAGAAAAGCCATGTTAGCATGAATCACGCTAACATGGCTATTTTTACTCTAAGCTTTTTACAAATCATCAAAGCCGTTATCTTCTACATTGACCTTCACATATTGGCGAGAACGTTGCTCGAAGAAATCTGTTTTTCCTAAGTCAACATCCTCATACGCTTTAACCCACTTCAATGGATTTTTGCGATAACCTTCAAATGGACGCTCTACGCCAAGCTGATTACAGCGTACATTGGCATAGAAATGTACATAATCATGCACATCTTCGACATCTAGGCCTTCAACTTTATCACCAATTACTTCATTCGCCCAATCGATTTCTAGCTGAACGGCTTCACGGAAGATTTCTTGGACACGAGCTGCTCGTTCAGGTGTATCGTATTCAGGATATTCCTCTAATAGCTCCTGATAAATCTTCACAAATAAATCCACATGTAGCTGCTCATCGCGATTAATATAATTAATCATCGTTGACGTTGCCACCATTTTTTGATTGCGTGCTAAATGATAGAAGAATGCGAAGCCAGAATAGAAGAATAAACCTTCCAAAATCACATCATAAACAATCGCTTCTAGCATATTTTCAACAGTTGGCTCTTCTGAAAATGCACGGTAGCCCTTAATAACGAAATCATTACGTCGCTCTAGTACCGGCTCTGTACGCCAATAATCAAACGTACGATCCTGCTCGTCTTTGTTAACAATACTTGATAGCACATAGGAATAAGAGTGATTATGGATTACCTCTTGTTGCGCTAAAATAATCATTAACGCATTTAAGCTTGAATCAGTTAAATAATCCGCTACTTTCCCTGCAAAATCTGTTTGTACACTGTCTAATAATGCTAGCAAGCCAATGATTTTTAAAAAGGATTCCTGTTCATCTGCTGATAGCCCTGGAAACTGCTTTACATCATTGCTCATATTAATTTCAAATGGTGTCCAGAAGTTGCCTAGCATTTTTTTATACTTTGGATATGCCCAGCTAAAACGCACATCATCCCAGTTTAAAATGTTAGAAGAACGTCCGTTGACAATTCCTGTTGAACGGTTCGGTGCATCCTTATCCATAATTTGTCGTTTTGTAATTGTTGTCATTGTTATTTCCTCCTAGCTTGCGCAAGACTCACATTCTAGCAATTCTACAGACGTTGAGCGCACATAATAAGTCGTTTTCACACCGCTCGCCCAAGCATTCATATGCAATGCTAGTAAATCTTTCGCCTTGATCGTATTTTGAACATATAAATTAAGTGAAATGCCTTGGTCAATATGACGTGCTCGTGCAGCATTTTGCTTGATTGTCCAATTTTGATCGATGAAATAAGCAGATTTATAATACCAAGTCGTCACTGGTGATAAATCTGGTACTGTTACTGGAATTTTGTAATCCTTCTTCTCTTCTGAATAACTCTTTTGGAAGATCGGATCAATCGTAGCCGTACTGCCCGCTAAAATAGATGTTGATGAGTTCGGTGCAACTGCCATTACATAGCCGTTACGCATACCTTTTTCTGCAACCGCGGCGCGTAATGCATTCCACTTATGACTGTCATAGCCACGTTTTTCAAAATACGCACCAGTATGCCAATCTGAGCCTTCAAATAATGGATAGGCTCCTTTTTCACATGCTAAATCGTTAGAAGCACGAATCGTTAAATACGCAATTTCCTCATATAGCTTGTCCGCAAATTCTACAGCTTCCTCAGACTCCCATTGAATTTCTTTCAAAGCTAATAAATGGTGCCATCCAAATGTGCCAAGCCCAATACCGCGGTAGCGTAAGTTCGTACGCTCTGCTTGTTTTACTGGAATTGTATTTAGCGCTATAACGTTATCTAGCATACGTACTTGAACTGGGATCAATCGTTCTAAAACACCAGCCGGAACTGCTCGTCCTAAATTGATAGATGATAAGTTACATACAACGAAATCTCCAGGCTTGCGACGTGTTACGATAACGTCATCTTCAAGGGTAATAGATTCGAATTCAGTAGCAGACATATTTTGGAAAATTTCTGTGCACAGGTTCGAGCTGTAAATCATTCCTTCATGCTTATTCGGATTCATGCGATTCACTTCATCTCGATAGAACATAAACGGTACGCCTGTTTCTAGCTGTGAGCGCATAATACGCTTCATAATATCAATGGCTGGAACGACTTCACGACTTAACAACGGATTTGCGATACATTCCTCATATTTAGTACGGAAAGAACCGTCACCCTTTTTCTCATCGTAGTAATCCTCTAGTGAATAGCCCATGATTTCACGCACTTCATGTGGGTCAAATAAATGCCACTCCCCACGTGCCTCAACAGTTTCCATAAAGATATCCGGTAAGCATAGCCCTGTGAAAATATCATGGGCACGCAGACGTTCATCCCCATTGTTTAAGCGTAAATCTAAAAATGTGAAGACGTCTTTATGCCAAACATCTAGATAGACCGCAATAGCTCCTTGTCTTTGACCTAGCTGATCGACTGAAACCGCTGTATTATTAAGTTGTTTAATCCATGGTAAAACACCACTTGATGCACCTTTAAAGCCTTTAATTGATGAGCCCCGGCTACGAATTTTGCCCATATAAACACCAATACCACCGCCGTACTTCGATAATGTTGCGACATCTGTATTAGTGTCATAAATACTTTGTAAACTATCATCTACTGTATCGATAAAGCAGCTTGATAGCTGTCCATGTGTTTTACCTGCATTCGATAATGTTGGTGTAGCAACAGTCATATATAAATTACTCATTGCCCAGTAAGATTCACGCACTTTTTCTAAACGATTTTCAGTTTCATCTTGCATCAAAGTCATCGCAATGACCATCCATCGTTCCTGTGGTAACTCCACTGGTGTTTTTGTATAATCACGGACTACATAACGGTCCATTAATGTTTTTAAACCAATGTACGTAAACAACTCATCTCGACTTGATTCTAAATAAGAAGCGAGTTCCTGAAGCTCCTGCTCACTATATTTTGTTGTTAAACTTTCATGATACAAACCGGCTTCTGTATAGTGTGCTAAATGTTCTGGGAAAACCTTATAAACATCTTTCACTGAGACACCACGACGCATCGCAAATTGGTCATATAATTTTTCTAAATAAATTTGAGCTGCGACAAATGTCCAGTATGGCTCCTCTTCATCAATTAGGCTAAGCGTTTGTAAAATCATCGCATCTGCCCAAGCTTCAAATGTGGCATTATCGTTTTTTCGTAGCCATCGATCCGATAACCTTACAAAACTTTCGAGTTCATCCTCCGTGTAACTTTTTTTGAGCTTAGTCATTTGCTGTTCAATTTGAATTGTCATGTAACATTCTCTCCCTTTCCTTCTCCAGACAACACAAAAAGCGATCGCGCAACATTTATCGGTTACGTGATCGCTGTAAAATCGGAAATGGAAATGAAGGACATGGACACAAAGAAGTGAA
This sequence comes from Lysinibacillus sp. NPDC058147, assembly GCF_042884205.1. Classification (NCBI taxonomy): domain Bacteria; kingdom Bacillati; phylum Bacillota; class Bacilli; order Caryophanales; family Bacillaceae; genus Lysinibacillus; species Lysinibacillus sp. NPDC058147. The sequence continues at coordinate 648,685 of NZ_JBHVUJ010000002.1, forward strand.
CAAATCTTTCGCCTCCACTTCTCAATCCCCGAAGAATGTGTTGCTGTCTTGAACAACTCGGCAGGTCTCCTGGCTCATGCTTCGTCCAAATGATGGCCTTCCCGTTCTTCACAGTGGCCTATTTATCATTTGTCAGCATTTACAGTTGCGGGGACAGCTTCGGCCTAAGATGACTCTTTTTCCGAATTCCCTTTTAAACCATATTGGTACCGCTTGTCCAAAATACTATATATTGTGTTTTAACTCCTAAACAAATCTAACATATTGTGTTTATTGTTGCAATAGGCGTTTTGCCCCTTACAAGTTATAAAGTGCTACATTTTCTCGATGCAAGCCCAATTACAATGCAGTTTTACGTAGTTTTTCAAAATTTCTAGGAAATTTTTTTTGTGCTAATTGCTCTTTTTCTGGCTGTATTCCTAGTAAAACTACTGCACATGGACCAGCCGATTTTTCAACATCTAATGAACTTTTGACTTGTTGTTCGCCAAAAAGTCGAGTAAATTCGGCTTGTAGACCTTTTGATCCGACTGGCCATACTTGCTGCACGATTCCCTCTTTCCACGCCTGAAAAATAGGTTGGAGCTGTGCGACATCTTCAGGCTGAGCAAGGATTTCATTGCCTACAAGCGGTAATCCATAGGTGTACCAACTAAGCTGTTCATACTTAGTTGCTATGCGTTTTTGCTGCTCACCTAGCATCGTTATAGACAAACCTGATTGTAGAGTCGGCATATTGGACTCTGTACTACCGTCTATTTGCGGACAATTAAGACCCGCCTCGTCAAAAACCTGCTGAATGCCTGCAACATAACGAGACCATGCAGTATCCCCTGAAAAATTAGCGAGTAAAATATGGCTTGGTAAAGCATTTGCAGCAAGTTGCTCTAAAAAAGTAACACGTGCCGTGAAGTATGCCGTAAGTTTGTCTGGGGCAGACACAACATCTTGTGGTTTTTCACCAATTGCTGCGGCATTATCTGTTGTAGCAAACAGCTCACCTATTTTTATTGCATTTCTCATTGCACTCGACCTTCCTTACGCACAAACACCTTAGAGAGAATTGGCATCACAACGGCAACGATCACTAGATTTACAAGTGTTGCCAATGGAAGACTAGTCAGTGAAGCCCAGTAAAATGCCGGACTTATGATAAAGTAAAATGGTAAAGGTGCCACTACGCCATTTAATATAAGTGCCACAGGCCATTTCCAGAAATGCATTCCTTTTTTATGCATGACCCCAAAAACCCATACAACAATAAACATTTCTACTGCGATAATAATATGTAGTGGTCCATAAGGGAAGCCAGTAGTTAAGGCTGAAATAAAATGCCCAATGACTCCCGCAACCCCAGCTAATACTGGAGATAAAAAGACAACGCTCAACAATGCAGGTGCAGAGTCAAGCGCTGCAGTTGAAATAAATGTTGGGATTTTAATGACTGCACCCACTGCACAAATTGCCGCTACCATGGCAGTGAGCGTCAATTTCATTAATCTTTGTCGATCCATTCCATTTCCTCTTTCCTTTAATATTTGGCTATTCATTATAACGAGTGGTTGATTTCCGTTCCGGCAGGGTGCTTTTATCGCTGACGTTTCGCTTTCGCGCAGAGCAAAGCTTCCTGGGGGCGTCTGATGAGCCGCTTCACTCGCTATGCTCGCTCCAGGGTCTCGGGCCAACAGATGTTTTTTGCGCGAAAGCGTAGTGCAACGTAGCGACAGCAACAGCACCGATGTTGGTCACGAAGGCGTTATCACAGGACGTGATGGTTTTAGCCTTCATTCCTCTATTGCTAATCCCAAGGAGTCACCCAGTCTCCACTCCAATCAACTAATATACATAGCATAGGTTTTAAAAAAATCAACCCAAAGATTTTTAATGAAAAGCCTTCTAAATTTTTCAAATCTATATCATTTGATTTGTTCCCCAATACCGTACCAAATGCGTACGATTTGTTCGGCTTCAGCAAATAATGCCTGGTACAAACGTCCACATGTATCACGCAACAGTCGAGCCTGTTTTTCCATTGGCACAACTCCACGTCCCATATCGGTCACTATTATATAGACGGCACAATTTTCTTCAAGAGTCTTTAGTCTTGTCAAAATGGTTTTGACAAGGGGTTCATCCTCCTCAAGATTTTGTGTCACGAGCCACTTTTCTATATTTTTAATAACTAACACATCACAGGCTGGGCTGTCATCAGGTATATTGCCATCAACTAGCTCAACTTTTTGACCTGCAAGCAAGTTCATGACATAGTCGGTTTTTCCACTATAGGCGCCTCCGATAAAGACATGCATCTCGCTCCCTCCTCCCAAGCCTTTCTTGTAAACGTTAAAGAAAACATTTTATCATGCGGTGTTTGATACGACCAAAAAGTTTGCTCAGTCGGTGCAAATTTTACAAGAAGTGCCCGAATAACTCCCCCATGGACAACGAGATGATAAACATCTTCACCATTTGGTAATGCAGTGAATCCTCCAATGACTCGCGCACAAAAAGCATCAAAGCCTTCCCCCTTTGGAGGTGGTGACAGAACGGGGTCATCTAACCACGCACAATAGCGACTATCCGTTTTTAATTCCTCATATGTTTGCCCTTCAAATTCCCCGAAGTTCGACTCTCGAAATCTCCTATCAGACACATATGTTGCATTCGGGAAATAATGGGCAGCTGTTTCCCTACAGCGCAGCAAATCACTACCATACACCTTCGTGACATTTGGATCTACAATAGTCAATATAGATGCATCAGCTAATGAAGAATCTGTCCAGCCGATATATCGCTTCTCCAAATTTTCCTTTGTTGGTGCATGTCTCATTAAGTGCACAATAACAACGTCACCCACAATACAACCTCCATTCCTTCAATTGATGCACCGAGTAAATCCCCAGAAACGCCACCAAAGTTGCGCACTGTAAATTGCCGAAAGACTAAAAAGGCAATCGCTAATACAGCCATCAACACAAGTGGAACAATTGAGAAACCTATGACAAACAACAAGCTACTATACGCCACAACTAATGTGATAAGCATAAAGCAAATAAGTAATCCCGGCTTAATATGTGTTTTAAAAAAGTAGGCTAGCCCCTTTTCTTTCGAGCACTTGAGCGACATAAAATAAAAGCTCATGCCCACTCGTGTTAATAACGGAATAAACACAAGCATCCACAGCGCTAACTTATGCTGGACGAATAGCTCATGCAGTATGACCAATTTTCCAAGCACTAAAAATAACACGGATAGCACTCCAAATGCGCCAACACGTGGATCATCTAAAATTTCAAGCCGCTTCTCACGGTCCCGATACGAAAAATAAGCATCCCCCATATCAATAAAACCGTCTAAATGTAAACCACCAGTAAAAAAGGCAAATAGTCCAACAATCACAAAAGAAAGCAAGATCTCACTGCTTGCCGTCCATTCTGTTAAACTATAAATCACCGTTGCCACTGCGGTGCCCATGAGCGCCCCTACCCATGGCAAAAAGGCGAACATCCCTGTTATAGTTGCCTTCGTTAAAGGAATTTCTTTATGTACCGGCAATACTGTAAAAAATTGAAACGCAAGTTGTATGCTATGCCAGAAATTTTTCATCGACTTGCCTTCCTTCTTCGTCATTTATTATTTCCATTTCTTTAAGACACCATAATTTATTTCATACGCCTCATTTGCTATAGAAACGAACCATTGATGTAATCTCCCAAGCGTTTGTCGGTATAATTCTACTTCCTCGCTAGAATATGGAGGCTCATCGAATAATTCATTCGAGACGATAAAAAACGTCACCCTTTTCTCAAGTAACGTCCCTACCTCCTCTTTTAAACTATCAAGCTTTTGCTCTAAACAACCGGGTTGATCCACGCAGGGCGTTCCCGTGTCAAAACCTTCGTAAAAAGCATTCGTCAGCCATGTTGTAACACAATCCCATAACACGACATCTCCATCGGACAGTTTATGCAATGTATCTGCCATGTCATAGGGTGCTTCTATCGTCAGCCACTCAATGTTTTGCGCACGTCTGTCTGCCTGATGGCGCATTATTCGCTTCTCCATCTCATTGTCCAACGCTACTCCAGAAGCAATATAAATAAGTCGTTGTGCTTGGTTAAACTCTGTTTGATAGTGAGTAACAGCCGCTTTTTCAGCAAAGTGGGATTTACCACTGCGTACTCCCCCTGTAATGAAAATCAGTGGCATAGTTACGCCTCCTATTGTAAATGTTGAGTGTTTCCGATCTCTTTCACTAGCCATTGCGGTCCGACTTGTTCAATAATCGTGACACTTGTACCATTAATAAATGGTTCTGCCCACAGCTGATTGATGCTTCGCCCTAAAATGGCGTTAACGATGCATTTAATCGTTACAGCATGAGACACAATTAAAACATTGTTTTCGGGATATTTTTCTGCAATTTTCTTTAATGTAAACATTGCTCGTTCTGTTACCGTACCAAAGCTTTCCGTATGGGTTGCAACGAATTGTCCGGGATAATCGGTATATAGTTCATAATCAAGGCGATGCGTAGTCATAATGTTCTCGACTGTTTTTCCTTGCCAATCTCCTAAAAAAATTTCCCGTAAATTATCCTCATAATAGATTGGAAGCTGTCGATCAGCAAGAAGAATGTTCAACGTTTCCTTAGCACGGCCACTTGAACTGCTATACGCCGCAGTAAAAGAGAAATTTTTCAAATGATCTCGAAGTTTTTCTGCATGTGCAATACCCTTCTCGGATAGTGGCGAATCCAACCATCCCTGTAGCCGCTGCTCTTTATTCCACATCGTTTCACCATGTCTTATTAAATAAAAAGTCGTCACCTTTGTCACCCCTAATTTGCGTTAAACCACGTTTGCAAACAATTCTGTAAATACGTCATAGCCGTAATATCTTTAATTCCTATACGGAACCATTCACCATTTAAGCCCATAAAGTTTTTTGTATGGCGTAGCACGACGCCCTTTGATAAACAGTATGTAAAAAATGTATCTGGTTGCTGATTTTTCGGTAATGCAAAACATACATAATTCGTTACACTATTTGTCACCTGACAACCATTTTCTTGTAAATAGTTCTGTAGCGATTCCCGTTGATTTTTAGCATAGGCAATAGCTTGCTTACAATATACATGTTCATCTAAACAACCTGTCCCTATAACGAGGGCAAAGGCATTCAAATTCCAATGCGGTAGGATAAACTTTAGCTCTACAACAACTTTTGGGCTCGCTACTAAATAGCCTAGACGTAATCCAGGGATTGCATACATTTTTGTCATCGAACGAACGACTATCACATGAGGATTATCTGTCACATACTGGATTAAAGAATAGGCTTCATCTACCCAGTCAATAAATGCCTCGTCAATTACAAGCTCACAATGGACGTTTGCACCGTGAGAAATTAATTGGAGAAGCTCCTCTTTCTTCGGAAGCACTCCCGTCGGATTGTTCGGTGTACAAATATATAATGCATCTGCGTTCGCCATTTCATGCTTCAGATGCTCCATCGGCAATGTGTAATGGACAAAATCCTCTACAACGACAGGCACAATTTCAGCGCCTGCTGCTCGTAATGTTCGTTCATATTCTGAAAAAGTTGGATGCACGATAATAACACGCTTATTTGCGTAACGTCTAACTAGAACACTAAAAAGCTCGGATGCACCGTTACCTAGTAATACAGAATCTTTCTGAACATCATGAAAAGCTGCCACCTTTGATAAAAACGGCTCACCGTCCGGATCTGGATAACGTTGAATAAGCGGATAAAACGTCCGCCAACGCGCCTCCACAAATGGGGGTGGCCCCGCTGAATTAACATTTTCACTAAAATCATACACCTTTTCGGGCATATTAAGTCCAAGCTGATGATAAACATTTTGCGGATTTGCTCCGTGATTAGGTAATTGCAAAAATTAACACCTCCACTGCTAACATAACAAGCGTAAAGAGCAAGGTCGCAATGCGCATATGAATCACTGACGTTGCAATATGTTCTTTTGTTAATGGAACTAATTTCTCGCCCATTACCGCTCGATAAGAAACGACACCCTGATATGTATTTTTTCCACCAAGCTGTACCCCTAATTGGACAGCTGTAGCTGCTTCTAAATAACCACTATTAGGACTTGGATGTTTTTTCGCATCCTGTGCCCAACGTTTTAAGCGCTTACCGAGAGACACGTTTGTTTCATTTTTCGTACCTAGCACCATCAAAAGACCTGTTAATCGGCTTGGAATAAAATTCAGTACATCATCTAGCTTTGCAGCGAACATACCAAAATCTTTATATTTTTCGTTTTTATAGCCAATCATAGAGTCTAATGTATTGACGGCCTTATAGCCCCATAATCCTATTGCACCAAATAAGAAAGCATAAAATAAAGGAGCTGTTACACCATCACTCGTATTTTCTGACACCGTTTCCACTACACCACGAACAATCTCATCCTCGTCAAGTTTCTTCGTATCACGGCCGACAATCCAAGAAAGCTTCACCCGAGCTTCAGCAAAATCGCCTTTAACGAGCGGTTCATAGACAGCCATCGCCGCTTCTTTTAAGCTACGTTGTGCTAGTCCAATCCCAATTAGTAATCCCTCTACCAGTATGCCAAATAGTGGGCTAACTTGATAGCTTAGTAGCATAATAGCTGTCACAACAAACATCGTTGTGCCTACTACAGCGAGTGACATCACCATACCACGGAATTTTCTCATTCTTCCTTTATTCCATAATTCTGTTTGAGATTGAATGAGCTTTCCAATCCAGCGTACTGGATGAGGCATTTTAGGAGGATCACCAACGATTAAATCAAAAACAAGGCCAATGATACAGGCAATCACCAGAGCCATCATAAAGGATTCTCCTCTTTGTCTTTTTTATATTTTTGAATGGCTTCACGCATCGTTTCATAAACACCATGGCCAATGACTTTTCCAAGCATCGTAATCGGTCCAGCATATTGATGGTAGTCGCCTTCCTCTGTTGAAGCAATTAACAAACTGTCCGTTGAAGTACCTGTAGCTTGTGTACCCGTTGTTGGATCTGTTATACCCTCATCCATAAGTGCTTTGACCTTAGCCTCTGTCGTAGAAATCATTGCCTGAAATAAAGCTTCATCCGACAATCTCCCATTTATCAAAACCCACGTATTAATAGTCCCAGCATGATACTGCTCCTGACGATGAAAGGCACGCGTAATATCGACGGCATTGCCAAGACCTGCCGTAATCATGATGACAAGATGAATTCCTTCATATGTAAACTCACGAATTGTTGCATATCTAGCATAGACGGCCGTCATCATCGCAACTGTATTGTCAATCGGAAAACCCTCAGACTGTAAAAACCTTTGTAATTCCTCCTGTGGTTTGCGTTCATCATACGTATAAGGCACTGAACGATTCATCAAATGTGTATAAAAGCCAAAGCCCGGATTATGTACTGCTGAGGATACTACCTTCATTGGTGAATCTGTTTGGACGGCAACATAATGGTCGGAAATATGAATATCGCCCTTACGTAGTACTGGCATTATCTCGCCTCCTATTCAATATATAACAAAAAATAAAAAAACAAATTCTTACAAAGAAGAATTTGTACTGTTTATTCTTTAATTAATAATCTATCCCAAATATAAATCATGTGAATTTGCGTACAGCATTACAACTTCATAATAATCAAATTATTTATTTTTTTGAAATTGTATCATAAATCCGTGTTTTATCACAATCCAATTTTGAGATATATTCCGTTATTGCTTTTGTTTTAAAGTTTTAAAACGAACAATGGATCCCGCGATAATAAATACCCAACCAATACCGATATAGACAATTTTCATTGTTTTTGTCGAGGACGGTAAAATATCCATGATCGTTAAACAAACAAATAGTATGCCAATCATTGATAGAAACATACCAATCGATAATTTTTTCAAAAGAAAGACCTCCAATCTATACGCCCTCGATTTTACCGTATTCTCGTCAAAAAGAAAACACTAATCCAGTTCAAGGATTAGCGCCGTAAACGGGCAGTCATTTATCCGTTAACGAAGGCGAAGAATGAGGTACAAAACTCCCACCTAAAAAATTTACCGAAGCAAAGAAGTTAGGTAGGACAAATAATTCCCGTTCAGTGGGGATTAAGAATCCCCACCGATTAAGCTTTCTTTCCTTACACTCTCACATGTGCAAAAAATTCCCCATAAAGTGCTTGTAAAATCTGATTTTCATATTCTTGTAGCACACCGAATACTAGACTAACTTCAGATGAACCTTGATTAATCATCTCTATATTAGCACCTGTTTTTGAAATCGCAGTTGCAGCACGTGCCGCTAGACCTGTGTTATTACGCATGCCTTCGCCTACAATAACAATCATAGAGAAACCATGACGCATTTGCACATCATCCGCATTTAACTCATTTTTCACACGAGAAATAATTCTTTCTTCATTATCTAGTGTTATTTGATTTGAACGCATTATGACTGAAATATCGTCTAAACCAGACGGTGTGTGTTCATATGAAATATTTTCATCTTCTAAAATTTGTAGAAGCTTACGGCCAAAGCCTACTTCACGATTCATCAAATATTTAGACACATATAAAGTTGAAAAGCCACTGTCTGCCGAGATACCTGTAACCGGACGTCCTGTTACAGAACGTCTTGGTACGATACGAGTACCTGGGGCTGATGGATTATTTGTATTTTTTATGTTAACGGGCACCCCAATCTTGTAAACAGGCATTAGCGCTTCATCATGGAAAACGGAAAAGCCTGCATAGGATAATTCACGCATTTCGCGATACGTAATTTCTTTAATTTCCACTGGATCATTCACAACTTTCGGATTTGCGGAAAACACACAATCCACATCCGTAAAGTTTTCATAAAGCTCTGCTTCAACAGCGGCTGCTAAAATAGAGCCTGTAATATCAGAGCCACCGCGGTCAAATGTACGCAGTATGCCCGCTTTAGTGTAACCGAAGAAACCTGGGAATACAATAATTTCCTTGGTATATTTTAGAGGCGCTAAATTTACATAAGCCTCTGGTAAAGCATACGTGCGTTCAGGTAAATCATTGACGACCAACCCATCTTTTGGGCTTACGTAACGCGCCGGCATACCGATTGAATTAAAATAAGTAGCGATTAGCTTCGCATTATTGTCTTCCCCTGCCGCTTTAATGCTATCGATAAATAATTCCTCATTCGATTTATCGCCTTGTACACGTTCACGTAAATCTTCAGCGATCACGTCACAAATTGTATGATCTAACTCCAAACCATCCGCAATCGCCTTATAGCGATGCACAACGATTTGCAATTCTTCCTCAATATCTTCATTTTTTAATGCTGCCATTGCTAAATTAATTAATAGATCAGTTACCTTTATATCGTCACCAGAACGCTTCCCAGGTGCAGAAACGGCTACGATTTTACGTGCCGGATTAGATTTTACAATGTTTGCTACTTTTTGAATTTGTTCTGCGCTTGCTACAGATGTTCCACCAAATTTACATACGATCATAACCATCAAATCCTAACTTTTTTAATTGATTGTATTCCTCCAAAAAACAATTGAATGTACACAGTGTACAAATTATCGTCTCTTACGTCAATACAATTTAAAAAATTCACGCAATTAATCGATAGAAAATGGACAATTTTCACACTGTTTGATTTATTATACGGATTTCGTATGAAATAGTTAAGGTTTTTGCAAAATTTTTTCGCAGAATTCCTATATTTGTACAAATATTTGTCTGAACTAGCTGAAATCATCAAATTTACAGAATTTTTTAACGCTTGATCTGACATGACAAACCACTTCACGTCTTTACGAATATAAATGTGGATATCAATATGAACAATTTTGTTTGTATAAAGATAAGATGTAGCACTTAACAGCAGGATGTGGATTATTTTTACAACAAGTCGAAATTTTTCGGAATGACTATCCCAAAAAGATTAGCCAATCAAGGTTTCATACCCTTCTCTTTTAAGTATCGTAATAAAACAAATAATGAAGTGTACATCATGCACGAACCCTTTTGTGCTTACTTAAATTAGCAAGTGATTTTCATCATATTTGATTAAATTGTAGTGCCTTTCTTCTATATTAATTGAAGAAAACGCTTTCCCCATTATGATATGCAGAAATAATTGTGATGTTTGTGCTATTTAGGATGATGTCAAGCTATTCTTTTTTTGAATTTTTTATCTATTTCAGACGGGGATTACTTTGAATTGTGTAGGATTCCGCTTTTATGTCGTGAAGGGCTGTATTCGTTGGAATCTGAGCAGTTCTACAGGTGACCCGATCAGTTTTATCCTGGACCTGAGCAGTTCTTCGGGTTACCCGATCAGTTTTATCCTGAACCTGAGCAGTTCTTCGAGCGACCCGATCAGTTTTCTCTTGGACCTGAGCAGTTCTTCAGGTGACCCGATCAGTTTTAGTTTTATCCTGGACCTGAGCGGTTATTCTTTGTCCTTTGCTCACGAGAGAAGTCTTATAAATCACAAAAAACTAGGCTCACATCCTATGTGAAACCTAGTTTTTTTCTCTAGTTTAATTGATTTTTATTAAATAGCTGTCCAACCGCCGTCAATGATTAATTCAGCACCTGTCATAAAGCGTGATTCGTCAGATGCTAAAAATACAACGCCATAAGCTACATCTTCTGGTGCACCAAAGTATGGAAGCTGTGTATACGTTTTATAGAATGGAAGTGCTCCTCCTTGTTCCATCGTTGGTGCTGTCATTGGTGTAACGATGATACCTGGATGTACCGAATTCACACGGATTTTATCTTTTCCGTATTCAATTGCAGCTGATTTTGATAGTACTCGAAGTGCTCCTTTAGCCGCTGTATATGGACTTGTACCTGCCATACCAACAATACCACCAATAGATGAAATATTAATAATAGAGCCTCCACCTACTTTTTGCATTTCAGGAATCACATATTTCATGCCAATAATGCAACCATTTAAGTTAATGTCCATTATTTTATTCCATTCATCCATTTCCATGTTGGCAATCGTTTTTGGTGAAGAAACACCTGCATTGTTAACAAGTACATCTACTTTTCCATATGTTTTCACTGCTTCAGCAATGACGGATTTCCATTCTTCTTCAGATGTCACATTATGTTGGATCCCTATAGCATCCCCGCCACTTTCTTTAATTTCCTTTACTAATTGGTTCAATGCATCGATTTGAACATCTGTTGCGATAACTTTTGCTCCCTCTTGAGCAAATAATTTTGCTTCAGAAGCTCCCATTCCCATTGCTGCTCCTGTAATAATGGCTACTTTTCCATTTAAACGACCCATATTAAAACTTCCCTTCTAAAATAAAATAGCATCTAATAAAATGACTAATTCATGAACATATTAACAACTAGTTGTATTATCGACACGATGTCGTTAATATAAGTATATCAATACTCTTCAAAAGAGCAAACAACACATTCAATAGATTCGATGCTTTATCAACGAACTTATATCTAGTGTTGTAAAAATAGAAAAAATAAGACAAGGAGCTTGAAAATGTCGAATAAAAAACAGAAAATGGACCCTCGGGTTATGAGGACTCGCCAATTATTAAGGGACGCACTTGTGGAATTAATTGAGGAAAAAGGCTATGACAAGATTACGGTACAAGATATTACAGAGCGAGCGACCATAAATCGCGCTACTTTTTATCTACATTATCGCGATAAGCTTGACCTTCTATATCAGAGCTCAGAGGAAATTTTAAATGATTTAATGGGCAATATTAACGTCACATTTGAAGACAAGACGGAAATTGATTTTTTAAAAAATGAAGATGAGCCACACGATACTTTCATACATTTATTCGAGCAAATTTCTTTAAATAGCAAATTATATAAGGTGTTTTTAACTGAAAAAGACATTCCTTATTTTTCTTCAGGCATAAAGGAAATCATCATTAATTTCATCTCAAATGGGATCAACTTCATGCAGCCTGATGATAAAAAACTTACAGTACCACGCGAAATGGCTGTCAGATATTTTGCTGCTGCCTTTCTTGAGGTAATCGTTTGGTGGTTAGAAAACGATATGCTTTATTCACCAAAATTTATGGCTACTCAGTTAATGAAAATTACAGTGAAGGGTCCTTATATTGACCAACCTTTTGGAAAATAAAATTGTTTTTCAGCTTAACAACTTCTAAGAAAAACTGTCCTTTAGTATCAATTATGCCTCGGAATAATTACGTCCAGAATCGGCTTTGTGCTTGTACAAAGCCGATTCCATGACATCCACCGAAGCCTTTAGACCTACAAATGTTTTTTGTACGAAAGCAGAGGCATTCTCGATAAATAAGTAATGTTCGTGGTGCTCCGGCTATTGTTTAGCATCTTACATATTTACGTTTGAAACCAACTCTTCCTTTTTCTACGTCCTTTTGAATACTTTCGTAAGCGTGCAAGAAACTACTTTTTTTATTATCTCGTTTTACTTCTACCGGACCTATTTCCTTTGCAATTTTGACAGCCTTTTCATGGAGCGGTAAATATGAAAGACCAACAGTGTATAGAAAATTATTCATAGCAAATTTCGTTCGTTCTGGCGATTCGTGAATCGTATTTTTCACAATTTCAATCATATTGGCAATTTTGCTCTCGGAAAATTCATCGTCTAAACGATTCCCTAAAAGCCAACAGTAGCAACTCCAGCCCGCTGACATTCTCAGCTCTTCACCGCTTGCGATCCATTTATCAGCAACTTCTTGTGCAATATCTGCTTCCGCTAAAGTTACTGCTACCACATAATCCGACAGCATATAAAAATATGCTATATCCATCCACCGTTCAAAATCTGACATAGTCATCGCCTTTGGATCTGCAATAATGCCTGCAAAGTACATTGCGTCGTAATTCCCTGTGGCATAAAGTTCTTCAGCTAATGGTTGATTTATTTTTATTTTCTTAGCTATTGGTTTCATCGCACCTGTTGCCACGCCAAAAAGCGGCTCATGCGCACCATTGGAAATATACATTTTTTTAGTTCGTTCCTTGCCAAGAGCCTCAAGCTCCTGCATCACCATTTCTAGATTCATTTTTTGCACTTCCTTTTTGAAGTATTCTCTCTAATATTTTGCCATTTAATCATTATCCTATAGACAATTAAAGATTGAAAACTAAAATGCTTTATTTTTTACAATATATGTTAATCCCTTAATAATAAGGAGTGTTATTTTATTAAACATTTTTAACAAATGTTTAAAATATATAGTGTTACTCATTTTTATTTTTAAAATAATTTATTTTGGAATTCCCGATTATTAGTATCTACTATTTTTTTGTTTGTCTTATTTATTTTCTATTATTCAAGTCCAAGCGAAAAAACAGATTATATTATTACGTATTGTCGTCATTATTAGTTCTCTTGTCATATCAATTACATCTATATACTATAAAGCCCATTTTCGCTTATTTTTTCTGTGATAATGTTTATTGCGATTAGTTTCACATTATAATTAGCAATCAGGAAAACAAAATGAACAAGCAATGGGATTAATACCATTTGCTTGTTCGGCTTGATGATTGTTATAGTGAAAATTTAAGGCATAATAGACTTCTCTGCTATTTATCTTCAAAGGCAGTATAAAATGCTCTAATATGCAAGCAATTCAAAAACTCCATAATAATTTTTCAATAGCCAATTAACTTTTTATAATTGTTCTTTGAGCTTTTTTAATGATTCTCTCAGTTGCCTTAGTTGGAGATTCTTTTTGCCATTCATCACATAGGTTGGTTACCCACTCTGGTTGAGTTTTGCTAGCATCATTTAACCAATTGCCAACAGAATCTTGAACATACTTTGCTGAATCTGATTTTAGTAAATTTAGAATTGGAAGTGCGATTTGCGGTTCTTCCTTTAAAACTTCAATATGCTTTGTCCATACTCCGCGAGGACGAATTGATTCTAAACTGAATCTACGAATGTTTTCATCTTCACTTTTCGCCCACTCTGTTAACAAGTCTACACTATACTCAATATTTGCTGAGAGATCCTCTCTAATTGACATCCAAGCAATTTCCCGAACACCAAAATGATGATCTGCTGCGAAAGTGCGGATATACAATAGCTTCTCCTCTAAAGAATAATCGTTGTTTCTATTCATAAATGCCGCCCAACATCGGACACTATCAGATACGTGATGAGCGCATATTGTGATTAGCTCCTCTCTTTTGGTTGCACTTTCATCCATTAAGACAGTATCTAATAAACTTCCAATTAAACGTATGGCCTTCATTCCCGTTTCAACTTTTTGCTTCTCTACCTCAGTTAGTATATATTCTAACTTTTCTTCTAGCCCTATTGATGGTAGAACATTTTTTAATAAAGTAGTATGGTGAACAGCTTGCCATTCCGTTAAATTAACACTCTCTATTTTTCCTTGATTCAGCAAGATTAAAACTTCGTTTGGGATATCGCTAGCCTTTCTAGCTCCCTTTCTATGTAAAATATCTTCTTTTACAACCATTTTAGAACCCTCCTGTAATTGTGGGACATAAAATCAAATAATTAGAGGTCTTTTCTTATATTTTCTCCTACCGTGAAATAGGTTGCCACTATAAGTTGGAGGGAAGATACTCCCTCCACTCCTCCCAGGCTTCCATATAACCATTTAGATCGTGCGGATGAACTTTAATACATACGCCAATACGTGTATATAATTGAAAGACAACTTCATCCAAAAGTCGTTCCTTCGTAAAGGATGTATTCCCGTTCCACAAGGAAAACGATGAAAAAAGTGTATGCAAATCTAGACTATCTGGTGAAGAACAAAACGCATAGGTAAAATCGTAAACTTTTGAACCGATTAAAGGTGATGGGTCAATAACTCCTTTTAACTGATTACGAGAGTAAACAAAATTATGAACACCAGTATCCCCGTGAAGATAATACTTCTCCTCTTGATTGTGATCAGTTTTTAATCTATTTAATAACAACTCTACTCTTTTATGGTCCTCATTCGGTAAGAGCTTCCCTATGTTCAGTTTTGCAGACTCAAAACTACTTTGGTTAAAGTCTGACCAGGAGTTTCTAGGAACCCCATTTATTCTTCCCCAAGAAATGTCGTTATCCACCTTCACATAATTATTGAACAACTCTTTAATTAAAATCTTCATCCATTCTAATTTCGATCCTCGATTATAGTGGGTTTCTCCAGGGATATAAGAGTAAGTGATAAATTCTTTTTTATGATCCGTGTAAAGAACATCCGGCAACAATTCCACATCTTTATAGGCTAGTAGGAATTCCTCAGTGGAAATTATTATATTAGGATGGTCAACCTTTATCACATAGGTTGGTATATTTTTTATAAGGATAGTATATAAAATGCCATCCGTTGTACCACTTTTTAACCCTTTCAATTCTAGATGATCATTTATGACTAAACCTTTATTAATAAGTACATCAATGATTTCATTTATTTTTTCCATTTTATGATCCTTTTAGTCAATTTAATTTATTATCCAACTTCATATTTCCCTATCTTTTTTCAGCAATTTAACTCTATAGGAAAAGCTCCCGTATAAGAATGTTATCCAAATCATTCTACTCAACAGCTACAAAATTTTTAGTTTTAGTTCTTTTTCCAATTTTCAAATTAATCTTAACATATATATCCAATAAAAAAATCACCTCTCAAAAAAATGAAGTGATTTTCACCAAACTTTATTACGAATTTTCAGTCATCATAAAGGGTACATATTATTCATGAAAACATTAAGGGTTCTTGCTGTTTCCACTAAAGGGCATACTATCTAAACGATTAATTAGTTGTCGGAGGCTTTTTTCGTCCGAGGCGAAATGTCTAACAT
Organism: Lysinibacillus sp. NPDC058147; assembly: GCF_042884205.1. Taxonomy (NCBI): domain Bacteria; kingdom Bacillati; phylum Bacillota; class Bacilli; order Caryophanales; family Bacillaceae; genus Lysinibacillus; species Lysinibacillus sp. NPDC058147. Next base: position 664,562 of record NZ_JBHVUJ010000002.1, read on the forward strand.
CCTCTCCAACTATTTTGTCTACCTGCTCTCTTGTAAACGTATAGCTATTTACTATATCATCACTTTGACCCGAGCTATCAACAATCGAACAAGTTATACTATCGACGTTATCAATCAGGCCTAAGAGTAGAATGGCATTCCGATGAAAAACTTCGCCCTTTATCTCTTCTTCTTTCCCGAGATTCGAATCGTTCATTACATAATTGATCGTCACTCCATAAGGCTGAGCTTTCGTTTGAAGTGCCATGTTCCATTTAGAATCTGTTGGATTGGGCATTCCATTGATGAGTCCGCCTACCTTAGTAGCGTTACCTACATAAAGTGTTTTGTTCTCCATTAACTGATCAATATTATAACCATGAAGCGATTGCTGAGGTTTGGGATTGGCTGTACATCCTACAACTAAAGCCACAATAACAAGCATATACGCTGCAATCGTCCTCTTAGAAGCTTGACGATAAGTAAGAATGTTTTTAATTCTTGCTTTCACATTACTCTCTCCAAAAGCAAGCGGACTTCCAGTTGGTAACCCTTTTTTGACGGCAAGAGTAAGTAATGAGGTTGAATAGCTTCGTTTAATCTGATTCCCCATCTTGTTTACGACACTTTCATCGCAGGACATCTCCATATCTTTACTCATTAGCGCATAAGACAACCACATTAGTGGATTGAACCAATGAATGATAAGCATCATAAATGCCAAAGGTTTTATTAAATAATCTCGTCTCTTAATATGAATTTGCTCATGGAGTAAAATGTAAGACAGCTCATGATCACTCATGTCGATTGGGATGTATATTTTCGGATTTATAAAACCAAGTACAAAGGGTGTGGCAATCTGGTCAGTCTCATAGATATTATCTTTGACAAGTGTCGCTGTGCGAACCCTAACTAATATTTTTAAGTACGATATAATGCTGTAAAGCAACAGAATGACTACACCTGATATCCAAATTACACTGGCAATCCATATAATTATTTGCATAGGATTTACACTTGCCGTGGCAGTAGCCACCGGAAGGGATGAATTTATAAAATGGTTTACTTCTTTAATTCCGACATCCACAATAGGTGTTTCTTTCATACCAATTTCCTCTGGCACAAATTCCATGAAGCCCGTGCCAGTTGTATCCTGGGGTTTTACGAGATGTAATATACTAAAGCTTGAAGCAAAACTAACGGGAGTGATCAGTCTGATGGCAACGGCCACCCATAGAATATAAGAAAATATTTTAGGAGCGCGCTTCAATAGAAGTCTCGCAATGATCACAGCAAGTGCGACAAAACTTGCTGTAATGCTCATATTAAGGATTATTAGAAACAGGTTCATTCTTTAGTTGCCTCCTCAATAATCCGCTTCAACTCTTCAGCTTCCTCATTAGAAAGTACCTTTTCACCTAGAAAAGCAGTTAAAAACTGCGGCAAGGAACCATTAAAGGATTTTTCAACAACTATCTGACTCTCGTATTTCTGTGCGTCCTCTTTCTTAACAATAGATGTTACCGTTGCTTTCTCGTTTCTTAGGATTTCCCGCTTACACAATTTCCTTAAAACGGTATAGGTCGTGGATTTTTTCCACCCAAGCTCTGTTTCGCACAGCTTGACAAGATCAGTAGAATTAATTGGTTCATTATCCCAAATCAAGCATGCAAATTTGTATTCAGCATCGAACAATTTGTATGGTTCCATTCTAATCGTCCTCCTTAATAAGTTTATTACAGTAAACCTTATGTAAATGAGTTTATTGGAATAAACCTATCTTGTCAACAATTGGATTGTATTTTTTATTTTCTGCATATGGGCAATTTACATATTAGAGCCGAGGCATTCTTTATGTGTTATTCTATTATTAAAAGAGATGGATAGCTCAGTCAGTTTTCATTGGCTACTAAAAGTAACAATCAATAACTTCTTTCAGCGGATGTTTGGACACCAGCTAATGAAGAGAAATTAAGTGAATAACAATATTAAAGGATGATAGACAATTGAGTAACGAACAAAATAAAAGTAAATTTATATACACATATGTACATCATGTTGACGAATACGATCTATGTAGAATGGAGATGCGTTCATTTTTTAGTTTTGATTCCCAATCAAACTATATAATAAGCGATATTAAAATTGATCCAAGCCGTAGCCCTTTTATACAAGATAGAATTGAAGTGCTATTTGAAGATAATAGCGTAGAGAACATCAAAACATTGGTGAAGGCTGTAAACATAGATGGAGCAACTTTTAAAGTGGTTTGTTTAAATGACATGGATCTAGGTGAAACGAAGAAAATCCCTCAGTCTGAGCGTCGATTAAACGAACGTGAGATAGGATTATGTATTGATGGAGAACCCGACCTAAATCATCCTGAAATTGTATTTGGTCTCATTTTAATAGAGGGAATTTGGTATTTCGGAAAGTATATGAAGAGTGAATCTATTTGGCGTAAACATTTACACAAACCAAACAGTTATTCAACGGCACTTAGTACTAGAGTAGCTCGTGCCGTTGCGAATATCGCAGTTCCCCAACCTCAAAATATTCGGGCGATCGATCCTTGTTGTGGTATAGGGACAGTAGTAATTGAAGCCCTTTCCATGGGAATTAATATTGAAGGACGAGATATATATTACAATGTTTGCAAAGGTTCCCGAGAGAACATCGCTTATTTTGGATTAACAGGCAAAATTACAGTAGGTCCAATCTCCGAGGTAAAGGAACACTATGATGTCGCCATCATTGATTTACCGTATAACTTATTTACCCATTCATCACCAGAAGATCAATTTGATATTATAAAACATGCTCGTCGGATTGCCGATAAGGTTATTGTCGTTACTATTGAAACAATTGATGACATGATAGTAGATGCAGGTTTTGTCATATCAGATCGATGCGTTGCTAAGAAGCAATCGTTTTTACGTCAAATTCTATTATGTGAATAAAAACACGTACTCCAAAAACTATCATCATGTTCGATAGTTTTTGGAGTACTCAGATAGCGATTAGCTGAATATCGTTTCTAAAAATTTCAGTTACATAATACAGAGACCTTGACAACTATCTAGGTCTCTTTTTGTTGTCAGAATGTGTCTCATTATAGTCCATTTCATTATCCATATCCTCTAAATTCAACTTGGTAATATCATCGTCATCTCCTTTACCAATGACAGCCATTAATCTTAAGTCTTTACCAGGAGTGCCTAAAAAACTTAACATTATACCTAAAAGTGATATGAATCCCGCCATACGTCCCTGTGTAATAGAACGAGAAATTAGATACACCATATTCGGTCCCGGCGAACAAACCATCCCAAGTGAAACAAGTGCAAAAGCTATCAAAGTACTAAAAGAAACCATAATTATCCTTCTTCCTTTCTAATTTAACAACAAACATACTGAATTGTTTATTATAGTAAATAGATTCTTTTACTTATAAAATTATTGCAAAAAAAGAACTAAAGGGTTTTGTAACCTTTAGCTCTAATAAATAGAATAAACAAAACTCTTATTATTCATTAAGAAATAATTAGTTGTTTTCATTTATTTTCTCTACTTTCTCTACTTTCTCTACTTTCTCTACTTTCTCTACTTTCTCTACTTTCTTATTTTGAAAATCTTATATTCCACATGCGTCAGTGTAAAAACCATCAAGTGAATGTCAAGTGATTTTTTCACAAAATTCTATATATTAAAATGATATGACTTTCATCCAGTTGTTTACACGTAATGACACAATAATTATATTTATCTACTTATTTCTCATCTCATAGATTTTTTGCAAGGTATTAAGGTGCATTGATTTATCTTCGGGCGACTCAGCGAATTTATACCACTCCACTAGTCTGTATCCGAACATCGCAAGAATTAGTTCATAGATACAATGATCGGATATATGGGATACATCTGCATATTCCGAAAAACCCCTGTAATATGCCGGAATGCATTTTTGGTAGTATTCAACCATATGATAGACGTCCGCTTCATCAGTTATTAAACTCGCGATATCTTCGCCCATGTAACCCCATCCGGCGGTATCCCAATCGATAAGAACGATTTTACTATCCGAATAGAATATGTTTGCCACCCAAAAATCTCTGTGGCAAAACACTATTGGTAGCTTTTCAATTCGACTGAAAATTTCGTCCGCATTGTTATCTAAGTCTATGAGCATTTTACACAGGTCCTTCGGGATTTCACAGTCATCGGAACGTATATAATCATACAAAACATTCCATGACCGATAATGCAGATAGTAGTTTTTCATAAACTCCACCTTGCTTAAATTGGGCAAATTCTGCAATTCTTTTGGTCGTTCAGTGTACAACCTGCCTTGAAATCGACCCAATTCTTCGGCTATACGTTCATACATTTCCGAGGTTAGATTTAAGCCTGACACACCTTCAATATATTCCATCCACAGTTGAATCTCATCGCCATTTATCTCAGCGTGATAACACTCCGGCCAACGGAACGAGTCGAAGAAAACCTTTTTGAAATCCGATGCATAGAGGTCGTATTCCCGACGCCATGAATCCGGATCACCATAACGCTCAAATTTTTTCTGAGTTTTCCAAACTATCTTATACGGCTGATTTTCACCATCAGAAGTTTCAGCCATGCCTGTTACAAGCCGAACAACTCCTATTGTCCCGCCTTGCAACTCTTGAAGTTGATAATCTGCGCGGATTATCGTCTTGTCGAGCATTTTACTCAAAACATGTTCCAGTATTTCGGGCTTTACTAACTTTTCATCCTGGTTGTTCATTTCTTGTATCCTCCCTTTTTACCCTTATGTCGCATGGCAATCGACTTTTGCCATGCCCGTTTATCCATGAGATACTTCGATTTATCATCCACAAACTTGTTTTCCCGCTTCTGTACAAGGTAACGCTCCCAATGCTCTGGTGCCAATGATCCATCGGCAATGGCGGCAAGAACTGCGCACCCCGGCTCCGTCTGATGCCGGCAGTCATTGAAGCGACACTGTGTAAATAATTCCTCCACATCGTTAAATCCCGCGCTGATCCCGTCGTCCACACCAAACAGTCCAAGTTCACGCATACCAGGCGTATCAATAACCATCGCACCGGAAGGGAGCATGAAAAGCTGACGATGCGTTGTTGTATGCCGGCCTCGGCTGTCGGCCTCGCGGATAGCCTTGACAGTCATCACTTCCTGATTCATTAAGGCGTTTAGCAACGAAGATTTTCCCACACCAGACATGCCGAGTAATACTACGGTTTTTCCTGGTTGGAGATATTCGTTCAACCCTTCTAAACCATTCCCTGTGTGGCTGGAGACTGCGTGTACTGGCACATCTGAAGCGGCTTTCTGAACTTCAGCTAACTGTGCGCTGAAATCCGTGACCAAGTCAGCTTTTGTTAAGATTACGACAGGCTGACTGCCGCTCTGCCGTGCCTGTGTCAGGTAGCGCATTATGCGGTTGACCTTGAAATCCCAGTTTAGGGACGACACGATAAATACGTAATCAAAATTCGCTGCTACGACTTGCTCCAGTATGGTTTTGACATACCCTACTGCGTGTCCAGAATAGTCAGCGCGAGAAAATTTCGAGCGGCGAGGCAGCAATTTGGCAATGCGCGAAGCACCGTTTTCGTTGTATTTCAGAAATACAAAATCGCCAACGCACGGAAAATCTTCCCGAGTCGCCATAGTGTAGTAGAAGGCGCCCTTCAATACAGCCGTCACTTCTCCTTGTTCGGTGATGACGGTATATTGCTCTCGCTGTAGTTCTGTAACCCTTCCTGGTATTAAACCTATCGGCGGCGTTTCGGCTTCGATATAGCCGTATTGTTTCAAATCAATCATTAGACCGATCCTCTCCTAAAATTGTTTTTGGGCATAAAAATACCGCGAACAAGCCGCATCCTAAGAAGCTGCTGTTTCGCAGAGAAAAGTCAAAAGTCGACTATAAGCAAAAAGGAATACAACCTTCATCGTATCCCGCTAACAGCAGTATTCACGAAAGGTTACTGTTTACGGCATAGCAAAAATCACGGGTGATATTCCCGGGTGCTCTCATTCCAAGTTATAATCAAAAATTGGAATTTACTATGCCCGATTTCGGTTAAAGTAAAACCACCAATACCATATAAGTTGTCATTAAAAACATCTCCTTTCGTAAAAAAATGGAATATAATCCCACTAATATAGTGTGACATAACCCTTCGTAATAAATCAACAGAAAATTCCGTTAAAAGCAAATTAATAATAGGCTGTTTTCGTATAGATTGTTGCTATTCTACTAATGGAGCCATTTAGTTGATGTCGAATGATAACAAAGTCGGGTGCTGAAATTCAACTATATAAATGAAAATCGAATAAATAAAAACAAATTTATAACTCGGTCCATTAGTTTTGGGTCGAGTTTTTAGTGAATTATTGAATGTAAAAATTTGAAGGATATACCAATAACAATATTATTATAATAAAAAACAATACTAATTTATCGCAAAACGATAAATGGTGTGTTAAATTTATAATGTTATTAAATAAGTGAGGTGCTTAATATGAATGTTAAACGAGGTTCAACAACTTTCTTGAAGGTAATAATTTTTCTGGCTGGAATTGCAGTTCTTGCTTTATGTATATTTTTAGTACCAAATATGGCTAATTTCGCATCAAGATTGTATCCACATTTTTCCCCAATGAAATATCTCATTTTCGTCGTGATGTATGGATCGGCTGTGGCTTTTTACTTTGCTCTCTACCAGGCTTTTAATCTTTTACGGTACATTGACGAGAACAAAGCTTTCTCGGAATTATCTGTAAAGGCGTTAAAGAACATTAAGTGCTGTGCGATTATAATCAGTGGTTTGTATGTATTAGGTTTGCCACTCTTTCGTTTTATAGCGAAGAAAGTTGACCCTCCTATTGGAATAATGGGATTCATCATCGTTTTTGCTTCGTTGATTATCGCCGTTTTTGCTGCTATCCTCCAACGACTTCTACAAGAAGCTATTAATATAAAATCAGAAAATGATTTGACGATCTGAGGTGGATATTATGGCAATTATTATTAATATTGATGTGATGCTAGCAAAGCGAAAAATGAGCGTAACGGAGCTTTCGGAAAGGGTTGGAATTACTATGGCGAATCTTTCTATTCTGAAAAATGGGAGAGCAAAAGCGGTTCGTTTTTCAACATTAGAAGCTATATGTAAGACTTTGAATTGTCAGCCAGGTGATATTTTGGAGTACAAAAGTGACGAAGACACTCAATAAAAACAGACAACAAATTTAACCTCTTTGGATCTTGTCCTTAAGAAGAAAGGCAGAATTTATTCTACACATTTTGTAGATTAAATTCTGCCTTTTAGTTTTAACAACAACGATCTTTGAGAAAACAGCTTAATAATAAAACAGCGAGTAAATCACCATCGATTTACTCGCTTTTAGATTCTCAAAAGCGTTGGTTATTGAAATGTTAGATTGATTAAATAATTACCTTCATCTTTTTTTATCAACAAATGCAAAAACTCCATTTAGAAATGCTTTAAAAATTACTTCAAAAAGATTACCGTCCAACGTTGTTCTTCTAACCTTTTTTTATTTTCAACATTGAATCAGCATTTTCTTGAAATTCATATGGAACTTTTACTTCTTCAACTGTACAGTTATTGTCAGCAAGATAACTTATTATTTTGTCTAAATGCTGATATCTTTTTCCCTCTAAATCAACTAAAGGAAAAATACGAACTTCCTCTTTTGTAACCCTCAACAGCTCGTTTAGCGTTTCTAAGTGGAATTGATAATCTAACCTATCTGCATACATAAATAAAAAATGTGCTGAGAGAAGAATTTCAAATTCATTATTCTTAAATGGCAAGGAAGGTAATTTTACAGGTATATATCTTTCACTCGATTTTTTCATATCTTTATCAAAATCTTGTAACGCCGTTAAACGAAGTTTTCTAAGACCTTCTATATCCTTAAAATAGCCCCATTTATAGTTGTTTTTAGCTTTTTCCATATGCTTCATTGCGTGTTCAATATCTTGAAGACCTTTATTTTTTAGATCTTCACCAGAATGATAATAGGCAATGTCACAAGCGGTAACATCAAAACCTGATTTGTTGCCAATGGCTGTAAATGAACAAGCTCCTGCTGGACAATCAAGTATTTTCTTTCCTCGTAGTTCTTCTTCTGAAAGTACGAACATATCCAAATACTCTTCAAAAGTTCTCCCAATGAAAACTATTCTCTCTAAATCTAATTTTGTACTCTGCTTCATTTTACTCAACTACACTCAACCCCTTCTAAAAGTACATTCATAATACCACATAAATGGTAATATCAACCTTTTAAAATTGAGATAACTTGCTCCGTTAGTTAAGTAAGAAAAGGCTCTACTCCTTATTGAAGTAAAGTTCAGTTGTTTGGAAAAGGGTTTATCTTATTAATGGACATTATTCATCTTCATCGAACTCACCGTTTTCAGAATCCAATGTAATAAAACCCTTTAAATCTGAAGTATATTCCTCTATTTTTGCGGTCTCATGGTCCCAAATATAAATATTATCATTCATTTTCCCGTTTATAACTTGAAGACATAATTTATCCCCTGTACCATCATCACCAATAACTATTAGGTCACCAGACATTTCTTCATCTTTTGCATCGTGGTTTTGCCTCACGACATCATCCCAAGTTTTTTTAGGATTCTTTTGGTCTTTGATCGGAAAAAGAGTCCATTCGCCGATTTCGGCATTATTAACTAATTTAAAAAGTTCCTTGTATTGTTCGGGAAAAACTGCACCTAATTTTTCTTCTGCAGATTTTATATCAAAATCTGTAACTCCAGGTTTTCTTGTTGAAATCAAGTCTCTTAATTCTTTCACTTAAAACTTACCGCCTTTTCTTGTGTCATCTACACATCACATCTACATAATAAACTTATGTAACAATCCATTTCTTGAACTAACTGTATTGTTAGTTCAAGAAAGAAAAAAGAGCTACATATGTGACTCAATGATGTTAAATCATCTCACCCGTTAATTTATGTACAATTTCTTCACAAACTAAAAGAAAGTAACAAAGAGTCGAACTTTCATTTTTATTAACATTATTTATTTGATTTCCTCAGCCAACTCCAAAATAATTCCTTCAGGACCACGAACATAGCATAATTTATAACTTTCTTCATATTGCTGAATCTCACTAAAGATTTCCGTATCCTTCTTTTTCAATTTGGCAACAACAGCTTCAATATCTTCAACAGTAAATGCAATATGTCGGATACCAAGTGTATTTGCAAAGGGTTTCTGATCATCTTTTTCATCTGAAGGTGTATAAAATTTGATTAGCTCTATCCATGTCGGACCATCTGTCGTTCCCAATCCTACACAAGCTACTTTAACGTCTTCAAGCCCAACTGCATATCCCATTAAATCTCCTTCCATTTCCCATTCCCCTTTTACCTCAAGTCCAAAATCAAGAAAAAACTCTTTAGCGGCAGAGAGATCATTTACGATTACACCCACATGATCTATTCTTCGGATCTTCAAATTTCATACCTCCATTGTTTCTGTTATTTTGCAATACCCTGTATTCATATTCTAGTATTAACAAAGTGACGATTAATATAATAAAAAGATACCAGAATGGCTAGTGGTTTACTATGAAGCCTATCATTCTGTACTTATTAATTTTGGGTAAATATTTGTTCTAATTGAATAAAAACTTATCTCCTTGTTATAGTTCATATTGAAGATAAAAGTCTTATGGGGCATGAGAAAAGCGAAACAACTAGGATCTACGCTCAATTAAGCGGGAGGCTAAGGAAAGAGTATTATCAGAAGTACTTTTAAATGTAAAAGGAGCAAAGTCTAAAAGACTTTGCTCCACTTGACTAAAGCACCCATTAGCCATCCATGTCGCGTACAATCAACACTTCACCACAGAAAATGAAAGATTATTACGTTCTTTCATGGGAGTTTAATAGGAACAGCGACGCTTCTTCAACAATCAGTTACAGAAACTTAATAAATTAGAAATTAGATGTCTCTTCTAATCTCGTATTACCAACCATTTTAGTAATATTATCTATTTTATAAAATGGATTCAAAATAAAATTAAGTAGAAAAGTAACAAAATTTACTTCTCTACTTTAAAGTTACCCTAATAACTTTTGATATTCAGGGTTCTTTTCAAACTCAGCTTTTGCAAAAGGACAAAGTGGAATGACTTGTAATTTTTCTTTTTCAGCATATTTAACAGCAGCTTTTACTAATTGTTGTCCTACATTCTTTCCTCTTAAATGTTCTGCTACATGTGTATGATCTAATATAATTCGAGTTTCTCCTACCCGAACAAAATGGACTTCCGCTTCGCTATTTTTCTCATCACCTATATAAAATGACTGACTACCTTGTTTAATTTCCAACAACCTTATCCCCACCTTATATTTTATATGTTAATGCACGGCTTGGACATCTATCAATTACTTCAACTACTTTTTTAGCATCTACTTTATCAAGAGAAATCCATGGTCTAGCTTTCACATTAAAAACTTCAGGTAACCCTTTAACGCATTCAGCAGCGTGTTCACAAATTTCTCCATCGAAATAAACTGTAATTTTTTCTCCTTTATACTCTTTTAATCCCATTTCTATCACTCCTCATGTTTTTCGTCGATTCATAGTAAACTATAAATCTAATCTCTTTATGAAAACAAGAAACTACTTCCATAGTTGATTAAACAGTTGTTAACTTAGCATAGATAACAAAAAATATAATTAATTCTACCATAATTAAAATATTAGGTACTGAAATGATTAAATTAAGAATAAAAAATCCAACTAAAATCCCTAAAAATAAACCTAAATGATATATTTTTAATCGTTGTTTCTTATATCTATATTGATGAAAAACAAATGAAGTTGATAAAAAGTAGAGTAATACCGATCCAAAAACAAAAAATAAAATAAAATAATAATTAACTTCATTCATAAACAATAATCTTATCGAAGCTGCAATCATGCTTAAAGACATTAAAATGAATAGATGACCATATATAATCATTTGACCCGCTGTTTTTATAGATTTATTGACTTTCTTTTCTAAATTATCGAAGTATTGCCACCACATTGATATGATTAAAACAAATGAAACTATAGTAAATAATATGGAATTCCAATCTCCTTGTTTTGGTTGAATTACAGCCAGTGTACTAACCAGAGTTTCACCGAAGAGAATGATAGTAAATAAACCAAATCGCTCAAATAAATGAGCTGTATTTGTAGGTACCATCACTAATCGCTTCCGCCCAATAATTGGGATTAAAATATCCAAAAGTATACCTGTATACAATATAAGATACCTAATCCATGAGTCAAAAAAGAGGGAGCACAATGAAATAATAATGCCAACCCAAAAGTACTTTCCAAAAAAGAGTGCAGCTTTCTTTCGAGCCCCTACCTCTGTCCGTTGTACAACAAGATATTGAATTGCAACTAATGCCCTTAGTCCAATATAACCTATTAGAAAAGATCTATAATACGAGTCGAAATCTACTGATAAACTAGCAATCATGATTAGCGCAAAGAACATTTGTAAAATTAAAAATATACGGTGATGAAATAAATCTTCCCCGTAGCGATTGATAAACATTGTTTGTCCTACCCAAGCCCACCAGATGGGAATAAAAATCAGTACAAACTTTAATAGATAGTCTGAATGGATGTACCCTTTTTCAACATGAAGCAAAACATGAGTTACAGTAGCAATAGCTGCTACAATTAGCAAATCATAAAATAGTTCTAACCAAGTGACCTTTTTCTCTTCCACTTTTGTACCAATCCTCCACTATCTTTAATTATTTTTAAAAAAATAGGAAGACCACATTAACTGCATACATTCCAAACAGTTTTGTAAGCCCTTAAAACAACCTCCCCTTTTGCACCATAAAACTAAGGATACTTATTGATCAATACTGCCACGTTAGTCTATATACATTTCTTCACAATTTCTATAAAAATTTTAATATCCACTTTAATATAACAAATTATCAATCTTAATTATAATTAATCAAACTTTTTACAAAGCTACAATATGCATATTTCTTCCTGTATTGATTATATAATCAATGTAATAGGTTTCAATCACCCAATATCTATACCCTTTTTCCATATTCTTAAAATTTGCTGTTCAGTAGTTAACAGGAAAATTCAATTTAGGGTAGCAAATTGAGTATTATATATTGATGTTGTATCCATTACGAAAATATCCTTAAATTTATTGGTATTAAGAAATTTGGTAACGAGTTAACAATATCTTCATATGAACAAAATAAAGAACTGTTCAAATAAACCTTTAACACTAGTCCAAATTGAAATAGATTAAAAATCTGTCGTCCAATCTGGTCCTTTAATGAAAACGGGCGCTGATTCTTATTACAGAATTGCGCCCGATTGTTGAATATCGTTATTTCCCGATACCAGCCGTAAGAGAATCGCCTATCCCCTGATAACATAAAGGATTGAAATCCATATTTCACCTCAAATGATTAATTGTATTTTTATAGTATTCAGTTCAGTTACGATTAGAAACTATTTGGTTGTCATACAGCCAGGCATGAGGGACAAATCCCGCTTTGTTGGAAGTAACATATACATATATAAAGTACTTACTATTGAGATGGAAAAGGGGAAAATCAATGCCAAGCGGAACGCATCAGGTTGAGGTGGAGTTACCGATAAATAAGATTTGGGATTTTGTTAAGGATATGGATAACTGGGCTCCACTTATTCCTGGATATATTCAACACCGAAAAATTACTAACCGCCAGTCCACTTGGGAATTTTATAGTAACATCGGATTCATAAAGAAAAAGATTAATCTAATGGCCACTATAGAAGAATGGATTGAACCGACAAGGGTTACTTTTAATTTAAAGGGTTTAAATGAGGAACTTTCAGGCGGTGGCTATTTCCTGGCAGAAGTAATAGCTAAAAATAAAACGAGGATAACAGGCTTTCTTGAGATCAATGCTGGTGGTGCATAGGGACCGCTGGTTAATGAGGTATTAAAGTCTTATCTTCCTAAAGTAACAGAAGAAATGACGATTGGGATCTCTACAAAATTGGAGGAGCTTAATTAAAAAATATTGCATAAAGTCATTGCTACACTACAGAAAATGAAAGATTATTACGTTCTTTCATGGGAGTTCAATAAGTAAAAAAGAGCTGCATATGCGACTCAATGTTATACAAGTAAAGCCCCGAATAATCTCACCTGCTCCTCAAATTAGCCCTCATCTATTTAAGATGGGGGCTATTTGACGCTTACGAATTATTTGCGACAATGTTGCTATTCCGAGTCGTTATGCAAAAGAAGTTAATAATTGGTTGAATCTATCGCGCTCCTCTAAAAAAGCGCAATGGCCGCTGTATTGGAACGGAACTAGCGTTGAATTTTTGATCAGCTTATTTGTTTCCTCAGCTTGAGTAAACGGAACGACTTTATCGTGAATTCCGTGAATAATTAATGTGGGTACATCGATCTGACCAAGATCGTTGTAAACATTTTCATCCCTAAGCGTGACCATAATGGCGGAAGTCGCCCAATTCGCCGCTTGTAATCCCATTAAAACGAACCAATCGGATTTCAGTTCGGAAATATACTGAAAGAAAAAAATTCGCGTTTGGTCTTGCAGCATTTGCGGTCGGTCATGATTTGTATCCACGATGATTTTATTTGTAAATTCTTTTGGAACGCTAGATGGAGAGGCAGCGTCGACCAGGACGAGTTTAGATACCCCAAACCCTTTATAACGAGCCATGTAACGGATCGAGATTGCACCTCCTGTAGAGTGTCCTACCAGTGTTATGTTGCTTAGCTGTAACGTCTCGATGACCATGCGGACATCATCTGCTAATCTATCGAAAGAATACCCGCTAAAAGGTTTATCCGATTTGCCATATCCCCTCCAGTCCATTCCAATACAACGATATCCAAGCGTTGGAAGGAAATTGAACTGATATTCGAACTGGTTATGGTTTAGCGGCCACCCATGAATAAACAGAATCGTTTTGTTTCCCTTTGGATTGATGTCCTCGATAAATACGTTGACGCCTGGTTCGACAGTTACAAAGTATCCCAAGTGTATCACTCCATTTATTAAAAAGTAATTTCCCATTAAGATATTCACCTAAGGCAGAGTGTATGCCTAATATCGGCGTTAAACTTTGTTGAGCTAGTGCGAAGTTCTGATGAATACAAACTTAAGAAACGCCCAAGGATGATAGGGGGATTTTTCGATTTTTAATGCAATGGCGGAAAGCCCCTTTCCTCGTTGAAGCAGCATATTAGTATTGATATTTTCGCTCTATAATAACGCGAATTCAACAGTTGAATTCGCTTCAAAAGGTTAAACAACAAACCAGAAAACGAGCGCTGATTCTTGTTACATAATCGCGCCCGATTGTTGAAGATCGTTATTCAACTAAAGCCCCTGTAGTTAAAATCAAGAACTTTATAAGAAGATTAACTAAATTCAAGAAACTACAAAACTGCTAAGTTGATTTTTCAGCTCAGCTATTTATTGAATTCATTAACTGGAAGAAGTATTCAGGTTTATGAGTCTTATTTAGGTTATACCATGACTGTAATGTGTCGGGTGCAAATACATCTAATTCTTTTAGTTCTTCCATAGTAAATTCTAGAGGTGCTACTCCTGATGTAGTAATCAAATTCTCACCAGATACCGCAGGTCTCATCTCATAAAATTTTTCTCCTTTATAATTAGGACAGACCATTTTAATATACTCTAAGTCATTGCTTGTGTGTTTTCTAGAATCTAAGTATCCCCTATTCGCTAGGGCCTCCGTTGCACCACAAATTGCAACAACAATAGCACCAAGCTTTAAAGCTTCGCCAATTTTTTTAAAGATAGGCTAATGAATATCTTCGCTCCAAGTAGTCCCTTCAGGTAAAATAAAAAGATCCTTACTTTCAAGTGTACATTCATCAGTTAGAAAGCAAAGCAAGTACAACCAATTCCCCATTTAGTTCCATCTTTTCCTATTACGGTATGAGTGTGTTGATGGAGAGGGTTACTACAACGATGTGACTTGTTATCAAGGACATCGTGAGAAAGAATATTGTGGGCTAGGTTAGCTCCACCATAACCATATACTCCCGTTGGTGACCAATCAGGTGATGCTGGCGGCAATTCAGGTGATAAATTTTTAAATTCAGCATTTCCATAAACAACCTGACCACCCATAATTGTGAGTAATGATTCTAGGTTTTTGATTTCTTCTTCTGGCACAGTAAAGTAGTCTGCGGACAATACAGCAATATCAGCAAACTGACCTACTGTAAGGGTTCCCTTTTTACCTTCATCACCAGAGAACCATGCACTTCCTTTGGAATATAGCTCCAGGGCTATTTTTCTGTCAAGTTTATTCTTTTCATCGTATAATGAAAGACCACCAATGGTTTTTCCGGCAACCATCCAGTAAAGAGCAACCCATGGGTTATAGCTGGAAACCCTAGTTGCATCACTACCGGCGCCAACAGGTATACCCAAGTCTAACATTCGATAAATCGGAGGGGTACGCTTGGCAGCTTCCTTTCCGTATAAATTAACAAAGTATTCACCTTGAAAAGCCATGCGGTCTTGGATGGCAATACCGCCATTTAAAGCCTTAACACGTTCCATACTGCGATCTGAGATTGTTTCTGCATGGTCAAACCACCAGCGTAGACCATTAAATGGAATTTCTCTGTTGACTTCCTCAAAAACATTCAGGAAACGTGTTATTGACTCGTCATAAGTTGCATGTAAACGGAATGGCCAACGGTTCTCCACCAATAGAGAAATTACTTTCTTTAAGTCAGCTTCCATTACCGTAGTTAGTTCGGGTCGCGGCATTTGAAATTTTTCAAAATCGGCTGCCGAGAATACTAACATTTCTCCAGCACCATTCATTTTATATTTATCATTTCCTTGACCCGGAGAGACAATTTTTGCCCATGAAGCAAAGTCTTCATATTCATGATTTGGATTTTGCGTAAATAGATTATACGCCAAACGCACAGTTAATTGATCCTTCTCGGCTAAATGTTCAACAACTTTATAATCATCAGGATAATTTTGGAATCCACCACCTGCGTCGATGGCGCTTGTGATACCTAATCTATTTAATTCGCGCATAAAATGGCGAGTTGAGTTTATTTGGTCGTCAATATTAAGTTTTGGTGCTTTACCCAAACTTGAATAAAGAAGCATAGCGTTAGGATAGGCAAGTAAAAGGCCCGTTGGATTACCTCGTTTATCCCGCTCAATTAAACAGCCCGGAGGATCTGGGGTATCTTTTGTGTATCCCAGTGCTCGCAGCCCTGCACGATTTACAAGTGCTCTATCGTAAAGATGGAGCACAAAGACAGGCGTGTCTTCAGAGACAGCATTAATCTCTTCCAAAGTTGGCATCCGTCTTTCTTTAAATTGAAATTCAGACCAACCTCCAACTACTCTTACCCACTGAGGGGCAGGTGTACGTCTTGCCTGCTCTCTAAGCATTTTCAGAGCAATAGCAAGTGATGGTACACCTTCCCAGCGCAATTCCATATTATAATGAAGACCGCCACGAATCACATGTATATGAGAGTCGTTCAAGCCTGGAATAGCTCTCTTTCTTTTAAGGTCTATTTTTTTGGTTTTTTCTGTGGCACTATTAAGAAGCTCATCTCCACCTACTGCCGTGATTAAACCATCAGTTATGGCGATAGCTGATACCTCAGGTTGAGATGGGTCAAGAGTAGTGATTTTTCCGTTATATAAAATCATATCAGGTAAATTCATATTCATACCTCGTTTACTTCCTATTATTCTGTAACCATGGATGAAATATTTTTCCGAAAATCGGCATTACTACCCATGATAGTAAAGAGACTATACATACAGAAACCAAAAAGGACGATATAATAGGATTCATATTTTTTATTATAGGTCCTATCACTATAGGAACCAACTTGCTAAGAGGCCATACACCAAGTACGGTAACAACAGACATTTTCCATTTTGACGGTGGAACTGGCGTTTTTGAAGTAACAAACCAATACGCTAAACTGCTTTCAGTTTTGTAAGTTGGATTAGTAGCTTGTAATCGTTCTGCCTTTTTTAACAAATCTCGACGAATATCTGATTCTTGCCAGGCACGTAGATGTTCAATCGTATCAAAGCGAAAAACAACAGTATACTCTCTGATTCCATTATTAGGAACTATTAGATTTACCCCCATATGGCCAGGAAATTTGGTTGCGGCAGCTTCAATTTCATGTCTCCATGCTTCAAACTGTTGTTCTCTACCTTCTTGTATTTTCCATGTAACAATCGTTGTTACTGGACCGCCAGCATCCATTGTGATCCCTCCTGTAGGAGTTATTCCTTCTTGTTTCATAATTTTCTGCTTGCAGACGCTCCATGCACCATAGTATATGCGTATTCCACGCCTTGTCCATAAGCGCCGGTGTGATCTTTTACAATTTCCATAACGGCATCATAAGTGTCTTTTCGTGCCCAGTCACGTTGGTATTCAAGTAAAACTTGAATTGCTGTCACTGGAATTGCTCCAGCTTGTTCTACACGACGCATAGCAGCGTTATGTGCTGTCAAACTAGTACCACCTGAAGCATCTTCAACTGCATATACTTCATAGCCAGCTTTAATTGCTTCAAGTACAGGGAATGCAAGGCAAACTTCAGTCCAAAGTGCTGCAAATATCAATTTTTTTCTACCTGTTGCTTTCACTGCCTCAACAAATTTTGAATCTTCCCAAGAGTTCATTGAACTACGTTCTATAAGTTCATGTTCGGGGAAAACGTCAAGAATTTGTGGCCAAAAATAACCAGAAAAGCTACGTGTTTCAACAGTAGTAAGAATAGTAGGTACGTTAAAAACTTTTGCTGATTTAGCGAGCAATATAACGTTATTAAACAAAGTTTGTCTATCAATGCTTGCAACCCCAAAAGTCATTTGAGGCTGAAAATCGATCAAAATTACTGCACTGTTCTCCGGTGTTAACAATTCTAAATTACTCATAAAAAACACCCCTTTTTTTAATTTCATAACAAATTAGTATATTCTTAAAAGAAATTATTTATACATTGGAAACCCAATAAATTGAAGAACATTGGTTGAATAACATAAATCAATCCAGAGATATTTCGGCACGTGGAAATTAAATGGCGTACTTTGTTGAAGAATTGGGTTTTTGTAGGGTATTTTATATTATACGTGCGAAAGGCGATGGATTTAGAGAGTACTTTATGTCAACAACTATTACCTTTCGAACATACTGCCAAAAAAGAAAAAGAGCCGAATAACGTTTGTTTAGACCAATAGAAAAAAATGGAAATACTGATTAAAATCCACTGATAAGCTCGAAGTCAAAATCAAAACAATAAACATTTGAGTAATCGAGCTCACTTTAAAAATCACATAGCAAATCATTACTATGTGATTTTTTTACATTATATTCTAAATTTTCATTACTTCCGTTAGTTCAATAAAGAAAAAAAGAGCCTATGCAACTCAATGATCTTTAATTAACGCCCGTTAGTTTAAGTGTGATTCTTTACAAATTCTTAGATATTCGCAATGAAAAGTAGATCACACCATATTTATTAATTTCCTCATATTGTGCCGTAACTACCTTGTAAATTTATTTAAAGCTGTACTTCTATTTTTTAAATCTATTTCACAGGCAATTCACTATACAAACATAACTATCACATCATAATAATAGTAAGGTAAAGGTAAAGCTAATTTAGCTTTACACTTCCTATTCTTTTTACTAAAGGTCACTCCATCCCAAGTGGCCCTTTTTAATGGTTTTATCTCACACAAATATATTATTTAATGCCTATAGCTCAATGGTTTAACAACCATACACCTGCTCCGCAACCAACATATTATATACTGTAGAAAGGAGGTGTTTTTTATGGGATACTATGGCGGAAATGTTGGTGGCATTGGTAACTGCGGCTATTCCGGCGGCGGTTATGGTAATGGTTCTGCATTTGCCTTAATTGTTGTTCTATTTATACTTCTAATTATTGTCGGCGCTACTTTCTTAAATACAGGGTATTAACATTTCCGATGTCAGGGTCGCCCTCCCAGCCTGGTGACCCTTTTCTTTCAGATATTCATTCAATATAGTTATGAAATTTATAGTTTCACTTTGGTATCTCTGTTTAAAGTAACCTTCTACTCCTTCTTCAACAATCGCGCCCGATTGTTGTATAGCCCTTGTAATTGAAGTATAGGAACGATAAAAAAATGCTGGTATACAGCTTAATAAATTGTCTCTATATACAGGTTTTTATTCAGATAACACACTCTGAAAAATCTCGAAAAGTCCTATCGTAGCTATGTTTATATAGCTTTGCATAAAAAGCTGTATAAACAATAGTCCTCGTAAAAAGGCACGAACATTGATTTAACAACATTCGTGCCTTTTTGGTGTGTTACCAAAATTTGATTTGGGAACGTTATTTCAATAAGTTATGTATTAATTATACAGAGATATAGTAGCTAATCTTCTTGCTTTTTATACCAAGAAAATAGCATTGCAAGTAAACCTACTCCAAATAAAATATTCCCCAAAGATAGAAAGCTTGATGAATATGTATACTTTTGAAATTCATAGACATTAGTATCGGCAGTTCCACCTACCATATGAAGCCAGATGTTCGCTAATAGATTGCCAATCCAGCCGGTGCCTATGATAAGTAAAAAACCTGAAATAATTAATAATGTACTTATTTTAAATAATTTTTCATTTTTATTCACATTGACCCTCCTGATAATTACAATTTATCCAATTATATCATTTAATAAATGATACTTTAGAATTTTTTGTAATGTAAAGCAGCAAAGCGTTTTTCTAGTCATTAACAAAATCAGAAAAACTTAGTAAGAGATGTTTACAAACAGCTTAAAGATGGATATACTTACAAAGTAAACAAAAAATTCTTAAGGAGGTCGAATGAAATGATCGTTATCGTTATATTGATGTTATTGGTAGTTACAACTTCAGTAAAAATGAAAATCACACATTCGACCAGATCGGAATGGATCGCTTAAGGTTTTTTTGTAATTAAGCATACCCATACCGCAGGGAGAAGTGTGCCCCTGCGGTATTTTTGTGCCTTTTTTCACCGTAGGGGAGTCTCTCTACGGTTTTTTTCATTTTTCATGGTAATTTAAGGAGGTGATAATAAATGATATTAAACATTTTTTCTCTCACGATAACTATTACAAAACGTGAGATCTCTCTTGAGAAAGCACTTCATAATGAAAATGCGAAAAAAATCTTTGAAGAGAACCGAAGAAAAGTAGAAGATTATATTCGTATTCGTCAATATTAATTTTGTTAATTAAAAAAATGAAAGGTGGGAATTGAAATGATTTATATGATCAAAAGACGTTATGCAGTTTTATGGGTGGAGAAAGACACAACCACCAGATGAAGTAATATAAAGTGACATATAGCTATTTAATTTTATAATCTCAGTAAATTTAACCCGTTCTAATTTAGGACGGGTTGCTTCAGGAGGTATTTTGCACTTTTTTAAGCGATATTTTACACATACAACTTGATGTAGTTTAAGAAAATGCGGAATTACAATGTTAGGGAAATTCTAATTCTAAAAAGCGTAATTCCTCGATACTAAAATTGAATTTAGCAATTTTTAGCTTAATTCCATTATTCTGCACCGTTAGTACAATAAGAAAAAAGAGCTGTCTAAGCAGCTCAATGGTCTTCAAGTAAAGTACCCGTTAGTGAAAGAAAGAAGAATAATTAGTAATGGTAATACCCTATTCCTTTGATTATTTTTCATACTTGTACATTTGTAGAGGGATAATTTTCATTGAACTAATACCCTATTACTTTAATTCGATTCTTATTTGATCTTTCCACTTATTTATGTTTTCGATCGCATTTTTTTCTTTCCCTATATATATATCATTGATTGTCATAGACCAAAATTTAAATGTACGCTGTCTATCCTTATTAGGTACAGGATTTGTTATTTTATCTATATTGCTAACTAATTCACGGTTTCTCTTTAGAATATAAGCTACTTCCCATTCCTTATCATATGCTTCAGTAAATAATGTAATTAAATATCTATACCCTTTTTCTGTATAATTTGATGGATGTTGTATCATATAACAGGAAACAAGCCAGAAATGTAAAGCATATAATGCTGGATCATTATGCTCCCAAACAAGTGGGAAACCAAATTGCTCATAACATGAATATCCCTCTATCTCTTTTGCCCCACATTCGACACATCGTCCCAATTTCATTTCTGTATCGTTATTAACCATAATTAATTTTCCTTTCCATAACTTAATTATAACCATATAAATTTTAAGTCATCACGTTACGTAAATGTCAATTAATTGTGTAATCCTGGTTCTTATATTTTTCAACTGTTATTTGTAGCTTTAAAATAAAGTTCGATTAAAACTCATTTAGAATTCTTCAATAGAAAAGGAATAAAATGGTACATCTTTTTTTTATAAATAGTCCGACTTTATTTCAAAGCTACACTTGGCTCTACAACTCTGTCTTTAAATCTTTCCTTACTTGCTCCGTAAATCTTGAAATTCCTTTGTGCTTGTCTCAAAGATACTTCATTATTCAATTAAACTGCTCCGTTAGCACAACAAGAAAAAAGATGCTGCTCCTGCAACACCTTGTTTAACTCTTACACCCGTTACTTTAATAAGAATTATTCTAATATCAATGTTACATTTTTGTTATCAAGGATTATTTCTTTTATTGAGTCGAATATAGTTGGACTCTTATTCATTTTCGCATCCTTTATTTCTTGTAGTACATATTTTTTATTACTTGGATGGCACCTTTCCAAATTTTCATTGAGTTTAATTATTGTTTCTTCATATCCTAAATCATTTTTAGATTTATCGGAATTTCTCCAAATAATTGTATATTCTTCCTCAACTTCAATTTCACCAAAACCACCAAACAAAATATCATTAAATGCATCGAGGTTTCCGTTCCACTTATACTTTCCAGAAAGGACAACTCTAGATAACTCCTTACAATTATTCCTTAAAGCTTGAAAAATTATTCCCATCTGCCCATTGCTATTTTCTCAATTTTTGTAATGATTCTGGATAAACTCATCAATTTTTTCGTTTAATTTATCTGCTGCCTTCGTCGGAATTTGGTGCTTTTCTTTTTCTAAAAACATTAATTTATTATTAGGCAACTTTTCATGTAGTAAGTAGGCATATTCATAAAATGCTTTGTCTTTTGTACCAAAAATAAGCAAAACAGGTGATTTAATCTTATAAAGTCGACTTGTACAATTATAGTGTAGACTATAATTGAAATACTGCTGGATATTTTGTACGTCTCCATAAGATGCATCTTTGTAAAGTTTCTTAAATACTTGTCGTGTCTTAGAATTCCCCCATGAAATAGCAAGTGTAAGAACAGATATGGCTTTTTTATTTGCTAGTCTAACTGCTAAAGAAATTCTTTGCTTTAAATAAAGATCTTTCACTTCTGACATTCCACTAATTACGATACCACCTAATGCCCTGCTGGAATGGGTCAATAGAAATTCTAATAAAATCGAGCCTCCAGTTGAATATCCACAAATAAATGCTTTCTCAACACATAAATAATCCAGTAAATTAACAATATCATTAACAATGAGTGAGTAGGTGATTGATTGTTTGGAATAAACACTTTTACCATGTCCTCTAATATCAAAGGTGATCACTTTATATCTTTTAGATAAATGTTCTAATTGATAAAGAAAATTTGTGCTTGTCAGTAATGGTGGGTGAATGAAGATAATTGGCGTGCCCTCACCCTTTACTTGATAATATATGCTGCCACCTTCTACATCTAACATAGGCACTTCTAATCACCTCGAATTTAGCAAAGAACCAAGATAACTTTTCATCTTGATCCATAAAGCTTCTAATGAATCTACACGTTCTTTGTATTATTCTTATAAAAATGCAAAATCTAAATTAATGGTTATCATGTACTCCCATCAATTATGCCTCGGCATAATTCCATGACATCCGCCGGAGGCTTTAACTTCTTTCACCAGGTGTTTGAACATCCGCTGGAAAGTAACTTAAACTCGCATTCATAATTAAATATTATTTTAATACAGGTTTAGTATTGGAAATCGAGCTAAAACTATACTGCGCATTTTTTGGGTTATTTTTGTGTATTTCGATACTCTCAAACCAATTGTAGAAAGGCACTAGAACATTACAGATAGCAAACAGATAACTAATTACATTTGTCTGTTGTTTTTTATCTGTATATTTAATGATACATTCACCAAAATGATAATACTAAGGAGGTTATACAATGAAGAAAATATTTTATACAGGAGTATTGTCTACATTAATACTAACTGCATGTAGTGAGGATGAAGCTGCATCTAAAGAAGAAGCTCCAGCTAGTGAGCAAAAAGAAGCTAAAGAAAAAACTGTTAATGCTTATTCTGAAGAAGTTTCTAAGAATCCTATCGATGAAGCAGCTAAGGAGCTGGTTTCAGAGTCTTAGGGTGTGAAGATGCTACGGCTTTTTAACGTAGAGGAAACCTTAATTTGAACAAATTAAAATTGAGTGTATCGCACGCACTTATATATGCTGTGGCGTTGGTTGACCGTCACGGCTTTTCGTTATATTGTGCAGAAACACACGCTGTAACTTTTTTATGAATAAATCCCCTTAAATCTGTACACTCTATGAATGTCTTAGATGTCTCACACTAACTAAAGACTGTAGCGTTGGCGAGCGCCGCAGTTTTTTATTGCATTTAAATGACTAGTAAATAGATAAAAATTTATCTATTTACTAGATTATAATGTATAAAATAGTAATAGCAACCTCTAAAGTTGTCGTTAAAATTGTAAGGTAATAATAAAGTTATTTAATTTTGATTCAATCGCGCCATCGATCGTTGATTATCGTTCCAACATTATTGCCAAAGAAAAAAGCACACCGTTGTTCAATAAGATTAAAAAGAGATTTAGTTACCAATTCTATTTATAACAACTTCAAAAACCATACTTTGACATTGTCTAAAGCATGATTTTTATTTGAACTAATATAAAACTGCTAAGTTGATTTTTTAGCTTAGCTATTTATTGAATTCATTAACTGGAAGAAGTATTCAGGTTTATGAGTCTTATTTAGGCTATACCATGAATGTAATGTGTCGGGTGCAAATACATCTAATTTTTTCAGTACTTCCATCGTAAATTCTAGAGGTGCTACTCCTGATGCAGTAATCAAATTCTCACTAGATACCGCCGGTCTCATCTCATAAAATTTTTCTCCTTTATAATTAGGACAGACCATTTTAATATACTCTAAGTCATTGCTTGTGTGTTTTCTAGAATCTAAGTATCCCTTATCCGCAAGGGCCTCAGTTGCACCACAAATTGCAGCAACAATAGTACCAAACTTTAAAGCTTCGCCAATTCTTTTTAAGATAGGTTGATGAATATCTTCTCTCCAAGTAGTCCCTCCAGGTAAGACTAAAAGATCTTTACTCTCAAGTGTACATTCATCAATAGAAATATTTGGTTGTATGCTCAGCCCTCCCATCGTAGTAATCATTTCTTTACTAGTTCCTACTGTAACTACTTCTAAAGGGGCTAAACCTTTTTTGAAATATCTTCCAGAATTTAGTTCAGCAATTAAATATCCATATTCCCAGTCTGACATTGTATTAAATACATAAAGATAAACTTTTTTTGTTTGCATCCAATAACGCTCCAATCACAATTAATATAGCCTATTATAATATAACTTCCCTGACAGCTAACGTCAGGGAAGTTATCATACTTGATGAAATTTTATTAATTCAGACAGAACTTCAATAAGTCTTTTCTTAAGACTTATTGGCTCAATAACTTTAATAGATTTATTGTACGGTAAAAGTAAATAAGGTACATATGTATGTATTATATCTTTTTCAAGAAGAAAAACTGCTTGATTTGAAGTCCGTTCTTGTAAATAATGTCCTAAAAACCAATGTTGGCAAATATCAGCCAATACACTTTTATCCCCATTAATAACCAAAGAAATAATCCCTTCCTTATCTTCTATAGTAGGAAGAAGATTTTTTATAAAAAAGTCACGTGCTGAAAAATTTTCTGGCCGGTTAAACTTATTTTCGGTTAGCATTTGACTTTCAATTCGATCTACTCTAAAACTACGGATATCATTCCTAAGATGACAAAATCCAATCACATACCACTTATTATTCCAATAGATAATTCTGTACGGATCGAACAATCTATAATTTAATTGCTTTTCGCCACTTTTATGGTAAAGAATTTTTACTGAGTACCCGTCAGCTACGGCCTGCTCCAACTCCTTCAAAAAAGGTTCCATAGAGAGTGAACTTAATCGACTTATTACTTCAAGACTGGTTAAACGTTGGCTTATCTTTGTTTCCTGCTCTTGATTTGAGTATTTACTTAGTTTTGAAATGGCCCTATTTAGTGCTTCACCTCCATAATATCCGGCTTCTTCTGCAAAAATAGCAGCGTGAAATAGTGAAGTTTGCTCCTCAAAATCAAAAAAAAGAGGAGCCTCAATAAAATTGTTCAATAAAGTGTATCCACCGTTATGTCCTGGTTCTGAAATTATAGGTACGCCACTTGTTGAAATTGTATCAATATAACGATACACAGTCCTTATATTCATCTCTAACTTTTCTGAAATTTGTTTTGCAGTAATTTTTTCACCTGAACGAAGCATCCATAGAATTGCTAACATGTTGTCAATTTTAGGCATATAACTCCACCTCTATATAGAATTTATTATCTATCATATAAGTTTATTTTTCTTAATTAGTACTAAGTAAACTTTAGTTTATCATTTAACTTATTTCCTTGAATTAGATTATTCTGTCTTGTTAGTTTAAGTATGATTCTTAACAATCTATTTCTGATTTTTAGTATAACCCATCAACTGCGTTATTCCACAATCTGGCCCGATTGTTGAACAACGAGTTAAAACAACACTCTTCAACTAACCTGCGCCGTTAGTTCAAAAAAGAAAAAAAGAGCTACTTATGCCTCATTGGACAATAATGCCCACACTCCACTTGAATCACGTTGTACAGTAGAAGCAAACATACCTTATAAATAACATCAACAAAAAGAGCGCCAATCCTTGTTGGATCAACGCCCTGATTTATATTGTAAATCCTTTTTATTCCTGATCAAACCATAGTAGCTCTTTGTCATCAACGTCGCCATTATAATTGATTAGAATTTCATCTCCTGCTTTAATATCTGTGTAAGCAAAGAAGTCAAAAGTGCGATTTTTAAAATTAATCTCATACGTTGCATTTGGTTCATAAGAATGGTTAAACAACATCCCATAACCAAGAAGGATAGCAGATTGACCGATTCCATACTCAAAAGCATAATCACCGAGTAAGGTTTGCTCAATGTATTGGTGCTGTTCGTTTGGATAAGAAATAACAGGTGCTTCGTGTAAAAGCTCTCCTTTTTTGATATCACATGTTGCAAATACCCCTCTATTGAATTCTCCATCACTTAAAGGAGATGTTTTGATCTCTATCATGTTTGTTCTCCTACTCACTTTTAATATATTCTTTTTAGCTGTAACATTGAGCTCTTTTTTTACCTGTTGTAAAGCGTATAGCTAATACGTCGTTTATCATTTATACGGTTAGCGTGACTCTTTTGGTGGTTGGCAAACTTCACATTTACGTTGATGTTTATTTTTAAATTTTGTAAATGTTTTTTCAAAGTTGTTACCACACGCACATTTTAATAGTAACTTTTGAGAGAAACCGTGATATTCAGTCGTTAGTAACTTACTTTCCGAATTACTTTCAACAAATTCTTTAATTTTATCAATCGTCCATTTTTTATTCAATCTCTTACACCTCTATATTTTATCTCATCTCTATGCGGAGGCTTTCTTGGCATCCGTTCAGTTATAAGGAACGTCTATATTACCTTAAGCTACTTATTATAACATGAACTGGTATATAATAAAACAGATTCTAGATAGCTTAATCTTACATCTTACTACAAATATTGATGTGTCAACGGTTTCTATTCCTCAAAAGTTATTATTGGAAATATTTCTATTGTTACAAGTGTGCTTCCCGAAATTCGGAAATACTTAAGTAAACTCTAGAAAGAGTTATTTTCACCGGTCTTTCAACCATAATTGCATACATCAAATTCCAATCATCTGCTTCAGTTTTTCAAAAGGTACATATCCAACAATCGGTTCTTGTGATTTATTACGAATTATCAATTGAGAATTAGGAATTCCCATTACCCTATATTCCGCTGCAATATCTGGGCTTTTTTCTACATTCACCTTTATAACTTTTACCTTACCACTAAATTCTTCACTGAGTTGATTTAAAACCCCTGCGAACATTTTACATGGGCCACACCACTCAGCCCAAAAATTAATTAACACAATTTTTTTTGTATTTAAGTGTTCTCTTAATTCTTTCATTGTTGTGACATGAACAATCGACATATTCCTTTTCCTCCTTCATGAAAATAAAAATCTTGAAGTTATAATATGCTATTAATTATTATTAGCCCCTGCTATCCCACATCCGATTACATGAAGAACCTTTAATATCCCTGATTTAAATTGGCCTTCGAATCATGCTACGATTGCTGTATTATTTAGAAAGAATTTAAATTGGCAAGTATCTGAAAAATCTGTCCTTTGTGATGTGACTCATGTTCGAGAAGATGGTAAATAACCCACTCAGGTGTGACATCGTAATGAGGGAGATTTCTGGATGTACGCCAATCCTCCAAGTCCATTGAACGAAAATGGAACAGCAGTTCATCACGTACACATTGTAGACGATGTAAATGTTCATCTAATGTTTGTCCCTCTATATGGCTTAAGGTGCCATCCTCATTACGGTCTTCTTGAGGAAATAAGGAACGGATCTTTGGATTCCATTTACCGCCAAGTACCTCTTCATATAGCCAGTCTGCTTCAATTAAAGCGATATGGTATAACAACGATCCGATTGAATGACCATTAAGTTTGGCATCGAGCTGTTGCTGACCTATGTCAGCTATTTTTTTTAAAAGCGTACGCCGAACATCTTCCAAACACCATATCCAGCGACCAATCTCTGTTTCAAAATCTGATAACGGAACGACAACTAATTTTTCTCTCTTCATCTAATTTCCCTCCATTTTTCCCGAAATTTTCCTACTTGAATAATAACCCCCACTAGCTGTTCGCAGATCAACTCCCACTACTCGTTCTTAACTATCTATAAACCATATAGTGCTTTTCATTTGTATCTTTCTTTCCATACAATACGTTTTTGGGATTTATCACGATGAGTAAAACTGCTACTACTGAATAAAGAATTGCGCTATACATGATTAATTCTAGTAAGTTGCCGTTTATTAAACCAATAAAGAAATTAAATAATTGGTGGATGATGATTGGAATGACTAGATTTTGATTCAAGTTATAAAATGCTGTCATGACGATTTTAGTGAATATGAGTGCAATCATAAAGAATACAATATATTTGATTAATTCAATACCCACAAGACCTGTAGTGAACCATATGGGTAGATGCCACAGACCCCACCAAAATCCAATGATGATCGAAGCTTTTAATGGTGAATGCTTCTTTTGAAGCTCCATTTGAGCGAAACCTCTCCACCCTAGCTCTTCTCCTAGTGGCCCAGAAAGAAGGTTTTTAAAAAAGAAATAAATCAGCATTCCCCATGAAGAAACAGTAAAAATTGAGTCTACTTCACTGTTTTTCGATACGAGAAATACAATCATCAAAAATATGAATGTTTGAATCAACATCGCAGTAAGAATCACAGAAAGCTTAAGTTTATTGTTAAATTTATCTTTAACAAATTGGATTAAACTCTGCTCAGGATAGATTTTTTTAAACAATAGTACAAAAGCAAAAGTTGAGGACCAAGCTGCTATACAGAACATTACATCAAAGACCCATGTAGGAAATCCTAACAAGTGTATGGCTCCTACAAGACAAAAAAGTGGCAAAAAGATGAGATTGGTAAGTAAAATAAAACTTGCTACTGGTTTTTTTAGTTTCTTTTTTCTATTCATACATATTCCCCGCTTCAAACTAAGTTTTCGTAAAAAATTTTAAGAACACCTTTAGCTTAAACCTAGGGGTAACTCACAGGTCAACACTCTTACCACCTCAAAATCCCAAAATAAAAAAATACCCTTCAAAGACTTAAAGGGTAATTAAATATATTCTTTCTATTCATCAAAGTATGTAGTTTTAATATTTTTCTCGTCCAAAAATTTTTCGATTTTTTGTTGCTGCCTTCCGTTCGCTTTAGTAAAATGCTCTGAGGCAAAATTTGATATATCTGTCAAGTTACCATTTTCGACCATACCACCAATTTCATCTTCAAATTGTATTAAAGTTGCTCTGATAGATGAAACAAATTCATAGATTGTCTTTGAAGGTTCTTTATAATCATCCGGGATATTATTATTACTAATAAAATCATTGAAATTCGTATCATTCTTTTCCCCTTCAGCTATTAATGTATTTAATTTTTCCTGATCGGATTTAGTAGCATCCTCATAAAGATAAATAATATTTTCAATTTCTTTATCTATCACATGACTATAATCCATATACTTTTTTATACTAGCTTTCATTTCATCTTCACTAATAGTTTCATTCTTTTTTTTAGAAACAAATATATCGTCTGGTATTTTAACAAGTACATTGTTAACGGATTTTTCCTTGCTTTCTTTATTGCTTTCTTCGTTAGGTGTTGTATAGTGTGAACAAGCACACATCAATACAATAGTGAACGCCATTAATAGTAATAAAGTAAACCTTTTCATATTAATCTCCTTTTCAATCCATTTTGTCATTAATTTCACGCTTTCATCTCTATTTCCTCATGTGCAGTGAACGAATCATTTTGCAATAAAATGATTTGGTCTAAAATAAGCTCTTTCTCACGCATTTCGCATCATAGTGTACTAGTCAAATAGTACACTATGACTCTTAAGTCCGCAAGCATTAAATACAAATAAAAGGAAGAACCCCTAAATATAGGACTCTCCCTCTATAAAACTAAATTGAATAAAGTATGCCTCTTAAGCAAGGCGAGGATATAATAAGTTCACTTGATAGGTGCATAAATCTCTAAAAATACACGTTCAAGTCCATCTTCATAAGTGGTCAATAAGAGGTTTATATAAACTAGACCCAAAAGTTCATACCCTTTTTCTATTGCTACGTTTCTTAAACTAGCTTCAACGTTATGATCAATACTCTTTCCACCAGTTGACCATCTTCCATCTTCAATAATTGTATACAAACATTTTAGATGAGATAGAATTTCACCATCTATTTCTTCATTAAGGTCTTCCACTTTTCTTACGATGATAAACTTATCTTCTATCATACCTTCTTCATTGAAGTTAATGATTCTTCTTAAAGATGTGAGCGTAACTGCTTTTTTTAAGCTGTCCACATTCTTTTTCAATGTGTCATATTCATCATATGCAGTAAAATGTTCTATTTCCCCCTTTATTTCTAAAGGTTTCATTTCCTTAACTATGTATTGTCCTAAAAATTGTTTAATTTTCTCACAATCTTCCATTACTATTTGAAGCTTTTTTAATAGAAGTTTTTTATATTCTATTTCCCGTAAAACCTCTTGTTCTTTCTCTTCTAATATTGACTGTATTCCTTTAATACTCTTACTTTTTCGTAATTCCTGGATTTTTTTAATTTCAATATCGATTTCTCTATAGAAATTTACTGTTGTTATATCATAAATATCAAAATGATTATATTTTCTATATCCATTCTCCATATTTTGCTCTGGCTTTACTAATTCCTTTTTCTCGTAAAATTTCAAGGTATCTCTAGATACACCTAAAAAATTAGCTACTTGGCCAATTGTGTACATTTTAGTCTCCTATCTTTGATGCAAACTCTTTAAGATGTTTTATTTCATCTATATAACCATATAATACCATCCTTTCAACAAGGGATGCCAGATGATACTCTGACCAAGCAACGGGAGGTTTATTAGTCCATATTTACAGCTTAATTGAAGTAAGTAAGACCTTACGTTTTTTAACTTGTTTATTTCAAATAATAAAGTTCTTTTTCTAATAAAAACAAAAAATAAGAGCTGTCGAAACAGCTCCAGGCTTCTAAAAACTTTATTCTTCAAATGATAAATTTGTCGGTTCCTCTAAAAGATGATTTTCAAAACTAATATGGGTTGTAGGAATATCGATATCAACTACCTCAAAACTAAGCCCGTCCAGCCAAACTTCCCCTTTTCCTGTCAGTAAAATACCGAATGATATTATTGCACTATTTTCTGGTACATCCAGAACTATAGAATGTCGATTCCAACTATTTGTACCAATGATTGGTCTATCACTCATATTATCAAACTGCAGGATATCCTCCGATGCATTATCTACTCGCATCCAAAGTCCTGAGAATTGTTTAACATTGTCAGTTTTAATAAATCCTGAGAGTTTAACTCTTTTATTTCTAAATTCATTTGCCTTAAATTGTTGCATCATTGTTGCAAATTCATCTTGATCCTGAACAGTTTTTGATTTTAAATATCCTGATGCTTTTCCTTGATGTACAGTTTCCTGATCTATTCCTATTTCATAATTATATGGATGACTTCCACTAATGAACCAGCCTTTAATTTTCTCTTCCATTATTGATTCCTCCTTGTTTTTTCTCATAGCTCTCATTACTTTTCTGTATTGCCCTGGTGGCAGACCATATAGTTTTTTAAATGCTCGTGTAAAGGATTCTTGTGACTCAAATTGATAATAAAGCGCGATATCAATAATTCTTTCATTCGTATGAAGAAGTATACTTGCAGCATTTGCAAGTCGCCTCATTCGAATATATTCTGTGACAGACATTCCAACAGAGGATTGAAAAACCCTGTGAAAATGATATCTTGAAAATCCGCTAACTGCATCAATATCATCTGTAGAAATTTGCTCATGTAAATGTGATTCAACCCAATTTATTGTTTTTTGAATTAGCCAATCATTTTTCAACGGTATTTCACCTCCCCTTCACTTATAATCATAACGAATAAAAATTAATGATTTTTGACTTTTTTTGCGATATTCTTCAAAACCAGAGATACTTTAACAAAACATCTTCAAATAAATTGATTTACTACACTCTAATCCAAGTGTAAAAGTATATAAGTAGCTATTTTTCTCCTTTTACAATTTCACTAAATGCTAATACTTGCTAAAAGATCTTACGGTGCCTTAACATAGTTAAGCAATGATATGTGACAGTATCCATTACTCTTACACAATCTTGAAAATATCTTTATTTAAGGAGTGGTAGAATTGGCACGTGTTTTATTTATTAATGGTGGATCTGAAGGACATATCAATCCCACTATTGGTGTTGTGCAGGAGCTAATTGCTCGAGGAGAAGAGGTCGTATTCTTTACGATTGAAGCTTTTCGAGAGCGTATTGAGAAGACAGGAGCGACTGTGCGCACATTTGATGGTCAAAAATTTATCAAAGCCTTTATCTCAGGTGGAAGAAATCATTTACTTGAGAGGGTTAACGGACTTTTACTTACAGCAGATGTCGTCATACCTAGCGTTCTTGAACAAATTAAAGGCGAGCATTTTGATTACATCATCCACGATTCTATGTTTGGTTGTGGCCATTTAATTGCCAAAATCCTTAAGCTTCCGGCAATCAATTCATGTACATCTTTTGCTGAGACTAAACAATCATTCGATAAAACATTAGAACATCTTTCGCAAAATGTTCCTACTGAAGTTTTAAAAAAAATCAATGACGATTTTCAAAATCTAACAACAAAAATTAAAGAACAATATGATGTTGAAATCAATTCTCCATATGAAGTTTTTTGTAATCCCGCACCGCTTACTATCGTTTATACAACTAGAGAATTTCAACCTTTTGGAGAAACATTTGACCAAGCCTATAAATTTGTAGGTCCATCCATCTCTTCACGATTAACGAAAGAAGATTTCGATCTTACTGCAATCAAAGGAAAAAGCCCCATTTACATTTCACTCGGTACTGTCTTAAATCAAGCCATTGATTTCTATAAGCTTTGTTTTAAGGCATTTGGAAATACTGAGCATACTGTAGTCATGTCTATTGGAGGTCAAACTCAACTTGATGAATTAGGAGAGATTCCTGAAAACTTCATTGTAAAAAATTATGTTCCACAAACTGAACTGCTAAAATTCACAAAATTATTTATCACACATGGTGGCATGAACAGCACCAATGAAGCTCTCTATAACGGGGTTCCGCTAATCGTAATCCCACTAAGTGCGGATCAGCCCGTAATTGCTGAACAAGTTACTAACATAGGAGCAGGTATTCAATTACAAATGCAAAGTTTGACGGCAAATCAACTTAATGAAGCTGTCAATCACGTGTTAAACCACCCTCCCTTCCGTAAGGCTGTTGCAAATATAAAAGAATCCTTCCAAACATCAGGTGGGTATCACAAAGCTGTTGATGAAATTTTCAATTTTAAAAGTCAATTCGGTATTTAAAAGCTGCCATTATTGGTGGCTTTTTTTTATGGTATACCATTTACAATTTATGGCGCGAAACTTTATAAAGCAATATTTTTACGTAGATCAAAAAAAGTTGGGTAAACATATAACGAGTTCGAAAATTATAATTTAGTATGTAGATCAACAATGTACCTTGGGAAATTATCTAGCTGAGTAACTACAGTGCATTAGCAATCTATTTTTTCTGAATGATTTTGCTCAGACAAAGAAAAGGAGAAAAATGAAGTCGCTTTTCTCCTCTTTTTTATATAAAACTTGGCTATGCTTCACAATCATCAGTCATTAACAAATTCACGATTCCTATTATAGGGAATGTAATGATTGCTGTTAGAATAGCTAATATAGGTGCTATACTAATTGTTTGTGCCACATACATCAAATACATAATTGGCGCAAGTAATAAAATACTTGGAACTGTCCAGCCCGCAACTGCAATATAATGATAAACACCCTTCGCCCAATTTGCTTTAAAAATGATTGGTACGACCAATAGCAAACTAATAATCATCGGAATCGTAAATGCATAACTTATACCTTTGAACGTAAGACTAGTCATCACGGACAAGGCAATCCATACAATTTGCGTAGCCATCGCGAAATTTGCAAGACCGTATTTTTTCCAAATCCACTTCACAAAAAAGAAACAAAACACAATAGCGAGTAAGACCATCAACGTAAGAATTGCCGGATCATAAGGACCAAACATAACCATATTATATTTATCTATTCCACCATTAAATACAATTGTTAAAAGACTTATTAGGAGGAAATAGAAGAAGAAAACGACAACAAGACTACCTATCATCGTAAAGAAACTTAAAGCAAAACCTTTAATTTTTATCACTTGCTTTTTAAAACTGAAAAAGTAAATAACGGCTGTTAAGACAAGTAAAACAATCATCATTGGGATGACTATCTTTTCGGAATACACAACTAATGTTTTTTTCATTAACGGGAAGTATATTGCATCACTTTTACTTTCTTCTAAGGCTTGAAACTCTTTTGCATCCATCATCATATACTTTTTCACTAAAGGAAAAGCATAGCTCCCAAAGTGACGAATTGTTCCCTCATCACTATTTTCCACACGATCTATCTCCGTATGATATGCCTCTAATCCATTCATATTTGCAAAATTATAGCCTAATTTTTCTGCCACTTTTAATTCTGTAAAATCTGTATCGTTCGGCATCCTTTTATACATTTCAGAAGCAAATGAGTAAGCTACGGGGTACGGAACGATCTCTTTATAAAATTGCACTAACTTTAAATCATTTGGACTCGTTTCAAACAAAATTGGTACCCCTTTATTTCCTCTTGCTTCGAAATTAAACATTACGCTTACTTTATTCAAAACATCCGTTCGCTCTTTAAAAGCATTCGCTCCAAGTAAACCTGGCTCCTCACCGTCTGTTAGCACAAAATAGATTGTATTTTTAGGTACCGGCATTTGTTTTAATGCTCTTGCTGTCTCCATAATTGTGACAACGCCGTAACCATCATCTGACGCTCCAGGAGCCTCTGTTACAGAATCATAATGAGCTGTTAATAAAATCGCATTATCATCTCCTGATGTCCCCGGGATTTTCGCAATAATATTTTCCACAGTCTCTGCATCTATTTCTACGGCATACTTCTTATCTTTAAGATCCTTAACTGGCTTCGATTGAATTTCAACAGGCATATCTAAACTTTGGAAGTATTTGACAATATATTCTTTGACCTTTTTATTCGCAGGAGAGCCCATTGGATGTGGTTCCTTTGCAACTTCTTTTAAATAATCAAGAGCTCGTTCTGATGAAAAATCCTTTTCGGTTTCCCCCATTTCTTCTGTAGTAGGACTTAAAAATTGACTAAAACTTATAAAAAGCGTTAATAATCCTAGTAATATCGCAAAAATAAGCAATTTTCTTTTTTTCACCTATTACTCTCCTTATTCTTATTTACTTAATACCGTATTTCATAGCACCTAGACATATCATATGTTTTATTTTTGTTTTTTTTCCAATCATTCAATTTCATTCTAAGAAATCCCTTAAAGGCAATTCGATTTTACATAAAAAATTCTTGATATTACATCATTTCCACCTTATCGTTGAATTCAGTTCGAATCATTCAAAATACGCAACGAATATCAAAACACCTTCTAATTCTTCACTATAATTAA
Organism: Lysinibacillus sp. NPDC058147; assembly: GCF_042884205.1. NCBI lineage: Bacteria > Bacillati > Bacillota > Bacilli > Caryophanales > Bacillaceae > Lysinibacillus > Lysinibacillus sp. NPDC058147. The sequence continues at coordinate 700,415 of NZ_JBHVUJ010000002.1, forward strand.
AAATAGGAGTGATACATGATGAACGACATGATTCAAGATATGATTGATTGGATTGAAGAGCATCTGTTTGAAGGGTTTTCCCTAATGAAACTAAGTGAAGCAATGGGCTATTCTCCTTACTATTGCTCCTTTAAATTTCATCAAGTAACAGGCATTAATATCAAACGATATATGACCCTTAGAAAAACCTATCTTTCTTCAATCAGTCTTAGTGAAACAGATGAAAGGATCATTGAAATAGCGATTAACCATGGCTACTCGTCCCAAGAAGCATTTTCCAGAGCTTTCAAGGAGATATTTGGAGTCAGCCCCAACTCCTTTCGTTTAAGTCCTGAACCATTGCAATCATATGTTAAACTCACTATGAATGACGCGAGGGGTTATTATATGGACATTTCAAAAAAATTAAGAATTGAAGATTTACAAAAGCATGTGGATGAACATTTTGATCACGAAGTATTGAATATTTTAAATGGACAAATGATGTATGAAGAATTCAGTTCTCAGCAATTAATGGGAAAAAGCGATTACGCACCTTTTAATGAAGCGATGTGTGTACACGATACCGTTAAAACAATTTTTAGCGACTCTTTCAAACAAGTTCGAGCAACGGGACATCAAGTCTCACTAGCTGAATATGAAGCAATTACAATTGCACCACTTGAAAAGACCCTATTTTCGAAAAATTATCAATGTATCGTTCTTTGGTTTGGTGAAGATATGTTCTGTCAGATGAATTTAATAACCATGTTAGCTTATTTGGAACAAACATCATTTAAAGGAACAGTTTACTATCACGCGGTGAGAGAGCAAACATATGCTGTGAAGGAAACGGAATTAACACTAGGTAACTATTATGATTTATATAAAGCAGTGTTATTGGAACGCCGTATGCCAGATGTAGAATTGATACCGGTCATATATCAAGGAATCAAATTGTATTTAGAATTATTGCAAAGCGATAACGAAATAACAAAATACATTCGAACACATCAAAATCTTCCTCACCGTGAAATCGTTCGAAACTTGCTGCATCTTTTCCCTCAATATGGTTTAGGGGATTCTCAATATTTAGAATTAATTAAAGCAACACAAAAATAAAGTTTGAGCGTTACTTACCTCCCACCCCTTTAGAATGGATGAAGAGTTGCTACAAATCTCTTCATCGCCATGAAAAACGAATCACCTGCTTTGTAGAGAAAATAAAAATATCCTTTATTTTCAAATAACATCATTGACAACGCATCAGTTTTTTTATAATCTGTAATAATACACAAAATTTGTAAAGTAACATAAAAACAAGAATGAGGTGTATTAAATGAGGATTATAGAAGTTGTAGATTATAATCACAATTGGAGCAGTGACTTTCAGAAAGAGGAACGTTCTATTAGAAATATCCTTCAAGAAGAATTGGTGAATAGTTTTCATATTGGAAGCACATCAGTTCCAGGTCTAAAAGCAAAACCCATTATTGATATTTTACTTGTAGTCAATGATATTCATAAATTGGATTCATTTTCTAAACAATTTCAAGAGATTGGATACGAAGTTATGGGGGAATTCGGGATAACTGGAAGAAGATATTTCCGTAAAGGTGGCGATCATCGCACACATCAAATTCACGCTTTTCAACATAACAACATTGAAGAAATAGAAAGACATTTAGCATTTAGAGATTACCTTCGAGAGCATCCCGAAGTTTGCAGGCAGTATGGAGAAATAAAGAGCCAACTTGCCAAGCAGTATCCAAATGATATTGATGGCTATTGCGACGGGAAAGACGATTTTGTTAAAAACGTTGAAAAAGATGCTATTAAATGGCATTGGACTATCCGATAATATTAATTTAGTGGCTGTCTTTGAAGCCAATCTTTACTATATTATAAAGTTATAAAATGTTGAGTAACAAAAATGGATATAACAATATCAAATACGAGGTGAAGTCTATGAAAAAAGCAGTGAAAATAGCCTCCTAAATAAAATTAATAATATTTAGGAGGCTAACAATAATGATTTTCAATAAAATTGATCGAAAGAACTGGCATCGACACGAGTATTTTGAGCATTATATTACCCAAGAAACAACATTTAGTATGACGTCAGAAATAGATATTAGCATTCTGTATAAAAACATAAAAGATAATAATCTTAAGTTTTATCCAACATTTATATATATGGTAACAAAAGCTATCAATACCAATACTGCATTTAGGACGTGTTTTAATAGCCAAGGAGAATTAGGGTATTGGGAAAAATTAATTCCAAGTTACACGATTTTTAATGAGGAATCAGAGACTTTTTCGAGCATTTGGACAGAAACATCGAATAATTTCAAACAATTCCATCAGAATTACGAAAGTGATTTAAAGAAATATAACGGTAAGATCAGTTTATTTTCGAAATCCCCTATTCCAGAAAATATTTTTCACATATCAATGATTCCATGGTGTTCATTTACTGGTTTTAATCTCAACATTAATAATGGAGGTAATTACCTTTTACCGATTATCACTGCAGGTAAATTTGTACAGAAGGAAAATGCAATTTATCTCCCTGTTTCTTTACAAATGCACCACGCTGTTTGTGATGGTTATCATGCAGGTTTGTTCATGAATTACCTTCAGAGTTTTTCCGATGAATCCCACGATTGGTTATTAGATTGAATATTTTTCTACTAAGCCTTTTTCTTTTGTATAAAAGCGTTTCTGCTTGTTACGGAACGCTTTTATACTATCCTCATATTTAACAAAAACTTATTTCTTCTACTAAAATATTAATTTGTTATTTTTCTCATAACCCATTCAATAGGTCCCCTTTTAAATTTTCTGCTCCATAAAACAGAAAATAAAATACTCGCTACGAAAAACAAAAGTGTAAATACTAATGAAAATGCTAACGTTTGGTTTTCTAATCTATTTAATAGGGTTAATATGCCAACACCGATAAATACATGACTTACATAGTGAGTTAATGTTAACTGACCTGTTTGAATAAGTGATTTGGTGAACCAATGACTAGGAAAATTTTCTACAATATAAATAGAGGCTACGATGACAATTATCGCTGAAGCAGAATTTGACAACATATATAATATGTTTGGTGGAATTGGCCCAGTTTGAAACAAGAATTCGGCACTTTTACTATCTAATACTGACAGAGATAATCGCATCAATATTTTTGAAAGTACCTCTATTGTCATGAGTAGAATTATAGAAATAAACAACATTTTGTTTCTTACAGCTATCTTCGATAAATCAAGTCTGCCAAGGATCATTCCAAGTAAAAAGAAACAAATCCAAGGGAATACTGGATGATACCCATTAAACAAAAGATTTCTTAGAAAACCTTCAATCGTCCAAAAATCAAGATATTCCATAAATGGTTGATCTGGATGCCATCCTTTCAAATAATTCATTGTCACTTGTAAGACTTGCGTGGTGATTAAAAAAAGACTAGATATGATGATCATGAACTTTGTAGAAGCTACGATAAGAATGGAAGCAATCAGCATATAAACGCCATAATAATGAAGGATATCTCCAGTCCAATCCGCAATATATAAAAGTAAACCTAGAATAAAAAGAAAAGTGGAACGTTTCCATAATTTCACCTTATTTTCTTTAATAGTAGAAAGGTCACCGCCATTTCTAGCTTTTCTTGTCATCAAAGCAACACCGATACCTGCCAGCGTAACAAAAGTGGCAGACGCTCTTCCTTCAAAAAGACCAGTAAACCATATAAGCCACTCTGGCCCAATTCCTACCGCTCCCATAATAATTTTAAAATTTACAATCAGCATTCCAAACATAGCCAAGGCTCTAGCGAAATCTAACCCTTCAATACGTTTAGATTGTAATTGTTTGATCATAAATGTTCCTCCTTAAGTACACGATTGGGACATCTTTTATAGATATTGTAGATTTTCTATATCTACTAAAATATTGATGAAACCATTATTTATCAGAAACCTATGCATTTTTGGGGCGCCCTACTTAATACATCATCACTATAAACTATAGGGTTGACCTAATGTCAAACAAACTTTTTTGTGTCCACCTCTCAATTCATTTGCCCAATTATTCATTGGTAGAATAATGCTAAAACCCACACGAAGCAAATCCTTTAGCTTTATCACATGGGATTTATACCTACATATTTTTATATCCCATCCATTTCTTTCATTATCAGTGATAACTGTTTAAGCCTTTTCTTAGGTTTATCATTTGACATTAGGCTAGCCCTAAAGTTTATATTTATCTAGAGAAGAGGGATATTATGGATGAAACAATAACAATAAATCAATTGGCTAAAATATTTGATATCAGTCATCATCAAATACGATATTACGAAGAAAAAGGACTTTTATTTCCATCCTACACCGATAATAATAGATATCGAAAATATTCTCTAAAGGAAATTTATCAACTTGCTCAAATTTTAATGTTGAGAGACTTAAATCTTTCAATCGCACAAATTAAAGATGTTGTAACGACATATAAAAAAAATGATTATTTGAGTTTATTAAGCGAAAAATCAAAAGAACTTTCAGACGAAATAAACAAACTACAAAAAATTAAAAAGGCAATTGATCACCATTATGTAAATATCACAAATAAAAAAGTAAGTTCTACAAAATACTTAAAAACAAATCATTTAGAAAAAATAATCACTTTAATACCAAATGAAACTTTATCAGCCAAAGATATTTTTAAATTACAATTATCAACGCAATTTTTTTATAATGATATTATTTATGTTTTTGAAGAAGATGAATATCATATATGTATAAAAACAGAACATAAAGCTGATTTCGTCATGAATGAAGGTAAATATAGTTCTATACTTATTTTTGGTGAAAATGATGATGAATTTGAGGGACAAGTATTATCCATTATCGACAAGAAAAATGCCCCTATCTATGTAATGGAGCTCTCAAGCGGCATTTTTACTAATAGTAATATACTTGAGTTAGAAATTCTAATTCCCGAATAAAGTGATTACTAATCGGATTAAATTTATTAGAATATTAATTTTGAAATAAGCACCATTTTAAACGGCCCACATATTGAACAGAATCGTTCAACATGTGAGCCATTTTTTATACTGAATTATACATTCATATCTGTAATAGCAAGAATATTTATTTCCTTCACACATGAAACTGGTGTTAAATTAATCACACATTGGACAATAGCTACAATATCTTGTACAGGAATACATACAACTTAATTGCCTTTTCAGTCCCTTCTTCAAAAGGTACTTCAGCAGCAAATTCTCCTGGATTAATACACGTTACAGTGATTTTATCTTTTCTCACATACTTGCTTAACTATAATCAATCCCTAAATTTCCCCATCTAATAAATTATCCTATAGTTTAGAAGATAACGAATTTAAAAATTTCACCCGGTTTTCATTTTTACCTAACGATACATAGCCACAGTGTAACCATTGAATGTTTTTCATGCCAACAGACTTCAATGTAGCATTCATAAACGTTTTTTTGATACCGTTTCCTCCTAAAAATTGAATATACCATTTTGGAGCTTGGCCAGTTGTAATAACTTTTACGGATTGAATATTCGTTAGCAGCCCTTTCATTGACCCATTTTTATTTTCAATATAAGCAAAATCTTTAAGCAGTACTTTATCTAGAAATCCTTTTAAAATAGCTGGGACATTATACCACCAAACTGGGAATATAAAAATCACCTCATTACTGGACTTTAACATTGACTGATACTTACCCACTAAGTCATTTCCATACTGACCTCTTGAATATAATTTCAATTCACTTGCATGATAAGTCGGATCAAATTCATCTTGGTACAAATCTATAATTTGATACTGTTGATTTCTTTCCTTAAATGTCTCTTCTACTCTAGATAAAATTGCATGATTAAAACTTCCATCCCATGGATGAACATAGACAATTGTTTTCATAACTTTTTCTCATTTAGCTTTTAATAAAGGTGGCTACCAAGTATGCAACAGTGCACATATATGCACGTATAGATTAGAAAAACTCAATGTTAGCAATTATTTAAGAGTTTTTCTAATTCATTTGTCGTTAATTTAAATTTATCAAATATCATTTGGCTATTTACTTCGTAATAAATATTTCTTCCATTTTTTGTTTTTGAAACGATTTCAAATCTATACATTAAATCTAAATGCCTTGAAATAACCGACCGATCCTGAGGAAGATTTTCAGCAATTTCAGTTATATTTTTCGCTCCATAAACAGCTAAATATCTAATAATTTCAATTCTAACAGGGTCAAATAATGTTTTATAAAAATCAAAATCAATCGCATTATTTATTTCGTTTGAACATTGAAGCTCTTCATCTTTGTTCATATTTGTCTCACCACCTGTACACATAATATATGCATAAGAATGCACACGTCAAGTGTAAAGATCAGAAATGAGTCATTCATATAGCTCACATTTGGATACGGCTTAATCAAAATACGAGCTACCGAATCATGCGTTCAAATCTGTCATGGCAGGAACATTTATTTCCTTTACACAAGAAACTGGTGATAAATTAATAACACATTGGGCGATGGCCACAATATCTTGTACAGGAATACGTGTACCTTCATACAACTTAATTGCTTTTTCAGCCCCTTCTTCAAATGGTACTTCAGCAGCCAGTTCTCCTGGATTAATACACGTTACAGTGATCTTATCTTTTCTCACATGCTCGCGTAAAGCATTTGTAATGCCTCGTAAGCCGAATTTAGATGTAACAAACGAAACTTGTGCATTATTCGTATGATCTAAACCTGCTGTCGATCCTATCAAAATCACTTTTCCGTTTTCCGCCTGCCTTAAATTAGGTAATAGCGCTTGGATATATGTAATTGTGGAAGTTAAATTAATATTAATTATATTTGCAATATCTCCAACTTCATCGTGATCAAACGTATAGTCATCTTCAAAACCACGCTTTTCCCATACTCCAACATTGTAAATTAATACATCAATAGCAACGTCTTGTAAAGATTCTTTTAAAGCAGGAATATGTTGTTGACTAGATAAATCAATAGTCAGCCACTTACGATTTACGCCATCATTTATATCTAAGCTACTTGGTCGTGTTCGAGACACCACCCATACTGTATCCCCTTTTGTTGGCAATCCCTTTACAAATGCATCACCTAATCCTCGGCTTGCTCCAAATATAATATAGTTCTTACTCATCCAATCACCCTTTCTATATGACTACAACTTAAGTATAGTTAATAGAAAAATTTGTAACAACTAATGTGATTTATAGGAATATTTGGTTATTAGATTTATCTCTGTTCATTTTAAATCTCTTTCACCCAATAAGTTGTACAATCGTCACTTCTATCTAGGAAACCATATTCAATTAGATATCTTCTAATGGATACATAATCGCTATAAATTGGTTTTAATATCTCATTTACTTCTTTTTCGTTATATTTACGCCCTACCTCAAATTTCGTTGTAATGTGTTGCAGTAAAATTATTTTTCGTTTTTCCTTACTTGGAAAACTTTCAATAGGACCATCTAAGCCATTTTTAAAATACGTCGCAAGTACTTTTTCTTTCTCGTCTACTGTAATCGCATAACGCTCATCCACCTGTGTTGCCCCCTTATGAATTGGTTCGTATACTTTTGTTGTTTCTAAAGCCTGCATAATCGCCAGAAAAACTTTCGCTTGTTTTTCTTTTTCTTTCAATTTAAATCGATGTTGTCGAATTGTTGAAATGCTATTTGCAGAAGTGTGATTAATAATTTCCTTATCTGGCGCCCCTGTTGCAAATAGCATCAGCAATTCGGTTTGGATATCTGATAGCCCTGTATACTTCTTATCTAATTGAAGTAACGCTTCGAACACAGAGATATGTTCATTCTCAATATGGTGTTGTATAGCTTTTCTAGCCGTAAAAAATCGATTATCTATTTGGAATACTTCTTCGGCATCAAATATTTCATTACAAAATATACATTCATATGTATCACCTGTGTTTACATACCCCCTTGATAATTCCTCTATTGTCAAATCACTTTTACTCATAAACAAAACCCCTCTGCGTTTACTATTTAACAAACAATATATGATAAATTCATTAATGTGTAAACAAACATTAATTTTGTTTATCTAAAAACAAAAAAGAAGAATCCATTTTGACAATAATCAAAATAGATTCCTCTTAGTAGATAAATCATTTATAGCATTAAAGAAACGATTCTTTTACCCCTAGAATTAATCATTTTTAGGAATGAACCAATAGTTATCTTTGTTATTTTCATCCATGTATTTTTTAAACTCGGGAGAATTATAGGCTTCTTTTACTGCTTTTGCCCATTCGCTACCTTTATTTTTTTCATTTACTACAGCTACTAATTCGTAATTTTTCACAACATCTTCTTGCAATATGGCTTTTTTCGCATCAATTCCTGAAGAATATACGATACTTCCTGGGATTACACCATAATCCAAGTCTTCTAATGTACGTGGAATTTGAGCTGATTCCATTTCTTTAATTTCTAACTCATATTTATTTAAAACGATATCTTGTGCTGTTGCTTGAATTGGGTCAATCCCCTCTTTAATTTTTATCCAACCCGCTTTTTGTAAAATTGCATATGCACGAGCTGCGTTTGATGGATCTTGTGGAATACCAATTACGTCGCCTTTTTTCACGTCATCTAATGATTTCTTTTTACCAGGGAATAAAGCTGCTGGAACTGTTGGGACAGCTGTTAACGAATCAAGTGTTGAACCACTTTCCTTATTGAAATTGTTCATATAAGCAGTATGTTGGTCTACGTTTAAATCGATGCCACCATCTGCTAAAGCAACATCAGCTTGTCGTAAATCTGTAAATTCCGTGTCTTCTACTTTATATCCTTTGTCTTCAAGAATTGGCTTTATGGCTTTTAAAAATAATTCACTATAAGGTCCAGGCGAAGTGCCGACTTTAATTGTTTTTTTGTCATCTGATGAACTTGAGTCTGAATTTCCGCAAGCTACTAATAAAATGGTAAGCGATAATAATAGAAATGCTGAAATATATTTTTTCATGAGCGAAGCCCCTTTTTTATTGATGTCTAATTTTTTTAGCTAAATAACTGCCGAGTGATTGGATAAGTTGCACAATAATAATTAATATAACGACAGTTAAAATAATGACAAATGTATTAAAACGTTGATAACCGTATGATATAGCTAAATTCCCTATACCACCGCCCCCAACCGTACCAGCCATCGCAGTTGCTCCAATCAATCCAATTGTTGCGGTTGTTAGCGTTAATATAATAGAAGCAAGTGCTTCAGGGATTAAAAAATGTCGTACAATTTGTAAAGGCTTTGCGCCTAATGATTTTGCTAATTCGATAATTCCAGGATTCACTTCTAATAGAGATGTTTCCACTAATCGTGCAATAAATGGAGCAATATAAATAATGAGTGGAACTATCGCTGCCTCTGTACCATATGTTTTTCCAACAATTAAGCGTGTGAACGGAACGATCGCTACGAGCAAAATAATAAACGGTAATGAGCGGATAATATTAATAATTGAATTTAAGATGAAATAAACAATTTTATTTTCTTTAATGCCATTTGGCCTTGTAAGTACTAGAAATAGCGCAAGTGGTAGCCCTAATAACGTTCCAATAAATAGGGATACAGAAACCATATAAACGGTTTCGATCATAGCCTGCCAAATAATATCAGGGGAAATCCGATTCATATTTTCACATCCTCTACGATGACATTAAACTCTTTAATAAATGCTTTAATTTCTTGAATGATTGGTTCATTTGCAGAAAAAGCGATAGTAAAGATGCCTAAAGTAGTTCCCTCTAGTTCTGTAACATTAGCAAAGACAATATTGCTTTCTACATAATTGAAACGTTTATTTAGTTGATATAACAACGAACTAGCCGTATTTTCTCCTAAAAACTTTAGTCGTAATAAAGTATATGATTGTTGATTTTTTTGATAAAAATCTAATAGGTCTTTTGGAATTTTGTTCGGAATAACCGTTTCAACAAAATCTTTAGTAGTCTGTTGATTCGGCTGACCGAACACTTGAATTACATTTCCTGTCTCAACTAATTGACCATCTTCCATCACAGCTACTTTATTACAAAGATCACGAATAACTTCCATCTCGTGTGTAATTAATAGAATAGTTATATTAAACTGTTCATTGACTCGTTTTAACAATTCTAAAATTGATTTCGTCGTTTTAGGATCAAGTGCAGAGGTTGCTTCATCGCATAATAAAATTTCAGGATTTGTGACCAGTGCACGCGCAATTCCAACACGTTGTTTCTGACCTCCAGAAAGTTGACTCGGATAATTTTTTTCTTTATCTTCTAACCCTACAAATGAAAGCATCTCTTTTACTTTTCTATCCATGTCTTCTTTACTTTCATTCCGTAGTTTTAATGGCAAAGCGACATTGTCAAAAACATTTTTTGACTCAAGTAAATTAAAATGTTGAAAAATCATACTAATCTTTTTCTTATTTAGTATTCTCTCATTCGGACTTAATTTTTGAATATCCTTGTCGTCTACGATAATTTCTCCAGAAGTCGGATTTTCCAAACCATTTACCATCCGAATTAATGTACTTTTACCTGCTCCACTATAGCCTATAATCCCGAATATATCGCCTTTCTGAACTTCAAGAGAAACATCATTTAAAGCGACTATTTTCTTTTTCTTTTGATAAAATTCTTTTACGATATGTTTAAAGACAATCAAGTCGTCATTCCTCCGATTAAATTTGAATATAAGTTAATCACATATTTTCTGAGATTAATCGATCAAAAAATGACTCGCAATTTTCAGGAACACTTCTCCTGTATTTAGTAGTGCTCGTTCATCAAAATCAAATTTTGGATGATGGTGCGGATATTGTGTATTTGGATCTTCATTATGTGCACCTACATAAAAGAAATTACCGGGTTTTTCTTGTAAATAGTAAGCAAAGTCTTCTGCTCCTAACACCGGCTCTTTCTGAATAAAAGCACTCTCTCCAAATTGTTCTTTTATGAATTGCTCCACAAGTGCAGCTTCTTCTACTGGATTAACAAGTACCGGATAACCGTGTAGGTAATTTATTTCAAACTCTATATAATTAGTAATCTTTAACCCTTCTAAAATTGCTCGGATTTCCTTCTCAATTTGAGAACGAACATCTTTATTTAATGCACGAACAGTTCCTTCTAATACAGCAGAGTCTGCAATTACATTGAAGGCATTTCCAGCATGAATACTTCCAACTGTGACAACTGCCGCTTCTGTTGGATTAATCCGACGACTAACAATTTGTTGTAGGTGTTGGATTAGCTGAGTTGCCGCAATAATGGAGTCTTTCGTTTCATGAGGTCGAGCTCCATGCCCGCCCTTCCCAAAAATTTTAATTGTAAAAGCATCAACTGAAGCCATAATTGCACCTGAAGTGGTTGACAGTTTGCCAACGGGAAGGTCTGTCGCTACATGTGCACCAAACACATAATCCACTTCATCTAAAACCCCATCTTCAATCATAAATTTCGCCCCACCTGGTGGTTTTTCTTCTGCTGGTTGGAAAATAAATTTAGCTGTTCCATGAATACTGTTCTTATGTTTTTGAAGAACTTTTGCGACTGCTAGTAAAGCAGCTGTATGTCCATCATGTCCACAGGCATGCATAACGCCAGGCACTGTAGATTTATATGTAACTTCTTTTTGATCCTCGATCGGTAAGGCATCAAAATCTGCTCGAAATGCAATCGTTTTTCCCGGTACTCTACCTTGAATAATTCCGACTACACCTTTATCACCAACATTCTCTTGTACAGAGATTCCATAACTTTTTAATGTATCTGCTATAAAGCGAGATGTTTTTTCTTCTTGAAAAGAAAGCTCTGGGTTTTGATGCAAATAGCGACGATTTTCTACAATCTCTTCAAATAAACCGTTCAACTCTTTCGTTAGTGTTTCAATTGTCATTCCTTAACCCTCCTTATAAGTTAAATCATTCAATATATTCGAACAATTAATACGATTTTAAACATATAAATCCAATAAGTCAACTATGTTTTATTTATTTTCTATCCATTAACGAAATGAAACAACCATCTAGCCTCGATTAAATATCGATGCCGGATGGCTGCAAAAGTCTGTCTATTCTACAGTGATAAAGTGATTATTAGCATCACTATGCTTTAAGCGTTGTTAATTTGAGATATAGTCACTTTACAAATTCTTATTTCTGAACAAAAGTTTTTATCGTCTTGTGTTAATTTTTACAAAAGCTTGATTGAAAACTGAAAAATATATAAAAGGGTATGCTCTAAGAACTTTACTAGGTTTATTACTTTGTTCGTCAACTATGCCTACTTTTATCGTCGTATAATCGATATTTTTTTAAGGAATTTCTATATTAACAATATAAAAATCAATATTTAAATTTAATAGAGCCTATTAATTAAAAATATTTTTTGGCTTATAATGGATTACAATACATAAATATAATTTCTCAAAGAGATACATAAAGGTTCCTTTAAAGTAAATATAAATTTATATTGGGAGGTCATCAGTTTGCAAGAAATTGAACGCAAGTTTTTAATCGGTGAACTTCCAAAGGGAATGGTACCGTTTGAAACAAAGACAGTTTATCAAAATTACCTAACGGTGCACGGGATTGAAGAAGTAAGAATTCGTAAACAGGTGGAAGGAGGTATCGAGAAATTTGATATGTCCTACAAAAGCGGAAGCGGTATGATTCGAAATGAAATCAAATTTAATATTAGCAAAGAAGTTTTCGTCGATTTAGACAACCTAGCATTAAAGCCTGGTGTAGAAAAGTATCGAAGATTCTTCGATTATAAAGGATACAATTTAATGATCGATATCTTCGTAAACCCAGCGTTAGTTGTAGCCGAAATAGAATTCGAAAGCGAGCAACAAGCAAAAGAATTCACACCTCCATCATGGTTCGGAGAAGAAGTTACACACTTAAAAAAATATAAAACCAAAAATATCTGGAGAGACCTTATTCAATAGGGTCTTTTTTCAGTTATATAACTTTATTTCTTTCGATTTCTGAGCATTGGGGGCGACAGAAATTGCGACAACATAAAAAAGTAGGTACAAGATTTTTTCTTATGCCTACTTTTTGTTAGTTTTCGGTCCTGAGATATTTTTATGATACTTATCTATTATCCTTCGAGCATCTTAAGGTAAGGTATTTCCTTGCCATCAACAATAGCAATATCGATTGGTGTATCGGTTGCATAAATTATGGTTCCAACGGGTAGTTTGTTAGATGTTCCGTCCTCAAAACCCTTTGCATTATTGGTTTGTTTTGTTATTTCACCAATTTCTTCACCTATTGTGTATTCCAATTCTTTTACCCAATCTATGTTTTCAACATTAGAATATACAATATCATCCAGAACAAAGATGTCTGCTTTACTATCCTTAAGAAAATCCTTTGGTGTAGGATTACCATTAGTTACACATCCAAATAAGACTATAAGTGAGAGGCAAAGAAATAAGAGAAATTTTTCTTTCAAGCAAAATGATTTTTTCACTTTTCCACCCCTAGATAATCAATTGTTCATTTAAACTCCTTACAAATTCTCACACTTATTTTACCAGATAGTTTTATCATTAAAAACTTATTCTAAATGCAACAATCTTTTAGAAAACAGCCTTATATTAATTAGTTTCATTGGTTAGCTCATATAACATATGTTGTACGTGCTTGATTCAAATAAATATATTGCATCTACTAAAGATTTATATGGGCTTGTTTAAATATTTCTATTAATAAAAATTTGCTTTTCTTTGTTGACAGAAAATTCTGATTAGATATATAATTTTTGGTATTACCACTGTCTTTAATCTGTATTACCATAAAACAAAGGAGAGGATGATTTTGCAAGAAAAGGAACGCTCCTCAGATAAAATTGAGAATGAATTAATTAAATCCATATTGGCTGGTATTTATTCTGTAGGAAGTACTTTACCGCCAGAAAGAGAGCTTGCAAAAGAATTTGGTGTTGGTCGTCCAACTATTCGGGAGGTACTTCAACGTTTAGGAAGGAGTGGATGGATAAATGGAAGAAAAGGAATGCCTGCGGTTGTAAATGATTATTGGCGCAATGGGAATCTAACGACACTTGTTAATATTGTTGAGAATCATCCTATCATACCAGATGAATTTATCCTGTACTTATTAGAATTAAGAAGTACTTTAACTCCGACTTATATTCGTGATGCTGTTACGTTTAATCAAGCTAAAGTGGTTGCTCTCCTTGCCAATCTAGAGCAGCTTGAAGATAGTGCAGAAAACTATGCAGCATTTGATTGGGATTTGCAAAAAAGGTGTGCTGGCCTTGCTGTCAATCCAATCTTTTTACTCATTTTAAATAGCTTCGATTCCATTTATATAGATATGGCGAAAAGATATTTTTCTGTAAAAGATTATCGTGAGTTGTCCTTCAACTATTACCACGACTTATTAAAAGCTGCATTAAAGGGAGATGCAATGGAAGTGGAAAGGTTGTCTATGACAACAATGGCGAAAAGCTTGGCTCTCTGGAAAGATAGAGAAAAATAAAGAATATAGGAGGCGTAATAAATGAGATTGAAATATTTTAAAGAATATTTTTCCTACCCTGATATTTTAATCATGACCTGTCTATTTCTCATTAGTTTTGGATTTATGATTCTACATTTAACCTCTATCGGAACTTTGGGTGTTTTTATTCTGGGAATGATTATGTATTCCTTAGCTGAGTATGTTACACACAGATTTCTTTTTCATCTGAAACCACCTAAAAATGAATTTTTGTTAAAAATTCTTAAACGCTTACATTATGACCACCATTCAAATCCGAATGAATTACACTTATTATTTTTACCCCTATGGTATAGTGTGCCAAACATCGCAATTGTGGCAGCCATTTTTTATATTCTTTCATCTAGCTTAATAATGACAAACGCATTTATTGCAGGTATCATGCTCTTTTTATTATTTTATGAGTGGACGCATTATATCGCCCATCGCCCCCTTCGACCAATATCTCCATGGGGGCGTTGGATGAAAAAGGTTCATTTATGGCATCATTTCAAAAATGAAAATTTCTGGTATGGCGTTACGAACCCAGCCTATGATTTTCTTATGGGTACCTTTAAAAACCAAAAGAATGTTGCCCAAAGTAAAACTGCTAAAAATCTAGAGAAACGTAGCGACTAGCAAATAGAATAATAAATAATAAGACTTCAAAGTAAAATATTCGGTCCTATGCTGTCTTAAAGATAAAAATCCAATCATCGTTACTTGATGATTGGATTTAAACTTCGATTACTTATGATACGGTTCACCGTAAGGTTACTAAATGAGGTTTTCGATCAAATGTACTCATACTTTATTCTGGCCCTACGCATGTCAGCTATTCGCTATTAGTCGCAGCTTTACTATCATCTAAAAAGAGAGATAGAACAGAACAGCATTTACGTTTCCTATAGGTAAACACTATAGAATATTCATTCTATGAAAAAGGCGAATAAATATTTGCTACCCATTCTTTCAATGGTTAACTTTACTGCCGAGTCTAAAAAACTAGAAATATGCTATGGCCCAGATGTTATCCTTCTGATTAAATAAAAAACTGATTCTTAACTATCTATAAGCTATGGGCTCAACTCTCTTTTAGTTTACGTAGATAATTATATTTTAATCCTTTTTAACTTTTACAATGAATTGTTACTTTTCCTCTTGATCACCATTCTCACCCTCATTTATTGCACGACCGCCTCCACCAACCGCATGCTGCTGCTTCGTATTAGAACTTCCTATGGCTGAATTAGTTCCTCCCGTGCTATCTAAACCGCTTCCGCTTGCTACCTGAGTAGCTGATGACTGTTTTTGACCCTTATCTATCTGATTATTGATGATGATAACAATTTCTTCGTCACCATCCCAGTCTTCATGCTGTTCGTGAGGTTCAGTCTGCTCCCCCTTCATACCGTTGTTTCTAGCTACCCCTTGTGCTCCCACACTTTGCTGTTGATCGGTATTCGAGGAATCTATTGCAGCATTACTACCAGCTGCACTATTTCTTCCTGCCCCACTTGCAATTTGCGTGGTATTAGGTGCAGTAGTGAACTGATTATTTATAACAATTACAAGCTTTAACTTATTGGATACAGGAGCATCAGTCCTAATTTCTTCTCCATCTTTTTTTACAATAATCCTTACTTTTTCATTTTTACTATCCACACCGCTTTGTATTTCCTTGGAATTAGACTCATCATTACTATCTTTATGACCTCGTTGATTTGACATTATACCACCTTCTTTTCGAATCAGAATAATATATCTTATTCGAAGAAGAAATTTAGATTTAGTCAAATACATTAATTTAGCTAAAGTATTATTTGGATAGTATCTTTGTGTATAGCATTCTAGTTGAGTGTACCACTTACTTCGTCAATAATCGGTAACCAATAGCTACACAATTCTGAGTAACATTCGATCAACATACTTCTTTCACTATACTCAATAGGCTCATCAAAAGAATATAATACATATTTCCCACCATTAAAAGTATAAATAATTTCGCTGTCCAGTCTTATCTCTGTACGATTAGAAATGGCTATGTGGCAATCATAGCGGCTTTTCTCAGACAGTGTGATGTACGCGTTGCTTCCTCGGAACACCGAACATCATTGTATCCTGTTCAACTAGTCCTCTTGCATTCAACCATCGATAGAGTTCTTCCCGCACATCTGGAATTCAACGAATCCGTTTTACCTGAATGATTTAAGCTTTAAATAAGACTAAAATAAACTCTAGAATTTTAGCATTTTCGCCAATGAATTTCCCGCGATGCGAATACAAGTTGGTACATATTAAACATGTTACAATCAATGTATGAAGAACAGTTGGAGTTGGAGTGACGAAAATGAGTAAACGAGAACAACAAAAACAACAACGCCGTCAAAATATTATCCATATTGCAAAGAATTTATTTTTGGAGCAAGGAGTTCAAAACATCCAAATGCAAGATGTTGCGGCGGCTACTGGCGTTGGGATTGCAACGATATTTCGCTATTTCCCTAAAAAGGAGTATTTAGTGATTGCGGTTGCGAATACCATTACAGATGAAATGGCCACGGATATAGGGCAGATTGTCAAGCAGACAGTGCCTGCATATGAAAAAATCGAGCAAATTTTGGATTATTATATAAGCGGAACGAAGGATCCACAGCTACGTTTAGCGAAGTTTTTTGAGTCCTTTGATTTATATGAAAAAATTGGTACGGAATCGACTGAGCAATATGCAGAATACTTATTTGCCCGAAGCAAATTGGCCAGTATTTTATTAACATTGGCTGAGCAGGGCAAGCAGGACGGCTCGTTAAGATTGGATGTTGATTTGGATGTATTTATAATAACGATGGTACAAAATTTCAGCTTATTCACTTTCAAATCAAGCCTGACAACCCATGATACCAACCTCTCCACGTTGCTTTCTACTGACAAGCAGCTCACAATGATGAAGGACGTATTTTTATCCTATATTCTGCCATCATAAATAACAGCCGTTTGGATTGACATTCGATCCGGAAAGTTGTTTACTAGGAAGTGTAAAAAGTGATAGTTAACTATCACTTTTTTATAAATATACTTCAGGGGGCTTTTTAAATGAGTCGTTTAGCAGGTAAAGTAGCAATTATTACAGGAGCAGCACAAGGTATGGGTGCGGCACACGCAAAATTATTCGTAGAGAACGGTGCAAAAGTTATTTTAACAGATTTAAATGAAGAAAAAGGCAATGCATTTGCAGCTGAATTAGGTAAAAATGCCCTTTTCATTAAACAAAACGTAGCATCTGAAGAAGATTGGGCTACAGTTATTGCGAAAGCAGAAGAAGCTTTCGGTCCAGTAAACGTATTAATAAACAACGCCGGTATTACTATGGCGAAAAATATGCTTGATATTACAATAGAAGAATACCGTCGAATCATAGACATTAACCAAGTATCTGTATTCTTAGGTATGAAAACTGTAGCAGCTTCAATGATGAAAGCTGGTGGCGGTTCAATCGTCAACATTTCTTCAATGAACGGCTTAGTTGCAGGTGCTGTAGGTTACACAGATACAAAATTCGCAGTACGTGGTATGACAAAAGCAGCTGCAATCAACCTAGCACCAATGGGCATTCGCGTAAACTCTGTACACCCAGGTGTTATCGCAACACCAATGGTTGTACAAGAAGATACAAAAGCAGCTGTAGAAGAATTCTCTCAACACATTCCATTAAAACGAGTAGCACAACCAGAAGAAGTATCAAATATGGTATTGTTCTTGGCTTCTGATGAGTCTAGCTACTCAACAGGTTCAGAATTCGTTATCGATGGCGGATTAACTGCACAGTAATAAAAGTACATGAAAAAATTTGTATATGATTTATCAAGGCCGATTTTCTATTAGTAAAAAAATCGGCCTTAGTTTTTAATTTATTTTAAACCGCACTTACTTATGGTACGGTTCACCGAAACTAAAGTTAAATTGTATTTCTTCTTTCCCTCTTCATTGATGGTGACCAAAACATATCAACTCTTCTTTGTTACCTTCAAATAACTTTTCTAAGTTTTCAATACTTGGGGTAACAACTGAACTAAATGGATCCTTGCTAATATGTTCATTTATGTAATTATTTTTAATTTGGTAATGAGTAAATAAAATTGAGTGTCCTTCTATATTTACTTTAATTGTGCGGTGTATTTTTTCTAACATTGGAATAAATGATTCATCCAGTCTATCTAAAATCCATTGATGGTGTTCTTTTGTGTGAGCATAACTTTTGGGATACTTTTGACCTTTTGCTAAGGATAAGACAGCTTCATCGTGATTTCCAGTTATCATTGACCAATTCCAATCATATCCCCTAAACAATAAATACGTTCAATGTCTTTTCTGCTATCTATATAGGAAACTCCTTGTAGTAGAATTCTGCTCCATTGTGGTATATAACTCAACCTCTTTCTCTTGCCCTCTGTGAATCTCTTATATTCTTTTGAACCGTTATAGCTGCAAATAAACTAAGAACAAATGCCATACTAAAAAATCCTTTTTCGCTTAAAATAATACTTCCTGCATTGTATAAACCGATGGCCATTAATGCAATAGATACAATAAGTGCGAACCAACTAATTCCATAATAAATATTCGTAACTGGTATTCCCTCATCTTTATCTCTAACTGCTTTTTGTAAAGATATCGCCGAATAAAGTCCAAATACTAAAACTGCAAAGTAAAATCCCTTTTCGTTCAATTGCATAGTTGCGTTAAACAAACCTATAAGATAAGACGCAACACCTACTAATAGCGCTGCCCACGAAGCCCCTTTGAAGGCTGGAGTCGGTTCTCCTTCTTTCCTGTCTTCTTTCCTTTCTTTCTTCACATTTAAATCATTTCGTTTTTCTTTATCTAATAAAACTTCATTATCATTGGACATTCAATTTTTCGCCCCCATCTTTTAGCACCAGAGACACTGTAGTGCACCTTCTTTGCAAAACTAACCTGCCAATAAGTTGAACAAGAAAAAAAGATCTTCGTTATTAAAGAATATGCTCATTAATGAAGAACATACTTCACAACCATTAAGTTTTCTCGATTTCACAACATTCATGGCTTTTTGGTGTATTTCCAAACTTGCATATGGGAACGTTATTGTTTATGTATACGTTATTAATCCTTGTGGAATTTTAGCACACATTGAATCAGAAAAGTGGGGCTTATTCAACAATCACGCCCTTTTCTTGAAGGGAATTTTTAAGGTTCACTAATCCCTACTGCAAGCAATAGAAAATAAACGAATACTAACACTACGCCATTTAACAAAATTCCTGTAATAATAAACCATAGTTTTTTAGATAAGATAGCAAAGATAATTCCAAGTACAGAAAGCACTGTAAACACACTTATACCTAAAGTTAAGTTAGCGTTAGGTCCTCTGATTATAAAGAAAAAAATAATACTTATTGCTACGGTCAAAATCGATAAAACTCCCAATATATTCTTGTTCAAAATTGTAACCCCCTTTGGTCTCTTTCTATTGATTGGTTCCTAAACTCTTGTTGAACTATCCTTCGCAGTTAGTTTAACTACATTTATTCACATAATCTAAATCCATTTTAACATAAATATCCAATAAAAAAATCACCTCTAAGGAACGAGGTGATTTTTATCAATCTTAATTATTTACGAAGCTACACATTGCCCTAGTAGCCAAAAGCGAATAGATGGCATTAAATTTTAAGAAGCATCTTCAAACTGACTATTATATAGATCCGCATAGAATCCTTTTTCTGCAATCAGTTCTTCATGATTACCACTTTCAATAATGTCTCCGTCTTTCATAACTAAAATTAAATCTGCGTTTTTAATTGTTGAAAGTCTATGTGCAATAACAAATGATGTTCTGCCCACCATCAATTTATCCATTGCTTTTTGAATAAGTGCTTCAGTACGCGTATCAACGGAACTAGTAGCTTCATCCAAGATAAGCAATGGTGCTTTTTTAACCATTGCCCTTGCAATCGTTATAAGCTGTTTCTGTCCTACAGATAAGCTTGTATTATCATTTAAAACTGTATCATAACCTTTTGGCAACGTTCGAATAAAGTGGTGTAAACCTACCGCCTTACAAGCTGCAACTACTTCTTCATCGGTTACATGCTCTTTGTTATAAATGATATTTTCCTTAATGGTTCCTTCGAAAA
The DNA here is from genome assembly GCF_042884205.1 of Lysinibacillus sp. NPDC058147. Lineage (NCBI taxonomy): Bacteria > Bacillati > Bacillota > Bacilli > Caryophanales > Bacillaceae > Lysinibacillus > Lysinibacillus sp. NPDC058147. The sequence goes on from NZ_JBHVUJ010000002.1 coordinate 721,197, forward strand.
GCCAAGTATCTTGTAGCACCATGCAAAATAAATCGTGTACATTTTTACGAGTAATTGAATTCGTAGATACATCCTCAATCATAATTTCCCCACTGTCTACTTCATAGAAACGCATAAGAAGATTAACAAGCGTTGTTTTACCAGCCCCAGTAGGTCCGACGATGGCCACTTTTTGACCGGCTTCTATATGAGCAGAGAAGTCTTTAATAATAAGTTTCTCTTTCGTATATCCAAACTTCACGTTTTTAAATTCAACATTACCTTTTACATCTTTTGCATCTAAAGTGACTTTCTTATCACTTTCATCTTTAAGCTCCTCTTCTTGTAAGAACTCAAATACACGTTCGCTCGCTGCGGCAGTTGACTGCAAGCTTGTTGCTGCCTGTGCTAACTGAGACAACGGCTGCGTAAATAAGCGGATATACACCATAAATGAAACAATAACACCAAATGTAATAGAACCTTTCACTGTTAATGCAGCACCTACTACACACACAACAACATAACCTAAATTTCCAATAAAGATCATGAGCGGCATCATCATCCCTGACATAAACTGTGCTCGCCAAGCGCTATTAAAAAGACTTTCATTAATTTCATTAAATTCTTGCTTCGCTACTTTTTCACCGTTATAAACCTTCATGACATTATGCCCTGAATAGATTTCTTCAATATGGCCATTTATTCTACCAAGGTCCTGCTGCTGGCGTATGAAGTACTTGCGGGATTTGGATATAATAAATGACATGAATACAAATCCAACGAATGTTGCAGCAATGGCAGAAAGAGCCATCGTAACATTAATATAGAACATCATAATCAAAGATCCAAAGAACATTACTCCCGCTGTCACTAACGAACCTATACTTTGGTTTAGAGACTGTCCAATCATATCCACATCATTCGTGACACGACTTAACACATCACCGTATGTTGTAGAGTCAAAGTATTTCAATGGTAATCTATCAATTTTGTTCGAAATATCTGAACGTAATCTTTTGGAAACTCGTTGCGTAATAGTAGCCATAATAAACGCCTGAATATAATTGAATACAAAGCTCAATCCATACAAAATAGCAAGTAACAGACCAATTTTCCCTATTGCCGTAATATCAATCTCACCAGTCATACCATCCATTATCAAATCGGTGATCTCACTCAGCTTATTGGGTCCAATGATCGTGAAAATTGTTCCTGCAACTGCCAATACAACGGCAAAGATGATCGGTGGTAAATAAGGTTTACAATAGGCAACCAACTTCCCCATAGGCTTTTTAAAATTCTTTGGCTTTTCTCCAGGAGCCATCATATGACCTGGACCACCGGGACCTCTTCGGGGCTTATTTTTTTGTGCATTACTCATTTTCCAACTCCTCCTTCGATAGCTGCGAATAGGCGATTTCCTGATAAGTGTTACAAGTTTTCAACAATTCACTATGTTTCCCCATACCAACGATTTTACCTTCATCAAGAACAATAATTTTATCAGCATCTTTAATCGTTCCAATTCGCTGTGCCACAATCAAAGAGGTTGCACCTTTCGTCTCTTTTTTCAAGGTAGAACGAAGTTGACGGTCTGTTTTATAATCTAGGGCAGAGAAAGAGTCATCAAAAATAAAGATTTCTGGATTTCTATTTACTGCTCTTGCAATAGAAAGACGTTGTTTTTGCCCTCCTGAAAGATTTGTTCCACCTTGCGCAATATCCGCTTCATATTTGCCGTCCATTTTCTCCACAAATTCTTGCCCTTGTGCAATTTCCACTGCTTTTTTGATCTCCTCATCTGTGGATGAAGTCTGGCCGTTATCACCGTAGGCAACATTAGATTTTACCGTACCTGAAAATAATACGGCTTTTTGAGAAACGTAGCCAAGCTTATTATAAAGAGCTTCTTGTGAATATTCTTTTACATTGATGCCGTCGACTAATACCTCTCCCTCAGTAGCATCGTAAAATCTTGGGATTAAATTAATTAGCGTACTCTTACCACTACCCGTAGAACCGATAAAAGCAACAGTTTCGCCTTTATGTGCTGTAAAGCTAATATCCTTTAAAACATAGTCTTCTGCATCAGGATATTTAAAACTAACATTACGCAGTTCGATTTCACCTTCGATTCCCTTAGGCGACGTTTTTATTTCTCCATCAATAATTGTCTGGGGTGTATTTAGTACTTCATTAATACGTGCTGCAGATACTGCTGCTCTCGGTAGCAAAATGAATGTCATTGATAATAGCATAAATGCCATAACTACCTGCATTGCATAAGATGAAAATACGACCATATCACTAAACTTACCAACTCTATCCATACCTGCTGCATCATTAATTAAATGCGCTCCAATCCAATAGATTGAAAGAGTTAAACCTGACATAATCAGACCCATCCCCGGTTGCATAAGGGCCATAAGGCGGTTCACAAAAAGATTTGTGTCGGTTAAATTGTTATTTACTTTTTCAAACTTTTCTTCCTGATATCCTTGTGCGTTATAAGCATGAACAACACGAATACCAGTTAAACCTTCTCTAGTTACTCGGTTAAGATTATCTGTCAGTTTTTGAACGACTTTAAATTTCGGTAGCACAAAGATGACTAGGTTACCTATCAAAATAAGTAAAACAATGACAGCTACTCCTGTTGCCGCTGACCACTCCCAACTTTTCCCCATGATCTTCAAAATAGCCCATGTTGCAAGGATAGGAGCCTTGATCATAACTTGAAGACCCATTGCAACAGTTTGCTGTATTTGTGTTATATCATTAGTAGAACGAGTAATTAGACTTGCGATTGAAAAACCATTAATCTCCTCCATAGAGAAAGATAGAGTTTTGTTAAATACTCCTTTTCGCAATTCCTTTGAAAGAGATGTTGCAACCTTTGCTGCAAAATAGCCCACAATGATTGCCAAAATCATACTGCCAAGGGCACATAAAAGCATCTTCCCTCCAGCTGTCCATATCTCACTCGTTTTACTGCCCTCTGTTTGTACAAGGGTTGTAATTTTAGCCATATAATCCGGCAGTTTCAAATCTAGCCAAACTTGCCCTACAATGAACACAATACTGGCTACAATTAGTGTCCATTCTTTTGGTTTTAAGTATTTAAATATTTTCAGCATGTTTGCAGTCCTCCTCAACTTAGTTAGCATGCTAACTATATAATGAAAAATAATTCAAAATAGAATCTTCATCAAGAATCCAGATTCTCTTTCATAGCATCCACCACTTCAAAAAAAACTTCAAGTTTCTCTTCCGGGATACCTGTTAGTAATTTTTGTTCAAGTATTGCTCTACGAGTCATAATACTGTCATGTATTTTCAGCGCATCTTCTGTTAAGACTATTTTTTTGAGTCTTGAATCGTACGGAACAGTTTGCCTTGTAATCAATCCATTACTTTCCATAGATTTCAGTATTCTAGACGCTGTTGATTTGCGAATAGAAAATTCTCGTTCAAAATCTTTTTGAAACACATCTGTATCTCGATTCTTGTAAAGATAACCAATCGTCCAACCATGCATGGCAGTAAGATTATCTCTTTCCGGTAGCATAGTACATGTGGTTTGATCTAATTGTCTTCTCATTAAAAGCGACAACGTACGCAACTCTAACCCAACTGATCTCCTTTTAGTCAATCTTCTACCTCCAATCTAATATGTTAGCCTACTAACTTTAGTATTTAAATACTAAATTATAATGTTCCCGATGGAGCATGGCGTACTTAACAATTTATTCGTAAGATGCTTAGGCAACTAGGTGAAAGATGGATCATGTTCAGATTTATCTCCGTATTCAGTTTGCCATAAAGTCTGCAAAAAATTCAACATAAAAGCAAAACCACTTTTTAGTTATATAAATAAGTGGCTTTGCTATGAAATAAAGTATGCTAAGAAATGACAAAATAACAACGTTCATTTTCACTTTTCTAAGCCTGAATACGAAAAAAATGACGGCTTAGAATTCGTTGGAAGAAACTAATTTTTGCAGTTTGGTTAGGCATTTAATTTTACATATCTAATTTAGAAAAGGAAAGAATATAAAGGAGTTCCAAACCAGTATCAGGGCTCAATAAGAATTTTCAATATTTAGGAGGATAAGCATGTCTACATTTAATTTGGGTGACAAAGTGCCCAACTTTACTCTTCCAGCAGTTAATGGAGAAGAATTCTCTTTTGTAACCCATCAAAACCAGCATAAAAGTTGGCATCTCATTATCTTTTTCAGAGGATCATGGTGTCCTGTATGTCTTCATGACTTAAAAGAGCTTGAAGAAAACAAAAGTTATTTTGAAGGCAAGAATGTACATTTAATTACAATTTCGACAGATCAGTTGGAAAATTTGAAGAAAATGGTTGATGAGCATAACCTTACTTTTATCGTCTTAGCTGATGAAGAGTTACAAACATTAAAAGCATATGATGTTTTTTATCATGGAGAAAATGCTCCATATGAGGACCATGGTACGCATGGAGAGCCAGCTTTTTTCCTTGTTGATGAACATGGACAACTGCTCTATCAACAAAAACAAACAAGCCCATTTGGACGTCCATCATCTACTGAACTTCGCAAAATCGTCCAATATATTGGAAAGAATTTAAAGATAAATAAAAAATAAAAATATTTGATTGTGCGCAATTGTTGAGCAACATAATTAGAAAATAATCAATTTATACGATTAACCTAACTAAAAATGCTTAAAAATAAAAGGTAATCACTATTAGACTTGATTAAGATGTGATTACCTTTTCTGTATGTGGTGGATAATGTAGGCTAACAAAGCTAACTCCATTTGTGGCTCATAACGAGAATTCGAATTCGTAAGTTAATACTTAGATTATATTTTCATGTTTAATTCTCTATAAGGGTTATAGCATTGTAGCCATTTATCAGCTTCACTAACCATCCACGTTCCAAATTCATTTAAAAACGATAACAATAGGTTTACATCAATTATGGGTGCTATGGCATATTCAAGTGCTATTTTCATGTCGTTTTTCTTTTCAGGGTAATATTTCGAAAACAATTTATAAGCAGGATATAAATCCCTTGTATATGTGTTTGCTTTAGTTATGACAAGTGCAAGTCCTGCTCTTACTATAATTTTCATAATCCACTTGCAACAATCTTTAATATCCTCTATATCTGAATTATCTTGAAGATCATCACAGGCATTTTTAATTTGACCTTGTAAATGAATTAGGTGCTCATTTGCTAAAGCTTCATTTGCTTTATATCTTGGTAATCGAGATATCAAGTCTTCTCCAAACACACATATTCCATGGGTTTTTAGTATGAAACTAATTATTGAAAAAGATGACGTATTTAAAATATCTTCTATGCAGTAAAAACTTAGTTCAATACCATCTACACAAGTATGTTTTTGATTTAATTCTTGTTCTAGTTATCCAAAGGGGCGAAGCTTCGCAACATTTTTATAAACGTCGTGACTTTGTTTTAAACATTGCATCTTTTTTACAAACATCGCGACTTTATTTTAAAACCACATATGACTATCCCCTGCCCTATATAATATCTAGTTAAAAGGCGAGCTAATCTTGTCTGTTAAATCATCATTTAGGAGTAGCGGAACACCAAATCATTTGTTTTTAAATTAATTGTGGTAATTTCTTCAAAAGCATGAAATTCGAATCAATTGCAAAAAAAATAGTGAAAAGTAAATTGTAATATAATAATATTAATATTGGTTATTTTAACAATAGTTCTATTTCCTCACCTCTTTTTGGATGTATAAGGAATGGAACCAAAGGGATTTTCTGTTTGGTCAATTGATTAAAATACATATTAAACTACATTATAAAAGTAAGGATTGATCTTATATCGGTCCCTTAGTTTTTATAATAAAAAATAATTAAGGAGAGTTTATCTTGAAAAACAAAATGAAAAAGGTTTTGGCATCCGTTTTAGCAGCTGGACTCATGTTATCCAGTTTCTCTTTCACAAAAGCTGAAGCAGCCATTCCTGAAGTACCTAATCCAAACAAAACAGTTATGCTAGTTCCCTTGGATGACAGACCTATGAACACTGATACTGTTAAAAAGGCAGCTTCGGCAGCCGGTATTAAGTTGATCATGCCACCTAAAAACATTATTGCTACTAGTTTACAAAAAAATTCTACAGGAGCTGGGTCACATGGCGGTGATGCTTCTGCAATTATTCAATGGATTAAAGATAATGAGCATTTAGCAGATGGATTTATCCTTTCAGCTGATATGATTCATTCTGGCGGTTTAGTTGAATCCCGAAGCTTTTCACCAACATACTCAACTGAACAAGGAAGTACTAATTTAAATATCATTGATCAAATTCGTGATGATTATCCTAACAAACCTCTTTATGTTTTTGATTCTGTTATGCGTTTAGCTTCAACTGTAGAATATGAGGGTCTGATACAAGAAGATTATGATAATTTACGAGCGTTTGGACAGGTACCTCGTGTTCTTAATTCTTCTAGCCATGCCAACGTTAAAGCTAACTATGATATTGCTCCTTCTAAAACAGATAATACTCAACCAGGTGGAAAAATTCAATTTTCTACTTCTAAGGTTTCTGAAGCAACTAGAGCTAAATATTATGCAACTAGAGCTAGAAAGTTTGATCTAAACAAAGTAGTTGTTGACAAAACAGCTGCCGGGAAAATCGATTATGTTGTTTTCGGTGTTGATGATTCAAGCACGAACACAATTCAAACGAATGAGATTAACTGGCTTACATGGCAACAAAATAACGTTCTTATCAATAAATCTAAAATTGTATCTGATCTTGACGGTATTTCTTTAAACTTATTAGCTCGTATGACGAAAGAACTTTACAATCAGCCTTCTTTAAAATACTATGTTGAGTATTTTGGAACAGACGGAAAAACAACTGAATTTTATGATGAATATGCTTATGAAAGTGTACATGCTACTTTAAAGAAACAAATTGAAATTAGTGGAGGTACTTATGTAACAGATAAAAATTCAGCTGATGTAAGTATCCTAGCATTAAGTCCAGATTCAATTTATCGTGGAGCGTTAGTTTCTGCTTTTGAAAGTAACATGGTAAACAGTATACCTACAGTTGTTTTGGATTTCTATAATATAAAACATCGTCCTGATAGTTATATCATTAGCAACATTTTAGCAGGAACAAATGCATCTCGTATGCTTGCCTATTCGGCTTGGAACACCTTTGGAAACCGTATGGGAATTGCTTTAGGTACTGCAGGCTCTAGAATGAATTTTATGAAATACGAAACAAATTCAACTAAACTAAGGGATGCATCTAAGGCTTTTACTTCATTGTCAATTGACCGTATCGCAGAAGACTATGGTTATAAAGCGAATAGACAAGAAAATGTAAAAAATGAAATTATGAAGTATAACGGTAATACTCAGAACATGAAAAATAGTAGCATGACGGATTCGGAAATAAAAGCTATTGATAATTACACGTTAACTCAAATGCAAGCTGCACAAAACGAAGTTGTAAAATCTTTTTCTGGCAGACGTGTTATTGAAAAAATTAATGGGCCAAGAAGTTTAGGTCTAGTATTCTTTAATTCTGCTCCTACATTAACTGATTCAGATGTTAGTCTTCCTTGGAACCGCTACTTTGAAGTACAAATTGACACTGGAGCATCTAACTTATCCGATTAAATCTTCCCCCTTTTGTTCTATTAGACTAAAGAGTACCCCTTCCTTTAAGGTTGGGGTACTCTTGTTTAATCAAAAGATGTAGCTTTGGAAAAAAAATGATTAAAAAATATCCCTAAACGGGCAAAATACTTATATTTATTATATTACTAGTTTTATAGTTTTTGCCCATCTTAAAAAACACCTATAACCGCACGTCCCCATTACTCGTATAATGGTTTTTCAGTATGGTTTTTAGGCTGTGTTGTTACATGATTTGTTATTTTATGCTCATCTATATTGACAGGTTCATTTATATTGACCAGTGAAAGAATAATATCATTCGATTTGATTTCTTCAACCTTTTTCCACCCTTCTACTAATTGAACCTTTCCTTTAGTTGCGAACACCCCTTTTATATCACTACTATTAACCTTCGTGTAATTCGAGTTTCTTCATATCCTGCAATAGGCGTAAACTGCATAATGAAGCGATTTTTTATAGCATGATAAACAATGGCCTCATCATTTGATAAAGTTTAGGTACTACATACGTTGGTATAATCGCACTATGGCTCTCTACTTTAGAGTTGTTGAAAACACGCTTCTTTTTGGAAAATCGGATTTCATGTCATACGGTAATCCTGTTTTCAATTTATCCAATACTTTGCAGTCTTCTCTACTAAACTTTCCTCTAAGTCGACACTTTAAGTCCTTTATCTAATGGACTTAATTACAATGTATGAAAGCTTAGATTATAAGTCATTAAAATTAGATTTCCTAATAAAGATAGCCATAATTATTTATATAACAGTTATACTGAAAATTAATTTATAATTAATATACAAGAAGTTGTAATTATTATTAATAGGAGAAGGATATATGAAAATAGTAATTGCAGAAAAACCAGATCAAGCAGCAAAATTAGCTGCCCCCTTTTCTTTTACAAAAAAAGCTGGTTATTTTGAAGTTAAGCCTAACACTTATTTTCCAGATGGAGCACTAATTACATGGGCGATAGGACATCTATGTGAATTGAAAGCACCTGAGGAATATAATCCAACATGGAAGAAATGGACATTAGAAACATTACCGATTATTCCAGATCGATTCGAATATAAAGTGACAAAATCAAAATATAAACAATTCAATGTAATTAAAGGTTTAGTAAAAAGACCTGATATTCGAGAAATCATCATTGGTGGTGATGCTGGACGTGAAGGTGAATTAATTATCCGCACCATTTTGAGAGTATGCGGTGTAAATAAACCGATGAAACGTCTATGGATATCATCTTTAACAGAAAACGCTGTAAAAAATGGGTTTGCAAACTTACTACCAGAAGAGAAAACACGCGATATATATTTTGAAGCACTAAGTCGTTCATGTGCAGACTGGCTAATTGGCATCAACACATCCAGATTATACACGGTACTCCTAAAACGAAATGGTGTGAAAGATGTATTTTCAATTGGTCGTGTACAAACACCTACACTTGCACTAATAGTAAAGAGAGAGCATGAAATTGCGAATTTTAAATCAGAACCATTTTGGGAAGTGGAAACAGAGTTTAATTTTGATGGAAAAATGTTAAAAGCAAAATGGCATAAAGATAACATTTCAAGGGTTCAAGAGGAACGACAAGCTATTGCGATTGCTAATTTCTGTATCAATAAAAATGTAGAAATTAATAGTATTAAAAGAGAAACAAAGGAATACGCTCCTCCATTGTTATTCAACTTATCTGCATTACAAGCTACAGCAAACAAGGTCTATAAATTCTCACCACAAAATACACTGGATATTTTGCAAAAACTTTATTTAAAGGGCGTAGTTTCCTATCCAAGATCTGATTCACAATTTTTAACGAATGAAGAAGCAAAAACACTACCAAAGATACTAGAGCATTTAAGTAAAATTGATAAATATAAAGGACTTCTTCCGCCACCAACAAGTTCAATTATAGATAATAAAAGATATGTGAATGAAAAAAAAGTAACTGATCACCATGCAATTATTATTACAGAGCAAATACCAGACGTAGCAAAGCTAAGTACAGAAGAAGAAAGGATTTATGATTTAGTTGCAAGACAAGTCATTGCAGCACATTACAACAATGCCATATTTTCTTACACAACGATTCATTCACTTGTCGATAAACGTGCAGAATTCATCTCTAAGGGCAAAGTGCTTATGGAAGAAGGTTGGCGTAAGGTTATTTATCATTCTAAAGATAACTCACCTACAGACAAAGATGAACTACTTCCCCTATTACATGAAAATGAGCAAGGTATCGTTGCGAAAGCTAACGTAAAAAAAGGTGAAACCCAGCCACCAAATCGTTATTCTGAAGGTAATTTGATTACCGTAATGAAAACAGCTGGTAAACATTTGGAAGATACGGAATTAGAAAAGGTCTTATCGAAAACGGAAGGATTAGGTACTGAAGCTACACGCGCTGGAATTATTGGTACATTAAAAGATCGAAACTACATCGAAGTTAAGAAAAACCAAGTCTTTGCAACGACTAAAGGTATGTTACTAATTGAGGCACTCGGTGAAAGTATCTTAACTTCCCCTTCTATGACAGCCAAATGGGAGGAACGACTTTCTGAAATAGGTGAAGGCAACGCTTCTCCTAAAGTATTTATGGAGCAAGTAAAAAAGCTTGCTGACAAATTGATTTCAGATGCTAACAAGCGTGAAAAGGAATGGGCATTTAATCAAAATGCAGTCGATAAAATCACTGCAAATAATCCGTACAATAAAAGATATAACAAAGAAAAAACAGTTGTTGGGAAATGTATCCTTTGCGAGGGGTCAATCATAGATCATGGCACTTTTTACGGGTGTTCAAATTATAAAACAGCTAATTGTAAATTCTCGGTTTCAAAGAAACTTTTAAGAAAAACTATTTCACAATCGAATATGAAAAAACTCTTGGCAGCTGGCGAAACAGACTTGATAAAAGGATTTAAAAAAGGAGAGAAAACTTTTAATGCCCACCTTATTTGGGATGAAAAAGAACGTAAAATTAATTTTAGATTTCCACAATAACTAACAATTCTACTTTCAACATATTGTTGAAAGTCTGTAGCTTTTATTAAGAATTTAATAATAGCCTTGATAAACAAGCAAAAAGAAAGAGCGTGTTTTTAAAAAATTTAATCAAAACGTGCTCTTTATCTATTTGATTGAATCATTCTTCTAATGATATTTCCTCCATTAAAATGCCCTTTAATGGAGAAACATGCCATAAATTATATTAAGCATGCTTTTTTAATATAGCTGTTTTCTCAAAGATTGTTGCTTCTGATTTTGCTTTCTTCTTCGATTAAAGCTCCCGTTAGTTTAAGTGGAAATGCTGGTGGCATAAATAACTGCGGCTATTATGGCGGCGGATATGGTAATGGTTCATCATTTGCCTTAATTGTTGTTCTATTTATACTTCTAATTATTATCGGCGCTACTTTTATGAATAGAGGGTATTAACATTTCTGATTTAAGGGTCGCCCTTGGCTTGGTGACCCTTTTATAGTTACTTTCCTCATTATTTAAAGAAGTAGTCATAATGGCTTTCTTCCCGATTCTAGCCATCCATTTCATTCAAGATAGTTATGAAATTTATAGTTTCACTTTGGTATCTTTGTTTAAAGTAACCTTCTCCTCCTTCTTCTTCAACTAACATGCTGCGTAGTTAAAGAAAGAATATTAGCAAGCTCTAGTTTCATAGAATAATTTTAGTAATAGTAATAAAATATTCGACGACTTAACTTGTTAAAACAGCTATAAACGAATAATTTTATTTAAATATCAATTAAAATTGGGGAGTGAAACATGGGGGCTATTAATGGAAAAGATTACATTAACCGATTAAATCAGCTAAATAATGAAATTTGGTACGACGGTGAAAAAATTGAGGGGTTGTTATCAGAACACCCTGCCTTCAAGGGACTTATTCAGTCCAAAGCGGATCTTTATGATTTGCAACATGATCCAAAAATAAAAGATGAGATGACTTTTATTTCTCCAGTATCAGGAGAGCTTATTGGTCTTTCCTATTTGCAACCAAAAACGAAAGAGGACTTAATAAGAAGAAGAAAGATGATTGAACATTGGGCTAGGTATTCAGGGGGTATCATGGGAAGAAGCCCAGATTATTTGAACACAGTTTTAATGAGCTTTGCCTCTTCAGTATCCTTTTTAAATAATAAGGACAAATGTTTTCCAAACAATCTGCAAGCATTTTATGAATTGGCTAGGGAAAATGACCTGTCGTTTACACATACCTTTATTACCCCACAAGTGAATCGTTCTTATATCTACATTGAAAATACGGATGAGCCAATCGCCGCAAAAGTTATTGATAAAAATGAAGAAGGAATCATCGTTAAAGGTGCACGTCTTCTTGCTACGCAAGGTGGTTTAACAGATGAAGTATTAGTATTTAGCGTAGGTAAATTTCTATTTAATGAAGATGAAGCTTTTGCTTTTTCGATCCCTTCTAACACCAAAGGATTAAAGTTTATTTGTAGGGAAACATTCATCGGCGGACAATCTTCTTTTAATCATCCATTAAGCTCGCGGTTCGAAGAAATGGATTCTATCGTCGTCTTTGACAATGTATTAGTACCTTGGAATAGGGTATTTTATTACAGCAATGCAGAAGTAGCCGGAGAATTCCCAATTCAAAGCTCTTTCCATCCCTTTACTAAGCACCAAGTATTGACTAGACAAATTGTAAAAACAGAGTTCGTCTTAGGTATTGCTGAGCTTCTTATAGAAACGATTAATATAAGCGAGTATCAACATATCCAAGAAAAGATGTCAGAAATCATCATTGGTCTAGAAACGATGAAAGCCTTATTAGAAAAATCTGAAAATAACGCAAAATTAGATGAATGGGGATATATGCGTCCAGAAATTTCCCCGCTTCAAGTTGCTGGTAACATCTTTCCTAAAATCTATCCTCGTTTCACTGAAATTATCCAGCTAATCGGAGCTAGTGGAATGATTACATTGCCAACCGAGAAAGCATTTCATTCTATTATTAGAAATGACTTAGATTTTTATCTTCAAGGAGCAACTAAGACCGCAGAGGAACGAGTAAAAATATTTCGTTTAGCTTGGGATCTAACAATGAGTTCATTTGGAACAAGACAAACCCAATATGAGCGATACTTTTTTGGCGACCCGATTCGATTATCCAGCGATTTATATAAGAAATATCCAAAAAATGAATATATAAAGGTAATTAGTAATTTCTTAAATCTTAAAAAAGAAGAGTAATAGAAATTCAATTATTGTCTTAAATGAATACAGGTTTAATAATTCCTTTTTAGGATCAAAATACTACGCTCAATCTTTTTATACATTGAGCGTCGTGTGTAGTCCTTTTGTTTATTCAATGTAGGAATCTCGGTAACTTTTGTACTTTAATTTAAAACAAAAAATCTTCCCTCACCCGATATGAAGGCTAGTTGATTCTTTGTAGGAGCCCACTTTATCCATTTTTCATACCCAAGCATTTTCCCTATAACTTAAAATTGATCTCCAGCTGCTGAAAGCACAGCTAATGTATTGCTATCATTAGACCAAGACGCAGTTGGTGCTAATAGAAAGCTAACCCAGCTACCATCAGGGCTCCACTTAAAATAATCTGCATCAATTGCAAATAAGTCGGTTGTATTTGTTTGAATGGTGTAAAAAGGCTTGATTTTATTCGTATCTAGATTGGCATCTACGGGCACTTTAAAAAGACGAACTGGTTCCCACCCAGTAGGAAGTAAATTAGATTGAGATGAAAAGATAAACGCTTTTCCGTCGGGGAACCATTCAAAATCACTTACACCTAGAGATACATTTTCAAAGCCGTGTGGTCGCCCATTTTTTGTTTTTGTAACATTTAGGATACCTCTCGAATTGTAAGCTAGTTGATTTGATGTTGGCGACCATTTAATTTGATTTGTTTCAATTGATGGATACGGTTGCGATAATTCATTCTTAGGAACCCAAAATAACTCTCCTTCGTAAGATGGAATAAAGTTCATATGCTTTGTTTCTCCGAAGTAAACATATTGTTGACGTATTTCTCCGCTATTTTTTACAAGCAGAATATATTTAAGCCTAAAGTTTTTGATTTCGTCTTTTTTAAAGCCTGTCTCTTCTTCAATCTCCTGTAACTAGCCTACATTGGTGAATTAATTTCATTAGATTCCATATGACCTCCAATTCCACCCCAAAATTCAAAATTAAAGATTTTACTATTTTCCTTTTTCATCATTAATACACTTCCATGATGAATTAGAAATGCAGTTGCCATTTATCGGACTTCCAATAATACCATCCTCTCTATTATTTCCACGTATAGTATTAACCTGCTCCGTTAGCACAAGAAGCGATTACTCTAATTGAACAATCGCCCTCCGTTAGTTTAAGAACCTTTTTTCTTCCCTAGACTCTTTAGTGTTGTTCCAATTAACATTAAAAAAGGCCCTATTATCGTGCCATAATGAAAGTTGGTATTAATTCCCAGTGGTGCAAATACCCCTAACATAATCAATACGAATCCAAAACTTGAAGTTATCTCTCCTATTGCGTTTTTATTAAACTTCTCTATATCAATTAGATCACTGATAAAGATTAAAAATACTCCAAGCAAATAACATATCAAGAAAAATTTAAAGGAAAAATCCACAATAAAAATACTCAAAAGAATTATGATTACGCCTAAAGAAACAAATTTAGTTCTTTTAGATAAACTATTTATAAATTTTCTTTCTTCTTTGAACAAATCCCCCCACCTCGCTAAATATTTTACCATAAAAATCCATATAAATTGTTAAACTATTCTTCACCATTAGTTCAATAAATAAAGAGCTGCCTATGCAACTCAGTTATCTTTAATTAACGCACCCGTTTATTTAAGTTTATTTATTCACAAAGTTAAAAAATTAGTAAATAAGAAACGAAATTCTTAATACTATTAAAAACTCCCTCTATTATGTAATAGTTTATTTGATTCTTTAGTATCTCTTTTAAATTTTCTATATTCCCGAAAGAACATTACTATATATGCGGTAATACACCCAATAGGACCTGCCCACGTTACTGGCCCATTAATACTCTATTCAGATAGTGCCATGACATTTCAACGTACCTCACTGTCTAATTTAAGCGAAGTAGGCGTCCTGCCTTAGCGACATATGCACAAAGCCTGAAGACAAGCAGAATTTATGCATTGTAATAGAAAGATGATACTAACACGTAGAAATAATGGGTTTAGACCTCTTAAGTCGCCCTTTGATATAGGGGTTGCCTTTGTATGTAGCCCGAATTTATGCTTAAAAATATAATTGGCTATAATAATAGCCAACATATTACCAAGGATATTTAATTAAGAAAAAAACAGCCATACTAGATGTAACATAACACCTAATCCGGCTATCTTATTATTTCAATTTATTAGAAATTTATATTCTACAATTATATTTCAACCTCTGTTTCAGAAAAATTCAATGCTTTTCCGCCCACCTTTACCTCAATAATTTCTTTCCCTTGAGTGGTTAACGCTATAACTATTTCTGAAGGTTTTTTCATAGAGTAACCTTGCTCAACAGATATATTAATAACATGTTCAGGTTTGATTTTACCATATTTATATAGATAACATGAAAGGGCACCATTGGATGTACCAGTTGCAGATTCTTCTGAAATTCCATATAAAGGTGCCAAATTTCTACAGTGAGCATTTGAACCCTTTAGTGATTCAAGGGTAAAAATATGATAACCAATGGTATTATATTTACCGCTGATATTTGTTACTTTTTCAAAATCTGGCTTTATAGAATTTAATATATCTAAGTTTCTAATCGGTACAAGCATATCTCTAAGGCCAGTAGATACAATTTGCACTGGTAGATCCCCCAACATTTCATCTACAGTAATATTTAAGGAATCTGCAATTTCCTCCTTGTCTATTATTTCATAATAGCTTGGAGCATTTTGATCCATCATAATTGATAGGTCTTCCATTACTTCTACATTTAAAATTCCAGCCTTTGTTTCTTGAGAATATTTTCCTGGTTTAATATATCCTTGGCTTGAAAGTGTATAGAATGCTGCTATCGTTGCATGGCCACAAAGATCAACCTCTTCATTAGGTGTAAAGAATCTAACCTTGAAGTCAGCAAGGTCTGACTTCATGACAAAAGCAGTCTCACTAAAACCGATGATACCTGCTATTTTTTTCATGTCCTCATCTGATAGATAATCAGCGCTAAGTACCACTCCGGCAGGGTTGCCTCCCTCAATGGATTTTGCAAATGAATTTAATGTGTAAACTTTTAACTTCATAATATGATCCCTCCAAATTGTATATCGATTTTATATTTGCACGATTGTCCCAACATTCATTTCTTCTGCTTTTGATACAATATATTTTGAAACTGCAAGATCCTGCAATGCTATGCCAGTACTATCAAAAATCGTAATTTCTTCATCACTTGTACGTCCTTTCGCATTTCCAAGTATGAATTGTCCAATTTCAGTCAAATTGTTTTTGCCTAATATACCAGCCCTAATAGCACTTTGTGTTTCTCCGACTGTCGATGCTTGTGTACTATCATCTACATATACAGAAGCTACCTCAAAGATCTTTTCATCTATTTCCTGTTTTCCAGTCATGTCTGCCCCCACACAGCTGAAATGTATGCCTGGCTTAATCCACTCCTTAAAAATCAGTGGTTTTCGCGAAGGCGTTATCGTAATTACTGCATCGGTTTCTTCCAAAGCTTTCACTGGATTTTCTACAGCTACAAACTGAACTGACTCAATTCTTTGTTTCCAGCTCTTATTATAAGTATCGTTGATATCATTTATGATTTTATCTAGTTCCGTCTTTATTGAATACTGGAATTTTGATGCATTTTCATATTTTACGGGGTCATATATATATACCTTGTTGATTGTCTGAACTTGAGATAGAGTGGCTGCTATTTGAAAAATCGCCTGAACTCCTGTACCTACAATCATTAGTGTTTTTGAATCTTGTTTTGACAGGTGTTTCACGCCTATTGAACCTGCTGCTCCAGTACGCATTCCTGTCAAATAACTTGCGTTGATCATTGCCTTAGGAAACCCATTCTTCAAATCAAATAACATAGTCAGCCCAGTTATAGCTGGAAGCCCTTGATTTTTATTATCACCAAACCATGAAACGAGTTTTAATCCAAACACATCTTCTTCATTAAGCATCCCTGATTTAATATCCATTTCTGCCCTACCCTCAAAAATCACCTCAGATACCATGGAGAATAGTCTCACCTGATCGTTGGCTTTAAGCGCATAGGCTTTTTCAACACATGCTATTGTATTCTTGATATCAAGAATGTTCTTAACATCATTATCACTTAGAATTCTTATTGGTACCATAGTTATCATTCTCCTTTAAATTTTTATTATCTGTTAATGTAATTGTATTTGAACAACAAAAAAAAGTATCCAACCATTCTTGGTTGTTATTTAACCAACCAAATGATAAAGTACAAGTACTATGATTTTGGAGGAATTTCATGTTAGATATCAACTGGAGACCTGATAGAAATAGTCCTTATCGATTGAATATACAGATTGTTAACTTCATAAAAGATAAAATAGCAGCTGGAGAATGGCCAGTTGGTTTCAAATTGCCAAGTCAGCGGACACTTTCTGAAATTTTCTGTGTAAACAGAAGTACCGTAGTATCTGCCCTTGAAGAGCTTACAGCTGAAGGCCTTATTAGCGGTAATGCTGGAGGAGGTACAAAAGTAATAAACAATACATGGACATTAATGTCCACTAATCATTCACATAATTGGCTTCCCTATATATCTTCGGGATTACATCAAACAAATCAAAATATAATGCAGCAGATCAATCAGGCTGAATTCCAACCTGATATCATCCGAATGGGGTCCTGCGAACCTTCCCCTGAATTAATACCTAACAAAATGATTCAGGGCGTACTAAAAAAACTGTCTAAGTCTATGGCATCGCTGGGTTATGAAGAACCAAAAGGAAATATCCATCTAAGAAGAGAGGTATGCACATACCTTAAAACAATTGGGATAGAAGCTGATCCATCCTCAGTTTTGATTACCTCTGGTGTTTTGCAGGCACTGCAGCTTATTTCCCTTGGCCTTTTGCACACGAACTCAGTAGTATATGTTGAAAAGCCATCCTACCTATACTCTCTTAGAACCTTTCAATCGTTCGGAATGCAGCTTTCGGGAATTAAGCTGGATGAAGAAGGTATAGAAATAAAAGAATTGGTTGATCGACATAGTCGGAGAAAAGGAGCAATGCTTTTTACAATACCTACTTTTCAAAATCCTACCGGGAGTGTCATGTCACTTGAAAGAAGAAAAACGCTTGTTGATGCGTGTGATAGGGAACGTTTGCCTATTATCGAGGATGATATATATAGGGAGCTTTGGTTTGATGAACAACCTCCACAGCCAATAAAGGCATTTGATAACAATGGACTTGTATTATATATTGGTGGAATATCGAAGAATTTAAGTCCTGGTCTCAGGATTGGATGGATTGTTGGATCAGAAAAAGTCATTGAAAGATTGGCAGATATAAAAATGCAAACTGATTATGGAACCAGCTCACTCTCCCAGAATGTAACCACAGAACTATTCTCTAGTGGTCTTTATTATCAGCATAACGATATAATGAGGAAAAATGTTAAGATCCGAAGAGATGTTGCTCTTGAAGCATTAAAGAAATATTTTACCGGAATCGGTACATGGAATATCCCTAGAGGCGGATATTTCATCTGGCTTAAGTTAAATAAAGGTATATCCATGTACCAGCTTTTTACTAAAGCCTTAAGTCGGAAAGTACTTGTTCACCCTGGAGATTTGTATGAGTTTCACTCTGATCAATATTTAAGAATTTCTTATTCTTATGCAACCTTAAATGAAATTGACTATGGAATTAAAACTCTTTCAGAATTGGTAGCAGAACAAATTTTTTAAGTTTCATATAGAGATTTAATTATGGCAGATAATTATAAAAATGAGGACGTCCTAGCCATCTAGATCATTTCTGCTACTGCCAACGTACACAATGTTCGCTTTAACCTATTAAAATAAGCTGACGTCCGGCATGGACCGTCAGCTTATTTATCTACGAAAGCGAACATTTATCTATTACATAATCTATTCTTGTGATTTATGCATATGTTTTAAGCAGCCTTATATTTGCACCAACTGCAACGACTTCTTAACCTCCTGAACATCTTTTGCTAATACGCTCTTCACATTGGCTCCAAACCATTCCAATGACGCATCTACCTCCATGTTCGAATCTACTTCTGCTAGGAATTCACCATAATCAACTGCACCTTCAAACAATGGAACCATCCCTTCTCTAGATCCTGCTGCAGCATAAACATTGTTAGGAGCAAAAACACCAAGTTGTGCACGTGAGGCAATATTTTTAAAGTGAAAATGTGAGATATAAGGACGAAGTTGCTTCATGGCGACAATAGGGTCCATCCCAGATTCCCATATATGTAAAACGTCAAAGTTCACTCGTAGGCTTGAGTGATTCGTTTCTTCGAGTAACTGCATTGTTGAAGGTAGATTATCTGTCAATGTGTTCGGATGAGTTTCAACAAGCAAATATTGTCCTTTTGACTCAAGATAATCACAGAGCATTCTAAGTCTAAAAATAAGTTCTTCTCTTTCTTTTTTACTCGTGTCTGAGCTGCCCTTCTTTCCTACAAATGTACGAATCTTATTTGTTCCCCAGCGCCTTGCAAGGGAAGATAACCTCTCTGTTTCAGCCATCATCACAGAAACTGGTGCTTCTAATGGCAAATAATCACTAAGCATGCTCGTTTCCAAACCGTAGGAGCTTAGCCAATCTGCTCCATAATGAAGTTCATCTGCCAAGTTCTTTGCATGAACACCCCAAAGCTCGATTCCTTGAAAACCTTGCGTTTTTGCAAATTGGGCTAATTGGTCAATCGAGTGGAGATGGTGCCGAAACGAGATTGTACAGATAGATAGTTTCATATTATAACCTCTTTCTTGTGCTGTAATGTTAACCATGCTTGAAAGCATTCTTGTAATCCTTGCTTAATTTTGAACTCAAGGAGATTTTGTTCTTCTAACTTCACAAAAATATCTTCCGCTAATAATAAATCTTGCGTCATCGCCAGTTTCATCGCTCGATACTGAATCGTTGTATAGCCATTCACTAGACGCTCAATATCATCACACCATTTGTCAAAGCCTTCCTCATCGCGGCCTAGTGCTTCCCAAAAAAATGCAAACGCATGCTCATATGCATACTTTCTAATCGCTATAACCGGCAATTGTTTTAAAGCAGTCGGAAGCTTTGACATAGTTTCTTTTCCTGCAATATACTCTTTAATAATTTCGGTAATTGCATCTGTCAACGGATTACAATGAAGCTTTATACATGTTTTAAAATAGGCTTCAACCGTCTCTGTAGTTGGAGCAATAATCGTCTTTGCATCAAAGTAATAGCCACCTTCGACAGTTGGCTCTTGAATTGCAGCTAAAATTCTCTCTTTCGGTAAAATCCCTTCCCAGCGAAAATCGGGGTCATACATAAACCATTCTTCTTCATTTTCTGTCGATTCTAGCATCACATAATGAGGGAATGGACGTTGATGGAATTTATTCTCTCGATCTGGAAGCATCGATAAATCAAGCATCACCATCACATGTTGATGTGGAGATTTATTCTCTAATAATCCTAGCAGTTTGTTTATATTTTCTTGTTTTGATTGCTTTTCGTCATACCATTTGTATAGCTTGATTCCATAGAGCATTTCATACCATGTTTGAAAGAAGTGATGATCAATTTGATCAGAGTGGTATGTTAGCACTCCGTTTTCGAGCACATCAAAATCTGCGTCCCATACCCCAAAATAGTAGGGCCTATGATCGACGCCTTTCGTTTTCTTAATAACCTCACAAACACAGCTTACAAAACAATGAACTTTTATCATTTTTAGCCTCCGATTATTCTACCTTTTGCTGTTTTTCTAAAAAGCTTGCTAGTGTTCCTACTGTTTTGAAATCTTTCGGAACGAGAACCTCATCGGGAATGGGAATACCAAGATCCAACTCTATATGAAGAATCAGTTGAAGGACCATAATTGAATCCATATACAAATCCTCATTTAATCGGGCATCTTCATTAAAAGAGGACAGTGTCTGCAACTTTAATGAATTTTCCATAATTTCATAGATGCTCTTCATCAATTGTTGACGCGTCATACTGGTATGCCTCCAAGTTTTTTTCTACTTACTTTTCCATTAGGCAGCTTTTCAATTTCATGAACAAACACAAACTCCACCGGAATTTGATGTGGCGCGAGATATTTCCTGCACCATTCTCTAAGTTCCATATTATCGATTGGTTCACTAGACACATATAGTGCGCATACTCGCTCTCCTGATAAGTTGTCTTGTTTCTTATATACGACAGCTTCGACTATTCTTGGCTCGCCCATTAATACAGCTTCAACTTCTTGCGGATACACATTCAAGCCAGCTACATTAATCGTGTCATCTATTCTTGCAAGAAATGAAAGAACATTATCTTCTATATAGCCAAGATCTTTCGTATAAATTGTTTGTGTAGACGATTCAATGATAATTTCGCTCGGTGTTTGTTTGTTACCAGCTGTCACCTTCACATGAGGAAGGGGGTAACCCATTTCTTTCGGATCTTCCACATTAGGGTGAATTGCAACACACCCCGATTCAGAGCATCCATACTGCTGTAGTACTTGGCGTGATTTCTCTCTTAATGATGTCAACCAGCTATGTGGCATCACAGTTCCTGACGTCATCACACGATCAAATTGTTGATGAATAGGTAATAATTTACTTAATGTATAAAGTAACGTTGGAGCCCCATAAAGTATGTGCTTAGGATATTCTTTTAGCTTTTTCAATATATATTTAGGATTACTATTCGTAATAATAACTGGCTTTGCTCCCCTTCTTATGCAAGCTAAGACACCACAGATGAATCCATAAGAATGAGTAACCGGACAAGCAACAACAGAATTTGTCAAGGAATCGACAGGTAACGTCTTCACATAACTTTCAATCTCTTCTTCCACTGAACTCCACGTTCGTTCAATACATTTTGGAGCACCTGTTGTACCTGAGCTCATTTGAACTAATACTCCTTCTTGGTTGTTGGAATGATTTGATAGTTCGATGAAAGAATCGATTGATTGGAACAACAAAAGATGACTACCTGCTGAAGAAGCAAGCCGTACAGATCCCTCTTTTGGCGTCGCTGGATGGATTGGGACAACTGATCCACCTTTTCCGCGAATGTATAAACAAAGAGCTATATATTGGAAAGTATCATCCATACAAATAGCTAGTCTGCGATTGTTACACTCCCTTAGATGAGGTAAGCTTTCATATAGTTCAAATTGCTTCTCGATATCTTCTACTGTATAAAATTGATCATTGACATAAAACATCATCATTTCCCCTTTTCATCCGCTTGCGCCAACGTATTGTTGACGATATGTCGAAAAATACCTTCTTCTTGATTTTGAACTTTCTTTGTTAGCAAAGATTCAACATAAATATGTGTGTTAGTATGCTGAAGCTGTTCATTTCTTGAGCATAATGATGGAAAGCGTTCAAAGTGCTTCTGAAGTCCGTTCTTAACTTGACTCCAAAAACGTGTTTCTGCAAATCCATACTGCTCTTCTAGCAAATAAGATAGTTCACTTAAATGAAATACGAATAGTGTATCCATAGCTAACTCTCGTAAAGCCTCTACAGAAGACATCCAATAATAATGATCGACAGGTGCATCTTTATAACGTTCGTGTATCGTTTCAAATTCTGGAATGAGGCTACTGTCTGCAATGAATTTTTCCATATATTCAATACTGTCGTGGAAATCCCTCAGTACAACTCGTGTTGGCCACCCATTTTGATGTAATAAAATCATATTTTGCGCATGTGCCTCAACAGCAATACCGTGAGCGACAAGCAAGTGCCACACGGGAATAACACTCACTTCGATCAAGCGTTTTACCCACTCCTCCGCTCCATATCGGCAAAGCCAATCATCAATAAATGGACGCCCATCTAACTCCATCATCATTAGTACCGTAAACGGTACCGCTTCCTCTTCATCCTTCATATACGTGCGCACACTTTCTCGCCATATTGAGCCAAGCTGACCTTCTAGTTTGCTACTATGTTTTTTTGGATTCGGTTCAAAAATAATCCCTGCATATTCTTCCAATACAATAAGAGACGCTTCCTTTTGTAAATAGTCGTCTAATTGAATCACCCGTTTAAGCCATGCTGAAATATGAGGAGCGGCACAAACAGCATGAGAATGTAATTTTCGTAATGAAGAGGTATTCACCATATTCATCGAGCATTTTAATTGCGCCTTTTTTGGATTTGAAAAATTCCATAATGTTCGCACTGATTGGGTTGCCCTATAGTAATCTCCTTTCACATTTAGAGGTATTAGATCTTTTTGCTCCATTAATCCAGCTAGTTCATGTTTCATGTTATGCCATTGCCAAGGATGAACAGGTAAAAACGTATATTCTTCAAATGTTCCATCGAATACCGCAAGCGTTGCAAGAAGGTCTCCCCATAGCAAATGCCCTAGCTCCCTTTTCCAAAAGCTCTCTTCCTCTTCAAGAACAGATATTCGTACGTAGCTTCTTCTCACTGCAACCCATTGAAGGGTAAAAGATTGCTTTGCCTCAGGGCCATAGTCTTTATGGTCGTCGATCGTAAAACCGGTTCTGGATTTAAAACAAGGATGATATGGATGTCCTTCAATGATTTCTGATTCTAATTCCTCATAGCTCGAATTTCTTCTCGACATCGGCATTTGGAGATGATGATCATTCCATTCACATAGCTTACTCGTCAAATGAAGTTCTTTCAGTAACCGAACTTTGTCTTTACTAGTTGAAAGTAATTCATCTACTAGATCCTCAAGCGTTGCTTCTAGTAACGTTTCATCTTTTCCTACTAGAAAAATACTATCCCCATTTATACGGATGCGATCAAAAGCCATTCTTCTCCCTTCACAACGATAGGTGCACTTCTGACCAACAAGAGTAAAAATTGAAGTCCATTTATCTAAACGTGTTTCTTCATATTTGATTAGTCCTTCAAAAATCATGGCCTCTACAAGTTGCCGCCTTACACGTAGTTCTCCTTGTTTAGAAGTTAAAGGCTGTAACTTCTGCATATTCTGCCTCCTCATGCTGAAGAACAAATGGATTTGGAATTTTCGTGTATACCGCTTGTTCAAGTTCGGCTTCTAGTTCATCTACATCATGAAACCTTGTTAATAAATTTGCTTTGAACGCAAGCTCTTCTTGTTTTAGAATGTTACGAACAAATGCCTTCCCGAAACCTGTAAATTCTTTTTCTAATAAGTGCAGTTGATCGATAGACCACTTCAAAAGAATTTTTTCATCGATTAGCTGATCTGCTCCAAATCGAGATATAACGGGAAACAGTTGATTCATAAACAAATAATATGTAAATCTATCATGAATAAGGGCATCTTCGTAAAATAGCTCAGCTGTTTCATGTAAAGAAGGCTCTATTGAAAGAAGTACTTCTTTATATGTTTTTGATAAGTAATAACCTTGGTTATCACGATAAAAATAAATAGTTGGATACCCAGAAGAAATGTTTAACAGACTATTTTGCTGGTGTGCTTCGAGAGCGATCCCATGCTCATCGTATAATCTTAATAATGATTCAATAGCACATTTCCAATAGTCTTTAAACCAGTCTAAACTTACACTCTCTATTGAGCGGAATTCTGATTGAGAGATTTTCATAATGAGCTGACACAGTTTTGATTTTTCGACTGGCAAGGGCTCTTGCACAAGAGTAGCGATCATGCATATTCCTTCATCATGCCCTTTAGGAAATACGTTTGAGCGAAAAATAACCTCAAACCCTGACTCCGTCTGATTTGGGAACTCTACAGTCATATAGGCTGGGTCATCAATCATCCGGAAAGATGGATGGTTCTGTAAGAAATCAATCTTATTCATTAACCGAGCCATAACAATTCCCGCTTTTAGTTCATGAGTTCTGTTTACCCTCAATGAATTCGTTATTTTTACAGGAATTGAAAACTTATACATCATTTCTTCATTTGGGCTATATACAGTTCTAATTGAAGAGGTTGCTGTATAAAATGCCCCAAGCGCACCTTCGTATTTTATCAACCCTTCAGCAATCGCTTCTTTTACATACTGTTGCTGTAAAAGCCACTGTGCTTGAAGTGGGTGCATCGGAATGAGGCAATGCTTCTCCGACATAACAAAATCAGGTTGTGATTTTGTTAATGACTGAGTAATGAGTTCACTTGCACTTTTTTCTAATACAGAAGACTCTTTCACAATTTTACGGTCGACACGAAAATAGTGAAGTTGGAAAGAACCTTGTAACTCTGGAGCAAAACTCGTTTGTTGCCAATCTGCCATCCCTTGTCTGCTTTTAGGTGTCGGATGAAGCCAATGGCCAAGTAAGAGAGACTGCTCAGCTTCAATAAACGTACAGTTAGCTCCATTTTGTTTCTTATCTTCCAAACTCTTTTCAATATAATTTGCCATCGTTTGATAGCTCTCTATTATGCGAAGAATGAGCTCATCAAAATGGGTAGAAAGTCCAAGACATCCATCCGCCTTAGCCATAAAATGTAGTTCCTGAATGAGCGTGATGAGTATCGTTAATTTATCTTCGACAAGCCATTGTTTTTGTTTCGTACAATACTTCAATGAGACACCAAATATATGTCTTCCAACTAGAGATTTGTATTCCATGCCAAATGCAAAACGTGTGTTTTGGATAGGCAACTCAATCTCTAACATATGTGCCTCTGTAATCAGGATAGATAGTCGCTGTTCTTTTATCCACTCCTCCTTTCTGACCGAATGTCCGCTACTCACCTCTCGTATATAACAATTCATAAACGCCTGAAACGTTGCATTTTCTGCAATCTGTTTAGCTATCTGTTGCATGTAATTAATCATCCTTTCACAAAGCCTTCTCCCTACCAAATGATAATGATTATCACTTACTGACAAAAAAATTAGTCTCCCTAATTAGAAAGACTGATGATAAGAAGCGAATAGAAACAAATGTGGTGCTAACAACAATTGATAATGATTATCACTTTCAATTACATATTATAGGAAAGACGGAAATGACTCAACTGCCTAAAGTCCTATATGGCAATATAAACCATCGAAATAAGTAAAAGTGCATAAGAATACGTCGTTTCTTGTATCACACGTGCAAGATTATTGATATACAGTACGGTGTGACAACAAAATATTATAAAGAACTAAAAAAAGAATCGTACGATTTGGAAAAGGTCTTTATGTTATTAATGTTCATAGTTATTGTTGCGATAATTTTATTCCGTTACTTTGTTTTCATCTTTACTTCGATAACAATTAAGATTTATGTCCATAATCTTTTACGCGTAAATGAACATATATATAAAAACCCTTTCTTATCAACGAAAGGGTTAAAATTATAAATATGTACATATATATTTACAGAGATAAATCAAAGTCAAACACAGTAATGACCATTTGATCATCTTGTCACTTCAATAAGCTATTAATGATTCTCAACTGTTTTCTTGCTCCATTATCGGCGCATGGATGGCAAGCACAGCTCCGTATTGTGAATCATTGGAAAGCTCAAATTGATTTTACCTGTTTCATATATTTGCTTCATTTTAGGAAAAAATTCTGGTGTTTCCTCTTTATCACCAATAGTTGAATTCCGATTGTACTTCATTTAATTTCAGAATATTTTTTAATGAAGTTAGTCTCTAGTTATCGGTTTATTTTAAAATTCACTTCCGGGTATTTGGTCGTCAGCCCTTTTAGGGTGGAGCCGTCGTCCTTCTGTTTTACATACTGGTCAAAAAATGCCAGGCTGAATTCGTTGATAATGCGATGAACTTCCTTTGGATCTTCACCTGGGCTCCGCAACAGAGGGGAAAACAAATGAAAATCAGTGAAGCTTGTATGGTCCGTATTGGGAATGACCATTGACATACCACCGCCAGCTAACCCACGTTCATTGCGAACCTTGTCTTTATAGGAATCTTCATCAGAATCTTCATTAATGTCTGCACTCATGAGCAGAAATGGTTTTCCAATCCCACTTTCAGGTAATACTTCCCCATATAATGTACCATCCATATCAATAGCTGCTTTGACACGAGAGTCTTCTGCAAGTATTTGTGCTGCGGTAGCCCCGCCGTAAGAGTGCCCAAACATTCCAATACGCGAGATATCAATCTTTCCTGTAAAGAAGCCAGTCTCATCGTTTTGATTAAGCTTCTCTAACTGGTCAAGTACAAAAGTGACATCTTCTTTCCATAATTTGATGTGGCGATCGCGTTCGTCAAAATCAGTTAAATTGAGGGACTGCGCGTAAGCAGTTCGACCATCTGGGAAGACGGTAGCTGCAGCATCAAATGTATGATCGATACCTAGAACAATATATCCTTGACTAGCCAACTCCTCAACTTCAAACGTGTTTTGATTACGAAAACCACTTAAACCATGGGAGAATACTAATATGGGATAATGATTCTCTGAGTCTGATAGTTTTACATCCTTAAACGAATGCGATTTTACCAAGCCCAGGTGGCTGAATGCAAATGCAGGAATGGACAATGCATTTTCCAGTCCCTTAGCAAGCTCTGTCATGTTCCCAATATAAGGTTCTCGATTCCCATTACTTTTTTCATCAGCTGCAGGATACCAAATTTGCACCATCAGTTCACGTCGGTCGGTTGGATTTTTCGAATATGGTTCACTTCTCTGATAATCGACCCAATGATATAGTTTCGTACCGACCATATGTGGGCCAGTTGGTTCTTCAAATGAAAATACTGGCATTAGTAAGGGTAACGTAACTGCTACAGAAATATAGATGAACAATAACAAAGACTTAACTATGAATATACTCCTGTTTCTGAACCCCTTTTTCCGCTCAGCTGATAAATAGCATATAATCAAGATAACTGGGGATAAATAAGCTGGAATCATCTGCCATCTAAAACCTTCTGCCAATAGCTGCATTATAACCATTCCAATAGCAACCAAAGATGCTAATTTGGACCACTTTTTCGTTCCCCTGCCTACTAACAGTATCCAACTCAATAGACTAAAATTTACAACTAACAAAACAACTTCCCAGAAATTCATTGGCCCACTCCTTTCTTCCTATCAAAAGCTTAAAATGCCCAGCTACCTTTACGGAAAATTGGCTCTACAGTTCCATCTGGTAAAATACCATCGATGTCCATCTCACCGCTGCCAATCATAAAGTCCTCATGTGTTACTGAAATATTTGCACCTAACGCTTCAAGCTGATCGTTTTCTAAATCTCTTCCACTTTCTAAGCAAGTTGGATAAGCTTTACCAATTGCTAAATGGTTCGATGCATTTTCATCAAACAATGTATTAAAATATAAAATCCCCGATGCTGAAATTGGTGATTCATGTGGTACAAGTGCTACCTCACCTAAATAGCAAGAGCCTTCATCCACATTAATTAGCTCCTGTAATAAATCATGTCCTGACTGTGCTTCAGCTTTAACAATTTTTCCTTCTTCAAATGTCAGTTTAAAGCCATCGATAATATTCCCTTGATAAACTAATGGTTTTGTATTGCTTACATAGCCATTTACACCTTGTTTCATCGGTAACGTATAAACCTCTTCTGTCGGCATATTAGCCATAAAGATCGTATCATCTGGCGTTATGCCACCTCCCGTAATCCATTTATGCTGTGGTGCTAATGCAATTGTTAAATCAGTACCTGGCGCTGTATAGTGAAGCTTCGCATATTTTTTATTGTTTAGTAGGACCGCACGAGATTCTAAATTTGTTACATGTTCACGCCATTTTTCAACAGCATTGCTTTCACCGATACGAACAGCTTTAAAAATAGCCTCCCATAATGCTGGTACTTGATCCTCAGCTGCTAAGTTCGGGAACACCTTCGATGCCCACTTGGATGAAGGAACGGCTACCATCGACCAAGCTATTAAATCCTTCATTACTGCGTTGCGATTGTTTCTCAGAGCAGCTCCTGCTACCTTTTGATAGGTAGCTAGACGATCTGCTGAAATACCTGTAAATTTATCAGGGTCTGCAGCATCTATCATTAATAGTGCTCCTTTACGTTCAATCAGCTCATCATTCATTTTGACTATCCATTCTGGGAAACGATTAAATTCTTCATCTGAGGCATGCTCAAAGTAAGCACGATCCATCTCATCATCTGATAAGTTAACATGAACACGTCCTGCCCCAGCCTTATAAGCCTCTTTCACAACTCTACGAGCGAAATCCAATGCATCCACAGATGTATTGACTAATAAGTATTGCCCTGGTTGAATATTGACACCGACTTTTACCAAAAGTTCTGCATATGCTTGTAATTTTTCTTCAAAAGTCATATTATTTACCTCGCTTTTGTCTAATTGTTTATTATTACCTTAAAGATAAACATTTACTTTATTTAAATGAATAACTGTTCCCTTACAATTTGAAATATTATCTTCTAAATTGTAACTATAGAAGTTCCTTTAATGTTTTTCCTAAACATGAACACTAAATCTCGAATTAAACCATGGAAATCATTTGCTTATTTGCGTTAAGAGTATGATGGAAAAGAATTTCGGTTTACCTAACTAAATTAGTTAGGTAATTGTTATTATAAATCTCACTCATTTCTTCCCAGTTTCTTTTATGCGTCTACGCCTGACTATAACACTCTTTAATTTTAGATTACCTTTAAACCAATAATCATCATTGTACCTTTCATAGTAAAGAGTCTCTGGTACACTGCTGATACTTGGATATTGCGCTGTTTTATAAAGATAAAAACCATATGGAGTGATTGCATTGTTTTTGATTAAAACTCACTTAATCTTTAATATAAGAAGTAATAAGGTACAACTTTTTTTATAAACGGTTGCAAGGTTCTACATTTTTGACCATTTTGTACAACGATAACTTTGGTTTATTGATTTCACCTGTAATCTGGTAGCCTATCCTCTGATACAATTTAATGGCAAGTTGGTTCTCTTTCTTTACCGTCAGAGAGCATTTGGAAAATCCTTGCAGGGAAGCCTGTTCCTCGGCAAACTCAAGAAGTCTGGTACCTATCCCCAGTCCCCGACTTTCGGGCAATAAGGCGATTGTTCCGATGTGAAACTCATCATCTTCTCCCTCCTTCATAGTAATCATGGAATAAAACATTTTGATATTCAGAATGTTATAAACAACATGACCAAGCTTTCGGAATGAAAGCAGCTGTTTAAAAGTGGGCCAGGCAAGACGATTTAAAACGGGTATGGGATAGCAAGTAATCATCCCTAAAGTTTTCCCGTCCATTTGAGCTTCATAAGAGTATTGATGACTAAAACGGTTGTTCCCCTGCCGCCATAGCGTACAAAATGTCTCTTCGACTGTGTTCTTCTCCTCAGATCCTGCAAGTGGAAACGCCATGTATTCCAATGCCATTACATTTAGCTGGGCGCCGACCATGGATTGATGAACAGCCTTTACAATAGAGATTTGATTCATTTCCTAACACTCCCTTTCTCTTTCTAAATTATTGATGTAAATTATCATCCTTAGCTTTGAAACCATAATAAAACGTATTTAAAACAAGCGCTGCAGCAGATTTTTTAGCCACATTTCCTTCATGTACCTGTTCCCAGGTATGGAAAAGCAGGGCATAAAGCGTATTCAAAATCCATTCGCTGCTAACCGTTTGCTGAAAGTAACCTCTTTGTTGTAACAGCTCAATAACGCGTCGTATGGGTTCCCTTAGCTTCTCTTCGGCTTCACCTAATTCTTTGTTGTTAAATACAGATGCATCATGACCTAGAAAATAGATTTTGTCACCTAAAGGGATTAACGCTTCAATGAGTTCCGGGATATAGTTTTCGCTTCTTTCCTCATCCAGTGGAATCTGGTTTACGGTATCACTTACCAGTTGTATAGCCCGATGGCCCAAGAACAGCATCAATTTCTCTCTGCTTTCGACGTAGCGATGGAGTGTAGCAATGCCAATACCGGCATATTCCGCAATTTCATTCATCGAAGCAGTAGGATTTTCAACAAGCAATATAGTAGCCGCATCAAGAATTGAATTAAATCTCGCTTCCTTCAACGCTGACAAGCCTTTTTCCATTGTTAATCTCTCCCTTATTTGTATAAAGTAATTATTTTTGATAGATAAATGTATCATTTGATATCAATATAAACCATTTAATACAAATTATCAAGCCATCGAATGTATTTTTTTCTATTTTTTACAAAATCATTTTTAGTAAATAAAAAATCCATTTTAATAAAGAGATTAATCAAAATGGATTCTTTTCTTTTTGAATGAACATTCCTTTAAAATTTTGATCAATTAAATGAACCTTCTTCAAATAACCACCTGCTAGTTGAACAAAACACCTTAACTCTACCATCTACAGTTTTTATTAAATTTTTATAATTCACTACCAATCTTAAAACATAGAAAAAAAAGACTAGCTAGGCTAAATTAGCTTGGCTAGTCTTCTTCTATTATGCAGCTATTGGATTGGCAACACGTCCAAGTTTACTGTCAATCCTTTAATAAACTAAGTCTTTACAGGTAGCTGTTGTAACTAAACCATAATAAATCTCATACGGTATTTTATGGAAATAGTCAATAACACGTTCTCATGAAAATATCTGATAATATTTCTTTATAAATTCTGCACCACAGACGGGATATTTTTGATGTGTGGGAACATCCTGCTTGTCCAATGTAGTAAATGCAGATAGCAAAGAGTTATACTTATTGTTAACAAAATAAAGAGCCGCATTAAAATGCGACTCTCCATTTTTACATTATTAATTTTCCTGACTTAAATCTTACTGGCCGAATTTGGCTAAAAAAGGGATACGTTTCGTTAGTTTGTTATAGATAGTGAATAGGGCTTGAACGACCGGCTCCAATATTTTGGAGAACTTGATAATGACAAAACTTGCCCCTAATGACAGAAGGGCTCCACCAATTACGTCGGCTGGATAATGTACTCCGACGAAGATACGCGAAATACCTACTAAGATGGCCCATACTAATACAGGATACTTCCACGAGTCTTTTCGTAAAAGTAACGTCCATGCTAGGGAGAATACTAATACTGAATGATCACTTACAAACGAAGAATCATCAGCATGTGGTACTAACTGATGAACATCATATGTAATGAATGGTCGTGGATGATAGGAGAATACGTGAATGAGTGCGTTTAGACCCAATCCAAGTAAACATGTAAAGACAATGTATATTGCAGTATATTGTTTTTCAGTTCTTTTTCCTTTGTTTGCAGTAAACCATAAAAATAACATAAATACGATTACGACATATGGAACGCTATCAGTGATGAAAATCATCCCTTTATCTAGTAAAGGATAGCGACCAGCTATATCATTTATCCATTGAAATATTTCATAATTCATTTTTAAATCTCCTTGCTTTTAATTTCTCATAAAATTATTGTTTTTCAAACATGCGCTAATACCAGTTGAGTACTTGCTTACCCTTTCATACATGACGTCATCATAAGCCTCATAGTTTCTTTTATTTACAAAAAAATACCCGTTCATCAACAAACTAAAGGGGAAACAGTAAAAATCTATCTCTCTCCCAAAATCGTTTTCTACAATATTGAACCGCAAACTAGAAAATATTATAGTAAGCTAGCAAAAAACGGTATAAAGATGATAAAATATTTTAATAAAGGGGGGCTTCAAATATGGGGAAATTAAGCAAAAGGAACATACTGTGGATAGTGCCTATCGGAATATTAGGGGTATTCTGGTACTTTTACGGTCCACAAAAGGACATTACAGATAATGAATATATTACATATGTAAAAAACTATTCATTCGAAAATAGTAGTAAATCTTTAGAAACAGGTTTTGCCAATGCTTGTAAAAATCCGTACTGGGTGTATTTCGAAACTCAAAAAGGACAGGACGTTGTTGAATTTAAAGGAGACTGTCCTATCAATAATAAAACCACAAAAGTGAATGTTCAATTTTTAGTTGATCGTGATAAGACAAATGTGAGGTACGGTGCAATGCTCGTCGATAATAAAATGCAAGAGGAAGCAGATCGAGATAAATACCTTCTAGCTTTAGTAGGAGCGAATAAATAGTTAAAAGCTCTCGTTCTAACTGCGAACGAGAGCTTCATTTTATTGAATCGGCGGATATACACTCAGCACTTGATAAAATATTGATTATTTCACCGCTTTCCAAATGGTCCATCTGTCCTTTTCAACTACAGAACCCTCAGTTGAAATAGACTTATCAATATATTTCACTAATTCATTTAATTCTTCATCGTCTAACTCGTGCAAAATACTTCTGCCTGTTCTATCCCGTAAATCTTTTAACAATTGCGCTTTATGTTCATACACATTTCTTATTTCCCATAATTTCACTTCTTCAATCTCGCTAAACCCAATTGACTTTAGTGTCTCCATCACTAACTCACTACTATGTCTGCGTTTAATTTCTTGTTCCTTTAATTTTGGGAAACACTCAAAGAAATAGCCTCTAATATGTTGGTCATCACCTTTTAATAAACAATCTTCAGGTGTACGGTCTTGGATAATATAAACTCCTTTATCCTCCAAAATTCTGTATGCCTCTTGAAAACAAGCCTTTAAATCTTGAATATGATGAATTAAAGCTCGTTCCAGTACTAACTGGAAGCTGTCATTGTCCAAGCGTGTAGCCAATGCATTTCCTTGCTTGAAAGTAATATTATGATAGTCTTTACAGTTTTCTTTAGCACCAACGAGCATAGTCTGTGAGAAATCCACACCTATTACAGAAGGTACACCCATATCTGCTAATGCTTTCGAGTAAATGCCTCCGCCACAACCAATATCTGAAGCCTTCGAAGTATTCATGAAAGGGACAAGTTCTTTCATTGCTTCCATCCACGAGTGGTCAGCCTGTCGAGTTGTATAAGTAGTTTGATTGTCCTTATTGTGAAAATCAATGCCCATCTTCATCACTCTTTTCTGTTTTTTATACCAATCTTTATGGATTTTCTTACTAACATTATTTTACAATCATTCAACACATAAGTAAAATCAATGTTAATTATTGATTTTCATAAGTTTTTGTTATCGCAAATTAACAGGAATGCTGAAAATATCGTTGGATTTTCAATGATTTAAATGTTACCTATATTCAAGTGCTTCCTTATCTCCTACTACTCACTATCTTTTTCAAAAATTGAACGTAATCCACTAGCTTCAAAGGTTCCTTTTAGCATTGTTTCCATCAACATAGTGGCGATTTCCTCTGGTAATTGTTGCGTATCATGTTGTAGCCAGTACGTTATAACTCCTAAAATTGCATTTGAGTTATACGCTAATATTAATTCGATTGGAAACCTCCATTTGCTTTTATCTATACGATTAACTAGAAAAGTATTGAAATATCTCACAAAAAACTGTCTCATTTTTTCATGAAAAAAAGGATCACCATTTGGACCTAAAATTAATTTTAAAAAATCAGCTTCTTCATAAAATACATGTAAAATTCTGATCATTACAGGTAATCGTTCATCTAAAAACTGATTGACATCCAACTCTAAATTTGTAGTTTCATCTAAAATGACGTTGAATTTTTCAAAAATTTCGTTCTCGTACTGTTCTAATAAATTGTATTTATCTACGTAATGTAAATAAAAAGTACCGCGGTTAATATTGGCACGATCCGTAATATCTCGAACCGTGATGGCTTCAAAATTCTTTTCAGAAAGCAAAGAGAAAAATGCTTGTTTAATTTCATTTTTCGTTCGTAT
Source organism: Lysinibacillus sp. NPDC058147 (assembly GCF_042884205.1). Classification (NCBI taxonomy): domain Bacteria; kingdom Bacillati; phylum Bacillota; class Bacilli; order Caryophanales; family Bacillaceae; genus Lysinibacillus; species Lysinibacillus sp. NPDC058147. The sequence goes on from NZ_JBHVUJ010000002.1 coordinate 755,807, forward strand.
AATTCGTCGATCTGTTTTTGACACGGAGTCATTCCTCCCTTTTAATGAACACATTTATTTTTATGTTGAGTATTGAACACTTTGCCTACATTTGATTATAGGAAGTAATTTTTTTAGAGTATATAATCAAACATAGAAATAATCAACACGATGTACATTATCTGAAAGGAGAATTTTCATGAAAGAAAATAAGTTTTTCGGTATAGCGTTTGTTGCTGTACTCTTATTATCCTTCATTTTTGTAGCAACACAAATCCCTGGAGCCCATTCATCACCTAAAGATCTTCCTATTGGTCTTGTTCTTGAGGATGAAGGCAATATGGGGCAAACTTTTGTCGAGATGATTCAGAAAAATTCTCAAGCAACAAAAGAATCGCCCTTTAAATGGGTAGTAATAAAAAATGAACAGGAAATGAAAGAAAAATTAGCGAATCAAGAATTGTACGGAGCTATTTATATCCCTAAAGATTTTTCTGAAAAGTATGCTTCATTTCAAACGCCCACACCAACATCAGCAATGCTTAAAATTTATATAAACCAAGGGAAAAATGCAAACGTTGCAAATATAGTTACACAAGCTTTATCTACAATGGTCGAAAAAATGAATGACAATGTCAGTGCCCAATTATTTGCGGTTACTGAAAAAAATAATATCCCGTTAAATGCTAATCAAGCACTTACTTATTCAAAGCCTATACAAAGTGAAATAGTCAATGTACATGAAACCGGTAAATTAAGCAATGCACCACTTTCATTCTTCCAGCCTATTTGGATGAGTAGTTTAATCAGTGCTATTCTTTTATGGTTTACTGGAAGAAAACGCAAGTTTAATTCTGTAATGGAGCAACTTAAATTCCGAGGATTCCAGGCTTTGATTGCCATGGTCATTGGTTTATTTGGAGGATATTTATTAACTTGGTACACTACTTGGATGCTGGATTATGAATTTGCAGATTTTAACCATGTTGCCCTATTTTTATCACTAACTTGCGCAACATTTATATTATTAATACTAGCTATCACTACATGGATTCAATTTGCGAGTCTACCAATCTTCGTTCTTTTAATGTTCTTTGGTTTACCGCTTCTACAAATCGCACCAGAAATGTTGCCTAGTTTTTATGCTGACTGGATCTATCCATGGCTACCGTTCCGCTTTATGTTTGAAGGATTAAAGGAGATTCTTTTCTATGACGGAGAACTTTGGGGCAATGCTGCTGTAACATTATGCTGGATGGCTGTTGTAAGTATTTTAGTATTACTTCTATCTGTAGTAAAACGTAATTTCTATAAAGTAGAAGATTCACCAAAAGGAATAAGTTCTGATTTGGAAGAGGGAAAATTTAAGATCGATTGAAGCCAAACAAAAAACTCATGCAATTATTTTTTGCATGAGTCTTTTAATTTTATTTATTTTGAATCTACGGACTGGATAATATTTAGTTCAAGAATTCGAATTTCTTTATTAAGCTTAGCAATGGCCGCTTCTATTTGTTCAAAGCGCTCCAACTGACTTTTACTGACATTGTGCGTAGGTACCACTTCTTTTAACGCTTCCTGCCCTGCATATAAAATTTCAAGTAAATCTAACTTTTCTAAATAAGCTGCGCTATATTGTATTTCCATTCTCCGTAAGCTCCTTATTGTTACTTTTTCACTACTAATATAAATACTAGCCTCTACTAGCACTATAACCGAAAAAAGTAAGCTCAAAACCACGCCTTAGTTACCATTTATTAACCAATAAAAGGTATATAAAGATGCCAGAAAAATATTTTCGTAGGTTAATGGGATTTATTCTCTAGAAGGTGTATTCCTTATCTTTTTTTAATACGGAATAAACAAATGTATCGTGTGCCTGGCCATTTTGATACATATAATCTCGAAGAATCCCTTCCTTTTGAAAACCTACTTTAGAAAGCAGCTTATTTGAGGCTTCATTTTCTAAATATACAACAGCTCCAATACGAGTTAACCCCATATGCTCAAAGCCATAGGACACAATTTCGGTAACCGCTTCTTGAGTATATCCTTTTCTCCAATTATCAGGATGAATTTCATAACCGATTTCTGCTCGTCTATGAACAGGCGACCAAGCATTAAAACCAATTGTCCCGATTATCCCCTTTGTTTCCCTTCTTTCAATTCCCCATCTTATTCCTCTTTTTTCGGCAAAGTTCTTTGAAAATAATTTCACTAAATTTTCTGCTTGCTGTATCTCTTTAAATGGCTCTTGTCCATAATAGCGAGTGACATCTTCATTAGAAAAGCAATTAAAGACACTTTCCGCATCATTCTGCGTCAGCTCTCTTAAAATAAGTCTTTCTGTCTCTAAATTAGGAAACATTGATTCTCCCCCTTTACTATCATCTATTCTCCAAACTTCCATTAAAATCCTTTAATTGTATTTGAAAGTAATGGGAGAAAGATAAAAATCATAGGGTAACAGCATGTTTTGAGACTTATTCATTTTTCCGTTTTCTATACTTTTTGGGACGAGGTTGGTTGATTAGTCCTGACTTTATTGTACAATTACAGTTATTTTATTGCCCATAGCTAAAAGCTGCCCTTCTGTTAGTGTGGGGTATTTTAAAGCGCACAAAAAATAGTAGTACAAACCATAGCATAAATGTGTACTACTAAAGTAAGTATGTTTTTACATGTTACTTATATCTCAATACAAGATATATAATACCCTCCACGTGCCATTCGTATTTCAACACGATAAAGTGTATTGTCTAAATAAAAAGTAATTGGCTTTATTTTACTTTCAAATTTTAGTTGCTCTTTAGACTCGGTTGCATATTTTTCTATAGCCACACAAATACTTTGTACGGATGGATAAATCAATGCTTCATCTAGCTCAATAATAAAACTTTTATTTACTATTTTTTTGAAAAAATCTTTCATTTCTTCATTTCCCTTCTACTATAATTTAATTTTAGCTAATCAACACATTCATTATATTAATTTAATTCATATATTCCATGATTATGTAAATACCATACCATTTGCTAAATGATTTTCAAAATCATTTTTTCTGATTTTTAAACATAACCCAAAGTATGATAGCAGTTGAAAATATTTCTATATATACCTTTTAAAAATAGCAGATATATGTATAATAGAAGCTAGACTATGCACTCCTACTTTAAGCATATTTAGGTGATTGAAATGACATCTTATGAACGAATACTTATAATGGTCCCGCCGTTTCCCTAGCTACGTCTACTCTTTTCTAAAGAAGTAGATTTTGCTTGTAGGAGGGCAATAAGTTGAAAAAACATGTAGCACCATCTTTACTATTAATGATTGTTCTTGTAGCTTTTCCACAGATTAGCGAGACAATCTATACACCATCTCTACCTGATCTTTCAGACGCTTTGAATGTTTCCAATAGCGCTGTTCAGTTAACCTTAAGTATTTATTTTATAGGGTTTGCAATTGGAGTCTTTTGTTGGGGATGGTTATCTGACTTTATTGGACGAAGACCGGCTATGCTAGGCGGTTTAATTTTTTATAGTATTGGAAGTTTCATGTGTTTTTACGCGGAAACTATCACTTTTCTATTAGTTAGTAGATTCATTCAAGCTTTTGGGGCGGCGACAGGCTCGATAATTACGCAAACCATTTTGCGAGAAAGCGTGTCTGGCAGTAAAAGGCATGCGATGTTTGCCCAAATTTCTGCAGTGATTGCCTTTACGCCTGCAGTAGGGCCACTGATTGGTGGCTGGGTTGATCAAGCACTTGGCTTTAGAGCTGTTTTCTTTGTGCTCGTTGCAATGAGTATTTTGTTGTTTATCTACGCTTATTTCAGACTTCCTGAAACAACAGATAAATCAACGAGAAAAAGAATTGCTATTTTCCCAGTTGTAAGACGTATTATTTCATCCCCACGAGTACTTGCCTTTGGACTGCTGATTGGTGGGATAAATGGTGTGTTATTCAGTTACTATGCTGAAGCTCCCTTTATCTTTATTGACCATTTCAATTTATCACCAGGTCTTTATGGATTTCTTGGCATAATTGTGGCTCTTGCCTCTATTATTGGTGCCATGATTTCCAAAAGACTTATTAACAAATATCAGCCAGAAAAAGTAATCCATCTCGGTTGTCTTGTGATGACTTTCGGTGCTTTATTACTATTAATCGTTAGTACATTACCATTGCCTAATATCGTCTTACTAATAAGCATTTTAGTAACCATTTTTATAACGTTATTAGGATCAGGGATTGCTCTACCTAACTGCTTAAGCCTCGCGCTTGTTAACTTTCAGGACGTTATCGGGACGGCTGGCGCAATTTTCAGCTTAGGCTATTACTTACTAGTAAGCGTTATAACATCAGGTATGAGTTTCTTGCATAATGGTTCATTGATGATTATGCCACTATATTTCTTCATCCTATCGATGATACTGTTATTATTCGGAAGAAAGTTTATTGTGTAAAATATTGTAGCGGGAATATATATAATCAATAGCACTTCCTTTATCGGCCACCCTATATATCTACGAGGGTGGCTGCTTCTTTACTGAAAATAATAATTGACTACCTCTTCAGCCGAATGAAAAATGATATTGCTTTGAGTTTTATAAATAAACTTTGGTGAAGTACAAGCTTTTTCGAGACTTTTTGCGTACTTTAATGTATCTGTCATTTGCTCGATAATCTCAGAGTATCCATCGAGATTATTGGAAATTTTCGGCATCATTGTATCAGAAATGTCTAAAACAATGGAAACTTGATCTTCCGCAAAATTATTTAAATTAATGAAAAAACACTCCTCCAAATCTTTCGAATGCTTGTCAACATTAATAACTGCTTCACTATATTTTGCGATTAACCCAGTAGATGTCACTGTAATCGTAAAGCCTTGTTCGGTTAGTTTTTTATTAATGGCATCTAACAATGTATTGACTTCCGTATCCATTAATGGCGTTACAGTTGTCTGGATTAATTGATCACAATTTTGATGTATAGTATCAATTTCTGCCTGGTTATCAACAAGTAATTTAAAGTTTGATATCGAGTACACACTAAATCTCCCCTTTATTATAAGGTTGACATTCGGGCGTTTTTTTAGTCATCTTTGAGCTATATATTTTTACAATAAAAATCGAATTTAGGAGGATTTACATGCAAATAAGAAATTCTGTTAAAGCATTAATTATAGAGAATGACAAAATTTTACTAACAAAAAATCAAGATGTAGAAGGCAACTTTTATCTTTGTCCTGGTGGCGGACAGGAACATGGAGAGACTTTTCACGCCACTTTACTAAGGGAATGCATAGAGGAGATTGGCTGTTCAGTTGAAATCGGAGAGCTACTTTTTATTCGTGAATATGTAGGGAAAAACCATGAGTATGCATCTTTTGACTTTAATGTTCATCAAGTAGAGTTTTATTTTGCTTGTCAGTTAATTCAAGGGGAAAAAACGAACTTTCAGCCAACAAATCCTGATAGTCATCAAATTGGATTAGAATGGGTGACGATTAAAGACTTATCTAGCTTTCGACTTTATCCAAAAGAATTAAAAAAGTATCTCCAGCAATATTGTAGCGGTCAAGTAACTCCCATCTATTTAGGAGATATAAATTAATAAATGGTAAAGGCTGTCGTAACGAAATATTGTGACAGCCTCACTTAATTTAAACTAGATGTTTTACCATTGTAAAGTAGCTACTACCAGGAGGATAATCTTTTATTTCACCCACAACTTGATAACCCCTAGCCTCATAAAACGTACGTGCTTGAAAGTCATATGTAGTTAACAATGCTTTCGTAGCACCCATTTGCTTGGCTGTTTCTTCAGCTTTCGCTAGTAACTTTCCACCAATGCCTTTTCCTCGGTATTCTTTACTAAACCAAAACTTATTGATTTCTACCCAACCCCAATATACCTCAGCAGTGATACCGCCAATCCATTGCTGTTGATGATCCGTTACGATTAAGTTTAACGGACGAACAGAACCCTTTTGTCTACTTTCTTTATGATACGGTGAATGTTCATTGTTGTACTCTCTAATCTTTGCATTTAAAAACGTAGTAAAGTCATCATGATTTTTTAATAAAATCTCAACTTGATAATCCATAGGAATCCCCTTTCCATATGTACTCTATGCTTTATAACGCTCCATTAGCTTTTCTTGGTGAGCTGAAAAAATTTCTTCCAATGAAATATCATATTTATTAGCGATAACAATAATATTCCCTAAAACATCACCAAGCTCCTCTACTAATTCCTGCTTATTTTCTTCATATGTTTGAATCTTTTCATCAGGTCGATCTCTACCAATCTCTAACGCACGTATGGCTCTTGCTACTTCCCCAGTTTCTTCAGCTAGGAAGCCAATACGCGTAAAAATACTTAAATCAGACCAACCACGTGTATCATAATAATCCTTCACCCATTTTTGAAACTCATTTAATTCCATTTCTATTTCCTCCATTTCTTTCCTTTCGAAATTAAATTATACTATAAAAGTGAAACATGAATCAGGGGGTTTTTTCATCCCTGCTTAAAGTTCACTATCCGTTAATACGGAAAGAACTTATCAGATATGGAGGAACAATAATGGATAGTATTGCAGTATTTTGCGGATCAAGCATCGGAGCTTCTGAAGCATATAAAGAAGGAGCTATTCTTCTAGGAAAAGAATTAGCAAAACGTAATATTACCTTAGTTTATGGCGGTGCGAGTGTTGGTGTGATGGGAACAGTTGCAGACACGGTTCTTCGTGAAGGTGGTAAGGTGATTGGCGTTATTCCGACGTTGTTAGAGGAACGTGAAATTTCTCATAAGAATTTAACAGAACTAATTGTCGTCAATTCTATGCATGAACGTAAAAGCAAAATGATGGAACTAGCTGATGGCTTTATTGCTTTACCTGGAGGACCTGGTACGTTAGAAGAATTTTTTGAAGTATTCACTTGGAATCAAATCGGTCTCCTGCAAAAGCCTTGTGGTCTTTTAAATATCAATCATTATTACGATTTACTCATTGGGTTATTTGATCATATGCAAAACGAACAATTTTTACAAGCCCAATATCGAAATGCCCTACTTATAGATGAGGACGTTGTGGGACTATTAGATAAATGTGCAGCCTATGTTCCACCTAAAGTTAAAACTTATCAAACTAATAAATGAATAAATATAGGAAATTGTATTTGATTTGATTTAATCAATTTTTCCTTCGGGATAATTCCGTCCGGAGGATTTAACTTTTATATTCAAAAAACAGCTGAACATATGCTTCAGCTGTTTTCTATGTTCCATTATGCTAATGAAATGGAGTGTCCTATTAAATAAAGTAGGCTCTGAACCCGAAAATCTTTCAATTCAGTAGTGAGCCGATCTGCCTTCGGATAATATTCTTTCACATCAGTTGTTTTGACGATATCTTCAGCGTGATAGGAACCTAAGCTTCCAACGTTGGTTCGACATTGTTGAAGCTTCAGGAGTTGAAATATCCTTCCACAGCTTCGCGTTGTTGACTAAGTTTCTTCCGGCTTTACTTCTTCAATTTTAGGTCCTTCCTTTGTATATCCTGTTAATTTAAACACTTACAAATAGTCCTGTATATGCTATTTTCATTAACTTCATAAGTCGGCTCCTTCTATAATTGGAAAGTCTCGTACCAAACACAAACCTATTTTTCTCTTAGCACTAAACCTAGTTAGTTAGATAGCAACAATCTTCAAGAAAACAGCCATTATTTTTGTTCGATATGCTCCAATGTCAATTGATAGAGTTATTAGTTGTATTCAAATTCTTTTTGTTTATACCATTTAGCTTGCATATTAAATAGTTCTGTATATTCCCCATTTAATAATATCAATTCATCATGTGTCCCTTGCTCGACGAGTTCTCCATCTTTCATTACGAGAATTACATCCGCATTTATACAACTTCCCAAACGATGTGTAACGAAAATTGAAGTTTTCCCTATTGAGATATCTAAAAATTCTTCAATAATCTTTGCTTCACTAACAGGATCTAAAGCTGCAGTTGGTTCATCCAGTATAATAATCGGACTATCTTTAAACAACGCCCTACTTAGTGCTATTTTTTGCCATTCTCCTCCAGAGAGTTCTCTTCCATGCAAAGTGGCGCCGACATTATCACTTATTTCTAAATCATACTTATGTAATAAATCAGAGGTTCCAGTTCTTTTAATAACTTTTATTAGTTTATTCTCGATTTCATCATTTAGGTCATTAGTTAAAGCGATATTTTCATGTATCGACATTTCATATTTCAGAAAATCCTGAAAAACAGCACTAAAAAATTTCTCTCTTATTTCTTTAGTGAGAGGTTCTTCATTTAATAAAACTTCACCATCTACGGTTGAATATAAGCCCGTTAAGCATTTGACTAATGTGCTTTTCCCTGAACCATTTCTACCTACAATAGCTACCTTCTTTCCAGCAGATATTTCGAATGAGATGTTTTTCAAGACAAGGTGTTCATGATTTGGATAGGAAAAAGAAATATTATCCACTCGTATACTTTCAAAATTTCTCATTCCACTATTGTATTCCAAGTTTGATCTCTCCGATGGCACAGTGTCTTTAAATACGTAATAATCATTAAGAGTAAGAGAATCTCTAAAAATTTTACCCAATGCTGACGCAAGCTGATAGCTAATATTTATTGAATTTGAAAGAACTTGAGATAAGGCAACAAATTTACCTATAGTAATTTTTTTTGTTAAAACATAAAACCCTATTAAGCTCAAAAAAACTAAATTCAGAAAGAAATGCAGCAAACTAACCGTAAATAGCTTCCTACTATTTTTTTTCTCCAAGCTATATTGTTCATCACTAACTTGCCAAAATAATCCCTTCCATTTTGTAAGTAAATATGGACTATGTTTAAAAATGCGTAATTCCTTTGCAACCTCTTTAGATTTAAATAATGATTCGAAGTAATCTATTTTCCTAGTTTTTAATATTTGACTTATGAACTGTTCATAATCTGATTTTGATGTATATATATTGATTCCTATTAAAAGGATGACTATAAAAAATAAGAAAAGAGCGATAGACCAATGGATTACATAAAGGCTTATAACAAATCCAATAAATGTAATGCTTGATTGTACAAATGAACGTACCTCTTGTAAATATACACTTGACCCTTTACCTATTCCTGTAGTAGCTTTTTCTAATGAATTATAGTAATCGAGATCATCATAGTAAATTAGTGGAATATTAGTGCAAATCGAAAAGGTTTCATTATTAAAATAATATTCCATTTTTTGGTATAATCGAAAATTTATTATCTTATCTATATAATTTATGCCTTCCATTACTACTAAATATAAAAACTGCATAAAAATGAAAAAAAAGGGTGTTGCAGAAATAACCGAATCGTTTAGGTCATTAATAAGTGAACTAACTGTTTTTTCAGTTAAATATATGAAAATTAAAGGGGAAATTCCTTTTAACAAAGTTAGAAAAAGTGTAATTATAAGATAGAAAGGAGAAACTTTATGAGAAGTTGATATTGTATTTATGGTTACAGAAATTATTATCCTACTATGATAGATGATTTTCTTAATCATATCAAAACCTCCGCTAGACACTGTTTTAGGTATGTTTCCATATGTAAAAAATTCTTCTCCAAGGAATTTAGAGAAGAATTTTTCTGAGCATATTAGCAACAACCTACATATTCATCTGCAGTACATTTTGCTCCCGATGCATATGTGTACTCTTTTTTTTGCCATTCTAATTTTTTAGATCCACCGCAAGAACCTTGGCAAAAAGTAGCACCTATATTTCTTTCTACATTCCATCCTCCTGGACATGCCATATTAATCACCTCCTTAAAATTAAATTTTTTAGAACAGACTTTCTGAGCATATTAGCAACAACCTACATATTCATCTGCAGTACATTTTGATCCCGATGCATATGTATACTCCTTTTTCTGCCATTCTAATTTTTTAGATCCGCCGCAAGAACCTTGGCAAAAAGTAGCACCTATATTTCTTTCTACATTCCATCCTCCTGGACATGCCATATTTATCACCTCCTTTAAATTAAAATTTTAGAACAGACTTTCTTAGCGTATTAGCAACAACCTACATATTCATCTGCAGTACATTTTGATCCCGATGCATATGTGTACTCCTTTTTTTGCCATTCTAATCTTTTAGATCCACCGCAAGAACCTTGGCAAAAAGTAACACCTATATTTCTTTCTATATTCCATCCTCCTGGACATGCCATATTTATCACCTCCTTTAAATTTAGCGCAAATTTTTCTGAACATTTTTTTACAACAGCCTTTATAAACAGCTTCAATTCAAGTTGTACTTGTACTAGGCAGAACTGTAACAAAGAGTGAACTTATTGTTCGTCTATATATAACGGATATTTGAATAGTTGTTTATTATTAGCATATATAGAATATTCATAGTTTCCACTGATATAAACAGGAAATCTAATCTCAACTGCTCCATCTATTCCTGGTAACATTTCAGGTGACCTAAAATTACTTAGGTCAGGTAATACAGCTTCATATACAATTTCACCTGAAGGATCCGAAACTCTAATTTCACATAAACAATCTTCTAATAAAATTTCTTTTGAAAATATGAATTTAGAATACACATATGTAATTAATACCGTTGGAAAAGTAGGAACAGAAACTCTATTTAATACATTATGAATCGTATGTTGTTTAACAATAGGATCAAATTCTACTTTTTCGGCGATTAATATTTGACAATTTATATCCATGCTTTTTTTCCTTTCACATTAAAGTTTTTATCTTCTAAAGCTTCAATACATTGTAATATTGCTAATGCATTAGAATGTTTAATCAATTTACCTTTTGCAGAGTCATATAAAATAAGCTCATAATTATTGTCATACAAAAAATCTGTCTTTTTGGTATGAACTACATAATGATTTAACCATTTTTCTTTTCTAGTATTAAATAACCAAGTAGGTGAATTTAAAAAAATATGACACTTCATTTCAGTAGTACAGAGAAATTCATCCAATTTTTTAAAATCAATTGAATCATAATTAATTAATAAAATTTTGTATTCTAAAGTCTTATCAAGTTTCAAATCTAAGTTTGAGAAGAAATTCTTAAGAACTTTTAAATCATTGGCATGTGCTTTTTTTTTGATATAAACAGTACATGACAAACCAAACAAAAGAATTAAAATAAGTAATAAAATAGAGAGTGCAATCATATGTAATTAACCTTCAACTTTTTAATTTGGATTAATAAATTATAGAAAATAATTATTATGAATATTATTAAAAACAAAACCATTTCCAATCTAAATGTTAAATCATAATTAGGTAAGAAAAATTGAATAATTAGTAAACCCAATAAAACGAAATTTCTAAATAAAGGATATTTATTCATAAACTCCATATCCCCAAAGCATCCACAACTACTTTTTGCGTTTTTCTCTTGTTTTCTCTTTTTCAAAAGTATTATGCAAAAAAATATTAATAAAAAAGCACAGAAGATATTCTTTTTAAATCCAAATAAATTAAAAGCAAAGCACAAAGAGATCACTAATTCTGTTAATAACAAAATATAACTAGATAGTTTTACGAGGTATCTATTCTTTAAAATATTATACGAATAGATCTCACAACTCGTACTAAATATTGACTGAATTTTCATATAAAAAGAAGATATAAATACACAATATATCGTCAAATTAATAACTAAAGAAAAGTAATGCAACTAAAATTACCTACTTTCTTCAATAAAACTATTTACCTCTTCAATTGTTTCAATTGACACTATTTCCAATATTTTTCCACCCGCTTCAACAAGCATCAAACTAGGAGTTTCTAAGATTAAATTATGAAATGAATCGTATTCAATGGATAAAACAGGGAAGGAATATTCAAACTCTTTAACAATTTCTTCATTATCTAACTCAGTTCCATCTGTTAACAAAGCAAACCCCTGGCTGATATTCCCTAATTTCGGTAATAAATCAATGCAAATTTTACAGTATAAAGATACGGAACAAACAACAAATTTATTATTGAAGGTATGACCTTCTAAAGAAAACGGAAATTCCTTACCAACACTTAACGGTTCCATACCATCTACAACTTCAACTTCATGTCTATGGTTCATGAACATTTCCTTTAGACTTTTAATATCTAACACTCCAATCTATGTATTATTTTTAATAATGTTTTTTCAAGCTGATCAAACATATCATCCATATAACCTAATTCTGTATAAATAACTTGTCCTAATTTATTCAATAGAAAGATACTCGGTACCCCATAGACATTAAATTCTCTTTCCATTGTTCTCTTAGAAATTTTGTAGACACTCGTATTATTATTATAGAATTTTTGTAAAAATTCTACATTTTCCACAGAGCTATCAAATAAAACTATCGAATTTGTATATGGGTGCTTCTTTAAAAAATCTTTAAGTTCTTCAATAACTGGTAAACACCCTTTACAAGATGTACTAAAAAAGCAAACTAGGAGATAATCATCCAGGTAATCATATAGTTTCTCATTATTCCTGGTGTCAATAGTACCATTTTTTATAATATCTCCTATCTGTAAATCTTCGTAACGTTTTAGAAAACGTAGATTATTATCATTCATAAGGCACCTCATAATCCGACTTTATATTTCCAATTATACCAATATATTACATAAAATTACAAGTCCTTTTCTTAAAATTTCCCAAAAAATTAAACCATTTAGTTCATTAATTTCCAATATAATCTATTTTAGTCTAACAGAACCATGGTAATATTTTCAATAATGATATTAAGTTCTTTTTTATATTTATCTATAGTGAATAATGTATAGATAATATTTAATATGGTAAGAAAAGGTTTTAATTTATACTCAAAGGCAATATTTTCTACATGAAAAATCGCTATGATCCTATTGGAACATAGCAATTTTATTTGCTGTAATGAATACATAGAAGTGATAAAAGACATACACTCATTTAATATCTCCTAAATCAGCATGTCCTGTGCAATACCTTTAAAATATCTTGAATTTTCTATCAAATTATCAATGATGAAATCCGCTTCAACACTTTGCCATGCATCATTTCGTTTCCAAATAGTCGTCATCCCTACTTTTTAGCAGCTTCCACATCATTGAAAGGAAGATCCCCAACGTAAATACTTTCAATAGCTGTTACTTTTAGCTTAGATAGCGCTCGATCAAATATTTCTGCATCCGGCTTTTTGATACCCTCCCATTCAGAGATAAGAATCACGTCAAAAACATCTTCAATTCCTAAAGCTCGTATATTATCTAATTGAAATTGCCCATAACCATTTGTAATCATGCCAAGTTTTAAGCCTTGCTTTTTCAAATTGTGCAACAAGCTATGTAAGTTAATAAATGGAATTCAAGAATGCTTAAATTCCTGCAGGTAATCCTCTAACATGGCTTTTGGAGATAACCCAATCGATAATTCTTTGACTAATTGTTGATATACTTTATCTTTCCATACATAACCATGATTATCTAGCTCAATAAAGCGTTGGACAAAGTTCTCTTTTAAAATATGCGTTAGATTCCGCTTTAATCGCTCATATTGTTGTTCAATAAAAAAGCGAACAGAACTGTCACGATCTAACAATGTTCCATCTAAATCAAAAATCACCGCTTGAATCATTAGTTTACATCCCCTTCGTTTAAATTTTTATCCTACAACCCTTTTCGTTTTTCACTGCCACTACAGTTATCAACTTCAAGACCATGTGATAATATGCGTTAGCTTAAATTCTACAAAGTCAATTGTGGCTTGTTTTACTGAATTCTTTTCTCATGCAACTATTTAACACTTAACTTGGAACGTTTGAAACTTTTTAACTTTTTCAAAAAAACGATGAACCTTTTCGCTTGGTAATTCGTCTAAATATTGGTAACTTTGAGTTCCAGAGTAAATTAAAGGAGAAATGATCATGAAAAAACCGATTAAAAAGACTTGGATGATTGCTTCAGCACTAACAATAGGAATGGCTGTTCTAACGCCACTTCAAGCAGGAGCTACTTCAGTAGAACCAACAAATGGTATTACTGTTCAAATCGAACAACAAATTACAGGGACGATTAAAAACTTCTATGGAGACGGTATAGATATAAAAGGTAGAGACGGTAAAAACTACTATATCAGTTTCTATAAATTCTCTGAAGATCAACTAGCAAAAATGAACTTTGTAGAAGGACAGGAAATCACAGTTGAAGGCAGCGTTGCAGAGAGTTATTCAGACTTCTTCACATTCGAAGTTTATAAAAAGAACTTGCCTAAAGAGGTAACTAGTGAAGATCTAACAAAATTAGAAAAATTGTTTAATGAACTGAAGAAGTTGGAAAAAGAAGCTTCAAAAGCGAGTGAAAATGATGAAATGTTAGAAAAGATTTTTGAAAAAATGAATACTGTTTATACAGACATGAGTAAAATTACTAAGCCATATTATTTAGCTATTTGGGAGCCTCAAATATTTGAAGAGTATTTAAATGATTTCGGATTTAGTGAAAAAAATATAGTTATTGCAGAAAAGGACAAAAAAGATCTTAAAGCTATTTATGAAGAATGGGTAAAACTTGAAAAAGATGGCCAAGAGGAAAAGTCTAACGAAAAGATGGATGAATTTTACAAAATAATCCAACCATATCTAGATGAACTTTATCCACCTCAAACATTTGAAGAATACATGGAAGGCATGGAGTTAGATATCCCTGCTGAAACTTTAGCAAAACTAAAAAATATTTATAAGGATGCCCAAAAAGCAGAAAAAGATGACAATGCGGAGTTATCTGATAAACTATGGAGTGAATTCCATGAAATCATTGATCAGTTCATAAAACCTCAAACATTTGAAGAATACATGGGTGACTATGATTTTGAAGTTAGCGAAGCGGATAACAAGCAATTAAAACAGCTTTATGAAGAAATCTTAAAGCTAGATAAAAAAGACGAACAAGCAAAAATTGAAGAGAAATGGGTAGCCTTTCACAATATTTTAAAGCCATATTTTACAGCAAATAAAGAAATTCTAATCTCTGCTTCTAAAGTAATAATTAACGGCCAAGAATATCTTCCTCAATAAATAAAAGAATTGGGGTGTCTCAACAATCATTTAGGATGATTGTTGAGATTTCTTTTTAATTCCAAAGGTTTTTTTCCAAAAGCATAGTGTAATCATTTTACTTCTATAGTAAAAATAAATAGAACTTCCAACATATATAATTGCTAAAATCATGTCGCAACAATTGAAAATGCATTTTACTCAATTTCACGTCATTTAAATTATGTATAACAAAAAAATGAATTAAGTGAATAATTAGCAAGCCTATATGACACATTACATATAGGAGGTGGAAGAGTAATGTCTAAAATAATTGGTGTGGAACAATCATTAACAAACGTTGAAGACGCTTTAAAGGCAAAAGGTTATGAAGTTATTCAACTTCGTACTGAAGAAGATGCAAAAAAATGTGATGCCTGTGTAATCACTGGGCAAGACCGAGATATTATGGGAATTAGCGATCCTATCATGGCAGGACCTGTTATTGACGCTGATGGTCTTTCTGCTGACGAAGTACTTCAACGTGTTGATAAATATTTCCACTAATAAATGACTTGGTGCTGTCGCTGTAGTTTTTGACTATGGAGCAGCACCTTTTAATATTATGTCGATAGAACGGTTAATAATAAATTCGCCAGTTCGGGTCTTTTATATCTTCTTTGTTTGGTTGTCTTACATTTTTTACGTATTCTTTTTCACAAGCTCCGAAAGTAAGGAAATTTTGTTGTGCTTGTTTTAAGGATACTTCATTTGCACCGCCTCTATAATCTGGATCACGAAATTGAACCCCATCATCTTCCCAGAAGCAAATCTTACAAATTTTATATGTATCTGGTGGTTCCTCATCTAATGTTTGATATCCGCAACACGGACAAGTGTATTTCATGTTTTCACCTCAAAAAATTTACGATTGTAAAATAAAATTACATTCTTTACAGTACCATTTTTCAAGGATTTGCTCAATTTCCTCATAGTTCACTGGGTAAAGAATTTCAGAGAACACTCTCCATTAATAAGATTTACCTAAACATTCTTCTCAGATACAGTAGTTATCCATAATTATTATTCGGAAACTTTATTGGTTTACGATTTAAAGTTCTAACCAAACGTACTACTGCTTGAAAATGCTCATTAACTTATATAGTCCTTGGCGAAAAAACATTTTTTATCCCACCTATTATTCCAGGCACAAGAAATACGATGCCAAAAAAGATGGTAAGTAAATTGAAATGTTGTGTTTCATAAAAAGTAAACCACTCTCTGAAAATTGAAGATTCAGTAATTCTTGCAAATAACGTACCACTAAAATCTCGATAATTAGGTATCCACCCCGTTACTTCAGATGTAATGAAGATGATTTGTGACATTACAAATACACCAATTGAAGATACCCAAGGTCTTTTCAAAAATGGAATATGTTTTTGTTTTTTATTCATGTAATCCTCCTCCCTCCATTAAATACTAATTATAGAGACGAGTAAAATCAAGGGATGATTTCCAAAATTAAACAAACTTTTCGTTATTAATAAGTCATCACCAACCGGATATGACTTTACCTAACCCAAACAATTTGTAAGTTATTATAAACTTTTCCTAAGGAATCCTATGACAGATATCGCAGTCCCTTTTGAAACTAAACATATTATAAAATAAAGAAATGAGGAATTTTATTATGTCTCAATATTATGGTGGTAACAGTGGTTATGGCTACGGTTCAGGATTTGCGCTACTTGTAGTTTTATTCATTCTTCTAATTATTGTTGGTGCCGCTTTCTTTAATAGTGCGTATTAACATTTCTATCAAAAATTAAACTTAATAACTTCTAATGTTCATATTTAAAATATTCCATATACCTCTATTTCTTTGCTATGGGTCACTATCCTTCGGTGACCCTTTTATTATTTCTCTTCTTTCTATTTATGATAATGGCCAGTTATCTAACGCTCGTGCACATACTACTATTACAGCTATAATGTATCAAACATTTGTACGTAAATAATATTTCATAGCAAACAGTTTAATATTTCAATGACTTGTGCTTCAATTTACGAAAAATCAAAAAAAGACAGAATTGATTCTACAAGAATTTGTAGATTTATTCTGTCTTTATTTTTTAACAGCAACATACTTTTAGAAAACAACCTTTTTAAAGCTAAGCCACACAGAGTTAGATATGACTTCAAACATGTGATTAATCAAATTCTAAAACATTTTTTTCTACTACTACTTGATAAACTTCTTTAGTACTGATTAAAATCGTTTTATAATGTTCTGTTTCAGTAAATGAATACCAAGACTTCTCATTGAACCCATTAAAAAGTTCTTCTGTAAATGTTTCTTGTTCAATATTATTCTTTATTTTATATTCTTCTTCACGGCCTTCGTCAAAGTAAAACTTTACTTTATATTCATACTCCATAAATAAACACCTCCCATCTACTTATATAATGGGTTGAGAATACAAAAAATATGAAACATAATAAAATGCCACACCTAGTTAGGTATGACATTCTATCTGCTTCATTTTCTGCTCAATTCTGCAGACATTGCTCATAGCCCTCAAAGTTCACGGGTTTATCGAAGAAAATATCCGTTAAATTGAACTTTCACTATGTTACAAATCAAAATTTTGATTTACCTATGTATTTTTATCATTACATTTCACGCTGAATATACCATTTAGTTAATTATTTTGAGTCACTTATTTTTTAGGCTATGTTAAATTTTAATGTTGTGGCTTTGAATTAAGATAAATTTTCTAAACCCCAATCATTATAAGTATTTTTTTCGTCTTCAGATATAGGTTTATAATCCATACAAAAATCAAGAAGGTTCCGACTTTTTGTATGAAATATATATCCTGTTTAGAGAAGATTTTAACGAAATCATCGCGATTATGAGGAGTCATTTCTTTTAAGCAAAACACTTCATTTTCTAAATCACCGAATGGATTGAAATTACCGAGTTGGCAAGATTGACAACACGCAATACCAATGTTGTTTGAAAGTTCTTTCTGTAAAAACTTTATTGCATATTCAATAGAGTCGGATAACTTAGATTGGATGTGGTGATTATTTATCGAAACTTCGAAATAAATGTTATGAAATTCGTCTTCATCTGGGCTTCAAAAAAACGTAAGCTTTCCTACGTATAATGACTGCCCCTTTTCATAGTTTAATCAACTAAGCTCAAATCATCGATAAACATCCTGTCCGCAATTCAACCAACGAAAAAAATAGCCCTCTTAACAAATCCTTTTTAAGAGAGCTATATAATCCTAATCTATCATTTATCTACAACCGGTTTTAATAAATTCACTGGAATCCAATGTGTGGACTCGTTGTTGTCATCTCTTTTCCAAGTTACATTTAGATAACCATTAATTTCAAGACCTTCTGAAACTAAAATGCTTCCTTTTTTCAATGTACTTATAGTTGCAGATGTTTTTATTGGATCGAGTTTAAAATCTGCAGCTTTTGTTAGCTCAAAACGCACGCCTTTTTCGCTTCTTTTCGACTCAGCGATTTTAAGATCTGTACCAGGATACTGTATACACTCTTTAGAACTAACATCATTTGGACCGCAATAAGAAAGTATTTGTCCATTATTTATAAAAGTAAAACCTGGGTTGGTACTTTCATTGAACCACATTCCGTAAGTTGCGATATTACTATTACGATTAATAAAGATATAAGTTGGATTGTTATAGAAAGATGAACGAATTTTTATTGGTACTTCTTTGAAAACTACCAAATCCGTTGCTTGTACGCGATATTGCCCCATCTGGTAGAATGTTTTGCCATCATATTTTTCAATATCATACGTTCTAAAAAAATTATTTCGCTTAACCACTAACGAATCAAACGTACCATCTGGATTTTTCTTGTACACCTTGATGTCTTTTTTAAAGGTCATTTTTCCCGTTTGCTCTTTTACAACTTCTGCTCCATCATACATCACTTTCGCTTCTGATTCTGTTGGATGTACTACTGCAAATACAAATGCTGCTAGTAACCCAATAAATAATCTTTTCATTATTCTCCCCCTACATAAATTAAATTTGCTAATAATCCAATATTTTACTAACAAAAACGTAATAAAGCAAGATAAATTTAATAAAAATAACATGTTTTACCTTAACATAATTTTACCTTTCTACCGTTCAAGCCGATATTATATATTCGATATAATTGTGTACAATAACCCGCATGTCAACCTACCGTATAAAAAAGCCCTCTTAACAAATATTATTAAGAGGGCTTTATATAATTCCTAATCTATTACTTATCTTTAACTGGCTTTAGTGAATTCATTGGAATCCAAACAGCATTATCGAGTCTTCCTTCTAAGTCATCGGCTACATATATATAACCATTAATTTCAAGATAAAACCTTGAAAAAACAGTACTTCCTTTTTTCATCATTCTTTCAGTTTTAGATTCTTTTAATGGAACACCTTTCCCTTCTGCATCTTTTGTTAGTTCATAACGTACGCCACTATCTGTCCATATTTTCTCAACGATTTTAAGATCTGTACCAGGGTACTCATAACAAAATTCGTCTTTATCATATTCACTGTTGCATTTCTTCAGTAGTTGTCCATTCTTTGTATTCTTGAAATCAAAAAACCACGATCCTTCTTTTCTGATGATGTCTCCGTAATCTTTGCTAGCATTAATACCATCACGAGTACTAACAATATAAATTGGGGATTTATAGAAAGACGAACGAATTTCTAATGGTACTTCTTTAAAAACTACCAAATCCGTTGCTTGGACGCGATATTGCCCCATCTGGTAAAATATTTTGCCATCATATTTTTCGATATCATACGTTCTAAAGAAGTTATTTCGTTTTACTACTAGCGAATCAAAAGTACCATCTGGATTTCTCTTGTATACCTTGATGTCTTTTTTAAAGGTCATTTTTCCTGTTTGGTCTTTTACAACCTCTGCTCCATCATACATCACTTTTGCTTCTGATTTTGTTGGATTTACTACTGCAAATATAAATGCTGCTAGTAACACAATAAATAATTTTTTCATTTTTCTCCCCCTACACAAATTAAGTTTAGAAAACAAAATTCCTTCGTATCACATGCTATACAAAAAGCCCCCTTAACAAATTATTAATAAGAGGGCTTTAGATAATTCCTAATCTATCACTTAACTGGCTTTAATAAATCTACTGGAAGCCAAGTGTAACTTTTTGGATCCGATTCACTTAATACTTGTAGATAACCATTAATTTCAGTACCTTGCGATGAAAAAGTGTTTCCCTTTGCATACATTGTTTCAGTTTTAGCTCCGTTTAATGGCGTACTTTTCCCACCTGCATCTTTTGTTAACTCATAACGTACATTGCTTTCTCTCGATACTGTCTCAGCGATCTTAAGATCTGTACCAAGATAATAAATACACGGATCGTAAGTACCATCATCATCGGAAGCGCAATAATTAAGTTTTTGTCCATTATTTGTATCCGAGAAAGAAATATACCATTGGTCTTGTTCTCTGAAGTAACTTCCGTATTTATTAGTAATACCATCACGATTAATATAAATATAAGTTGGATTATTATAGAAAGATGAACGAATTTTTATTGGTACTTCTTTGAAAACTACTAAATCTGTTGCTTGTACCCGATATTGCCCCATCTGATAAAATGCTTTGCCATCATATTTTTCAATATCATACGTTTTAAAGAAGTTATTTCGCTTAACCACTAAAGAATCAAATGTACCATTTGGATTTCTCTTGTATACTTTGATGTCTTTTTTAAAGGTCATTTTTCCTGTTTGCCCTTTCACAACTTCTGCTCCATCATACATCACTTTTGCTTCTGATTTTGTTGGATGTACTACTGCAAATATAAATGCTGCTAGTAACACAATAAATAATTTTTTCATTATTCTCTCCCTACCCAGCTTTATTATAGAAAACACAATTTTTTAGTATACTATACTAACAATCCAATATCCTACCAATAAAAACGTGATAATGGAAGTGATTTAACAAAATTAGAGTGTTTTTCCTCAAAATAATTTCTTATCTCTAGGTACTCTGATATGAAAATGACGGTTTACATTTAAAGAGATTTAACTAGTAAAGATATAAATAAAGCTAGTGACTATTTTGATGAATTAATGTAGTTGGTCACTCGCTCCATCTTCTGCTCATTTCTGCACACATAATTCTTTAAAATTACACCCTTTACAGTGCCATTTTTCAAGGGTTTGCTCAAATTCCTCAAGGTCTACAGGTTCATTGGAGAAAATATCAGCCTGATATTTAAATTGAACTTTCACTATGTTTCAAGTTAAATCAAAATCTTGATTTACCAATGTTTATTTATCGTTGTATTGTCATTAATAATCACCAACTCTAGCTGAATGTAACGTTTAGTCAATTGTTGGTCACTTTTTAGTCACTTATTTTTTTAAAAAACCACCCATCACGGAGTGGCCTTTTTATTGATTATTGAAGTAAACACTTCTTTCTAACATTAGATAGTTGGGTGACACATCCGTTTGATTGCATGTTTGAATAAAATATTAGAAAAAAGGAGGTGTTAATTTGAATATAAATAATAATGGATTTCATCAATCAGGTTGTGGTTGTCAACAGTGTAGTAATGGAAAATTCAATTGTACTGGAGTTAGACCGCTCAGGGCTATTGACGCATCCTGTATACCGCCTGTTATTCCCGATCCACCAAAAGAGGAGACGACTTTAGCATATGGATCGTTTTACGATTCCACTGAAGACTATGTAACGATAATTACCCCAACTATACCGCCTACTTTAGGGCAGAAAGTTATTTTCACGACACTTGGTCCGTCATTAAATGTAAATCCTGCTACCGTTCCTAATAATACTACTGACCTTCAAGTTGCCACCGCTGGCATATATGAAATCAAAATGGACATCTCAGTCAATCTTATCTCTTCTAATGATAGTGCGGCTGTTTGGTTTGGATTGTTCATCAATGATTCAACCCTTGCGACTGCTAGCAATTTTGAATCTTTAAACATTATTGTAGTTTCAGTTGGTGATCAAGATGTATTATCAGAAATGGTTAACACAATAGGAAAAACAATACAACTACGATTAAACGAAGGTGATAGACTTAGCATCAGGGTCATAAGAGCCACAGGATCCGTCACTTATAGATTCCCATCATTGGTCGTAAATAAAATTGCTGATTAAAAATATACAGGCTGACTCGAAAGTGTCGGCTTGTATGCCATTAAAACTGTACAATAATTAAATAGCCTTACCAATCGTTCTAAGTATCTTTAAAAACAATGGTGACATTTGAATTAATACATAACCTAATCCAGCGTTCATTATCATGGACCAAGCTTTTTCATTATTACCAAACATGAAGAAAAAGCATGCACCAATCATAATTACGGACGCTATCGGAAAACTAATTGAAACCATCACCTGAATTAAAGGATCCAATATTGTAGTTAATATATCTAATGACTTATCTACAATGATTCCAGTCGGTTGAGCAATAGCATTAAGAGGTACTGCGGAAGGCATTTGTGCCATTACTGGAGCTAATACCAACTTCTGCTACGTCTCGTGCATCGATAAAAATTTCATGACGATTGAATGCTGAGAAATCACCGACCTCTATTACACGTCTCTCAATTCCTTCACCTTGACCAGCAACGATAGCCACATTTTTGTAATTAAGCTCGCTCTGTGTGTACTGTAGCGATTTAAGTGACTCAAATTGAGGACTGAAAATAACTGGTGGATTAATAGATTGTCCAGCAACTAGATTCTTGCCTTCCACAACATCGAATACCCATTGTTTATTGTGTATATCTAACGTGACATCCCATCCTAATCCACTCGCTAACGATAATGTACTCATCTCCTCTGCACTTTTTTAAAACGAGAAGAATAATCTACACGCATTCCACGTTGCTTATCAGGTGCAATTACAAGTTGTGGTATTTTACGCCTTTTATCCACTGGATTGACTATATGATTGTTAATGTAATGTTTCATTACTGTTTCGGAACTACATGACTTATTGTCGTAAGCAGTATTTACTGGTGGAATTGTAATACGCTGTGCAACGATCGATTTAAGAGCATAAACTTTTATAAGCCAGTTCTCTGTAATTTTGCCTTTTTCTTTACTAATTCTGACGGCTATCCATCAAAACCAGCTGCGATAGATACGGTATGGAGAAGAATTATTGAAAAATACAATCTTCCTCAATTAAATTTTCATGCTTTACGACATTCGTATGCTCCTTATATGGTTAGTAAAAATGTCAACTTTAAGATTATTCAAGAACAATTTGGTCACTCTGATATAAAAATGACGATTAACATTTAAAGTCATTTAGTAAAGATAAAGATAAAAATAAAGTAAGTGACTATTTTGATGACTTCATTTAGTTGGCACATTTTGATCGCTCGCTCCATCTTCTACTCAATTCTGCACACATAATTCTTTAAAATTACACCCTTTACAGTGCCATTTTTCAAGGGTTTGCTCAAATTCCTCAAAGTCCACAGGTTCATTGGAAAAAATATCAGCCTGATACTTTTTCATTTCTAGTACACTTCGCTGAAACGTATGTAAAATATTGTCCATATCAAATGCTGTAAAGGCATATTTTTTTCGTTTGCCAGTCAATAAATATTCATTATAGACATCAATCTGGTCAAGAGATACGCGATATTTCTGCTGAATATAGTAAGCGTAGAGCGCTAATTGCTGACGATCATCATCGGACTCTCCACCTGTTTTCCAGTCGATAATAATCCACTTGTCTGTCATTTCATCATAATAATGAAAATCCATTACGACGAAAACTTGTGTCCCCTCGATTTTCATGGAACGAAATTGTTCAGGCTCACCGATTCTTAGTGAGCCTTTTTGAGCTGTAATTTGCTGGAACGTTTCACTGTTAAGAAAGTTATCAAAGACAGCCGTCATTCGCTCCTTATAGTCCTGTACAAGTTCAGGATTTAACTGCCCTTCGTAATAAATTTCCTGCATCATATAAAATTTATTAGGCTTATGTCTCCATAAATCTACATGGCGTGTAGAATCGATAAAAGCGGCATTAAGCTGGCCACGCGCACGATTTACTAGTTCAGCAACAGTCGGCGCCTTGCCGGTTTGTAAATAATCATTGATCGATTGCTCTATTAAATGATGGACGATTTGCCCAAATAAAATCGGCATAGATTGCAGCTTTTTTAAGCGATAGACATGTTGATGATATGGCTCCACATTGTAACTTAACCAGCCATTATGAGAAAAATAATATTCATAGCCATATTTTCGTGCACAGCTTGTTAACGTTTTATGACGTGACAGTGACCACGAAAAAGATGGATAAGGTGTGATTTCAAACATGGTTACCGCCTCCCTATAACTGTATTTTATCAATTTCGCCTTGGCGTAATTGCGCCCGGATTTTGAATTGTGCTCGCACAATTCATTCCTCTCAAAATCCGTGACATCCGCCGAAGGCTTTAGGCCAACACGATGTTGGTCACTCAGTCGTTGCCACAGGACGTAGCGTTCCTTAGACTGAGTTCCTCTATTTCAGTAGATGTTTGGATATCCACTGAAAAGGAAACTCATCTCCATTTATCTCATCACCTTCATACATGGGCGTATTCTACTGAATGAAGATAAAATCATACAAGAGCTGTACTATTAGTACAATTGTCACAATACGTAGTAATAGCTTTACTTGATTTGCCTTAACCTTTCTTGCAAGTATAATTCCTATTTGCGCACCAATAACAGAACCAACCATTAAAACGATGGTCAGTGGCCAATCAATTTTACCTGTGGCAATATACGTAATTGCGGCTCCTGAGCACATCGCAAAAACACCTACACGCGACAGACCTACAGCTTTCATATAAGAGATTTTCTCATGAGCATATGTATAAAGTGCCAGTGTACTGCTCCCAGGACCGAACATCCCATCATAAAAACCAACACCAAGAAGTATTGGACCGTTTTTGCAATTCATTGTAAAAGTGTCTTTTTCTCCAAATTCAGCCCCGCCTATAAAGGACATAACAAGGGCAAAGCCTAATAAAATTATAGCGATAAACGTCAATGTTTGACTGCTCATAAACGATGCAAACAGCCCACCAAGCGTACCACCTACTAGGGAAACAAATAATACCGAACGCATTTCTGACCATAACAATTCTTTTCTTTTAAAAATAGTATAGAAGCTTGAAAAAGCACTGACCATATTAGAAACCTTATTTGCGCCTATCGCTGAATGAACTGGTACCCCCAATATCATCATGGTCGGTAATGTAATTAGCCCGCCACCTCCCACTAATGTTCCAATAATGTTGCCAGTGATGCCGATTAGTAAAAACAATAAGTATTCCATCTAATCCTTCTTTCTATGACACACTTGATCTTATTCATATGATACAGTATAACAGACTGCTATTTTTTAAATGATATATGAGGTGAACGAATGCTTGAACAACAAAAAACACCTACACCGCGTTTTTGTACACCGATAACGCTTATTGTCGCAACAATTTTTATAGCTGGCATTACGGCAACGCTTATCCAATACAGTAAGCTCCCCGCTTCTATACCAGTTTTACAAAGCTTTACAAGTGAACATGCGCAATTTGGACCGAAGATCGCTATTTTTTATTTACCCTTTATTGCTTTCATGCTATTTTTACTTTTACAATACTTAGAGATTAGAGCAGCTTATCCTATATTACGTAAAAATAAGCCTACTCTCTCTCATGTACAGAGACAGAATGGGATCATTACTTTTTGTCTCATCAAAAATAGTATACTACTGTACTTTACATATTCACTTTTCAATGACTTAACGGTGGCTTTAGGCCATAATCGTATTTTACAGCAGTGGCATGCTTATTTATTTCTATTTGTACTGTGTATTATATTTATAATGGGAATAGTACGTGGGGTTTTATTGAGTAAGAAGGAATAGATAATACCTCGCTCCAAACTGTATGATGGGTAATTAAAACCACCTATATCTTTGCAATTGTTATGCAAAAAGAATAGGTGGTTTTATTGTTATATCTATTAATAAAGTATAATAATTAAAACAAGTGTTGCACTAATAATACTTATTTTTATTGTTTCTACTTTATATATGGCATATGTCTGTACCTCTCGCTTTATATTATGCCAAATAATGAAACCATATAAAAACGCAAACATAATCATTAATGGTTTATACAATGGACCAACCCATGTTGCCCAAGCAAAAACACTTGAAAGCATCGCAAGTACAAGTACTAACAGCAACCATAAACGTTTTGATGGTTTAAATCCTTGGTGATTATGACGTTTATAATAGTACATAGAGAATGTATTTACAGCTACCATAATAAGTGGCAGGATAAATATCCATGGTATTGTTTCTACAGAGTATAATGTTTGAAATACTTCATCATACATGTTAGAGTTCCCAACAAAAAACTGGCCAGAATCAACATTTAGCATGCCTGTATCTGAGATCTGATAGCGCTCTTCCTGACGATTTCTTACAACGACTACATCTGTAATATAGTTACCTAACTTTCCATCTGCCTTTTCAACATATTGTGTTAAATCTTCAAAAAAACTAAAAACTGATGTATCTTCAACCTTTTTCACAGATATATATAAACTTGAACTTCTAGCAAAGAAATTCCCCTCTTTTCCTCCAAAATGCTTATAAATCGCTTGGATGGATTGACTAGCAGTTTGAGGCGGTGAAGAATTTTGTGGAATCAAAATAAAAAATAGAGCAATCATGGCGATCGTTAATATTAGGAAACTTTCCTTCCATAACGTTAAGCCATTTCTCTTTTTATGGTGAATGTGTTCATAAATACGGGCCTTTACAGCTGGGTCCTCTGGTAATTTATTGAGTTCCTTCAGTCGTTTGTTTAAATCCAAATTCATCACCTCCAAGTTTCTTCTCTAAAGCCTTCATAGCGTTTCGCTGTGTATTCGCTATTTTTACTGTAGACCACCCTAAGATTTCACTAGTTTCGGCTAAATTCAACTCTTCAATTTTTCTGTAAATAAGAACCTCTCGATATTCAGGCTTTAATAATTGGATTGCTTCATATAATAGCCGACGCTCCTCAGACTGCATAATCCAATCATGTGGTACATATTGTTTCTCACGTTTTTCATGTTCTTTTTGAAATGGTAGCCATTTAATAAGTGCTTTTTTTCTATAGGTGTCATAGACAAGGTTTCGTGCAATTCTCCTTATGTAAGTGCCCATAGCAGCCTCATTTCTAAACTGTCCTTTATAAACACGAATAAAAGTTTCCTGCGTTAAATCCTCCGCTAAACCTGGATCCGAGACCATATAGTAAATAAATTGATAAATGCATTGAAAATATTGTTCATAAAGCTCATCAAACTCCATCTTTTCACCTCTCTTACTTTATTAGACGAATAAGTATACAAGATTTGTATGTTTAAATGTAAATTTACTAGTTAAAAATAGGCTACCTGACACCATATAGCATCAAGTAGCCTAAAATTTTTAGAGATTCGTTTTCATTTTTTCAAATGTATGTATTAACATATATTTTTGTACACCACGAGCCATTTCAATGCTTTCCTGAGAAAAATGATGAAGAGCTATTTCATTCTTCATTTTGTATGCATAAACCGCTTCAATTGCTGGCTGCATCCACGACTGTGTAAGCTGATCACTTCGCATGTCAGTTGTTCGCCCTTCAAATGCAGCGATATAACATTTTGCATAGCTAGTTAAAGGCTCTTTATTTATTTTATTAGTCGCATCCTTTGCTTCCTCTAAATTCTCTTCCATCATTGCCTTTATAAATTTATAGTTATACTTCAAGGCTGGCTTCTTATATTTTACGATTACTGTTTCTAATGAATGCAGTTGGTCTTCCCTTGTACCATAAGCAACAGCATATAGGTAGGCAAAAAAAGGATGCTTCTTGCGATCTTTCACTAACTTATCTACCAATTTCATATTATTTGTCCACAATACAATATGTATATGTCTATAAATCATTGCAATGGCGATAAAGATAAAAATGCCGAGTGAAATGGATGGGCTAACCTCAGCTAGTGATAGTAATAGTGCCAACATAAATATGACCAAATAAAATATGGCTAGTTTTGTAATTTTCATAATTCCTCCTACTGTAGTTTCTTCCGCATCTTTCGAGAAAAAATAAAACCAGCTCCAAGGAAGAATACAAGTGCCATAAACTTCATGAGAGGAATAATAAATAACTTGCTAATCACGAAAACAACAAAAATATAATAGACTACCATTGCCAATAAAAATAATGTCAGTTTATTCACTTTGCTTCCTACCTTCATTCAATGCTACTTCAATGGCCGCTAGCGCTTTCGGTCCCATCCCGTGTAAATTTTTCAACGTTGATAAATCAACATTTTCCAATTGCTCTAATTGTGTATACCCTGCTTCATTTAATGCACGTATAGCAGGCTTTGCTACTCCCTTTGGCCATTCCGTCATTTATGCTCGTCCCTTCCTTTTTCGTCTATTAAATATTTCAGTTCCAATAATACCTATTAATAGTATAACTAGTGAGGCGACATGATAATCAACGAAAAAAGTCGTAAATGCTATATTATAATAACGGCATATTGCAGTGATAATACGCCCTCCCAGCAATATTAAACCCACTATCAAGCATCCCTTTATTACCTGCTCGATGAACTGCACTTCCATCACCTCTCCTGTTTTATTATGCAATCGAACATGATGAAATGCAAATGAGCTAGGTTTTTAGAGTATATTAAACATTGCCATGAAGGAGGCAAACAAATTGACAATGGCATGTATGCCCCAGCTTGTTAGGATGGAGCCATTAGATTTCCGTTCATTGATCCACCCCATTAAATAACCTGTAAACGCGGTTGCCATAACAACTAATACTACAACTCCAAAAGGAACTAAGGAATAAAACATCCATCCATGTAAGATTCCAAAAAGTAAACTTTGTATGATATTTCCCATTTGAAAACCAAACTTATGCTTGAATCTTTTTAGTAAGAAGCCTCGGAACAACAGCTCCTCTGACAATCCCGTTTGTACCATAGCATAAAAAAGTGCTGGTATGAGCGCGGAAAAACCAAGTCCTGTAAAACGATTAGACGCTAAGATTGAACTGTCTAGGTAGAGATAAGTAATTATAGTGGATGGTAAGGCTAATAAAACAATAATGAATAAAACCCATACAAAATAATTCCCTTTATTTTCAATGACAGGCTTTTGAATGCCAAGCCATCTTAAAAATGATTGTTTCTTTCTTGCTGAGATAAACCACCAAATAAACGGTATAACTGAAAATAAAATGACCTGAGCAATTGCACTTATTGCACTTTCCAAAATCATAATTTTTCCCCCTGTTCAAAATGTTTTTCATGAAGAATGACGAGCAATGTGCAGGTGTTTTCCGGAAATCTTTGGTTGATGTTTGAAGTTCGCCGGTAACAATTGCTTTTCCGCCGCTTAATGTTCGAATTGCGCCGCCAACTCTCGTCTTTCCGCCGCTTAAAGTGAAAACTTCGCCGCTAACCCCTACTTTTCCGCCACTTAATGAGGAAAATTCGTCGGTACCCTATCTTACTGTCCTTCTTCATGTTAAGCATATTAAACTGCCGAGTTGAAATCAAGATAATTTTTAACGATAATCATTAAATAATTATCCTTTATAGTTAATAATTAAATGTTAATCGGTATGTAAACGTTAAAATGCGACTAGAAAAAGACTAGTCGCTTTCATTCTTTGTTCGGATTTCGTTCAATATTTGATCACAATACTTTACGAAAAGAATAGCACCATTTTTCATACCCTAATCGATCTTCATAAAAACGATGCGCATTAGTCCTTTGAACACCAGACTCTAAAGCAAAATAGTGCGCGCCATTTTCTTTTCCCCATTGGTGAAGATAATGCAATAATTTTTCACCATAGCCTCTTGAACGATAGGCCCCATCTGTTACTAAATCATAGACAAAAATGTGGCGTTCACTGTAGAAGTTGACTCTCCAACTTAATCCAGCGACTGCCACAATGTTATTATTTTCGTATAAAGCAAATAACATATAGCCATCTTGGATCATTTCCTTTAATAATAGAAGATACTTTTCTAATGTTAATTCCGTACGAAGCTGCACCATAACAGCATATGCTTCTTTCCATTCCTGCTGCGTTTTTAATTGTTTAATTGTTACGGTCAATTTTCGAACCTCCTTTTACCAATATCTAATAAAATGAAATACTTTATTGTCTATTTTCATCCCAAGCTTCTCATAAAGTTTTTGAGCACGAACGTTGTCTGTCGCTGTTTCTAAAGCTATATAACGTGCATCATTCTGTAAACAGTATGAATAACAATGTTCAATTAGATCCTGCGCTACTCCTTGTTTCCTAGCCTGCTCTGCCACAAATAGATCGTTTAAAATAAATGCCTTTTTCATTGCAACTGATGAAAAAATAGGATAGAGCTGGACAAAACCAACTGGCTGCGCATCCAAGTAAGCTAGAAAAATTACCGACTCCTCCTTATTTAGACGCTCCATGAGAAACTGCTCAGCCTGCTCTAAGTCGGATGGTTGACCATAAAATTCTCGGTAAGCATTAAATAATGGCACTACTTCTCCAACTGTTGCTAACGTTACTGTGAATATCTCCATTTTCATTTCTCCCCATTTCTTTTAATATGTAATTCTTGTATTATGATAAAAAACAATCTGACATTTAAAAAGAAACAGTTCTAGATATTTCAACATGTCAAGGAGGGACTTTATGAAGGATTTCATTTTCTTATTCACAGATGAAGAGGCAAAATACAAACAAATTTATCAGCAAATTAAATGGTTAATCGAACAAGGGAAATTGAAAACGAATGATTCTCTGCCCTCTATTCGAAGGTTAGCTGAAACTTTATATGTCAGTCGGAATACAACTTTAACTGCCTATGAACAGCTAGTAGCAGAAGGATACATACGTGGTGAAGGGCGAAAGGGATATTTCGTGAATGAAGTTGAAGAAGTTTTTCTTCAGGAAGAGGAACGACCAAGCCTTACTCAAAAAGTAACAACTACCGGTGGAGAAATCATCATTGACTTTCGGGCTGGTGCTGTCGATCAACAGCATTTCCCTCTAAAAGTATGGCGTCAAATGGCAAATCAAGTGTTACCGTTACAAAAGTGCTATGAATATGGCGATCCTTTCGGTGAGCCACTTTTAAAGGAACAGCTTGTGAATTATTTGCTTCAAGCTCGTGGCGTTCATGTAAATGAAGAAGACATTATTATCGGTAGCAGTACGCAACAAATGTTAATTTATCTTGGCTTTCTATTAAAGCAAGCTTTCCCAAGTGTTATTTTAGAAGACCCTGGCTACAATGGTGCTCGAGAAGCGTTCAAGCTGCATGACTTTCAGATAGAGACATTACCTGTGTTGGAAAACGGTGCGCAGCTTGACCATTTAGCGCATTTACATTCGCGCCTACTCTATGTCACACCTTCTCATCATTTCCCATATGGTGTTTCCATGAGTATTCAGCAACGGCAAACTTTAATTCAGTGGGCAAAAAATGTTGATGGCTATATACTTGAGGATGATTATGATGGGGAATTCCGTTATACGCAACAGCCATTTCCTGCTCTCGCCTCGATCGACAAGTCACGTGTGATTTATATGGGGACATATTCAAAATCATTTTTACCAGCTATTCGTTTAAGCTATATGGTGCTACCGAAAGCACTTGTTCAGCCATATAAACAACGCTTTGCTCATTTTGAACATAACGCCTCGCCCTTACATCAATTAACAATGGCGAAATTCATGGAAAACGGTGAATGGACACGGCATATTAAAAGAATGCGTATTACCTATAAACATAAAATAAATACACTCGTAGAGGAACTTAACAAGCAATTCGGAGAAAAAGTTACGATACTTGGAAAGCAATCTGGGCTTTATATATTGGTCAAGATGCATACACAATTTTCTGAAGACCAGCTAATTGAAAATGCACAACAATACGGAGTCAAGGTCTACCCTACGAGCTCATATTTCCTACAACAAGAAAGCACTGTTCCTATTATTCAATTAGGCTTTAGTAAGTTAAAAACGGAAGAAATCATCATCGGTGTAAAACTGCTAAAAAAAGCTTGGCTAACAGCATAATTAGCCATAACTACTACGGTTATGGCTACTCATTATCACGATAATCATATATTTCATCAGGAACATTCAATGTCACACCGTTAATACTTACTGTATCATCATCGCTCCAGTTAATGTATGCTCGATTTTCTCGATATTGCCAATATATTTTCTTCGACTTTCTCTTCTCATGATTGAATACTAACTCTCCCAACACAGAAAAAGAAGTCGTCGCACCAGCGTCTGAAACATAAGCTTTCACTGTATAGGTTCCTTGTGGAGATGTAGATTCAGCAATCAGCTCTTGTTTAAATCTAGTCCAATCAAAAAACACCCAATAAATACCGTACCCTATAATACTAGCAAAAAACATAATCCAAATAAGTAGCACTAGAAGCGTTTTTTTGTATATTTTCTTTCTTTCTAACTTCTCGAAATCGTTCATCTGCATCCCCCAATCTGTTTATATAGAGACGATTTCAGAGGAATAGATGTTTCCTGAATTAGGAAATGCAAACATCAGTGTAGTAGTTATTTCGGGACTTGATCAGATCTCACGCTTACCTGATCAGTTTTCTCTAGGACCCGATCAGTTCTCTCGCTTACCTGAGCAGTTTTCTCTTGAACCTGATCAGTTCTCGCGCTAACCTGATCAATTTTCTCTTGAACCCGAGCAGTTCTCTCGCTAACCTGAGCAGTTTTCTCTTGAACCTGAGCAGTTTTCTCTTGAACCTGATCAGTTCTCGCGCTTACCTGAGCAGTTTTCTCTTGAACCCGATCAGTTCTCGCGCTAACCTGAGCAGTTTTCTCTTGAACCCGATCAGTTCTCTCGCTGACCTGAGCAGTTTTCTCTTGAACCCGATCAGCTCTCGCGCTAACCTGAGCAGTTTTCTCTTGAATCCGATCAGCTCTCGCGCTAACCTGAGCAGTTTTCTCTTGAACCCGATCAGCTCTTGCGCTAACCTGATCAGTTTTCTATTTGACCCAATCAGTTCTCGCTCTAAACCTATCAATTTTTTTAACCCATAAAAAAGGAATCTGCACAGCTACTTCTGCACAAATCCCCATAATTTTGTTAAAAATAATCAATAAACGATGGAATGCCTACTGGTAGCACCGTCTCTAGTAGTGCAATTTCAATGGCGTTGCCTTGTAAACGCTCGATTTTTTCTAAATAGCTCGGTCGTTTATAGCCTAGTAACATTGTAGCAAGTGTTTGAACTGTTAGTTGAATTGCATTTTCAGATTGTGTCTCACTCACCTTTTCGACAGTAACTTTTCCATTCTGCTTCGTTATCACAAATGTACCATTATTCCATGCCACAGTGCGATCACTAACAGCGAGTCGAAGCTGAAAATCATTTCCTACGAATGGGTAGAGTAACAGAAATTCTTTTACATCTACAATTCGCGCCATAAAATAAGGGGATACCTTTTGAATAATTTCACTATCCTCTAACAAAAAGGCAACAGCTTCATTGCCGGTTGTTTTACCATAAACATTGTAAATCATCGAGCTATGTGCTGAGACAAAATTCCATAAGCCTTTACGCGCCTCTTCCTGTAAATAGACAATTTCATCGATGTAATAGTTTTCCTCCATAATGCGGTAAAACATATATCCCTGCGGCATATCATCTTCGTCATAATACACTGCAGCCTGAAGGTTCACATCACTATCAATAAATTTTTCTTCCCAAAAGTCTTCCTGAAACTTTTCATTCCAAGCGATACTATTACGAACCATGACACCGTGCGTCTTCTTTGAATAATGTGCATAAATGGTCACAACATCTTCATGTTTCGGATCGACACGACGGATTTTTCCATTTAGGCCTCCATAGCGAGGAAGCTGCGTATCTTTGATTTGAAATTCCACGATATCACTCATAATTTCCCAACCCCTTTTTCGGTAATAAGGGATAGAATATGGAAATAAATAGGATATACATTGTCCTTCGTTTCGCATCCGCTCTAGGCACTCAATGATAAGGCTCTCCATCAAGCCATGCCCAGAATATTCAGGGTACGTTCCGACCGCAGTGATGCCTCCCATTTCATAGATCTTTCCATGAACATTTACCTCAAAAGGTAGGCTTAAAATTTGAGATACAAGATGTGAACCATCGAACCAACCAATTGCATGCCCCTCATTAAATTGCTTACTCTTAGCATTCACAAAGCGACGATCCTTATGAATGGACATGGACATTTGAAAAACATAATTAAGCAAATCTATTGACTGTGCCATTTCATCTAATCGAATTTCTCGCATAACTAAGCCTTTACGTTGATTCATGATTCTCTCTCCTCATCAAATAACTCTGAAAAAATGGATTCCGGTGCATTTAAAAAGCGCTTCGTAACAATGTAATGTATAGTATCCTCATAACGAATAGATTCAATCTCCCCATTATCAAAACTATAGATTGTTGCATTTGGATAGCCAAGCAAAATAGGTGAATGTGTGGCGATAATAAATTGTGCCTCATGCTCTAAATCTTTGATAATTTTGAGTAAGCTTAACTGCCTCGTAGGTGACAACGCCGCTTCAGGCTCATCCAAAATATAAATTGCCTTCCCTTTAAAGCGATGCATAAATAGCGATAAAAAGGACTCGCCATGCGATTGATGATGTAACGACTTACCACCAAAAGCTGCATACTTTTTCCTATTGTCAGGCTCCTCTAACATATCAATATGACTCGCAAATTGATAAAACGTTTCCGAACGTAGAAAAAAGCCATTTGAAACCTTTGGCCACCAGGATAAACGGATGAATTCCCCGAGTGCAGATTCCGCTTTATGTACTTCATATAAATTTTGGCGACCGCCTCCCGCAGTATTAAAATCACAGCGATCAGCTATAGCCTCCAATAAGGTTGATTTCCCAGAGCCGTTTTCCCCTACGAAGAAGGTCACGTTCGTAGGAAACTCTAGCTCCTGTAAATCCTGCAAACTTGGTATATTAAAGGGATATTGATCTTTACCTTCAATTTCTCCCTGTAATACCTTACATGACTTTAAATACATTTCGTTTCCTCCCTTACTACTATTATAACGCGCCTAAGCTTTTTTCCAAACATATGCCACTCATAGCTTTAAAGGAAGACAAGGATTATAGATAATCAAAGGCCAAAAAATCAAAACATTAGAACAAATCATAAACTCATCATTGAACTCGATCTATAACAATACCTAATCCCTAGCTATAATAACTACATTCTGTGCATAAAAACCGCTGCTGTAACTACAAATACATATGAAATATTTCCCGAGAAATAAATAAAAAACATGTCGAAAGTTGCAATAAAAAATAATAAAATTATGCCATAATATAGCGATTTACGAAAAACTATGAAATAGCATAATCAGACTCGCTCAATCTTTAAACATAAATAGTACAAAGAACAGCCATTTTGAACCGGTATTTTTCTCTCTATAGCTCATATTAATTTAGTACTCGCAATAATTGTGCCTATAACATCATCTGTAAGAGCTGGGATAATGACAGTTCAATTGAATATTTTCTATTTCAATTTCCCGAATACATAGCACCTCCTTATGGTTTGGGATGCCCGATTAGTTAACTCTTATTTTTCAGCGTCAAAAAAAAAATAGACAAACCGAATTTCTCAGTTTGTCTACATTATTAGTAATTTTACTCTAAAGCTTTGGAAATAAAATTAAACATATAAGAGTTCATCTTAGGTCCACCATTCATAGGGTTCCCATTAATAACGAATGAGCCTCTATGAACACCTACAATTTGATTAACAGTGTTTATTAATGCTGAACCTGATTGTCCTGGTGCAGTATCAATTGTATAAAAGGCTACAGATGCATCCTCTCTAGTAATGTTCCCTCTCGTACCAAATTGAGAAATTTCACCACTTGCCTGCATTAAATCTCCCGGATAACCATAAATACCAATATTTTGATTAAGAAGATTATTAACCTGTTTGATTCCAAGAGTACCTGCAACATCTCCTGCTTGTTTATTGTCTTTAGATACATCTAAAACAAGAATAGCGAAGTCTTCAGAACTCGAACCAGTTGAAGCCCAATTAGCAGCTACATAATAATCATTAACATTATAAGAACCAAATAATCCAACACTATTACTTACCCCAGGGTAAACCTTTGCACTAGTTATAGTTTCTTTTGTTTCTGGATTTATTACACAATGTCCATTTGTTAAGACTTTATTTTTGCCAATTAAAGAACCTGTACAAGAACCACCTTTTCCATCAGGCCAATTTATTTCAATATACGTAATTGCACTATATGGTAATTCTTTAGTATTCTCTACTTTTTTTCTACTATCGTCACCGATGACAATCCGTGGTGATATTTGTAATGGTTCTCTAGCAGTAGAATCATTAATAACAACTGGTGGTGGTGTGATATCGATAAACGAGTGACCTTCCATTATTGAATCAATCTGTACGGGCGAAATTTCTCCCGAACCTTGAACACTTGGTATTTCATTAAATAATTGCGAATTGCTGACATTAAACTCCTCATATTTAATGATTTCACCTTTCGAGTTTACCATGTCATAAGGATGTGACATTTTACTTGAATCAAATGAAAATTCACCTAAAGACTCCTCTGCAAAAACATTCATTGGTACTAATAAAAAGATAAGCATAAAGAATAACCTAATAGTATTTTTTTTCATTTTACCCCTCCTTTTGGCTTAAGTCTATTTATAGTTTAATAGAATCAAAAGGAAAAATAAAGATAAAATATTAAAAATTGGTAAAATATAAATAATTCTGAATATATTTAAAATCCTTTTGATAGCTTTTATTTTTGCTAGTTTGAACTTAACACTTCAGTCCTATAAATTTTGTATATCTTAGGAGAACTAAAAATAGCAATACTACAATTTAGTGTTCTTATTATCCCATTTCAATCTTCAGGATTAAACTCTTTTCTCTACGAATTAACATTATGTAAAATGTTCTAGATTTTAAGCTCTTTTCATACATTGAGTAAAACCTTCCCCCTGCTAATTATCCTCGTAGAGCAACTAATGAATGGTTTTTTTCTAGGTTCAATAAAAAAGTTATAAGGAGAAGATTTATGTTTGTAACTCATTTTTATGAAAATAAGACGTCTGTTTTAAGTCAGCTGCTCGTAAATTTACCTACTGTCGAAGAGAACATTAAAATTAAAGGGCGTAAAGCAAAAGTTGTTCAGATTGTTCAAATAGACGACAACAACTATCAGGTAAGTATCATTTTTGAAAAAATACCTAAAAAACAACCAGTAAAAGAGATTGGCAAGAAAAAGAGATAGCTCTTCCCTATTTACCGATCGACGCTATCATTTAATGGTAGCGTTTTAACTTTTTAAAAGTTGAAATCGAACTCAATTCATATCTTCAAGCAAAATATTTGATTTTTTAAATGATAACGATTATCATTATCGGTAGATTATTTCTTTACTCCGACATGCTTAGTTCAGAATCCCCCTATTTTTTTGAAATAAGCATGTATTAAACGGATATTCTTACATCAGACTAAGAATTATCCGTTTTTTACTTTAAAGATATTTACATAAATAAAGGAGCTGTTTTACATGGATTATCGTATTGAAAAAGACACGATGGGTGAAATTAAAGTACCAGCAGATAAAATTTGGGGTGCTCAAACGCAGCGCAGTAAAGAGAATTTCCAAATCGGAACAGAACAAATGCCAATTGAGCTAATTCAAGCAATGTCCATTTTAAAGAAAAGTGCTGCGATCGCTAATAATAAATTAGGCAAACTTTCACATATAAAAGCAAATGCGATTGTGCAAGCCGCTGATGAAATTTTAAAGGGTCAATGGGACGATCAATTCCCACTTGTAGTTTGGCAGACTGGTAGTGGTACACAGTCAAATATGAACGTCAATGAGGTAATTGCGCACCGTGCAAACCAACTTTTACAAAATGCTGGAGAGGCTGAACGCATTCATCCAAACGATGATGTCAATAAATCTCAAAGCTCAAACGATACTTTCCCAACAGCTTTGCATATTGCAGCAGTGTTAAAAGTTGAAGATTATTTACTGCCTCGACTACGCTTACTAAAAGCAACACTTGAGGACAAAGCAGAGAATTTTAAAGACATTATTAAAATTGGTCGTACTCATTTACAGGACGCAACACCGCTTACTTTAGGTCAAGAAATTAGTGGTTGGGCAGCAATGCTTGCCAAATCCGAGCAAATGATTGTCCAAAATATTGAATATATGAAGGAACTAGCGATTGGTGGAACAGCAGTTGGTACAGGTATTAACGCACATCCTGAATTTGGTGAGCGTGTAGCAACGGAAATTAGTGAATTAACAGGAAAACAATTTACTTCTGCAGTAAACAAATTCCATGCACTGACGAGTCATGATGAAGCTGTTGTCGCACATGGCGCATTAAAGGCTCTTGCAGCAGACTTAATGAAAATTGCCAATGATGTTCGCTGGTTAGCGAGTGGTCCTCGTTCAGGTATCGGTGAAATTACGATTCCAGAAAATGAGCCAGGCTCATCCATTATGCCAGGTAAAGTGAATCCAACGCAAAGTGAAGCAATGACAATGGTAGTTACACAAGTCGTTGGCAATGACGCAACAATTGCCTTTGCCGCTTCCCAAGGTAATTTTGAACTAAATGTCTTTAAGCCAGTCATTATCTATAACTTCTTACAATCAACTCGCCTACTTGCAGACACAATGAAATCATTTAATGATCATTGTGCTGTCGGCATCGAGCCAAATAAAGAAGTGCTTGACCATAATTTACGAAACTCATTAATGCTTGTGACTGCACTTAACCCTTATATCGGCTATGAAAATGCAGCCAAAATCGCGAAGAAAGCCCATAAAGAAGGTACAACATTAAAAGAAGCAGCAATTGCATTTGGTTTACTAACAGAAGAACAGTTCGATGAATACGTGGACCCTGCGACGATGATTTATCCAAATGTTAAGTGACAGTTATGCAAGTACATTACACAGCACCTTCAAAACATTGGTATATCAACGTTTCTAGAAAATAAGCTCCG
Source organism: Lysinibacillus sp. NPDC058147 (assembly GCF_042884205.1). Lineage (NCBI taxonomy): Bacteria > Bacillati > Bacillota > Bacilli > Caryophanales > Bacillaceae > Lysinibacillus > Lysinibacillus sp. NPDC058147. The sequence goes on from NZ_JBHVUJ010000002.1 coordinate 795,139, forward strand.
ATATGCACTTAGCATTACGGCATGTTTTGCGGCTAAAATGGGGCTAATTAAAACGCTTTGGTGGGCATGTTTATATGCGTGATAGAGATTGGAGCAAATTGCTTCAATCTCTTTTGTTAGTTCATCATACTTTCATAAAAAATAGCACTGTTTGGCACAGTGCATTTCTAGGTACATTAGATAACCCCTCACAGTTAATTGTGGAAGACAACTTTATTTTCAAAATAACTACAGTTAGCACAAAGATAATCTTTATTTATAAATATAGCACTGTTCATATTTGACCAAGGAATATGTTCAGAACATCTTTCGCATTTATCTACATACTTATCACGTAAAATACCATTCTCTAAAAAGACATACCATTGTTTATCCGATAAACTTTCTGGTCCATTCTTTATGACAAGCATCGATATTTCTAACGCTTCACCATCGTCAAATCTATTCTCTTTAATTAGTTCTTTCAAATATGGAATAAATTTAGATGATTCTCTTAATATTCTCTGTTTAAGCTGGTCTCTTTGCATAATACCTCTCCTTTTTCCATCTACTTCAATTCGACAAAAGGAAAGGAACCCCTTCCAATTTTAATAATAAAAATAAAGCTGGACAAACTACATTGTCACTAATCCACAATAAAACATCCTATTCACATATCAACCAATCATAAAAAATAGCCCCCTTAACAAATAATTAAGAGAGCTATATATAAATTCTAATCTATCACTTATCTTCAACTGACTTTAATAGATTGGCTTTAAAATACCTACAGGAAGCCAAATACATTGTTCGTCATTTGCTTCCAAGCTATCCTTTACACATAGATAAGCATTAATTGAATCACTCACTGAATAAACAATGCTTCCTTTTTGCATGACTTTTTCAGTTTTAGAATCTATTAATGGGTAGGATTTCGCTTTGGTATCTTCTGTTACCTCATAACGTACACCTGTTTTTCTAAATTTTGTATCAGCTACTTTCATATCTGAACCAGGATAATGCTTTTCACACTTTAGCCCTTCCACATCGCTCTTGCAATATTTCAACATTTGATCACCATTCATATCCACTATAGAAGTATCGCGCCATTCAGTGAATATTTTCCCGTATCCTCCGCTATCACGATTAATATTAATATAACTTGGATTTGGATAAAAGGATGCGCGAATTTTCATCGGAACTTCTTTAAAAACTACCAGATTGGTTGCTTGTACCCGATATTGCCCCATTTGATAAAATGTTTTGCCATCATATTTTTCAATATCGTACGTTCTAAAGTAATTATTTCGCTTCACCACTAGCGAATCAAATGTACCATCTTCATTTTTCTTATATACCTTGATATCTTTTGTAAAGGTCATTTTTCCTGTTTGGTCTTTATATACATCTGCTCCATCAAATCTTTCGATAGCCTCTGATTTTGTTGGATTTACTACCGCAAATACAAACGCTGCTAGTAATACAATAAATAATTTTTTCATTATTCTCTCCCTACTCAACTTTATTTTAGAAAATATTATCCACTAGTATTATATACCAATAATACGATATTCCACCAACAATCATATGATGATGAAAAAATCTTAATATATTTTCCATTGTCAGTTGCTCTATACCATATTGTAATTACTGTCTTCCACAATTCGCTATACTTTGTAGATTAGCATTATTAGTTATTTATAGCTAGACATGACACTATTGAATGTTTTATTATAAAACGATTAAGAACTTGATATCAGCAGATTAATAAATTGTAGAGAGGTGTTCCTTGATGCCAAAAAGTAAACTGAATCCGAAAGTTGATGAATTTTTAAGTAAAGCTAAAAAGTGGCAGGAAGAATATTCGGCTTTGAGAAATATCGTTCTTGACTGTGAACTGACTGAAGAATTTAAATGGATGCATCCTTGTTACACACTTGAAAACAAGAACATCGTGTTAATACATGGATTTAAAGATTATTGTGCGCTTCTGTTTCACAAAGGTGCCTTGTTAAAGGATACACATGGGATTCTGATTCAACAAACTGAAAATGTACAGGCGGCTCGCCAAATACGTTTTACTAGCGTTCAAGAAATAGTTGGAATGGAAACTATTATAAAAGACTATATTTATGAGGCCATTGAAGTAGAAAAAGCAGGTTTAGAAGTGCCCATGAAAGAGCATAAGGAATACATAATTCCTGAAGAACTTCACAATAAATTCGATGAAATGCCTACCTTAAAAACTGCTTTTGAAGAATTGACACCAGGGAGACAAAGAGCATATATTCTACATTTTTCTCAACCTAAACAATCTAAAACACGCGTGTCAAGAATTGAAAAATACACGCAGCAAATTCTCGATGGAAAAGGATTAAATGATTAAGTTTATCGAGTCACTTCTTTAAATATAAAGTCCAATTTCATAATTAAGAAATTGGACTTTTATCATTACATAGGAACAGCGCTCAATTCTTCTTCATAACTGTTAATCAAATATTGTTTCTTTATTAGGATTTCTTAAAAATTCAAAAAGCATTTTGATTTGAGTATCTGTATTTCTCCCTAAAGAAAGCTTTGGTAAATGATCTTCATGATAGAAGTTTACTCCTTTTGTCTCTAAACCATTTCTTGCATGCCCACCAATAACCTCACATTGAATAAACAATTTATAATAATGATATGGTTGAGGTGGATGAGGATGCTTATTCATATCCAATACAGCGAGCAATTTCATAGGAACAACATCGTATCCCGCCTCTTCTTTAATTTCTTTGACAATGTTTTCACTAGGCGACAAACCTATATCACAGAAACCACCTGGCAAAGACCATCTATCATCAATTTTTTCTCTTACCATTAGTATTTTATTGTTATTAAATACTACTCCTCGAACATCTATTTTAGGTGTTTGATAACCCGTTTCATTAGTAAATAAATCCTTGATTTTCTCCATTTCTAATCCAGTGTATTCTTTCATTATCTCAGAGCTTAAATTTCTTAATTCTTCATAACGTTCTATATCGTAAACGTCTTTAGAAAAAGTTAATCCTGCTTGGGATATTGCTTGGATCTTCTTTGCCCACTCTAACCATTTATAACTCATGACGATTACCTATATTTATAAAATCTACAAATTGATTTATGCTGTTAAAAAAAGAATTAGGTTCAATTTTAAATTCTACAGTTTGAACATCCTGCAACCACCGAACACCTACCGTATGTACATTTGCTGCACTTCCTGCTTGTATATCTGCATCACTATCCCCAATAAACATAGCCTCATTATCTCGTACATCCAATAATGATAATGCCTTGCTAATTCCTTCTGGATGAGGTTTTGGGTTAATAACATCATCCCCTGTTATGATGACATCAAAAAGTTGATCCATTTGAAGAGCCTTTAATGAAATATCTAAACTCCTTCTTGCTTTTCCGGTAACAATGCCTAATTTAATATCATTACCTTTTAAATGTTTGATCATTTCATCAATTTCCACATTATGTTTAACCAAGTTGGAATGGTTCTCTAAATATTTTTTATAATACAATTCAATAGCTTGCTCTTTATTTGAATTTACTAGATTCCCCCTAATAATTCCTGTTTCTGAGGGACCGAACATCGCTTCTATTTCTTCAGAAGAAAGGTCTTTATTGTCAAACTCTTTGAAAACATTGTGAAAGGCATAATAACAAATTGGTAAAGTATTTGCCAAAGTTCCATCGAAGTCAAAAATAATAGCTTTCATAACACCCACCCCTTTCCCCAACATTATCAAATTAAGGTTAATTTATCAATATATGAACCACAGGAAAAGTTTTTAGATCTAATGCTGAGAAATCAGCTATCACCATACGAATGCTTCAAATATTGAGTTAGTAGATACCAGAAATTTGATCAAAAGAGACTATCTGTTTAGTCGATAGCCTCTTTGATGAAATAAAAACACGATTTAGTGCAATGATACCCTTTGTGCATTCGTTTCCTGGTTGTTGATTTAACAAGACAATATGAAAAAACCACTCATCGTGGAGTGGTTATGTTTATTATCTTTATCAAGTTTTTAAGCTTTCGGTCTATTAATTAAATTTGAGGTCAATGTGCTCGATCGGCCAACAGATGATACTTGTTGTACCCATTATTTTTTCTTTAGGGATGAACCCTACTTCAGGGTTTCTACTATCATTACTTACACGACGATTATCACCTAATACAAAGTAATACCCTTCTGGAACCGTAGTTTCACCTAAGTCTTGTTCTAGCGTAAAATCATAAGTAAGTGTCCCGGGATCCTTTAACTCCTTCTTGTACTGATCTAAATAAGGTTCATTGTACTTTTCTCCGTTTATGTATAATTGATCATCCTTATACTCGATTTTATCACCTGGTAAACCAATAATACGTTTAATAATATTTTTTTCTTCATTGTCAATCTTAACATCATTAATAACTACAATGTCAAATCGATCAATTGACTTAAATCTCGGACCAATTTTATTAACAATAACACGATCGTGATCTTCCAGTGTTGGCTCCATAGAAGCACCTTTTACCAGTACTGGCGTAAATAAAAACTGCTTGATTATAAATGCCAACAATAAAGCGAATGCAATTGCCTTTACCCATTCAACAAACTCATTTGTTTGTTTTTCCTGTATTTTTTCTTCCAAAATTACACCTCCCATTATTAAATACGTCAAAAAAAGGAAAATAGTTTCGATTTTCTGTTGAAAAATTAAAATTTTTTTGGAAATTCATTCACAAACAAAAGTCAAGAAAATATTTTATGAGATTGATGACTATATCCATTTCTATAATCTATCACTATCAGAAACGATTACACGGCCTGAGCCCTTTAAAATTCAGGACTCAAGCAGCTTAAACTATTTTTATAATTCACCTTGCCTTAGTGCAGCTCAGCATTCTAAAATTTTCTTATTTCATTCGATGTTACAACTAAAGGAGGAGATATTGCAAAAATTTGATATATAGAACTATCAAGTAGAATATTGAATATTTCACATTTGTTATACACTAAATCTTTATTCATAGCTGCAGTATATAATAAAGTACTAAAGATTCCATATGCTTTTTCTTTTGGTATTCTCATATTTAAATTTGAACGCTCTAATACATCATCCAAAAAATTCATATCATTTTCTCTTAGATTTTCAATTTTTTCTTTAGGTAACTTTTTAAAAAACAAATGATACTCTGGATTGTTGAAATTATATAATGTAGGATGCTTTACGTACTCTTCAAAAAGCCAGTTCATCGCGTTTTTAAACCCTTCAATACCTGAGTTAGTCTCTATCATAGAGTACCATTGTTCTTTCAATTGATTTTGAATCATTGACAGCACCTCTAGAAACAGCTCTTCTTTTGATTTATATAGCTTGTAAAAAGTTTCCGTTGATATTCCAACTTGATTAGTAAGAGTAGTGATACTAGTTAATTTGAATCCTTTCGTTTTCCAACTCTGGGCACAGATTTCACGTAACTTTTGTTTAAGAAATGGAAAATCTCCTTCAGTAAGATTTTTAGCCATTAGATCGGTTCCTCTAATTAGTATCATTTAGATCAGTCCCTTTCATTTCGTAATTCCATTGTACGAATTGATTTTCTCTTTTTTCTTACCCATTCCTTACAAGTTTATTAATTTTGCATAAAAAAAGCTCTCCACAGATGATTGTGGAAAGCAATAGAAAAATTTATTTACGAATAGCACATCTTTCGGCGTATTATCTCTCTTATAATACTGCGTGCCTAATCACGAATTCGGCCTCGTACTAAGACTCCTACCGCCGTCATTCTCCCAACGATCAATGTCCCAAACAACATCAACATCTTCCCATCCGTCATGTATTTCTCCGTTAGGAAGGGTACCAATCCTTACTATAGAAATAATACATCATCCTTTTTAATAATATTTCATATTTCTATATTATGTAATGTTATTTGTTTTGTTCATCGCCAAATATGGAGGTCGTTTTGAAGCTAAAAATCCAACAGCCACAGAACATAGAACCATGTCAATGGTTGCATACTTTTTAAACAAGTGCTGGAATTTCGGGGAATAAGAAATTTACATATCCTTCTATACCCCCTCGCTACTACTGGTCCTGCTATTATAAATTGTAGAAGTACCCCGATTCCCTAATAAAAGCTTCATATGGCCATCTAATGAGGACCATAACTATTAATAACGGAATCCACTATAATATTACCAGGACAAATAGGCAGGTAACCTAAACGACATTATCCATGAATCAAATAAATTATAGAACAAACTAGCAATATACATTCACTACTTCTTTTTTTAAACACTCATACTTGTTTCTTTTTATCAAAAATTAGCCATAAAAGTGTAACAATAGCTGCTAGCATAACCATTAGGAATCCAAAAAGCGGTGTATGTGCCAACGATTGATGGCGAATAACAAAACCACCAATATAGGATCCTAAAAATATACCAATGTTGAAAGCAGAAATATTTAATGCTGAGGCCATTGAAATAGCTGATGGTACATATTTTTCAGACAGCATCACCGCATATAGTTGCAATCCTGGGCTATTCATGAACATAAACAGCCCCATGATTAGGACCATGATTAATCCGATAATTGGTGATTCAAGAGTAAAACCAATGCCAAGTAAAGCTAAGGCAAGTCCCGCAAAAATAATAAAGATAGAACGCAATGGATTCTGATTAGCGAAATGGCCACCTAAAGTATTACCAATCGCAACGCAAATACCATAAACCACTAAAATAATGACCACTGCATGAGGAGAATAGCCCATATATTGCTCTAAAATAGGTGAAACATATGTGTAGACAACAAAGGCACCACCAAATCCCATGGCCGTAATGAAAAGGATTAATAACATACGAAAATTGCCTAATACTTTGCTGATATCACGGAGAGAGATTGGATTACCTTTCGATAATTGGCTAGGTACTAACAAAGCATTACTAATTAAACCGATAACCCCAATGATGACGATAAAGATGAACGACATACGCCAGTCTGTTATTTGTCCTATGAATGTACCCAGTGGGACACCTGTTACAGTGGCTAATGTTAATCCTGTAAACATAAAGGCAATAGCACTTGCTCGTTTATTTGGTTCAACTACATCGGCCGCAATGACAGAAGCGATGGACATAAACACACCATGTGCTAATGCTGAAATAATACGCCCGATTATAAGTATTGAGAATAAAGGAGCTATAGCTGCTGTTAAATTCCCAACTATAAAAATAGCCATAACTAGTAATAAAACGGTTTTTCGGCTGAGGTGAGATGTAAAGGCTGTTAATAAAGGAGCCCCAACAGTGACAGCAAGTGCATATATAGAAACTATTAAGCCCGCTGTGCTTAAAGATATCTCAAAGTCATCTGTAATTAATGGTAAAAGCCCAACACTGATAAATTCAGTGGACCCTATACCAAATGCACTGATTGCAAGTGCTAGCAAAGTTAAATTAGCACTTGTTTTTTTTGATTGTGACATACTACTAATATCTCCTTTGATTATTATTGTGTTTATTAAAATACATACGTACCTAAAAGGTATGTAGAGTGCTTTTTGTTACTTTGAGTATTACAGGATGTTTACAATGCGAAAAATTTATAATATTAGTGTGAAAGCTCACACTTGAAGTCAATGGTTATAATTAATCATTGTGACTCCTCCAATTGTTTGATTACTTATTGTTCTTTCATTATGATGTCGCATTAGGATAAAAAAAAGTACGCACATTTTTGTTTCATAGAAACGTTAAGGTAACTTTAGGGAGTTAACAAGGGTTAGTGGGATAAAAATTTTCCCCTGAAAAATAAAGGCCATGGAATTACTTCGTGAACACTGGACATATTGATCACAGTACCTTTGAGATCATGTTCGACATTATATTTAGTGGCTTTTCGACTTTGTGAGTTATGTTTTGGATCATTCGAAGAATAATTCCCTTGTTTTCAAAACAATAAAATCAGCTATTCAATCATTACAATCAGAAGAGCAGCCATTATTACATAGTGATCGGGGTTTTCAATATTCATCGAAGGAATTTAAGCGAATCGTAAACACAGCCAATATGACGCAAAGTATGTCACTTGTTGGTCGATGTATTGATAACGAACCAATGAATCATTTTGGGGCACATTGAAGTGTGAGAAGTATTATTTACATAAGTACGATTCAAATAGAGAGTTAAAACAATCGATAGCTGACTATATTCATTTTTATAATCACTATCGCTACCAGAAACGATTAAACGGCTTGAGTCCTTTAGAATTCGAGGGCACTGAAAAACTTGCGTTTTTTATAAATAAATTCGTTTTAGAGAAAGATAGGGCGCTTCTTGTTCAAATTTTGAACAGGAAACGCCCTA
>NZ_JBHVUJ010000003.1:0-55831 GCF_042884205.1 Lysinibacillus sp. NPDC058147
GGTACAAATTGGGGTACGCACTAAGTAAGTACCCCTCAAACCCTTATATATCAACATATTTTCACTTGTTACAGCTTAAATTTTTCTTAAGAGTTAAAATTATTTAATTTTATTTGTTAAATGTCTAACTATATTTAAGTCAGTGTTTTCAAGCTTTCTGTATATAGAGGTATTCTCATGGGGGCAATGGGATTACGGAACATTTTTTCCGAGGTACTTGGGGTACCAAAAAATACAAGGACAAGTATTTTTCTAATCTGAGAATTTTAGTTTAAAAATTTAAAAAGGTCACTCATTATTTTTCAAATGAGTGACCTTTTTAAATTTTTAAACTACGATTATTTTTTTTCCTCATTCAAATCATCAGGATAAACAACTGTGTTAATTACATCTCCATTTGATTCATCTTTAAAAATTACTGTAACTTTAAACTTCTCAGGATCCGTTCCACCAAAAAGTTGATAATACATACCCACTATAGCAAGTCCCATTGATGCCATAGCATCGAAACTACTTTCAAACTCTTCTTTATTTACAGTAAGCGTAAACTCCGTAAAGGACTTGTTATAAGCTCCGTCTTTAATAGAAGTAAAATCATCACTAGTTTTAATCTCTTCTACCGTTTCTAAAACACTTTCTTCCAGCTCTTTCATCATTTTTTTATGAACTGATTTAGACATTTTGTATGTTACAGAGCCGTCGTCGTTTTTGATGGCTTCCTTTATTCCTTCATTTTTTGCTTCAGTAATCGCTTTATCAATGTCCTGACCTTCATAAAAAGAAGCTGGTATAGTAACTTCAACGTTTAAAAGTCCTTTATCAACTTTTAATGACTCGTCTTTAGATGTTTCTTCTGCTGTTTTTTCAACATTATCAGTTTTCTTACCACTATCACTTTCTTTATCTTGGCTACACGCTACTAATAAAAAACCTAGTAGTAACGTCAGTGGTAATATAAGTAGTTTTTTCATTGTTAAATCCCTCCTTCATAAATATACATAAGTGAATATAGATTTACTATATCTAATATAAAACGCTTTCTCTTTTAGGTAGTCATTTAATTATTTAGAAAAATATGAAATTTAGTCAATGAAACCTATTAAGCCTATTTCCAGATAATTTCCTAATTATATTTTAGAACGTTCTTTTGTGAAGCAGGATTGATTGGGGTACGAATTGAAATACATAAATAAGTACTCCTCTAACCCATACACTTCAACATTTCTCCCACTTTATACAGCTTAAATTTCCCTTAAGAGTCAGAAAAGGTTTTCAGGTAATTGGTTCTAATGATTATTTCCTATACAAAATAGTCATACAATTGCTTCCAGTAGAATAGAAACCTATATAGAGTTATTCGGAAAAATAAAGTGGGGTGTAAAAGGATGCTTAAACTAAATGATGCAAAAGAAACGGTACTCGAAATTGTGCAACATGACCCATTGTTTGTCGAAATACAAAATACGCCTTTAGAAGAAATACTTTATAATGACGACTATTTAGCGCATATTGAAGAATCAAATCATTATTCCATTTCAGAAGTCGCAGGTTGGTTTAAAATTACGGATGCGATGCTTCGCTATTACATTAAACCATTTGAACAGTATATTTTTGATAATGCTTCGAATAGCCCAAACACTAATATTCGTTTGAACCTTCCTGCCATCTTAAGACTTCGCATGATTTTACTATTAAAAGATGAACACCGTGTCAGAGGCTTAAAACTTTTACTAGGAATTGATGACAACGGTCAACTCTTCAAACACCAAATAACTGCAACAACTATGGGTACTGATGATTTAGCGAATAAAGTTGATGTTCTTGGAAATGTTCTTCAGCAAATGATTCAGACAGGACTTTTCAATATTCTTCCAATTGAAGATCATGGATCCTTACAAGTAACGATCAATCAAGATTTTCTTGCACAAAACATTCAATTAGTTCCTGCAGAATCTAATCCTCAAGTAGAAAAAATTCAAAAAGAAACAGCTGAACTTAAACTAGAAAATGAAAATCTACAAAAACAAATTTCTGAACTGCAAGAGCGTAGTGTAAAGGATATTGTTCAAAAAATTCGTGAGCGTCATATTGAAAATGAAATAGTGTCGACATTACGAACAGAAGCATTACAGCAATTTGCGGAGGAAAATAAGGCGGGCTTTTTCAGAAAAACTTTTCGTTCTTCTCAAATTGAGATGGAGAAGGAGCAATTTGTGTTAGCCTATATTTCGAAGCACTTAGAGGAACGTTTAGAAGTAGCGCTGAATAATTATTATGGAGAATAAATATCTTCAAGCTGATACTACATGTAAAGTTATAGTCACTAACCGGAGAACATGAATGAGTCTTTTTAATGAAGCCATTCATGTTCTTTTTTATTGTAATTTATTTTTTGAAAATTAGTCTTATAATCATTATATAGAACAATCGAAGGGGTGAAGTGTATGCCAATGATCGAGGTCAATAATTTAACTAAAAAGTTTGGGGATTTTTATAGTGTACAGAATGTGGACCTACAAATCGAAAAAGGTGAAGTGTTTGGATTTTTAGGTCCAAACGGTGCTGGTAAATCAACAACAATACGGCATTTAATGGGCTTCTTACAACCCACAGAAGGACAATGTTTCATAAAAGGGTTGGATTGTAGACAATCTACGGCTGAAATTCAAAAATTTGTAGGCTATTTACCTGGGGAAATTGCATTTATCGATAAAATGACTGGACTACAATTTATCAAATTTATTGCCCAAATGCGAGGGTTACATGATTTAACAAGAGCTAATGAACTCATGCAATACTTTGAGTTAAATGCCACTGGGCTTATTAAGAAAATGTCGAAGGGTATGAAGCAAAAGGTTGGTCTCATTTGCGCATTTATGCATAATCCAGAGTTAGTCATTCTAGATGAACCGACAAGTGGATTAGACCCTCTTATACAAACAAAGTTTATCGATTTTATTTTAGCTGAAAAAGAAAAAGGAACGACCATTTTCATGTCCTCTCATATGATTGAAGAAATTGAAAAAACTTGTGACCGTGTATCGATACTAAACGCTGGTAAAATTGTTGCAACGGAAACAATTGCTGACTTAAAAAAGCGAAAATCTAAAAAGTTTTTAATTGAATTTCAAAACGAACAAGAACTTTCTCGTTTCTTAGGAGAACAACTTAAAATTGAACAGACTGGGCCAACACAAGCCATTATAAAAGTTCAGGGTAATGTCCAAACATTACTTCATACATTAGCAGATTATAAAATTAATGACCTCGATATCATTTCACAATCACTTGAAGATATATTCATGCATTACTACGAAAGAGGAGGTAAAGAATCATGAACTTTACTTTGCTAAAACATGAGGTGCTTGCTACTGTTAAACTTTTTAGTATTATACTTGCTGTATTAATGCTCTATATCATTAGTATTGTTTATATGTATAACCCTGAAATGAGTAATACTCTTAATAAGCTTACCGAAACAATGCCTGAATTGATGTCAGCATTTGGCATGAGTAACATAGGTAATACGTTAATTGAATTTCTATCAACCTATTTGTATGGATTTTTATTGCTCATTCTTCCGTTAGTTTTCATCATTATGTCAGCAAATAAACTAATTATGGGCTATATCGATAATGGTTCCATGACATACCTAATTGCGACACCAAATACACGTTTTAAAATTGTCTCCACTCAAGCATTTTTTTTAATTGCTAGCATTTTTATTCTGCTCTCTATAACAACTCTGGTCGCAGTTATATTTTCAGAGATTCTATTTCCAAATAAATTGGATATAAGTGCTTTTTTGACATTAAATATCGGCCTTTTTTTCTTACACTTTGCCATTAGTGGCTATTGTTTTTTTGTATCCTGCAGTAGCAAGGATTTAAGAACCTCTTATGCATATAGTACAGGGATCCCTATTCTATTTTATTTAATTCAGGCGCTTAGTAATATGGGGGGGGCTTTAGGAAAGCTGAAGTACTTCACGATCTACTCATTGTTTTCACCTGAAAAATTAATGACTCAAGATAGTTCGTCAATTTGGATGCTAGGGGCATTATTTTTAATTGGAATGTTTTGTTATATGCTGGCTATTCGTGTTTTTGTTAAACGGGATTTGCATTTGTAAAATGTAGTACGCAATATTGGCTTGACTTGTTTTTTTCTAAGCCAAGCCAATTATTTATAGAATGAAGAAATAAAATGACTACATTGTGGGTGGTAAATAAATATTTAAAAAGGTTAAAACCGTTAAGTTACCGATATCTACAATAAAATGTGAAAATATTACCCATCTTAAGCTCTTTGTTTTAAAATATGTAATTGCCCAAACAACACCGGCTATACTTAAATAAATATATAAATGATAGGATTTACTTGCAATAGAAAATACTCCCCACATTAATGGATGGCTAAGTACAAAAAATAAAGTTGTATACAATATACTTAACCATTTAGGAAACCAGTTTGCTAGACCCTCTAGTAATATCCCACGCCAATAAAGCTCTTCAAACCAAGGATTTATAAAAGCAAATAGTAACCATAGCACAATTAGGAAAGTGGAATTAAATAACTTATAGTTCATGAAAAATATTGTTAATGGAAACATTCCTATTAGTAAAGATATCGTAATCCAAACTTTAGAAACTTCAGATCTTCCTAGCCAACTTTTAATCGGCTTATCTCCTTTAAAATAAAAAATACAGATTCCAATTGTACTCCAGTAAACTATCGCTAAAGGAATCCAAGCCCACCCTTGTATGTATTGGTTAAAGATTGACGCAGTTATAAAGCCCAATCCGATAATCACAAATGGTGATAGTAGAAGATATATACTTTTTTTACTACTCATATTATTTGTAGCCCCTTCTTTAATTCTATTCTTTTGTAAAAATCTTCATAAGCATATTTGCATCAGGTATCGGGCATTCTGGCCATTGAATTTTGTTAATTGCTAAACCTTGTATAAAGGCAAAATAAGTAACAGCTAGTGTTACAGAATTTGCTGAAATGATTTCCCCCTCTTCCTGTCCTGCTACAATCATTGGTAATATACAATCAACTGGTGATAGTGCATTATCGCTTGTTAACAACTCTTTTACGTCATTTGGGATAGCGTCTGAAGTACTTGCTTGTATCATAATCAAAAATAAAAGAGTATGCTCGGTATCTATTAAGTTATTTAATATTTGCTCTGTCATCCAATTTAATTTCTCAAGCGGTGTACCCATATGCTCAATTGCTTTCTGAATAATCTCAATAGAACTTTTAGCAGCTTTTTTTACAAGCATCGAAAAAATTTCATCTTTTGAATCAAAATAATGGTAGACAAGTCCATGGCTTAAACCAGCTTCTTTAGCAATATCACTGATTTTTGTTGCCACCATTCCTCTTCTGGCAAAGACTATTAATGCAGCTTGTAATATTTGTTCTTTCCGTGCATCTCTAAGCTCCTGATTTTGTTCTTCGTTTCTTGGCATTAATATCGCTCCTTTTTCGATTGATTAGTCAGTCAATGTAAAGCCATTTTAGTACCACAGACAATATTTGTCAATCTTTTAATGAGAGAGTTTTTAAATTTCTTATTTATTATTACAAACCTCAACTTATTGGGGTGATAGTCTACTACATAAACTATAATAAAAATAGAAAATTCTTATTAAAATAGATTTAATTAGGAGATGTTTATATGGCTATAAAAGCGATAGAGTTATTTTTTGTGATAGGATCTATTTTTTTTCTTTTTGTAATTTCATTTTTTTTAAGAAAAAAAGGTAAAAAAATTTTGTATAGCTTTATAGTTATTATCCTTATAAGCTATGCAGTATTCCTAACTGTTCGTCCGCATATACAGGACTCTAAATATGATAAATATACTCAAATGGTTGAAGAACATTTAGAAAAGACATACCCTAATGCATCTTGGGAAACTAGTTTTGATAAAGAAGAATTATTAACTACCGCATTTGGATACCAAATAAAAGTTAAATTTTCTGACGAACCAGCAGTACTTTATGTATATAAGGTTGAAAATGGTAAAGTCATTCAAGCATATGTATCATATAATGAAAATCACCATCAAAATGACGGAAAGTATGTGGAACGAGATTAAAGACTTTTTATAAGATACTAACTATAAGAAAAACAAAAAATCAACAATACTTATTTGAAAGTAAAATGAGTCTGGACATAATACTGGTCAAAACCTCAAAAGCGCAAGAAAATCAACTTTAAAAAAGTTGATTTCTCGCGTTTTTCTGATGTGAAATTTTCAATATTTACTTTAAAAATTTACTTATGACCTTGATTTCTAAAGAAATGGTACAGTTACTTGAATAAAGTGACTGACTGCTGCATGTATTTTTGCTTGTTCCTCTTGTTTTGGATAAGCAACGTCATCAAGACCTGATACGAGATAATCACTTCTCCAGTTTCTTTCTTTTAATCATGGTATTTTGTAAATTACCCATATAAGGAGATATGAGAGTGTCTCCTTACTAAAGCTTTCATTGCTGCAAAGATGCCAAATCACCAAGGAAACGCAATAACCGAAAATGAATCATTGCTAACTCCTCCACGTTTAAATCTTCATCTCCACTGTCTAACCACTCTTGAATAACACCTAAAATCGCGGAAGTTAAAAAAGCCTCAAAATATTGTTGGAACTCTGGATCAAGTCCTTCTTCTCGAATAACAGAAATTCTGTCCAAAATATGATTACTAAAAACTTTCTTCATCCGTTTACTAAAAGCGGGACTCCCCTGCTCCCCTAATATAACTCGGAAGGCTTTTGCATGCTCTTTAATATATTTAAACACCGCAATAAATGGCTGATAAAGTTGACCTATTTTTACCGTGTGAAAAGCTTCTAGTGGTTGAACGTTTTTTACATAGCTCTCTAGTTCATTTAATAATTCCTGCTGCAAATCCTCCATCACTTCATATTTATCCTTATAATGTAAATAAAAAGTTCCTCGATTAATATTTGCAGTAATAGCAAGGTTTTTTACTGTTATTCGTTCAAAACCTACTTCCTCTATTTGAACAAGTAATGCATTTTTTATAGCTCGTTTTGTTTCAAAATTCATAATATCGTGAATAGACATTAAGACCCCCCATTGTATTATCACTTTATTCTGATTGGTATTTAGCGATGTTGTTATATGATCACAACAAGGTCATATAGTGTTTGTAATTACCGTATTACCTTATTTATCGGCATTCTTCTTTATTTATTTCCATCAATCTCATTTAGTAAAATTGTTATTTAAAAATATTTTTTTAAATGTCTAAAGTAATACTGTAGCATTAAGAATATATATCCTTAATGGTTAAAAAACTAAATTTTGAAATCTAAAATCACTTAACACTTTTTAGTTTTCTGTTTATTGTAATTTCGCATACACTGCCTTAAAATTTCAGGTATCAACACTGTGTTTAGTAAAGGAGAGATGGATAGATGGGAAACAATGCAATTTCATTAAACTCCATTGAAAAAAAGTTTCATCAAAAACAAGTAATTGCCCCGCTTTCTTTAGAAGTTCCAAAAGGACAGCTTATTGGCTTACTTGGTCCTTCCGGCTGTGGGAAAACGACGTTAATTAAAATGATTATGGGAATGATTAAGCCCGATAACGGTAGTATTCAAGTGTTAAATTATAAAGTACCCCATAAGCAATTGCTGACGGATATCGGCTATATGGCACAATCTGATGCGCTGTATTTGGATTTAACTGGTGAGGAGAATCTTCATTTTTTTGCTAAGCTTTATCGATTATCAAAAAAAGAACGTGCGGAGCGTGTAAATTATGCTGCAAGCCTTGTTCATTTAACGGATGATTTAAATAGTAAGGTGTTGAATTATTCTGGTGGAATGAAACGGAGATTATCCCTTGCAATCGCTCTTATCCAAAATCCAAAGTTGTTGATTTTAGATGAGCCAACTGTTGGTATTGATCCAATATTGAAAAAGGAAATTTGGCAGGAGTTAATTCGTTTAAAAAACGATGAACATAAAACAATTTTAGTAACGACACATGCAATGGATGAAGCAGAGCGCTGTGATCAGTTAGCTATGCTACGCAATGGTCATATAATCGCGTATGGAACACCACATGATTTGAAAGCTCATTATCAGGCTAAGGACTTTGATGAAGTGTTTTTAAAGGCTGGAGGTGAAGTACTATGAGAATCGGCGCAATTGTTACAAGAATTATGCAGCAAATGATACGCGATAAACGTACACTCGCCTTATTATTTTTTGCCCCCCTTCTTGTGCTTTCGTTAATGTATTTTGTTTTTAATAGTAACGAACCTGAAATGACACTAGTTGTATCAAATGGTCCTGCTACAATAATTGAAAAGCTTGAAGAGGCAGATTTTCATGTTATCGAAAAAAATGATTTTTCTATTGCCGGTTTAAAAGAAGAAAAATATGACGGCTGGTTAGCTTTTCATCAAACTCAATTGAAGCTCACATTATTAAATGATGATCCGTCTACAGCCAAGGCTTTAAAGATGAAGCTTTCTCAAGTTTTACAGCCAGAGCAATCTGCAATGATGAAGTTGACGACTGATTATGTATATGGCGATGAAAATACCGCTATTTTTGATATTTTCAGCCCGATGCTTACAGGCTTCTTTGTTTTCTTCTTCGTCTTTTTAATTACAGGTATAGCGTTATTAAAAGAACGCACTTCAGGGACTTTGGAACGCTTACTAGCGACACCGATTAAACGTTCTGAAATTGTTGCTGGTTATATGATTGGTTATGGATTGTTTGCATTTATTCAAACGACGATTATTGTTCTATTCGGGGTTTATGTCCTAGATATCGTACACGTCGGCTCCATCTGGCTTGTGCTACTAATCAATATTGTCGTTGCACTTGTTTCATTATCATTAGGAGCTCTTTTATCAAGTTTTGCCGCTTCAGAGTTTCAAATGATGCAATTTATTCCGCTAGTTATTGTACCGCAAATTTTCTTTTCAGGTATTTTCCCACTTGATAATATGGTGGAGTGGCTACAAAATATTGGGCGTATTATGCCACTATACTATGCCGCCGATGCGTTGAATGGGGTTATGTATAAAGGATATTCCTTTAGTGAAATTCTAGTGGACTTAGTGATTCTTGCTTGCTTCGCTCTTGTATTTATTACATTAAATATTGTAAGTCTAAAAAAATATCGTTCATTATAATCAAAAGGGTTCTGCTCAAAAATTGGGCAGAATTTTTTCAATTAGAAAATTAAACCAACTTTCTATTAGCAAAGGAACTAATGTTCATCTATACTAAATTTACAGTTAATGGTTAAAAACGAAATATAAAGGTGTGTAAAGATGAATACGATAATGGAAATTCAGAACATCTCTAAACAGTATAGTGGTAAGAAAATTTTAGAGAACGCTACATTTTCTATTTGTGCCAATCAAATTATTGCCCTGGTAGGAAAGAATGGATCAGGCAAGAGTACCCTTCTAAAAATTATTGCTGAATTAGTTGATGCTGACAGTGGTTCTATTGTGAAACATAGCCAATCTTTAAAAATTGGTTATGTGCCCGAAGTGACCCCTTCACAAATTTTTTTTACACCTGAAGAATATCTTTATCATATGGGTAGTATTCGAGGTATTCCCAAAAAACAACTACAGCAAAAAATAAATGATTTACTAGAATTATTTCATTTACAGGAAGCTCGGAACATTCGGATTGTTAATTTTTCTAAAGGTATGAAACAAAAGGTTATGATTATGCAGGCAATGCTTGAAGACACAGATTTGCTAATCTTAGATGAACCATTATCAGGACTCGATCCTAAGGCCCAAAGTGATTTAGAAGAAACTCTCTCCATTTTAAAAGACAAAGGGTTATGTATCGTTTTAACATGTCACGAAACAAAATTACTGAAACATCTTGTTGATACAGTTCTCGTTATTCAAAATAATAAGGTCATTCAAGCTGATTCATTCATTAAAAATGAAATACCGAAAAATAAATTAATTTTTGAAATATCAAGTGATAAATTATTGAACAACCTATTACCTTTTCTTGAAATTCAACATCAAAGTCTTTTAAATAATGGTAGTCATGAGGTCATTACCGTTATTAAGACAGAAGATACAGATCAAGTATTATTGGATCTCCTACAGAAAAAAGCCTCTATTAAACAATTAATCCCAATCAATCAGAAGGAGGAACAATTTTATACCCATTTTTAAGGAGGAAAAGACGCTGACATGACAAGTTTATTGCGCTATCAATTTATCAATTATTTAAGGACCTATAAATATGTCCCACCTTTTTCAATTTTCATTTTATGTCTCGTTGTCAACTATACCTTTACCCCAAATCCTATATTAAATAGCTATTCGTTTACAGCTATTATTCTCTTTTTTCTAATGGGATGGTTTACAGTGACACTATTTCACGCAGAAGACGAAGGACAAAAAGTAATAACAACGCTTCATGCCAAAAGTCGGACACAATATAATTTAGGAATTTTTATAAACTGTGTACTTATTGCTTTATTCTTAAGCTGTATATCAGTGATCTACCCTACTCTAATCGGCGCCTTTGGAGAAAAACCTAAATTTATACATCAATTACTAGGATTCCTCTCTCATTTTAGTTTAGCTGTACTAGCGATTGCACTTTCAGCTATTTTTACGAGAGAACTCGTTAAAAACAAGCAAAATACTTGGTGGGGTGTACTTGCCATTTTAATTGTTTCTGTCGTTATCGCTACTTTAAAAGAGACAATCCTGCAGATTAAGGGACTAATTTGGCTGCTTCCACCTGTCCGTCTTTCATTGGAAATGATGGGTTCGGAAGATTCAATAACGTCAATACCGACCATTTTTTATTGGCGATTTGTTTGGATTTTTGTCTACTCAGCCTTAGTCATCATATTATTTTTCATCCTTTCAAATCGCAAGAGAAGATAAATTTTTAAAGAAGGAGAGTTCTTGAGGTAAAAAAGCAAGGTGTTAAGAATTTAGGAACAACATTTACATTAACTCTTCCTATTATTTAAATTTCTCAAGAGGATTATTTTGAAAAATTAAGAATAAGTAGTAGAAGTCAAAAAAAATTGGAGAGTGAAGAAATGATTCATGACATAGGGGAATATGTAAAATATTTAGATGGTGTTCATAAACGAACGATGCAATATACGAAGGCTATACCTAATGAACTTTTAGAATGGAGGCCCTCTGAAGATAAATTTTCTTTAGGTGATTTATTTCGACATATCGCATCATCTCGTTTAATGTTTCTCGGTATTTTTGAACACGGCTCGTGGACTTATGCAGGACATGATATTAGTAAAGGGGCTTCCATTGAGGATATCTCAAATTATTTAGAGTCAAGCCAAGTTAAATTAACAGAGGGGCTTTTGAAAATTGGTAACGATTTGTTGTTAAAAAAGGTTTTAACCCTTCATGGTCATGAAGTAAGTGCTTGGAGAATACTCATGTCGATTCCTGAACATGAAACCCATCATCGTGGACAAATCTCTACATATTTACAAATGAACAAGATTGAACCGCCTCAAATTTTCGGATTAAAAATTGAGCAGGTAAGGACAAAATAATTTATGAAAGAGCTTTGGACATCATTTTATATCCAAAGCTTATTTTTGCCTTTATATAATATTTCGCTATTTTATACTTACTGTTTATAATATCTCCACCAATCTGTGGGAATTAGCTTCCCTCATTATTGAATGCTCAACTCTTGATTGCTCTAAATATGTAGTCTATCAGCAATGTATCCTTCAGTTGGCTGACGGCTAACAATTTGAAGGTTGCCATTCACTCGACTTTCGTTGTACAAAACAGGAAGTGACACTAAAGCGCTTGTTTGAAGCAAATTTCAGCTCTACTGACCTTATTACAAATAACAAAACAATTTCTACTAAAGAAAAATTCGAGCAATTAATGGCGCAGGTTGTGCAGTATACAGGACTCGTTGTACACGCTCAGATTGCACAGCTATTCGCTTTTGATGCCCTGATTCTAAATGAAGATCGGCATACAAATACATTTTATTTTTTTACGATCCAAAAGAAAAAACGTGGAAGCTGGCGCCTATTTTCGATAATAATTAGCATAAAACAGAGCGAAATTTTTAGCAAAGAACCGGTGAGGGTTTAAAACAAACGATTTCATTCTGTCGTTTCAATCACTTGATGAAATTTTTTTCATTCGATATCAAGGCACCAATTCATCTATTACAATTATTAATTTATTTGATATCTATAAAAAAATCTTCTTCAGAAAAGACCGCAATATTATTTCTTCTTAGTAATGCAGTAGTTACGCCTACACCAACTAATTTTGTGCCATTGAAATCCCCATTGTAAATCACTGCACTGCCACAAGATGGACTATACTCTTTTAAAATAACTTTAGTCGCACCTAGTTCGAGTGCTTTCTGTAATGTTGCATATGCGCCCTTAATATAAAGCTCCGTGACATCTCGGCCAGATTTTTCAACAACTCTCGCTTTTCCAGCAAGAACGTCTTCACCATCTCCTCCAACAATTTCAGCGGGCTCACGAGGCGTCGAAAAACCTCCCATAAGTTCAGGGCATACAGTTATGGCCTTATTTTCTAACACAAGCCGTTGAATTCTTTCATCTAAACTATCTGTTCCGTTATAACGTACCTTTAATCCTGCTAAACAAGAACTTATTAAAATCATATGTACACCTCATTTTTTAGACATATCGTTTAAGTACAACTTTAGCTCATTAAAAAATTCTGTCAACTGACATTAGTTCTTTCTTTGGCCTACTCTATTCTCTTTTTAATGAGTAATATTATTTTAAAACTGTATATTAGTAAGACAACCATTTCACAAATTTGTGCTACTATTTTATTATCATTATCATTCTATCTTTTAAAAAGGAGGGTCAAAACTTGGTTGCATTTACAATTTGTTTTCTTAAGAAGGGTGACCAAATATTATTGCTAAATAGGGATTTTCCCGAGTGGATGGGGGCTTGGAACGGTGTAGGTGGAAAGATTGAGAAAGATGAAACTCCACTGGCTGGTGCATTACGAGAAATTAAGGAAGAAACGGGCATTGTGCTGCAGGATATTACATACAAAGGAAAAATAACATGGACGGATGGAATGACCGACTTTGGCTGTATGTATGCTTTTATTGCTGAATTGCCAGAATCCTATCATTATGTGACACCGATAAAAGTTGCAGAAGGTATTTTAGATTGGAAAGATTTATCATGGATTTTCCATCCTAAAAATGTAGGTATAGCAGATTTAAAATATTATTTACCGAAAATGCTGAATGAAACAGCCAACTATGAATACATATTTACATATAAAGATAATAAATTGATTGATGTTAAGAGTACCCCATTAGTACTTACTGTCTAAATATTACAAGCCCTGTAAACGTAACAGTATCGTTTACGGGGCTTGGCTAATTATTTTCTTGGTTGCGCAAAATGCATTCTGCACATTGACCAATTCAATGTTGTTTTTTGAATTTCATCATAGATGTTCCACAGACTATCGACAATCCGTAATTCAACATTACGTTTGAACATTTCCTCAAATAAATTTTCTACTTCAAATTTAGCAATAGGATATTGTGATGTTGCACTTGTATAATAACCAGCATTGTGATCCTGTAGTGTAAATTCGTGGATGTCAAATTCATATAAGTAAAGTTTTGTATTTTTCATCGTCTCAAACCATTTGCTTTCAATTACTACAACATGTTCACACGATGCTGATGTTATATAGGCTTGTTTATCCTGTTCGGTTGTATCGGCACCAATATGATAGCAAACTCGTGGACAATTTCTAGGGGTTAAAAAATTAGGCAAACATGTATCGTTAATTGCCCATACTAGCCCTTTCTCTGGATCTAAATCTAGTCGATCAGGTAATCGGGGATGGAATACGGTAATATCGCTTCCCTCACTCACATGAAATATACGCACATGCTCCCCTCCTTTATTTTCTTAATTTAAATACGATAAAATCTGCACAATGTAAATCTTCCTCGAATTGTGGATACTTTGTCAGCATCTCTTTTGAAGGCATCGGTTCGATAACGTCCTCTATAGAAAAGCCTGCTTGTATAATTGCTTTCATATAGCTCGCTAATGTTCGGTGATAAAATACAATTTTCTCATCGGAATCTAGCGGAAGATTTTGATCATATACCCCTTCATAAAAATAACGCTGAACCTTCCAATACTGTTGGTCAAGCCGTTCATTTCTTATCCATCCACTATTCGGCGTAATAAAGCAAGGGTGAAGAATTGAAAAGATGAAAGTACTTTTAGGTTTTAAAAGACGATACATTTCACTCAAAGCTGCCTTATAATCCTCTAGATCTTGAAGGACCATATTGGAAACAATACAATCGAACTGTTCATCTGCTAAAAAATCTAGTTCTTCGCAATTTCCATGTTTATATTGTATAGGAACTTCCTCAGATGTTCTTTCTCTAGCAATTTCTAGCATCTTTTCTGAATAATCAACTGCTGTGACAATAGCCCCCTTTTGAGCAAGTATTCTACTTAAATATCCTTCTCCGCAGCCTGCATCTAGTAGCCTTTTTCCTTTCACCTCTCCTAATAATAAAAAAATGGCTGGATTTAATAATACTTCACGGTGTATGCCACCATGTTCATCGTAGTTTGCTGTAAAGTTTTCTGCATGTTGATCCCAGCGTTTAATCGCCTCTTCTGTCGATACTGTTCTTGCCATACAATTCCCTCATCTCTGTATAGAATCGTAACGTTACGTCTCTTGTGCACATTACTATTTTTTCATATATATCCAAAAAGTTATAGACTTTTATTTTATTTTTTTATATCATGTAGATAGAGGCACGCCATCTTTAAGTAAAAACACAAGCCAGAAATCTCTAATCGGATTTCTGGCTTTTCTAATTTAAGGGCTAGATTGCGTTTTGATAGGCAATGCATTGTCTAAAGCGGCCTGTCGTTTAACTGTGATCCATCTTCCACACAACATGACAATCAACGCAAAAAATACAATGACTCCTGCAAATACAAGTGCTGCCTTATAACTACTATAAGCCGCTACAAGCTGACCAGCGATGATCGGTCCGATAATTTGTCCAAAAGCATAAAACGTTGTTAACAATGATACGACTGGACCGCTTTGTGTTGGGAATAGCTGACGTGCATAGGAAGTCGTTAACGTTACAATTCCTACAAATGTCAAGCCGAATAAAAATGACGATAATAAAACGCTCCATACTGTTTGTGAAAAGACCGGTAACAAGATGCCTATTACTTGCAAGATATATGCGACAAACAAAATTTTGATGGCCGAGAATTTTTCTAATAATACAGTCCAAACAGGTGCTGATGGGATAGCCGCTACCCCAACAACGACCCAGCTATAAGAAGAGTATGCTTGTAGTGAAGGGATATTGTGAATGATATCCACTAAAAAAGTACCTGTGATAATATAGCCTAACCCTTCAAAGCCATATGCGACGATCAACCATGGCATAAAGCCCTTTGTCATTTTTGCATCAGAGGATTTGGCGGTTTTCACACTATCCTGCACATGCAAACCTTGCCAAAGTATATATGTTATCACTAAAAAAACAGCAGATAATATCCCTAAGCCTATCCATGTACCTTGCCAAGCAAAACGTGCTTCAATAGCAGGGACTAATAAACCTGAAATGGCAATTCCTAATCCGATACCACCAAATAAATAGCCTGACCATCGTGTAAGTGAATGCTTTGCTAAATAATCCATAATAATACTACATGTTAAGACAAAAATAAGCCCCCCTGTAATGCCCGCAATCAGACGAAGTACAAGCCAAACACTATATATTTCAATGATTCCCATAAGAACAACAGAAAGGACATTCAAGACAACACTTAACAATAAAAAGTTCTTCTTTTGGCGATTGATAAATCCTGCCCACAAAGCGCCAATGAAATAACCAATATAATTACTTGATGCCAAAAATCCTGCAACTTCAAATGAAAACCCGACATCATGACGCATAAACGGCAATATTGGCGTGAATGCAAATCGGCTAATCCCCATAGCCACTACTAGTAATAGCACTCCCCCAAATAAAACTCCGATGTGCTGTCGATTCATCATGTCCTTCACCCCCTAAAAACTTTTTGGTAATTAAAAGGATACAGAGTGAAAATTAATAAATCTAATATATAATTTATATAAAAGGATAAAAATTTTTTATAAAAGGTGGGATACATAATGAATTTACATGCTCTTAGATTATTCACAAAAGTAGCTGAGCTCAATAGTGTTTCTAAAGCAGCGCAAGCTCTCATGATTAGTCAACCTGCCGTTACTATTCAAATTAGAAATTTGGAAAAAGAACTAGGCTTAACACTTTTAGAATCAAAAGGTAGAGGGATTACCTTAACACAAAATGGGGAATTTTTATTTAAACAGGCTCAACGCTTATTTGATTTAGAATTGGATATTGAAAACAAACTGGAGCAATTAAAAAACACAGGTAATGAAGAATTACAAATTGCTTCTACCCATGTCCCATCTCATTTTTTATTACCTAAATGGCTCGCAAAGTATAAACAAGCTTACCCGACAACCAATATCCACCTTAAAACGGCTAACTCTCAACAGGTTATTGAAGAATTACTTCACTATAAGGCTGATATGGGTTTTATCGTAAAAGAGGATGGTCATCATCCCGATATTAAATATCAATTTCTCATGAATCTCGATTATTGGTTTATCGTTCCATACGGTCATCCGCTGGCAGAACAAAAAGTGACATTAGCGGAATTAATGCAGCAGCCATTTGTTTCACGGGAAGATGGTAGCTCTACGAAGGAATATTTAAACGCTTTATGTAAGGTTCATAAAATCCCACCGCCAAAAGTAGGACTACAACTGGACGGCATCAATGAATCCATTCATGCCATTGCTGCTGGATATGGTACGATGCTAGCTCCATCCATAGCAGCTTCTAGCTTTATTCAACGACAGCAAGTAGCGCGAGTTTTTATAAAAGACATCGATATTCAGCGCCCTATTTATCTTTGCACAAGAAAAAATGAACAAAATACCTCTTCGACCTTTAATATTTTTATAAACATCATCAATGACTCAATTTCATAACAGTCTCTTTTCAAAAGTTTGAACTACACAAAATTTGTACAATAACGAATTGATGTGTAGTTTTTTCATTTGTACAAATTTGCAATCAACTATTTTTCAATATTTCATCATCATAACGTGAATTGATTTCCGTTCCAACTGGGGTGCTTTGCCGCTGACGCTTCGCTTTCGCGCAGATAAAACATTGCCGCTGACGCTTCGCTTTCGCGCAGAGCAAAGCTTCCTGAAATATGAGGTTTTATTTAATCCGGAAACTGTGGATTGCCAGTAAATTTTAATCAATCTTTTTTCAACAGTGACAGCTACGCTAACGCATTCACTCCAATCAACTACATGATATACGTCTTACAAAAATCATCCTAACTTTTAGCGATGATTCATCTCAATGCTTGTATAAGCTGTAAAAAAATAGTGAAACCTGCTCAAAAAACCTACATCACTTGCATTAATATTCGTTTTTTTATAGACGAAGCAGTTTAAATGACCTATAATAATTCGTGCATTCATTAATAAACGAACATTAAGGTGGTTTTTATGGCTGAATATACGTTAATTTTCAAAGGAACAGCTTTTACAAGTAAGTCTCCTACTGAAGTACAAATTTTAAAGGATTATTTATTCTTCATTAATGCTGATGGAATGATTGAGAAAACAATAGCTCCAGAGCATGCAGATTATCAAAATCTACTAAATACATATCAGCATCAAGAAAATTTTCATCAATTAGCTCATGGACAATATTTCTTCCCAGGCTTTGTCGATTTGCATGTACATGCTCCACAATGGGCACAAGCTGGAACTGCATTAGATATTCCTCTTTATGACTGGCTGAACACATACACCTTCCCTATCGAATCCAAATTCTCCGATTTAGAGTTTGCACAAGAGGTCTATGAAGATTTAGTAAGTACTCTTCTTGCCAATGGAACGACTACATCGCTCTATTTTGCAACTGTCCATAAAGAAGCCAGCCTGCTATTAGCGAAAATTTGCGCTGAAAAAGGCCAACGTGGTCTAGTTGGGAAAGTTGTGATGGATGATCCTGAACAAAATCCAGACTATTATCGAGATGCAAATACTCAAACTGCACTAAAAGATACAGAAGAATTTATTTTAGCTGTGAAAGAATTAGCAAAATCAACGAAACAAGGTGTTTATCCCGTTGTAACACCACGCTTTATTCCAAGCTGTACAGACGATGCTTTAAAAGGTTTAGGAGAATTAGCTGCTAAATACGATACACATGTCCAGTCACATTGTAGCGAAAGTGATTGGGAGCATGGCTACGTAAAGGAACGATTTAAGAAAAATGATGCCTTTGCCTTACATGATTTTGGGCTATTAGGCGATAAATCTGTAATGGCACATTGCAATTTCTCAAATGATGATGATGCACAGTTATTTGCTGAAACAGGCACAGCAATTGGTCATTGTCCAATTTCCAATGCTTATTTTGCAAATAGCGTCATTCCAATTGCCCGCTTCCATGCAAAAGGCGTAGATATCGGATTAGGGTCAGATATTTCTGGCGGTTTCTCCCCTAGTCTATTCGATAATGCTAGACAAGCAGTCATGTCATCTAGAATGCTTGAAGACGGTGTCGATACATCTCTTTCTGCAGAAAAACGTGGTGTCCCAAATTCACGTCTTACGATTAACGAAGCATTTTATTTAGCAACAGCAGGTGGCGGAGAAAGCTTAAGCCTACCTATTGGTCGATTACAAGAAAACTTTACATGGGATGTACAAATCATCGATACTAACATACCTACTGCAAAACTTCCTATTTTTGATAGCAAGGAAGATTTACAGGATATCTTCCAAAAAATTATGTATCTTGTGCGTCCTGAAAATATCCGTGAAGTTTGGGTACAAGGAAATAAGGTTCACGCTAGAGCATAAATAAAAATTCTAAATTTACAATTTTGAGGTGTACATCTTAGTGGAAACGCAACATAACAAATTTGCTAACGATAAAATGAAAACTCAGCAGTTAACAGTTTTACCAGATGAAAAGGTATCACTCGGCCAATCCTCCCTACTTGGTTTACAGCACGTCATGGCGATGGATGTCTACGTAGTGCCGTTTTTAATTGCCATGTTAATCGGTTTACAATCTGGCCAATCAAGCGCATTGATTCAATCAACTTTCATTGCGGCCGGGATTGCAACGATCATTCAAACTCACTTTTGCATGAAGCTACCGATCGCACAAGGTCCTTCATATGTTCCAATCGGTGCCATTGTAGGTATTTATGCAGCGAGTGGTAGTGGCGATCTTGGATGGAGTACTGTGCTAGGAGCAAGCCTAGTCGGCGCTATCTTAGTTATTATTTTAGGCTATACAGGTATTTTCAACAAAATCGTGAAAACTTTCATTCCGCCAATTGTCGGAGGGACAATTATCTTTGTGGTTGGTCTTTCATTAATGCCTGTAGGTTTAAGTGATAATATTTTTAATGCGGCAGGTGCAACCATTAACCAAAACATCTATTTAGCTTTAATTTCAGCTGTCGTTCTAATCCTTTGCGTTATGCTAGGTTCTGTCTTCAAAAAAGGCCGCGTATTTCGTATCGCTTCAGTAATCATTGCTTTAATTGCGGGCTGTATTGCCGCAAATTTTATTGGCGTTTTAGATTTATCAGCAGTGTCACAAGCAAAATGGTTTAGTATGCCTCAAATTCCATTTACAGATTTCAGCTTCACGTTTAATTTTTCTGCCATCATTACAATGGTGATTATTTATATCGTCTTAATGGCAGAAACAACAGGTACATGGTTTGCAGTGAGTAATGTTATCGATAAACCATTAACTGATAAACAAATTAATCGCGGTGTGATTGGCGAAGGAATTGGTTGTTTCATTGCATCATTACTAGGCTCAACTCCTGTCACTGGCTATTCAACAAATGCAGGTGTGATATCGATCACAGGTATTGCAAGTCGTCGTGTTTTTATTGCTGCAGGTTTTTGGTTTATTTTATTCGGATTCTCTGGAAAATTAGCTGCTCTTATTTCTGCTATACCTTCAGCAGTTATTGGTGGTGTATTCGTTATCGTTTGTGGCATTATTGCAATCAGTGGTCTACAAGTAATGAAAAATGAACACATCGGTGAAAAAGAAATGTATGTAATCGCAGTACCGGTGATTTTAACATTAGCCTTAACATTACTTCCAAAAGATTTCTTATATTCATTACCAACAACCGTTCAATACTTATTCGGCTCTCCAATAGCAACAGCTGCTATAGTAGCCATATTGTTAAACAAAATATTGCCTAGTACTAAATAGCCTTTTAAGTCAATGCACAAACTCCTATTGAGATTGTGCATTCTCTTATTTGAAATATTTTCTGAAATTTCTGTCCAATATTCTTATATTTTGTTATACTAGAGCAAAAAAGTAGGGATTAAAATGATATACGATGTGATTGTAATTGGTGCAGGATCAATGGGGATGGCAGCGGGCTATAATATAGCAAAAGCTGGAAAAAATGTCTTGATGCTCGATGCCTTTGATCCTCCTCACGCAGAAGGTAGTCATCATGGGGAAACAAGAATTATTCGTTTTGCGTATGGTGAAGGAGCTAGCTATGTACCTTTCGTCAAAAGAGCAGGTGAATTATGGAAAGAGCTTGAAGCGTTAACAGGTGAAGCATTATTTTTACAAACAGGTGTAATAAATGTCGGAGAAGAGACCCATCCTTTTATTCAAAATGTGAAAACAAGTGCTAGCCTCTATGAATTAGCATTAGAGCAGTATTCTGCGGCTGAGGCAATGAAAAAATGGCCTGGATTATCCTTACCTGAAAACTTTGTTGCTTGCTTTGAGCCTACTGCTGGTGTACTTCGTGTAGAGGCCTGCATTAGTGCTTATAAAAAATTAGCCATTGAGGCAGGAGCAACCTTACATACAAATGAAAAAGTGCAGCACATCAAAGCTGGCGAAATTATTCGTGTCCAAACAGCAAATAATATATACGAAGCTAAACATTTAATTGTGACAGCTGGTGCTTGGACAACTGAGTTACTACAAACAATGGACATCGCCATCCCTGTAACACCGACGCGAAAAACATTTGCATGGTTTGAGGCTGATGAGCAGCTTTATCATGAAGATATTTTCCCGACCTACTGTTTTGAATTTGCTGATTCCATGTACTATGGTTTTCCTAGTATTGATGGAGCTGGCCTGAAGCTTGGCAGACACGATGGCGGTGAGGCTATCAATCCAAACGATCCGCTTCGCCCATTCGACGAACAGGATGCTATAGATTTACAAAACTTTATCAATCGTTTTATGCCTGAGCACGGTGCATTGAAATTCGGAAAAACATGCAAGTATTCCATGACTCCAGATGAAGATTTCATTATTGATTTTTTACCTGAGCATCGAAATATTGTCATTGCAGCTGGCTTCTCAGGGCACGGTTTTAAATTTAGTAGTGCTGTTGGTGAAGTGCTAGCGGATTTAACTCTTAATGGAGAATGCAATCAGGATTTATCACTCTTTAAGCTAAATCGTTTTTATTAACATGAAAAAAACTATCAACGAGAACTTTTATTTTACAAGTCTTCCTTGATAGTTTTTATTTTAGAAAGAAGCTGAATTATTTGATGTTTATCCCCAATATGCCAAAGAACGTTTCTTCATCGCTTCTCGGTATTGCTCTGTTGAAATTGACAATGCTTTATTTGTTTCATAATCCATAATGACACCATATTTACGAACAACATCCATATGATTAATTTCACCTTTGTTATACATCTGCTCAACTTCTATTGGATCTGTTTCCAACCATCTATGGCGATTTTTGCGAATATAATCGCGTTCTTTTAATGTAGCAGCCATATCAATTTCGAAGACATCCAAATCACGGTCAATTTCATGGATGACTACGCCATAATCAAGCTTTGCTCGCTCAAGCGAAACATATTCATCTATCACGTCCTCTAAAACAGCGTTTATATCTCGTGTTAATGGGTCACCTAAGCCACCGCCTCCAGCTGATGGACGTGTAAAGGAATCTCCATTCTTCAGCTCGACATTGGAGAAGATCGTGCCTAAAAATTTTTCATCCTTTTTGTTTGGATTTAAAATAGCCCCCTGTGCGATAGAAGGTAAGCCGCCCATAATCCCCCATGTAATGGAGCGAGAACGATCACAACAATAGGACATCACCGTTTGGATTACATCCGTTAAAGCTCCTCCCTTTTCTACACCACAACCACCACGGTATTTACCCGGACCAGCTGAATCTATAATGATTTCATGCTGCGTTGTAACAACTGGCGACAGACGCTCTTGCCCTTCGCATGGTTGAACACTCAAACCTACCCCGAACACCGGCGAGGTAGTATTTGCACCATCACGGTTAATACGCCCGCCATGTCCACCAGCCATCCAGTCATACCACATAAAATATTCACTACTATCTCCCCGCTGATCATATCCACCTATTAATAAATACTCTAAATTAAATGAACATGCGATAGCGCGTTCAGGCATAATATTTGACCATAATTCGAAGCATGCATTCATAATTTTTTCAAACGCGCCTGAACAATAGCCAGAGACAGCTACTGGGCTAGGTGCGTTAACGACTGAGTTTTCGGGTAGGATTATATTTACAACACGATAAAAACCTGAGTTCAGCGGAATCTCTGGGAAAAATGTTTTGGTTCCTGCATAAGTACCGGAAAGTGCTGATCCAAAGCCCGCATTTAAGAAACAACTAATATAAGGATGTGAATCGCTTAAATCATAAGCTATTTCATTCTCAGTAATAGTCATTTTCACACGAATTGGGATGAGGCCATCTCCTAATTGTGGATCCATATCGATATAGTCCACCGTTTCCCATTGTCCTTTTGGTAAAGCTTTAATTTTCGCTCGCATTAATCTCTCTACATAATTTTGGACTTCCTCAAAAGCTACTAACACTGTATTTATGCCGTACTTTTCTATCATTTCCTGAAGCTGCTTCTCTCCAACTTTCGCCGCTTCCACTTGAGACCTTAAATCTCCGATACGTTCTTCCGGAATGCGCATATTCATGACAATAATCTTCACAACATCTGTTAAATATTGACCTTTACTATAAATGCGGACAGGTGGGATACGAAGCCCTTCCCCGTAATGTTCCTTAGCTGTAATATCAAAGGAACCTGGATTAGAGCCACCGACATCTGCCCAGTGACCATTTGTTTGCATGAGTGCAATTAGTTTATCATCATGGAACACTGGTAAAATTACACGCACATCACTGAAATGTGTTCCTCCACGATAAGGATCATTTACTAAAAATACATCTCCTGGATGAATGTCATCAGCGAAATCTTCTAAGACAGCTTTGGCAGTTAAATGTAATGTCCCTACATGTACAGAAATATCTTGAGTTCCCTGCATAATAGTATTCCCTTGTGCATCGCATAATGCACAGCTGAAGTCTCGATTATAAATGACAAACGAGTAGCAAGTACGCAGCATTTGTTCAGCCATTTGATCGACTAAATTCACAAAGCCGTTTTTTAACACTTCAAATGTTACTGGGTCTAAATTTTGGACCTTTTGATTTGTCTCCAATTTAGTTGTACTCATAGCCAATTCCTCCTTATCGCGTATTAGTTCACCGTAATAATAATATTTTTATAGGCATCTACTTCCGCAGTAAATCCTGGTGGAATAACAGTCGTCGTATCCAGCTGATCGATAATAGCTGGACCTGCAAATTGTGTATAAACAGGTATTTTATCTCGATTATATACGTTGGTTTCAATATATTTACCCTCAAAATAAACAGGGCGCGTTTCCTTAAAAGCATCTTCCAATGACCCTTCAGTGGCATATCGCGGGAAATTAGGCTTTGGTACTGTGCCTATAGCCGTTACACGTAGGCCAAATATTTCTACGGTCTGATCCTTATCAGAAAATGCAAATTCTCGTTCATGTTCTTTATGGAATGCTTCCAAAATAGCATCTAAGGAAGTTATTTGATCGGTTACAGGAACAGCTAGAGATCGCCATTGTCCCTTATAACGAAGGTCAATATAATTTGTTAATGTTGATGTATTTTCTGCAATTCCTTCCTCTTCTAATAACTCTCTTGCCTCTTGTCGTAATTCTTTAAACTGATTTGTCAGTCCCTCTGCACTTACTTCATCTAGTTTTTTCACATACGTTTTAGAAATATCATGACGGACATCTACAAGTAAGCACCCCATTGCCGCGGCTACACCTGGATGTGTAGGAATAATGACTTTTGGGATGTTTAAATCTTTTGCCAAATAGGCACCATGTAATGGTCCCGCACCACCAAAAGCTACAAGTGCAAAATCACGAGGATCATAACCTCTCCGTACCGATATTAATCGTACTGCATCACTCATATTGGCATTTGCAACTTCTATAATGGCACTTGCTGCTTCCTCAACCGTTTGATCGAATGCATTTGCTATATTTTTTACTGCCACTCTTGCTGTGTCTTTGTTTAAATGCATCGTCCCATCTAACAAATCCACACCTAAACGTCCTAGCACTAAATTTGCATCCGAGTTAGTGGGCTCAGTGCCTCCTCGACCATAGCAAGCTGGACCTGGTACTGCCCCTGCACTTTGAGGTCCATTTCGTAAAGAACCGCCTTCATCTTTCCAAGCGAGGCTACCTCCACCGGCTCCTATTGTTAATATTTCAATGCTCGGGAAACCAATTGGATAGCCATATTCTATAGACCAATCCTTTGTGATTCGTATATCCCCCTTATACATCAGTGAAATATCAGTACTTGTACCACCCATATCTAAGCCAATTGCATTGTCAAATCCGCATAACTTTGCGATATGCTTGCTTGCGATTGCACCAGCAGCTATTCCGGAACTTGCCAATCTAGCAGCATAGCGGGGAACTGTGCTTGAAGTCATGACACCACCACCAGAATGTAATACTAATATTTCATCGTCATAGCCCTTTTTCTGCATTTCATCGCTTAACTTACTAATGTAATTACTCATAATCGGCCCAAGAACAGCATTAATAATCGTTGTACTCATTCGCTCATGCTCAAAAATTTCCGGAAGCACCTCACTTGAAATACAAACATAGATATCCGGTAATTCCTCTTTTAAAATTTTTTTGACCTTCGCCTCATTTTCCCCGTTCACGTAGGCATTGATGAAGCACACTGCAATGGATTCTGTTCCTCGTCGTTTTAATTTTTTGGCTAATAAACGAATTTCCTCTTCATCAATAACCTGAAGAATATTTCCTTCATAATCTATTCGTTCTGTCACTTCAAATCGATCCCGTCGCTGAATATAAGGCTTAGCAGTATCTTTATATGTGTCCCAAATATCTTCTTTCGTTCCCCGGCGAATTTCGATGACATCTCTAAAGCCCTTTGTCGTAATAAGAGCTGTTTTTGGCAGCTTGCGCTCAATTAACGCATTCGTTCCAACTGTTGTGCCATGAGAAAAAATTTTAATATCCTTACCATTTAATGCTGCTTTTTCTACTCCATTTAAAATTCCTTGCTCTGGATTTGAAGGTGTAGACGACGTTTTTGTGACGAATACTTCTCCCGTCTCTTCATTAAAAACAAATACATCCGTAAACGTTCCACCGACATCAATTGCTAAACGACTTTGTGCCATAGCTCTACCTTCTTTCTTTTAATTAATTTAAAACCACAATTTCTTTGTATAAAGTCAATGCCTCGAGCAGATGCCCCAGATTTTTTACAAGCTATTGCGTACAATTCAGAAAATCTGGGCCATTACACCGAGGCATATGTGACGTATATTTTTTTATTTTCTATTCTAAATTTCTTTCAATATAAACTTTCTACTCACTTTTTGTGCCAATCGTTATTGTTTTATACGTTGTAAAGAACTCTTTCGCAGCTTGCCCCTGCTCACGAGCACCGGTACTTGAGTTTTTCATTCCTCCAAACGGTGCTTGAGGCTCTGCTCCACCCGTTTCATCGTTAACCTGCACTAGTCCAACCTCACTACGGTTAATAAAATCAAATGCTTTCGGAATGTTATTTGTATAAATAGAAGCACTCAATCCAAAATTAGAATCATTCGATAATCGAATCGCCTCTTCATAATCTTTTACTTTGATAACCGCTAAAACTGGTCCAAAAATCTCTTCATGGGCAATCGACATATCATGTGTTACATTCGTAAAGATTGTTGGATCAATATAGTATCCTTCTAACATATCTTTTGTAGGACCACCGCCAAATACTAGCTCTGCTCCCTCAACTTTTGCTTTCTCGATGGCGGATAATATAGAATCATATTGTCCTTTAGATGACACAGGCCCCATCGTGACACCAACTTCAATTTTTTTAGCTTCTTCAATTAACAGCTCTACTACTTTTTCATAAACTGCTTCCTCAATATAAACTCGACTAGTAGCTGTACAACGCTGTCCTGTTTGTTTCATCGCACCTTCAATCGTTAATTTTGCAGCTTGATTAATATTCGCATCAGCTAAAATGATTGCTGCATTTTTGCCTCCAAGTTCGAGCTGAATTTTTTTATTAGTTGCTCCAGCTGTATCTAAAATACTTTGCCCGACACTGTTTGAGCCTGTAAATGTTATCGCCTTTACTTCAGGTGCCTCCAATAATACCTGCCCTACCTTAGAACCGCGGCCTTGCACGACATTTAACACGTTTTTCGGTAAGCCTGCTTGTTGAAATAATTCGCCAATTAATTTACCGGTTAAAGCGCTTTCAATAGATGGTTTCCAAACAACTGTATTGCCGTACACTAATGCAGGTGCAATTTTCCATAGAGGAATAGCGACAGGAAAATTCCAAGGAGTTATGGCGGCAACGACACCAAGTGGCACCCTCATTGTGTACAATAATTTTGCTTCATTGGCGGAAGGTAACACTTCACCTGTTGCGCGCATCCCTTCTTGTGCAAAATAACGTAAAATGGAAGCGCCACGTTTAACTTCACCAAGCATTTCATTTTTCGTTTTACCCATTTCATTCGAAGCTACTTCAGCTACTTTATCAATATTTTTCTCAAGCAGGTCTGCTGTCACACGTAAAATTTCTCCACGTGCAACAGAGGTCGTATTTTTCCAACCTTCAAATGCTTCCTGAGCTGCAACGATAACGTCTTTCGTTTCATCTATTGTCAAAAGCTCAACTTGACCTATACATTGAGATGGTTTCGCTGGATTAAACTGTTCTCGTATTTCTCTTACGATAGTTGTCATAAAACTCCTCCTTTAAATAATAATCGCTTCGTTGACATTACTCTTTTTCAACAATTGTTTTACGTATATGCTCAAATGTCTCGTCTAAAATACGTAACATTTCATCTAACTCTACTTTTGATAGAATGAGAGGTGGAGAAAAGACAACTGTATCTTGATCGTACGTAACCGTACGTAAAATCAATCCTCGTTTCATCGTTTCTTGTACAAAAATCGGACTAAGAGGAGACTCAAACAATTCACCCGTCTCACGGCTCTTCACTAATTCAATAGCTCCAAGTAATCCAAGAGTACGCA
The DNA here is from genome assembly GCF_042884205.1 of Lysinibacillus sp. NPDC058147. Taxonomy (NCBI): domain Bacteria; kingdom Bacillati; phylum Bacillota; class Bacilli; order Caryophanales; family Bacillaceae; genus Lysinibacillus; species Lysinibacillus sp. NPDC058147. Next base: position 27,689 of record NZ_JBHVUJ010000003.1, read on the forward strand.
CGCGTCCTATAAAGCTATATTTTTCTTGCAGTGCTCGGAATCCTTCTAACATGGCATTTCCCATGTTTGCAGCATTTTCAACGAGATTTTCACGTTCAAGGATTTCTATATTTTTCAACCCAACTTGACAAGCGAGTGCATGACCGCTGTAAGTATATCCGTGCATTAATGTTCCTTTAGAAAGCTCGCAAAAATCTTGATGAAGCTTTTCGGATATCGCCACACCACCAAGTTGAACATACCCACTTGAAACTCCTTTTGCGAATGACATCATATCTGGCACTACACCGTAATGCTCCATACCGAAAAATTTACCTGTACGACCAAACCCGGTAATGACTTCATCTGCAATGAATAAAATACCGTACTCATCACAAATTTTTCGCACTTCTTTAAAGTAATCTTTTTGTGGAATATTAACCCCACCTGCACCTTGCACAGGTTCAGAAATAAATGCTGCCACAGTCTCAGGGCCTAACGCTTCAACAGTTTCACGTAAATTACGTACGGATTCGCTGTATACATAGTGGAAATCAGGTGCGTGCGAATTCGTAAAGTCACGAAATGCTTGCAAGCCTGTCGCATTTGTAGCCCCCATAGCTACACCATGGTATGAATGGGTACGTGAAATAATTTTTTGGCGATTTGGCTGCCCTTTTAGTAACCAGTAATGACGTGCTAATTTAATCGCTGTATCGTTTGACTCTGAACCGCCTGAAGTGAAAAATACAGTGTTTAAGTCTCCCGGCGTTAAAGAAGCAATTTTCGTCGCTAAACGAATAGCTGGCTCATTGCTAAATGATGCGAAGCAGGAACTAAATGCTAATGTAGCTATTTGCTCCTTCGCCACTTCAGCAATTTCTTTACGACCATGCCCAATATTTACATTCCATAAAGAAGACATCCCATCAATGTAAATATTTCCTTCTATATCTTTTAAATAAATGCCATTGCCCTCTGTAAAAATGGCTGCTGGCCCTTGTGTTTGTTGTTGCTCAATCGACGTTGTTGGGTGTAAAAAATGTTTTTGATCTAACGTTTTTAACTCTTCTTTTAGTTGAACTGTCATAAATACCAACCTCTTTCCGTTTAAAATTTCATTCATTTTTTTAGTAGCAATTCTCATGCCAACTGAAGAAAAAAATTCTTTTAACGAAAAAATATTGCCTTATTGCCATAACGTGGGGTTGATTTCCGTTCCGATTGGGCGCTTTCCTGGGGGCGTCCGATGAGCCGCTTCACTCGCGTTGCTCGCTCCAGGGTCTCATCTGTGACGCTAATCCCCAAGGAGTCGCCCAATCTCCACTCCAATCAACTTATATACATGGCGTACGTTTTAACAAATATCATACTAAAATTTTAGTGGTGAATCGTTATTGTTGCTTTACAAAAACTACTCAAAAAGAAAAAGAGACGCTTTCTTGTTTGAAAATGTCCCTTTTCTTCTACATCAATTAAATTAAAATATTAATGATGCATTCCATCATTTTCTTTGTATTTATTAGCGAGCATTGCGATATTACAACTTATTGTGCATGAATGAAATTTTGATGCAAAAATACATCACTAATCCTCATATGAAATTTGTTTCGTTAATTGGAATTTTTGTATTTTACGTACTAATGTTGACTGATCACAGCCAAGTGATTTAGCAGCTTGCCTGATACTTGGAAATTTAGATAGAGCCTCTTTAATAATCTGCTTTTCAAACGAAGCTACTTGCTCCTTTAAAGTACCACTAAACTTCGCGGATACAACTTGTTCCTGGATGCTTTGTATTTTCACTGGATCTTCTTGATCACGTATAATAGTTGGGTTACTATCTAACTCTTGTTGCACAATATAAGCTGTTATTTCTGGCTGCGTTGCTAGTAAGCAAATACGCTCTACCATATTTTTAAGTTGACGTACATTTCCTGGCCAATCATAAAACTCTAATATTTTCATCGCAGATGACTCAATTGTCCGATGGATACCATATTTTTCTTCAACAATGGCTAAAAAATGATTAACTAGAGGGATAATATCTTGCCGACGATATCTTAAAGGAGGAATTTCAATCGGAATAATATTTAACCGATAATATAAATCCTCACGAAAATTACCTTGTCTCACCATATCCGCTAAATTTCGGTTTGTCGCAGCGATTATGCGCACATCAATAGGAAAAGGCCTTCCACTACCTAGACGCTGAACCTCTGATTCTTGAAGCACACGTAATAATTTCGCCTGTAGTAATAAGGGCATCTCTCCTATTTCATCTAAAAAAACTGTACCACCAGATGCAATCTCAAATAACCCTGCCTTACCACCTCTTAATGCACCTGTAAATGCTCCTGCCTCATAGCCAAAAAGTTCAGATTCTAATAAATTCTCAGGGATTGCGCTACAGTTAATCGTTAATATTTGCTTATTGTGACGACGGCTATTTGCATGAATAAGCTTTGTAATCTCTTCTTTACCTACGCCTGATTCACCACCAATTAATACAGTTGAGTCTACCTCTGCAACTCTCATAACACGCTTTACAACCTGCATCATTGCGGAAGATACAGCTATTAAACTACTTTTTGTTGTTTCTTTACTATGTAAGGCATGTAGCTTATTTTTAAAGTTCTCATTTTGAACTTCTAATTTTTTTACTTCTTTCTCTAACAGTTTTAATTGTGTCATATCACGTGTAATTGCTACTACGTATTGTAATTCACCGTCTTCATCAAATATTGGCTTACCTGAAACTAAAAAGCATTTGCCATTTATAAACGTCTGCAAAATAGTTACTTTTTCTTTTGATTCAATTACTTTCATCGAAATGGAGTCGCTCATTAATCCTTCGGCGATTACGTCTTGCGCATATCTCCCCATTAAATCAATGCCTACAATTTCAATATCAATATCATTTTGGAATAAAATTTTGCCATCGCTATCACATACTGTAACGCCATCGGATATGGAGTTTAATACTTTAATTGACAATGGGTTCATAAAGTCAATATAGCTATACTGCATGAATGGTTTGACATGAAATAAGCTACCTTGCGAAGTCTCTATTACATGAATGGAATACCCTTCAGCCTCAAAGGTTTCTATTCCTTTACTATATTTTTTAATTATTTTTTCAAGAAGCTCTAATTGGATATCACTTTTAATCATTACTTCCTCATTTTCTACAATAAAAAAATGTTCCTCTTTATGAAGTTCAGTTATCGACATATAGATCACTTCCTCTCGAACTTAAAAAAACTTTATACATTCATACAAAAAAAATTCGCTACTTTCTACGGGGCATCTGTAAGTCTAAAAGATGTTAAAGTATCCTTTGACTTGATATCTAGCAGAAATATCGCGAATTTTTTGTATTTTATAGTATTCTACTCTGATGCTAGCTTTTCCTCTATTTGCTTTGCTGGTCTTGTCGACAGCTTCCGCATAATCATGAACAACACAACTGAGCCAATTAATACAAATGTACTCAAATAGAATTGTGAACGTAAAGATTCGATGAGGGCTTGGCATAAATAAACGACTGTTAAAATTCCAATTGTTACATACGATAAATATGGAAATAGCCACATTCTAATCGATAATGGTTCATCTGAAACTTTGTCGTAATAACGGCGGAAACGAATTTGTGAAATAGCTATAAAAATATAAACGGCAATCATTAATCCCCCAACGCAATTACCTAAAAAGTAGAAAATTACTTCAGGTGAAATGAAGTATAGCATCGCACAAATATACGCTACTACTGTACTACCAATAACAGCTGGTACAGGCACACCGCGACGATTTTTAATGTGCGAGAATATTTTTGGTGCATCGCCTTGACGCGACATTTCAAGTAACATCCGTGAGCTTGTATAAAGAGCAGAATTTAAAACAGAGATGAGTGAAATAAAAATGACTATTTGAATAAGTTGAGCAGCAATCGGAAGCCCTGCCATCGTTAAAATATTTGCATAAGGCGCTGCCAACATTTTTGAATCATTCCAAGGGATAATTAAAACCATAATGGCTACTGAACCTACAAAAAATAAACCTAAACGAAAGACAACGTTGCGAATGGCGCGGACAATATTTCTCGCAGGATTTTCAGACTCTGCTGCCGCGATGGCTGCAACCTCAGCACCACAAATGGAGAATATAACAAAGACAATTGCCGTAAAAATCGGGACAATACCATTTGGTGCAAATCCACCGAGTTCCGTTAAAATACCTAATCCCTTCGGTTCATAATTTGGCCAAATCCCTAAAATCATAGCTAAACCAACTACTAAAAATACAGCGATAGCCGTAACTTTAACGAAGGACAGCCAATATTCGAATTCGCCAAATGATTTTACTGAATAAATATTAACAATTGTCATCAATAATGTTACGCCTACGCTTCCGAGCCATGTTGGTACCATCGGGAACCAATTATGCAGCATTCCCCCTATGAGTGCTGCTTCTAATCCCACAATAAATACCCAGCTTGCCCAATAAAGCCAGCCTACTGTAAACCCTGCCCATGGGCCAATATATTTCCCTGCATAGGAAGCAAATGAGCCTAGCTCTGCCGAACCTCCTGATTTCTTTCCTAATACTATTTCACCTGACGCCATTTCCCCAACCATTTGCATGATCAGAACTATGAGTAAGCATGCAATCGCATATGAAATCACCGCCGCAGGACCGGTACTTAAAATATTTTTTCCTGTCCCTACGAAGAGCCCTGTACCAATAACTCCCCCAATGGAGATCATTGTAATATGCCGTGTTTTCAATGATTTTTGCAAAGCCCCCATTAAACCACCCCTTTTGTGTTTTATGTAGACATTTACTAGCCCCTTTCCTCTACATCAATGTCTACCGTTTAATGAGCAATTCTGATGCCAAACCTAATCATTTATTGAAAATTTCAAAAAATTATTAATTCGTACATTTATTGTTGTTATCTAAAACAAAGATTGTTGATGACAATTTATAAAACGCTTTACGTTACGTTGAGGAGCCTTTACAAAAATCTATGAATTTTGTATATGCCATTTTAAAACTTTGATGCAAAAATACATCAATAACAGTTTATTTACATCACCTATCCATATACTCGATTAAATGAACTCATAATATTCATTTCTTCCCTGTACTTCGCTACTGTCCGTCTGGATATTTGGATACCTTCAGCACTTAAAGTATTTGTAAGCTGCTGATCAGTTAAAGGCTTCTGTCTATCCTCTCCCTCAATCAACTGTTTGAGCCGCTTTTTAATATACATGATAGAATCCATTTTTCCAGAAATATTCATTACTCCTTTTGTAAATAGCGATTGGAAAGCATACACACCATGAGAGGTCTTTATATATTTTCCACGCAAAGCTCGACTAATCGTTGATACATGAAGATTTAAAATGTCCGCCACATCTTTTAACCTCATAGGCTTCAATACCTCCATGCCTTTATGGAAAAAATCCTCTTGCAATTCCACTAGTAATCTAGCTAATTCGTACAGTGTTTTATCACGTTGTTCAATTCCTTGTAATAATAATAGAGCATCTTTCATTGTATCTTTAAAATACGTTTTACAATTAGGATCATTTTTTAGCATTTCCACATAATGTTTATCGATAGTTACAATCGGTAAATATCCACGATTTAATTTAATCAGCCATTCCTCTCCTAATCTTTCTACTTCTACTTCTGGCATGACATATGGAATCTCATCAAACTTATCTCCTGTCATCATTGGTTTTAAATTTTTTATATAATTGACAGTTTTCTTCACGTCATGTAGAGACGTTTTATACTTTTTACTTAATTGTTTAATAGCCTGTGCAGCCACTAACTCCAAATCCGTTTCGATAAATCGAGAGGCCAATTTTGGTGCAAACGCATCCCTGTCTACCTGAATAAGTAAGAACTCCTTATAATTACGTGCTCCTACCCCTACTGGCTCGAAAGTTTGCAATAAATCCAATAGTGCCTCTACATGCAAAACAGTTGTTTTACATTGATTAGCAACAATTTCTACATCGACATCTAAAAATAGACGCTCATCTAAAGATTGAATTAAAAACGTTAAGATTTTTAAATCTGCAGAAGATAGATTTTTATGCATAGGTACTTGTTCCAATAAAAACTGCTCATAGCTTTCTTTTACTGCAAGCTTCATTTCTATTGGGTTAAATAAATTATTTTCAGGCCCATAATATTGCGTGGAATAACTCTTATCGGAATAACTTGCTAATTGCATAATTTCCTCATATTGCATTTTTACCGTCGCATCCGTGACAACTAACAGTGGATTTTCGTTAGCCTTATCATAAATATACTGTTCTAGCTCATTTGTTGAATATTGCAGTATTTCCAAATGCTGTACTAATTGTGGTGATAACACTTGCATTATTTTTTGGGAAGTTTTGATAGCTAATTGCATACCCCATACCTCCATTACAGAATTTTCTACATAGTAACATGTTTATTCTGCATTTTTCCATTTTTTCATCTGAAATTTATTTTTATACATAGCTCATCAACAAAAGACTAGGAACGTGCCTTTTATAAGTTGATTGCCGTTCCAACTAACGTAGCCAGTCGGAACGGAAATCAACCTCACGTTTTTATGGGAAGTCTCGAACCTTTCTCTCTTTACTCGTTTAAATTTTCTAATAATTCCAAAAAAGTAATTGACTACAGTTATAAGTGATCTTAAAATACACATATACAATAATAGTTACCACATTACGGTAAAATTTAAGGAGTGATCAAATGTTTCATTTACCAACTGTGCAATTCACACAAGAGCAGGAGCAATTTCGCTTAGGTGTTCGAACGTTTCTACAGGATGAATTAACAAAAGGAACCTTCACGCCTAAATGTGACTCTTGGCTAAGTGGAGATGATCCTGAATTCTCAAAAATAATTGGTCAAAAGGGTTGGATTGGCTTAACTTGGCCTAAAAAATATGGGGGTCAAGAGAGGAGTACTATTGATCGATACATTTTAACGGAAGAATTTTTAGCTGTTGGTGCTCCGGTTGCTGCACATTGGTTTGCTGATCGCCAAACAGGACCACTTCTTTTACGGTATGGAACAGAAGAACAGCGAGAATATTTCTTGCCGAAAATCGTGAAAGGCGAATGCTACTTCGGCATAGGTTTAAGTGAACCAAATAGTGGCTCTGACCTCGCTTCGGTTAGCACACGTGCTGAAAAAGTAGAGGGAGGATGGATTGTCAACGGCCAAAAAATTTGGACGAGTAATGCACACCTTTGCCACTATATGGTGACTTTAGTACGAACTAGTCCTTTTGATGGAAAAAGTAAACATGCAGGGCTCAGTCAGTTGATTGTCGATTTACATGCAGAAGGTGTAACTGTAGTTCCTATTAAATTTCTTACTGGCGAGCATCATTACAACGAAGTGTTCTTTGACAATGTTTTTGTACCTGACAATATGATTGTTGGAGAGATCGGTAATGGCTGGGCTCAAGGATTAGCAGAGCTTGCCTTTGAGCGCAGTGGTCCAGAGCGAATATTGAGTACATTCCCATTAATCGATGAACTTATTCAAGAATTAAAGCGCCAAAACAATTTAGCAGGGTTACAGCAAGCGTCTAAAATAGTAGCTCGTCTTTGGGGTCTACGCAATTTGTCAATTGGAGTAGCCCAGCTTTTAGAATCAGGTAATAGTGATGACGTATCTATTCCTGCAGCACTTGTGAAGGCACTCGGTACGAAATTTGAGCAAAGTATTCCTGAAATCACACGCTTAATCGTACAGACCTATCCTACACTTGACGCGCATCGTAAAATTGATCGCTTTATGGCTGAATCCATTTTACATGCACCAGGTTTCACGATTCGAGGAGGTACTTCAGAAGTATTGTATGGCGTTGTAGCGAAAGGGGTTATAGCACAATGAGTGAAATGAAAGATATGATTCTTGATGTTGTAGAGCGCATGTTAAAAGAAAAAGTCGATAAAGAGTTAGTCGATACAGTGGAACAAGGTCATTGGGCACCAGAACTATGGGATCTGTTTAAAGAAAACGGTATGGCAGCTGTAGCCATTACAGAAGAAAATGGCGGTGCAGGTGGCGATATAGAGGATTTATTGAATATTGTTCGTTTAACTGGAAAATACGCTGCGCCGATTCCATTTGCAGAGACCACATTTGCAAATTATTTATTAGAGTTTACTAGTTTACAAGTAATTGAAGACTTGGCGACATATATGCTCTGCCCTAATCAAGCATTTACGTTAGAGAATGGCAAATTATCAGGAGAGGCTAGCCATATCCCCTGGGCACGTCATACAAAACACCTAGTGACACTTGCCTATAGCACGGAGGGTACACACCTTGTAGAAATAGATTTAAGCCCAGCTGAAATAAAGCTAGGGTCGAATTTAGCAGGCGAACCGCGTGATACCGTGATATTCCATCATGCTAAGGTTTCACAAATATCTGCTGTGTTGTCTCCTAACAAGATACACGCTATAACAACACTCAATACTGCTTTTCAATTAGCATTAATGACTGGTGCCGTCGATAAAATAAATGATTTAACTGTTCAATATACGAAAGAACGTGAGCAATTCGGTCGACCTATTCATCGCTTCCAGCTCGTTCAACAGCATATTGTGAATTTAGCAGGTGAAACGGCGATCGCTCTAGCTGCATTCAATAATGTAACGGAAGCCCTTCAGAAGAACAATCAAAATAGTGAGGTTGCTTACGCCAGCATTCGTTTCGAAGAAATTATTCAAGCAGTAACAACAATTGCGCATCAAGTACACGCTGCAATTGGTACAACACACGAGCATAGTTTGCATCAATTTACACGCAGACTTTGGTCATGGCGCGATGAAGGAGCTAGCACCTCTTATTGGACTAATTTGGTCGCAACACAGCTACTAGAAAATAGCGGAGATAGCCTATGGGGATATTTAACTTCGTTTAGTTCAAGTTCTCCGCTTCTCAAAGTGGAAGGATAGAGACGTCAATTACCACAGCTTTAATTAAAGTGTGACAAACCAAAATAACATAATAAGGAGTGTTATAAATGACTGATTTACTTTTTGAAGTACAAGACCATGTAGCCACAATTACATTAAATAGACCTGAAGCGTACAATGCTTTTAGTGAAGAGATGATCGCTAAATGGATTGAAGCTCTTGAAAATGTTCGTGATTCAGAGGATATTCGTGTTGTCATCTTAAAAGGTAACGGAAAATCATTTTGCGCTGGCGGGGATATTAAGGCGATGCAAGCTGGTGAAGGATTTTTCCAAAGCGAGGACGATATCTCTTCTACAGGTTTAGCACGAAAAAATTCTCTTTGGAAAAAGATTCAACGTATTCCCCTTCTCCTTGAAGAAATTGATAAGCCTGTTATTGCACAGGTGCACGGGTTTGCAATGGGTGCAGGACTTGATATGGCCTTAATGTGCGATATTCGGATAGCTGCAAAATCTACAAAGATTTCAGAAAGCTACATTAACGTTGCGATCGTGCCGGGCGACGGTGGCGCTTATTATTTACCGAAATTAGTCGGCATCGATCAAGCATTGGACATGTTCTGGACAGCACGTGTATTAACTGCTGATGAAGCAAAAGACAAAGGTGTTGTGACCTTCGTTGTAGAAGACCATGAGCTGGAAGAATACACAATGAATTATGCAAAGGAATTAGCAAGTCGTCCAACTACGACATTGCAATTCATAAAGCGTGCTGTTTATCAAAGTCAACGGATGGATTTACGCAGTGCCCTTGATTACATTTCATCACAAATGGCCATTGTGACAGAACTAGATGATTTTAAAGAGGGTGTAAACGCAGTTGTAGAAAAACGTAAGCCTGTTTATAAATGACGTGTTTAGGAGGAAGAACAATGCAACCTCTTGAAAATATTCGAGTATTAGATTTATCTCGTGTTTATGCTGCTCCTGCTGGCTCCATGATGTTGGCCGATTTAGGAGCAGAAGTAATTCGTATAGAACATCCAAATGGCTCTGATAGTATGCGTGATTGGGGGCCATTTGTGAATGGTCAAAGTACGTATTATTTATGTGCCAATCGCAATAAAAAATCGATCACATTAGATTTAAAGACGATAGATGGCAGAGAAAAATTTAAAGAGCTTGTTAAAGATGCCGATGTCGTCCTTGAAAATTTTAAAACGGGTGACATGGAGCGGATGGGGCTAAGCTATAAGGAATTAAGCAAAGTAAATCCAAGAATCATTTATTGTGCAGTAACAGGATTCGGTCAAACAGGTCCTCTTGCGTATGAACCTGGGTTCGATCCAGTTATTCAAGCAATGAGTGGTTTAATGCATGTCACTGGTTCAGCTGAAGGAGAAGCGACAAAAGTTGGTGTTCCTATTGCAGATATTTTAACCTCTAATTATGTTGCCATTAGTATTTTAGCCGCTTTACGAATGCGCGACCACACAAATTCAGGGCAATTTATTGACTTAGCTTTATTAGACGTTCAGATGAGTAGCCTAGCAAATGTAGCGAGCGCTTATTTAAATACAGGTTTTATCTCAGAACGTCTCGGTAATCGTCATAATAATGTTGCGCCGTATCAAGTATTTAACTGTGCGGATGGCCCCCTAATGATTTGCGTTGGTACAGATGGACAATTTAAAAAGTTTTGCACGATGTTAAAACGTGAGGAATGGGCCAATGATCCTCGCTTTATAACAAATACGATGCGCAAGCAACATGAAGCGGAGCTAGTTCAGATGATTACTGACATTACCATGACAAAAACACGGGATGAATGGATTACCTTATTACAACAATACAAAATTCCAGGTGGACGTGTGAACACTATTGCTGAGGCACTAGAACAACCGCAATTTAAGGCACGAGACATGATTGGTGAAATAGAGCACGAACAATATGGTTCAATCAAATTCATCAAAAGCCCGTTAAAATTCTCTGATTTAGATATTCAATATAAATTAGCGCCACCGATACTTGGAGAACATACAAACCAATACCAAAAGTCCTCTCTACAAAAATAAAATTACGCTATAATAGAATTTATGAAGATAAATGCTCCGGCGGATGTCGGATAAAATTATTTTATTACGTAGGTGACGGGATGAATCAGGAGATTTTCGAAAAAAACTATACAATGTCATCGCTACACAAAGCTATAAAAGTGTTAAAAGCTTTCTCAAAAGATGAACCTAGCCTTTCCCTAACTGAGTTAAGTAAAAAAACAGGGATCAGCATTTCCAGTTTACAGCGCTTCGTCTCTACCTTTGTGTACGAAGGCTTTCTTCACAAAGATGAGCGTACTAAGCGCTATCAATTAGGCCATTCACTTCTGTATTTAGGGAATTTAGTAAAGGAAGAATCAAGTCTTATTATTGTAGCAGAACCTATTTTAAAAAAGCTAAACGAAGAAATCTGCGAAAGTGTTTCCATGAATATTATTGATGGATTGGAAAGACGATGTATTTTAAACTATGATTCAACATACCCGCTTTCAACGAAAATGTTTGTAGGTGACACCTCCCCCCTTTATGCAGGTGCATCATCTAAAATATTGCTCGCATTTATGCCAAATGTTGAAGAATATGTAGAGAATATAAGTCTTGAACCTATCACTGATAAGACAATACTTTCAAGAGAGCAACTGTTAACAGAATTAAAGCATATCCGTTTACAACGGTTTGCGACTAGTAATAGCGAACGTGTGCGTGGCGCCTGCTCTATATCTGCACCGATTTTAAATGCTTCTCAACAAATCATCGCTTCCGTAACGCTGGTCATACCAGAAGTACGCTACAGTGACTACGATGAAAATTTATTAATTAATACTATTCAAAACGTTGCATTAGAAATCGAAAAGCAATTATATTGATCGAAACAATGAATAAACCCGAATAGGTTCACTTTTAAAGTGCCCTCTATTCGGGTTTTATGCCTTAATTATTTGCTAATTCTAAAAAGTCATGCCAATGATTTAAGCGTGGCAGTTCAACATGCTTGTTATAGGATTGATTTTTTAAAATTACTTTTGTCTTCACATCTTGCAGTGTTTCTAATACAGCTGGTTTATCATCTACATAAACATCTAAAGCAAGCTCTTTGATGATCGCCACTTTCTCGGTATCCTGCATCCCACAGAAAAAGTGACCTTCTGTGATTGGAAATCCTTGTGCTTTCATCCATACTTGTGTTTGCTCACAATACTGTTTAGGACGCGAAGTAATATAATAAATGTCATGTCCTTGTTGTGCCAAAGCTTGAAGCGTCTCTAATGCTCCCTCAAAAGAAGGACAATCCGTAAAATAAATGTCCTCTAATGAACTATTCCACATCGCCGCTCCTTCAGCATCTGTTAAACCAAAAGGTTCGTGAATTTCAACTCTTTGCAAAGCTTGAAATATTTCTAGTGCAACATTTTTACTAAGTTTTTTATTATAAAGCGCAAAGGCGTGTGCTCGTAAATCGATGAGTGTGTCATCTATATCAAAGCCAAATTTCATGTTGTTTTTCTTCCCTTCAAGAAGCCTTGTTGATGAAGTTAGTCGCAAATGTTTGCTCTTTTTCAATTTGCTTCGCTAATACTTCTTCAATGGCTTGCTCACGCATTTGTTGAAAATCTTGTACGTTAAAATGAATAAGCGTATCTTTATTTAATAGTGACGCAAGACAATCTGCATCCTTTAGGGCACTATTGAGCCCAAATGCCCCAGTTGGTGTCATCGTGTGAACTGCATCCCCTAATAGCACAAGCCCCTTTGTCCCCCAGCAGTCACAATGACTACTGAATACATCAAGCAAAACAAAATCTTGCCAAGATCTGATATGCTCCTTAACCGTATCAGATAGTTCCGGAAATTGATCTGAAAGCTGTTGGATAAATGGAGTAAATGCTTTTTTTCTAAGCTGAGGAAAACTTCCTTGTTCAATGTTCCAGCCGATTTGAATGAACCCACCTACCTGCGTAAATAAGGATAGCTGCTTATCACCTATTAATGCCATTTTAATCGATGGCTCCCAGCCTTGAGGAGCAGGAATTTTTGCCCACAATAAATCAAAGCCATGTTTATGCTTTTGAATCTCAATATGTGCTTTCTTACGTATAGTAGAGTAACGACCGTCAGCTCCGATAATTAACTGACTATTAATTTCAATCATTTCCCCATCTCTTGATGCAATGACACCCGTATATCTACCTGAAGAGTCAACTATGAGTTTCGTCACCTTCGTATTGAGGAAACAAGAAAAGTGCAGAAAATGCTGTGTTTCTTGTAATATTCCCTTTAATAGATTGGCCTGTGGTACATGAATTCCTAAATGTCCTACAGTTTCATCAGGAAGAATAGTTTTTAATGCTTTACCATCTGCGTAATATTCAAGTTTTCCCATACGTAATAAGCCGAGTGCCTCGACTGCTTCAAAAAGCTGATGACTTTTTAAAACAGCCTCACCCTCTTCATTTAAATGCTCACCGCGAAATGCCTGCCCAAGTGCTGCGTTTTGTTCCAGTAGTATTACGGAAAGACCTTTTTTCGCTAGTAAGTACGAAAGAAGTGCTCCACCTGGACCAGCCCCTACAATACAAACATCTGCTTGATAATTCACTTTTTTTCACCTATCTTTGGATAAGCAATAATACGTAAATCTTGCCCAACTTGCTCAAACGAAGCAAATTCTACATCCCATGCTTCATCCATAGTAGATGGATTTTGACCAGCAAAAGGTGTTAACGATAAATGACCACCGAGAATCTTTGGCGCAATGTAAATCACGTATTTGTTAATAGCACCTTGCTGTAAAAACGAAGAATTGATCGTACTTCCACCCTCTACTAAAATATCCGTAATGCCATTTTGATAGAGTTTTGCTAGCATATCATCAATAACAAGCCCTTCAGAATCATGTCGAACTGGCAATACAGTCACGCCTTTTTCCTCAAAAGCTGTTATTTTTTCTTGACCGGCATTCTCACTACATACAATAATTGTTTTCGCTTCTTCAACATTCAGAACATTGGCGTAAGCTGGTGTACGAAGCGAGCTATCCATAATAATGCGCACTGGATTTTTTCCGTAATCTTCTTTTAATCTTGTCGTTAAAGATGGATTGTCAGCTAAAACAGTACCAACACCAACTAAAATACCATCCACCTCATGACGAATACGGTGAACATCCTCGCGCGCTGCATCACCCGTTACCCACTTCGAATGTCCTGTATGGGCAGCTATTTTCCCATCTAAAGTCATCGCATATTTTGAAATAATAAATGGTCGTTTTGTAAGCATATTGTGAATAAAGCGTTCATTTAAACGTCGAGCTTGAGCTTCTAAAATACCCACCTCTACCTCTATGCCTGCATCTCGTAACAGTTGAATACCACGTCCAGCTACAGCAGGATTTGGATCTTGCATAGCTACAACAACGCGACTAACTGCTGATTCCTTCACTAAATTTGCACAAGGAGGTGTTTTTCCATAATGCGAACATGGCTCAAGAGTTACATAAAGTGTCGCACCTTTAGCATGTTCTCCAGCCATACGGAATGCATGCACCTCTGCATGCGGTTCACCTGCTTTTCTGTGCAAACCTGTTCCAACAATGACACCGTCTTTGACGATTACAGCCCCTACAAGTGGATTGGGATTCGTATTTCCTTTTGCACTAGCGGCTAAATCAAGTGCCAACTGCATGTATTTTTCATCTGTTGTCATCTTCGTTCCTCCACTCACTTCTCTTCGCGTAAATGTCCAGATTTCTCTACTTTCGTGTCCAAATAAAAACGATTTGTCTCCGTTAATCCTCCCCATAATGGGACATGTCCTTCTGCTGCTAGACCATGTGCTTGTAATGCAGCAAGCTTTTTCGGATTATTGGTAATCAGTGTAACTGGCTTTGAACGAAGTGCAGCTAACACAGTAATGGCATCCTCGTAAGAACGTGTATCGTCTGGGAAACCAAGAGCATGGTTTGCTTCAACCGTATCTAACCCCTCTTCTTGTAATAAATAAGCAAGAGATTTCGAAAATAACCCGATGCCACGACCTTCATGATCTGCTAAATAGAAAATGGCACCGCATCCATGCTCCACGATCATTTTCATCGATTCATGTAATTGATAACCACAGTCACAGCGTTGGCTTCCAAAAATATCACCTGTATGACAAATGCTATGCATACGAATTAAAGCTTCCTCTGCATGTGCAAAATCCCCATAAACAAGCACTGATGACTGTTGTAAAAAAGCTAAATTTGCAGATGCTAATCCATCAATTATTTCTTCTTTTGCTAGTTTGGCATCTACTTTTAACCAGTTATACCATTGAAATGTCGCTGAAAATTCACCCTGTTTTACCGGTAATTTTACTGGACCAACTAGGCAAATACTTTCAGTTTCTGATTGCTTCACGATCGTCATTTTATCTTTCACTATATCCAAAACTTTAGTAGTAATTGTCATATTTTCTCCAACCTTCTATTGTTAACAGCTAGCTAAACAAACTAACTGAGCACTTGTATTTTCACAACACTTACATAATGTAACTTAGTTTATAATAATAACTACCAACTGTCAAACTTCAGCACCTACTCTATTAAAAACAATTAAGTAGAAACAAAAACTGTTACATTACGTTTTCATCATATACTAATAGCTTATGGAGATGCTATTTTTTCTGTGCAGGCTAGTCTATAATAAGCTGAGGTAACTGTTATGACGAAAGGAAGTTTAGAATGCAATTAGAAAAAAACGTGCAGGTGAAACAGCCAAAATACCAGCAAATAGCTGTCGATCTTGCCTCAAAAATCGTGGAAAGAAAGTATCGAATTGGCGATAAAATTTACGCAAGATCATCTCTAGCAAGCCAATACAATGTCTCAGCAGAAACAGCAAGAAGAGCAATTGCCGTTTTGCAAGACTTGGAAATTGTAGAGGCTACAAAAGGCAGTGGGGTTATTATCATCTCATATGAAAAGGCTGCACATTTTGTCCGACAATTCCATGATGTTCAATCTGTCCATGAATTACAACATGAGCTAATGACTAGCATACAGAAGCAGCACCAAGAATTAATAAACCTACAGGAAAAGACTAAACAACTGATTAGTCGAACTGAACATTTCCGTTCCGTCAATCCATTTATCCCTTATCAACTAGAGATGACAGCTGAAAGCCCTTGTGTCCACCAAACAGTACAGGAATTGAATTTTTGGCAAAATACATCTAGCACGATTGTCGGAATTCGTCGTAAAAATGAATTATTACTTTCACCTGGTCCATATGTGTCCTTGGAAGAAGGAGATATCATATATTTTATCGGTAATGATGAAAGTTTCGCTCGAGTTCAGAGCTTTTTATATCCAAATTAAAATCCGCTTAAACGCTGATATAACAGCGTTTAAGCGGATTTTTTCTCATTTGTCGATTTGACAGAAGTAACAACCCTTTGTTAGTCTTAAGTTGTTACTTGTTTATATTTGGGTATCATTATCCTCAAATAGTATTTTTCTTCATTCAGTGAGTGTACAAACACCTATTGAAATAGAGGAACTCAGCCTAAGATCGCCATGTCCAGTGGCAATTTATCTGCGCGTAAGTGAAGCAACACTCATTACGCCAAGGCGAAATTGATCTACGAAAGGAGTGGTTCTATTGGAAAAAATAAAAGTGGAACATGTTTCTAAAGTTTTCGGGAAACATATTCCCCAAGCATTAGAACTCGTCAAGCAACAAAAAAGCAAGACTGATATCTTAAAAGAAACAGGTGCAACAGTTGGTGTATACGATGCAAGTTTCACTGTAAATGAAGGTGAAATCTTCGTTATCATGGGATTATCAGGGAGTGGAAAGTCGACACTTATCCGGCTTTTAAACCGTCTCATAGAACCTACAAGTGGGAATATTTACATCGATGGAGAAAATATTTCTAAAATGGGCAAAGAGAGTTTACGTAATGTAAGAAGAAACAAAATGAGTATGGTCTTTCAAAACTTCGGTTTATTCCCCCATCGTACACTTCTTCAAAACACTGAATATGGCCTTGAAATCAGAGGCATTACAAAAGAAGAACGACAAGCAAAAGCTGAGCAAGCTCTCGAAAATGCAGGCTTACTTGCTTATAAGGACCAATATCCAAGTCAATTATCAGGTGGTATGCAACAGCGTGTTGGGTTAGCACGTGCACTTGCAAATGACCCTGAAATATTACTAATGGATGAAGCTTTTTCTGCGCTCGATCCATTAATTCGTAAAGAAATGCAAGATGAGTTACTCGATTTACAAAGCACATTGAAAAAAACAATTTTATTTATCACCCACGATTTAAATGAAGCATTACGTATTGGGGATCGTATCGCCATTATGAAAGATGGCTCAATCATTCAAATTGGTACTGGAGAAGAAATTTTAACAAATCCTGCAAATGATTATGTTAAAACTTTCGTAGAAGACGTCGATCGCTCTAAAGTATTAACTGCTGAAAATGCTATGGTTCGACCTGTATCTGTCAACGTAGATATAGATGGACCGACCGTAGCACTTAAAAGAATGCGCGAAGAAACGGTTAGTTTACTAATGGCCGTTGACAAAAATCGACATTTAAAAGGCTATATTACTGCTGACGACGCACGGGCTGCAGCTAAAAGACAAGAACAAACGGTACATTCAATTGTTCAATCAGATATGTTGACCGTTCCACCAGATATGCTTTTACAGGATATATTAGGCTTGATTCATAATTGTCCGACTCCTATTGCAGTTGTAAAAGATGAGCGCTTGCTTGGTGTTCTTATCCGGGGCGTTGTCATCGAAGCACTTTCAACTAGCGATGAGGAGGCAGTTGCAAATGAATAAATTTTTAGACGATATTCCAACCATACCACTAGGACCGTGGGTAGAATCAGTTATGGACTGGTTGACGAGTAATTTTTCAGTGTTTTTTAACTTGATTCAAAAAAATGGAAAACTACTCATGAATCAGGTCACTGATTTATTAGTTAGCATTCCCCCGATTATTCTTATTTTACTTGTTGTCATTTTTGCCTTTTTCGTTACCGGCAAGAAATTCGGGCTCGCAACATTTTCATTAATTGGTTTGTTATTTATTTATAATCAAGGCTTATGGACACATCTTATGGAAACAACTACG
Source organism: Lysinibacillus sp. NPDC058147 (assembly GCF_042884205.1). Lineage (NCBI taxonomy): Bacteria > Bacillati > Bacillota > Bacilli > Caryophanales > Bacillaceae > Lysinibacillus > Lysinibacillus sp. NPDC058147. Next base: position 45,818 of record NZ_JBHVUJ010000003.1, read on the forward strand.
CTCGTACTCTTTTCAAGTATCATCTCCATCATATTTGGTATTCCACTTGGCATTCTAATGTCCAAGTCAACTGTAGCAGAAAATGTGATTAAGCCGATACTCGATTTCATGCAAACAATGCCTGGCTTCGTGTACTTGATTCCTGCCGTTGCCTTCTTTGGTATTGGGATAGTACCTGGCGTATTTGCATCCGTTATTTTCGCCTTACCACCAACTGTACGTATGACGAACTTAGGAATTCGCCAAGTACCAAAAGAATTGGTAGAAGCTGCGGATTCATATGGGAGTACTTCAAACCAAAAACTATTTAAAGTGGAAATCCCACTTGCGAAATCAACTATAATGGCAGGGATTAACCAAACGGTTATGCTATCACTGTCAATGGTTGTAACTGCTTCAATGATTGGTGCACCTGGTCTAGGGCGTGAAGTATTAACTGCACTACAACGTACACAGGTGGGGAATGGTTTTGTTGCAGGTTTAGGTTTAGTCATCTTCGCTATTATAATAGATCGCTTAACGCAAAGCTTTAATAAGAAGAAAACTGTTTAGAAAAAGAGGCGATTCGCAAGCGCAAGACTTAGCTTTTCACCTTCACTGCTGAGATTTACGTTTTGTAGTTTGATACAAAATTATTAATATTCGAAAGGAAGATTCAATGAAACTGAAAACATTAACTAAATTAGGAATGGCATTAGGTCTTGGCTTTTTGCTAGCCGCGTGTAGTAGTGATGATTCAAGCAAGAGTAGTGGTAACTCAAAAGACGTCAATTTAGCCTACGTTGAATGGGATACAGAAATTGCTTCAACTAATGTAGTTGGTCAGGTGCTAGAGGATTTAGGCTACAATGTAACATTAACACCACTTGATAATGCAATTATGTGGGAGGCTGTTTCAAAAGGTGAAGCAGATGGTATGGTTGCAGCATGGTTACCAAATACACATGCCCCTCAGTACAAAAAATATAAGAACGACCTTGATGAGCTAGGTGAAAACCTTGCTGGTGCAAAAATAGGTCTAGTAGTACCAAGCTATATGGACGTTAATTCGATTGAAGATTTAAAAAATCAAGCTGATCACACAATTACAGGTATTGAACCTGGTGCTGGGATTACAGCTGCTACTGAAAAAGCTTTAGATGAATATGATAATTTAGCAGATTGGAATCTGTTAACTTCTTCATCTGGTGCAATGACAACTTCTCTTGCAAAAGCAATTAAAAATAAAGAAGACATTATCGTGACAGGCTGGTCTCCTCATTGGATGTTCGCTAAATATGATCTTAAATACTTAGAAGATCCAAAAGGCGTTTATGGTGGCGAAGAAACGATTAACACATTCGCTCGTAAAGGTTTAAAAGAAGATCAACCAGATGTATATTCTGTATTAGATAACTTCCATTGGACATCAGAAGACTTAGAGAGTGTTATGCTAGAAATTATGGATGGCAAAGACCCAAAACAAGCTGCTAAAGATTGGGTTTCAGCCAATGCAGACAAAGTTGCTGAATGGACGAAGGATGTAAAAAAATAATTTTTTTAAATTGACGGACAACTGACATTAGTTGTCCGTCTTTTTTTTAGGCTTATCACTGATAAATATAGTGCCGTAATATTTTTATTTATTTCTTTTTAAAGCACCAGCGAATTTTCTTCATGATAAACAAAAAAAGCCACCCCGCACCGATTAGATCGAAGCCAGATGACCATAACTATTTAATCTAGCTAGGATAATAATTTCAAAAATATCGCTGCCCCTAAAACAAGAACAATGCAAACAAGACGTCTCCAATCTTTGGATTCATTGAAAAATAACATTCCGAGTAAAGCGCCCCCTGCCGCTCCAATTCCTGTCCAAATCGCATATGCTGTGCCCATTGGTAATGTTTCCATGGCATATGCAAGACCAGCAAAGCTCAAGGTAAATACGAAAATCAATAACACTAAATTTTTAATACTTTTAGTATCATTATATTTACTAATCATATAAACACCCATCATCTCACATATCCCCGCTACTACTAAAGCAACCCATGCCATTATTCATTCACCTCTTTTTCCTTAGGCTCCCCTGTCACAAGCTTTAAACCGACAACCCCTGCAAGTAAAACGACGATACATAAAATTTTTGCAATTTTCCATGGCTCTCCGAACAGTAAGCTATCAGCACAAACTGTTCCCGCCGTCCCTAAGCCTACGAATACTGCATAAACAGTACCGACTGGTAAGCTTTCTCCAGCCTTAATCAGTAAATAAAAGCTAACAAAAATTGCAATTGCGGTACCCATCCATTCGAGCGCATTCCCTGCATGCTTTAAGCCAATTACCCAGCCGACTTCAAAAAAAGCAGCAATTACGACACTTAACCATTGTTTGTTCATTCGAATTCCTCCATTTTAATGTTAAACAAATATGAATAACTATATCGAGCTGTTCTCTGACGGGTTTTTCTGAACTACCTGAGCACTCCTCGGTATACCTGATCAGTTTGGTGACTTACCCGAGCACTTCTACGGCATACCTGATCAGTTCTGTGATCTACCCGAGCACTTCTACGGCATACCTAATCAGTTCTGTGATCTACCCGAGCACTTCTATGGCATACCTAATCAGTTCTGTGATCTACCCGAGCACTTCTATGGCATACCCGATCAGTTTCCTGACCTACCTGAGCAGTTTGGTGACCAAAACCCTGAATAGAGCTTTTTCTTCAACTTCCCTCCCACAGTAGCCAAATAAAAAAAGCCTAAGAAACACTGTTGTAAACAGTATCTCCCAGGCTTTTATCCTTCCGTGTCACAAAATCCATTTGTGGTTTTCTCTCGGACCAGACTAGCATTTGCTACGGAACCCTAGAAAACTATCATATTTGATTGTGAAACTAGTATAGCAAACTATTCAGTCATTTTCTACACACAGCATTCAGAAAGATAAATAACAACGTATTCAGAAAATTATGTTAAAATAAAACATAGTTTTGTAAGGAGGTATCACATATGGCAATTGAAAAAGTACGTGAACATTTAGCACAATGGAATATGGAACACAAAATACAGGAGCTAAACGAAAGCTCAGCGACCGTTGAACTAGCAGCACAGGCACTCGGGTGCGAGCCTGAGCACATTGCGAAATCCTTATCGTTTCTCGTAAACGATGGAGCGATATTAATTGTTGCTGCAGGCGATGCCAAAGTCGACAATGCAAAATATAAAGCTGTCTTTGGTACAAAGGCAAAGATGCTTGGGAAAGATGAAGTACTCGATAAGATCGGACATGATGTAGGTGGTGTTTGTCCATTTGGCGTGAATGAGGGCGTTGCAATTTATTTAGATGAATCCCTTAAACGATTCACAACAGTATTCCCTGCATGTGGTAGCAGTAATTCCGCCATTGAACTTACTATTTCTGAATTAGAAACCTATACTCCATATCAAGAATGGGTTGATGTTTGCAAAGGCTGGAATGAGTAACAGGGCATAAAATCGGTGAAACTTGATAGAAAGTCTCGCCGATTTTATGTAAAGTGTATTTGGAGTGGTATTTCATTTATCAAAATTCAGCTCTACACCAGGAGAAGTCATCTGTAAAGGAGGCTTCTTTTTTGTAGATCTGATGATCAAAAAGTTTCAACATGTATTGCTTATTCATTACGCTTAAAAATAACGTTCCAAATGGAAGTTTAATAAAAAAGCCACGAATTTGGGAGTATATTAAGGAAGATTATGTATTACATACAATATCTTCTGGTCCCCATATTGCTAAACCATCATTAGGACAAGCAACTACTTCCCAATGCTCATCATCTATAGATGTACTACTAACGCCTACTTGCCAACTTTCATGCTTATCATCTTGTCCCCATATAAAGAGAACCTCACCTGTTTCAAATGTTAATGATAAATGAGGACTTTCATTAGCTAAGGAAACATCTACAATTTGTTTTAATCTTAACTCGCAAATTATTTTCAAGGATTCAATCAAATCCATTTTAGGTAATTCATTTAATGGAGGAATATTTTTCGGCATCGATTTAAATAAACAAATTGGACTGTCAATATTAATGTAAATTTGACCATCTATTCGCTTTGAATTATTTTCACTCTCCGAAAGAAGTAGCCTCAATCCATAAAAGTTAAGTCCCTCTATTCTTGTTCCTTCACATAAAAAATGTAACGTTCGTAAACCAGCAGTTCTTTCTGCTTTATTCATATTTAATACCCCTTATCTTTCAAGTATATAAACTTATTCATCTATCCTCCCATACCATCGCGAATGGTGAAGGGTATCCCGAAAAACTAGTTAGCTTCAATTGACAAACTATGAAAATAAAAATGGAAGAACTTGAAGTCACTCTTCATGAGTATATCAATCCACATCAATGACTAACGATAAACCATTCTTACTCATATTGATTTTCTCAGTGAATCGAGTTGAGTTTTTTAATCAGGAAGTAGCTCTAGAGTATTCTCTCAAAAGAAAATATTGAACGTTTGGATACCATTCCATGCATTACCCTCGAATGGCAGAACAAATCTTATTGAAAAGGGAAAAAACGAGCAGGAGGGCTACTCGGGATGTGGAACCTACAAAAATAGACGTTCCCCACAAAAAACTAACTGGAGTGTGGCTAAAATCTTGACGTGTGTTCAGGTTTTTAAGTTAACTACAATAATTCTACATTTAATATTTCAGGTTTTTAACAAAAAATAACCATATTAATTGAATAAACATAATAATTACGAATAAAATTCCTACTATTATGAAAGTTATAGTTTTTATTTCAGGAGTTTGGACTACTCCAGCTCCATCTACTTCTCTTAAACCAATAATTATTGCACCTAATGCAAAAATAACCAGCCAAAAAAAATTGGCAAACCACCATAATTTCATCTTATTCCCCTCTTTCTTTAAAACGCTTTATTACAAGGTAGTAAAATTAAAAAAGCATCCATTTAAGTGAAGAAAAATAAAAATTCTATTATTTTATATTATTTACCGGTATAAAGAAATTTTAACATTGTGTACTTATTCTCTCCATACACCTAGAGTCTGAAATAAAATCAGTCTTAGGTCTTATTACTTTCTTAAATTAATCTGTGCTTTAATTAGATTCGAACAACAACTTTTGAAACACGTTAGCTCTATTGGCAAAAGGCTTAAAATTCTTTATACAAAGTGTTTTGTTACCTTAACTGTCAAAATTCTGACGCTGCCCCTAAATGAGAGATTTGTCAAAATAAGCTCCTTTTAGTGGAAATGGCTCCATTTTCAATTTACCGTCCACGGATCCTCGCTAGTTTCGATTTTCCACTGGGTAGATTCTGCCGAAAGTAATTTGTTGGTGATTTGCAACGCATCGTTTTCATTATATTGTTGCAAATGAAATAGCCCGGTTACCATAATTTTCTGTAGGATATTACTAAGAACTTCTGATTTAGTTGCTGGTTCATCTGGTGTACGAGTGTTGTTGTGGTAGCTGGTTGTTGTTTGACAATTTAGCAGTTTTCATCGATGCCAAAAGTAATCGATTGGGCCTTTTTCTGGGTATGCATCTTTCAGCAGAAAATCATCTGGAGCTTTTAAAACGGACGGGAGATTAATATCAAATGATCCAGTTGCTTCAGGCGTGGAATGAAAATTAGTTAATTAGGGATCGTGCATAGTGATTCTTCGAGCGGGGTATCTTGTAGCACAGAATAAAAAGGGGCATTCTGTAGCAAACCTACTATTTTTTCCGTTTATTTCTAATATATATATTCCCCCGCACTCACTCTATTTCATTTCATTCTATTCTAGGGTATTTAAAAGTAGATTATATATATATATTGATTTTTGTTTAGAATTCAATAAAAAAGAAACTAGTGTCTGTTACAAATAAGTAAACACTAGTTCCGTAGTATCTGCTAATTATAGTAATTTTTTTTCTTTAACAAACTCAATAGCTTGCATTCTTGAGGAAACATCAAATAATGTAAAAAGTTGTGATAAATAGCGTTCAACGGTACGTTGCGTGATATCAAGTTTTTCGGCTATCATCTTATTTGTATAACCTTCTAGTAGCAAGGTCATAAGTTGTTTTTCTTTATTTGTAAGTTGTAGATTATCATGCTTATGTTGCAATTTACTTTTAAGGTAATCAATAAAATCGATAGATAAAACTAAATCTCCCTGTACAAGTGAACGAATTGTTTTTATAACTTTTTCTTGTGAGGCAGTTTTAGATAAAATTCCGTCAACTCTTTTTTCCACAATTAATGGGTAGTAAGTTTGAATATCATCACCTGTATATAAAATGATGAGGGCCTGTTCGTGCGCTTCTTTAATATCTGCTGCTAGTGAAAGCCCATCTTGTCCAGCCATATTGACATCGACTAATAACACATCAAAATGTTTGTTTTCCATTTTGGCCAGTACGTTTTGAGGGTTACTTTCGGACTCAATCACCAAATCATCTATTCCTTGAAATAATGCTTTAGAACCTGCTAAAACGATCGGGTGGTCATCTATTATTAATACTGAAATCAAATACCTCACTTCTCTCAATGATTTTAATTTGAATATATATGCCTTCATTCATATCAGAATCAATCGTAATTTGCCCATTATAAGCTTCTACTCTTTCTCGTATACCCTGTAATCCCATTGATTCACAATGCCAGATTTCTGATAAATTACAGCCGATACCGTTATCACGATATACTAGTTCAAATCCGTCATCTAGTTCTTGGAGATAGAGTTCTACAGTTTCAGCTTGTGAATGCTTTAGTGCGTTATTTAATAGTTCTTGCACAATACGATAAATGATTAAAGTTAATTGTTCATCTTCTAAATACAGTCGATCAAGTCTCGTTGTTAGTGTAAAATCAGCTCGACTTGTTGTCTGCTCGAAAAGTCTTTCAAGCGCAGCATTTAACCCTACTTTTGTTAATAATGGGGGTTTTAATGTTTCACAATAGGTCCTTAAACTATTAATCGATAGAATCATTTGTTCATGTAGATTTTTTAGTTTTGATTTAATAGCTAAAAGATCTTTTTCATATATCAGTCTATCTACTTGTCTAACGATATATAAATGCTCTTGTAAAACAGTATCATGCAATTCTTGTGCTAACTGAAATTTTTCATTTTCTACTCTTAACCAAACCATTTTTTTGAGCCAAGTTGGTTCACTTATATCTGTCTGTTGTAGTTGATGTAGCTCATCTACTAATTCTTCAATTATTTTTGTACTTTCAATAAAACTATGTGTATAAGTTAGTAATAACTCTAGCCACAATAGTTCCTCTGCTTTTAAGCGAATCTTATGCTCATGGTTAATAATTAGACATCTTTTAAAGTGAGTATCTTCGTGAATTAGCGCCATATATACATGGTCTTTTTTTACGATTTCGCCAGGGCGTAGTCTTTGAAAAGATGAATCATCTTCTATTAAAAAAAGATGGTCGTTTGAAGAGATAATTTGCCTAGTTGCATAGTCATACGTGATAATGGACACTTCTTTTACTTCTAAATGGTATGCCACTTTTTCTATTAGCAACTGCAACATTTCCTCTACACGATAAGTTTTTCCGAGTTCTTCAATAGTCTTATACAGCTTATGAATGTAATTTCCTTTAGAAGAGAATAAAATTTTACGCCCGTGGTAATCAATTTTTTCTTTCATGTATAAGAAAATAATGCTTGAAGCTAGTAGAAACAGAGTTATCCCAAAAAGATTAGTTAATGATATATCCGTGATTGAATAGATACCCAAAATTGCCCAAAACGTGAAAAATAGTGATAGGGTAATATAATATCGAAAACGTGAAATATGATAAACAATATCAAATAAGCGCTCAGTCAATTGTATAAAAATAATATTGAATGGAATTAATAATAAGAATAAAGCACAAATATCAGCATTAAGAATAAAATGTCTAAATAATACTTCAGGTAACACAAAAAGTGTAAGGAATGGTAAGAACGGAGTAATTAAACCTATAAAAAATATTTTTAACGGTGTTAATTTATATTTGATATAGCTATAGGCTAAAATGAATAATGTAATTGAAAGTAAAAATATAAATAGAACAAGAATTATAAGTGGACTGATTGAACCAAATGGTGGATAGAAAAATCTTATTATACATAAAAATATAGAAAATAAAGGGAATATATATAAAATTTGAGTATTTTTAATAAATGGCCACTTAATATCTAAAAATAAAAAAATTTTTTTAAGATAATTTAGCAACAAAATTACGCAAAGGAGTAAGCAACTACTATTTACAATAATACTGATGTTATCTAATTTTGCAGAAGCGCCACTGCTTATATATGCTAAAGAAACCGTAAGAATAAAAGCGATTAGAAAGTTCACATGTGGGAGATATTTTTTATAATAGTACAAATAGAATGAGATACACAATATTAATAAAAAGTAAATACTCGGAAATACAAATAGCATATAAAATTGTTGTGGGATATCGGTATGTTGAATATCAATATTTAATATGGAATCATCAGATTTTTGAATAGATAATGCTGTTGCTCCTCGAATGTATGGATCATATTGTATACGTGATATATCCTGTATAGACTTTCCATCTATTGTTAATATAATGTCCCCAATAAAAACTTGTTCATTTCTTGCCCACTCTTCATAATTTATAGATTTAATTTTCCACTGTTGATCTTGTTCTTCAATTCCAATACTCAAAAATGGAGCGGAATAAGAAACTGATAACATATATAATCCTAAAATTATATAAAGAGAGATTAAAAGCCAAAACGATCTACTTTTTATAAAGATCATTGCCAGTATGGAGATATTGTTTTTACATCTATTTCTTCCTCAAAAGCCTCTAATATAGCATGAGTTTCTGCTTCGGTAACTCCTACCAAAGAAACTTTTTCCTCTTTTAGTAATTCTAGAACACTAACATTCTCTTGTAAGAATTGAATTATTTTAATCATTATTTTTCCCCATTTCATTAATTTTTTTTATAAACTTTAGTTACTGTAAACAAACACTTCTTCAACACAAAATATTTTCTGCATTTTCTGAATTTAAAGCCTACTATTATTGAATTACTAACGAAAATAGGAGAGCTATTCTCTTGAGATTTTAAGGATTTGAAGTAGACTTTTTAGTTTATCTCCAACTTTCCCCGGAGAATAAATTGTAAATGTATTACCTCAATATTTCCCTCTCCATAATGATAAGTTTATATTTATGTTACCATAAATATTAAAATATTTCCAATATTTCCATAAATGAATTTATTAACTAATTTGATTTAAAGAACTTTTTAACTTCTATCTGGATTTTTTTAGAGAAAACGTCTGTGAAACAGCTATCCTTGTCCACACGTCTTTTGTATGATTGCGCTTTCAAATCTATCGTGCTTTCTTTGATTTCTTTTTGATCAAACTTCTTTGGTAGAAATGGTTTAGTTCTAATTATACTTTCTCTGAATATCCTTTGTTTTTTCAAACGACTCTCTTGTTATATTTCCGTTATTTCGCACTAGCTTTAAGAGGTGAATATTAATAAATGTAATTGCTATTTTCCATTTGATTTCTTGCCTGATGCATTAACCGGATGTAAAATATATTAAGTACTTGGCATTTTAAATAAAACGGCAGAATCCATACTACTTATAGTTTAAAAGAAAAATACTGTAGATAAACTCGAAATTTTTCGAGTTTGTCTACAGTAATAAGGGGAAATTACTTTTCTCCCATAATATACTTAAAACTTTCATTAGTTGCCGCAGAAGTATAAACTAACAGTACTGATATTGTCACAGCCTAAGCTCACTGATGATTTCCCTTTTAGTAAAACAACTTCTTTATCAAGTGCAGTGTGCTGTAATGATAATAACTTTTTCATGTATTTCACCACCTTCCAGAGTGAGAAATATTCAATCCGTGTTATATTAGTTGCCGCAGAAGTATAAACTAACAGTACTGATATTATCACAGCCTAAGCTCACTGATGATTTCCCTTTTAGTAAAACAACTTCTTTATCA
>NZ_JBHVUJ010000003.1:55929-345156 GCF_042884205.1 Lysinibacillus sp. NPDC058147
TGACAGTACTGATATTATCACAGCCTAAGCTCACTGATGATTTCCCTTTTAGTAAAACAACTTCTTTATCAAGTGCAGTGTGCTGTAATGATAGTAACTTTTTCATGTATTTCACCTCCTTCCAAAGTGAGAAATATTCAATCCATGCATTAGCACAGAAATACACTAACAGTACTCATACCACCGCAGCCTAAGCTCACTGATGAGTTCCCTTTTAGTAAAATAACTTCTTTATCAAATGCAGTATGTTGTAATGATAGTAACTTTTTCATGTATTTCACCTCCTTCCAGAGTGAGAAATATTCAATCCATGTTACATTAGTTGCTGCAGAAGTATAAACTAATAGGTATTGATAGTATCACAGCTTAGGCTCACTGATGATTTCCCTTTATCAAGTGCAGTATGTTGTAATGACAGTGATTTCTCCGTTTTCTCCAACGTTAGTAGTGAAACGGTTTATTTTTTGAAAAGGTTTAAATTATTATATTTAGATAAAGGAATCCAGTTATCCCATTTATCTTTATTAATATCTGAAAGAGCTAATAAGATCCCGCTATTTCCAGTTTGAAAATCTAAAGAACATCGATAACCATAATCCCCAGGACTTATTATGCCTTTATCTGTTTCATATAAAAGATAATTTTTAAGCATTCCAACAGAATGATCTAATGATTCTTTACTATAACCATAGCTTTCTTTAGCATTAGATAAGATAATCATTCCTCCCGCACCACGTAATATTCCAGCTGCGTAAGTACAGAAAAGTTCTGCAACATTAGTTAATTGGTGTAATAACTTTAGCTTTTCATCTTTGATAAAATCTGGGAATTGTTTATTAAATTCCATTAATGCTAAAGCTACACCGGCAGATCCTTCTCCTAAATAAGGAACTAATCTTCCTTTGCCAATAGATGTATCAAAAATTTGAGCTAAATCCAAATCTTCATCAATTTGTATATTTTCGTTAAGTTCTTTTTCTAATATTTCTTTAGAAATGTTTAATAAATAATCATCTTTACAAACAATACCCAATTGGAGGATGAATAGGCTAATACCTGTCCAACCATTTAATAAACCATGAGGCATTGCAAACGGATCTAATACACTAATAGCCCCATTATTCTTGTATGCATCGATTAATATATTTCCTATTTTTTTAGATTTTTCCAAAAAGTCGATTTCTTCCGTTATAGAATAGAAGGATAGATAATTCAGGCCAATCCCTGAAAGACCAGAATATAAAGTTAAATCTGTATGATTAATTTCGTCTAACTGTATATTTTTCAATATATTTATAGCTTTTTCTTTATAACCAATGTCGAATAATACAGTAGTGATTCCAGATAAACCGTTAAAGAGACCTAATGGAATATTTTTAAAGTCCGTTTTTTGAGGATCCAGATAATCTTCTAATATTTTTTCTACCCAGGTGAAAATTTCTTTAGGTACCTCTCCAGTTCTATCGAGTGCCATTATTCCCCCAAACCCACCTGTAGCTACGGATAAACCACCGATTTTTTCTATAAATTGTCTAATGTCCCCGTTTATTAAAATTTCAGATTCAATATCCAAGTAATTTATAATACCTTTTCTTAATTCATTAATAAGCGAATCTTTATTTTCTACTGAGATATCCATAGGAGGAACTGATAAATTATGCATATTATTGTTCAATTTTATAATTGATTCCGTACGTTCTTTTATTTCTTGTAGTTTAGTTATTACATGATTTCCAAAGTATTCTTTAATCCATTGATCTTGATTCATTTCAATTTCATTTGTTAAATCTGCCACAGGTTCAATAGGTAAAAATAAAAATCTAGAAATTCTCATTAATGCAAACCAATCAGCTTGCTCAAAATTTTGTGCATTTTTTGAAATAAAACCTGGTGTCATTAATCCTGGTTGATATTTTTGATTTGGTGTTGTGGCTGTTTCCAAATCTATTAGTTTAATAGTTCCGTCCTCTAATATAACTATGTTATTGGGCTGCAAATCACCAATTGCTATCCCTTTTTTATGAACTGTTTCAATCAGAGCTTCAATTTGCTCAATTACTTTTAACATCTTTTCTGCGTAAAGAATTTTATCTTGCTCACGAGAAAATGGGAAATGTTGAGCTACGTAATCAGCTATATCTTTTCCTTCTAAAAAATCTTCAATTATATAATTATTTTCCCAAATTTCAAAATAATCATATATATCAACAACATTCTTTTCATTTTTTAATTCGTTTAGAACTTTGGCTTCCGTTTTAAGACGATTAAATCCGTCAGTTTTTAACCCATCTAAGCCAGAGCCTGGACGCCCTTCTTTCATAACATAAAATTTACCGTCTTTTTTAACCTTATATACTCCCCCGCCATTACTAAAATGTAAAGCTGAAATAATTTCATATGCATCAAATTTGGAAGTATCTTCTTTTTCTAATTCTTTATCCATATTTTCTGTCATTAATTGTATTTCAGCAGGTTCTTTAATAAACTCAGGTACTTCATAATAAGGAGCTCTAATATCAGGAATTAAATCACCATTTGGATTTTCGATTGCAGGTACATTTATACCATCTTTATTAACATACATTGAAACGAAGCCACCATATCGGAAGAAGAGATTTGTATCTTTCCAACGTTTATCATTTAAAATATATGGACCTTTAGGTAGCTCAGAAATTAAATTTTCAACCTCGGGTAAAATCTTTAAAAATTGATTCGTATCATTAGGATAAATAGTTATAAATTTACCTGAAGAAGATCTATCTCCGTATTTAGAGTTTTTAGAAAGCAGTTCTTTTTTATTCGGAACATATTTAAAAGAGATTTTATTATCTATTAAATAAGGTACTACTATATTTAAAGTTTTTTGTGCACAATCTAATTCTGTGGAAATATGAATTTTCCATCCTTGTTTAGGCATTTTATTACTTAAATTTATGCAGTAACTCCAATGTCTATCTTCCTCTTGCTTCCATTCATTAACATCTAAATTTGGAACGTTATAATTTTTTCGTTTTTCAATAGGTATTGATTCATAAAATAAAGCTCCATTTTTTAAAAAATCAAGATATCTAACATCCATTTTAAATTCCCATCCTTCCTTTAAATAAAAATATAACCCTCTTTAATATTTGATTTATCCAAATTTTCTAAAATTTCTAGCGCGCAATAATCCCATGATGTAGCCCATACTATCTTCTTAAATTTTCTTAATTTAAAAGAAGTAACCCCCAATTGATAATATTTATCCTGTTTTTTTAAAAAACAGGGTCCTCCAGAAACCCCTGGTTTCACAGCAGAGTGAATTCCTATTAATCCTTCTTTCTTTAAAAACATTAAGTTTAATTTTCCTTGTGTAATTTTTAACTTAGTATTTAGAAAACTGATAGGATATCCTCCTAAATATAGTTCTGTCTCCTTTGTAATATTTTCTTTATGTTCAAACAAAGGTTCGAAATATTCTATATTTTCCTTTTCCTTCATGGGAGGAATTTTTCCAAAAGCATAATCAAAGGATAAATCTCCAGTATTAGACCATTCTTTAGGAAGTATAATAACTGGAATCTTAATGTAAATTCTCTTTGTACCCTGTACTTCAATATAAATATCTCTTGCCTTTTCTTGATGTAACACATCATATATACAATGAGCTGCTGTAGCAACATAGAGTTCGTCATTATATTTAATAATTGAAGCACTGGCGGATTGTTTTTTATTTGAAGATCCTAAATAAAAATGCAGTCTTACTATAGATTCCATGGTATAAAACACCTCCAATAATTAAGATGCATGATCAGTATTTTGTTATAAACAAAATATACTGCTGATCTTTATTAAATAAGATTAGTTATCTTAAGTTTAATAAAAATAAAAATCAACTTAGGGTTGACCATATAAATTCCATGTTAGTTTAGTAGCAAAAACTTACCTAATTACAATTATCATCTAAATAAACTAACAATTCTGTTTATTACTAGCAGTTATTTACCCTCGAACAATTCTAAATCTATCACTTGTATATCCGACAATACAACCGACAATTTCTACGTCGGTTGTACTGTCGGTATCACAAAATTAAGATTGTGTATACTTTCTTACTCTTGTTTTTTTCTCTTGTGAACAAATCAATAAATTCTCTAAATGTCATTTAATCTGCTATTGTATTGTAATTATTACTTGATATACTCTTTAATCACTTTTCGATTTATCCTCAACACCAAATTTAACGAATAGTCATGTTGATACTATAAATTGGTATGCCGGTCGAAAATCATTAAGCTACCCTACCTTTTAAAATAGCCTATGAACGTTAGATATCTTTACTTACCTCCTATATTTCGGTGCGAAGATGATAAATACTAGAGGATCAAAACTTAAAATTGATTCGTGTTTTTTCTTTCATTCTTGTGCCCAAAACGGTTAACATTCTCCTCACCTTCATTTCCCATGACGACTATGGCTTCCCTCAATTAATGGATTATCTAATGTGAAATATCCAAATATATTGATTAGATAATTCTTCTGTTAAAGCTCCTATTTTGTTATAAATATACATTTAATTTCAACATTATACAGTAAATATAATCTGAATTTAGAGATATACCGACAATACAACCGACGCTGAAATTGTCGGTTGTATTGTCGGTTATACAAATGATAGATTTAGAATTACTCGAGGGGAAATGAATTGCTATAGTGATAAACGAAATTGATAGTTGTCTGGACAAATTACGGATAGGTAAGTCTTCGCAATTGAACATGTGGAAATTTCAATTTATATGGCAACCCTAAGTTACGATTAAATTAAATGTTTTTTTACTTTTTAACTTCTGAAAGGGGGTGGGATAATATGACAAAATTATTAGCTTTACAACAATTAGATACTAATATATCCGAAAGAAACACTAATAAATCAAATTTAAGTATTGTATGTGATCACGGTACAGGGAGTACTTTAAGTTTGCATTTTTGCAATTCGATGGGAAATTTTTAATGATATTAAATAATGAAAATGGAGTTGTATTATAAAATGTCTAAAATCCTAAAACTTCAGAAAATAGAAAGCGAGGTTTCACCTTCGCTTGATAGAAACTTATCGACATTAAGTGTTGGAATATGCAGTACTTTGCCTACTTGGAGTCTAAATTCATTATTTGTATGTTAAGAAGGAGGTATTTTAATGGAGAAAATTCTTAATCTTCAAAAATCTGACCAATATAGTATTGATAGAAATAAAGTACAATCAAATTTAAGTATTGGCTGTTTAAATCGCAGTAACTTGAGTTGGTATTTTTGTTAATTTATTATAATATCGGCATTTATGGATGTCTTTAGTTCGATAATTTATTCAACATTCATTTAGAACCGATACTCACCGTGTATTGGTTCTATTTGTATTTTAAGTAATATCATTTCTAACATAATAATATATAAATTAAATTAAATAACTTACATACTTTATATTCTAAGTAAATTGACTTTTAAGGTGGTAATATTTTGAAAAACAATAATACAATATTATTCTTGTTAGGAAAAATTTCTTTGCCTCGGAAATTGATTACTGTATCTATATTAATAATATCTGCAGGTAGCATTACTGGTTTGGTAATTCCCTTATTTACTGGAAAAGCAGTAGATAATTTTAGTGCAGATAATATCTCTCCCATCTTCTTTTTAATATTTCTTATTGCTTTTCTTTCAAATGCCATTTTAAGCGGTCTAGGGATTTATCTGATGAGCAAAATTGGAGAAAAAATTATCTTCTCAATTAGAGAGATGTTGTGGAATCACATAATTTCTTTAAAAGTCTCTTTTTTTGATAAGAATGAAAGCGGAGAATTAATAAGTAGAATAACAGATGATACTAAAATAATAAATTCCTTTGTAGCAGAAAAATTCCCCAATGTTTTTCCTTATATAATTACTTTAATTGGATCAATAGTTATACTTTTTATCTTAGACTGGAAAATCACATTAATATCTTTAGTCTCTTTGCCTGTATATATTTTAATTATGATTCCTTTAGGGAAAATAGTTAAACGGATTTCTAATGAGACTCAAAATGAAATTGCCCATTTTACAGGTTTATTAGGAAGGGTATTAAGTGAAATACGTTTAGTAAAACTATCTACCGCGGAAGATAAAGAGATAAAAAATGCAAAAGAAAATTTATTTGAAATATACTTATTAGGGTTAAAAGATGCAAAAATCTTTTCTATCATTCAACCTCTGTCGAGTATTTTTACTTTGCTTACTATCGGCATAATATTAGCAGTTGGAGGACTAAGAGTTTCTGATGGTACTATTACTGCTGGAACTTTAGTTTCTATGATTTTCTATGTAATACAATTATCCGTACCTCTGATTAATATATCTACATTATTTACTGATTATCAAAAAGCAATCGGGGCAAGTAGAAGAATTAAAGAAATTTTATTGGAACAACCAGAAGAGCAAAATAATAAAGAAAATAATAGCGTATTATCTTTTAAGAATGGAGACATTCACTTTAAAAATGTAATATTTAAGTATTCACAAAAAGATATTTTAAAAAGTTTAAACTTTACTATAGAAAAAGGTACCACTACTGCAATTGTTGGCCCATCGGGATCTGGAAAAACAACTATTTTAAATCTAATTGCAAGATTATACGAAAATATAGAAGGAGAAATTTTAATAAATTCTACTAATATACACGACATATCTCTAAAACAATGGAGAGGAAATATAGGTTATGCATCGCAAAATAATCCTATGATAAATGGAACTATTAGAGATAATCTCTTATATAGCACTAATGAAGAATTTACAGACGCAGAATTGATAAAATATTCGAAGTTAGCAAATTGCCATTCATTTATTGAAAATCTAGAACTGGGTTATGATTCTATAGTTGGAGAAAGAGGTTTAAAACTGTCAGGCGGGCAAAAACAACGTATAAATATTGCTCGTAATTTTATTAAAAATCCCCAAGTATTATTGTTGGATGAGGCAACAGCAAGTTTAGATAGTGAAAGTGAAAAGGAAATTCAAAAATCTTTAGATGGTTTAATAAACGGAAGGACCACTATTATAGTTGCTCATAGATTGTCTACTATAAAAGAGGCAGATAAGATTTTATTTTTAGATCAAGGCGAAATAACTGGTGAAGGTTCTCATGAAATGTTAATGAAGGAACATGAAAAATATAAAAGATTTGTAGAAACGCAAAAACTATAATAGATACAGATACTTTATTATTTGATTGTACCGATTGGAAAGCAGATGCAATAAAATCTATGTACATTTGTATTTATTGTCTTTTAACGAGCAACTTCGAACGAATTGTCTTTTTCTGCAGATTTTTTATTTTCAATTTTTAACTTTCGAAATTTTGGATATAAATATATTTAACGGAACTTTATGGAGGTAATATTATGATGAAAATATGGTGGGCAACAAGCCTTTTATGGCTAGTGTTGTTTGGTGCTCTAGCAATATTTATTGGTATTAGGAAAGTGGATGGCTCGGGATTAGAGCAAACTCCCGAATTAAGGGCAGTTTCATTTATAGTATTGGGAGTAGTATTTGTTTTTATTTTAGTATGTCAATTAGTATTCCTCTATATTGCACGACAAGTTAAAGTAAATTCCACTCATTGAACGTTATTTAGGAAACAAATAAAAACATCAGTAATATATTAAATCGTCTGTTTAGATGGATTTAATGTATTGGGTGAAGAACTAGTCATTAAATATCAATAGAGACATAGTAATTAAATAATAAACAAGGCAGAGATTGATGATGCCTTGTTTTTTTTATTATTTTATTGATTCGTGATCTACTGTTGCTGCCCAATCAAATAGGTAATCTTAAAATGGCTTTTTATCATAAACGCAGCTGAGCATCTGTTACCTCAAACCAACTTGCTACTAAGCTGGTATTTCTTGGATTTCTTGAAATAACGGATCATTAGCTAGTACATCTTGAATATGCTTTTCTATTGAAATCGTTTGTTCCATCGCTATTGCCTCCTTTTTTATTGAACCTAATTTACGGATGTTTACTTCTTTAGGTTTCTTTTTTTACAAATTCATACATGTTATTATGGCACTTAAAACTCCCTGATGGATTAGAATCATTCACCATCAGGGAGTTTCACACAAAATTATTTATTTGGCACTACTTTTCTTCCGTATGTCATAAAGCGCCATAGCTTTTCAAATGGTCCCATTTTAAAGAATTTGAACCAGATGACACTATAGATAATTTGAATGACATAAGTGAGGGGTGCAATGATCACTGCATCAGAAGGAGAAACAACTTCAAGTCCCATTGCAGAAATAATAGCTAAGGCAATAAAGCTTTGAGCTAAATAGTTTGTAAATGCCATTTGCCCAACTCGTCCAATTGGCTTAAGCAGCTTCGCAATTTTCTTATTTTCTAACAAAACAAATAGACAAGCTAAGTAAAAATACGTTGTCGGAATTACCCCTAAACTAATAACGGAATTTAGATTTTCGTATCCACCTTGAGCTGCAAACCAAATCCATATTGAAATGCCAACAAAAAGTGGGAACGTCACAAATTGTAGCCACTTTATTTGTTTTGAGTATTCACTAATACGACTAATCCAATCAGCTTTTGCCGCTAAAAAACCAGTTAAAAACATGATGAAAATCGTCACTGCATCATTTCCTAATATCCCAAAAACAGTTGATAATGCTCCTTGATCTGACATAAATAGTTGCCCAAGAATGCTAAGGACATGAACGGTAATGATAGCAAATAGCCATTTACTAATTGTTGAAATCTTTGCATGATAAAAAGGTATCAGTAAGAAACCTATTACTGCATAAATAGCAAGGATTGAACCCCAGAAAACAAAATAATGAACAATGCCAATTAATAATAAAGCTAGTAAACGTCTTGCAAAACGCCATCTTGGCTTATCGCCACGCGCTTCTGCACGTGAAGCAAAAATATAAAAACCTACACCAAAGAGGAATGAAAAAATTGAAAAGAATTTCTTCTGAATAAAAATATCAATAAGCGTATCAATAATACCATTAACTCCACTATAGTCAGGCATCGGTCCTCCTTCTACTATAACCTGGTAGGCCGCTACATTTATGAACAAAATGCCAAATAACGCAAGCCCTCGAATAATATCTAAGGACACAATTCTTTCTTTTTGAGTAACAGATGGATTCATTCTTAAAAACTCCTTATCTTTCATACTTTACTGCGCTATGGCTATCATAGCCTCCCATCCTTACAGTAGTTTTTTGAAAAGCTTACAGGAACCTTACATTTATAGATTAGCCATCAGTTATTACCTTTTTTCACTTACATTAGTTTTTAATCCCCTTCTTAAAACAAAAATTTCATATTTTATAGTAATAATTATTTCTTTTAAAAAAGGAGAATAGATGATGTTCAGACACCGCAGATTTGGTTTTTGCTACCCTGGTTATAAATACTGTGGACCAGGATGTTCAGGACCAGGTAGACCTATCAACGCTGTAGATTCATGCTGCAAATTACACGACGAATGTTATGCTCGATATGGTAGATCAAAATATTGTGATGAAATGTTCCAAAACTGCTTACGACCACAAATGAACGCTAATAATAAAATGGCAAGAGATGCCAAATTATTTTACAATATCTTCGAAGCGCGTAATCGGTTCTTTTAAACAATATGAATGCAAATAAAGTTATAGGCAGAAACAATTTTCACACATTATATGTATTGAAATAAAAAGGAGGATAGAAGAGCTAAATAAATTCGCTCTATCTATCCTCTTTTTTTAAAAAATGAATATATTTACTACAACAACTTATTTGTACGTTAATTTAACACACCAGGTTATATAGTGATGTAAAAACTATCGGAATTAGCTCTATCTCCTCTAATTTTCACCAGATAGAAACTCGATCTTCCGGAGCTACGTACATGCCATCTCCAAGCTTAATTCCATAGGTATCATAGAATTGCTGGAAGTTCACAATCGTGCGGTTTACTCGAATTTTAGCGGCTGAATGTACATCGTTTTTGCTCAGAATCGCTGCAAATTCTTTTGTAGTTGTGGATTTCCATATTTCCGCATTGCTATCGAAATATGCTTTATAATCTGGATTATTCATTTGAGATACAACTTGCAGGGAAGCCGCCATCCCACCTAAATCAGCGACATTCTCACTTAGTGTAAGCTGACCGTCGTTCAACACACCCGGAATAATCTCAATTCCATTATAGAACTCAATTAGTTTCTGGTTTTTCTCTTCGAATTTCTTAAAGTCCTCTTCTGTCCACCAGTTATTTGCATTTCCATTTTCGTCGTATGCAGATCCGTTGTTATCAAATGCATGGCTGATTTCATGGCCAATGACCATTCCAATGGCACCATAGTTTGCTTCAGGTTTAGCGTTAATATCATAGAAAGGCGCTTGGAGAATACCGGCAGGGAAAGTAATATCGTTATTAAAAGTATTGTAGAAAGCATTTACGGTATATACACTCGTTGTCCATTTCGTTCTGTCCACCGGTTTTCCTAGCTTGGCTTTCATGTCATCAATGTATGCTTTGTTTACTGTGACGGTATTAGAGAATAGCGAACCGCCTTCGTCATATGTCTTGATTGCTACTTTATCTAAAGTCGTATCCCATTTATCTGGGTAACCGATCTTAACAATCATCGTATCCAACTTTTTAATTGCTTTAGCTTTTGTAGCTTCTGACATCCAATCAAGAGATTTGATTCTTTCCTCATACGTAGCAATTAACTTCTCTACCATTTGCTCAACATCTTTTTTAGCTTCTGATGAAAAATGTTTCTCGGCAAACATTTGCTCCAAATATCCGCCCATTGTGCCTGTTGTCTTGGCTACTGCGATTTCTTGAGCTGTTTTTTCACCTGTAACGCCTAATAACGTTGCGTCAAACTCAATAGCAGCTTCTCTGAAGTCATCTGACAACGAACCACTTGTTGCCATAAGCAATTGCACTTTGGAGTAAGCTTTTAGTACGTTAAGATTAGTCTCAGTCAAGAGATCCGCACCTTTTTGCGCCAGCTTCACATCGGTTATGATCACTTTATCAACGCTGTCGACTTTCATCGATTTCAAGACTTGTTTCATATCTACTGTTTTGAACATGTCATCGAATTGTTCGATTGTATACGGATTATAGAATTTATTAACGTCGCCTTGTTCATGAGGTTCAAGTGATACGGAAGCTAAGCTTTTCTCCATATCATATACTTTTTCGGCATGTGCATTCGCAGCAGACTTTTCCTCGCCCGATGCTACAAGAAGTCTGGACATATATTGAATATAGGCTTTTTTCGCTTTCGAGTCTTCCGTTACAAAGCTGTTCTTATCCAGACCAGTAGTTAATCCAGAGTAATACAAAGCGTTTTCACTGCTGTTCTTTGCATCGTTCATGATTAAAAAGTTGAATAATGAAGTTAGACCCAATTCTTTTTCCAGGATAAGATCTGCTTGAATTAGTTCATCAAGCGTTTTAGCCCCGTCAATTGCCTTTACATATTTTTGGATGGGTTCAATCCCTTGTTTATTTCTATTTTTTGAATCCAACGCTGTCATATAGAAGTCGGCAATTTTTTGCTCTTTTGTTCCTTCTGCGAACTGTTTGCCAGTGAGCTCATCTATTATTTTTTCTATTTTATCGTTATTTTGCTTGTACAGCTCGGGAAATACGCCGCCCGAGATTTCTCCTGCAGGAATAGTCGATTTATTTAACCATTCCTTATTGATTGCTTCATAAAAATCGTCATTTAAATGAGAGCCTTTAAGCGACCAAATTCTGGCGATAATATTTTGGAACTCATCGATTGTAATAGTGTCATTTGCGCCTAATGTGCCGTCGGGGTTGCCCGTCAGTACGCCTGCTTTCGCTAGTTTATCGATATCTTTCTTAGCCCAAGTAGGCACATCTGTAAACTTGACGCCAAATGTTCCACTGCGCAGATCATTCCCGACAGGCTCCGGCAATTCGCCGAATGCCCTGCTCAACATGACTAAAGCTTCAATCTTCTTAGCGGGCTCATTCTCTCTTAAATCTCCGTTTTTAGAGCCTTGCATAATGGCTTCTTTTTTAATTCCTGGTTGATAAGCGTCTGCTGCCTTCAACAAGGTTTTAACGATCTCCCCTCTTGTCGCTGGTGGCGACGTTTCATCAGCATACACCGATACGCTAATTGACAGGACCATAATTATGGACATGAGTAAGGATAAAAACTTCTTTTTCATCTTGGGGCTCCTCTATAGTAAATTTGTATAAATAAAGATAAATGTATAAAATTTAGAATTTATACCATTTATAAACCATTGTAGTTGATTTTTTTCAGTTTGAAAATATGTAAGAAGCTTTTTCATTCTCACACTTAAATAAACTGAGACTTGAGGAAGATAACCAAACTAGAAGCAACAATCTTTGAGAGCTCCTTTTGAATTACCGCAACATTAGATTGATTTACGAACAAATTAGTTGGTGTAGTATATAGGGTTATTTCTGTATAAAAGAGGATAGATAGAGCGAAATTATTTAGGCTCTTCTATCTTTTCATACATATAATGTGTCTGAGATTAAATAAGAATTCACTATTTAAAATAACTTTAGCCTTGGCTTTTAATAAAATATTTTTTCACCATAAGCATTTTTTATGTATTAAGACTTTATATAAATAACATATTTTTGCGGATTACTAAAGCCAAGCTTAGTTCCTAAATGATAAGAAGCTTGGTTATGAATATCGCAATCCCAACAAGGCTGTATATCATTTAAAATACAAAAATCAATAAATTTCTCTGCAATGAAACTTGCTAATCCTTTACCTCTATAATTCGGCTCAGTTACTATATCAACCCCTGCAAATTGATGTGATTTAAAAATAGTGACAGCTTCACTAATAATTTTATCTCCATGCTGCAGACAAAAACCAAAGCCATTTTCAAGAAAATTATTAGTAGAATCCCAGTATTCCTCATAATATTTATTGTCGAATTCTAAACAATGCTCAATTTGAGGTCGCTTGATTTTAATGAATTCGTATTCAAGTAGCTCACGTTTTTCTCTATCGTTATAAGCATTTTCAGCAAAGGTAAAAGTATACCTTTCTAGCTTTTTTATATGTCCATCTAATCGATGTTCAATTTTTGTGTTCCAATCATCTGAGTAAGAAAACAATGTAAAACGTTTACTTTGTTCAATAGTTTTTTGTAGTAAAGATCCCAGTTTATTTACAATTTGGTCGCTGGACGAATCGCCATAAACATAGTATATTCCCGATTTGGTTTGAAATAGTAATGAATGGAAACTTTCATTGTCAGCGTAGACAGTGCCTTGTATTACTTGATCTAGTATGCTATAGACAAATGTTGGCGCCCTTTCTATAGTTTTTTTGATAATCGAATAATTCTCGGCTGTAACCTCGATCATTATCATCCCCCTATTCTTTTGATATATCTTCATACATTATATCATTAATAGAAAATTATGGTGTTATTGTTTAATATTTAAATATTGTATAATGGTTACATAAAATTTGAAGGGACTGAATTATGCGCAGATAGCAATATTTTTCATCCAAACTTATTAAATCAAATATGCCTCGGCATGATTGCGTCCTGAATCGGCTTTGTGCTTAGGCCAGCAGATATTTTTTTGTGCGAAAGCGTAGTGCTAACGTAGCGTCAGCAACAGATGTTTTTTGCGCGAAAGCGTAGTGCTAACGTAGCGTCAGCAACAGATGTTTTTTGCGCGAAAGCGTAGTGCTAACGTAGCGTCAGTAGCACCGATGCAGGTCAATTAACTGTTATCGCATGAATGCGATGGTTCTAGGCTAATATCCCCTAAGAACTCCTTTCCGACCCGTGACCATCCGCGGAGGCTTTAACTTGGAGGTAAAAGTATTGATAAAACAAATTTACACAAAAAGATTATATTTAAGAATAATGAAGATGGCTGATGCTCATAGTTTATTTAATATTTGGTCAGACCCGGAAGTTACAAAATTTATGAATATCACCAATTTCACTCATGAAGAACAAGCAAAGGAAATGATTGAGCTTTTTGATGTATTAACTGCGGAGCGCAAGGCTATTCGCTTTACCATTATTGAGAAGGAATCAAATGAGATCATCGGCTCTTGTGGATTCAATTCATTTGACGAAGTTAACGCCTCAGCAGAAATTGGCTATGATCTAGCTAAAGCTTATTGGGGGAAAGGCTATGCGCCAGAAAGTATTTCAGCTTTGATTGATTATGCTTTCACCACTTTAAACATAAATAGAATCGAAGCAAAAATTGAGCCTGGTAATATAAATTCTATAAAAGTAGTAGAGAAATTAAATTTTACTTTTGAAGGAACATTTCAGGAAAATGAAGAATCAAAAGAATCTTTTTATGACATTAATGTTTATGCATTATTAAAATAAATTGATGTAAAAATGAAAATAGCCAAGAATGTTACCTATGAACATTCTTGGCTATTTTCATTTCTGTTACTTAATCGGAATCTATTGTCAGAGTACGTATGTCCAAATAAGTAGGATGTTAAAATCCCATTCTTTTTTTATAAAAATAAGAGTATAGAGACCTTCAGAAAAAACATCTCTATACCCTATTTAAAATATAGTCAATAAATCTATTGGTTTTTCGATGATATAGTCATACGCCTCTGGCTTACCAAAACCATATGAAGCAAAAACAAAAGGAATCCCTGCAAACTTTGCAGAAAGCATATCTCCTTGTGTATCTCCTACATATACAGCGTTTTTTATGTGATTTCTTTCCATAATTAATTGAATATTTTCTCCCTTTGACAAGCCTGTACGTCCTGGATTTTCAAAGTCTAGAAAATATTTGTCTAGTTTATGATAAGCATAAAATGTTTCTATGTAGCCCTCCTGACAATTGCTCACAATAAACAAGCGGAATTTTTTTGAAAGAGCTAGTAAAGTTTCTTCTAACTGCGGATATAAATTACCGCCATTGCGTAATAAATCTTCTTGCTCTTGCTGGCAGCATGCTAAAATAAGCTCCATCTGCTTTTCTTCATCAAGATAATCAAATAATACAGCGGCTATTTCTTTAATTTGTAACCCCATCGTTTTAGATAGATCCTCTCCCGATATCTTCCCTTTACCGTAAGGAGACCCCTGAACTACCTGCGTCCATGATTGCGCTACTGTTTTTCTTGAATCCCAAAGTGTCCCATCCAAATCGAAAATAATACTATCTATGTACATATGCAACCTCCTTTATTAATATTATACAGAATAAGGATATTGAGAAGAGCGAAAATTAAGGAGAATTTTAGTTACAAGATACAATGTTTACTAAGTTGGACTACACTATATAAAATATCCTCACTACAAAAATGGATTTGGCAAACTAATCGTTTACCAAATCCATTTTATCTTTATTGAATTGGAATCCAAATTT
The DNA here is from genome assembly GCF_042884205.1 of Lysinibacillus sp. NPDC058147. Taxonomy (NCBI): domain Bacteria; kingdom Bacillati; phylum Bacillota; class Bacilli; order Caryophanales; family Bacillaceae; genus Lysinibacillus; species Lysinibacillus sp. NPDC058147. Next base: position 71,378 of record NZ_JBHVUJ010000003.1, read on the forward strand.
CAGAATATGAATCAGGGCTATATGCATCCTCATCAGGGTAAACCTCTAGTTCAGCTGTTCCTGCTGCTTTATATGGATTGGATGGGAACCACTCTGAATAAATTTGTTTCCAAGTATTTTGCATCGCATCTGGCATAGGACCATGCACCTCAAAGACAACCCACTTCGATGCAGGTATCTCCAACGCTAATAGATTTTCTCCCACTTCCCCTACATGATCCGTAGCAATCCAGTAATCAATGAAACCACTTTGTCCTTGTTCTGTATTTGGTACGCAAACACCTAGCGTCCCTTTGATGCTTCCGTTATTTAATTGGATAAGTTGATGATCGAAGTTTTTCGAATTCATCTCATTCCAAAAGTGAGGAATGTCTTGTAAGTTCTCACCATTTTGACAATTATATGTTCTTTTTACCCCTACCACTTGAAACTTTTCTTTTTCTACGATTTTATACTTCATTGGTTCTGCTCCCTTCAGACTTACCTGGATGACCAGGCGATTGTATGATTGTAGTTGTCCTTGCTTCTTTCTTGCTTCACTAGGCGTTAGGTTATGTTGCTTCCGAAACGCCTTGGTAAAAGCTTCAGGAGAGTCGTAGCCATATTTGTAGGCGAGATCGATTACTTTTTGCTCTGTATTTATTAACTCCTGTGCAGCTAATGTTAGCCTTCTACGTCTTATATAATCTGCAATAGACATATCCGTTAATATCGAGAAAGTCCGTTGAAAATGAAAGACCGAAGAATTTACCTCTCGTGAAATTTGCTCCATTGTGATGTCATCTAATAAATTCTCTTCAATATAATTTATTGCTTTTTGAATCGACTCAACCCAACTCAATTGCTCTCACTCCTTGTTTATAGATTAAAACATCAGAATTAGTTATTCCTGTCTTTTTATGCTAACTTTGGACTGGTTAAAAAGAAAGACTTATTTTTATTGACCCATCACCATAGCGCGGGGTTGATTTCCGTTCCGACTGAGCGCGCTTTGTGCTGACGCTTCGCTTTCGTGCAGAGCAAAGCGCCAAGTAGAAACGCTATATACATAGAATCGACAAACGTCATACCGTCTTTGGGATATTATAGGTTAAAATTAGTATAAATAAAAAGTTAGATTGGAGGTTTTATATTGGTTAAATGGCAAGGGGCCGCTGGAATTTGCTTAAACGAAGACAATCAATTATTGATGGTTTTGCAAGGTACTAAAGAGGAAGTAAAAACATGGGCAGTACCATCAGGCGGAATAGAAGCTACTGAAAATTTTGAGGCATGTTGTATCCGCGAAGTGTTTGAAGAAACAGGATTTGTAGTAGACATCGTCAGTGAAGTGTTACATAAAAATAATGATGTAGTAGAAGTTCGTTATTTCGAAACAATCATTAAAGGTGGACAAATGACGATTCATGATCCCGATGAATTAATTTATGAAGTTGCGTGGAAATCAAAGGAGGATTTATTAGGTATAACATTAACCTTTCCTGAAGATAGACAATTTCTATTATCATTATTTCAATAATAGAATCATCATGAATTCGGATGGATGGGGTTAGAAAGATCCTATCAGAAGCTTAGTACTTGGCATAACCTCTCGCATATATCTATAACCGCGGGTATTTCCCTTTCACCCGCGGGTAAACTCTTAAAATAAATATTAATTATTTCATTTTTACTTTTTCAACGGCTGCTTCGTATATCAATTGATCATCGATTTTAATATATTGATTTTTGGCTGCCTTACAATAGCCTTCTTGTTCTAAAAAATCCTTTAGTTCAGATTTCTTCGCAAATATTTTTTCAATGACATTCTGCTCTACTTCAGATTCATCCGTTCTTTTAGCAATTGATACCCAATATATTTTTGACAAGTTATTTCCCCCTCAGAATCAATCATTTATAAATAATTAAAGCGGAATGTATAACTGTATGCTCCCCTATATATAACGTATTGTATTTAATATCCACTATTAAATACTCGCTTAAATCTAATAGAGCGTTATTAATATCATTTTCAAATTGTACAATATCATTATTTTGGATTGTCACTACTTGAGTTGCTTGCGTCATACATTTTCCTCCTTTTCTTCTAATCATAGATTAATAGGAAGTATTTGTCACAAAATATTTTCGGTAGTGGCTGAGAACGCAATAGAAGTAGGTTAGACCACGCGAAAATTATACAATAATATTTGGAAATATATACTTCAAATCCCTTTTTAAACATGAGATGATTGGAGGAAAGCTAAGCAAATTCTTAGGTTCAGCATTAAGATGAAACCCTTGAGGTGTTGCAACTAAGTATCTTACTTGGTTATTATTTGTTGATAGTCGTAGAAACGAAAGTACAAAACACAATATTAAAGAGTTTTTGCTTACTACTATTGTGTTCAAGATGACAGATACCTTTGAAATTCTTCGTCTGTCTCTAAATTTAATGTTTAGCTGGTTCTGCTAAAGAAGGAGTTTTAGTATGGATATAAAAGTAACGGCGGAAGTATATAGATTAGGGGTTTTAATAGGTCTTTATACTGTTCAGGATGTAATTAAATGGGCGGATAATGTTATTGAACGCCTTGATAATCCACCGTATGAAGTAATTGAAATATCATTGTCTTCACAGGAAAAAACCATTGATGTCTGTTCGAAATTAAAAGTGTTCAATGGAGGTTTATATACTAACGACCTTCCTACTAAGATATTACTCGGACTGCTAAACGAATATTTTCTTTCAACTAAAAACGTATCAGACGTTTTTTCAATGTTATTTCGATTAATTGAACATTTACAGTTAGAGGAAAATAATAAGTGGATAGAGGTTGAAATGCATTACTTATCGGATGCTTTCTATTTAGCAGACCAAAAAATATATGGTGATTTGAAAGAAGTGGGTAATAATTTAAAGAATTATTTATCTCAGTTTAATGATTATGCTAAATATTTATCCATATAGCGACATTTATGAACTACATTAAGTTGAAATATGATCAGGAAACCCTTTCTCTAAAAATTATAAAAAAACAACATTAAACATGAACACAGTCTATAAAAATATCGTAGTTCAAATGGAGAGATTCACTTGAAAATAATAGAGAGAACAATAATACTATCATGTGCCGCTATACTCCTATTCATTGTTTTTAAAGCCGTATATAATAATGTACCTACTAATAGTTACATAACTAAACCTAAAAGTTCGGATTATTACCAAATAATCGATAAGGATTTCAATAAAACAGTAGACGTACCTTTTACTGATATTACCTCCTTTAGGGGGAATGCTGACTATATTTATATGAGTGTAGATCATGAGAGCCCTTCTCGTCTCGATAATAAAATTTTTCAATACAATCGAAAGACCCAAAAATACACAACCATATTTAACAGTAAGTTTAAAATGCCCTCTGTTCAAGGTATTGAATTAAATGATAATTGGTTAATTTGGGTAGATGCCGACGAAAGTGGATGGCAGTTGAACCCATACTTTATGAATTTAAAGACGAAAAAAATTCAACCGTTGACAAAAGAAAATGAAGAAAATGTTTTTAATGACTTTCCTGTCCTAATTGGGGACTATGCAGCTTGGATTAAATCGGATAGAAAAGTTGAAAAAGCGGAAGTTATGCTAAAGAATTTAAAAACAAATGAAACCGAAAGTATATTTGATTTAAATACCTATACATTTATGAATATGCATTTATCTTCAAAGGATGGAAAAATATTATTTACTGATAGAAAAAATAATTATGGTTACCTGTATTTATATGATGTAGAAAGTAAAGAAATAGAAGAAATAAAAACTAACTATGAATACATTGGTTGGGCAAGTTTGCTAAATGACCAACAATTTATTTATCTAACCTTTAATGACCCTAATGTATCTTCAAAGGATGACCAAAAGCTTCTTTTTTATAATATTTCTAATAAACATACCCAAGAAGTTCTTTCGGATGTGTTAACTGTACATTCTCATTATACAGATTTTAATAATCAAGTGTTTTTTTCTTATAATGATGAAGGTATGAGAAAATTTAAGGTAAAGAATAATTTACTAGTTGAAGACAGGGAAATAAATGGAGAATTCAAAACTCCTAACTTTTATAGGCTTTCAGCTTATAATAATATCTATATTATTAATCAGGACTTTTCAGATGAAAAACGTAAAAGCAAATTAATTATCCAAAGTGAGCTAACAAATTAATGGCTATCCCTATCAATGAAAAATAGGGATAGCCTTCTTTTTGACACTCAATTCCTCGCATTTTAGATCAAAAAAGTGTCGGAGCACTAAAGCCCCAACACTCCCCTTCTAATACATTTTCAAATATTCTTCCCGCTCCCAGTTATGGACACGTGTACGGTATTTATTCCATTCTATTTCTTTAGCAGCTCTAAATTTTTCAACGATATGATCTCCAAGCGCTTCACGAACGATAGGATCCATTTCTAATTCAAGGAGTGCGTATTCCAATGACGATGGTAGGCTATCGATATTATTCAATTCACGTTCCGCTCGTGACATTTTATAAATATTGCGATCTACAGCATCTGGCGGTGTGAGATCTTTGCGAATGCCATCGAGCCCAGATGCTAAAATAACTGCCATCGCTAAATAAGGATTCGCTGCTGGATCGACAGAACGTAGCTCAATACGTGTTGATAACCCTCTTGAAGCTGGAATTCGAATAAGTGGCGATCGGTTTTGTGCAGACCATGCTACATAGCAAGGAGCCTCATAGCCAGGCACTAATCGTTTATAGGAATTAACAAGTGGGTTCGTGACAGCAGTAAAACCGTGTACATGTTTTAATATTCCTGCCATAAAGCTACGCGCTGTTTGGCTTAATTGCAATTCTGCACGCTCATCATAAAACGCATTTTTATCCCCTTCAAATAATGATAAGTTGAAATGCATGCCAGAACCGTTAACACCAAATAGTGGCTTTGGCATGAAGGTAGCGTGCAGCCCATGCTGTGCAGCTATCGTTCTTACAACAAGCTTAAACGTTTGAATATTATCACATGCTTCGACCGCACTTGCATACTTAAAGTCGATTTCATGTTGACCAGGTGCAACCTCATGATGTGATGCCTCAATTTCAAAGCCCATTTCTTCTAACTCTAATACGATATCACGTCGACAGTTCTCTCCTAAGTCAGTTGGGGCTAAATCAAAATACCCTCCACTATCATTTAACTCAAGTGTCGGATGCCCCTTTTCATCTAACTTAAATAAGAAAAATTCTGGCTCTGGTCCTAAATTAAATGAGCTAAAACCTAATTCCTCCATCTCCTTTAATACCCTCTTCAGATTGGAGCGTGGATCACCTTCAAATGGTGTACCATCTGGTCTAACAATATCACAGATAAAACGAGCCACTTTACCTTTTTCAGCAGTCCAAGGGAAAATGACGAAAGTATCACGGTCAGGGCTCAAGTACATATCTGATTCCTCAATGCGTACAAAACCTTCAATTGATGAACCATCGAACATAATTTTATTGTCCAATGCTTTTTCTAATTGGCTAACTGGTACTTCAACGTTTTTTATCGTTCCTAATATATCAGTAAATTGTAGGCGAATAAATTTCACATTTTCTTCCTTAACACGGCGATTAATATCTTCTTTTGAATAACGTTTCATTTTTCACCACTCCAATGTCATTTTAATTAACACAATTCTTTTGTAACTGTTTTTAAAATACATTAAACGGATGCAAAACACAATATCTATGTAAGCTTTTATTACATGCATTTTTTAGAATATATTATTCTTTTTTTCAGATGGATAGAGCCTCTTCTTCCTTTCCATCCATCAGTTAAGGTCTTTAGACTCATTACACGGTAGTTTAACTAAAAATTTTTTGACTTTATTGCATAAAGCAAGAACTTTATTTCCATATTTTATATCACATTAGTCTTGTATAATGTCATATTTATTGGTAAATTTATAGCAAATTAGAATTTCTATTTTATTCATCAGATAAGTAAATAGGGCGTATATATAATAGTCGGAAATTATTATAACAATTTTACCTTGGCGTAATTGCGACCGAGGCTTTATCTTCTGTTAAAGATACATAAGGCGGTGAATGTAAGAAGCATGTCAGTATTAATTATTGGCAGCGTAAGTAATGATGTATTACGTCTGCAAAAATATTTTCATCGTATCGACATCAAAAATATTCATTGCTTTACAACAACTGACGCAGCAATGAAATATTTATCAGATTCTTTGAAAGAAGAACTGGAATTAATTATTCTCGATGCAAAAATGACGCTTAAAAATTGCGAGAACATTTGTCAACAAATTGACGAACTAAAAAACTGGATCGATGCCCCTATCCTCCTTTCTACTACTTACGAAAAAAGCATTACAATTGATAGGGTTTTTGAAGCCGGGATTTTCGACTTTATTTTAAAACCATTTGATTTCACTCAATTTAAAACTCGGATTCAGGTGGCCCTTAAATACCAAAAGGAAACCAAGCTACGAAAGCAGCAAGAAAGTATTATTCAAAAAGATTTAATTGTCGCGAAGAAATTTCAAAAAAATGCACTATCTGCTCCATTGAATCTTGAGCATATTCAGATCGATGGACTTTATGTTACTTCCAACACATTAGGAGGTGACATGTACTGCTGGTTTAAGATTAATGAACATTTAACTGCCATTCTTCTTTACGACGCAATGGGGCATGGCATTGCCGCATCGCTCGTCACAATGTCCATTAGATCTTTGTTAAAAGGAATGATTACGAAATTAATTGATCCAGTTTTCGTAATCCAAGAACTTAACCGCCAAATTTACGAGTTATTTTCTGATGAAGATATGGACCGTTTTTTAATGACAGCTATCTACATACTAATAGATACGAAAAACGGCACTATACACTATGTTAATGCAGCTCATCCATCTGGTTTCTTATTTGGAAAATACGGAGAGACGGTGTTCCTCCAAGCAAATACACCAATATTAGGGCTATTCCCGACCATTCCTATCAATAAAAAAACGATATCTTTATCTGGATGGCATCGCATAATACTTTATACGGATGGGTTATTGACAATAAATGATCAACAAGTTGTTGATATGGATTTTTTCCATTCCTATGCATCACACGGTAATGGCTATGCCTTGCAAAAATTTTCCCAAAAATACGATTTATCCGATAATTATCACAACGATGATATAACAGTAGTTTCAATAACAATTACATTACAGGGTCGGTGATTGATGATGGAATTCATGCTCAATGTAAATCCTGATACACAAGCTATAGCTTATGTAGATCAAGTTATAGAGAATTTTACAAATGTATATAATTTACCTTTTAAAAAAGAAATACGATTTGTCGTACATGAATTAGTTATAAATGCTGTGGAAGCCGTGAAGAAGAATGATCCATATTCCGAAAAGGCTATTCAAGTACAAGTATCCCATTCTAATGAAGAAGTAAAAATAACAGTTACTGATGAAGCGAAAGGAATCGCTGAAAAGGATTGGAATAAAGCTCTACAATTTGATTTAAATGAACTGGATTATTCAGATCGGGGACGAGGTTTATTTTTTATTAAAAATATGGTAGACCATATTTGGTTTGAAAATATTTCTGAAACGAAATTTTTAGTTGGTATTTCAAAAAAGATTCATGTATAAAGTTAACGTAAAATTGGAGGAGTTTTCATGAAGGTGTCAATCCGAAAAAAAATGAGCCTGTTAATATTCGGGTGTATTTTGCTACTTACTACACTTTTAGCAGGAATAAATTTTTATGTTGCCAAAAAAAATCTTTTAGAAAGCGCAGATACGAAGCTTTTATCTGATATTCAATTGGGCTATGAATATTTAGATGCTAAATTCCCTGGAGAATGGTCCATTAAAAACAATCAATTGTATAAAGGTGACGTCAAAATGGTAGACAATTTCGAGGTAGCTGATAAAGTCGGAGAGCTAACAAACGGAAATGTCGTTTCTATCTTCCAAAACGATACTCGCATTAGTACAAATATAGTCGAGAATGGAGAACGTGCATTAAATACAAAGGTTTCTGACGAAGTTGCGAAAGTTGTATTAGGAGAAAAAAAACGTTTTATCGGATCAGCAAATGTCTTGGGGAGTATGCATCAAGGAGCCTATGACCCAATTTTAAATAGCCAAGGAGATGTTATTGGCGTATGGGCAACAGCTGTACCTACCGCTCCATATATAAGCATTGCTTCAAAGTCTGCATTAGAAAATGTAGTGATTTCCTTAGGAATTGCCATATTAATAATCGCTGGAATTAGTTGGTTTTTACAGCGACAAATCATCAGACCTATTAATATTTTAAGTACAAATGCTAAAGAATTAGCAGATTTAAATTTAAATGTAAAGTTATTAAACCCAAAAGGTAAAGATGAGATTGCTGTTTTAGCAAATGCCTTTAGTGATATGAAAAATCGTTTAACAGAGACGATGACAATCGTAGCCGGTAGCGCTAACCAAATAGCTAACTCATCACACTCATTAGCAGAATCATCGCACCAAACAAGCGAGGCTTCTAGCCAAATCGCACTTACGATGAATGAAATTGCAGTCGGCACTACGACTCAATCTGATCAGGCCGAACAAATAGTGTCCATGATGCAAAAAACGCTCGAAGAAGTATCGAGCAGTTTACAAAAGGCCGAGGGTACGTTGAATAGCGCTATAGAATCAACCCAAATTGCACGTAAAGGTGAAGAGGCCATTAATGAGGCTATTAAACATTTAAGCGACGTCACGCAAACAGTGTCTTATGCGACAGATTCTATCCAAAAACTAGGTAAACGCTCTGAAGAAATCGGTGGCATCATTACTGTTATTACGGGTATTGCGGAGCAAACAAATCTACTCGCCCTCAATGCAGCAATCGAAGCAGCACGGGCAGGTGAACAAGGAAAAGGGTTTGCCGTTGTTGCATCAGAGGTACGCCAGCTAGCCGAACAATCAAGCTTAGCATCAGGACAAATCACAAATCTCATTAAAGATATTCAGGCTGAAACCTCTGTGACAGTTCGCACAATGGAAAGTAATTTACTAGCTGTAGAGGAGCAAGTAACAATTATCAATAAAGGAGGAACGGCTTTAAAGGAAATTGTTGAAAAGGTTGAAGAAACAGAAAAAGGCGTTGAGCAAATGAAGGCTGCATTTACGCATGTAAACAACAACTCCTTAGGTGTTCAACAAGCCATTAAAGATATTTCTCATATCATTGAAGATTCCGCCGCAGCAACAGAGGAAATCGCCGCAACATCAGAGGAACAATATGCAACAGTTGCAGAAATTACACAAAGTTCAGAGGAATTAGCATCAATTGCTGATAAATTACAAAATGAAGTAAATAAATTCAAGTTTTAACTTCTATCAATAGCAAAACGGCAGATACAAATGTTTTATGTACCGTAAGTGAAGCGGCAGGTACAAATGTTTTATGTACCGTAAGTGAAACGGCAGGTACAAATGTTTTATGTACCGTAAGTGAAGCGGCAGGTACAAATGTTTTTTGTTTGATTTTCTCTTAACAATTAGAATCCCCTAACACGAAAAAGAAAATGGAGGCACTATAGTATGAATCAAAAAAAAATTGCGATGGATATTGACACAAAGGCTGATTATATTTTGATTGCGTTTACTGGCGATTTAGAATATGGGATGATTGAAGAGATAAAAAAAGAGCTTCAATCATTAAGCCTGGAAACAAAGCATGGATACATTATCGATATGCAAAAGGTTACAAACATTGATAGTACCGGCTTTGGCATGATTGTCAATTTCGCAAAGAAAGTATCTGTAAAAGAAAAGAAAATCGCCATTATTGTCGTCGATGATTTCATTCGCAACTTGTTTGCTATTTCTCAAGTCGATAAAGTATTCCCTATTACAAAAAGCGAAGAAAAAGCGAGACAAATCATTAAAGAAGGCTGGCTAGGTGAGCTATCGCTTAGCGAATATTAACCTATTGTTGCCCCCATCATTAAAATAGGTTGCATTCCTATAAAACGGAACGCAACCTTCTCTTTTTAATATTGTAAAAGCATATTTACGAACACAACGATAATGACAAGTGGTACTACTATTAACATCAATAGATGATATGTTGAATAGAACCCCTGCCCCATTTGACTTCCTATCAATAATTCCCTCTTCACAAATTCTTTATCAACTACATACGCAATAAAGATAGCAATCAATAAATTACCTAACGGAAGCATTAAATTAGATACTAAAAAGTCAGTTGCATCAAAAATTGTTTTTCCAAAGATTGATACGTCCGCTAATGTACTAGATGAAAGAGCCGCAGGAATCGCCGCTACAAATACTACTACGCCTAGTAGCATTGTCAATGCTGGACGAGACATATGCCCTTTCTCCATAAATGCCGCTACAATAATTTCATATAAACTAAACGAAGAGGTTAGCGTTGCAAATAAAAATAATATTAAAAACATCGCTAAGAAAATTTCACCAAAGGGCATTTGGCTAAATGCTGTTGGCAGAACCATGAATAGTAAGCCTGGTCCAGATGCAGGTTCTAAATTAAAAGCAAATACAACAGGGAAAATTGCCAATCCTGCTAAGAACGATACAAGCACAGTGAGAAGAACAACGGAGCCCGCAGAATTCGGTAAGCTCACATCTTTCTTTAAATAAGAGCTGTACGTCACAAGACAAGAAAATCCTACCGCTAAGCCAAAGAAGGACTGCCCCAACGCTTCTAATATAGCCTTTCCAGTTATATTGGAGAAGTCCGGCCACAAGAAGAATTTAACCCCCTCCATTGCTCCATCTAATGTTAAAGCCCGCACAACAAGCACAATAAACATTATAAATAATAAAGGCATCATCCACTTATTAGCCTTTTCTATACCATTTTGCACACCAAGTGAAATGACTAGTACATTTACTAGCGTAAACAATCCTAAACCTAGCAATGTAATCCAAGGTTTTCCTACAATCTTTCCAAATAGTTCACTAGGATCAACGGCAGGATCAATAACAGCCCCAGTCACACCAAGGCCACTATAGATAAAAATCCAACCTCCCACAACACTATAAAAACTTAACAATAAAAAACAACCGAGTACACCCATACGACCAACCCAAGCCCAGCCTGTTTTCGTAGGTGCAATTTTTTTATAGGCAGTCACAGCTTCAGACTGTGTACCACGACCTAAAACATATTCTGATAATAACATCGGTAAACCAATCAACAATGTAAATAGAACAAAAATAAGGAAAAACGCTCCCCCACCACTTTGTCCAGTAACATATGGAAGCTTCCAAATTGCCCCTAGACCGATCGCCGCTCCTGCCGACGCTAAAATAAAGCCTAGTTTACTAGACCACTGACTCTTTTTTTCACTCATCTCTTCAAACTCCTCTAACATTCTAAGCTCTTCCTTATTCTACATTAAAATAGTAAACCCGACTAGATTAATTCTATATGTTACTTTTGCACAATATTATCCAACTTATATCAAAAAACCTCGAGCATTTAACAGCTCGAGGTTTCATTTCAATTATTTTGTTAAATACATGGAACGCTGATGATTAATCCATTTACGCATTGTTGTGAACAGTAATGCCATGATGATAGTAATTAAAATACCTTTCACAATGTTAAATGGCAATATACCAGCTACGATCATTTTATATAGTGAATCACCTACAACAGGCTCCATACCTAAAAAGTAAGTGTACATAGGTAAAAATACTGCATAGTTAAGAACGCTCATACCTACTGCCATTATGATTGTTCCAGCAGCTAAACCTCCGATAAGGCCTTTAACTGTTTTGACACGATTAAAAACAAAGCTCACTGGTAAAATAAATAAAATACCTGTTACAAAGTTTGCGATATGCCCTACTGGTACTCCCGTTGGCGTACCTGAGAAAATCCAGTCCAACACATTTTTAAAGAACTCTACTAAAATACCGGCTACAGGTCCCATTGTGATTGCCGCAAGTAATGCTGGCATATCACTGAAGTCCACTTCCAAAAACGCTGGAAACGGCGGAATAGGGAAATTAAAAAGCATTAATAAAAACGAAATACTGCTCAGCATACCAATCGTAATAAACGATTGAAGTTTAACATTTTTCTTCATAGAAAACTCTCTCCTCTTTGCTGATTCAATCTCGCAAGAAGAAAGGTTACGACCAAATCAATTATTATCATGAAAAAACCCTTATGCAAAAGAGCACAAGGGAGAATAGGCATGATTAAAGAACGCCATTAATTAACTATTTTTGAGCATACGCTGTGTGAAGCCACAGCGAAAAACGCTCGTGCATAGCTAAATTCATAACAATAAATGACGATCGTACCTCCATCTTCTCCCATCCAGACTTTAACTGTCGGCCTTGGAATCGCACCAAGTCAGCCATGCAAAAAAATATTTGCACAGGTCGCGGGCTGAAGAGCATTTAGTAAATCATACGAGCTAATATGACTTAAAGGAAACATTAGCGATTTACAACTCTATTACCGCCGGTCGGGATTTTCACCCTGCCCCGAAGATGAATCAATATTTTTTTATTTCATAGCCTTACTATAATGAATTATTAGAGAAAAGTAAATAGCTTTGCTTAAAAAAATCCGATTAAACTCGTATGTTTTACAGATACTCGATTAACTTCTTTATAATATGAAAGTGTAATCAGTAGAGGTTTTCCGCAATCTGACTGCATATTAGTGTTCACCAATCAGACAATTTAACCTTCCCTTAACTTCTTTGTTATTGGTGTTATAAAATGTCAAGAGCATTCACGCACATACATCGGCGAGAATGCTCCAAAATATTCTATAAGTTTCGTTTGTCTATTTGTTGTTATGCTTTTTTACGGCATATATCGTTTATTGGCTCCTACAGGCTTTGGCAAGAAATTTTTTAAATCAAATCCTTCCCAGCTCTCCTGTACAACATTGTCTAGACGTACTTGTTTATCAAAGCTAGCAGCAGTGAGCATCATAGCTTCAATTAATTGAGTTGCACGAACTGCATCCATAGTTGTTAAATCAAGTGGTTCATCAAATGTAACAATAACGCCTTCTGCTACCTCTTTTACAGTGTATGTTATATTTTCCGGTACGACAGGAACGTATGCACCATCATTATTATTTCGCATAACAGAAAGAGCTTCTGTTACAGTAGAAAAAGATTTACGAGAATCAGGTGATAAATATTCGATCCCATTCTCATCTCTATATAAATAATAATTAAAATGATTTGAGCTTGTTAATGCCATAGGCTTACTTGGATCTTCTTCCTTGGAAAACTCGTAGGCGGTACCATCAGGATTTTCGAACTCAATATCCTTATACTCCGTGTCTGAGAATGTATCCTGTAACGTCCCTAAATATTCGTCAGTATCTGCAGAAGCGACATCATAGTCATTTTTCTTTGGCAATACATGAACTAGTTTATCGCCCTTTTCCTTTAATTCTCCTTCATATGGATGAAAGTTAGTAAAACCATTGGCTTCCTCATCAATTTTTGGCGCATACTTTTCATACATCTGTAGTGTTGTGGGCTTTTTCTTCGCAAAATCAGTAGCAACTCGTTCATTAGGAATGATATACGTCATCGGTATGCTTTTCTTATCACGATTGGCCAAACCAATATGGAACACTACTGCATCTGTTAAATCTTCCTCATAAACAGATGATCGTAGAGACATGATCTGGGAATGGTCTGCTACTATGTTGGATTCCATAATTTTATCATGTTCGACTGAGCTTTTTGCTGCACGATCATCCTGCAATGTTGAATATTGAGAACGTTCAGGAGCATTAGCCTGGTCTATTTTTACATCATTATGATTCATGAACATAGAGCCAGTAAGTACTGTTAAAGCAAAAACAGCTGCAACACTCATAAAGATTGGCCATTTACGAACTTTCTTTTTTGTTGTTGCTGTCTCGGTACTTTCTTGCTGCGTATACATACTGTGTTGTTGCTCTTGCGGTGTTATTTCACCATCTATTGGTTGTTGTATAGCTTCTTGAAGATGGACATTATCCTGCAAGCGAGCATCTGCCAATAATCGATTTAATATATCTTCTTTCGAACGGCGGTCAGAAAGCTTAGGGGCATTATTCAATACATGTTCAAGTTGGTCATCATCAAATTGATTATGTGTCATTGCCGTTTCGCCTCCTGTTCTCTAACCTGTTGTAGCTGTTGCCTTAAAAATTTAATGGCTCGATGCTGAGTGGTTTTTACCTTCGCTTCTGTCCAATCTAGTATTTGCGCTGTTTCTGCAATCGATAAATCTTGAAAGTAACGCATAATAATGACCATTTTTTGGTCACCTGTACAGTGTTCAAGTGCTGTTTGCACCTGCATAAATTCATCACTGGCCTGCAATACATCTTCCGGTGATGGTGTGGTTGAATGTAACTGTTCCGTTTCCCAGTCAAAAAAATCAAGTGAATGTTTTTGGCGTACAGCCTGCTTTCTAAAATGATCAATAGCGACATTTTTAGCAATAGCAAAAAGCCATGTCTTTTCACTGCTATTTCCTGCGAACTGATCATATGAGCGCAATACGCGAACATAAACCTCATGCGCTAAATCCTCAGCAAGTGTACGGTTTTTTACTAAATAAATAAGAAACTGGAACACGTCTTGATGATATGCATCGTATAAACGATGGAACACGGAGTCATTCAAAGCACTCCACCCCCGTTCTATTTATATTTGTCGTCTAAATGTATACAGAAGTTACATCCAATTAATACCACTATTTAATAGTATTAATCGAATGGTAAATAAAACGTGAAGGTAGTCCCCTCTTTCAGCACACTATCTACCATAATATTACCTGAATGTGCCTTGACAATGTTTCTAGCAATAGCTAAACCTAGGCCAGTTCCGCCCTTAGAACGCGTACGTGCCTTATCTGCTTTATAGAAACGTTCAAAAACATATGGTAAGTCCTCATGCGGAATACCATGCCCTGTATCCTGAACAGATATCTTAGCAAAGGTTGGCTCCTGCTCAACCTTCACTGTTACTGAGCCTTTATCAGTATGACGGAGAGCATTATCAACTAAATTCGTTAGTACTTGTTCAATCCGATCCTCATCTATACTAATCGTAGCTTCGTCATTAAATTCACTGTCAAATATCAGACGAACATGTTTCTCTTTTGCAACCTGTGCAAATTTTTGCGTAATAC
The DNA here is from genome assembly GCF_042884205.1 of Lysinibacillus sp. NPDC058147. Classification (NCBI taxonomy): domain Bacteria; kingdom Bacillati; phylum Bacillota; class Bacilli; order Caryophanales; family Bacillaceae; genus Lysinibacillus; species Lysinibacillus sp. NPDC058147. The sequence goes on from NZ_JBHVUJ010000003.1 coordinate 86,583, forward strand.
GTTCAAATGTTGAATTGATTGGGAGTTCATCCTTGTAAAGTGTCATATGCCCCGATTCCATACGCGCAAGGTCTAATAAATCTGTTACGAGGCGTCCCATACGCTTCGATTCATCATAAATAATTTTTGTAATCTCATTACGTTCTTCTTGATCCTGAATAAAATCATCATCCATTAATGCCTCTGAATAACCTTGGAGCATCGAAATTGGCGTTCGAAGCTCATGAGACACATTGGCAATAAAGTCTGAACGCAGTTTTTCTAAGCGATGCTGCTCCGTCATATCACGAATAACCGCAACCGCTCCACGTATTGATTCCTCACTATAAAGAGGGCTAATCGTAAACGTATAGTAATTTCCATCCATCTCAATTTCTTCTTCAAGCTTATCCTCAAACATCAGTACATGATCAAGCATATGATAAAGTTCTGGCGGAATTGGTTTTGCACTTTGTGAGCCTTTATTGACGAACCATTTTTGCATTAAACGGTCCGCTGGAGGATTACTTAATAATATTGTACGATCACGATTAAACGTAATAACCGCATCTGTCATCGATGTTAAAATATTTGAAAGCTGTTCATTTTCTTGATTAATTACTTCTAGATTGTGCTTCAATTGACGGCCCATTTGATTAAAGGCAACTGCAAGCTGGCCTATTTCATCATTTTGTGTAGTCGGCATCTTCGCTTCAAAATTCCCTTTAGAAATTTCAAACGCTAACTCTCGCATTTTACGTAATGGTGAGGTAATACGTGAAGAAAGGAAAAACGCAAAAAATGTCGTCAGCACAAAGGCAATGAATGCAGATAAAAAGACAATTTTCGTTGTTTCTTTCGATGTTTTATGCACCGCATCTGGGCTTTGATAAATAAAGACAGCCCCGTGTACTGCATTTTCCACATTTAGTGGGAAACCTAGAACAACATACGACTCCATTTTTTCTTCGTCTGTGGAAGACGGCATCATCATTTCCTTAATAATCGGTTCATCTGATTGAAAAACTTCTTGGAGCGATTTATTAGCTAAAATCATATCCTGGATTTCTGTTTTATTAACACCTTCCTGCATAGCAAAAGAAACTCTGTCATGGTTAATAGCAATAAGTGCATTTGTACTTTCAGGTAAAATATCTTTTAATAATTCCAAAGTCGACTCTGCTGTTTCATTATCATCTACTATACTTGCAACCGTTGCTGCGGTTTGACGCAAAGAGCTTTCTGCTTGTTGCATATGGTAATTCTGAAGAAACTCAAGCATTAAAACCGTGAAAACAAATAATACAAATGAAACGAGAAGCAATATGGTTACCCATAGCTTCCCGACAACACTATTCCATATTCTATTCATTGACAACCTCAAATTTGTAGCCAACGCCCCATACAGTAACAATCATTTTTGCAGCGTTTTCAGAGACACGATTGAGCTTTTCACGTAAACGTTTAACATGTGTGTCAACTGTACGTAAGTCACCAAAGAAATCATAATGCCAAACTTCTTTTAGTAATTGTTCACGGTCAAATACTTTGTCTGGTGATTTAGCTAGGAAATAAAGCAATTCATACTCTTTAGGCGTTAAATTAACTTCAATCCCTTCTGCTGTTACACGGTGCGCATCATGATCGATCATTAGATGTTGGAAAACAACTAAATCTTTTGAAGAAGAAGCATTTGTCGAAGGTGAGAATGCTTGTGAACGGCGTAATATAGCCTTCACACGTAACACAACCTCACGAGGACTAAATGGTTTTACAATATAATCATCTGCTCCAAGCTCAAAGCCTTGTACGCGATTCGCTTCCTCGCCTTTTGCAGTTAATAAAATAATTGGTGTTGCTGCTCGTTCACGGATTTCCGCACAAACTTCAAGCCCGTCTTTTTCAGGCATCATAATATCTAATAAAATACAGTGATACTCTTTTTCTAAAGATTTTTCGATCGCTTGTTCACCATTTTCTGCTTCGTCAACAAGGTACCCTTCTCGCTCCAAATACATTTTTAATAAGCGTCGAATACGATCCTCGTCATCTACAACTAATACTGAAATATTTTCTGACACTTTAACGATCCCTCTCTTCTAATCTTTCTCTACCTACCATTGTACATGGTACAGCACATATTGAAAAGAAAAGAAAGCCTTCTTGCCACAGCAAGAAGGCTCTTCTTTCCAATACTAGCGACGTAAAAATCTCATATGTGCTCAAAATCAATTATGCCGAGGCATAATTGCGTCTGGAGGCTTTAGGCCAACAAATGTTTTCTGTGCGAAAGCGTAGTGTTAACGCAGCGGCAGCAACAGGATGTTGGTCACTCAGTCGTTGCCACAGGACGTGGCGTTCTTAGACTGAGTTCCTTTATTTCAGCAATTTTTTTCTATACCAAAAGCGTAGCGACAGGTACAGGTGTTTGGACATTCCCTGAAATTGCAACTTAAATTCGCATTCAGCTAACCACCTATAAAGGTGGGAGACTTCTGTAGCTGACGCTTTGCTTTCGCTACAAAAGACATTTGCTGAAAGAAGTTAATTAGTTTACGCTGATGCGTATGAGTGTAAACCTGCAAGAATCAAGTTAACAGCAATTAAGTTAAATAATATTATTCCAAAACCAATTAATGCTAACCATGCAGATTTTTCGCCTTCCCAGCCTTTTGATAAACGTAAGTGTAGGAATGCTGCATAGAATAACCATGTAATAAGTGCCCACACTTCCTTTGGATCCCATCCCCAGAAACGACTCCACGCAAGTTGTGCCCAAATCATTGCAAAGATTAGAGCACCTAACGTAAATACTGGGAAACCAATTATTACTGAGCGATAACCAATTTCATCAACTAATTGTAAATTTACTCGTTTGACAAAAGGTTGGAAAATTGCACTAATTCGACGTCGTGCAATTAATCGAATTAATAAGTATAAAACAGACCCTATTAATAATGACCACACAACGGTTGTTAATTTCTTCGCATTAATGAGTGCTGGCATCTCTACTAACGGAGACATGCCATGCTCTTCCACTGCCTTATATTCATTCATACCAAATAATGGCGGCATATTGTATTCAATTTGACGTTCATTACCCTCTTTATCAACATAAGTATATGTTGAATCGTAATCCATCAAATTAAATACGGATGTAGCAACTACGAAACCAACGACTACTACAAGGAAAAACATTACTGCTTCTAACCAGAAACGTTGTTTAGAAGGCTTCTTTAAATCAACTACTTTTAATAAATAAATTAGTCCTGCTACCGCACTAATCGCTAAAATTGATTGCCCTAAAGCAGCTGTAATAACATGAATTGTTAACCAGTAACTTTGTAAAGACGGCACTAAAGGACTAACCTCTTTCGGGAACATCGATGCATAGGCAATTATTAATAACGCCACAGGTAATGCCACTAAGCCTAGAGCTGTCACGCGATAAATAAAATAAATTAAAACGAATGCCCCAACAATGAACATTCCGAACGCAGTCGTAAATTCAAACATATTACTAACAGGTGCATGCCCTGCATAAATCCAACGAGTGATAAAATAACCAAGCTGTGAAAGTAGGCCAATAATCGTTACAATAATCGCCACTTTGCCCCATTTCTCGGTATTTTTGCCTGTTGCATTCGATTGCTTTATTGAACCACCAAATAATAAAGTTGCAACTAGGTAGGCTACGAATGCTACAAATAATAGGTTTCCACTTATGTCAATCAAACTCATAAGGTGTTGTCACCTTCCTTTTCCTTTGCGGGATTCTTGACATCCTCTGACTTATCTAACTGATCTTCATATGGTGGTAGACCAGCAAATGTAGTAACTATATCTAAATCCTTTTTCATACTGAACATATTTTTATTCACATGGGCTGCAAGCAATACTCGACCATCCGGCTCCACCTGTAACCATAAACGGCGGTGGTTCCAATACGAGCCAATTACTACACCAATCATGAAAATAATACCGCCTACAAATAAAATTGGTACCGTACTATCCTTACGAATTGTAAAGTTTGATGAATTACGCATCTCTGCTGCTGCGAATTTCATTCTATATTTGTTTTCACCAAGTGGTTCAAGTGGTGGCTTCCTGATTTCTACAAAGCTTACTTCACCTTTTGGCGTTTCTGGTGTTGTCATTCTAAATAAAAATGCTGGATTATTCGGTATTGATGTTTTTGTCTGCGGTTCACCATTTTCAAAACCAGAAAAATCCGGTGTATAAACAAGAATCTGTACGGAAGAACCATTTCCTAAATCATATTCTTTTTTAGGATTCGTTAAATCAATTTCAATTTGACCTAGTGAATCATCTTCCGTTGCTTTATTTACTAAGTCAAAATTCATCTGTCTCAATTCATTAAGACGATAATTCATTTGATAAAGCGCAAAACCGCTTTCTTTTAACGGGTGATTGACACGAATAGAGTAATCTCTCAATTTTTCAAGATTGTCTATATCCCCAGGAAGAGCTCCCTCAGGTTGTTTGTATAGTGTGATGTCTGTTTGATAGTTTTTCGCCATAACATTTACACCTTGGTTTGTTTGCTGGTCCTGAGGCTTATCGCCATGGGTTTCCAAAATGAATTTATTATTTTTAATAAAATAGCCATCCATCCCCGGTATAGCTCGTGTCTCACCTTCGCGGATCCAAATTGTCTCATCTACATAAAAACCAGGTACTAAGCGCAACATAACACCTGCTAAAAAGATAATGAGACCGACATGGTTTATGTATGGGCCGTACCGAGCAAAACGACCGCGCTCTGCTAACAGCGCACTTCCATCACGACGAACGTGATATTTTAATTCAGTCATTTTTTGCTCAACTTTATCTAGCGTTTCATCAGGGTTTGACACTTGTCCTTCCGCAACGATACGTTGACGCTTCATGAAACTTTCATGACGTTTAACGCGTTGATTTTTTAGAGACTTATGCAACGGTAACCCACGGTCTAAACTCGCAACAATAATGGATATCGCAAGCATACCCACTAAAATTTGGAACCACCAAGTGCTATACAAATCTGAAAGTCCTAAACTATTATAGAGTTTGCCAAAGAATCCATACACTTTCTCATAATACTCCGCTTTACTAGGTTCCGGGGCATTAACATACATCTCTTGCGGTAATATTGTTCCGATTGACGCAGAGACCAACGTGATAATAATTAGGGCAATACCCACTTTTACATTCGAGAAGAAATTCCAAATTTTATCGATAACTGTTTTATTATACGTTTTTGATCGAATCGCCGTACCATCGTAACGCATATCAACAACTTTTGTTTGTTTACCTTCCTCAGTTAAAGGACGACCACATTTCTCACAAAGCTTCGTGCCATATGGGTTACTATGACCACAAGCACAAATGATGTTTTCCATAGTCATTTACTCCTTATTTCGGTTTCACTATTTCCATGTACGAAGCAATTTTTCCCTCCGTCAATTCACCAGTAATAATTTTGGCTACTTTACCATCTGGGTCAATAAGGAGAGTTGCAGGTAAATTACCTACATTGTAAGCAGTCATTACACTTTTCGTTTTGTCAATAACTACTGGGAACGTTAATTCGTGTCTATCGACAAAATTCTGTACTTCAAAATCTGTTTGTGCAATATTAACCGCCAATGTTTGTACACCCTGATCTTTAAAAACTTTATACTGACGGTCCATTGCAGGCATTTCCTTTTCACACGGCTTACACCAAGTTCCCCAGAAGTTCAAAAACACTCCCTGCCCTTTATAATCAGATAACTTATGTTTCTCGCCGTTTAAATCTACTAACGTGAAGTCTGGTGCTTGAGAGCCTACTGCTAATAACTCTACCTTATCCTTTGTCGCTGTTCCGTATACCGTGTAACCAATAGCTAAGACTAAGACTGCCAAAATAATGGTACGAATGACAAGACGTTTTTTCTTTTTTTCCAAGTTAATATCCCCCTATCAATTACGGCTTAGAGTTACTCCTATTGACGCTAAGGCTTTTCATACAAACATTCATATGTATAGAATTTACCATTTGATTTACAACATTTATGATTGTCAAATTTTATATTTGTCATTCACTTATGCGTCAAACACCACCTGATAAATGATGAAACCGATTTCATCCGGTTGAAACTAATCTAGGTGAGTCATTCTTACCTATTATAGCAAAATGATACACAAAGGCTTAGCTAATAATTATGAATGATTTATGAACGATTTCACTAATAAGAAAGTGAATACATTACTATTGCACATAGAAGTATTTCACTTTCTATTAGAAAATGCTCATTTATCCGATTTTTCCTGTCTCCGCTAACACTCGCAATTGCTTCACTTCATGCTTCGTTAGTTCACGATATTCCCCAGGAGCTAGTCCGAATAAATCTAAAAAGGCAAAGCGTTCACGTTTTAGTTTAACAACAGGAGTACCGATCGCCTCGAACATGCGACGCACTTGACGATTTCTCCCTTCGTGGATCGTAATTTCACAGATTGCCTTACCTGCTTTTTCATCAAATGAAGTCATGCTAACCATTGCAGGAGCTGTTTTGCCATCTTCTAATTTAATTCCTCGTTGAAGCTTTTTTAAACCTTCAATCGTTGGAACACCTTTAACACGAGCAATATATGTTTTATCGATTTTAAACTTCGGATGCGTCAGCATATAAGAAAATTCACCATCATTTGTCAATAGCAATAAGCCAGATGTATCGTAGTCTAGACGGCCAACTGGGAAAATTCGTTGCGGGATATGCTTAAACAAATCTGTGACAGTTTTGCGTCCTTTGTCGTCTGTTACAGCTGAAATTGTTCCACGTGGTTTATATAGTAAATAATAAACCTTATCCTCTTTCTCAAGCTTCACGCCTTCTACTTCTATCGTATCTGAATTGGAAACCTTTGTACCTAACTCACGTACTACGACACCGTTTACTTTAACTTTACCTTCTACAATCAATTGTTCTGCCTTACGTCTAGACGCCACACCAGCATACGCAATGACCTTTTGTAATCTTTCCATTCTTTCACCTCTAATTTTCATTCACCTTGGTTTGACACCAAGTATTAAACCTCATTCGCACATTATGAATAAGGTTATTTTTCCCGCTAATCTGTGAAAATTATGTCATACTTTTATACATTATTAAAGAAAAACTAATTATGGATAAATAATTAAATGATTTGAAATAGTTTCATCAACTAGTTTCTGGATAATTCGCACTTGAATTTTAAAGATCCTCTCTAGATCGTGAGGTTGATTTCTGTTCCGGTTGGGAGCTTTACTGGGAGCGTCCGGATAGGGCAGCGACACGTCGTTAGTCACGAAGGTGTGACATACGTATTAACAAAATATCTTCCAACTTTTAAATTTTATCGAAACAATTTTACGTTTTATCACCCAACTTTAATTTTTATAGATAAACTTTCATGTTTTATCGCCCAACTTCTGAATTATATCGACATCCACCTTTCAAAATGCAAAAAATCAGCGAATCGCTTTTAACGATCCGCTGATTCAACTTTTACTGGCACTGCATAGATACGCTCTTCACCGATAAAGAGGGATAGTACACCTTCCTTACGTTTTCGAGAAACATGCAAAACTTGCCTTACACTTTCTTTTTCTTCTTTATTTAATTGCAAACGAATTGGTTGCTCTAAACGAATGGATAGATTTTTATTGACCTTGTATTTACCTTCTTTTACTACAGTTTCAAGACTATAATCTTGCCAAACCTTGTTCGCTAACCCCCGATGTACATTCCAGTCATCGGATTCATTCAAAGTGACGACAATACATGTTTGCCCGTCCTTTTGGAAGGCAGTTGCAAGTGTCCGACCAGCCACCTTTGTAAAGCCTGTTTTTCCAGCGAATGCTGAACCTTTTGCTGATTTTAATGCATTAACTGGTAGTCGGGACTCATCACCTATTTCGATGGCAACCTCTGACCCTTCTCGTAATAAGCGGTGCTTATTTTCCCATAACATCCCGTTTTCAGTATTGGCACGATATAGAACTGTGGAGGCAATCTTCTTGAAAGTTTTATTTTGAAGAGCAATCCTCAACATTTCAGCAGTATCCCTTGCTGACGATAAATGCTCATCATGGTGCAAGCCAGACGGGTTCATAAATACTGTATTTGTGAGACCAGCAACAACAGCCCGCTCATTCATTAACTTGACAAACCCTTCAACCGATCCACCAGCATGCTCTGCTAAAGCTGTTGCTGCATCGTTTCCTGACCGTAGCATCAAACCATATAACAGTGTTTCTACCGTAACTTTTTCCCCTGCCTGCAAGTAAATTGATGAGCCCTCAGCCGTCGCAGCTCTCGGTGAAATAACCACTTCATCTTGAAGATTGCTATTTTCGATTGCAACGAGTGCTGTCCAAATTTTTGTTAAGCTAGCAATTGGTAACCGTGCATCACTATTCGATTCGAATAAAACACGGCCTGTATCACCATCTAAAACAGCATATCCGCTACCACCACGTGCTAAACTGGTTTGAGGAAGCATTAACATTACCACAACTATCATGAACAATATTAAACGTACTAACCGAAGCAACGAGCCACTCCTTATTAAAAGTAATAGGAAAATATAGAATATATTTATGTTTAAAGCAAAGCATTATGCCTTACTTATTTACTTTACTCCACTAAAGGTTTCTTGGAATTTCGTCATAAATAAATCTGTTTCTTGCTCTGTTTCAATTAGTTCATCTTCAGGTAGAGGCGGCATTTCTTCTATATTATTTAAACCAAAGTAGTTTAAAAATTCTTTTGTTGTACCATATAAGATTGCACGTCCTGTCCCTTCTGAGCGACCAACTTCCTTAATTAATCCTCTCGAAGCGAGTGTTTGTATAGGTCTTTCACATTTCACACCGCGTAAATCTTCAATTGCTACACGTGTAATTGGCTGTTTGTATGCCACAATAGCCAATACCTCAAGCGAGGCTTGCGATAATGATTGAACAGTTGGATTTTCTACTAATCTTTGAATAGTATCTGCTAGTTCAGATTTTGTTATTAGCTGATAAACTCCTGCTATTTCTTTTATAGTAAGGCCTCTAGCTAAATCTTCTTCATATGTTGTTTTCAATACTTCCATTTTCTGTACGATTAACTCTTCAGGTTCAGCTAAAAGTTGTGACAATTGTTTAATAGTTAAGCCGTCGTCTCCAACGACAAATAATAAGGCTTCTATTCTACTCTGTAGCATCATTGTTTTCGTCATCATCCCATTCCTCCTTCTGTAATGTAACTGTTAATTCTTCAAAGTTACCATCTTGCTCTACGATGACTATCTGACGTTTCATCAATTCCAGAATGGATAAAAACGTCAGAATAAGCGTTGGCTTATCTTCATAGGGAAAAAGCTCGGAAAATGATGCACGTCCACCTGTAGATAGTAATGAATCGACAACCGAACGCATTTGATCTTTCACTGAGCGTTCCTGTCTCGCTACAGTTGTCTTTAATGGTTTTTTTAATTTTTTTCGACGCATCAGTTTTTGAAAGGCCCCCAGCATGTCATAGATGTTGACATTCAAATCAAATAACGCCATTTGCTCATCTGATGCTAACTCAGATAAATCGGCTGGTGGCCGTGAAAATACCTGTGCCCGATCTGTTTCAAGCTCTTGTAGGCTACTTGCTGCTTCTTTATATTTCTTATACTCTATTAAACGTTGCACCAGTTCTTCACGAGGGTCTGGACCGTCGACTTCTAATTCGGCATCTTCAAGCTCACCTTCATGAATTGGCAGGAGCATACGACTTTTAATGGCCAATAATGTTGCAGCCATCACTAAATATTCACTAGCCTCATTTAACTCCAGTACCTGCATAGCATGTATATGGTCGATATATTGTTGAGTAATTTCAGCCATTGGGATATCATAAATATCAATTTCCAATCTGTGAATTAAATGCAATAATAAATCAAGAGGCCCTGAAAAGGCTTCTAATTTTACTTCATAAGACATTGTTTTACCACCCTGAGATTCTATGTTCTTTTAGTATAGTAGAAAGGAGCCCAAAATGCATCCACAGCATCATACTTTATTTATCGACTACTGTGCTTTTTTCAATGGTAATCAAGATTTTTTTGAATGCCATGAAGTCCTTGAGGAATACTGGAAGGATATTGCTCCAGGTGATAAAAAGCACCCTCTCGTTGGATACGTACAGCTCGCAACAGGTTTATATCATTATCGACGTGACAATTATATTGGCGCTACGCGAATCTTAGAAAAAGCACTCCATAATTTTCAATATAATAAAGGGCACATTTTTTTTGACGAAATCGACTATAAAATACTATTAACACAACTAACAGATACACTTTCTGCTATCCAAATAGGCAAGTCCTTTCAAGCATTTCAACTTTCTCTTTCACCCAAATTGGAGGAATTAGTATTTGCTCGCATTCAGCTTTTACCATCAAGTAGCTCTAACTATCTTCTTCATAAACATATGCTTCGAGATCGCTCACATATTCTTGCAGAACGTCAAGAAAGCAAACAAAGAAAAAGCAGACGTCAATGATCGTCTGCTTCTTCATCGATACAATTTATACATTTCTGAACAAAATTACGCGTTTCCTCCGTTGCACGCACACTTTCGTACCGGCCAAGTTCTGCTACTTCCTGTAGCATTTCCTTCGCAACACCTTCACCTCTATAAGATGGGACAACGGAAACATGTTGAATCGTAGCTATATTATTACTGTCTGTTACAAGTCCAACAATGCCAACATACTCATCGTTCTTTTTCCATAAATATAAAACCCAATTATCATTATTTTCATAGGAGTTGATTGTCTCTGTGAGCTTTTTTATGTCTTTTTCGTTAGGCATAAACGAGAGTAGCCCCATTGCTATTTTCTCGAAAGCTTTCTTATATCGAATTAACATATTTGTCTATTCCCTCTTTTTCTAGCTGTACATAATCTTTGACTATCCTACACGATTTGTACTTTTACCGCAAGTCAATTTCTGTCTTACGAACCAGGTCCGAGAATACCTTTAGACGCCAATACCCAATATAAAACGCCCCACAACAAAACAAAAGTTGAAATGGACGCCAGTAATACCCATTTGTTTTTTCTCATATTTACTCACCCTTTTTTAACGTTAGCGGGAGATCGTTTTGTACAATATCTTCATAACTTTCGCGTCGAATTGCTAATTGATGTTTGCCATTTTCTATAAATACAACTGCTGGTCGTGGTACACGATTATAGTTACTCGCCATAGAATATCCATACGCACCAGTACAGAAGATTGCAAGCACATCACCAGAAGCTGCTTCTTGAAGCTTAGCATCAATAATTAATTTATCGCCCGATTCACAAAGTTTACCAGCCACTGTATATGTTTCATTTTTTGATTCATTTGCTTTACTCGCAATGACCGCCTCGTACTTCGCATCATACAATGCCGGACGGATATTATCACTCATTCCACCATCGACAGCAATATATTTACGAACATTAGGCACTGTTTTTTGTGAACCAATAGTATAAAGTGATGTCCCTGCATCGCCTACAAGTGAACGCCCTGGTTCAATCCAAATTTCTGGCATTGTTAGTCCAAGTACAGTCGCTTTGTTCTTTACAACTGTAATCATATCCTCTACATATACTTGTGGCTCAAGCGGTGCATCTTCCTCAGTATAACGAATTCCGAAGCCCCCTCCTAAGTTTAACACAGTACACGTAAAATCGTGAGTCTTGTTCCAATCAGAAATTTTATCAATTAGTTTTTCTCCTGCTAAGCCAAAGCCCGCTGTGTCAAAAATTTGAGAGCCAATATGGCAGTGTAATCCTAGAAGATCTAGGAATTCATGGTTAAAAGTTTGTAGGAAAGCTTCATCTGCTTGACCATTATTTAAGTCGAAGCCAAATTTAGAATCCGCTTGACCGGTCGTAATAAAATCATGCGTATGTGCCTCGACACCTGGTGTGACACGTAGTAAAATACGCATTTTTTGTTGACGGCGTTCAGAGATTTCTTGTAAAAGTTGAATTTCATAGAAGTTATCTACAACAATACAACCGATTTTCGAGTCAAAGGCTAATTCTAATTCAGCAATGCTCTTATTATTACCATGGAAATGAATACGCTCAGCAGGGAATCCAGCTTTTAAAGCTGTAAATAATTCTCCACCAGAGACAACGTCTAAAGATAGATTTTCTTCTGCCGCTAATTGGTACACAGCTACACATGCAAATGCTTTAGAAGCATAAGCTACTTCTGCTTTTACACCTAGTTTTTTAAACGTATCAATAAAGCCGCGTGCACGCTTACGAATAAGCGCCGTATCATACACAAATAAGGGTGTACCATACTCTTTTGCAAGCTCTAATGTATCTACCTGTCCAATCGTTAAATGACCATCTTCAGAAATCGCTTGTGTTCCATATAAATGCATGTGCATCTCTCCCTTTTCACATCGTTCCATCTTGTGATAAAAATTGCACCTCAATTATAAAATGTAGTATTGCTACTATTTTTAAAGGTATTGCTTCATTCAACAAGGGTTCGAACAATACACGAGGGCTAATATCACATATATGCCCACTTATCGTGGTGAACCTTTTGATGAATGAAGACAATTTTCGCAAAAATCACAAAATACTATATGTGAACTTTATCACATGAAAAAAACGAGTGCAACGGCTCTTATGATCTTTTTCGATGTTCAGAATCGACTACATAAGGTCTTAATGCATCTGCTGTCATTGGGAAACGGATAAGTACGCGAAGCATCGCTGTTGGAAAGAACGGAATAAGTGGCCATAAATATGGCGCTTGCATCGGACGTAATGAACATAAATACGTAAATAATATAAAAATCCCGATAAATAACCCATTAACTCCCCAAATTCCAGTCATTATTAACAATAGTAGTCTAAAGATTTTAATGGAGATACCCAGCTCATAAGAAGGAATAATAAAGGTCAGAATAGCTGAAATGGCTGTATATAACACTACTTCTGGCGAGAATACCCCAACATCAATAGCAATTTGACCAATAATTACACCGGCAACTAACCCCATCGCAGTGGATAATGGAGATGGGGTATGAATGGCGGCCATCCTCAAAAACTCTATCCCTACATCTCCAATAAGTACTTGTAGTAAAAGTGGGATATGCGATTTTTTCTTCGCCCCTAAAAAAGATAACTCATCCGGTAAATGTATCCCATGAGTTGCAAATAAATACCACAATGGCAATAATAACAAACCCATAATCGCTCCAAAATAGCGCATAAAACGAACGAACGTTCCGACCATTGGGGCCTGTCTATACTCCTCAGCATGCTGCAGTAAATGAAAGGCCGTTGCTGGCACAATAATGACAGAAGGAGACGTATCGACAACAATGGCTATATGTCCCTCAAGTAAATGCGCTGCGGTAATATCTGGTCGTTCCGTATAACGTACAAAAGGAACTGGATGAAACTTCTGTTTAAACAGCCATTCCTCTAGTGATTTATCTGTCATAGTCAAGCCATCATGATTAATTTCTTTAATGCGCTGTCGCAATTTATCGAGCGTTTCCTCACTCGCAATACCCTTTATAAACGCTAGCGCGACATCCGTTTGACCGATTTCGGATATTTTATGTAGCTCGAAACGTAAATTACTATTGCGAATTCGCCGACGAATCAAAGCAACATTTTGTGAAATACCTTCTATAAAACCGTCCCTGGATCCACGAATAACCTTTTCATTGTCAGGCTCCGCAGGGGTACGTCCTGGATAACTTCGAATCTCAGCAACATAGCCATAACCACTTTTAGTTATAAAGGCTACTTGTCCACTTAATATTGATAATAAAATGGCTTCACGTTTGGTTTCCTCTGAACGGCCTTGGTAATTGAAATAGGCTTCAAAATACTCCTTTTCATCATCAATATCAATGTCCTCATCAGGCAACATGTTAGAGAGTAATTGAGTTAATACTATGCCATCAACAAGTCCGCTTATATATGCGCAAAGAACCGGCAAATCTTTGACAAATACATGCTTAATACTAACGTCAAATGATTCGCCGTCACCAAATTGTTCTTTAAGAAAATTTTCGGCTTCTTCTAAGCTGTTAAATAGTTTTTCTGTCATGCTGTCACCATTTTCTTAAATGTCTTTTTTTACTTCTTCCTCTTCTACTGTGGCACTTGTTGCCATCCAATTTTTTAATTGGGCAAGAATTTTTTTCTCTAATCGTGATACCTGAACTTGTGATATGCCTAACCTGTTGGCAATTTCAGTTTGGGTACAATCTGAGAAATATCGTAAATAAATAATTGATTGCTCTCTTGGCTCAAGTCTTGTGAGCACTTCTTTTAATGGTATATAGTCAAATGGCTGTTCAGATTTTTCGTCCTTCATCTGATCCATTAAAGTAATAGAATCCCCTTCACTCTCATACAATTGTTCATGCAAGGAAGCAGGATCTCTTAATGCATCAGAAGCAGTTACAATTTCCTCAGACGTGACTCCAAGAACCTGTGCTAATTCATGAATGGTTGGTGGATGCTCATTTTTTTTAATGAATTCATCAGTTGCATGACGAATTTTAAAATTAAGCTCACGAATAGATCGGCTAACCTTCACCATACCATCATCCCTTAGAAATCGTTGAATTTCTCCAATGATCATTGGTACCGCATATGTCGAAAATTTAACATCATACGTAAGATCGAATTTATCCACAGACTTCATGAGCCCTATGCAGCCAATTTGAAATAAATCCTCGAGCTCCACGCCCCTGCTTGTAAAGCGTTGGACGATAGACCACACAAGCCTCGTATTCCCTTCAATCATTCGTTTACGAGCCTCATGATCGCCCTGCTGTGCACGTGCAATTAAATCTCGCATTTCTCCCTGTGACAATAGCTTATCGGACGACTGTTCTAGTGGCTTCAAAATTGCAGCCTCACATTACCGGTGTGCGAACCGAGTAAAATTTCTTCGTAAACGTGACAGTTGTACCTTGTTGCCATTTGGACATTACGGTCAATTGATCTGAAAAACTATCCATAATAGTAAAGCCCATACCTGAACGTTCCATTGCACTTTTCGTCGTAAATAACGGCTCCATTGCCTGGCTTACATCCTCGATACCAATACCTTTATCCATAACAGACACCGTTACAATATCATCTTCACGTTTTGCATGAACTGTAACAACGCCTTTACCATCCTCTTCATAACCGTGAATAATGGCATTAGAAACAGCCTCTGAGACAACCGTTTTAAATTCGGATAGCTCATCAATTGTTGGATCTAATTGTGCGATAAAACCTGTCACCGCTACACGCGCTAAGGCCTCATTTTCACTAAGTGCTAAAAAAGTTAATGTCATTTCGTTATCCATTTACAATCCCCCTAACTCGATCAATCGCTTCTTCTTCAGTTGCATCCATCATCCACGGCCCTAAACCTGAAAATTGAAATACTTTTCGCATTGTCGGCGATGGATTCAATAAAATTGTTCGTCCAGCGACTGCCTCTAACTCACGCATCCGACCAAGCACTAAACCTACACCTGAGCTATCCATAAAAGAAAGCCCCTCTAAGTTCCAAATGATGGTCGATACAGTGCCTTGAAAAATTGCTGTAGAAATTTTAGCTCGAATTTGCTCTACTGCATGATGATCGAGCTCCCCAAACAAACGTATAACTACTGTCTCTCTTGTTACCATCTCTAATTGAAAATGCATGAATATCGCCTCCTCCTCGTGCAATTCCACATTCAATGTGGTGATTCCTTGCGCCTGACAGAACTAGTGCAAAGTCTTCCGAAATAGTGGCAAATCGACATACTTATAGCTTTTTAGGTTAAATTCAGTATGGGATAAATCAACATTTTTTAAACACGACTGGCACTTTTCACAATAATTATTATGCTAAAGGCCGGCAAAACTTTGGCTCTTCGTTCCGTCAATTTGACGGTTCTATCCACGATTTTGGCTGCTCTATCCGCGACTTTGTCGGTTCTATCCGTCGATTTGGCTTTTCTATCCGTCGTTTTGACCCTTCAATCCGTCGCATCGACTTCTTTCCGTCGCTCTGGCTTTTCCTTCCGTCGCTTTGACCCTTCTTTCTGTCGTTCTGACTCTTCCTTCCGTCGCTCTGACCCTTCTTTCTGTCGTTCTGACTCTTCCTTCCGTCACTCTGACTTCTTTCCGTCGCGTCGCTCTGACCCCTCCTTCCGCCACTTAGACTCTCCGCCTTTCCATAGAACTAAAAAAAGCGAGAACCCTCTTTGTTAAAGAGAGTTCTCGCTTCGTATAATTTAGGCAATTGTATAAGCCTTTTGTACTTTTTCGATTGTTTCCTCATCGATTTGACGATTTGAATATAAATAAGCAATCGTCTCGTCAGCACGAACATGGTCGCCTTTTTTAGCAATCAATTGAATACCAGCATCATAATCAAGCTCAGATTCTTTTGTTAATCGACCTGCCCCAAGACCAACGCTTGCTTCTCCGATTAATAATGCATTAATCGTCCCTACAGTGCCTTCCATTGGTGCTTTGACAGCAACTTTATTAGCTGTGTCTTTTTGTAGGATATCTGCTACATCGCCACCCTGCGCTACGATAAATTCCTCAAATTTTGTTGCAGCCGAACCATCCTCTAATACTCGTTTAACAGCTGCTGTTGCTTCAGTCTCATTTACTCCTGCTGCAACTTGGTACATAAGTGAAGAGATAATAATACATTCCTCTAGAAGATCCTCATGCGTTTCGTCCATACGTCCACTTAATAGAGCAAATGCTTCTACTACTTCAAGCTTATTACCAATCATTTTCCCAAGTGGATTATCCATATCACTAATATGCGCAACTACTTTACGCCCTAGCTTTTCACCGATTGCAGTCATCGTATCAGCTAAAACTTGCGCTTCTTCTTCTGTTTTCATAAATGCACCTGAGCCACATTTGACATCAAGTACAATGCCATCTGCACCACTTGCTATTTTCTTACTCATGATAGACGCGGCAATAAGAGGTGTAGAATCGACAGTACCCGTCACATCTCGCAATGCATATAATTTTTTGTCAGCTGGTACAAGATTGCCTGTTTGACCAGCAACTGCAATTTTATATTTATTGACATTGTCGATAAATTCTTGTGATGAAAGCTCTGTTTTAAAGCCACGAATCGATTCTAATTTATCAATTGTACCACCTGTAATGCCTAGACCCTTACCACTAAATTTCGCCACTGGAATATCTAGTGCAGCGATTATCGGAGTAACAATTAGTGTAACTTTATCGCCTACACCGCCTGTTGAGTGTTTATCAATTTTAAAACCTTCGATAGAAGATAAATCAATAACATCTCCAGATTCTATCATTGCTTTTGTTAAATAAAATGTTTCATCGTATGTCATACCCAATAAACGGATTGCCATTAGTAGGGAGCTTGCTTGATAATCAGGAATTGCACCAGTAGTGTAACCCTCTACAAAATACTGAATTTCAGCCTGTGTTAGCTCCTTGCCTTGCTTCTTCTTTTCAAATAGCTGCGCCATATTCATATCGAAAATCCCCCTTACTTTAGATCATTTAAGAAGCTTTTACCAAACTCTGGTGCTTCTACTTTGAAGTTTTCAGCAACTGTCGCTGCAATATCTGCAAAAGTTTCACGAAGTGCTAGTTCACTACCACCGTTAAAACGTGGTGAATAGACAATTAACGGTACATATTCACGTGTATGGTCTGTCCCTGGGAATGTTGGGTCGTTACCGTGGTCCGCTGTAATGATTAGTAGATCCTCTTCTGTCATTGCCTCAGTAATTTCAGGTAAACGTGTATCAAATTCTTGAAGTGCGTTACCATAACCTAGAGGGTCACGACGGTGTCCAAAATTCGCATCAAAGTCCACTAAGTTTAAGAAGCTTATACCATGGAAATCACGACGCACTACCTCTGCAAACTTATCCATACCATCCTTATTATTTTTCGTACGTACTGCATCTGTAACGCCTTCACCGTTGAAAATATCAGAGATTTTTCCGATTGCGATAACATCTAAGCCTGCATCCTTTAAGACATTCATCGTTGTACGACCAAATGGCTTTAACGCATAGTCATGACGATTAGATGTACGTGTGAAGTTACCTGGCGTACCGATAAATGGTCGAGCAATAACACGGCCAACTAAATATTCTGGTTGTAATGTTAGCTCACGAGCAATTTCACAAATTTTATATAATTCGTCTAATGGAATAATTTCCTCATGTGCAGCAATTTGCAAAACAGGGTCAGCAGATGTATAGACAATAATCGCTCCTGTCTCCATATGCTCCTTGCCAAAATCCTCAATTACTTGTGTTCCACTTGCAGGTTTATTGCAAAGGACTTTGCGACCTGTACGTTTTTCAAGCTCGGCAATAAGCTCAGCAGGGAATCCCTCTGGATACACCTTAAACGGTTTATCGATATTCAAACCCATGATTTCCCAGTGCCCTGTCATAGTATCTTTACCAACAGATGCTTCTTGCATTTTTCCGTAGTATGCTTTTGGTTCGTCAGTAGCCTTCATACCTTGTAATGATTCAATGTTTGCTAAGCCGAAAGACTCCATATGTGGCATTGTAAGCCCATTCATTTTTTCAGCGATATGTCCAAGAGTATGTGAACCTACATCTCCAAAATTCGCTGCATCTGGAGCTTCACCAATTCCAACTGAGTCCAATACTACTACATGGATTTTATTAAATGGTTTATTCATAATTTTGCCTCCTAATCTCATGTCTCTATTTTACCAAAAAACAGCGAAAAATAAAGGTCAGACCTCCGACTAACAAATAATTTTAAGCACGTGGATGAAATTGCTTATAAACCTCTGATAGTCGAGATTTACTAATATGGGTATAAATTTGTGTTGTGGAAATATCGGCATGTCCAAGCATCTCCTGTACTGCTCGTAAGTCCGCACCGTTCTCCACTAAATGTGTTGCAAAGGAATGACGTAATGTATGTGGCGTTAATTCATGTTGAATGCCTGCTTTTAAAGCGTGCTCCTTCATTAATTTCCAACATCCTTGCCTTGTTAAACGTTTTCCTCTTTGATTGATAAAAAATGCTTCTGTTTTTGGATATTTTCCTTGTAATTGACACCGTGCGCCATCTAAATAAGTACTTAATGCAGAAAGGGCGCTTTTTCCAAGAGGAATAATACGCTCCTTGCCTCCCTTACCAAAAACCCGTACAAAGCCCATTGTTAGGTGAATATCTGCTAAATCCAATGCAATCAGCTCACTAATACGCATCCCTGACCCATATAATAGCTCTAGCATTGCCACATCCCGAATACCCTGTGGTTTGCTGCGGTTTGGTGCCGCTAATAAAGCTTCAATTTCTTCAATAGAGAGGACATTTGGTAACTTCTGCTCAATGATCGGCATTTCTAAATGAACTGTCGGATCTGTTTCTGCTCGCTTTTCTCGGAGTAAAAATTGATGGAAACTACGAATGGAGGAAATATGGCGGGCAACAGTACGACTTGTCTTTCCTTGCATACGTAACTGCTCTAAATGACGTAAAATGGTTGTCCTTTCCACTTTACGAAAATCAGACATTCCCTCCACTTCCCGCAAAAAATTCACGTAATTTTCTAAGTCTCGGCGATAAGATGCTAATGTATTATCAGATAATTGTCGTTCTACTTGGATAAAATGGATATAATCCTCTATTGCATATTGAAATTCATTCATCACAGCGCCCCCTTACTGTCAATTATTCTCTATTTTATCACGGCTATTGGAATTGTGCTAAAACGCCCCCCTATTCGTTTAGCTATTACACTAAAATACTAATTTTGTATAAAACAAAAAACTGCCCGATTCAATCTATACTTAAGATTAAAACAGACAGCTTCTTGTTATTTTTCTTCATTCAATTCGTCGTTTTTATCATGACAGCGCCAGCAAATGCCGTGGAAAGTTAGTCGGTGATCCTTTATGATAAAGTTCCAACGTCTTTCAACAACGGCTTCCACATCTTCAAGTAAATCTTCCTGAATTTCATCAACCGCACCACATTCGATACAAACAAGATGATGGTGGAAATGCGCAGCTCCTTCTTGGCGTAGATCATAGCGCGAAACGCCATCGCCAAAGTTGATTTTGTCGACAATTTTGAGCTCAGTTAGTAACTCTAATGTTCTATAGACAGTAGCAAGACCAATTTCTGGTGCCTTTTCTTTTACTAAAAGGTAAACATCTTCTGCACTTAGGTGGTCTTCCTCGTGCTCAAGCAGTACAGCAACTGTTGCTTCTCGCTGCGGCGTCAGCTTATAACTAGCACTATGCAACTGTTTTTTTATACGATCAATTCGGCTTTCCATGTGACGCCCCCCTAAACTCTTTCCATTATACCAAAGGAGTAAATCCTATTACAAGATAATGAATAGATTTCGAATATGCTTTTGTATGTTTTTACCTGATGATCAATTATGCCTCGGCATAATTGCGTCCGGAGGCTTTGGGCCAACAGATGTTTTTTGCGCGAAAGCGTAGTGCTAACGCAGCGTCAGCAACGTGTTTTTGTCTGTGCGAAAGCGAAGCGACAGCAACACAGCATGATGTTGGTCACTCAGTCGTTGCCACAGGACGTGGCGTTCTTAGACTGAGTTCCTCTATTTCAGCGGATGTTTTTTGTACCGAAAGCGTAGCTACAGGTACAGATGTTTGGACACCCGCTGAAAGAATTTAAATTTCCATGAATTGTTTCAATCAATTTAATACATAAGAAATCACAATAAACTCAGCCACTATTATGATGAAAAATGCGATAAAATTCAACAAAATTGTCCGACCATCTATCATTTTCCCGATTTTTCTCTTTGACCAAGCTGGTACGAGTAAATTGCATAGGTTTAGCAACAATATACAATAGATGAGCTGAAATGGAAACCACCAAATCGTATAAACCCAGAAAGCTTCAAGCTTTTGTAATAAAAAAACCGAGCTAAAGCCAAAAAAGGTAGCACGTATCGCTACTGTTACACGTACTATAACTTTCAAGACACTATGTGTTGCCAGCAATAGTACAAGAGCTATTGAAACAGCAACAGGTAATACTAAACGAAATAGAGAATGCCTGTCCCCATTTGTTAAACGAGGCTCTATAAATGAAATAAAAGGCTCTGCATTCGGCCCACCGATAATATGAAATAAGATAACGCCACAAACGAAACTAACAGCAATTATGGAAGCGTGATAAAATATAGACACCGTACGAGACATAAACATGCTCCTTTTCTATCAAGGTTTGTACAGCTTATGCTCGTCCGCTTCTATTATGCTAAAGATTATTTTCTTATTGTGCCGCAAGCCAAAGTACTGCAAACGCTGTCTTGGCGTCAAATATACGCTCATCTGCAACCATTTGCCCCGCTTCTTCCAACGAAACTTCTAATAATTCGACAAATTCATCCTCATCTAGATCAGCTTTGTTTTCTATTTTATATAAATCTTTTGCCACAAATAGATGGATGATCTCATCTGCGAAGCCCGGAGATGTTGCAAACGCTTGTAAATAAGTTAAGCTTTGCGCACCGTAACCTGTTTCTTCCTCTAATTCTCGGCGCGCCGTCACTATTGGCTCCTCACCAGGTTCAAGCTTACCAGCTGGAATTTCAATAATTGAACGTTCTAAAGCTTTGCGATATTGCTCTACTAATACTAACTTGCCTTCATCGGTAACAGCAATAACTGCAACTGCGCCTGGATGCTTTATAATTTCTCGTTTTGCAACATTACCATTCGGTAAAGTGACATCATCAACCTGTAGTTTTACAATTTTCCCGTCATAAATGGATGTAGTCTTTGTCGTTTTTTCTTCAAACTTTTTCATTGACTATAACCTCGCTTGTTCTTCAGATATGTTCATTGTACCATTACAAGTAGAGAAATCGAAGGAGGACATTGGCATGAAAAAAAGACAGCTTGGCTCAAGTGAATTGTTTATTTCAGAAATTAGTTTAGGGGGCATGTCTCTTTCGACAGATAAGAAAAAAGCTGCTGAGATCGTCGATATGGCATTAGATGCTGGTATTAATTACATCGATACAGCAGATTTATATGATTATGGGGCAAACGAAGAAATTATTGGTGCTATTTTAGGGAAGCGACGTCAGGATGTTATAGTCGCTACAAAAGTTGGAAATCGATGGACAGAGGGTATAGAAGGTTGGCATTGGGATGCATCTCCGTCTTATATAAAGAAAGCTCTACACGCTAGCTTAAAACGACTAGGAACTGACTATATTGATGTTTATCAGTTACACGGTGGGACTATTGAGGACGATTGGGATGGCATTATCGACACTTTTGAAGATTTGAAAAAGGATGGATTGATTCGAGAATATGGTATTTCCTCTATTCGACCAAATGTACTAAAGCGTTTTTTACCAGCAAGCTCTGCAAAAAGTGTCATGATGCAATATAGTGCTTTAGACCGTCGTCCAGAAGAATGGTTCGACTTTATTACCAATGAAGGGGCTTCCGTAGTAACCCGTGGGACTGTTTCAAAGGGTTTTCTAACAAATAACTGGAAAGAACGTTTACAGCGTGTCAATGGCTATAACACATATACAGTAGACGAATTAACAGCAGTATTAACAGGCTTATCTTCACATTATGACGATTTACATGCACTAGCAATCGCCTTTAATTTAAAGGAATCTACTATAGCCTCAACAGTGATTGGTGCAAGCTCACAGGAACAGCTTGCGCAAACACTCGCTGCCTATGAAAAAATGGATTCGTTAACAGATTTTAAAGCAGTAAAAGAGCTAACAAGAGCCGATCAATATATGGAGCACCGATGAAAAAATGGATTATCTTAATAACATTTTTAATAGTACTTGCAATCTCCTCTAGTATGACCTATGAACAACAATCTCTTATTCCTGAATTGGAGCAAGTATTAGCAAATAAACCGTTTGAAAAGCAATTATCTGTTTTAAAAATTCCTTATTGGGACACAGTTGTTTCTGTGGAAGAACGTGGTTACTTTAAGTTTGTAGAATTTTTAATTCGGAAATTAACACATTTTGTTGGATTCGGCTGTATCGCACTTGGTATTTTCTTTGCATGGGGAAAACGTCGATTCGCCGCAGGTGTCGCTATTGCCGGAACAGCTCTTATTGCAATGCTTGATGAGTTTCGTCAAAGCTTTACACCCGGACGTACGATGAGCGGACAGGATGTTATTTTGGATACAGCTGGAGCGATTGTTTTTATTGGGATTGTCGTGTTGATGAGGAAAATTTTTAAAAGACAAAGGGCGCTTTAATGTGCAACATTATAATTGCATTATTTTTAAGCTGAACTAATTTTGATATTAGTTCAGCTTTATTTGTGTAATTCTAAAATCTCTACTCGTTATTTTTCTGGCTTAATATAAGGTACGATTTGTGTAGTGGCGCCTACTGAAGCTCCACGAACAAAACTTTGAATTTATAAGGCTTTAAAATTTTGCGTTTGGCCCGTCAGCATTACCCCTAACATTTCCACTTCATCCCACTTTTTATTTTTATTCGAATTTAAAAACTCTTGAATAGTTTCATTACTACCTCTATCATCATATTTTTTGAGCGCATCAATAAATCCATTATATGTATCCTTTGGTGAAGAAGATGGTAGTTGAAGAGAGGAATAGACTTTCGTGGTAAAATAATGGTAAATAAGCGAGGTGTTCAAGTGACTTTAAACAAAAAAACAGGTATCGCATTTGCAGTAATCGTAATTTTTATTACTGTTATATGGTTAGTTTCCGAAAAATCTAGTTCCTATTCAGTACCTCAAGAAGCTATATTTGCCGTTGAAAAAGATTTAGCGTTAATTCCAGCCTATAAAATAAACAGTAATGCTCTTTTCTTTTTCATAAAAGATAAAAATAATCTAGGAGCTACGTATGTACGAAAAGGACTTTGGGGATGGAAAGCGGAATTCCTTACTTGGGGGCCTATGGATCATAACAGAAATTATGAAAAATTAAACGGTTATAAAGGACATGGTGAAAATCTAATATTTGGATTAATTAAAGATGGCGATGACCGACTTCTTCAACTTGATGATAAAAATGCTACAATACTAAATTTAGAAATGTTACCTACTAAAGTCGTAGAAGAATATCAATTGAAAGGATTGTATATTTGGTACTTTGAAAGTGGCACTGCTCTAGAAGAAGGAACAATCAAATTAATTAATAAAACCACCAAAGAAGTGCTAGATGAAATTGATTTATAAATAACTTTTGAATATAGATGTTTATCCGCTCTAGATATACAGAGGGCGTTCATTGTAACTAGCAGAGGCTTGAGTTGCATAAGCAGCTCTTAAAGTGGCAAAAGGATACTGGGTTATACTATAAGGAAGTAAAATAATTTTTTGGAGGTAATGAATGATTAAAGATTCGTGGTTTACTGTGCAACAGATTGATGGGAATACTTACTCAATTAGTGAATATGGACATTGGGAGAAGGTACATTCATTTTTATTATTGGGTAATCAAAAAGCGGTACTAATTGATACTGGTCTTGGAATTGATAATATTAAGAGAATTACTGACCAATTGACTACCTTTCCGATTGAGGTCATCACTACTCATGTCCACGCAGATCATATCGGAAGTCATGGAGAATTTGAAAGGATCTATGTTCATGAGGGAGATAAAGATTGGTTAGTGAATGGAATAAAAGGTTTGTCAATAGAGCAAATTCGAAAAGATATTAGTAGAGATATAATATTACCTACTCCAAATACATTTAATCCAGACACATATCAACCATTTCAAGGGGAACCTACAGATTTGTTAGTTGATGGCGATGTAATTGAGTTGGGTAATAGAAAATTAGTCATCTATCATACTCCTGGACATTCTCCTGGTCATATTTGTGTTTTTGATGAAACAAACGGTTATTTGTTTACAGGGGATTTACTATATGATGAAACCCCTATCTATGCTTTTTATCCTTCAACAAGCCCTGTTGATTTAGTTAATTCATTAAAAAAAATTGCAGAGATACCAAACGTTTCAATGGTTTACGGTTCACATAATACTTTAGGACTTGAACCAAAAATTTTAAACGAAGTAAAAATTGCAGTTAAGTTTTTGAATGAAAATAAACTTACTAAATTTGGTACAGGAATCCATAAATTTGATGGCTTTAGCGTACAGTTTTAACGGTTCTTATTGAACGAAAGGGGCAGGCAAGCTTAAGTAGCAAGCATGTGTAGAATCGTATCGGATTAACCGACGCAGAAAGATGGGAATTCCCTTATTATTATATAGAAATTTTAATATAAAAATCCAAGGGGACTTGAATTTATTAAATAATCGCGTCGTTTTATTCTTGTGATAATTGAATATACGCATAATTCGATTCTGGATTGCGCGTATATTTTCGATATAATCGTACTTCAGAGGAACTCACCCACTTTATTTCACCTAAATACATATCAAATAGGGCTTCATCTGATTCAGTAGTCGTGACAATAACTTCTTTTAAAGTCTGCTCCTTGTTTAAAACAATTAATTTTACAACCGCCTCTGTTGTTGTAAGTTCACATTCGACCTTCGCCTTGTATTTTCGATTTGGACTTGCTTTCGTCTTTTTCCACGTATATAAACAACGATAATTCTGCTTTTTAACTTCTTCATATGCTTGATAAAATGGCTGCGGATTCCACTGTTTTTCACTAGCAACAAATAGAAGAGATTGCAATAAAAGCTCGAGCGCTTCTTCCTTTTTCTGTTGTTCCTGTAACTTAAAAAATGCTGGTACATCATAAGGAACTGTTACGTCTAAAAATCCGTCGACGTGAAAAGTGATTTTATATTGTGAGGCGTTCTCATCACAATAAAAATTAATTTTTTTCACATCTTCTGTTACATATTTCGAGAGATTCAGTAAAAATAATTTCACAATTCCTCGACATTGAAAACTAAAAAACAGTCCTTTCTTTATATAGGCCCTGTTGTCAGCATTACATAAATCCATATCCCTTAAAATCATCATTTTATCCTCCCACGAAAAAGCCGCCCTTTAATTGAATAATAAGCAGTTATACTTCTTCATCTAAGATTACTGTAGAAAATTCGTTCGTTAAATTCAAATAACAACAGTTTTGAATAACATAGCCAATAAGTAAAGAGTAATTCTATCACTAACCTGCTCAGTCAGTAAAAAAATTCTTCAATTGTTGGAGGGAAACTTCCAATTTCATTCCATAAAAACTTTACCTATCAAATCATAACCCTGGGCATACTTCTTGATGTATTACTCCATACCTATCCTCGCTCGTCATCACATAAATTAAAAAGTCTTAAAAGTGCTATTCAACAATTTTACTTTTTATGGTCGCAACTAGGAAAAGGTCGGATAATTTCTCTACTATAGTTAGTTTATTTTCAATTATCATCTCAGTCTCTTCACCATATTCATGATTTAATAAATAGACAGGAGGATTATTTCCTTCATGTATATTTATTGCGTAAGGATTTCCCATACCTATTTCTAATCCAATACAAATATAACCATTTTTATGTACTTCACATCCAGGAACAGCTAATAAACATTCTTGAATAATACACTTTGGATTCAAGAATTCTATTCGTAATTCAGCTTCTTCATCTAAAGGAACTACCAATTCACTATCACACACTTCTACCATAGTCATTAATTCTATCAACCATTCCGGAAGTTTAATATCTAGTTTTTCATTTAGGTCATTTATTTCTCCAACTGTCGCTATCCTAGTGGATGTTCCAGACCTTTGAATCATTTCTTTAGCATTTGTAATTACTACGTTAACCAACATGACTCCTCCATACAATTAGAAATATTTTTCTTTAACTAACACTATAATTAAATTTCTTTTTCATTATCCTTTTAAAAAGTTCGTCAAATACTGCCTCACTTTTCAGCTATTACACCTTGTGAGAAAAAATTTCTTTCTATTATCCTATAATGAAAAATTATTTTAATTTAAAATATCCATTTAAAAAATGTATAAACTCCAACTACTGCAAAAATAACTATTAAAATTATTATTGAAAGACAACCAAAAATAATCCATTTATGTTCACCCTCTATTGAAGCATCTGGTTCCTCTACTAATTTTTCTTTTACTTTATTGATAAATAAAAGTGCTGGATCTAATTCAAGTCCTTTTAAAAGTTCAATATCACCTTTATACTTTAATGCTCTTGCTATATTATCAATGTCATTTCCCATAGATTTTTCAAATTCAATACATGCATGTACCATTATTGGAGTCTTATTCTCTTCTAAATACCAGTATCGACCAGCCATTGCAGGATATTTTAACTCGAAATAAATGTCTCCCAACTTTTTACGGAGTTCTATTTCATTTGGAAAGGTTGATATTAACCCGTGTAATCTATCCCTCGCTTTCCCCAAATCATCATTTTTAATATCCTCTTCTATGCGTTTTAAAGTCTTTGAAATTTTCTCTTCAATAATAAACACCCCCTTATGTCCTAATTCTTTACTCTTATTTTTTTCAATAGTATACTGCTTGGTTAGTTGGAGAAACGCTCCCGCTCTATTTTTTCCATAGAATACTTGACCTATCAAATCTTAACAATGTATGGTCTTGTTTTATATATGTAATTTTTTCCTCATTCAATAAACACAAATAAAAGCTGAACTATATTAAAATTAGTTCAGCTTAAAAATTACTTATTATCATATATAGGACACTCATCTATTAAGTGTCTTACTTTGACTCTTGATTTTTAAAAAAATTTAAAGTGTTCCCTTTGTTTTTTTATCATCTTATTCGAATCTCCAAAAATATAGTTCTTCAGATTCTGAATATAAAATTGCCCCTGCTTTTTGTAATACTTTATGTGAGGCAATATTATTTTTATCAGTATCGGCCATTACATACTTAACGTTAGATTGACGTAGTAACCAATCTTTCATCATCCTAACAGCTTCCGTCATGTATCCCTTTCCCTGATATAGTGGAAATGTATAGTACCCGATTACGACATCGCCCTGCTCATTCGGTAGACCTTTTAGCATTATGCCACCAACAATACTATTTGTTTCTTTCGATACGATTAACCAATTTGTATGCCAAAAATAATTTTGTTCATCATCTAATACTTTTGCTAGTCTAAACTTCAAAGCTTGTCTTAGTTCCTCATCAAGATAAACTTCTTTACTACTTACTGACAACTCTATTTCCAATGTTTTCTCTTCATGAATTAGTAAGTCTAAATACTTTGCATGTAATGGGATTAATCTTAATCTTTTAGTACTTAATTCAATCATTTTTTCTCTCCTATCATAGATTATAACTAAACTATTAAGAGATATATGTATTGGCAGCGTCTCCCGTTTTTTATTTTTAAATAAAGGATAGCCACTTTTATCCTTGTATTTAAAGGTGATTAATTTTATCCTTGTATTTAAAGGTGATTAATTTTATCATTAGAGGAATATAATGTAAATAAATTCCTTCACAACTATTTTTCCAACAAAAACAAATATCATTCCGATGAATCTTAGAATCTTTCCGATAAAACATAAAATTGTTCCGATAAATCTCGAAATCTTTCCAATAAAACATAAAAACAGTGAATCCGCATTTGGATTCACTGTTTCTCTTTAGAATTTTGAGCCTTTGTCGCCGTATTCGTTTAGTAGTTCTTCAAACGATTTGTTTTTTTCGCGTTGTTTGCGCTCAAAGGCCAGCTTTGCTTGGCGCTCTTCTTCTGCGGCCTGCTCTTTCGCTGTTAAATCTTGCTTGGCAGCTTTTAATTTGGCAAGCACGTCACCGCCTAGCTGATCGGCTAATGTAACTGCCTCCTGCTTTGGTAGACTAGCTGTAACGCTACTATCCACGCGTTGCTGTTGTTTTCGTTTCTTTCCCATTGCATTCACCTTCTTATTCACTTCAAGGGCGCTTGACCACTGTTGCTACGCCTTGCCCACCACCGATACATAATGTTGCGAGACCTGTTTTTGCATCAAGCTTTTCCATCTCATGTAAAAGCGTTACTAAAATACGTGCTCCACTTGCACCAATTGGGTGACCAAGAGCAATTGCGCCCCCGTTCACATTTAGTTTATCATGATTAAAGCCTAGTTCGCGATCTACAGCAATAGATTGAGCTGCAAAAGCTTCATTTGCTTCAATTAAATCTATATTATCTAACGTCACATCAGCCTTTGCCAATGCTTTCTTTACGGCCGTTACTGGGCCAGTTCCCATAATAGCTGGGTCAACACCCGCACTTGCATTCGCTGCAATGAGTGCCATTGGTCGAATGCCTAACTCGTCCGCTTTTTCTTTCGACATGACAACGACAGCCGCTGCGCCATCGTTAATGCCTGATGCGTTTGCTGCTGTTACGGAGCCATCCTTTTTAAAGGCAGGACGTAGTTTTGATAGTGACTCTGCTGTAACGCCTTGACGCGGGAATTCATCTTTATCAAAAATAATAGGATCTCCCTTGCGTTGAGGAATTTCCACCGCTACGATTTCCTCGTTAAACTTCCCTGTTGCCATTGCCGCTTCTGCACGTTGTTGTGAACGTGCTGCAAAGGCATCTTGTTCCTCTCGGGAAATCTCATAGGCATCACATAAATTTTCAGCTGTTACGCCCATATGATAGTCATTGAATGCACACCATAATCCGTCATGAATCATCGTATCGACTACTTTTTGATCCCCCATGCGGAAGCCTTCACGTGCATTTTTTAAGACATACGGAGCTTGGCTCATATTTTCAAAGCCACCTGCAACGATAATATCCGCATCACCTGCTAAAATAGCTTGTGTCGCTAAGTGAACTGCTTTTAGACCTGAGCCACAAACTTTATTAATCGTTAACGCAGATACTTCATGTGGTAAGCCTGCTGCAATTGCTGCTTGACGAGCTGGATTTTGACCAAGTCCAGCCGATAAGACATTCCCCATAATGACTTCGTCGACTTGTTCACCTGCTACACCAGCACGTGCTAATGCATCTTTTATAACAATACTCCCTAATTTTGTCGCTGGTACGTCCTTTAAAGTTCCTTGGAATGAACCAATAGCTGTTCGTACAGCACTTACTATTACTACCTCTTTCTTCATAAACATTCTCCCCTTTTCACCGTTCAAAAATGAACACTGCATGCATATGCTACTAGCAGATATATCTATTTTAACAAATATTTTGACGATTTTCGATAATAGAAATAATCGCGGTTTTGCCAAAGATATTGTAAAATGTTGACGTGTTTTAAACAATCTCAGTTGGGAACATTACAAATAAGAAAAGTGCATACATACGAATCGTATGCCTAGACAACAAAAGAAACAGGACGTGGAGGTGCTAATAATGAAAAAGAAAATGCTTTTATTTTCAGGTATAACAACGACGATTGCCGCAGCAGCAACTGGTCTATTCGGCTTCGCGCTCTCCAATAAATTAATGTACATTAAGCAAAAGGATCCCGAATTTGTTCGTGAACGCGAAACAACTGCTAAACGTTTTGACGAAGCTTGGTACAATAAAAATTTAAAATGTGAATTAAATATTGACTCTCCTAATGACTATACGATCCGCGGCATTATGTTTCAGCCATTGGAAACAAATAATACCATCATTATTTGCCATGGCGTAACAGAAAATAAAATCAACTCCGTCAAATATGCCCGACTTTTTGAACGACTTGGCTACAATTCAGTTATTTTTGATCATCGTAGACATGGGGAGACAGGTGGAAAAACGACTAGCTACGGCTATTATGAAAAAAATGATCTTGACGCAGTAGTCAAAACTATAAAGGCAATGATTGGGGAAGACGCCATTCTTGGTATTCACGGTGAATCGATGGGTGCCGCAACAATGCTACTATATGCAGGAACTGTAGAGGATGGTGCAGATTTCTATATTTCTGATTGTGCGTTTTCTGATTTTTCAATGCTGCTGAAACAAATTGCGAAGACAGAATTTAAATACGGCTCAATTATCCCAATTCGTTTTGCAGATTTTTTTGTCCGCTTACGAGACGGGTATTCCTTTAAAAGTGTAACACCTTCTGAGGCTGTAACAAATATTGAAAAGCCTGTGCTCTTTATCCATAGTATTCCTGACACATTTATCCCTGCTTCTATGTCACTGGATTTATACAATAAAAAAACCGGCCCTAAGAAGCTGAAGCTATTTGATAAAGGTGCTCATGCACAGTCCTTTAATGAAAATATGGCTGAATATGAGGATTTAATCCATGACTTTTTAGAAAATTTCATTTATCAAAAAATTAATCGTGATTCTTCTTCGTCTAATGTCATTCCTTTTCATTTTTAGAGCAAATGAAAAACCCTAATGTGTCAATAAGTGTCATTTAAATAAAATATAGTTCTTCTGCAAACGAGGGGTTGATTTCCGTTCCGACTAGGCGTTTTGTTGTTGCTGTCGCTTCGCTTTGCACAGAGCAAAACTTCCTGGGGGCGTCACAGATGAGCCGCCCAGTTTCCACTCCAATCAACCAATTCACATAACATGTACCTTCTGACATGTTAGCGGCATCATAAGTAAAAGAAGGAAAGCGAGTAGCCTAGGATGGAATTCACCCTCATTTTAAGCTCCATAGCTTCAAAATAATTTCCTTAACCATTTTATTTTTCAATGAAATAAAGGTGTCATATTAAAATCATAGACACAATGAAAAACCTTGCAATACTGAACTGAACTGAACTGCACTCCATTGTTAGAAGGTGTCTAACAATTGGAGTGCAGTTCATTCACGCAAGGTTTATTAAAACTTTTATTCTGCAAAAACGATATGCCATTCATCACGTTTTGCTAAAAATTCTTTAGCTAACGCTTGTGCACCTTCTAGACTATGGCTAGCTGCCCAGCCGCATTGTACCTCATTGCACGCAGGTACTGCAGTGGCCTTTGTTACATCTGTAAATGTATTTTCCAAAATATTTAATAAGTCTTCATAATCATTGTGATTTATTAGCGATACATAGAAGCCAGTTTGGCATCCCATTGGACTGAAATCAACAATATGATCAGAGTAATTGCGAATAATGTCTGCCGATAAATGCTCTAAGGAATGTAATGCAGGCATTTCCATATGCTCTTTATTTGGCTGTTTAAAACGAATATCGTATTTGTACACTTCATCGCCATTTTTTCCTGTTTTAACACCTGCTAAACGTACATATGGCGCTTTTACTTTCGTATGATCTAAATCAAAGCTTTCAACATTTGTTTTTTCTTTCTGCAATGCACACAACTCCTTTATATTGAATATTTCCATTATAACGAGTTTTCCGATAGAATTATATGATTTTTAAAAAATATTTAAATAATTCTAAAAAATCAACAACGACCAATTTTGCCTTGGCGTAAATTGCACCGGAGGCTATAACTTATTTCAGTTAATGTTTGCAAAAAATAAAAAACAACTAGCCCTGGCTTGGACTAGTTGCTCTTTAAAAATTCCAATTATTTTTGGAATTTATTCATTTGTGTCATCATTTGACGTACTTGCTTTTCAGACGGCGTACGACCCATTTGCGCCATCATCATACGAATCATTTGTTCGTTAATTGGTGGGTTTTCTTTTAAATATTTCATCATAGCTTGACGAGCTAAAAAGAAACCAAGTGCTGCGCCCGCTGCTAATGCGATAATTACAATAATAATCCAGCCCCATGTAGGCATACAACCAACCTCCTCCACTACAATATATACCGAGAAAAAAACTCTCCACGCTCCATTATACACCAAATATTAGCGTGTTACTATATATTGTAGTGAAATTTCCTAATGCATTGTATACTTCATAGGTTTTAGCCATCCACACTCATTATCTTGTTTATTAAATGCAATAAAGCGCTCGCTCATCTTTGCAAGCATTTGGAATAGATCCAAATCAAGCATTCGTGATCCCTCACAATAGACACAAATTTTGCGTTCCACTAAATAAATAGCCATTTTTCCTTTTATCGGATGTTCTAAAAATAAAGCATTACGAGCTCTCTCTAAATGTGCATATTTGGAATCTAGTTGCGCCTCAAGCATCGTAGCAATCTCATCGAAGCGTACGGTTTCACATATATATGCAAGCTCTTTTAAGGATTTCTCGTTAGCGTCTTCACAGCCCTGCATCATTTCTAATAACTTACGCTCTCTGCCGAAAATAAACGTTAAATGCTCTTCTTTTATTTTATATATGGAATAGGTTCTCACTAGAAATCCTCCTTCGCTCATTTCTTTTTCATAAGTATAGCTCATCCAAACTCTTTAATTTGTCAAACGAAGGAAGTATTCATCTTCTATTTTTGTCGAAAACTTTCTACTTTCGGTTCTATCAAATGCTTTATGACTAATTAAGTTTTTACAACTTTGAGCTTCTTTTATAGTACTTAGAATATCCTCAGCCTCAAGACCTAGAGTAAAATCAATTTCCAGTCCGTTTTAGCAAAGCTTTCTAATAGGTAATATAAAGGTATCAACGAAAGGAGCTAAAACATATGAGAAAATTTTTTCTACTAATAGGAGGCTTTATCGCAGGGTGTGTTGCACTTGCTTTAACAGGACCGCTAGCAGGTCTACTATTTTCTGGGTTGTTTGTAGCACTCGGAATGCACTTCTACACTTCAAGTAAATCGTCATTTGGCAAAATCTTTTGGTTTACAGTGGGTCTGATTGGTGTTCTATCAGCAATATCTAATGTCCCAGCAATGGTTGGTTTAGCAGCAATCGCTGTCATCTATGTTATCTATAAAAAATGGAATGGCGAAGATGTAAAAATCCCAACAATTGAGGCTAAAGAAGAAGATCCATTTACAAACTTTGAAAAAGAATGGTCAAACTTAACAAAATAAAAGGAGCGAATTTACATGAACTTATTTCAACGTTTTAAATATACAATAGAGGCAGATTTACATCAGTTATTTGATAAGAAGGAACAAAAAAATCCAATTGCGATGTTAAACCAATACATTCGTGAAGCAGAAAAACAAACAGAGCAAACTGGAAAATTATTAGAGCGTCAAGGTCAGTTAAAAGAAAAACTAGAGCAGGAATTTAAACAAAATGCAGAATTACTAGCTAAACGTGAGGCACAACTAACATTAGCTACTACTAGCGGTGAGCAAGATTTAATCGATTTTGCTTCTGATGAAGTTGCTGCTTACACAGCACGTAACAATACATTACAAGCTAGTATCGAAGCTAGTACACGTGAATACTTCGAGCTTGAACGCAAATTTGAAACGATGAAACACAAAATTAAAGATATGAAAGTGCGTCAATTACAACTTATGGGTAAAGAAAACGTCACACGCGCTCACCATCAAATGGACGGTATGATTGCTAAAAACAATAAAACCAACTTTGAAGATTTAGAATCGTATATCGATAAGCTGGCTTACCAAATCGACAAAGACCATGAAGTAACATCTTTCGAGTCTCGTCTTGCACAACTAGAAAAAAATGCAGCAGAAGATAACGCACCACTGCTAATTGAAAATAAATAATAGTAACTGCTAATTGAAAAAAATAACATGTTATAATAAAGGAAATAAGGGATGCCTCAATTATTGAAGCATCCCATTTCTTTGAAGAAAAAACTTTGCACTTATTGAAGGTGACCAAAAAGAGATAAAGGAAATTGTAATAATGAAAATAATAGTAAACAGAAAGTGGTTTAATCCTATGATTAAATATGTCTTTTTGCTTTGATTATTCTAACATTACTTATATTCATGTTATTAGGTTATCGCTTCATAGCACAAAATAAAACAAAAAAGTGCTGAAATCATCGAAAATGGTGGTATTAGCGAGTTAAAGGAAATCAATGTAAATGGAGATAAACAATATATATTAGTGGAAGGAAAAGATAAGGAGAAACCATTTTGTTTATTCTTACATGGTGGGCTGGGGTCACCATTTCCCTACGGCATAAGTGCGCGAACATTGTATCCTGAAGTAACCCAGAATTGCGTAGCAGTTTATTATGATCAAAGAGGTTCCTGAAAAAGTTTTAACTTCTTTCAGCAAATCTCTTTTGTACCGAAAGCGTAGCGACAGGTACAGAAGTCTCCCACCTCAATAGGTGGTGAGATGAATGCGATTTTAAATCACTTTTCAACGGGTGTCCAAACATCCGCTGAAAGAAGTTAAAGCCTCCGGATCAAAAAAATAACGAATACTATACTGACCCTTTCTCAATTTACAGAAGATGCTAATATAATAGTGGATTATATTAGAGAACACTATCAACAGGAAAAAATATTTGTCATTGGTCAGTCCTTCGGTACAGTCATTGGAACTCAATTAGTTTCTAATTATCCTAAGAAAGTTCCATGCCTACCTAGGAATTTCTCAATTAACCAATACTAGTAAAGGCCAAGAACTTGGATACAATTGGTTACAGAGTGAAGCTATAGCTATGGAGATAAAAAAACACTTCGAATTTTAGAAGATATAGGAAAAGGACCTTATTTAGCAAAAGATGAGGATCAATTTAGCGATCTTATCAATCAATATAAAAGCATGAATTATTTTGATGATACGATTAAGAAAGTAAATCTCTTTGAATTGATAAAAGGGGGTTTCACTTCCCCTGATTACTCTTTACAGGATCTGTATAAAGCATTTATTTCAGGGCCACAATTTAGCCTTATTAAAAGCCAAGAGCTAAAAAAAGAAATCATTCTTACTAATTTTTTTGATTCTGTAAAAAGTATAGATATACCCGTTTATTTTATACAAGGTAAATATGATAAACAGACGAATTATGAATTAGCAAAGCAATATTATTAGCTATTTGATGCTCCAAATGGTAAGGAATTTATCACTGAGCACTCTGCTCACTATCCAAATGCACTGGATTCAACGGTAATGAATGACACAATCAAAAAAATGCTTGAAGATAATTAAACACTTTTATTTTAGGAGAAGTTCGTCTTCTCTCATCAATTTGTAGAAAGAAGGGTGACCCTCATGCAAAATTTCACAACTAATAAGCTCACTTTTGGGGTACTGTGCTTCTTTTTACTCGTTTTTGTGGAGCTTACAATTTTTAATAACGGTGGCGCCTTTTGTCTATTGATTGGGGCAGGACTTCTTTATTTAAGTTTCTCGAAAAAAAATCGTTTCTTTAAATGGACAGGAATTTTCTTTATCTCGATCGCACTCTTTACGATGTGGAGTTTACGCTTATTTATCGTCATCATTCTCTTATATATGCTTTATCAATACTTGCAAAGAGAAAACCAAGCCAAAGTTGTTGGTTTGGAACTTTTCGAAAAGCTTCCTACTACGAAAAACGAATTAATCGGTACAATGCCCGCACCATTAGAAGCCTATAAATGGCAAGATGTACAAATTCAGCGACTTGCAGGCGACATTACGATTGACACAACACAAACAATTTTACCTGCCGGCACAAGTCTCATTACGATTCGACAAGGCATTGGTAAGGTACAAATTTATATCCCATATGAAATTCCTTTCCGCTTACACTATACGACATTGTTCGGTGAATTAAAATGCCTGCATGTTGGGCCACAACGTTTACTCAATGAAAGTGTAAGTTTCTCAGATGGAAACCCCGAGGATGCCAAGCGTACACTTGTCATACATGTTGCAACATGGCTTGGGGACTTGGAGGTGCTACGTAAATGATTGCCTTTATCTCAAGAATATTTACTTTACTTTTTATGTTGATGAGTGCTACATTCGGTCTCCTTGTCGCTGTTTGGGGCGAGCCAAACGAGAAAACATGGGAGCCATTATGGCAGCAGAATTATAATAATATCCCACTCGGTGGTTTTATTGTTATCACTCTTTTTGCAATTAGTTTACTGATTGCAAGTTGGATTAGTATGACTGCCCGTGCAAGGGAAGCTCAGGCAACCCGCATCGTGAAACAGTTAGTTGAACCTGATTTTGTATTACCAAAAAAACAGCCTTTACCAAAGCCTTTGAAAAAAGCTTTAGTTCAAACTAGTGAGCTAATTGATACTCAACGAAAAAGCTTACAGCGCTTATCCAATGAACGTGCTGAAGCTAACGATAAAATTATTCAAGAGCGAATTATTGCTGAACGTCAACGCCTTGCTCGTGAGCTCCATGACTCTGTATCGCAGCAATTATTCGCCGCTTCGATGTTACTTTCCGCATTAACGGAAACCGATGAAAATGCTACAAGCTTAAAGCAGGTCGAAAAAATTGTGCAACAGGCACAGCTTGAAATGCGCGCATTATTATTGCATTTACGTCCAGTAGCTCTGCATAATAAAACGTTGGCACAAGGTCTTGAGGAGTTAATTATTGAGCTGCAGCAAAAAGTATTTTTTCATATTGAATATGAGCTTGAGGAAATGGCGTTATCCAAAGCGGAGGAGGATCATTTATTCCGTATTGCACAAGAGGCGTTATCGAATACGCTACGCCATGCCAAAGCGAGTGAAGTTGAATTACTGCTCGTTGCGCGCGATGATTTAGCTATTTTACGTATTCAGGACAATGGTCTCGGCTTTGATGTCGAAGCAGATAAATCTACTTCTTATGGCTTACAAAATATTGCCGAACGCGCTGTAGAGATTGGCTGTACGTATAAAATTGTGTCAGTACCTGGAGAAGGTACAATTGTAGAGGTTAAAATTCCGCTACAAAAGGAGGTTGAAGTAAATGATTCAAGTGTTAATAGTGGATGATCACGAAATGGTGCGAATCGGTGTTTCTGCCTATTTGTCAGCACAACCAGATATCACTGTTGTAGGTGAAGCTGAAAATGGTAAAGAGGCAGTGGAACGTGCTCTTGAGCTGCGTCCTGACATTATTTTAATGGACAATGTAATGCCAGTCATGACAGGAGCTGAAGCGACAGCTGAAATTTTAACAGCATGGCCAGAAGCAAAAATTATGATGGTAACAAGTTTTTTAGATGATGATAAAGTTTACCCCGCATTAGAGGCTGGTGCAGTCAGCTATATTTTAAAAACGTCCAATGCGAAGCAAATTGCCGATGCCATTCGTAAAACAATGGGTGGCGAAACTGTTTTAGAGCCAGAAGTAACATCAAAAATGATGCATCGCATGCGCCACGGCAATAGTACCCCACTTTATGAGCAACTCACTGAGCGTGAAATGGAAGTATTATTGCTCATGGCTAAAGGTAAAGCCAATCAGGAAATTGCCGATGACTTATACATTGCATTAAAAACCGTAAAAACACATGTCAGCAATATTTTAGCGAAGCTCGATGTTCAAGATCGCACACAAGCCGTTGTCTACGCTTTTCAAAACGGGCTTGCGAAGTAAGATTTGATTTATCAGTGATTTTATCCGGGTTATCAGCGATTTTCGCCCTTTTATCAGCGATTCTACCCGGCTTATCAGCGATTCTACCTGTTTTCCCAAAAATACGAAACTGCATTTTCCAATGCAGTTTCGTATTTTTTAATCTAATCTATTAAAAAATTCTTGCAGCTCGTTTACACTGTTCACTATGTATGTTGCTTGTGCTTCCGTTAATTCTTCTAGTGAGCCATAGCCATAAGTAACACCTATAGAATCAATTTGATTTTCATGTGCCCCAATAATATCGTATTTACGATCTCCTATCATTATAAATTGATCAATATTCACTTCCCTAAAGTGTTCACGTGCAAATGTAATAACTTCTCCTTTAGCTGACCGAGTACCATCTAAATTACTACCTGCTACAAAGTCAAAAAAATGCTCAAGGTTGAAATATTGTAAAATTTGTTCTGCAAATACAGTGGGCTTCGATGTAGCTATCGCTAACTGATATCCATCCTTCTGTAAACATTCTAATAATGAAGATATATTTTGATACAATTTATTCTCATACATGCCACTTTGGATAAAACGTTCACGATAATAGGCAATCGCTTGCTGTATTTGAACATCATTCAATCCATATATTTCTCGAAATGATACTTGCAGTGGCGGCCCAATAAACGTTTCAAGCTGATCTAGATCTTCCTCAACTATGCCAATTTTTTGTAAAGCATATTGAACAGATTTCGTTATCCCCATTTTAGGATCGGATAATGTGCCGTCTAAATCAAATAAAACTACGCTATATTTTTTCATTACTTGCACTCCTTTTACTGTTATTCCTTTATAGATTTGATTGATTTACTACAGAACCAAAATACCCCTCAACATTTCTAATTCAATGCCTACACTTATCATTGTATACCAAATGGAAATTAATACTAAGTAAATCCTAAAGAAACCTTTTATTACCAAAAACGTTATTATTTTTAAGGAGGGGTTGTGTGGATACTCAATTTACTTATAAGCATTTCGCAAATGAAAATACGTTTTCACTTCTTGATCCTATTTTTGAAGCTACCCTACTTTTTGCTGTTTTACTACTCATTATTGTGATTGTAAAAAAAGTATCTATTTGGTTTTGTTTACTTTTTGCTAGCCTCTCAGTACTTATCACAGGTCAGCTTCTTTGGTTTAGTGGCATTATAGCTGATGAGCTAAACATTGAAGGAAGTACTAAGGGCTTTTACTGTTTTGTCATTATGCTGCTCATTCATTGTATAGCTGTTTGGATTTCTTTAGTGAAGTCCTCAAAACGCGAAAAAATACCGCAACACTCGGAGGGGATTTAACCCCCACTGAGTATTGCGGTATTTAATAAATTATAGAGCTTTAACCTTCGCTACAACATTTTCTACTGTGAATCCGTATTTTTCCATCACTAATTCACCTGGTGCAGAAGCGCCGAACTTGTCAATCGCAAGAACGTCCCCTTCAAAACCAGTGTATTTATGCCAGCCGAATGATGCACCCATTT
Organism: Lysinibacillus sp. NPDC058147; assembly: GCF_042884205.1. NCBI lineage: Bacteria > Bacillati > Bacillota > Bacilli > Caryophanales > Bacillaceae > Lysinibacillus > Lysinibacillus sp. NPDC058147. Next base: position 126,451 of record NZ_JBHVUJ010000003.1, read on the forward strand.
CGATTGCAAGACGTTTTGTTACAGCTTTTGGAAGAACAGATTCTTTGTAAGCTGCGTCTTGTTTTTCAAAGCGATCCATAGAAGGCATTGAAACAACTGCCACATCCACACCATCTGCTTTTAATGCTTTTTGTGCTTCAACTGCAAGTGAAACCTCAGAACCTGTTGCAATTAAAATGGCATCTGCCACTTCTTTTGTAGCAGGAGATACTGTATAAGCACCTTTAGTAACACCTTCACGTACTGTATCAATAGATGCGTCAAGCACAGGTAAGTTTTGACGAGATAATACTAAAACAGTTGGTGTTTTTTCAGATGCTACTGCTAGCTCCCATGCAACTGCTGATTCATTTGCATCAGCTGGTCGAACAACCGATAAATTTGGCATTGCACGTAAAGATGCAAGGTGTTCGATTGGTTCATGTGTTGGACCATCTTCACCTACAGCAATAGAATCATGTGTAAATACATAAGTAACAGGAAGACCCATTAGTGCAGAAAGACGTACAGCTGGACGAACATAATCAGAGAATACGAAGAATGTACCACCGAATACGTTAAGACCACCGTGAAGTGCCATACCGTTCATAGCAGCACCCATTGCAAACTCACGTACACCGAACCAAATATTACGTCCAGCATAATCGTCTGCAGAGAAATCTCCAGCGTCTTTCATTGTTGTTTTATTTGAGCCAGCAAGGTCAGCTGAACCACCGAAGAATGAAGGTGTTTTCTTCGCAATTGCATTGATTGCATCTCCAGAAGAAGAACGAGTAGCTACTGATTTACCTACTTCATAAACTGGTAATTCTGAAGCGAAATCCTCTGGTAATTGACCATTCATCGCATTTTCAAATTGTGCTGCTAATTCTGGGAACTCTTTCTTATATGCTTCAAACTTAGCATTCCAAGCTTCTTCAGGCTGTGCCCCTTGAATATTAGCTGCTGCAGCAAATGTATCATACACTTCAGCAGGAATTTGGAATGGCTCGTGTGCCCATTCATAAGATGCTTTAGTTAAAACAACCTCATCTTGACCAAGTGGTGCACCGTGAGAAGCTGCTTTACCTGATTTGTTTGGTGAACCAAAACCGATAACAGTTTTCACTTCGATAAGTGTTGGTTTGCCAGTTGATTTTTTAGCTTCTTCGATAGCTACGTTAATTGCTGCAACATCTGTACCATCTGCAACTTTTAAATAGTTCCAGCCATAAGATTCGAAACGTTTTTGAACATTTTCCGAGAATGATTTTTCTAAATCACCATCTAAAGAAATATCGTTTGAATCGTATAAAACGATTAACTTTTCAAGTTTTAAATGACCTGCTAAAGAAATAGCTTCAGCTGCCACACCTTCCATTAAATCGCCATCGCCACAAAGTGCAAACGTATAGTGATCAACGATGTCATGTCCTGGTTTATTGTAAGTAGCTGCTAAATGGCGTTCAGCCATTGCCATACCAACTGTCATAGCAATACCTTGACCTAGAGGACCTGTTGTTGCCTCTACCCCAACTGTATGACCATATTCAGGATGTCCTGGAGTTAATGAATCCCATTGACGGAAGTTTTGAATTTCCTCCATTGGTAAGCCGTAGCCACCTAGATGAAGTAGGCTGTATAGAAGCATAGAGCCATGACCTGCAGAAAGTACAAAACGGTCGCGGTTATACCATTTTGGATTAGCCGGATTATGGCGAAGTTGTTTTGTCCAAAGCGTATAAGCCATTGGCGCCGCCCCCATCGGTAAACCTGGGTGACCTGAGTTTGCTTTTTCAATTGCATCGATTGACAAAGTTCGGATAGCATTAATCGCTAGTTGATCCGCATGTTGAGTCATTATTTTGTGACATCCTTTCTCGTCCTATATATTCTTCTTTTACAGTTTAGTCAACATTGCTTCAGAAAACAATGGTTTTGTTATACTATTTACGATTAATAACATACTTTATAGAAATGTGTCACATTAATTGAGAAATTTATTTTTTTTCGCTTGTTTAACCTTGTCTGGTGTTACATCATTTCCTTCAGCATCTATCACTTTTACGTTTTCAATTGTATCTCGCATCGTCGCTCTAAATGTATCTAGATATTCTTTACGAAGCGCTGATCGCTCCTTAGCTTCTGCCTCTGTTAATGAACCACTTTTAGCCTTAGCAGAAAGTTCATTGATTCGGTTAATTTTTTCTTTTGATAACATAATTACACACCTTTCAATACATATCTTAATGAATATGGTATGCAAAGTATAGCATGTATTCCCTAATAATGCAGTTATACCAACCTTTCTAGTAATCAAATATTTTTGAAATAAATACCATAAATTACATGACTTTCAGATGCTAGAAGTGTATAACTGATTTATAGGGTTCCAAAACTACAATCGATTTATGCTTGGAGGAAAATGAATTGTTTATCAAAACGAACAGACTATTAATAAGAAAATTCGAGGTTCAAGATTGGCAAGCTATCTATGAATATACTTCAAATCCAAATGTGATGAAGTATCTTCCAGAGGACGTTTTTAATGAGGAGCAAGCAAAAAAGTTTGTTTCAGAAAATAGCGATGAAAAAGCAAAATACTTCCCTATTATTTTACAAAGTGAAAATATTGTTATTGGTCATATTGTTTTCCACCAATATTTTGGTGACCATACGTATGAGATTGGTTGGGTGTTAAATCCGAACTATTTCAATAATGGATATGCCTCTGAAGCAGCTAGGGCTGTACTGGACTACGGATTTAAAGAAATGAAACTTCATAGAATTATTGCAACATGCCAACCAGAAAATATCCCATCCTATCGAGTGATGGAGAAAATCGGCATGAGACGCGAGGGTTATTTCAAAAAATGTATACCCCATGGAGATGAGTGGTGGGATGAATACTACTATTCTGTCTTAGAAGAAGAATGGGCATAGGATACTTTCAGAGGAGAGATTCATATGAAAAAGACCGCTGTATTATTGTATCTCCAATTTAGTGAATATGAATTGGGTGTAGCATTATCAATATACCAGGGATAACGAATTAGCTCTAATTAATATGAAAACATAGTAACAGTTATAGATGATATAAATGTTTTTTAACATATAGAGAATTTATGAGGAAGAGAGGTAGAATTCGCTACTTCTCTTATTTTTTATTTTCCACTGGATACAGTGCTATATCCAAGCAACATGGTAAATGGATTTTGTTATTCATTCTTTTCATCGATCAGGTTCTATCCGTCACTTCGACAATACTTCAAGATCCATTAAAATAAAAAATCAGCGGGCCGGCAAAACTCCCACTGATTAAAACGTCACTTTATTTTGTTCGCTTCTCTCTTGATGTTCCCGATATCTCCTATGGACAGTAGCTTTGCTTACATCAAAGCCTAGACCTCTTAGAGTCATGGCAATTTCCTCAAAGGTGAAGCCTCGATTACGTAGCTTTACAATTTCTTCTACAGGTACATCTTTACGTTCTTGACCGTTTGGATTCCCACGATTGGATAAATTATTTTCAGGACGATAGCCATTTTCAACGGCACGACGCATTCCACGGCGTATTTTAGCATTATGAATTCTGCGCTGGTACTCCTCAACAATTGCTAAAATTTCTAGCAACATCGTATCCATTTCATTTAATTGTAAAGGTCCCTCGTCTCGCATAGAAAAAACATCAGTTTCAGTTTTCTGCAATAAATGCAATACTGCCATTCGAGCATTTCCGCGTCCTAAACGTGTTTCATCCTGCACGAATAATGCTTCTATTTCTTTTTCTTTTATGAAATCGAGCATTTCTAGTAAACCTTCACGTTCCACATCATAGCCACTATGCTTGTCCTTAAAAACATTTTTGACTTCATAGCCCTGTTCTTTAGCATAGCGCATCAACTCCTCCTGTTGACGCTCTAATGAGGAACTTTGTGTCTCTTTTTCTGTACTCACACGGCAATAGACAACAGCCGATTGTTGTTTAATTATCATTTTTCGTTTCTCGCAATTTCAATTGAATTTATAGAATTAGGTTGGCCACCCACTACTGGAATAACTAGGGATCTACCTGCAATAATTTGTACGTTCGATAATTCATTTTCTGTTTTTACTAGCTTAATCCATTCATCCGTTTTCATTTTACCACGGTATTGATCAGCTAACGACCATAAGCTATCACCATGTGCGATTTCAATTTCTGTGTATGTTACATCGCCTGGATCTGTTATAAAAAGGTATGCTGCAAAAAGTAAACAAGCTCCCAATAAAATTGTAATATGTGGATTTTTCTTTAACCAGTTCATGTTTAAAACCCCTTTTTAGAATGTTTGTTCGGAATATATGTTCTTATCATAGTGCGAACAAATGTTTTTGTCAAACACTTTTCGAACCTATGTTTGCTTAAGTGTTCGCATTCTGTTATACTACTAATAAGTAGAATCATTAGAAAAAAAGAGGTGAGCAATCATGAAAAAAGTTTCGAAAAGACAAGAGGCCATATTAGAATTCATTAAAGAAGAAGTGCGCGCAAAGGGGTATCCACCATCTGTACGTGAGATTGGTGAAGCAGTTGGACTTGCTTCAAGCTCAACAGTTCATGGACATTTATCTCGTTTAGAGCAAAAAGGCTTAATTCGACGCGATCCAACTAAACCACGTGCCATTGAAATTCTAGAGCCAGAGGATTCTATTCAAAAGCAACATGTTATACATGTCCCACTTGTCGGAAAGGTTACTGCAGGTTCTCCGATAACTGCTATTGAAAATATCGATGAATATTTCCCACTACCAGATACTTATGGTACTAGTGAAGATCAATTATTTATGCTAGAAATTATGGGTGAGTCAATGATTGAAGCTGGTATTTTAGACGGAGATTTAGTTATTGTTAAACAAAAAGCAACTGCTGATAATGGTGATATTGTCGTAGCAATGACTGAAGAAGATGAAGCAACGGTAAAGCGTTTCTTCAAGGAAAAAAATCATTTCCGTTTACAGCCTGAAAACTCAACAATGGAGCCAATTATCGTAGACCAAGTTTCTATTTTGGGGCAAGTTGTAGGTCTTTATCGTCGTGTACATTAAAAGTATCTTAATATTAAAATATAAAAAGAGGATATTATGTTCACAAAGGAGCATATCCCTCTTTTTTCTTATCTTTTAAGTTCCATTTTATTCACTAAAAAAGAACCCACTTTATAATGGATTCTTAACATTTAGCACTTGCCCTCGGTTAAAAAAATCTAAGCTTATAAAATTTTATGTCTCTACCTTAAATTTCAAACTTGCATTTATAAATGCAGCAAATAGTTTCTTTGACACTTCATCTCCTGCGATGGCTAGCTCTTCAGGATGCCATTGTACTGCTAGACAAAATGGTAAATCATCATGCACTACAGCTTCAATGATACCATCGTTTGATTTTGCTATCACTTTCAACTTTTCTGCTACTACGTTTATTGCCTGATGATGAAATGAATTCACAGCAATTTTTTCTTCCTCAATAATTGTTTTTAATAATGTATCAGGTGTTAGATTAACATGATGTGTAGTAACTCCTCTTGCCGCTTGTTGCACATGCTTTATTAATTTTTTACTATGGTACTCGCTCTCAATATCCTGATACACTGTGCCTCCAAACGCAACATTTAGTATTTGAAGCCCACGACAAATTCCAAGAATCGGCATTTTCCGAATATAGGCCGCGTTAATTAAAGCAAGCTCCACTGAATCTCGTTCAGGATGAACCTTCCCTAATTTGGGTGTAGGTTCTGCGTCAAAGAGGAACGGATGTACATCGTAGCCACCCGATAGTAATAATCCGTCCGTCAACGATAAAATTTGTGCTACATCTTCTTCAACTCCAAGTGGAATTATAAGTGGAACACCCCCTGCTTCAATTATACTTTTGCTATAAGCAGCATTTAGTCTTGAGGACAAATCATCCTCTGCAAAAGCCGTTATACCGATAATTGGTTTCATCTTATCCCCTCCATGATCTTTATCTTGCATTAACTGCCTGTAAAAGCCAGAAAACTATTAATCATTAAAGGACTCCTTAAATGATTAATTACCAAAACCCGAAATACCAATCCATCAACGCATCCCCATAGAAATAGATAATAATAGCTGCTAAAGCAATAAATGGTCCGAATGGTATAGGCGTTTTTCTTCCCTGCTCGCGTACCTTTAACACAACGATCCCAACAATCATACCAATCACAGCAGCTAAAAATAGCGTCAAAATGGCATGTATTGTGCCGAGTACGAGACCAAGTAAAAAGAATAATTTAATATCGCCACCACCCATTCCACCTCTTGATAGAACAGCTATACAATATAATATGCCAAAGCCTGCGACAGCACCTACTATACTATCCCACCACGGAGACAAGGGAGATATCACGCGTCCAAAAACTAGCAATGGTAAAAAGAATAATAGCACCTTATCGGGAATAAGCATATACGCAAAATCCGATACAACAATAATGACTAATAATGAAATTAATAATAGCGCTACGAAAAATTCTGCACTAAAGCCTAATTTCCAATAGGCAAAGGCAAATAATACACCTGTTATAAGTTCCATCAGTGGATAAATCCAAGAAATTTTTTGTCCACAGCTACGGCATTTTCCACCTAAAAATACATAAGACAAAACAGGCACCAAATCAAGCGCCCTCAACTGTCGCTTACAAGAAGTGCAATGCGAGGGCGGATGAACAATGGATTCTTTCAGTGGTACACGTAGGCCAACTACATTATAAAAAGAGCCAAGAACGAGACCAACTATTAAAACTGTAATTGTATAAGCGATTTCCATTTTTATGTCCTCCTATACTAATAGACGCCCATACATTTGAAGTATGCGCGCCATTTAGATTATTGTTGTCCTTCATAATAGAACGTCGTTATTTGTATGGTAGCTTTTAAAGTTAAATCGGCGTCCTTCTCTAACTGATCCTGTTCACCTGGTTTAGTTAAATTAATGGCATCAGTTTTCATCACGCGCTCTAATTGTTCAATTTCTTTTAAAAAGCTTTCTAGAGACTTATTATCTAAAGCAGCGACATCCAAGTTAAAGGTAATTAATTTTAAATTATCAGGGAGAGATTCCTTCGCAATAGAAGAAATGGGAGGTTTCTTCTCCTCATTCTCTTGCTTTCCATTTACTTCTGCATCAGCTTTTTCAAGCATGTTCGGATCAGATACATCTGATTGTGCTACAGATGTATCATCATTGTTAAATTCCATTGATTCAATACGTGTCCCTGTTACTTCTTCCATCTCAGCCAAATCTAAAACAATCTTTTCAACCGCTCTTGTTTCCGGTAGTTTCTGTCTCATCGCTAAAAGATTTGAGGTTGGTACTCCTTGCTTTTTATCTACCTTGGCTAGCTGCCCTTTTAAACTAGTAATTTGTTGTTGAAGTTGTTTCACATTGCTTTCTTTCGATTCGACTTCATTCATTTTAGGTAAAAGTAAATAGTAATATAAAGCAAATAAAATAGCAGCTATTAAAGCTATTAATAGCATAATAGATGATTTTTTACTACTTGTTAACTTATTCACGAGCGCTACCTCCTGCCAAGTACATTTGATTAATGGTCGCTGTAATTGACACCGAGTAACGAGGAATTTCTTTAAACTTTTGCTTCGGTGTTAGCTCCTTTTGTTCACCAACTTGCACATAAAAGTTAGAAATCGAGTTGATTTGTGTATCTGTAAAGTAATGACTAGCTAAAAGCTTTTCTACATATTTTGAAATGTCAGGCATTGATTCAAAGTCAACCGTAATGTTAATTATATCTGGCCCAAATTCATAGCTACGTAGATACGAATAGGCTGGTAATAATTTTTGCGCTTCTTCCATTAATGGTGTAACTGGATATGAAACATTCTGCACAAAATGCATCGACTCCTCCAATGACCCTTGATTGACACTTTGTTTTGCATCCAGCTCTTGCTGTAATTGGTCAACCTGTGTCGTTAAAGACTCTTCTTCAGTAAGTAGCATTGAGAGATCACTTTTCGCCGTAAAAAATAAAAATACAAAATATGTAACGACAATACCAACTACTAGGATTAGCAAACTATAGATGAGCTTTGGAGCATCTGCTCTTTTTTCTAGCTGTGGTAAAAGGTTAATATCTGGTACCATCATTTAACCTCCTTTAAAGCTAAGCCAAGTAGCGTTGAAAATTCCTTTTTAAAAGCCGGAAAAAACTTCGCTATTTTTGCGCCATCAACAATTGTCAAAGGTGTCGCTAAATTAGAGGCTAATAAATTACCAATGGGTGTTAACTGTGGGTTATCACCCAGAATGATGATTTCATCTACTGACTTTTCACCTTTATGTAAAGAAAACTTAAAGAAATTCATCATCCGATCAATTTCTAAAACTTGGTCCATTACCACCATATGATAATCATCGGCTTTGTCACTATATTCAAATCGATAGCTAAATTCATCTTCTTGTTTGCCCTGCCATTGCGATAAATTAGTTTCAATCGATTGATAACGTAAAAATTCAACCTGTCCTTGCGAAAATATACTAATGGAGAGTTCATTTATTGACCAATCAGCAATTAAATAGGTTTTGTCCTGAGCTAATAATGCCATATGCTCTAATAGTCGAATATTACATAATGCCCGAATGTCTACAGCTTCAGGATCTAAAGAAACATCTAGCACCATGCCAACCATTTTCGTTATTTCCTCCGAAGGTGCTGCAAATAGTATTGCTTTGCCATCCTCAGGATCAGAATCATAAACATCAATCAGTGGTTCTTGGAAAGGTAAATGAATGGAATGTCCTAACTCCATTTCTGCATAACCACGCAATTCAGTTGCCTCAATATCTTTCGGATGCTCAAAATTTTTTAAAAGCACCGTCGTATCAGGTACAAACATACGTACAGGCTGTTTTTTCCCCGTCCATTTCACTACCTGTTCTTTTATAATTTCAAAAAGTGCTACTTCATCCATAATTGTCGCATTTTCAACGATGCCCGCCACTAGAGGATATTCAAACCCCTCCCACTGACTAGGCTCTGGTCCTTTCGCCACAATCGCACGGAGCACATAATCCTTTAATTCAATTGAAACATGCGATTTTTTCTTTCTCCTAAACATGTGAAAAGACCTCCTTATCTTATTCAAAGAATCTTCTTAATTAGTCATCCATTTCCCAGCCAGAAACGTTAGATTTTAACGTTTCTGAATGGGTTGGGAGGACTGATTAATCTGCAGATTCTTTAATTACTTCCTCCTTCACTTCCTTCTTCACTTCCTCCTGCTTTTGTTAATTTTTTATTTAAATCGTTTTCAGTTATTGATCCATCAATTTTAAACTCTTTTAATTTTAATTCTAAAAATCTTGGATAAGCGATTGTCCATACTTTGTTTGTTTCGCTATAAGTCACTAAAGTTCCATCTGGCAATTTAATACCTTCTACAAAATCTTTTAATGTTGTTTGATTACACGCTTTTTTATCACCATCACAAACCCCATCAGCATAAGCAATTTTCGCTCCTGCAAGAATGTTTGAAGCTTCTGCTAGAATAGCTCGGTCTTTAGATTTATTAATGATATTACCAATCGCAGGAATTGCGATCGCTGCTATAATTGCAAGAATTACAATTACCGCTAAAAGCTCGATTAATGTTAAACCTTTCTCATTGTTTAGTCGTTTTTTGTTTACTAATTTTTTAAACATAGTAGGTTTCCCCCTTATATTTTTTATTTGAAGTGTAATAACACGAACTTCCTTAAGACTTAAATAAATCTACTAATATTAATAATTATAAAATTACATATTTTCATATAATTGGAACATAGGCAGGAAAATAGCCGCTACGATAATACCGACAACAAAAGCGAGCACGATGATCATAAGGGGCTCGACTAAAGATTTCAGTGTATCGACTGCACGATCTACTTCTTCCTCATAAAAGTCAGCGATTTTCTCTAGCATATAATCTAGTGAACCTGTTTTCTCACCTATGGAGGTCATCTGAGTCACAAGTGGTGGAAAGAGCCAGCTTTTTTCGAGTGGCTCAGATAATGTGCCACCCTTTTCCAAATTATCACGAGCCTCTAAAACAATTTTTCCAATAACAGGATTACCAGCAACTTTTTCAACAATGGTAAGTGCCTGTAGAATTGGCACAGAGCTACTAAAAAGCGTTGATAATGTCCGAGTCATTCGGGCTATCACATCTTTTTGTAAAAGCTGGCCAAATATCGGCATTCTCAGTAGAAACACATTAACTGTAAAATGAAACTCTTTATTTTTCTTATAGAAAAAGTGAAACCCAACTACTATCACAATAAATGCTAAAATAACAAAGTACCAAAATTCGATGAGCCAATCACTAATCCCCACAACAATGACTGTAATTAACGGCATTTCCAAATCCATATCTTTAAAAGCTTCCATAAATGTTGGTACGATAAAAACCATTAAAAACATCCCAACAACTACTGTTAAAAATGATAATAATGCTGGATAAATCATAGTTGATTGTATTTTTTTCTTGATTTTGTACTGTTTTTCAAGTGTCCCAGCTAAGCGATCTAATGTATCATCAATACTTCCTGTCGCCTCACCAGCACGCATCATGTTCACAAATAGTACTGGAAATACTTTCGGATGCTTAGCTGCTGCATCTGAAAATGATGTACCATTACGTATATCTTCTTCTACCTGCCTTAATGCTCGTTTTAATAGTTTACTTTTTGTTTGTTCACCCAAAATGTGTGTAGCCTCAACAACTGATACGCCTGCACGAATTAAAGTCGCATATTGTCGACAGTAAATAACGAAATCTTGGTGTTTCACCTTTTTTCCGAAAGATACATCCTTATGTAAAATACTGTTGGATTTCTGAAGTTCTCGTGCATTAATGCCCTGTGTACGAAGTTTCTCAATGGCGACCTTTCTATTTGGTGCATCTATTATGCCCTTTTTTGGAGCACCTGTTTTTGTACGGCCGCTATAACGAAATACCGTCAACTATAATCACCAGCGTTCATATATGGTCTTGCATCATCTAGAGCAATTTTGCCTGTTGCGATTAAATGCTGCATTGATGACTCTAATGTGTGCATACCAAGCGCTTTACTCGTCTGCATAACGCTTGGGATCTGATGAATTTTTTCGTTACGAATCAAGTTTGAAATAGAAGGTGCTTGTACTAAAATTTCTGTTGCAGCGATTCGCCCTTTTACATCTTTACGTACAAATAATCGCTGTGAAATAATACCTTGTAGTACATTCGCAAGTTGCACACGAATTTGATTTTGCTGATGTGGTGGAAATACATCAATAATGCGATCAATTGTTGTTGCTGCACTGCTTGTATGAAGTGTTGCCATCACTAAATGTCCCGTTTCAGCAGCAGTTATGGCTGTTGAAATCGTTTCATAGTCTCGCATCTCACCTACTAAAATAATATCGGGATCCTGACGTAAAGAAGCACGGAGACCATTTGTAAAGCTCATTGTATCTACACCAACTTCACGTTGATTAATCATTGATTTTTTATGCTTATGCAAATATTCGATTGGATCCTCCAACGTAATAATATGCTTCGAACGTGTCTCGTTTATATGATCGATCATTGCTGCTAACGTAGTCGATTTACCGGAACCGGTAGGACCTGTTACTAAAATCAATCCTTGTGGTTTTTCAGCAAGCTTATATAGAACCTGTGGCATATTTAGTGATTCTATTGATGGTATTTGTGCTTCAATTAAGCGAGCTGCAATCGTTACCTCATTGCGTTGATGATATGAATTCACACGAAATCGACATTTTCCGGGTAATGAAAAGTTAAAATCAATTTCACCTTTTTCTTCAAATTCTTGCTTTTTATGAGCTGGAAGAATATCTTTTACCATGTCTTTCAAGTCTTCTGTTTCTAATGGAATCGATCCATATTGTTCGAGCTTTCCATGAATGCGATAGACAGGTGGAATGCCTTTTGTTAAATGCAAATCTGATGCTTTTTCTTCAAATGCTCGTGTTAATAATTCTATAATTGAATATGCTGTCATCCTTGTCACATCCTAGTCTGCGCTTGCCACGCGTAAAATTTCTGATGTGGTCGTTTGTCCAGCTACGACCTTTAAAAGACCATCTACTAATAATGTGTGATAACCCTTTTGCTTCATATAATCTTGTAAAACCATATCCCCCATGCGGCTTAAAATCATATCTTTTACTTGTCGATCGACCGGTAAAATTTCATGAATAGCCATACGTCCACGATAACCAGTATGATTACAAGCGGGGCATCCGCGCCCTTTCCTACCATGAGTTACACCCTCTATACCATTCTCCTCTAGTATTTCAAGTTCACGTGTAGTAAATACATATGGTTCTGCACAATCTCGACAGACTTTTCGTACTAGTCGTTGTGCCATAATTCCTATGAGTGATGAGGACAAAAGAAAGGGTTCAATCCCCATATCATGTAAGCGTGAAATGGATTCTACTGCATTATTTGTATGTAATGTACTTAATACCAAATGTCCTGTTAATGAAGCTCGAACCGCAATTTGTGCCGTTTCAAGATCACGAATTTCTCCAATCATTACAATGTCAGGATCCTGTCGTAAAATCGAACGTAATCCGACTGCAAAAGTTAAACCAACCTCTTCCTTTACTTGGATCTGATTGATGCCATCTAATTGATACTCAACAGGGTCCTCTACTGTAATAATGTTAACGCCCTCCTCATTTAGATGAGTAAGAGCAGCGTATAAAGTGGAGGATTTCCCTGAGCCTGTTGGGCCCGTGATAAGCATAATGCCATTTGGATGAGCAATCATTTTGCGGAAAAGAGTTTCATTGCACACACTTAAGCCTAGTTTTTCAATATCATTTGCCGCATTAGTTAAATCTAAAATCCGCATAACGACCTTTTCCCCATAGACGGTTGGCAATGTTGCTAATCGAATATCTACAGGTCTGAAATTAACATTAGTCTTAATACGACCATCCTGTGGAATACGGTTTTCAGTAATGTTTAAGTTACCCATAATTTTTATACGAGCAAGCACAACATTTTGCATATGCTTTGGCAATGATCGTTCCGTACGAAGGACACCGTCTACTCGATAACGAACACGTAGTTCCGTTTCTTGTGGGTCAAAATGAATATCACTTGCTCGCTGTGCAACGCCATTCGCTATGATCTGATTCACTAATCGAACAATCGGAGAATCTTCATTTTCGATTTCTTCCTGGGTATCAGCCACCGTTGCGCCTATATCTAACAGCGCTGCATCCATAGATTCCTGTAAATCATAGTATTTTGTAATCGTGCGATATAAATCATCTTTAGCTGCGATACTCGTCTCTATTTGACAGCCGGTCGTCATTCGTACTTCCTCTATTGCAAAATAATCCATAGGATCTTCCATTGCGATAAATAATTTATTTTTCTCTTTACGAATTGGCATAATATTTGTCCGCTTCGCAAGCTCTGCTGGAATTAATTGCAATAATTCAGGACTTATAGAAAATTGATTTAAGCTAATATGTGGAATACCAAGCTGAAATTCTAGTACTTCAATAAGTTGTTGCTCTGTTAAGAAATTTTCTTTAATAAGAAAATCCCCTAACTTCTCATTTTTCATTTTTGTTTTTAATGCGTAATCCAATTGTTCTACTGTAATTACGCCTGATTCAACAAGTAAATCTCCTAAACGTTTACGTCCTGCCTTCGCTACCATATGTTATCCCCCCATTCATTAAGGACTTGTTTGTACGAAATTACCACCCTTGTCATAGTAGCCATAGACAATTTCAGGTCCATCTTTTTGTGTAGAATTGACCGAAGATGTTTCAGTATCGGGTAAACCATCGCCATTTAAATCCATTTGTAAATCTGGATCTGATGTCCCGTCTTTTGGTGTTGGAGCCGTCACAGGAACAGGCTCTTTCGACGAGCGAGTCACTATCCGATTTTGCGGTGCATAGTAATCTTTGCTTACTAATTGTTCTTTCGTTGCACCATTCTCTACAATTGAACGGTAAACCTCAATACGAACACCTTCTTGACCTTCTTGCTCTACACGCTCTCGACCTACCTTTAAATCATCCGTATAGCGATAAATAATACGAGGTTTAACAATTTTATCTTTGCTTACACGAACTGTAATATCCTTGTCCTTTGTCGGTGCAAAGATTTCTATTTTTAATTTATTTCCCTCAAGCGTTGTTTTCAGTTTCCCAGGTTTATTTGACTTATTAATAAACTGGAGATCTTTTCCTAATAAAGGGTTTACATCTGCTTCAATACCTTGTTGTAAGTACGAAGGTATGACTTGCTGTGAGTGCCTTTCTAGAATTTCATAATCTGTTTGAAGTAGTACACTATACAGCATCGATGCTACAAAATCTAAGCCATCTTTATTTACTTCATCTGCGTTTTCTCCCAATAAAGTAAGCATCGACATAGATTGATCAGGACCTATCATTACTTCATTTAATGACGATATTATTTTAGAAATCCCTTGTACTTCTGATGGTATATCAGCAATTTGAAAAGCGATTCTTTCTTCTGTTGCCTCAAACTCATTATTAATGACTGCTTCAACTTCATGATTTCTCAAGTAACTAGCCTGCATTGTTATATTATTCAGCGTTTTATCTGTTTCCCAAACAGCAACAGACTCAATTTTTTGAGTAACTGAATCACTAAGAGTTACTGGGATTGGAATATGTACGATTTTTTCCTTTTGCCAAAATGCATACCAAGGCTTTTTTGTCTGGCTTTCAAATTGAGCAATCGCAGCCTCAATATCAAAAGTAATTTGCTTAGAATCAATGGTTGTAACATTTCCTTCACCACTAACTTCCATTTCTGTCTCTTGCCAATCTGTAACCGCTGATTGTAAGGTCAATTCTAAACTCGCAAGTTTTATACCTTCAATTTCGATTCCACCAATCGTCGAACCCTCTATCTCTCCCTTAGCAAAAACGGTGCCATTTAATATAAAATTCGGCAGACAGACCGCAACAATTATTACAGTACCAATCAATAAAATCGCTAATGTTATGAATCTTTTCACAAGCCTGCCCCTCCCTTTTCTAAATCTAAATAATTTCAAATGAATCAATGAATTATAACTATGTACTCACCTTGAAATACAGGATACTACATTTTATATTTTTTTACACTACTTTTATCCCAATATAAATAAAAACTTTCCCTGTTTTTTGGAAAATATTCGAAAAATAGACTACTTTTCAATAGTTATAATGTAGTATCATCAATATATATACTCTTTAATAGGTAATATGAATTACACCATTTTCACTATATAATAGGTGGAAATAATAATTCGTTACTTTAAATATGAAAAAACATATTGAAAGGAGCAATATTATTGAAAAAAACAATAAAAAACGACAAAGGATTTACATTAATTGAAGTATTCGCTTCCCTTATTTTAATTACAATAATACTGCTGTCATTCTATGGTCTCTTTATTCAATCAAACAAAACTTCCAAAACCTCAAGTACAATAATCGATTCTACTTATCTAGCCCAAACTGAAATGGAAAATGTATTTAAAAAAATAAAGGGGAAAACTGAGGAACAATTAGCCTCAAGCTTAAATTATAAAAGTGATGGCCCACCTCAAACCGCTTCCTGCGGAAACAAAGATGATATTGGATTTTCTACAATTTGGACTTTTGAAAAACAGCAAAATGATGTACGTTTTGAGTTAACTATTAAACGCCATTGCCAATTTGAATTACTAGATAGCATAATCATTAATGTTTATAAGGGTGATGTTTTAAAAAGTACAATGGAGAATATTTACAGTAGGGAGTGAGCTAATGAGGATAATAATCAATAATCGTGGTTTAACACTTGTTGAAGTACTTGCCGTTATTGTTATTTTAGGCATCGTTTCCACAATTCTTATGAACATTCTTGTATCTAGTAGCGAAACAAACAACAAACAGCTTTCCAATAATGAACAGCTTAAAGAATTGTCCTACGTTTTAAAGCTCCTTACGAAAGATATGAGAAGAACGATTACATACGATTCAAAAATTTCAACATTTAAAAACGAAGACAACTCCGTTCAATATACCTATTCATTCAATAATGAAAACAATACCGTGAGCCGTAACAACGAAGTGATTGCAACAAATATTAAGGTTTTCACCCTAATTGATAATTCTAATTCAATCACTTTTAATATAGAGAACAAAAACGGCCACAGAATTTCTACACAGTTATTCTTTAGGAGTGGTGATTAATGCAGAAATTAAAAGATAAATGTTTAAATGAAGATGGTTTTACATTCCCATTGGTATTCTTAGCGATTATTTTAGTAACAATTTTAGGGTTGGGTTTGCTTGTAGTATCAACAAATACCCTTAAAATCTCTAAACATGAACGAGAAGATCAATCAATTTTTTATATTGCTGAAGCAGGTATTAATTACGAAAAAGCTATATTGTTAGAAAAGGCAAATGAAGCTTATCAATTAGCGAAAGAACAATATAATAGTTTACCTATAAAGGAAAAAACATACGAAAAGTTTAAAGAGTTATATGAGACAAATGTTTTAACTCTTATGGATCAACTTTTAAAACCAAAGCCCACCATTTTTAATAATTTTGAAAAGCAGCTTGGTAAAATACCTATTGCAAAAGTGACTTTGCAAAAAGACCCTAAAGAATATTTACGTTATTCTATTAGCTCAATTGGATATTTTGAAGAATCTCCTTCTCAAAACAGAGAGTTAAAACAAACTATTGATTTCATACTTGATATTGAAAAAACGACCAACAACAATGATGATGATAATATTGGTACTTTCACACCTGAATTCGCTGTGCAAACAAAAGGTGACATAACATTAACAGGAAGTGCAACGATTAACGGTAATGTGGCGACTGATATCGGAATAATATCATTAGATGGTGGTTCTTCTATTACAGGTACTGTTGGTGCCCCAAGTGGGAATTTTCAGTACCCTTCTTGGATGGGAAATCTAAATGAAAAGCTAACTCATAGCAGTAGCTATCCAGGGACAACAATCCTTCCTCCATTTCCCGAGGAAAAGTTTCAACAATTATCTGAAATACCGACACCGCCAAATAAAGAAATTTCCAATAGCCAAGGGAATAAAACTTTAATTATAAATAACGGGAACTTTTTAGCTGATAATTGGCTGACTAATAACTATACATTGCAATTAACAGAAGACACTCATTTTAAACAATTCAAAGTTGATCAGAACAATACACTAACAATAAATGTTGGTGATACCGATAAAAATCTTTATATTGAGGATTTAAATATTTTGCAAGGTCATATAAAAATTATCGGGACTGGAAAACTAAATATATATATAAATAATACGTTTAATTTAAAGGGATCCTTAAATAAAAATGGAGATGCTAATCAAATAAATTTCTTTTACAATGGTTCCTTCCCCATTACTATCGCTAATGAAACCCAAACTGCAGCTTCATTGTATTCTAAACAAGCTGACTTAACTTTTACTGGTGGTGTTGGGATAACCGGCAATATTTATACTGGTGCAAATAAAGTAACATTTAAAGGAGGTACTAATGCAAATGGTCAACACATAGTTGCACCCAATGCTAAAGTAACATTAGAGGAAGGTGCTCACATTAAAGGAGCTATTATTTGCGATAATTTAAAAGCTAATGGGGGTACCTCAGTTACATTTACCGAAAGCACTATTACCCCGCCTTCTTCAGGTCATACAGTAATCGGAGATGCAAATAAATTAATTAAAGAAAATGAGTTATTAGAACAATAATAATAAAAAGAGATTCCAACACTACATTGGAATCTCTTTTCTATCATTTCCTCAACAACCTACCCGACAACAGCAACCCTATTCCACCAATCGTGATAAACAAGACTGCTCGTATTAATAAGTCTAGTGCTGACAAATCAAAGAATATAAGTTTAATAAACGCAATGACTAAGATGATAAAACCTGTCAAGCGTACTGTTCGTAAGTTGCGTACAGTGCTAATCCACAGTGAAATACTCGCTGTTAGGAATAGTGTAATTGTTGAGAAGGCAATGCTTAGTTTCCAATCAAGCAAACTATTATAGGAAAGTTGGGATATGAGACCCCAAACAGAGATCATAGTAAGAACAATGCCTGCACTTACAATCGGGTTCAAAAGTTTCTCTATTTGTTCTTGATAGATTTGATAAATGCGCCCATTCATCAGTAAATCAATCACAATTGCTACGATAACAGCGATATATACTATTCTCGTTACTATATTTAACCAGTCGTCACCTTGCATATTATACGGAATAATTTCAATCATTAGTGTGAAAAGAATGAAAAAGACACTAAGGACCGGCGTTAATGCACGCCCTTTATATTTTGTCGGTACTAAAAGTGATCCCGCGAAAAGTAAAGCGAGGATGATGCACATTAGATGTAGAATATTACCAGCACCTGCAAAGTATGTTCCATCCAGCTTTCCGATATAGGCTAAGAAATAACCAGTTGTTATTACTGCTAAAAAGTCAATCACATATAGATCTTTCATTAACTTTTCAAATACAGTCAGTGTCTCTTTTGGACGTCTTGCGTATAGATATATAATCAGGAGATATATTCCCGGCATGATCAAACTAGCATGATCTATGCTGAAAAGTGGTGTTGGCTCATGAATGATAAAACTTAACGCGAGTGTGATCATAAAGGAAAATGAGCTGACAACCTTCATCAAACTAATTCGTAAACGTAAACTCATCATAACGCCTGCAAAGGTGATGAACGGGATTAGCAAATGATCCACTTTCTCTGGAAAGTTCATAACTAATAGCGTATTACATAGTGTAATAAATGCGAGTGTTACGGCACTATCAAATGCCTCCTGCCATTTTTGCTTATAGCCATAACCCGCTAAAGCTGCAAACAAGCAAACTAATATGAGTAATAGTGCTTCGCTATATTCAATTGGACTAATAATAAAGTTCAAGAGCAATAAACTAAAAGCTCCTAGGCTAAATTGGAGTCCGACATGAATATATTTCAGTTTAGACTCTGCATTATATAAACGGCACCAACTCGTGTAAAAAATAGTTAGAACAACTAGGAAACCTATCGCAAAAACAACTCGATTGTCATGGTTCATAAACGCTATAATGCTGACAGCTAGCTCTGAGAAAAAGGTTGCTATATAGAGAGCTAATTTCTGCTTGTGTTGATGAATGACAAATTGTAGCATCGTAAATAGAACTACAACATATATTAAAATAATTATTGGACTAAAATCCATATATTCTAGTAAATAAGGTAGTAATAATGAGGTAAACGCTACGAATATTGTTAGTACTTCGTTTTTCTTTAAATAGCTAATAGCAATACCGTATCCGATATAAACGACGGCAATAACAAGCGCCATCGTTAAACCTATAACTTCATACAATATCGCACCTGCGGCTGTTGTTAATATCCCAACAATAAATGCCCCACCGTATAATGAAATTGTGATGGCTGATGACCCTATTTTTTTACGCTCCAGCACATAAGCTATTGCTGCTAAGGCTAGCGACAATGCAAAGGCGAGGATGATTTTAACCTCATTCGATAAATAGCCATAATCACTAACAAGTTTAAGACCCCAAAGCACCCCCATCACTAAAATTACCATAAATAATTTTGGAAGTGCCCACATAATACGCTCTTCCAATGTTCGCTGTGGCTCCTTCTTTTTTTCTGGAGCTGGCATTGTTTTTGGCTTTGGTTCCAAGTTTGAATCTGGCTTTAGGTTTTGCGCTAGTTTTGGCGTTGATTGTTCAATAATGGATTTTCTGGCGTTCAATGTACTTGTTTTATCAACAGATTGTTGACGCTTTAAGCCCTCTAACTCATGCCGTAAATCCATCATTTCCTGCTCGAGCATGGCAACCCTCCGCTCCATTTCAAGCGACATCCAATCATCCTCCCTACATTATCAATTTTTTAACATTATAACATATTTATCCTTATTGTAAAATTACACTTTTGATTTATTTTTACCCACCGTTTATCTAGGTCTTCGATACATTAAAGCACGTTCACTATCACTGGTTCCCCGTGTAGTTGGATCTACTACAACCCCTATTAAAACGAAAATGGATAATACGGTATTTAAGATGTGCGTTGCCTGCTCACTCATTGCACTCGTTATGTCATAGCCAAACATAGTTGCTACTTGCTGTGCGAGTAACAAAATCAACGAAAATAGCGCAAATAAAAATGGTTTATGCTGAAAACGGATCATCCAGTTAATTCTCATAAATGTTCACCTCCTCCCTTCTCATCCACAGTATATGCTCGCCGTTACATGGCACATATGCAAAAATGGAGCAATTAACGTGGAATAAGAGAGATTCCTATATTCGCATTGTGAGAGTTCCATCAACTTCCGTAGAAGAGCCATGGGCATCTCTCCCAAAATCTATATATCAATAGGTTTTACTACGAGTGCTTTACTCATAAATAGTTAGAATGTATCTTGTTGATTGATGCCTTCAAACTTGAGTATAAATGGGTGATTGAGATGGTGTATGAGTGGAATGTTTTGAGGGCGATGCTAGCTCATTCGGTATATTTGTTCATTGACTTTTTCAAGAATATCTAGTCCCATATACAGCGCAAATTCCTTCTACCTTTTTCAAGTACTCACGCTATTTCGAGCTTGATTATCTGTATGTTCTTTATAAAAATCATTTCGTTCTTACCTTATAGAGCGTATTTGATTGGGAAAGCACGTATTAAAAAGCCATCTCCAATGAGATGGCTTCGTGTTGTTGAAAATCTATTATGTTAATGAAATAAAGTATAGCTCTTTGGCAAAACTAGGGAGTTCGTTCCGACTGGTTACTTTCCTGCGAAAGCAAAGCGGAGAGTTGCTAAGCATAAGCAACAACAAAGAAAAGTAAGGCCACAACATTTCTAATATCCCCATTTTTATTTTTCATCACTTTGAATCATCTCAGTAATGAGATGGTTCAAAGCCTTTACGTTTATCAAATCTTCGCGCAACGAAAACTAGCCCGTAAACAAGTGGAGTTGCTATAATGGACGCAAAAAATTTAAATAAATACTGTGTTATAAATAATGTCAATAACACTTTAATTGGCATTATTCCATAAAAGGCTATTGAAATAAATAAGGCAGTATCGATGAGTTGGCTTAACATCGTAGAAGCATTGTTTCGAAGCCAAAGCTTACCGCTCCCATGCTTTTCCTTAAATTTATTAAATATCACTACATCCAAATTAACACTGACCGTATAGGCTACAAGACTTGCAATAATGACACGCATACTGCCGCCGAGAATTGTCTCAAATTCCTGCTGATGAACAAATGCTTGTGCAGGTGGTAGTGCAATGGCAATTGCAATAAAGCATGCCGCAAACACTTGTGCAATAAGCCCTGTTCTTACCGTGCGGCCACCCGCTTCTTTGCCATATACTTCACAAATTACATCAATAAGAGGATACGTGAAAATAATTAAAATCGCAGCAGCCGGAAGCATCATCCATTCACCTATACTAAACACTTTAACAGCTAAAACATTCGCTAAAATTAAAAAGCCAACAAACAATCCATTTAAATAGTAAAGCATCAGCGATTATCCACCTTTTCGGGATACATATCATGGTTCATCAAACGATGCTCTGCCATTTTTTCATATTTCGTGCCTGGGCGACCATAATTACACCAAGGATCAATGGATAAGCCTCCACGCGGTGTAAACTTGCCCCATACTTCAATATAGCGTGGCTCGATCAGCTTAATCAAATCATTCATGATGATGTTGACACAATCCTCATGAAAGTCCCCGTGATTACGGAAGCTAAATAGATAGAGCTTTAAAGATTTACTCTCTACTAGCTTTTTATCCGGAATAAAAGAAATATACATTGTCGCAAAATCAGGCTGCCCTGTCATTGGGCATAGACTTGTGAATTCTGGGCAATTAAATTTTACAAAAAAGTCATTTTTCGTATGTAAGTTATCGACCGCTTCAAGTATCTCTGGTGAGTATTCAAATAAATATTTTGTATTTTGGTTGCCAAGGAGTGTTAAATCCTGCAAGCCTTGTTCTTCATTTCTTCCTGCCATAAAATTTCCTCCTCAAGTTGAGAGAAGTCCATTACGCATTAAACCTAATAAAAAAAAATAGCCATATCCGCATTTTTGGGGATATGGCGTAAATGACGTCATCCATAGTTTTTTATAGAGGGTATGCGCTATGAACCTCTTTCTTATTCGTTAGTTATACTAACTTAATGAATACATTCAGTCAACTATTTTTTATATAGAGCTGGAATTAAAAACATTATGCACCTTTTATTGCTTTTGAAAAGGGTTTGAAATACCTTAAAATTTACGGTTCCCACGCGCTAAAGCTTCGGATGAAATAATATCCCCTACAACTTTATTTGTTCTGTACACTAATTTTTTCACATCAAAATAATTGACAAAAAAATCCTGTCGTTATATAGTTAGTTACATGAGTAATTAACCAATTGACCAAGGAGGTGGATGACGATCCATTCTTTAAATAATGAAAAGCCCATTTTCCAGCAAATTCGTGAACGAATAGAGGATGCAATTCTAGATGGACAGCTACAACCCGAAGATCGCATTCCATCCACAAATGAATTTGCAAAAGAATATCAAATTAATCCTGCAACAGCTGGGAAGGGTGTGAACGAATTAGTGGACAAAGGCGTAATTTATAAAAAACGCGGCGTCGGGATGTTTGTCAGTACTGATGCGCGTGGGATATTAATTGCAGAGCGCAAGGAAGCTTTTTTCCAACAACATATAGAGCCATTGAAGAAAGAAGCAATAAGATTAGGTATTTCAGATGTAGAATTACAAAATATGTTACAAAGGGGTTAACGTATGAAAATTGAAGTGAAAAATGTTAGTAAATCATATAAACACAAGGAAGCTTTAAAAAATATCACATTTACCATTGAAGGACCAAAGATCGTTGGTTTTCTGGGACATAATGGCGCTGGCAAAACAACATTCTTAAATTTATTATCCGGACTAATCTCTACAACCAATGGGAACATCTCTGTGAATGGAGAAAATGTTTTCAATGAACCTGCCACTTTACGTGACATTTGTTTTGTTGCAGAGAGCGGAAACTTTCAAGAGGAAATGACCATTGCACAAACGTTAAAGGCGAATAGCTTCTTTTATCCTAAATGGGATGAGAATCTTGCAATGGAGCTATTAGAAGTTTTTGCTCTAAATCCAAAAGATAAAGTTCGTAGTTTATCAAAAGGTATGGTGTCTGCGTTAGGTATTATCACAGGCTTTGCGAGTAATACAGCGATTACGATTTTTGATGAGCCTTACATTGGACTTGATGTTGCTGCTCGAAATACATTTTATGATTTATTAATTGAACAGCAAACTGACAATCCGAGATTGTTTATTTTATCAACACACCTAATTGATGAGGCAAGTGATCTGTTCGAGGAGATACTTATTCTACATGAGGGACAATTGCTACTCCAAAAAACGGCTGATGAATGGCATAAGCATATTGTTGCAGTAAAAGGTAGTGCTTCCGATGTTGAGCAGGCAATTACTGACCTAGAGGTTATCTATAAACATATATTTATGCAGGAGTTAACTGCAATTGTCTACTCTAATGGTCAACCTATTAAAGGACAGAATATTACACTTGAAGGTGTGTCGTTACAGGAGATGTTGGTGTATTTAAGTAAACAACAGAAAGCGAGGACTATAAAATGAATACAATACAAGGAAGCTTTTATGTATTAATTCAAAGCTATAAAAAACGAATTATAACTTTTTGGTGTATTTTATTTTCAATCATCCTATTTACGGTATTCTTAGATAATTTCTTTGGACAAAATATGTTCATTGCACTCTCTGTTTCAATACCTGTCTATATTTTTTACGGTAATATGGCGGCAAAACTACTAAATAAAACCTTACCCTATTTTTTAAAGCTTGGTTTAAGTCGCTTGCAATATATGTTTAATGTGGGGCTCTTTTTCATCTGTTGGAGCTTAGTAGGGGCATTCATTATTGCTAGTGCACATAAAATAATGACTTACATTTCTAACATATTCATTATCCATCCTATTTTACTTATTAATAATTCCCCATCATTTTTACAAATGATGACTTTAGATACTGTTATACTGCTCTTCTTCCTAACAGCTGGCCTTTTATTGAATGTTGTCTTTTATCGCTTAGGAACTATTGGCGGATACAGTTTTATAGGGTTACTTGGCTTAATTCCAATTGTTACAATCATCTTCAAGTGGTATTCTTCTTTGTTTGACCTACTATCAAATATATCTACCTTTACTCTATTAAGTAGTTTATTTGTTTTCAGTGTATTACTTTACTCTATCATAACAATGGCAATTCGAAATGCTTCGGTCAATCCCGCCTAATTCAAGCTATGGATATTTGGGGTGCTTTCTAAAAAATTGATGCCAAGATCTCAATCAATTATGCCTTGGCATAATTGCGTCCGGAATAGGCTTCGTGCTTGCACAAAGCGCTCCTTTCCGATTCCGTGACACCCGCCGGAGGCTTTAACTTCTTTCAGCGGGGTTTGGACACCCGCTGAAAGAAGTTAAAGGTCTTGGCATTTTTTATTATCCACGTTCATCCTCTTGCATTGTATAATCAATGGAATTGGCAATGTCGACTAAAACTTCAGGTGTCACCTTATTTGAAACTCTCTTGTCAATCCACAACATATATTGCCATTCTTCTCTTTCAAAAGCAAGTACATTGAAACCTGATATTTCCATATAAATTGAAGTCGTTCCATTTTTCAATTCGAATATCTTTACTATATTTTCCTTTTTAGATGGGTATTTAAATTGAACAGGCCGAACCGTTATTTTATAATGATGCTCAGGAAGTTGATTATTAATAAATGTAACTTCAAAAAAATCATTCATGTCACCATCAAGATTATTAAACCGACCAAAATGATGTGTAAAACTAATAGGCGGTACTCGAAGTGGTAGCTTTAGCCCTTGATGATAGTGCCGTTCAAAATCGGAGGCAGCTGTTTCAACCGTTTTATAGCCTATTTCAGGATAAATTTCTTCATAAGAACTGGGCGAATCATTGATATAGGCATCACTTGGTTGAGAAAATAACAAATAACAGGAACTTAAGCAGAGAGAAAAAATTCTATCCATTTTATCACCTCAGTATCACTTTAAGTGTAGTTTTTCCCAACTCAATGAATTTATGTATCATTTTTTCATCATAAGGAAAGTCAATTAGCATTTTTGCAATGGATATTCTCTTATAACATACGAATTTAGATAAAGAAAAAAGCAATTGTCGCATTAATAAATACGAACAATCGCTTTATAAGTTCTAAAATAGTAAATGTGCAACTAATGCTGCGATTGGGAGTGAAATAATCGTACGAATTAAGAAAATAACAACTAGATCTAAAAATTTCAGTGGAATTTTTGTACCTAAAATAAGCCCACCGACCTCAGACATATAAATAAGCTGTGTCACAGAAACAACTGCAATCACAAATCGCGTCGTTTCAGCTTCAATTCCTGCTCCTAAAATTGAAGGTAAGAACATGTCCGCAAAGCCAACAACCATCGTTTGCGCTGCCTCAGCTGCTTCTGGTAAACCAAGCACAGCTAAAATTGGTTCAAATGGCTTTCCTAAAAATGCAAAAATATTAGTGAATTCAGCAAGCATTAAAGCAACCGTACCAAATGCCATAACGACCGGTGCTACACCAACCCATAAATCCAAGACATTTCTAAATCCATCCTTCAAAAATTGACGTGGATCACGATTGGCATGCGCAACAGCTAAAGCATTTTCTAAGCCGTGGGACACCGAATTATAGCCTTCTGGTAATTCCTCACGTGATAAATCTACTGGTGTACCGTCGATATAAGTATCTTCTTTGTTAGCAAGTGGAAAAATCCGTGGCATAATAACCGCTAACACAAGACCACAAAGGACAACCGTTAAATAATATGGAATAAAATAGCGTGATAAATGCACTGTATCTAATACTACGATACAGAATGTAATGGATACTACAGAGAAACTCGTTGCAATAATGGCAGACTCTTTTTTCGTGTAGTTCCCCATTTCATATTGCTTACTCGTCATAAGAACACCAATTGTTCCATCGCCAACCCACGATGTAAGTGCATCAACCGACGAACGACCTGGGCTTTTAAAAAGAGGACGCATGATTTTTACCATCATCGTTCCGAAAAATTCAAGTAACCCGAAGTTTGTTAAAAATGGTAATAACAAGCCTGCAAATAAGAAAATCGTAAATAAAAATGTTACTAAACCACCGTCTGGATTCATTAATAATCCACCAGTATTTTCATTATTAATCGCAGATGGTCCAAAATTAAAGACAACCATTGAGGCAAATACTAAACCAATGACTCTTATAATTGTCCAGAACCAATTTACATAAAATAATGTATCTAAAATACTAGGCTCTTTTGTATTATTTCGCGGAATAAATTTGGCAATGAGTGAACCAATTGCCGAAATCGCAAACATGATTATAGTAAAATAACTAATAATAGGAGCAACTAAGCCTGCTAACAAATTTGCTAAAATAGCTATTGGAACTTTCCATCCATCTTCCGTTAAGACCGGTGTCATGAATAATAGGACACCAATAAGAGACGGAATTATGAAGAAAAAGTATGTAGAAGAAGGATATTTTTTCATCATTTAAAGCCTCATTTCTTTAGGTTTTTTCGAAGTTTTATACATCAAGCTTGTTAGGTACTGTAAAACCACCAAGAAATGTATATCAGTATAAAGAGTTTCATTCATCAATCTGGCATTTACGAGCAGTTAATGAAGGACAAAATAAAAAACATCCCTTAAAAAAGTAATAAAGGAATGCCCAAACACTACTTTTTATCATTAACATCCGCAATGCAAAATTCTATGCATTAAATCTTTTAGAATAATCACTATCATTCATTTTTATGAATTTAAAAACTATCGTAAACCAACAACATACCGATTAATTCTACAACAAAATGTATTTTTATTCAATCAAAAATTTTAATAATATTATTATTCTCTGCTAATATTATCTGCATTTCTTCTTTGCACCATTCCCTTTCAACAAAGCTCAATTTTACAGTTGCTGAAGTCTAAAAGAAGTTGAAATTTGGTGAAACTCTCCATGAATCATACCTATTTTGATTGCCTAAGAGATTTAACCAGCCCTTAATAGGCATACAAATAGACCAGATTGTCTTTTATCTCATATGTTAATTATGAACCACAACTTATCAAAACAGGAGGTTTTATCATGGAAAGACATATGCATCATATGCAGCATATGCATCACATGCAGCATATGCATCACCATCATCATGCAAAAGGTCCACATTGTTGTCCACCACAACATTGTCCAACTCAATTTGAGCCACCACATTGTTGTCCGCCAGAGGAATATGTACGCACTAACTACATCCATACAGTTGTACCACATGTACAGCCAGCACATGTAACAACAGTTAATAAACATATAATTGATCATCAGTATCATTTCCCTTGCACTGAGTGTGTAGTGAATGAATGTTGCGAAACTCACACACTTTGTGAAATGCCACCTGATCCTTGCCATATGCCGCATCATCATCACCACCATATGGGACACCATCACCATCACATGGACCATCATCATATGGGTCATCATCATATGGGCTATTAAAAAATATGCGATGAGGTTAAAAATGCCTCATCGCTTCTATTTTTTATATTTAAAAGCACTTTCTTATGAAAATGTCTAATTTCTATCATTTGCTATTAAACTCTTAATTTCAAAAGAAAAACCGAGCACCTTTACTAGGTGCTCGGTTAATATTTTTAGTACATTTTCAAATATTGATCGCGTTCCCATTGGTGTACCGTTGTACGATACATGTCAAACTCGATTTCTTTTGCCTCTTTAAAGTTTGCATAGATATGCTCACCTAAAGCTGCTTGCGCTACTTCATCTTGAGCAAGTAATACTAAAGCATCATCAAGTGCTGCTGGTAAGTTTGCGATTCCATTCGCTTTACGCTCTTCATCAGACATCACATAGATGTTACGGTTAATAGCAGCTGGTGGTGTTAAGTCGCGGCGAATACCTTCAAGTCCAGCTTCTAAAATAACAGCCATCGCTAAATACGGATTAGCAGATGGGTCCACAGAACGTACTTCTACACGAGTTGAAAGACCACGTGCTGATGGGATACGGATAAGTGGTGAACGGTTTTGAGCTGACCACGCAACATAACATGGTGCTTCATAACCCGGTACAAGACGTTTATAAGAGTTAACTGTTGGGTTTGTCACAGCTGTGAAGCCTTGAACGTGTGCAAGTACACCTGCCATGAATTGCATTGCTGTTTCAGAAAGTCCTAGTTCAGTAGATTCATCGTAGAATGCATTTTCTTTACCTTTAAATAATGAAACGTTGAAGTGCATACCAGAGCCAGCTTCACCGAATAATGGTTTTGGCATAAATGTAGCATGTAGACCGTGTTTACGAGCAATTGTTTTAACAACTAATTTGAACGTTTGAATATTGTCACAAGCTGTGATTGCGTCTGCATATTTAAAGTCAATTTCGTGTTGTCCAGGAGCTACCTCATGGTGAGATGCTTCAATTTCGAAGCCCATTTCTTCTAGCTCTAATACGATATCACGACGGCAGTTTTCGCCAAGATCAGTTGGTGCTAAGTCGAAGTAACCACCGTGGTCATTTACTTCTAGTGTCGGTTCACCTTTTGCATCTAATTTAAATAAGAAGAATTCTGGCTCAGGCCCTAAATTGAAGCTTGTGAAGCCCATGTCTTCCATTTTCTTTAGGATACGTTTTAAATTGTTTCGTGGGTCACCAGCAAACGGCTCGCCTTTAGCAGTGAATACATCACAGATGAAACGTGCTACTTTCCCTTTTTCAGAAGTCCAAGGGAACACTACGAAAGTATCCAAGTCAGGATATAAATACATATCTGATTCTTCGATACGTACGAAGCCCTCAATAGATGAGCCATCAAACATCATTTTATTTTCTAGAGCTTTGTCCAATTGACTTACAGGAATCTCAACATTTTTGATTGTGCCAAGAATATCCGTAAATTGTAGACGTATAAAGCTTACGTTTTTTTCCTCGATTAGACGTTTAATGTCCTCTTTTGTGTATTTACCCACAGTTTTCCACACTCCTATAAAATGTCTAGCTTTTTTATCATTACCCTACCCTATTAATTAAGTAATTAATGATGTTGCTTTTTATTAATAGAATCGAGATAAATCCCCACGACGGATGGATGATTTTTGCATGCGCTGCGCTTGAAGCATTTCCTCACGCATGATGCGACGTAATTCTGAGTCGCTTAAATTAGGTTCATCTGATGAAACAGGCTCATTCTTTTTAGCAAACAGCTTTTTAATTTTTGCCATGTTCATGCCCTGTTCCAAGTAATCTTTAATTTCCAGCAATGCATCGACGTCATTTAACGAAAACATTCGACGGTTGCCTTCTGTTCGGTGCGGCTCAATTAAATGGTGTTCTTCATAATAACGAATCTGACGTGCCGAAAGCTCGGTCAATTGCATTACGATATTCATAGATAATAACGGCATAGTTCGTCTAATTTCA
The DNA here is from genome assembly GCF_042884205.1 of Lysinibacillus sp. NPDC058147. Taxonomy (NCBI): domain Bacteria; kingdom Bacillati; phylum Bacillota; class Bacilli; order Caryophanales; family Bacillaceae; genus Lysinibacillus; species Lysinibacillus sp. NPDC058147. The sequence continues at coordinate 156,168 of NZ_JBHVUJ010000003.1, forward strand.
CGACTCATTTAAGTCCCCTCCAATACCTGCTAATAATATAACGAAAAAATTACACTGTCAACCACTCATGTAAGGTTTCCTAACATGAAAGAAAATAATTTTTTTGAACTGACGAAAAATTGTAAAAAACTATGTTTATGATCCTAACGCGGGGTTGATTTCCGTTCCGACTTGGCGCTTTCCTGGGGGCGTCCGATGAGCCGCTAATCCCCAAGGAGTCGCCAAGTCTCCACTCCAATCAACTTATATAAATGGGATACGTTTTAACAAATGTATCTTCAATTTTTCATCCATAAATAAAAAAACTATTCAAAATGGAAGTTTTGAATAGTTTTCCTTTATTTATTTTTGGATTTTTTGAACAGCACTACAAATAGCAAATTTTACGTGCTCGTATGTTAAACCACCTTGAATAAATGCTGTAAATGGCGGACGAATAGGACCGTCTGCTGTAAGCTCGATACTTGAACCTTGAATAAATGTTCCGGCTGCCATGATGACATCATCCTCATAACCAGGCATATACGCTGGCTCTGGTGCATAATGCGCATTAATTGGTGAGTTCGCTTGAATTTCACGACAAAAAGCAATCATTTGTTCCGCGGTTTGGAAAGAAACCGATTGGATTAAATCCGTACGATTAGCATCAAAGCTTGGTGATGTATTCATGCCAATTTCCTCTAGCATAGCAGCTGTGAAAATGGCACCTTTTAACGCTTGCGATACAACATGTGGTGCAAGGAAAAATCCTTGATAGAAGTCACCAAGCGTATTTAATGTTGCTCCTGCTTCAGCACCAATACCTGGTGATGTCATACGATAAGCACATTTTTCTACTAAATCTGCACGCCCCGCAATATAACCACCAATTTTTGCTAAGCCTCCACCAGGATTTTTAATGAGTGAACCTGCCATTAAATCAGCTCCAACCTCTGTCGGTTCCTGTGCCTCAACAAATTCACCGTAGCAATTATCAACGAAAATAACTGCATTCGGTGCTAATTCACGAATTTTCATACACATTTCTGTAATTTGTGAAATAGTAAATGATGGGCGTGTTGCATAACCCTTCGAACGTTGAATAGCAATCATTTTAGTGTTTGGTGTAATTGCGGCTGCAACACCTTCCCAATCAATTGCTTGATTATCGATTAAATCCACATGGCTATAACCGATTTTATAATCTTTTAACGAGCCAGTATCCTTATCGCCACCATCGACTATTGATTGCAATGTATCGTACGGCTGACCTGAAATATAAAGTAACTCATCACCAGGACGAAGCACTCCGAATAAGCTAAGTGTGATTGCATGTGTACCGGAAATAATTTGCGGACGTACAATAGCAGCCTCCGCTCCAAAGACCTCTGCATACACTCGTTCTAGGTTGTCACGCCCCTCATCATCATAGCCATAACCATTAGACGGGTGCAGATGATAGTCACTTACTTGATTCTTTCGAAAAGCAGCAAGCACTTTTTGTTGATTGAAGAACGCCATTTCTTCTACCCTTGCATGAAAAGGGCGTACCTTTTCCTCTATTTTAGCAGCTAATGCTAGCGTTTCTTCCGATAAATTGGTTGTAAAAGTCATTATGTTCTTCTCCATTTCACATTTGTTCAAATCTTATCTTAACAATTTGTGAGCTTGCCTGCAAAAATTGCATTAGGCGCTAAACTTAATTCAAACTAAAATCTATTTAATTCTGCTATAATAAGATATTTGATATCTGATAATTCAAAATCGCAAGTCAATGCTTTACTATGTAAAAACTTTTAGATACAAAAAGGAGACTTTAATGTTTTCTAGTATGTATTCTCCAACAACATGAAATGATTTATTCACATAAGGGGTGACAGGGTTGGCTTGGGAGTTTTTTAGTATTATTGGAACAATTGCCTTCGCTATTTCCGGGGCAATAATTGCAATGGAGGAAGAATACGATATATTCGGTGTATATATACTCGGTATCGTAACTGCTTTCGGTGGTGGAGCTATACGAAACTTACTTATAGGTTTACCTGTAACAACACTGTGGGGGCAGGATATGATGTTCCAAATTGCCATTGCAGCCATAACAATTTTTTTCTTATTTCCACACCGACTTATTCAGCATTGGCATCGCTGGGGCAATTTCACTGACGCTATTGGGTTATCGGCATTTGCAATTCAGGGTGCCCTTTATGCAGTCAAGCTTGATATGCCTATTAGTGCCGTTATTGTAGCTGCTGTCTTAACAGGATCTGGTGGTGGAATTGTTCGTGATTTATTAGCTAGACGACAACCATTAGTCCTCCGTGATGAAGTCTATGGTGTTTGGGCAGCACTAGCCGGGCTTATCATCGGACTTCAACAATTTTCAGGGGATCTCTTTTTATATGTATTATTTGGTGTGATCACAGTATTAAGAATACTTTCATATATGAAGAAATGGCGTTTACCGTTGCGGAGGTTGAATCGAGCATAGCTATACTGCTGCATAATAACAAGCCCAAATATCAGATTTGGGCTTGTTTCGAATTTATAAATTCCTTATTTATCTCAAACTCCGTGCATCCACAGCAGCGACTAAAGTTAATTTTTCAACAGCAACATAGCTTCTTCTAAAGTAGCCATATTTTTCATCATAGAGCAAGCTGCGTCCAAAATAGGAAAGGCTAAAGCTGCACCAGAGCCCTCTCCTAATCGCATATTCATCTGTAGCATTGGTTCAACTCCGAGCATTTCAGCAGCAATTTTTGCACCTGGTTCTTCAGAGGCATGAGATGGAATGATATAGTCTTTTACGTTGGGTTCGAGTTCGTATGCAATAAGTGCAGCAATAGTAGAAATAAAGCCATCAATAACAACCGGTTTACGATGTGCAGCTGCGGCAAGTATCACTCCAGCCATAGCGCCTATTTCTAATCCACCGACCTTTGCAAGAATATCAATAGCATCATCACGATTTGGTTTATTTAATGCAATAGCATTGTAAATGACTTCTACTTTATGTGCTATCCCCCCTGGTCCTACTCCTGCACCAAAGCCTGTCACTTCATTTGGATGACATTCGTGAAGAACCGATAATATTGCAGCACTTGGAGTCGTATTACCAATCCCCATTTCACCTGTCCCGAGTACATTGATTCCTTTTTTGATTTCTTCCGTTGCTACCTCAATTCCTACTTCAATGGATTGAATGGCTTCTTCCCTTGACATAGCAGGACCTTTTGCCATATTGTCCGTTCCATATTTAATTTTTTTTATGATAACACCAGCATCATGTGGAATATCTTCTTTTACACCAACGTCTACTGTGACAATTTTAGCATCTGTAATTTTTGCGATAGCACAGACTCCTGTTCCTCCTCTAGGAAAATTTAATGTTTGAAAGACCGTCACATTTTGTGGATTAGGTGTTACCCCTTCATCACAAACACCATGATCTGCTGCACAGACAATTATCGCTTTATTATCAATCGCAGGAAATAGGTCTCCTGTTATTCCGGATAGTTGTACAGCAAGTGCCTCCAGTTTGCCCAAGCTTCCAGGAGGTTTGCAAAGTGCATCTATGCGTTCCCTTGCCTTCTCCATCATTTTATTGTCAGCACTTTGAATGTTTTGAATCGTTTGTTGTAATAATTGCATGAAAATTTCCCCTTTCTTTTTTGCCCTTGTTACTCGAAGAATGATTTAGAGAAAAAATAAAAAGCCTGTAGTTTATTCCATAACAAATAAACTACAGACTTTTCCATCGTCTATATAACCGAAGCAGATAGGCAGGTCTCCTGGCTCAATTTCAACATTTCATAGAACCTTCCCAGAACGATGCTAGTGGCATTCTCTATGAAACTCCCTTTTTACAGTGGTGGGACCGCTAAAGCTTTTCACTTTATTCCCTATTCTCCCGCAATGGGCACCTAATGCTTTTATGCAATTACTTTAAATCTACGACAAAGTGTTTTTTGTGTCAATATATTAGTGAAATTGTATATTTCTTTCCAATGATATGAGTTATAAACTGATACGGAACTGAAGTACATCTATTGCCACAATTAATTTTAAACATCTTCTGGCAAAGAGAATTTTGGATATCAATCATTTCTATATCTAAAAAATTTTCATTCGAGAAGTGGTAGTAGAAATTGTTAGATTACAAGACATCCTGAATATCCTTATAGATCATGTTGACAACCCGAAATTTTTCTATTATCATATTAAAAATCGTAAATGAAAACAATAATATTTCGTATAACCCCAATAATATGGTTTGGGGGTCTCTACCAGGAACCGAAATTCCTGATTACGAAGAAAGTACAATACTTGTATTTTCTTTGTGGTCAGGAATTTTTTTGTATTTTAATCTAAACATTTATTTCAGGAGGTCAATAATGAACTTTTTAGCATTGCCAAAAATTGAACTACACTGTCATTTGGACGGAAGCCTTAGGGCTGAAACTATTATCGATATTGCACAGAAGGAAGGCATTCAGTTACCTACTTTTGATAAGGATGAACTACAAAAGGAGCTGATTGCTCCGTTAGAATGTGAATCCCTTGATGAATATTTAAAAAGATTTTCTCTTCCTAATTTAGTAATGCAGTCTAAGGAGAACTTAAGAAGAATTACTTTTGAGCTATTTGAGAATGCAGCAAGAGAAAATGTGAAATATTTAGAAGTCAGATTTGCCCCGTTACTTCACACACTACAAGGTCTTAGTGTTGAAGAAGTTATTCAAGCTGTTATAGATGGTATGAGGGACGCTGAAAGCCGTTACGAAATAAAGGGAAATATAATCCTGTCTTGCATGAGGACGATGTCTGTTGAAAGTGCATTCGAGGTGGTTGAAAAGGGGAAAAAGTTCCTTGGAGAAGGTGTAGTGGCAATTGACCTATGTGCATCTGAAGAAGAAGGCTTTTGTGAAAAATTTGTAGATCCAATCGCTTTAGCCAAAGAATATGGCTACAGAGTCACTATTCATGCCGGTGAAACAGGAATTGGTAAAAACGTTCTAGAGGCTGTTGAACTGTTGGGTGCTGAAAGAATAGGACACGGAGTATTTATTAAAGATTGTGCCGAGGCATATAAGATTGTAAAAGAAAGACAGGTAGTGCTTGAAATGTGTCCAACAAGTAATGTCCAAACGAAAGCTGTTCATCATTATTCTGAACATCCTATTTATAAGTTTCATAAAGATGGAATAAAAGTGACATTTAATACGGATAACAGAACAGTATCAGATACTACAATGGCAAAAGAAATCCATTTAGTTAACAATGAATTTAATCTAAGTGAAGAAGATTATCGACAAATTTATTTAAATAGTGTAGAAGCATCCTTTGCCGACCAAGAAACTAAAGAATGGTGCTTGGCACAATATTAAAGAAAAATAGACTTAGCAACAAATTATGCCTATCGTTAGTATATTCAGGTTACAAACTGTTTCCCAAAATTGAAGAAAATAAGATAAATAGAATGCTTTCTTCAAAAGCGTATGAAATATTAAAACGGACTTTAGACGATAAAACTAATTCTATTCCCCTTTGCTAAAAGCTCCCAAAGGCCAAAAAGGCTTTCGGGAGCTTTCTGCCCGTTTATTGCTGTGATATCAATTTTGTTTTATCTATTTCACTCAGGAATGTTGCGCCGAGTAAAAGGATAGCGCCTAGTACTTGTAGGGTCGCCATTTTTTCACCTATAATCATTGTCGAAATCACTAATGATGTCAGTGGATCAATATAGCTTAAAATAGCTATACTTTGCCCTTTTAGATGACGCATTCCCCAAAAGAACAGATAGAAGCCGATCCCAGCATGGACAATGCCCAATGCCAGAAGTAAACTAATTGATTTTATATCGATTTGCATTACTTGGAATCCATTTGTCCCTAAAAGATAAAGAGCAAGGAGTAACGCTGCTAAAGTAAGTTGAATGATTGTATTATCAGGCTCTTTTAATCCACGAATATACTTATTGGTGAATGTTACTACTGTATAGAAGCAAGCTGCAATAAGGCCGTAGACAATACCGATATAATGTTCGCTCGTTTCGGTAGTTTGACTTTGAACGATAAAATACAGTCCTACAAGAGCAACACAAACATAAAAAATTTTTCTTAATAATATTTTCTCTTTCAAAACTATAGGTGACAAACAAATTACTAGTACTGGAGCAAAATAGTAGCTTAGAGCTGCATTTGCGATGGTTGTTTCCTTGTACGCTTGGAAAAGGAAAATCCAATTGCCACATAAGGTAAAACTCGAAAGTATCAATGGCCATTTATTTTGCAAAATAGTTGCTTTTGTGAATCTTTCTTTTTTAAAAAGGAAAATCAAAAGTAAAAAACAAGAGCCGATAAGACTCATCCAAAAGGCAATTTCACTTGAAGGCAACTTAATGTATTTTGCAAAAACACCGACAGCTCCAAAAATAATCATTGATAAAATAAAAGATAATTTTCCGCTCATTTCTAATTCCTACTTTCTACATGTATATAGTCTTCGATATACAGTAGAATCTATTGAGAATTAGCAAGTCTTTATTGAATGCCCAAACAGCAGATTCTACTGTAAAGACATTGTTGGGGGTGCTATTGTTCGATACATACTAATCCCTCCTTGTACGTTGTGATTATAACATATACTACCAAATTAATTATGATTGCATCAATCTATCAACGCGATTGTATAAGAAAAACCCTCGCCTAAACGAGGGTTTTAATCGATAATTATTTAAATTCTAGCTCTCCATCATAAGCAAGCATGCCGCCTTCAAGGTTTGTTACGTCAAAACCTTGAGCTTCAAGGTATGCACAAGCATTTGCTGAACGACCGCCTGCCTTACAAACGATAATGTAAGGCTTAGAAGCATCTAATTCACCTACGCGCTCAGGGATTGTCCCAAGAGCAATATGTTGAGCGCCTGGGATCATGCCTTGTGCTACCTCATTATCTTCACGAACATCAATAATGTATAGATCTTCGTTCGCATCTAATAGTTCTAATATTTCTGTTGTATCCATAGTTTTCATATGTGTAGTCCTCCAATATGTCGATTTCCTCTTACATTATAGCCTGTCGGCAAAAAAACAGCTAGTGTCATGAACACTAACTGTTTTACTCTAATGTTTCTATTCTTCTGTCTCTAAAAAATCTACTTGCTTTACTGGAACAAATGTAGAAATAGCATGTTTGTAAATAAGGTGTTGCTTGCTATCAGCATCTAGTAATAATACTGTAAAATTATCATAGGATTTCACAGTTCCTTTTAACTGAAATCCATTTAATAAAAACACAGTTACAAAAACATTGTTTTTACGTAGATGGTTTAAGAATGTATCTTGCAAGTTAATTGATTTCATCAAAATGCCTCCTTATACTCTCTTTCTACCTCTTCATTCCTATAGTAGCATGTTCTACCAATTTGGCAATTAGTAATTTTTAGAAATTAATTAAAGTATTTCGCCATTATTAACAAAATATACATCCATTTTGTTTCGGAAGTATGTTAGTTGTCTTTTCGCATAGCGGCGAGAATTTTGCTTTAAACTGTCAATGGCTTCTTCTAAAGAGCATTTTCCATCTAGGTAATCATATAATTCTTTATAGCCGATTGCTTGAATTGACTGCACACCTCGTATATTTTGCTGCCATAAGCCTTTTACCTCTTCTAAAAGCCCCTTTTCCATCATTATATCAACACGAAGATTAATACGATCGTATAGCATTTCGCGTGACATATTTTGCCCAAGCCCTAAAATCACATGATTGTAAAGTGGAACTTCTCCACGATTGTGTGCTTCGGATGCCTTTGAAACGCCACTAAGCTCAATCATCTCTAACGCGCGTATAACACGGCGAGTATTATTTGGATGAATTGTCTCAGCTGTTTGTGGATCAAGTTTTTTAAGCTTAGCATGCATTGCCTCTGGACCTAATTTCTCCAGTTCTTCATAATAGGCTTTTCGTGCCCCCTCATCTACCTGCTCCTCTGTAAATTGAAAATCAAAGAGTACTGCCTGCACATATAAACCCGAGCCCCCTACGATAATCGGTAGCTTGCCACGCGCTTGAATTTCTGCAATTTTTGCTCGCACTAATTTTTGATAGTCCGCTACTGAAAAGGACTCTGTGGCCTCTTTGAAGCTCAGTAAATGATGGGGTACCTTCTCCATCTCTTCTTCTGTAATTTTGGCTGTACCAATATCTAAGCCTCGATAGATTTGCATCGAGTCACCGTTGATGATTTCGCCATTATATTTTTTTGCTAACTCAATACTTAGTGCCGTTTTCCCAGAAGCAGTTGGCCCTACGATTGCTACGACCTCTGCTTGCTGTATTTTATCTTGTATCATATTTTTCTAACCACCGTAATAAAACTTGATAGACTGCCTCTTGATTGTCTTCGTTTAGGATTTCATGGCGCTTATCCTCAAATAAGTAGACCGTTACATCCTGTATACCCGCTTCTGCCAATTGTTGTGCTACAGTGTATACACCTTGGCCTTGTTCTCCGACTGGATCCTTGCTACCACTTATCAATAATATAGGTAAGTCTTTTTTTGTTTTTGCTATCTCTGTTTTACGATTTAACGACATAAAACCAGTTGTTAAATCCACAAAAAATTGATTAGTAGGGATAAAGCCGCAATATGGATCATCTATATATTTTTCCACCTCATCCTCTACTGAACATAACCAGTCATACGCAGTCTTTGAATTTGGGAACTGTTTATTAAAGCTGCCAAAGCTCAGCTTATTTAACAACTTGCTCTCTGTATCTTTACCAAGCTGTTTGGCCAATACTTTTGCTACTAAATTCCCCATCGTGTGCAATGCTGTAACGTTTCCTGTTCCACAAAGAATCACATTATCCACTTTATCGCTGTATAATTGAATATATCTTCTAGTAATGAACGATCCCATACTATGACCAAATAAAATCAAAGGTACATCTGAAAATTGTTCATGCAATATTGTAACTACTTCATGTGTATCCTCTACAACTCGATCAAACCCATTTTCTTCAGCAAAAAAACCTAGTGTACCATTATATGCTGCTGTTTCTCCATGCCCTCGATGATCATGCATTGTCACTGCATAGCCAGCTTCATTTAGGCTATTGGCAAATTTCACATAACGTCCACTATGCTCCGCCATACCATGCAGAATATGAATATGACCAATACATTTATTCGATGGCTTTAATGTTCGAGTAAATAGAAAATGGCCATCTGACATTTCAATATAACGCATTGCCTACACTCCTTCCTCCGCAAAATTTGTTGCATCTAAAATTGCTTGCTCTAGTTGAGTTACATAAGTATATCTTTGTGACTCTGTATAGTTAAAATGTTTTTGCATAACTTGAATGACCTGCTGTTTATATCGTTTTACCGCATCAATATCGAAGTATAATAAGCCTGTTCGACGAATAAAGAAATCGCTTGGTGTGTACACCATTTCCGCTTCTATGCCATAAAGCAGCATTGCATGTAGGGCCAGGGGCATCGTACTTCCGTGCTCATACAAATATTTCACCTGGTTGTATAATGCATCAACATTCGTACCATATTTTTGTACAAGCTGTTTTGCTTCATCATAATTAAGACCATACTGAACGCCCTCTTTAGCTTTATAAGTACTATAATCAGTGAAATTGATGGCATTAATGCCTTTTGCACCAGAAAGTGATAACTCACGTGTTACACATGGACTTGCGTGCTTATATTTATGGTTTTTTACAATTTTATCAACGATTGTTTCTGCCATTTGACGGTAACCCGTTAGTTTGCCGCCAGCGATCGTCATTAGTCCACTCGGAGCCGTCCAAATCTCATCTTTACGTGAAATTTCTGATGGATCCTTCCCTTTTTCAAAAATAAGTGGGCGCACACCTGCCCACGACGATTCAATCGTATCTCTTGAAATATTTGCAGTTGGAAAGACAGTTTTTGCAGCAGCAATTAAATAATCAACGTCCTCTTGTGTAGCGACAGGATGTACAGGGTCTCCCTCGTAAACTGTATCTGTTGTCCCTATATAGGCTTTACCATCACGTGGAATTGCAAAGGCCATACGCCCATCCACTATATCAAAGTATACTGCTTGCCGTAATGGAAAATCCTTTTGGTCAAGGACAATATGGACCCCTTTAGTGAGACGCAATTGTTTTTTGTCTACTACTTTATCCTTTTGGCGAACCTCGTCCACCCAAGGTCCAGTTGCATTAACGATTTGCGCAGCCTGTACTTCGATCGTTTTCCCTGTAACATGATCCTTCACTTGTGCCCCAACAAGCTTTTTTTTCTCATATAAAAATTCTGTCATCTCCGCATAATTTAAACAAAGCGCTCCATATTCCACAGCTTTTTTCAGCACTTCAATTGTTAGACGGGCATCATCTGTACGATATTCAACGTAATAGCCACCACCAATAAGCTCATCTCGATTGAGTAAAGGCTCTAACGCTGCCGTTTCCTGAGCGTTTAACATTGTTCTACGTTCATGCTTTTTAACACCTGCTAATCGATCATATACCTTCAGTGCCATTGATGTTGTAAATGGTCCAAGTGAGCCCTTCTTATATAATGGTAGTAGCATCTTTTCAGGCGTTGTCACGTGAACAGCATTGTCATAAACAATTTCACGCTCACGCCCAACCTCAGCTACTACACCTACTTCAAGTTGCTTTAAATAACGAAGTCCCCCATGAATAAGCTTTGTTGAACGGCTTGATGTGCCAGCAGAAAAATCCTGCTTCTCAATTAAAGCGACTGATAGCCCTCTAGATGCTGCATCAAGTGCAATACCCGCACCAGTGATGCCACCACCAATGACTAAAACGTCAAAGCTATATTGCTCTAAAAACTGCATAATTTTAGGACGATGCTCAAATGAAAACATATCTTTCTCCCCCATTAACTATAATTTGAAAATACGTTTAACCTCTATTGCGTATGCTAGCCTGTATAACTAACAATAACTTTATGCATAGAAACTTTAACTTCATTTGTATTATGTTCTAATTTCCTTTTATGCAGCATGGACTGTTCATGTTGCTCTTGATTTAATTCTTATAATAAATTGTTAGTCTTTACAACTACATTACTCGTTTAAACATTTTTTCCACTTCATACGTTGTAAAATGAATAAGTACTGGACGTCCGTGTGGGCACGTAAATGGATTGTCTGCATTACGTAAATCTCGCAGTAATATATCCATTTGTTCTTTCGTTAAATAATGATTGGCCTTTATCGACTTTTTACAGCTCATCATAATCGCTGCCGCCTCACGTAATTTTTTGACGTCTGCTTTTTTGGTTGTCAGCACCTGTTCAATTAAGTCCTCAATAATTTCCTGTTCTTCCCCTTTAGGGAACCAGCTAGGATGCTCTCTCACGACAAATGAAGCCTGTCCAAATTCCTCTAAAAATACGCCAACAGCTTCTAATTCATGTCTATTTTCTCTTAATATAAGAGCCTCGTCAGCAGCATAATGGAAGGTCAATGGAAGCAATAAAGCCTGACGCTCATTTGGGTTCACCTGACCAACCTTTTCACGGAAAAATTCATATTTAATACGCTCCTGCGCTGCGTGCTGATCGATTAAATAAAAGCCATCCTCCATTTGTGCAACAATATACGTCCCGTGAATCTGCCCTACCACTTCAAGCGCAGGGAATGGTTCTTTAGCTGGCTCATCCTCTAGAATTTCTACCGGCTCCTCTTGTGTTACTTCTTCAGGAGGATTTACTTCTATCATCGGTGTCGGTTGCCAGCTCTCTTCAATCGCAGTAGGAACGGATTCAGGTTCTGGCATTATAGGCTCTAATGTATTCGACTCTTGAACAGTTTGCACATCGTAAAGCTTTTCTACAATGGCATTCATTTTCTCCACATCAAGCTTTGGTGCTGGTCTCCATATATTTAATTGCTCCGTCGCAGGCTTTACCACTTTCTCCTTCTTTTCCATCTGTGGTACTCGAATGACATGGCGGATTTTCTCACGTATCGTTTCCTCAATTAGCTTAAGTAGCTCAGGCTCTTTACTTAAACGTACTTGATGCTTTGCAGGATGAACATTGACATCTGTTAAATAAGGATCTCCCTCTATATAGAGCGCTACAATTGGAAAACGCTCAATAGGCAAATACGTATGATAAGCATCTACAATCACTTTTTGTACTAAATAATGCTTCACCCAGCGACCGTTCACAAACAACGACATATAGTTTTTGGAAGCACGAGTTACCTCAGGTAGTGATACGAAGCCGGAAATTTTATAATCATGTGACTCTCCATTGAATGCCACCATTTTCTTAGCATTATGCACACCGTAAATAGCAGCTAATACTTGCTGTACGTCACCTCGTCCATTTGTTTGTAACAATTGCTGGCCGTTATGCAGTAATCTAAACGCAATTTGTGGATTTCCGAGTGCAAGACGGTTCATCAAATCAATGGTATGTCCTAGCTCGGTCTGTATAGTTTTCATATATTTTAATCGAGCAGGTGTATTGAAAAATAGCTGTGCCACTGTAATATCCGTTCCCTTGCGCAAAGGGCCAGGTTTATGTGTTGCAACATGCCCACCCTCAAGCTCTAAATACGTTCCTGATTCTCCATTTGATGTAATGAGTGTCATTTTTGACACTGATGCAATGGAAGCTAATGCCTCACCACGGAAGCCAAGTGTACGAATTCGAAATAAATCATGCTCCTGATGAATTTTACTTGTCGCATGGCGAGAGTATGATATTAATGCATCCTCTTCATCCATACCACTACCATTATCAATGACTTGAATTGAAGTGAGGCCCGCTTCTAGTAGAAAAACATCAATGGACGTACTTCCTGCATCAATGGCGTTTTCAACAAGCTCTTTAACTACAGAGGCTGGTCTTTCAACTACTTCCCCTGCCGCGATTTTATTGGACAGCCACTCGTCCATAATTTGTATTTTTCCCATAGCGCATCACTCCTTTACTTTTTTGCGTTTACTAGTTGCTGCTGTAGTTCGTATAAAATATTCATCGCTTGCATTGGTGAAGTGCCCAGAATATTTACTTTTTCTAGGTTTTTAAGTACCTCTGACTCTGCCGGAGAGACTGGTTCTTCCTCCGTAAATAGTGACATTTGCACAGGCTTTTCAACAACTTCTTGTACTACTGCTACTTTGTTTCCGTCTTCTTTTCCTGCCTCGAAGTTTTCAAGTAGCACTTGTGCTCTCGTTAAAATTTCCTCTGGCAATTGTGCAAGCTGTGCTACATGAATTCCGTAAGATTTATCGGCAGCGCCCTTTTTCACCTTATGCAAAAAGACAACTGTGCCATTTTTTTCAGTAGCAGATACATGTACATTTTGTAGTCGAGGAAGCTCCGTTTCAAGTGCCGTTAATTCATGATAGTGAGTTGAAAACAGTGTATTTGCTCCAATTTTGTCATGAATGTATTCCATCATGGATTGAGCAAGACTCATACCATCATAAGTAGATGTCCCACGACCAATTTCGTCAAACAGCATTAAACTATTTTTTGTAGCATGCGTAATCGCGTGCTGAGATTCTAGCATCTCCACCATAAAAGTTGATTGCCCCGCAGCTAAATCATCCGCTGCACCAATGCGTGTAAAGATCTGATCTGTAATTGGTAATCTAGCTTTTTCAGCAGGCACATAACAGCCCATTTGCGCCATGACAACAATTAGTGCAACTTGACGCATATACGTACTTTTACCGGACATATTCGGACCTGTAATAAGCATCATATTGTTATTTTCCTCAAGTACACAATCGTTTGGTACATACATTTGCTTATTAAGCATTTTTTCAACAACCGGATGGCGCCCTTCAATAATTTCTAGCGAACGTCCGGCATGGAACTCCGGCTTTGTAAAACGATATTTCTCTGAAACACTTGCAAAGCTTACTAGCACATCTAGCTCACTAATACTTGCCGCTAACGCTTGGACACGTGGAATAAATACCTTTAATTCATCACGTATTGCCACAAATAAGTTGTACTCTAACGTTAAACTTTCTTCCTCAGCATTTAAAATTAATGCTTCTTTTTCTTTAAGCTCCTGTGTAATATAACGCTCGGCATTGGCCAAAGTTTGTTTACGTTCATAGCGGGTTAAATCAGCTAAATGGATATTCGATTTCGTAATTTCAATATAATAACCGAAAATTCGATTGTAGCCGATTTTTAAGTTTTTAATGCCTGTTTTCGTCCGTTCCTCTTGCTCTAGCTGTGCTATCCAATCCTTCCCATTACGAGAAGCATAGCGTAGTTCATCTAAGCGCTCGTCATAACCATCGCGAATGACGTCGCCCTCTTTAATCGTAATTGGCGGATTATCTGTAATAGCACGAGCTAATAGCGCCTCTACATCCGCACACGTATCAAGTGCTGCGCCTAGTTTTTTCAAAGTTTCTTTATTGGAACCAAGTAATTGCTGCTGAATGGCAGGTACTTGACGTAATGAATCACGTAACTGCGCCAAATCTCGTCCACCAACATTACCAAAAGCTACTCGCCCAGCTAAACGCTCTAAATCATATACTTGTTTTAAAGAGGATTGAAGCTCTGTTCTTACAAAGTATTCTTCTAATAAATCAGTGACGTTTGCTAGTCTTTCTTCAATGGCAGAACGTGAAGCAAGAGGTTGGTGTAACCATTGCTTTAACTTTCGCCCTCCCATTGCAGTCACAGTATCATCTAACAACCATAAGAGTGTACCCTTTTGATCGCCTCCGCGAATAGATTGAATAAGTTCTAAATTACGTTTAGAGCTAGAGTCAATGCGTAAATAGTTTTTCATTTCATTATAGGTAAATGCTTGAATATGTGATAATGAACGCATCTGTGTTTTATCGATATAAGCTAGCAAACGAAGGCAAGCAATCTGTAAATCATTTGGCACCGCTTCTAAATAGTGTGCAGCTTTATCCAACGTCATTCCATCTGTTTCAATAGAAAGGACGATACCTGCGTTTACTGCATGCTCTGCTAATAGAAGTTGCAAACTTTCCGTTACAATTAATTCACGAATACCATATGCCTGCATTTGTAATAAAAGTGCTTTACCGTCGCCCTCAATCGAGGAGGCTACTGCTTCACCTGTAGATAAGTCTAAATAAGCGTAGCCATATGTCGTATCGTCGAATTGCTCCGCAGCGCCTATAAAATGATTGGTTTTACCATCAAGCGACTTACCTTCCATAATCGTACCCGGTGTAATAAGTTGTACAACTTCACGCTTCACTACACCCTTTGCTTGCTTTGGATCTTCTGTTTGCTCACAAACTGCAACCTTATAGCCCTTTTGCACAAGAGTTTCAATATAATTTTTTGCCGAATGATGTGGAACACCACACATTGGAATACGCTCTTTCGCACCCGCATCTCGGCTCGTTAATGTAATTTCTAAAAGTTGAGAAGCATTAATAGCGTCCTCAAAAAACATCTCGTAAAAGTCGCCTAATCTAAAAAATAAAAAGGCATCCTTGTAATCTTCCTTTACCTGCAAATACTGTTGCATCATTGGTGTATATGTTGTCATTTATAAATTTCCCTCGCTCTAACAATATAGATATTTTTATTATAACAAAAGATACATGCGAAACGCTTAATTCACCTTTTTTAAGATGCTAGCGCTTCGCATGTATAAAATCCTTAGTATTATCTTGGTCTTTCATCAGGAAACGATGAGGACTCTAAAACATACCTACCTTCTTCACTGGAGCTAGACGATGAGCTGGAACTGGAGCTAGATGAAGACGATGATGAGCTCTCATCAAAGTTCCATTCCTCTTCGAAATCTAGTGGATGTACACTAATGCAAATCGTCGTTTCTCCCATTACCTCTACTACGACTTCACGTTCTACTACGATTTCAAACTTCGTACCACATGGAGAAATGATTGCCTCTATGCAGTTTGGCTCTTGAATGACACGTACACGAACATCATCACCAGCGCTCACTTCGCCTTCTCTAAAAGAAAGCTTCACTTTGTCTTTATAGTGCACCGTTTCAGAAAACACTGCTGTTTTCGAATGACTACTATAGGCATACCATACATTGACATCAAATTTCCCTGATACTTCTACAAATTTACCGACTTTTTTCGCGGAACAAGTATGATTGATGACCCAGCACCCGAGAATACTCGTCGGTTTATTTGATGGACTTAATGTTACACGTTCTTCCGTTCTCTTCTTCCCTTTGGCAACTACTGCTCTCGTCACGATTTGTCGTAAACGTTTCAGCGCAATTCCTCCTTCGACTCTTTTCACTCCATCATATGCAGGTAGCGCCTATTGGGTGAACATATATTTTTATAGAATCGAATTACTGATTTTTCCTACTATGTTGTCTGAATACATAAAAATAGCCCGAATGCCAGCATTCGAGCTATTACTTCTATTATGTTTATGAGCAGCTGCCTGGTGTTGTATTGGCTACGTATGAGCCAGTTTCTCCACGAAGTACATCCCCACCAGTTGAACGAATAATTTCATTTGTAACATTGTTAGCAATTGTGTTCGAAACTAATTGCAATAAATCATTTACATCACCTTGAGATTCTTTAAATTGTTGAACCACTGGGATCGCGTTGATTTCTTCTTCGATTTTTACGATTTTATCTTCAATTAATTTAAGCGCTTTTTCTTTCCCTAAGTGTTGGAAGTTAACAGCTTGCTTTTGTAGGCTTTTTAGACTTGCAATACGCTCACGTACCTGTTGGTTTTCATTAATTTGTGCTTCTGCCTTTTTGAAAAATTCAACTTCTGGCGTATTGGCAATCATATGCGCAATTTCGTGTGACTTCTTGATTAAATCATCTTTTGTAAATAATACTTGTGACATTTACGCTTCCACCTTTTCATTTTTTACTACTTCAACGAACTCACCGCTTAGTGAATAAGAAGTAGCTTCAACTATTTTTACCTTCACTAATTGACCAATTAGATCTGCTGGCGCTTTAAAGTTTACAAGACGATTTTTACGCGTATAGCCAGCTAACACATCATCGCGTTTTTTACTTGTACCTTCGACTAAAACTTCTACTACTTCACCCTTCAATCCCTCTAATGCTTTGCGAGAGTATTCCCCTACAACCTCATTTAATCGATGAAGACGTTCTTTTTTCACTTCTTCAGGTACATTATCCACCATTTTGGCAGCAGGTGTACCCTCACGAGGAGAATAAATATAAGTGAAGGCCATTTCAAAGCCTACTTCACGGTACAAGGATAATGTCTCCTCAAATTGCTCCTCTGTTTCATTAGGATAGCCCACGATAATATCAGTCGTTAGTGTTACTTCAGGAATAGCCGCTTTAATTTTCGCTACTAATCCAAGGAAATGCTCACGTGTATACTTGCGTGCCATAATTTTTAGCACGTCATTTGAACCAGATTGTACTGGTAAATGAATATGTTCAACTAAGTTACCACGTTTTGCAAGAACTTCGATTAAATGATCATCGAAGTCACGTGGATGACTCGTTGTAAAACGAATGCGTGGAATATCAATTTTTCGTAATTCATCCATTAAATCACCAAGTCGATATTCAATATCCTCAAAATCCTTACCGTAAGCGTTGACATTTTGTCCTAGTAGCATAATTTCTTTATAGCCTGCAGCTGCTAGTTCACGAACTTCAGCAATAATTTCCTCTGGACGGCGACTACGCTCCTTACCACGCGTATAAGGTACAATACAATACGTACAGAATTTATCACAGCCGTACATAATATTTACCCATGCTTTGATGGAACCAAGACGTTTTTTCGGCAGATTCTCAATAACATCGCCTTCTTTAGACCAAACCTCAATGACCATTTCCTTAGACATATATGCTTCTTTTAAAATGTTCGGTAAACGGTGAATATTATGTGTACCAAACACCATATCGACATGTGGATAACTTCTTAAAATTTTATTTACAACGGATTCTTCCTGTGACATACAGCCACAAACTCCAATTAGCATTTCTGGATTTTTACGTTTATATTTTAGTAGGAAGCCCAGTTCTCCAAATACTTTGTTTTCCGCATTTTCACGAATGGCACACGTATTCAGAAGAACGACATCAGCCTCATCAATTATATCTGTAGGCGTATAACCTAGCTGCATAAAAATCCCAGCCATCACTTCTGTATCGTGCTCATTCATTTGGCAGCCATACGTACGAATATAAAAAGTACGCCCATTACCCATACCTGCAAATTCTTCTGCAATGTTAAAGTCCTTATGGTACTTAACTTCTTCTTTCCCACGTTTTTTAGCATCTTTTAATGAAGGTGCCGTAAAGACTGTTTCAAAATATTTACTATAATCCTTTTCAGGCTTGTCTTCTTTTTTTAGTTGATTGACTTGTTGATTTGCTAAGCGTTGTTCTTCATTCATCGCAATCAGGTAACTCCTTTCAAACGAATTCCATACATTTGAATTCCCATTTTACTATTATACTGAATAATGGCAACATCCTACAAGGTTTGCGTACTAAATGTCGTGGTTTAGACTTAATTACTATTAACTATCTCACTTTTCCAAACATCAGTGTTTTCTCAAAAGAAATAGGACACCTTTGCCAAAGGGTGTCCCTCTCGATCTTATTTGTAGTACTTTTTAAATTTTAGATTCAAATAATAATTATATAGTTTCAGCTTTGTCCATCGTTTTACGTTCATATCTTCTCTAAAATACAGGGCATTCGAATATTTCCCCTGTTTTATTAGTCGCTTTGCCTCTATTTTCAGTTTTTCATTTTTTAAACCTTTAAATAGTATCCTTTTTGGAATAAGTGACCACAAATGCTTTGCCTGTACATACGTTAGCTTTTGATCTGCATTGAAAACATAATCATTTGCGACGTACTGCATTAAATTATGGCCACTCGCTGTCACAAAATAGCTAGAAGCGCCAGATCGTAAGTTCATTTCAAATAATTTATATTCCCCGTCACGAACATCTAGCTTCATGTCAAAATTTGCAAATCCATTATAGCTAATGTCTTCTAAAAAATAACGTATTTTGTCCATTAGCTGTTCATCGAAATCCGTCATAATCGCCATTGAATTGCCAATGTTTTGTGGTGAAGGGTCTTCGAGAAGCTTGTTACCTAAACACATCAATTTAACCTTCTTATCCTTCCCTACGTAAACATCTAATACACGAATATATGAATCATCACCTGGGATAAATTCTTGAAAAATTAAAGAATCTTTATACGTAGAGCTATAAATATTTTTAATAATCTGTTGCTGTTCTTCTTCATTTTTTGCAAGAAATACTTTTTTCTTCTCAGGGAAGGAACAACTCGTATATTCGACTGTATTCGATGGTTTTATAATTATCGGATAATCGAATGGGATATCACTTATTGCATGATGTTCCTTTGTCACTATCACTGTTTTTGGATATTTAATATTATATAAATCACAGCACTTATAAAACTCTTCCTTTGTTCGAATCCGCTTCATTAAATCCTCATCTATATATGGCAAAATAAAATATTGTTGTAGCGTCTGTTTATTGATAATGATAAGCTCCGCATAGTAACAATTACTTGCAAGTAAAATCAATTTCTTATTTTTGAACTGCATCGCGATGCCGATCAAAGCTTGTACAAAATAAGCCGGTTCATCTAAACGGTCCACATATTGAAAGTCGATGATTTGACTATTTTGAGTTGCTATTCCTCGTACCCCACCTAAAAAGAGCGCTCGAATGTTTTTTGTCTTCAAAGCTGGTTCTAATACAAGGCTTTTTATACGATATGCTTCGTAAAAGGAGCGGGCTACCCCATATGCATTGTGGCCCGATTGTATGATAACTGGCAAAAAGCTTTGATCTACTGTTATTGACAATTTTACTCGCCTCTCATTAAAAAAATGAATTTAATCATTTGTATGCCATCTGTCTTGTACTTATGTAACTAATAAAATAAATTAATTAAAGGCACTGAAACAAAAATGAATTTCTTAAGAAACATCATTTTTGTTTCAGTGCCTATATATTTATGAACCACAGTATGCTATATCTCAATTAATTTTCTCATACGCTGTTCAAAGCTGACAATCGATTGAACACCAAAGCTCTTAAGCAAATTTGCATTGGCAAATGTATACTTGCCTAAATCATCTGGGAAATGCGCATCTGAGGAAACTGTAAAGGCTACATCATGATCAATTAAAATTTGCAAAAATCGGGGTCCAGGGCACATTTCCTTTACTGGATAGCGATAATATAAGCCGGCATTTATTTCAGTCGCAGTTTGTGTAGTTACAAGTGCCTTTGCAATTCTTTCATACCAAGAGTCAAGAAAAGCCATATCCTTCACTTGATAGTCAAACACTTTAAAATTGTCTAAATGTGCCACAAAATCAAACATATTCGAGAGGATCATTTTTTCGACTGTGGCAAAAAAACGAGTATAGTTCTGCTGTAAAGTTGCGACGCCCATATCCTCAAAAATATATTGTGTTTGAGGATTATCAAAGCCCCAGCCATCCACAAAATGGACAGATCCGATAACATAATCCCATTGATATCGTTCCAATAATGATGCTAACGCTTCCTCACCACCGACAAAATAATCGGCCTCAATGCCAAGCTTTAAGGAAATACCATGGCGACTCCACTTTTCCTTTGCTCGATTAATAGCTGACACAAAATCATCCATGCTTTCCGTCATCACTCGATCAAGCCAGTAGCGCTGAACTCTACCAACTTCATTGTTATCTAACTGCATATAACGTTCAAAGTATGTCCGCGTCTCCTTGAAACGATACAGATGGTCAACAATTCCAACCTCGCGCAAACCGAGCTGCTTTGCTTGTTGTAAATATAAATCTAACCATTCCTCACTATAACAGCCATTCTGTAATCGCTTTGATAACTGCTGCATTTGCAACTCTATAAATGCTTTAGAACCTTTTGCTGCTCCTTCATCTTCATTAAAAAATCTAATTGCCTGAGAAGTACGCTCTAGCCAACGAAATGAGTATGGGCCCTCCTCTAAATGTACATGATAATCAATCATCCGCATTTCCCTCCATTGCATATTGTCCATTTCTCCTCATACGCTTGCCACTCTAATGGGCAAGCTATATCACAAAGAATTTCTGAGCATTCTTCTATGTGACATATTTGATAAAAGGACTTACTATTTATTTTAGATGCATCCGCTAATAAATAGTTTATCTTGCTACGGTCAAGCATTTTCTTAGAAATTAACGATTCATCCAAATCATAATCGTATACGATACCTTCACTTATACCACCACACGATATAAATGATTTATCAAAATTCATATTCCCTAATAATTCTAATGTCATTGCTCCTGTTATTGAGGATTGCCTTGGATTTGTTGTTCCACCAAGTAATATAACCTTCCCCGTCATTCGTCGCTCTTCTATAGCTAAATTAAACTGTACAGCTGCAGCGATCGAATTGGTTACAACAGTTATATCATTGACCGCCAATAAAAAATCTGCAATATGCACCGTCGTTGTACCTGTATCAACCGCAATTGTATCTCCGTCACATATACGTCTAGCTGCTAAACGAGCTATATTACGTTTAGCCTCTTTTTGCATTTGAAGCTTCCGCAAAAATGCTGGTTCATTTCTAACGTTCGTATACTTTACAGCTCCGCCGTGTACTCTCGTTAATAAATGCTGTTGCTCTAGCTCATCAAAATCTCTACGAATCGTTTCTGGTGCCACTTGTAATTCTTCTGCAATATTAGCAACAACAATTTTCCCATCAACCTCTAACTGTTTTAAAATAAATTCGAAACGCTCAATTTTTGCATATGTCATGATAATGCAATCACATCTTCTTTCGCTACATAACACATATATTTCTTACCCAACTCAAATGAATGCCCTCGTTGATGTAGTTGCTCCATCGTAAAGAGACATTCACCCTCTAACGTTGTTCGAATAACATTGCCGCTCATTAACGACTGCTTTGCCTCTCCAGTAATACAAACATCCCCCTGTCTTTGATCGAGATGAATGGCTTCTGGCCGAATCGCAAATTTTGAGTATTCTTTTGGCAATGTCTCGCCAATCATTTTCTCTAGAGCTTGACGCGTAAAAACATTGTAATGTCCAATAAAATTAGCGATAAATTCACTTTCAGGACTTGTATAAATCGCAGTAGGTGTTCCACTTTGTGCAATCATCCCATTGCTCATAACAAATATTCTGTCTGAAACAGCCATCGCTTCCTCTTGGTCATGTGTAACTAAAATCATCGTGATGCCTAGCTTTTGCTGGATGGCTCGTAAATCAGCTTGTAGTTTCTTACGAATTTGGGCATCTAGTGCACTGAGCGGTTCATCTAACAGTAATACCTTTGGACGTACAATTAAAGCACGAGCAAGGGCAACACGTTGCTGCTGACCACCAGATAATTCTTTCGGATATGAGTCGGCTTTTTCACTTAAATGCACGATCTCAAGCATTTCTTGAACACGTTGGTCCACTTCAGCAGTATTTACTTTTTGCATGCGTAAACCAAAGGCTACATTTTCTTTCACCGTCATATTTGGGAATAGAGCATATGATTGAAACACCATACCAACCTGACGATCCTTTGATTGAACACCAATCATATCCTTACCTTCAATGATAATTTTCCCTGTAGATGCATCTGTTAAGCCTGCTAAAATACGTAAAATGGTACTCTTACCACAGCCACTTGGACCTAAAAGAGTTATAAATTCACCTTTTTCAATCTTCATATTTATATTTGATAAAACTGTCGTTGATCCATATTTTTTATGAAGCCCTTCAATCACAATATAGCTCATAGATTTGTAGCACCTTTCGATCGTTTCGTTAATGTTGCAATAGCGAACGTTAATAAGCCCATAAGAACGATATAAATAAAGACAACTGCACTAGCAATATGTCCACTTGTACTAAGCTTCTTCATTAAATAAATTTGCACCGTTTCAAAGCGAGAACCGACAACAAGATTTATCAGAACAAACTCTCCAAAAAGAACGGAAAACGATAATAATGCGCCGGCAAATAAACCAGGGTAAACAGTAGGTAACAATATTTTGGTAAATGCCTGCAATTTCGACGCTCCCAGTAATTGTGCTGCATCTAAAAGCTGCCGTGCATCTACATTTCGTAAACTATTACGTGTCCCTTGGTAAATGTATGGTAGGATACCGATAACATAGGCCCCTAAAACTACTAAAATCATCGGCACACCAAATTTACTGTAAACACGAATGAGTCCGACTGCTAAAATAATTCCTGGAAATGAATACACCATTACAACAGCCATTTGAATCCATTTTTCGTATTTTGGAAAATACAACACGATTACGAATATTGCCGGTACGATAACAAGCAATGCGATTATTACAGCTCCACCCGACAATAAAACAGAACGTCCAAACGCCTGTATAAATTCGGCATCCTGAAATAATGTTGCAAGCCATTTAAATGTTAATCCTTCTGGCAAAATGGTTTTATTCCAATTCGTCGCAAAAGCATAAAGCATTGTTGCAACTACTGGCAACACTAAATACATAACTAATAGGAGGAAAAATAAATCAGCAAAGCCTCTTTTTTTCACTATAATTTCCTCCTTGTTTTGGAAATGCTCCATTCACTTAATAGCATCGCCGTCACCATCGTTACTGCTAATATTACGGCAATTGCACTTGCTAGCTCTGGCTGGGCAAAAATATCTCCCTTAATAAGAGAACCAATACGAATAGCAACTAAATTGTAATTACTGCTAGTTAACGCGTAGGCAGAGGCGTACGCTCCCATAGCATTGGCAAACAATACGCTAAATGTTCCAACAATCCCTGGAAGCATAACAGGGATCCCAATCTTCATCCAAAACTGCCACGTAGATGCTCCAAGTAGTGCCGCTGCGTCCTTCCATTGTTGCTGAATTCCATCATAAATTGGATATAGAAGCATTAATGCTAATGGTAGCTGAAAATAAATATAAATTATTAACAAGCCACCCCAGCTATAAAGAGAAAAGGACGATAATGTGCTAATACCCCATTTATCGAATAGCAATGTAAAGAGCCCGCTATTGCCAAGTAATACGATGAAGGCAAAAGCTAACGGAATACCTGAAAAATTTGATGTTAAGTTTGTTAGTATTAAAATTTTCTCGCGCACTGGCTCAGAAAATCTCATAATCGCATAAACCGCAAATAGGGTAACGATTAAGGCAATGACTGCCGAAAGAACGGACAGTGTAATACTATTTTTAAAACCTTGTAAAATGTAATCGTTCGTTAGTACAGATTGATATTGTGCGAGTGTAAAACCATCACTATTTTGAAAGCTTGTGATGAGCATATACAGTAACGGTACTAAGAAAAATAACAGTACAAGTACTAGAAAAGGAGAAAGCCAGGCAACTGTTTGCCGCTTCGAAATCAAAACAATCACTTCTTTCAATATTTAATAGCAGCCATTTAGATTAATAAAATTCGCGCCCTGAAACTAGCAAAGTACTACCAAGTGGCGAAAGGCGAGAATATTGATTTTATCCATCTTAATTAGAGGACGCGCATTTCTAAAACGACTACTTATGTTTCCCAATGGAAGCTTTGCTCTATGACAAAAGCAAAGTGGTAGGAGCACTCGATTAGCCCCCAACAATCAGTTAAAGATGGGTATATATAAGCAACAAAAACCTTTTATATTGGCTCGTCATCCAAAATTAGTGATGATATTTGTAAAAACGTATACCATATATAAGTTGATTGGAGTGGAGGCAGGGCGACTCCTTGGGGATTAGCGTCACAGATGAGACCCTGGAGCGAGCAACGCGAGTGAAGCGGCTCATCGGACGCCCCCAGGAAGCTCTGCTCTGCGCGAAAGCGAAGCGTCAGCGGCAAATGTTTTCTGTAGCGAAAGCAAAGCGACAGCTACAAAGCGCCCGGCCGGAACGGAAATCAACCCACGCTATGTTTAATCACTCACTCAATAATAAACCTTTTCCCCTAACCAACACGCCTGAATAAATATTGATAATTAAACCCTTTTTAATGAATGCATCCCTTCTAATAACAGCGGAACCATTTCATCAGAAGGTTCGATATTCAATAAATGACAGCACAGCGGAGCAATTTGTAACTGTGATACAATCTCATCCTTAATGCCTGCCTTAACGTGATTCGAAATAACAAACATGGGTACATGGCGATCCTCTGCTGTTGTGCCTCCGTGATTACCATCACTCGTCATCCCATGATCTGCTGTCACGATCACTTCATAGCCCCGCGCTAGACATTTTGGGATAAATAAAGATAATAAAGCATCCACTGCTAAAACACGATTTCGATATTGTGCCGAGTCAGCAGTAAATTTATGTCCGTCATCATCTACATTCATCGGATGAATATATAAGAAATCTGGTTGCTTTTGATCCATTAGCCAAGCAGCCTCAGCAAATAAATGACTATCTGGATAGTGATCCTCAAAGTAGAACAAGCCATTCTCAATCGGCAATTGAGTATCTAATTGTAACCTGTCCTCCATATGCGCAAATGGTGCACGATTGTATAGCTCACTGACCCAATAATAGGCAGCAGCTGCTGTAGACAGCCCGTTTTCTTTTGCTAAATGAAATAGACTATTTTGTGTGGATAAACGCACTGTCATATTGCTCGTAACTCCATGTACAATGGGTGGTGTCCCCGTTAAAATCGTTTCATATAAAGGCCTTGATAGAGACGGGACCTCTGAGCAAATCTTGTAGCGTGCTGCAATCTTACGTTCAACTAAATGGTGCATAAATCCCATATGGGTACAAGCTGTATCAAAACGAAGTGCATCGACGACAATTAAGACAACTTTATTATTTCCCATGAATTAATACCTGCTCTTGATATAGTTGTGGAATTTGCTTTGTTGTATCTTCCCATTTCTTTTGATCTTTTACTGGCTGAGCATTTTTGTACATTTCCGCAGGTAATAATAGCTTTTGAACTTCTTGAGACAATTGAACTTTGTCACGAATTGGACGAGCATAACCCTTCGCTAAATTTTCTTGCCCTGCATCTGATAAAATGTATTCACGAGCAAGCATTGCTGCATAAGGATTTTTGGCGTACTTATTAATGATCGTTGCATAGCCTGATGTTACAGAGCCTTCTGATGGAATGACGACATCAAAACGTTTTTCATCAATTTGGTGTCGATAGCCAAGTGAATTAAAATCCCATAGGATGGCTACGTCAATTTCGCCTTTTTCTAAATTCGCAACAGTTGGATCTCCTTTTAAACGCCCTTGTTTTGCTAAGTCTACAAAGAAGTCTATTCCTGGTTGAATATTCGATTCATCGCCACCAAATGCCATAGCAGCTGCTAAAATAGCAAACTGTGCTTGATTCGCTGTTAAAGCATCACCAATGCTGACAGTGTAATTTCCGTTTTTAATATCCTCCCAAGATTTCGGGGCATTTTTGACGTTGTTTTTATCAGTTAAAAATGAAATTGTTCCAGTGTAACCCACGATCCAATGGCCTTCATCATCCTTTGCCCAGTCAGGTATTTCATCCCAATAAGATGTTTTGTACGGTAATGTTAAACCCTTGTCCTTAGCAATCGGTCCAAAAGCAATTCCGACGTCACCAATATCCGCAGTGGCATCATCCTTTTCTGCCTCAAACTTCGCTAGCTCCTCAGCACTCGACATGTCTGTATCCTTATGCTTAAGGCTATATTCAGTACCAAGATCATCCCAAGTCTCTACCCAGTTAGCCCAAGTATCTGGCATACCGACTGAATTTACAGTGCCTTCTTCTTTTGCTTTTTTCGTCATCTCCTCAAGTGTCAAATCACTTTTCACTTCATTCGACCCAGATGAACCTTCAGAACAAGCTGCCAACATTGAAATTGCTAATGCTCCGATTAGACCTTTCTTCCACAACTTTTGAATTGCCATGAGTTGGAACCTCCATTTGTTTATGTTTGTTTTCATTTGTCTTACAACATTCATGTTAGGAAACAAACATTAAGCAAGTATGGAGGACGTTAAAATATTCAGTAAAAATTATTAAGGAATTATGAAAATCTATGAACAATTATGAATTAAAGGGGGATTGTAAAAGTTTTAGAGGAAATAAGAAGAAATCTAGTTCAGTATGCGCACGTTTATGTAGCGTTCCTAGACGTGCACACACTCTAGATTCATTTTATAAACCAAGAAAATCTGCATATGTATGGGGCTCGTTTTCCTTTAAAATTGTTAAAAATGTAAAGGCAAGCTGTACAACTGACCACCATCTCATATTGTAGGATATCTCAAAATGGGCAGGTTCTAATGTAAAAACATCCTGAAAAATATCAAGTGGATCAATTTTTTCATCTTTTAATATCGAGAGAAAACCTAAAAACAACGTATGGTCCTTGACCTCAATCACTTTTCCGTCAACAAGTGCATCAATATTTTCTGGTTGCTGAAAATTACATTGTGTCGCAACATACCTTTCTAACTCCTGGGCACGTTGTCTTTCTTCACGTTCTCTTTTCTTTGCAATAAAATCAATGACGTTATCCACGTGCATCGCCTCTTCTTTTTTTCTTTTATTGTAGCATTTTTTACAATACTATTGCCCGAACACACTCCCCATTTTTACCATTTATCAAAACAAAAAGAATGATATTAGCAAATTTGCCATAATCATTCTTTTCTCGAGATATTTTATAAGTATGTTAACCAACCTTTTTAAAGGCTCGTCATCATAGCGTGGGGTTGATTTCCGTTCTGGCTGGGCACTTCTTTGATTGGAATTGTGATTGGGATTGTAACGGTCACTTTTCCGCCACCAGCTGTTAAATCATTTCCAATTAGCAGTGTGCCACCATGACTCTGAACAATGGATTGGGCAATATAAAGTCCCATCCCATGGTGATTTCCTGCATTTCTGCTTGGATCTCCGCGATAAAATTGTTTGGTAGCCTCATTTAAATCTCTTGGAGAAAATCCACAGCCGCTATCAGTAACGGTAAATTGAATAAAATCAGTAGCACCTTGAACAGATAATGTCACCTTTTCATTTTCAGGTGTGTGCTCTACAGCATTTGCTATGACATTTAAAATTGCTCGATAGAACTGCTCTTCATCGATCAATATAAGTGCAGGAAGCATTTCCTTTTGGATAACTACTTGAAGCCTTTTTTCCAACGAAAGAGCTCTCATTTGATGTTCTACTTCTGTCATCAATACATCCGTTTTAACATTCGTTTTTTCACGAACGATATTTTTCTCCATTTTCGATAAATCAATAAGCTCTTTCGTGAATTTTTCTATTTCCATTGTATTTTTCAAAATATAATTATTATATTCTCTTTGTATATCATCTTGAACAGTATCCTGTAATAGCTCTGCATTCCCTCGAATAATTGTAAGTGGTGTTTTCAGATCATGAGCAAGAGCAGAAATTTGTTCTCTACGAGCTTGTTCTGATTCCCATTGTTGTTTTAAGGAGCTGTTTAAGGCCTCTCTCATTTGCTCAAGAGAAATGGAAATTTCATCTATTTCACGTATTCCTGAAGGGCTTATCGTAAAATCCAAATTTTGATTTTGTATTTTTTCAATCGCTTCCTGCAAGCCAAACATTTTTTTCTTAAGCTTTCTTCCAAAATGGATCGCAAGGACAGTAGCATAAGCTATAATCCCTATAATAAACACTAGAAATTCTAATAATTGCGGATTAGGCAAAGATTTCCTTAAAATTTCTGAACGATACTGGGGTACTAAATAGTATCGTAATATACAAATCTCATTTTCCCGCTCTATAAACGAGTAAAATTGGGAACCACTTTGCGTTTCCCCTTTTTTCATTACATCCCAAGCTTTAAAAGCGTCCTTTTCTGAAAGATTCCCTGCAAGGAATTGTCCATCTTTAGAAAAGACAGCGTAGTCAACAAGTTCAGGAATAATATCAGCGGTAATCGAACTACTAGACGCAATACGATCCTTTGATAATGAAATTTGACTTTCTGCATAATTTGCTGGCAAAACGATGTTGGCAGAAAAGGTAAATAAAAATATACTAAACAGTAGTCCTACTAATAAAATAGTGCCTAAACATAGCAAAAGGAGGTATCGAAGAAAAAAAGTATGTAGTCGTGTTCCTTTAGTAGGCTTTAGTGTCTCCATTTATATCCGATCCCCCAAACAGTGTCAATGGTGTCAACATTAAAGGCATGTAGCTTTGAACGAATATTTTTAATATGCTCAGTAATAGCAGTACTGTCACTTTTCCCATCAAACCCAAAAATAGTTTCATAAATCTTTTCTTTAGAAAACACTTGTCCTCGATTTCGAGCTAGATATTCGCATATTTCGTATTCGCTTTTTGTCAGCATTACCTTCTCTTCATTTACAAACAGCTCTTTACCTGATAGATTAAAATGAACATTATCTACAAAAAGAATGCTACGTCGTTCTCTTTTTTCACGTCTCAAATGCGCGTTCACTCTTGCTCGTAGCTCTCCAATGCCAAACGGCTTGATAATATAATCATCTGCGCCAAGACCTAGACCATACATTAGATCCTCCTCCAACGATTTAGCCGTTAAAAAAAGGATAGGACAATCTACCGCATGACGTATTTGACCGCATAAAGTAAATCCATCAATTTCGGGCATCATCACATCCAATAAAATTAAATCGAAGGCACCAAGATCCATTTTACTTACTTCTGTTGCTTCAGAGACTGCCGTTACTAAATGTTCGTCTTTTAGTAATGCATTTTTTATCAATACTAAAATATCTTTTTCATCATCTACTGCTAGTATTTTTGCCATATTTCTACCCTCATCATTTTTTCATATCCTAATTATCAGACTTTCTTCCTTCCCATTTCCAAAACCATAAACATGATAGGACTAATGCGAGCAATGTCCCGCAAACTGAAGCAATAATACCTTCCTGTAGTCCTGTTTCCACCGTTGATAGATCAAGCCCTGACGCCTTCATTGCCCATAATGAAACAAAGTGACCACCCCAACCATAAGGTATGTATGACCAAATACCATCACCTAGTCCAGTGAGTAATAAGGCTACTATTAGTGATCCCACAATACCTAAACCAATTGAGGCACCTTTACCAAAATGAAGACTAACAAAAAAATGTAAAATATATAAAAATGCAAAGCTTACAAATAGAATACATCCAGCTATAAAATAAAATTGATAACCAAAAGTATCTTCATGCAAAAGTTCAATAAAACCTACACTAAAAATACCGAAGGTCAGTAATATTGCTCCAAAACTAAATAACAATAACAGTAGCAACTTACTTAAATAGGCCACTATTTTTGTTTTAGTAGCTGTTAGCATCCCCTGAAATTGCCCTGCATTTGCTTCTTGCTCCGCTGCCATTGCACAAACTAATCCAATAATAATTGGAAACCCGCATGAAAGAGCCTGAAAATAACCGGATATTTTCCAATCAAAATTCCATGGTGAATAAGAATAGTATGCTAAAAACAGGCCGGAAATAATAATCGGTACAAGGAAATGAGTTAGTAAAAATGGCGTTCTTTTTACTTTAAGAAACTCAGCTCTCAGTAATCTTAACATTACCATATACTATTTCGCCTCCCTTTTCTCAAACCAACGTGCAGTACAGAAGCTAATTAATGCAAACCATGCTAAAGCAATTAATATACCTGGAACTATAACCGACATGCTTAATAACGGGCTACCCTCAGGCACTGGCAGACCATTTGGTAAAATCTCCAATGTTGGACATATTAGTCTTGCTGTAATGGCGTAAGGAACACTATACCAAAAATCCCCATTCGCAAATGCAATCATACCAGCAATATTGCCAACTAAATTTATTAAAATAGCCATATAAGTCCCTAATTTTGCCGCAAGGAATAAACAAAGTGGAATTTGCCATAAAAAAGTTACGAAAATTAACAAACTACCTGTAAGACTATTTACGAATGAAAAGCTATTGCCAAAAAGTATTCCACCAGCAGTAATTCCTGCCAAAAAAATAAATGTAATTAATAACAACCAGGCACTACACGCAAGTATTTTGCCAAACCAAATCTTCTTCAGATCAATCGGCATTGCGAGAATACTATGATATTTCAATTTAGCATCTTTTTCCACCACTATTGCACAACATATTGTCAGAGCACCTGGTAAGAGCATTGTATACCACCAATTATAAGCACCCTTTTGAAAAAAACTTCCTCCCATTAATAATGCAGTTAGTACCATCGCCACTATGGGTGCTAGCCAAACTAATTTAACAATAAAAGTCTTTTTCCATTTTAATCTTTCAGCATTCATAATTGAAATCATATTACATGCCTACCTTTCTATGAGCAGACACTACTTGCATAAATAATGATTCTAATTCCTGACCTTGTGGGGCCACTCCCTGATAGCCTAATTTTCCTCCCGCAATGATGCCAATTTCATCAACAACCTGCTCTACCTCTGATAGTATGTGGCTAGATAAAATGACTGTAATCCCTTGCTCTGGAAAAGATCGAATCAGTTTTCGAAGCTCTTGAATACCGATTGGATCGAGACCATTTGTTGGCTCATCAAGAATTAAAAGCTTTGGATAGTTTAATAGCGCAATAGCTATTCCTAAGCGTTGTTTCATCCCTAACGAAAATTGTCCTGCTCGTTTTTTTCCTGTATTGGTCAAGTCTACGATTCTTAATACTTCATCAATACGTGACTGTGGCAATCCGAGGGCAATCGTTCGAACCTTGAGATTTTCTCTTGCCGTTAAATTTTCATAAAGCGGTGGTGTTTCAATTAATATACCAATGTCTTTTAAATCATTACGATTCCATTCACGTCCATTAAAAAGTATCTTTCCTGCATTCGGACGCAGCATACCCGTAATCATTTTTAACGTTGTCGATTTCCCTGCACCATTTGGTCCGAGCAAACCATAAACAGTATTTCGTGGTATCGTCAACGACAGATCCTCTACAATTTTTTGCCCTTTAAAACTTTTACTAAGATTTTCTGTTTGTAAAATAATTTCTTCCATAGTTAGTCATCACCCTTTCGATGACTATAGTGTAGAAAATGATTATAAGGAATTTATAAGGATAGCGAAAATTTTTTGTGGAACATCAATGATAGAGTTTAGCTTCGGCAAAGCGAGAGGTTGATTTCCGTTCCGACTGAGCGCTTTGTTGTTGCTGTCGCTACGCTTTCGCACAGATAAAACTATTGTAGCTGTCGCTTTGCTTTCGCTACAGAAAACATTTGCCGCTGACGCTTCGCTTTCGCGCAGAGCAGAGCTTCCTGGGGGCGTCCGATGAGACGCTAATCCCCAAGGAGTCACTCAGTCTCCACTCCAATCAACCACTTCACATAACATGTATCTACTCATTTATAATGATAAAACTCAAATTTCAGCACTACGCTTCTTATGTGCGAAAGCGTAGTGCTAACGTAGTGACTGCAAGAAAAATGTTTTAACATCTTAATTTCATTAACATAACAGTCTATCAAAAACATAAAAAGCATTTGGAGGAATTCCAAATGCTTTTTATCATGCTATATAAAATTTGATTTACATAAATTCTTTCACTAATTCATTAAAATCATTTTCGCTCATTTTAATATCAATATCCGTTAATGGTAGCTCTGAATAGCCTGGTACTTTTTCTTGATATGAAGCCGTTTCAGTATCTTGATAAATAATACCTGTTACTAAACCTTCATGCTCCATCACTGTACGCATTGCCATACCACGGTCAGAATTGTCATAGCCCTCAATATCAGCAAGCTTCGTTAAGTTTTCTTTAAACCAATCGTACGTGTTCACTTTGTTATACGTAACACAAGGTGAGAATACGTTGATGAATGAGAAGCCTTTATGATTAATACCTGCTTCAATTAAAGCTGTTAACTCTTTAATATCTGTTGAGAAACCTTGTGCGACAAATGTAGCTCCGCTTGTTAAAGCTACTTCTAATGGTTTTAATGAAGGCTCTATTGCACCACCTGGCGTAGATTTTGTAATAAATCCTGCAGCAGAACGTGGAGATGTTTGCCCCTTTGTTAAACCATAAATTTGGTTATCCATAACAACGTATGTGATGTCAATATTGCGACGGATGGAATGGATTGTATGACCCATACCAATCGCAAAGCCATCTCCGTCACCGCCAGAAGCAATAACGTTTAAATCACGGTTAGCCATTTTCAAACCTTGTGCAATTGGTAATGCACGGCCATGAATACCATGGAAACCGTAAGAATTAATGTAACCTGAAATACGACCAGAACAGCCGATCCCAGAGATAACTGCTAGTTCGTTCGGTTCAATACCAACATTAGCCGCGGCGCGCTGAATCGCTGCTTGTACAGAGAAGTCACCACAGCCTGGGCACCAGTTTGGTTTCACTGTATTACGAAAATCCTTAAATGTTGCCATTAGCGAGTCAACTCCTTCACACGATTTTCTAATTCACCTGGCAAGAATGGTGTACCATTATATTTTGTGATTGTCTCGATTTTATTGTGACCACCAATATTCATCTTCATAATATTTGCTAATTGACCTGTGTAGTTATTTTCTACAACGATTACTTTTTTCGCTTTTGCTACAAGTGGTGCCACTTCAGCAGATGGGAATGGATGAATTAAACGAATATGTGCATGATTCACCTTCATACCTTGAGCATTTAATCGTTCTTGTACTTCTTCAATAGCTCCACGTGTTGAGTTAAAGCCGACTAATAAAATATCCGCTTCTTCGTGAGGCGTATTTAAAAATACTGGATTATCAAATTTCAATGCCGCTAGTTTACGGAAACGTTTATCCATTTGTACTTGACGGTTACCAGTTGCTTCAGATGGCTTACCTGTTTCATCGTGCTCAACCCCTGTTACATGGTGAATACCATTCAACGTACCAGGTAACACACGTGGTGAAATTCCATCTTCTGTATCTTCATAACGTTTGAAGTATGCTTTATCAGCCGCTTCTTCAATGTCGCCTGTAACAATTTTACCGCGACGAATTTCAATTTTTTTGTAATCGAATGGCTCTACAGATTGTTTCCCTAGAGATAATTGCAAGTCAGTCATTAAAATAACTGGTAATTGTAATTCTTCCGCAATGTTAAACGCTTGGATTGTGTCAAAGAATGCTTCTTCCATTGTAGAAGGTGCAATCACTACTTTTGGAATTTCACCATGCGTACCATATAACATCGCCATTAAATCTGATTGCTCTTGTTTTGTTGGTAACCCTGTTGATGGACCACCACGTTGTGTGTCAACAACTACTAGTGGCTGCTCTGTCATACCTGAAAGACCAATTGCTTCCATCATTAATGAAAGACCAGGACCAGCTGAAGCTGTAAAGGCACGAACACCACCAAAGTTTGCCCCAATTGCCATTGTCGCTGCAGCAATTTCGTCTTCTGTTTGAATAACCGTACCACCGAAATTCGGTAATTTTTTAATAAGGTATTCCATAATCTCAGAAGCTGGTGTAATTGGGTAAGCTGCCATTAAGCGTGTCCCAGCTGCAAGTGCACCAAGTGCTATTGCATCGTTCCCAATCATGAACATACGGCGTTTACCATCTGCTGGCGCTAAAGCCCATTCACCTACACGATCGCCTAAAAGCTCATTCATTAATTCATGGCCGCGTGTAATTGCTTCCATGTTTTTCTGAACAACTTCTTCACCTTTTCTACCAAAAATATCATCTACAACATTTTGGAACACTTCGTCTTCTAGGTTTAACAAAGAAGCTGTTGCCCCGATTGCCACCATATTTTTCATCAACGAAGTACCCAGCTCTGCAGCTACCTCTGTAAAAGGTACCGCAAATAATGGCGCTTTTGAATCTTCTGGCTTCACTGGATCAAATTTTGCATCCGCTAAAATAATTCCATTTTCTGTTAACTCTTTATAATTGACGTCGATTGTTTCTTGGTCGAACGCTACTAAAATATCTAAATCATCCGCAATTGAACGTACTTCTGTTGGACGAACTGTAATTTTATTATTCGTATGGCCACCTTTAATTCGAGAAGAGAAATGACGATAACCGTATAGGAAGTAACCTAAACGATTCATTGCCATTGAGAAAATTTCCCCTGTACTTTCAATCCCTTCACCCTGTTGCCCACCGACTTTCCATGAAAGCTGATGTAACATGTCAACAACTCCTTAGATCCAATGTATATACTATTATTTTTCCTTCATAAGTTTAACACGAAGAAACAGTCTACACTATTGTTATTCCTCGATTTAAACGAAAATCAGACCTTTGACTGAAAATCCTGTTCAAAAAGTTGTAATTTTCAAATCAATTAAGTTTAAAAAATTAACTTGCTGATTTCAAGTGACATTTAACATGTTAGTATGTAGAGCATGAAGGATTTTCTTCCTCAATCCTTATTGTCTATATAAACGAAAAAAATGCCTTGCAACTTATTATGTGCAAGGCATTTTACTTCATTACTTTTTATCGAATACGTTTTTCCACAAGAAGCTTTAAGGCTGTACGTTCCTCACCAGCAATTAAAATATCGGCAAACGCCGGTGCGCAAATTAAATCTGTGCCACTTGGCGCTACAAATCCGCGTGCAATGGCCACTGCTTTCACGGCTTGGTTAAGTGCACCTGCCCCAACTGCCTGCATTTCTGCTTGCCCTTTTTCTCTGATTACCGCGACTAATGCACCTGCAACTGAATTTGGATTAGAGCGTGATGATACTTTTAATGAATCCACAATTATTCCTCCCCGTTTCGCGAATAGTATTTACGCTCAACAACTCATGTCCCCCTTGTTTGGACCTCAAGTTATTGTCGATAGGTCATTTTATGCTCGGTAAGAAGAAAATAGACTATTTTCATTTCTTATATATTGAAACAATCTAAAAAGACTGGAAATTTACGTTAGAAAATCTATATCAATGAAGTAAAGCATAGCTATTCTGCAAAGCGGGGGATTGATTTCCGTTACGACTAAGAGCTTCATATAGCAAGTCACTCTAATATAAAGTGAACGAAACTTCAGTAATTTTTTTTGTGCGAAAGCTAAGAGGCAGCAACAATGTTATTTTTCTGTGAAGTGGCATCATTAGCGGAGGAAGCGGCTTGATGCTTGATCAGGAAAGTAAATAGACTGGAACTGAATTCATTCTTATTTTAAGTGCCACAACATTCTCAAAGATTCCCTTAATCATTTTTTTTAACAAAAAAACTATTGTGCATTTTTTAATACACAATAGTTTCTCTTCTTATGCTTGGAATGGATAATCTTCGTTTATATAAATTCGCTCGCAATGTAGAGCTTTTCCTGTTTTATCATCAATCTCAACAAAGAAACCACTTAACACATCGCGTCCTTTTTTAGGCACTTCAAAACGAGATGGCATGTTTGTTTGGAATTTATAAATAACACTTTCCTTTGTCATCCCTAAAATTTCATCATAGGGACCTGTCATGCCAACATCTGTAATATACGCCGTTCCATTCGGATAAATGCGTGCATCTGCTGTTTGCACATGAGTATGTGTCCCAACGACTGCTGATGCCTTCCCATCTAAATGCCAGCCAAGTGCAATTTTCTCGCTTGTTGCCTCTGCGTGGAAATCAACGAACACAAGCGGTGACGTTTTACGAGCTTCTTCGACTAATTCCTCTGCCATCGCAAAAGGGTCCTCATGAGGCGGTAAAAAGACACGTCCATGTAAATTAATGACCGATAATGTGACACCATTTTTCGAAATTTGCACCATTCCCTTACCTGGAGCCTCACTCGAAAAGTTCGCTGGACGGATTAAATAATCTGCATCGTCAATAAAATCAAAGATATCTTTATTATCCCAAGTGTGATTACCCATCGTAATAACATCCACACCCATTTGCAATAAATCATTATAAATATTTCGTGTAATTCCACGCCCTGCTGCTGCGTTTTCACCATTGGCAATAACAACGTCTGTGTTATATTTTCTCTTTAATCGTGGCAAATATTTCTCCACTGCGTCACGACCAATTGACCCAACGATATCACCAATAAATAGTACTTTCATTTTCAAAACCACTCTTTCTATAATTAGCACCTTTTAGTTTACCATCTATAACTGGTGATCCGCAATTGACCATGCAGCACAAATAAATATTTCCACTAACTACCTCGAATATTTTAAAGTAAGTCATTGAAGCTTCGTTTAAGAGACTAATTTATACTTATTCCTGTCCCACTTTTCTTGTTATTAAGTTCGTAAATTTATTTTTTGCTAAATGTATGAGCGTTTTTCTTTGTTGCGCATTTACCACTAACACCATGAGAGCTAGGAAAATAAGAATGCCATATAAAATGATATAGCTCATGAGAGAAACCCATGTAATAGTCGGATTAAATATAAATAATAGTAACTTCATGGTGATTGTTGAGAAAAAGAAAGCAACCATTAATTTTGATATATTCTGCCAAAATCCTTTAATATCTAATTTTAATTTTTTGTGATAATACACATTCATAATTACAATATTACCAACTAACAATGATAATGCTGTTATACTTGCTGTTCCCAGTAAACCAAAATATTTAATAGCTGGAATCGATAACACAAGATTTAACAAGGCAATACAGAATAATAGAATTGTTCTAAATTTAACTAAGTTTTTTGCTTTTAATACACTCAATCCTAAATTCTGAGTAAGATCCACTGTGAAAGGGATCATAATGATCAATACAATATAATAAACTTGTTGAAACTCTTTTCCGACCCATAACATAATAAAGTCTTTTCCAAAAAGTATGAATCCCCCAAAAACATAACCAATTATTAAAAACTGAATCGACCCTACTTTTTTAAATAGATGATTAATATGCTTTAGACCATCTTCTTGTGTAACTAATATAGATATTCTAGGCAAATAGAGGTTACTAATAGCTAGTGCCAATGACATAAATATCATGACAATCTGAATGGCAATCGCATAAGTAGCACCATCTACAGTACCTTTTAAAATACCTAAAAGTAGTTGATCAGTTTGCCAATAGATTTTATCTACAATTACAGTGACAGAAATAAAAAATGCATAAAGGCAAATCTCTTTCAGCAAGCTCTTATTACTATTTGTAAATGTAAATTTTACATTTAGAATTTTTATACAAATCAATGCATCTACTAGGATAAATAAAGCATTATAAACTGCAACAATACCAATCATCGTAACAGAATCGGCACCTTGTAAAAGGAAAATCAGCATCGTAATTGGCTGAATGATCACCTGTATTAAAGATACTATTTTAATAAAGATAAACCGTTCATACGCTTGTAAGATTGAATAAAAAACGCATAATGGAAATTGCACTGCTAAACTAATGGTCATAAAAATAACCATCATTTTTACTTTCTCAATTTGATGATTTGATAAGCTACTTCCAAAAATATTGTCGACTTGCGAATACAAAATTATTCCAATTGCAATTGCAATCAAACCAATTAAGATATATAGTTTCAGAAAAAATCCATTTAATTCCGCTTCACTGTTTTTGTCACCAAGAGCACGATTTCTCGATATGTAACGAACAATCGCATTACCAAATCCTAAATCTAAAATCGAAAAATAGCCAATAATCACCATCATTATGGCATATAAACCATACTCTTCTTGCCCTAGCATGCGAATCATAAATGGTGTAAACGCTATAGAAACAACAAAAGTACAAAAGATAGTTACATAGGAAAAAATTGCAGCAGTTTTGATTTCATTCATTTTCCCCAGTCCCTTCCTTTGAGCTCTCCATATTGATAATTAGCCACTCATTATTATATTAATTCAATCTATTTTTAATTCTTTAGTAACTTAAAAATAGCACTCTCAATTGACTATTAAAATTTATCCATGCTTAAAATAACCTTAGCTTCTGCTAAAATTTATTTTGGGATAACGATTGACATGAGCGTTATTTTCGGGATAACTTTTGATTGATTAGAAGTAGGTATTCCTGTACTAGAAGAATACAGATGTATGTAGGATAAGGTGGTTTTTGCTTAGGAGTTATATAATAATCAATATAATAAACAT
Source organism: Lysinibacillus sp. NPDC058147 (assembly GCF_042884205.1). Lineage (NCBI taxonomy): Bacteria > Bacillati > Bacillota > Bacilli > Caryophanales > Bacillaceae > Lysinibacillus > Lysinibacillus sp. NPDC058147. The sequence goes on from NZ_JBHVUJ010000003.1 coordinate 195,238, forward strand.
ATGTAAATCATAAAATTCATCAATAATAAATCATTTTATTTCTTTTCAAGTTGAAAAAAATTTTAGCCTCCATATTCTTATTCATTCTTTGCTAATCAAATCTCTCGCTGAAAAAACAACATTATCTTTGCATCTTGATTTAGCCTATCGAGAGGGTTCATGGCGCACAACTTGATTCAAAAAACCTAATAGATTAATATTATTAAATAGTTGATGCCACTCTAGATCCTGCAAATCTGGCGTCATAAATGGAAAGTTGTCTAGTTCGTTCTGTGTAAAATTAGCTAGATCCGCATTCAATTTAAGAAAACGGCCTTCTCTGTAGTTTTCAAATTCACGTAACCAATGATAATCGCTTGTCACAACTTTTAAGCCGAGAGCACAGTATTCCAATAATTTTGTAGACGCTTGTACATTGAAAGGATATATATCTGGTATATAGTTAAATCCATATATAGCTTTTGACGCAATGCTAGGAATTTCAGTATAGGGCATCTCCCCAGTGAAAATGATATTGGAATGATTTTTATACTGGGCATATAATTCATCATTCGGCTTGCCTATTAATAGCATACTTTTATGTTTTAACGTTGTAGTAAAAGGTTGTAGAGCAAATTCCAACTTCCTTCCCTTCCCCATAGTGCCCACATAGACAAAATCAAATTCTTTCTTTGTGTTTTGTATGAAAAATTGCTTAGCAATACCCATATCCCTAATAATAGCAGGTATCTTATCTTTCGTTTTCAAATCACTTTCCACTTTTTCATTCAAAAATACTTTGCCATCTGGGATAATATTATAATGTCTTTTTAAATAATTTTTGAAAGAAGGAAAATACCCAGTAGATAATGAATTATATTCGTGAATCACTTTGACATCCTTAAAATTCCTCCTCATATCCATACCGGGAAATTTCCATAACACATCGAAGTCGTTACTTTTCATTTCTTTTAGTTCGTTATTCGTGATGATTTGGGCATCTATTCCTTCTTGCTCATTAAAATAAGCCTCATATGCATTGATCTCAGGTAAATAGGATTTTTCACTATGCACAAAACTAATTTTCAATGTGTACAACTCCTCTATGTTATTCAAAGGGTTTTCTTTTATATCAAACACGAAATGCGCTTTATAAGAAGAAGCTACTATTCTGCTTTATTGGCATTTGAAAAATCGAGCACTTACCTCATTACGTATAGAAATATAGTTTGATTCCTTAATTCCATTATTGAGTCGAAATTGCTTGATTATAGCCCGGAATAATTACGGAAACGGTATCCATTATTTCATCCTTTCTACCCTTTATCTTGAATGAGCAGACTATTGCACATACCTAAATATAAAGTGAATAATAAAGAAGTGGCACCTAGCCCTCCAACACTAATATTGATAGCACCCGAACAAATAAGTAAGAAAAAAGGAACTCGAATCATCGAACGATTTACTTTATACTTAATTCCCCTATAAAATGCGATAACCATTATGAAAATATATAACACCATACAAGGAATACCATATGACAGCATGTAGTCAAAATACGCACTATGTGTACTGCTATTATCGACACCATATTCTCTTAGTAGATATGGAATACTTTCTTGTCCATATCCCCAAAGTGGCTGTTTTTTTATTAAGTCTATGGCGATATCCCACAAATCTCCGCGAGAATTCAAACCTTGTTCTATTCTAAAGAAATCCGCTTCAATTAAAAAATATACACTAATACCTAATATCATAATGAAAAAAACAGTAAATACTATCGTTCCAATTTTCACTCTTCTTCTATAAAAGAAAGTAAGGAGCATTGTGAGACAAAGTGCTAAAAATGCTGTTCTAGAATTGGATAAAAAAAGTGCTGTAAAATTGAGTACACACAAAACTTTAAATAGAAACCCTTTTTTCTCAGCGGATAATATGACTGCTACACCTGCTATCGCCCCGAAATAATTAGGATCAAAATAAATCGAATTCACACGCCCATAATACGTATCATAAATAAAAAAGGAACCATTTATTTTTGTCATAATGCCGACAATGGAAAACAGGGAAATGAGATAAATAATGAAATAATCTACTTTTCCAATTACTGTATGTGTCAGCTTCGGTATGATTAAAAAAAACACAAACAGAGACAAACTCGTACTAAACAGTCTAAAAAGACCACCAAGAGAGATCAAACCGTTACTTAAAGATGAGAGGAAGCTTGAGAAAAATAAGAAGTAAATGAGTAAAATGACGACATTGTTATGGTTTATTACTTGAAAAAGTAACTGTTCAAATCGTTCTCTATCCATGACAAACTGATTCACAAGTAGTACCAATGCAACTAACAAAATACATATTAATATTAGGCTATAAATATTGCTATAAATTGTTTTTTCAAAGGATATCAAACTAAGAAACACGATAATTACTAATAAAAAGTATGAAATATTTTCTTTATTAACGAAATAATTCATATATTTCTCCTTACCTAATACGATTCGTATAGGAATAAAAACAATCAACACACCTGGTCACAAAATAATACTTATTTCTTATTATTGGAATATTGATAATAATAGTGATCACGAGTTAGGGCCATATTATTCATAATAACACCTAATACCTTTGCCCGAGCTGTAGTAAGTATTGTTTTTGCCTTCAACATATCATCTTTTAAGGCAACATCTATATCTACTACTAATAATGTACCGTCACACTTATGAGCTAAAATTTGGGCATCTGCAATGTGCAGTAAAGGAGGAGCGTCGAAAATAATAATGTCATAATCTCGATGGACTTCCTTCATAAAAACATCCATTGTTGTCGAATCCAGTAAATCAGTAGGATTCGGAGGTGTAGGACCACTAACGATGACATCAAGTCCTACAATAGATGATTTCTGTACGACTTCATGTAACTTTTCTTGTCTTGTTAAGACAGTAGATAAGCCTGACGTATTATACATTTCAAATGTATGGTGAATCGTTGGCTTTCTCATATCTGCATCAACAATGAGCACCCTTTTCCCTTCTTGTGCAAAAACAACAGCTAGATTGGCTGCACTAGTGGATTTTCCTTCTCCAGCCATTGAGGAGGTCACTAAAATCGTTTTTAAATCTTTATCTGGCAAAGCGAATTTAATATTTGTACGTATAGCTCTGAACTGTTCAGAGCTAATGGAACTTGCATCTAGCACTGTTACTAATTTTCTTGGCATTGTCGTAAATTTCTTCTTTTTCCTTTTTCTCAAAAGTACCAATACTAATCGCTCCTAGCTCTAAATTATTTAATTGGACTGATAAAACCAATGATCGGGAATTCTAAAATTTCTTCCACTTCATGTTCAGATTTAATTTTCTTATTGAAAACTTCTAATAGAAAGGCAATTGCCATACCTACTAAAAAACCGAATACTCCCCCAATAACCAAATTCAGTAGTTTATTTGGTTTAATAGGAACAGGATGTTCACTAATCTTTGCCGAAGATAAGATCGTAATATTATCTACACTCATTAATACTGGAATCTCCCGTTTAAACACTTCAGCTAAAGTATTCGCAATTTCTACCGCCCGTTTAGAATCAGAATCCTCTACTTTAACAGAAACGACTTGAGAGTTATTTGCATTCGTCACCGAAATTTGATCCATTAACTGCTCTGGTGTTCTATTCAAATCAAGCCTTTCAATCACTTTCGTTAAAATAACAGGGCTTTTAATAATGATGCTATACGTATTGATTAATTGTAAATCAACCTCTAATTTCTGAGCCTCAAATTGCGTTGGCTGCCGAGTGTCTAGCTTTTGATTAACCAAAATTTGAGTTTCTGACTGATAAACTGGCGTGAGCACAAAGTAATTCATAGTAGCCGCAATCCCTACCAAAAGAGCAGTAAGACTCATTATAAGAATGAAACGTTTTTTCAATATCTTAATGAAATCAAATAAATTTATTGTTTTCTCCATACACTACCCCTTCAATCCTAAATGTCTAAACCATCATTTAGTCATTTTTAGATAATCACCATTTAATACATATATGAATACTATTTTCTTGTTATTCATTGAACATGAATAATGTAATTATTTAAACGTTGTCATATTTTATGCAGGGAAATAAAATACACTCAAAATCAAAAAGCTGCGCTAGTCGTATAACACGCACGGCTAACGCAGCTACAATTAGGACAGTAATGTTATACTATATTAAGGGTAACTGGTATTTTTATCTCAAAGTATTAATACCATCAATTTCAATTTGTACTTAATAAGCTACTCTCAAAATAACGTGAATTATTTTATAAATTACTTTGTTTAGTAGTCAGTATATTGCTTAATTTTCTAAGTTATTCATGCATATATCAATAAATCAGAACACTAGAGTGGATAAAATGTCTCCCCAATTCTCTACCATAATTCCTTTTTCAAAAAATACCTCGTCTTTTTATTTCAACAGGCTCATACAAAATTAAAGGTTGATTACTAATGATTCTTTTATTATTTTCCAATAAAATATCAACTGTATCTAATTCTTTTTTCTTTTCTAAATATCGAAGTCCTTTCTCAAAATGAAAGGGTCTGGTTGTCAAATTGTGAACATCAGAGCCATATGTATGTACATAATTTGATCGAACAAGCTCTAATGAAAACTTTTGAATTTTTTTTCCGAAATGTCCACTAAGACTTCCAGCTGTAATTTGAGCAAATGCACCATTACGGATAAGGATCTCTAACCGACTCGGATTCTCAGCAATAGCACGATTCCGTTCTGGATGGGCAATAATTGGTGTATAACCAGCTATTAATAATTTTGTCATCAAGTCATTTGTATAGCTAGGAATTATATTTGACGGTAATTCAATCAGCACATACTTTGAGTTTGCCAGCACATGTAGCTGATTATTAGTAAACAGGTTGTCAATATGATTGTTTATTCGAACTTCTTGTCCAGTATGTAATGTTAACGGTATATCGTGATGTTCGATTAATTCACGTAAGTTGTCTAGTTGTTTTACTACAGTTGCATAGTCTACATGAAACTGCGGTTTAAGGGCATGAGAAGTCGATATTATTTCCGTAATTCCCTCTTTTACAGCCTGCTTTAACATTTGTAATGATTCTTCTTCCGTTCTCGGCCCATCATCTACGCAATATAAAATATGTGTGTGCATATCAATCATTACTATCACAACTTTCTCTAAAATTATCATTAACGCCCTTTCTTTTCTTTATGATAGAAAACTTTCAATCATGACAATTCCACCTATAAAAAAGACTTCTCTAGATTTTCATCTAGAGAAGCCTCTAACATTTAACATTATTTCGCGTATTCCACGGCACGTGTTTCACGAATAACCGTTACTTTAATATGGCCTGGATAATCAAGTTCTTCTTCAATTCGCTTACGGATATCTCTCGCTAAGCGATGTGAAGCCAAATCATCAATTTTTTCAGGTTGTACAATAATACGAATTTCACGACCAGCTTGAATCGCAAAGGATTTTTCTACACCATCATAGCTTTCAGAAATTTCCTCTAACTTTTCAAGTCTACGGATATAGTTTTCAAGCGTCTCACTTCGAGCACCTGGACGAGCTGCTGATAACGCATCAGCTGCAGCTACTAATACGGCAATAACAGATGTTGCTTCTGTATCGCCATGGTGAGAAGCAATACTGTTGATAACGACTGGATGTTCTTTGTATTTTGTTGCTAATTCCACACCGATTTCAACGTGGCTACCTTCAACTTCATGGTCGATAGCCTTACCAATGTCATGTAATAAACCTGCACGACGAGCTAATGCTACATCTTCACCGAGTTCAGCAGCGAGCAAGCCTGCTAAATATGCGACCTCAACTGAATGTTTTAGGACGTTTTGTCCATAGCTTGTACGATATTTCATGCGGCCTAATATCTTCATTAAATCTGGATGTAAGTTATGAATGCCAATTTCAAATGTTGTTTGCTCACCGGTTTCGCGGATTTGTTCATCCACCTCACGACGAGATTTTTCCACCATTTCCTCAATTCGAGCAGGGTGAATGCGGCCATCCTGTACAAGTTTTTCAAGTGCAAGTCGAGCCGTTTCACGACGAATTGGATCAAAGCCTGATAAAATAACCGCCTCTGGTGTATCATCAATAATTAAATCTATACCTGTTAGCGTTTCCAAAGTTCGGATATTACGACCTTCACGACCAATAATACGGCCTTTCATTTCATCATTTGGCAAGTTCACGACAGATACTGTTGTTTCAGCAACATGATCTGCTGCAAAACGCTGTAGTGCCAGTGATAAAATTTCACGTGCTTTTTTATCTGATTCTTCCTTCGCACGTGTTTCAGATTCCTTCGTCATCACAGCAATATCAGTTGTTAGTTCTTTTTCTACTTCTCCTAAGATAATAGCTTTTGCTTCATCTCTTGTTAAAGCAGAAATTCGCTCTAGCTCTGTTTTTTGCGTTGCAACTAGCTCGCCCACTTTGCTTTCCATCTGTTCAATATGCTGTTGTTTTTCGCTAAGAGCTTGTTCTTTACGCTCTAAGCCTGCTTCTCTCTTATTTAGAGCATCATCTTTGCGATCAAGATTCTCTTCTCTTTGCAATAAACGGTTCTCTTGTTTCTGAAGTTCAGAACGACGTTCACGAATGTCATTTTCTGCTTCAGTACGAAATTTGTGAGTTTCATCTTTGGCTTCAAGTAGTGCTTCTTTCTTCAATGCCTCCGCTTCTCGTTTTCCTTCTTCAACGATTGTTTCAGCGACATGTTTAGCACCAGTGATTTTTGAGTCATTCACTTTTTTCATGTAGATATAGCTAACAGCGGCACCAACGATGAGTCCAAGCAAAGCGGAGATGATAGTAATTCCATCCATATGAACACCTCCTCTTGCTATTTGGGTATTACAGTTTCAGTAGGCACATACATCAATTTCGCCTTGGCATAAGTATTGCGTCCCGGATTTCGAATTGCGTTCAGGTCTGCATGAGGACCGATACGATGTCGGTCATGCGGTAAAGTCACCGGATGTGGCGTTTTTACCGTTGCAGATTAGTTAGCCATTTCGCAAGATATGAAGATTTTAGGCCAACATTCTTAATTAAGTTCTTTCAATATCCATGACATCTGCCAGGGCCCAATCTTCATTGAATAGGTCTTTAATGGGCTCTACTAAATGAAGACAGAATGTACTGCCTATTTAAAGTCATAATTCAGAAATTATACATATTTAATTGTATAGCTAGCCTCAAGCTCTGTCAAGGATAGTCGGGCACATGTTCGCCCCTCCAAGAAAAAAAGTCAGTCATATCCATTAAGAGAAGTAATTACCTAATACTTTTACACTAACACTTATTTTAACTAGTAAAATTTCATGCGTAGAAGCAGTACTTAGGAAGTGTTTTTTAGAACTAGTTACTTTTTATCGGGACATCTGCCTTCGCTATAAAATATATGTATATCCTAACAAATATTATAAAACCATATTCCCCAGTATGTGTAAACAAAAAAATGCATTGCTCTCACTATAAAGAGTGGGAACAATGCATTTATATTATTCATCTTCAAGTAGAAGCTTTAATTCCTCATCCATCTCTTCTTCTTCATCATGCGCAGCAATTGTGTAAGATGAAGATGCAATACCGTAAGAAGCACGGATTTTATTCGCGATGTCGTCAAGTACTGCTGGATTTTCTTTTAAATACTGTTTAGCATTTTCACGACCTTGACCTAGGCGCTCATCACCGTAAGCGTACCAAGAACCACTTTTTTGAACGATGTCTAGTTCAACACCTAAATCGACTGTTTCGCCTTCTTTTGAAATTCCTTCACCGTACATAATATCAACTTCAGCTGTACGGAATGGTGGTGCTACTTTGTTTTTCACAATTTTAATTTTTGTACGGTTACCCATAATGTCATTGCCTTGTTTAATAGCTTCTGCACGACGTACTTCTAAGCGAACAGAGCTGTAGAATTTAAGCGCACGTCCACCAGGTGTTGTTTCTGGGTTTCCGAACATAACACCGATTTTTTCACGTACTTGGTTAATGAAAATAGCAATCGTTTTTGATTTATTGATAGCACCTGAAAGCTTACGTAAGGCCTGAGACATTAATCGCGCTTGTAAACCAACGTGTGAATCACCCATATCTCCTTCGATTTCCGCTTTCGGAACTAATGCTGCTACTGAGTCAATAACGATGATATCGATAGCACCACTACGTACTAATGCTTCTGCGATTTCAAGCGCCTGTTCTCCTGTATCTGGTTGAGATAATAAAAGCTCATCAATATTGACGCCCAATTTTTGTGCGTAAATTGGATCTAGAGCATGCTCAGCATCGATAAAAGCTGCTTGTCCTCCAGTTGCCTGCACCTCTGCAATGGCATGAAGAGCAACTGTTGTTTTACCTGATGATTCAGGGCCGTATACTTCAATAATACGTCCACGTGGATAACCACCAACACCTAATGCAGCATCAAGTGCTAACGAACCACTTGAAGATGTAGCGATTTCTAAATCGGTCTTTTCGCCAAGTTTCATGATAGAACCTTTGCCAAAATTCTTTTCAATTTGTTTTAACGCCTGTTCTAAGGCAGCTTTACGATCACTCATTCATTTTTCCTCCTTCGAAAACTGTTCACTGTTTTTCTCTATCTCTACTATACTTGTTTTTAAGAGAAGACGCAAGAAAAAAGCGAACATTTATTCGTTTTTCTTCAAAATAAAAATTTGGGTAACTTTCCATTACCCAAATTCCTATTTTCAACTATATTATGGATTACCACCAAAACGTGTGGCTGATTTCCGTTCCGACTGGGCGCTTTTATCGCTGCCGCTTCGCTTTCGCGCAGAGCTTCCTGGGGGCGTCCGATGAGCCGCTTGGGCCAACAGATGTTTTTTGAGCGAAAGCGTAGTGCTAACGCAGCGTCAGCAAAGTGTTTTTGTCTGTGCGAAAGCGAAGTGCAACGTAGCGACAACAACAGCACCGATGTTGGTCACGAAGGCGTTATCACAGGATGTGAGGTTTTAGCCTTCGTTCCTCTATTGCTAATCCCCAAGGAGTCGCCCCAATCAACTTATTTACATAATAGCCGTTTTAACAAAAGTCATTCGCAACTTGGGATGAACCAATATTATGTCGGGGCATAATTGATTAACGTTTTTTAAAGCCTCTTTCTCCCAAAAGCTGCATTAAATAATGGCAAGTAAATTTCGCCGCGCGCAGTCGATTTGTATTACGCATACCCGATAAATGAAGTAAATACGTTATTGGTTTTTCATCGCCAATAGCAATACCAATCCAAACCGTCCCTACTGGTTGATGATCATGCGCTGTAGGACCTGCCGCACCTGTTAATCCAATACCAATATTCGTATCAAACTTTTTACGTACAGCACTAGCCATAGCCGCTGCACATTCACTACTTACAATTCCATGTGTAGTTAATAATTCTTTCGAAATACCAAGTTGCTTAATCTTAGCCTCTTCTGTATACGTAACAACGCCACCAACGAGGGCATCCCCTACACCTGGTATTTCAGCAAGCTCTGACTGAAATAATCCCGCTGTTAAACTTTCTGCTGCAGAAATTGTTAACTTATTATCTACTAACATTTCTACTGTTTTAGAGGCAAGAGAATCATCATCAATACCATATTGATAGTCCCCAACAAGTGCTTGAATCTCTGCTACCTTCGAGGCAATAAGCTGCTGCGCTTCTTGCTCCGTTTCTGCTTTGGCAGTTACACGCAATGTAACCTCACCGTCAGAAGCAAGTGGCGCAACAGTTGGGTTTGTTTGCGAATCTAAAATATCTTGGACACTTACTTCAAGCTCCGCCTCTCCAATTCCATAAAAACGCATAACGTGCGATGTAATTACCCCTCCGGCATTTAGCATCGCACCAAGCTTTGGCTTTGCTTCAAACTGGAACATTGGTTCAAGTTCTTTAGGTGGCCCCGGAAGCAAAATATACGTACGCCCATTCTTTGTTAATATCATGCCAGGCGCCATACCGTGATGATTTACAAGCACCTCACTACCTGCTAATATTAAAGCCTGCTTACGATTATTATCCGTCATTGGACGTCCTCGTTTTGCAAAAAATTGTTCAATATTTGCCAGTGCGATTTCATCAAATTCGAGTGGTACGTCAAGATGGCGAGCAATCGTTTCCTTTGTTAAATCATCCTTTGTAGGACCAAGCCCACCAGAGAAAATGATTAAATCAGCACGAGCCTCTGCAATGGAAATAGCCTCTTCTAAACGTTGTGCATTATCTCCAACAACAGTGTGATAATACACATTTATCCCTAACTCGGACAACTGACTAGAAATAAATCTTGCATTTGTGTTCGAAATCTGACCAAGCAATAACTCTGAGCCAACTGCAAGAATTTCAGCATTCATGATCCTCAAGACCTCTCTTATTTAGACTCAAGTAAGACACGTCGATTTAGATAGAAATAATCCCATCCAGACCACAGTGTAAAGAACAATGCAATATATAGCATAATTGTATCAAATGGAATACCAATAAGTGTAAAGATTGTATTGTGTAAAAGCGCTGCTCCGATGGCCACAATTTGAGCCCAAGTTTTAATTTTACCAAGCTGGTTCGCCGCAACAACTTCTCCTTCACCTGCCAATATTAAACGCAGGCCAGTAACAGCAAACTCACGGCTAATAATAATAATAATTATCCATGCAGGTGCCATTTTAAGCTCTACCATTAAAATAAAAGCTGCTGAAACTAGCAATTTGTCAGCAAGTGGGTCTAAGAATTTACCAAATGTTGTCACAAGATTATATTTACGTGCATAAAAACCATCCACCCAATCAGTCGTTGAAGCAATAATAAAAATGAGTGCACCTACAAAATGATGAACAGGCATCTCCGCACCGAATAGTGACATTGTTCCCCAGTCAAAATCAAACATCATAACAATGACAAAGAACGGAATAAGTAAAATTCGAGAGATGGTAATTTTATTTGGAATGTTCATTTTTCTAACACCTTTCATGATGAAAGAAAGTAGTCATCTCTAGATGACTACTATTCTTTATTGAAATTGATGACGATGTTTTGCGTTACAATTTGCTGTGCATACGTTAAAGGCTCGTCATTAATGTATACTTTAGCTTGCGTTGAATTACCTAAACGAATACGAGCGTAATTTTGAGATGTTGCGTCGAATTCTACTACTTCTCCAGCATTATATACACGAGTATCTGTTAGTAATTCTTGTTGCTGTTGGTTTCGAATACCGATAAATGTAGGACCAGATACTTCAATACGTATTTTTAATGTATCAGCACCTGTTAACGTATATGAAGTGGTTGCTCCATCCGTTTCAATAGTCCCTTCTGAAATCGATTGCTTAACATCTTCAGTTTGCTTTTCGTCAGTTTTATCCTTTGTTGAATCTTTTGAATCTGTAGAGTTTTGTTTGTCATTTGTTTGAGCTTTTTTACGCTCTTTTTCTTTATCTTTTTCTGTATCTATTGGTTTTGCTTTTGTATCATATTCTATTTCTGATGGAGCTGAATCGTCCATAACATTTGGTCCTGCACTATTTCTAGATTGCATAAGCACCCAAATTACTACAATGATGACAATGATAAATAAACCAACGATTATTTTAGGCATTGCCTCCATCATTTTAGTAGAAGGGCCCTTTGATACTTTTCTTCTACTTGGGCTAGTCGTTATCGATTGACTTACTTGATTGTTTGGCGTACCTGGTAGTTCGCTTTTAAACGTTTCTAAAAGTTCCTCTGCGTTCAAACCGACAGCGTCAGCATATTGTTTAATAAAAGCTCGTACATAAAACGAACCCGGCATAATCGAATAATTGCCCTCTTCAATACCTATTAAATAACGCTTTTGAATTTTCGTTATTTCTTGTAAATCGTCTAAACTGTAGCCTTTAGACAGTCTCGCCTCTTTCAGTCGAGTCCCTAATTCTGCCACTAATAACACCTACTTTAACTCAATTTAAAAATTAAATCCTCCAAATGTATTGGATTCGGACATCATATGATTTTTTTCCATTACTTCATAAGTAATTTCTTCGTCTGGATGATGACGTAATTCAATAATATAATCAAAATCCTCTATCTTATATTCTGAATGCTGAACAAACATGTCTGGATGCTCGACGACCTTAATGGAAGGCATACTCATCATTTCTCGCACTAGTTGCAAATGCCTCTCATCCGATGAACGACGTGTCACAATGCCATCTAATATAAAAATATTATTGTCACTGAATTCATCACCAGCGAGCTTATTGCGAACGGTCTGCTTAATCATTGTAGATGATAAAAAAATCCATTTTTTATTGGCACATACACTTGCCGCCACGATCGATTCTGTTTTTCCAACACGAGGCATTCCACGTATCCCAATGAGTTTATGACCTTCTTTTTTAAAGAGTTCAGCCATAAAATCAACTAAAATACCAAGTTCATCTCGTACGAAGCGAAAGGTGTTTTTTTCATCTGCATCTCGAGGAATATAATGACCGTGCCTAATAGCTAAACGATCACGGAGTTTAGGTTGTCGAAATTTGGTCACGTTAATATGTTCCATTGTCGAAACAATTGTACGAAAACGCTCAATTGTCTCATCGTTGTCTGTATGCACTAACATACCACGTCGATCCTCATCGACACCATTTATTGAAATAATATTGACACGAAGCATCCCTAAAAGTGAAGCAATATCTCCTAATAATCCAGGGCGATTCACCTGAATTTCATATTCAAAGTACCAATCGCTCAAACACACTCGTTCCCTTCCTATTAGTTAACGTAAAAAATCCTTTATAAGTTCCATCATAGCTGATTTTTTATGTAATGGAAAGTTAGAATACGTGGAATTATGGCGTTATTTTTAAAAACTTACTATTTTTTTTTTGAACATATAAAATAGGCTTACATACGTTCCCTTTTCAACGTAAAAAATTCCTTTATAAACAGAAAAAAGAGGAGATAGTTCTCCTCTTTTTTTTACTGCACATGCTTATCTTGTACAAGTTTAATGACACAATTCGCCAATGCATGTTTTTCATCTTCAGAGGCAACGCTCCATAAATCCGACAGCACTCGTTCTTGTTCATTTTTAGGATCGACATTTGTCGCCAAATATTCCCCAATTTGTACAGCAGCCGATTGAATCATTTTCGTTGACATACCGCTTGATTCTGCTCGCATAACATTTTGACCTAAAAACGATGTCCATTTTTGCCAGTTTTCTAAAATCGTCATATGCTTCTCCTCCTTTACACATTTAGCATGTGCAAAAAAGAACATTATATGTACCAGCCACCGTTTAATCGAATTATTTGTCCCGTTACATAATCTGCTTTTCCAGAAAGGTAGAAACGCACCATTTCAGCAACATCCGTTGTTTGCCCAACTATACCTAGTGGAATGTCCTCTAAAATATATTCAAGCTCTTCTTCACATAAATGACTGTTCATCGAGGTATTAATAAAGCCGGGTGCAATGGCATTAACACGAATGCGTGATAGAGCCGCTTCTTTCGCATAGGACTTCACAAAAGCATGCTGGGCGCCCTTCACGGTGGCATAAAGTGCTTCACCAGCCGATCCAGCCTCTCCCCAAATCGAACCGATAAAAAGCACATAGCTGACATCGTGAGTGCGAAGCTTCGATGACAGCAATGCCGTCAGACGCATTGGATTTTGCACATGAACACGCCATAATGCATCCATATCCTCCACCGTAGTATCTTCAAGCAGTGAATAATGTGCTTGACCGTTTGCAAAGACAATCGCTTGCACATTAAAAATCTGCGATGCTAGCAACTGTGCCCCGGATTCTTTCGAAAAATCTCCCTGTACAAGCATAAATTCCTGTATAGGGAAGTTTTCTGAAAGAGAGCGGTATAAAGCCTGTGCTGCTATTTCATTGTTTGAAAAGTGTATGTAGATGGACCAACCGTCCTCTGCCAGACTCTGACAAATAGCACGGCCAATCTCACCAGATGCACCTAACACTAGGGCAAACTTTTTCACTGTACGCCCTTCTCTGTTGGCAAAATTTTAAAGACAGTTTGTTGAGATTCACCCTGAATTGAAGAAAATGCTTTTTTCAAATCTTCAATCGTTAGTTCCTCTAGTACAGGAACAACATCGAACAAATTCATATCATTAAATGAATAACGTGTAAATTGGTTGGCGATAAATTCAATAGAATTCAGCGCACGTAAGAAGAAACCTATTTTTTTACGTTTCACTCGTTCTAAATCTGCACTTTCAAATTGTGCATCTCCATCATACTTTGCTAATTCTTCCTTAATTGCTTTCTCTAATGCAGCCGGTTCTGTAGAATCTGAGCCAATCATAGCAAAACCAAAGCCATTTTCTAACGTGAAATCAAATGCATACGTTTCATCAATTAAGCCATCTTCATAGACACTCTCATAAAATTTAGATGTACGTCCAAAAATAAGTTCAAGTGCAATTTGAACGGACAGCTCATGTTTTAACATGTCACGACCAGAAAGATTTGTTTCTTTTGCTTTTAAGCCAATATAGACCTTAGGCTTTTGTACATCCATACGCAACTCACGTTCTTTAATAGCAACCTCAGTCGGCTCTTGATCAAAGAAGCGTTGAATTGGTGTTTGTTCAGGGAATTCTTTTTTGTCTTGATTGTCACGAATAAACGTCATCATTTCGTTTGGATCTACTGCGCCTATGACAAACAATAACATATTGGATGGATGATAAAATGTATTGTAGCAAGTGTATAAATGGTCTGCAGTAATGCCATCAATTGTCTCTATTGTACCAGCGATATCAATTTTTACTGGGTGATTATGATACATATTTTCGATTGTACCAAAATATAGACGCCAATCTGGCTGATCGTCGTACATTGTAATTTCCTGACCAATAATGCCTTTCTCCTTATTGACTGTTGCTTCTGTAAAGAAAGGCTCTTGAACAAAATTTAATAATGTTTCTGTGCTGTTATAAATATTGTTCGTCGAAGAAAATAAATACGCCGTACGTGTAAATGATGTAAAGGCATTGGCTGACGCGCCAAATTCACTAAACTTTTGGAAGACATCGCCATCTTCTTTTTCAAACATTTTATGCTCTAAAAAGTGAGCAATGCCATCTGGTACTGTAATGCTATCCGTCTCACCAATCGGCACAAATGTACGATCAACAGAACCGTACTTAGTTGTAAACGTCACAAACGTTTTTGAAAAGCCTTTTTTCGGTAAAATATAGACATCTAAGCCATTTTCTAATTTTTCATAATACAATGTTTCATCTAATTGCTTGAATTCAATTGTTTTCATTGTGCGGCTTGCTCCTTTCCACATAAGAAATAGACCGCTTCTAGCTGTACTTGCTTCGCCATTTCAACAATATCTTCCTTGGTTACAGCTTTCCATTTATTTGCCCAAGCTTCAACAGAGAATTCCTCAGGTAAATCTTTATATTGGTCAAAAATTTCTATTTGTCCTCGAGCAGAATCCAATGCTTCTTTTAGCTGATTTGTCAGCATTGCCTTTGTTTGCTCTATTTCCAAATCTGTAATATTGCCTGCTTGCATAACAGTAAGTTGTTCCTTAATAAGTGAGAATGCTTTTTCTTCATTCTTTGGTTCGATCCCAGACACAACAAAGACTAAACCATAATGTGACGCATATGAGCTAGACGCATAGTAAGCTAAA
Source organism: Lysinibacillus sp. NPDC058147 (assembly GCF_042884205.1). Taxonomy (NCBI): domain Bacteria; kingdom Bacillati; phylum Bacillota; class Bacilli; order Caryophanales; family Bacillaceae; genus Lysinibacillus; species Lysinibacillus sp. NPDC058147. Next base: position 210,949 of record NZ_JBHVUJ010000003.1, read on the forward strand.
CTTTCCTTTTCACGAACATTCATAAATAATTTGGCATGAGGATAGCCACCGAACACGCCGTTAAAGATTTGCATTTTAGTGAAATCCGGATCACCAAATCGTACTGGTGTACTAAAGCCAATATGCAGCTTTCCTTGCTTCATTTCTTGTTGCTCACGTACATAATCATTTTGTGGATGTTGTTGCGGAAGCACAGCTGGGATTTCATCAGGCGTACGATCAGTAAATGGTAGCGCTTTTTTTAGTTTCGCTACGATTTCGTCTTCATTGATATCACCTGCGACATAAATGTCTATTTTATCATTAGCAAGCATGGATTGATATGCTTCAAATAATGATGTAGGAGTTATTTTTTGAATGTCCTCGACAGTTCCGTTAGCAGAAATAGAGGCCGGTTCATTTGGACGTAAAATTTGTTGAAGACGTTGCTGCGCATAACGAGATTTATCGTCAAAAATAGACTCAATACGCTGAATGACCGTTTTCTTTTCACGCTCTACAATAGATTCCTTAAATACACCGTTTTCTAAATTCGGTTCAAATATTGCTGTGTGCAATAAACCGATTACCTCGTTTAAAACACTTGTATTTGCCAAATAATGATCATTAACGGCTTCTACATTCATCAGTACTGTATGTTCATTTCCACGTTTAGATGTGTCAAAATACAACACTGTGCCATACAAGTCATCCAAGAAACCTCGGAATGCAGCTGTTGTTTTATATTTTTCATTACTGTGTTGCAATACGTTTGTTAACACAGTGCGTTCAGACGCATTTGTGGCCGTTAATGCTCTTCTCCATTTAATTGAAAAATTCACGGTTTTAAATTGGGTTGTTTGTCGGATATGCAAATTGACACCTTTTGCAAAAGGTATTGTTTTAAACATATATAGAACCCTCCTTATCTTTCTTAATATAACAAAGTACTACACATACTATACATGTCTATTGTCTATAATTGCAAAAAGAATCCAAAGTATGTATATGAAAAATGTGAAATTACATTTGGTCGATTTATGAGCCTATTCATATTAGCAAATAAAGATCTACATCTAACCATTATTTTCCCAAACACTTGAGATATGTACAAGAAAAAAGACTAGGTATTTTCGCCCAGTCTTTTCTGTAAACAATTGTCTGTTTGTTTTAGCGTTTACCCTTAATATAAGGTTGGCCACTAGCTTTTGGTGCATTTGCTTTACCGATAAATCCTGCTAATGCAAAGATTGTTAATACATAAGGTAAAATTTGTAGGTAAACAGCAGGAATTTCTTTCACATAAGGAATTCCGCTTCCTGCAATACTTAACGTTTGCGCTACCCCGAAGAATAATGCTGCACCTAAAGCACCAATTGGATGCCATTTACCAAAAATCATTGCTGCAATGGCCATAAAGCCTTGACCAGCAATTGTTGCATGTGAGAAATTAAGTGTAATTGATTGCGCATATACTGCACCGCCAAGACCACCTAATGCACCAGAGATAACAACAGCAATATAGCGCATTCTATTAACATTTACGCCCATCGTATCTGCAGCCATTGGATGTTCACCGACAGCGCGTAAACGTAACCCAAATGGTGTTTTATAAATGATAAACCATGCCCCAATAGCTACTGCAAAAGCTAAAATTGACGTACTATAGACATCACGGAAAAATAATGGACCAAAGAACGGGATATCCTGTAAATACGGGATACCAAAACGGTCTATTGATCGGGTAATCATATCTGTTTGACCTTTATCATAAATCATTTTTACCAAGAATACGGATACCGCTAAACCTAATAAGTTGATAGCAACCCCCGATACTGTTTGATCGGCACGGAAGGAAATAGACGCAACTGCATGGAGAAGTGAGAAGATTCCCCCAATAATGACAGCTGCCAGCATTGCCACCCAAATTGTTGCTGCACCGAATGTTGAAGCATATTCTAGATTAACATAAATACCAACAAATGCACCAACAATCATTAAACCTTCTAGTCCGATGTTTACAACTCCTGAACGTTCAGAGAATACACCACCGATTGCCGTAAAGATTAATGGTGTTGCATAAAGAATTGCCGAAGGGATGATGAAATATAACATTTCTAAAAAGCTCATGTTATTGCCCCTCCTTTTTCTTGCTCAATTTTTGTAATGCTACTCTTATGATATAGCCTGATGCTACAAAGAAAATAATTAACGCTATAATAATAGATACGATTTCCTCTGGAATACCCGCAGCATTTGGCATATTTAACGCTCCGTATTTAAGTGAGCCGAATAATGAAGCCCCAAATACAACCCCAAGTGGCGTATTAGCACCAAGTAAGGCCACGGCGATACCATCGAAACCTATACCCGTAAAGCCTGGTTTAATAGAGGCGTTTCCGAAAGTACCTAGTGCCTCCATAGCACCACCAAGCCCAGCGAACATACCTGAAATGGTCATAGCTAAAATAATGTTTTTGTTGACGCTCATACCAGCATAATCTGCAGCATGTTTATTAAAGCCTACCGCTTTCAGCTCATATCCACGTGTTGTTTTTTCTAAAATGAACCACATTACTACTACCATTAACAGTGCAACAATGATCCCATAGTGAAGACTTGAATTGTCTGTAAGCTCTCTTAAAAACGGAGAACGTAAAGAAGCTGATTCATGAACGCGTTCTGTTTTAAAGCTACCGTCAGACAATTTTTTGATCACTGCATTCGCAATATAAAGCGCAGTGTAGTTTAACATAATTGTCGCTATAACTTCGTGAACTTTAAATTTCGCTTTTAAGAAACCTGCAATAAAGGCCCATAATGCACCTGCAGCTGCTGCTGCAAGCAATGCTAATGGTAAGTGAATGATTTTAGGCAATTCAAACGCATATCCTACCCAAGCTGCTGCTAGCCAACCTAAAATTAACTGTCCTTCAACACCAATGTTGAATAAACCTGTGCGGAAGGCAAATGCTACCGCAAGACCCGCCAATATGTACGGTGTTATTTGACGGATTGTGTTCCCAATTGAGTATGAATCTCCAAAAATACCTGTCCAAAGGGCGCTATAACCTAGTACTGGGTCATAGCCGCTGACTGCCATTACGATAGCACCAACAATTAAACCGATAATGATAGAGATAATAGGAACGAGTATATTAATGACACGATTTGACATTAGTCGTTCCCCTCCTTCGCATCATTCATATTATTTTTACTACTTTGTCCTGCCATTAATAGACCAAGCTCTTGTTCTGTCGTTTCTTTTGGATTTAACTCATCAACAATTTGACCGTCATAAATAACAGCGATACGGTCCGAAACATTCATGACTTCATCTAATTCAAATGAAATTAACAGTACTGCTTTTCCTTTATCACGTTGCTCGATAAGGCGAGAGTGAATAAATTCAATAGCACCTACGTCAAGTCCACGTGTTGGTAATGCTGCGATCAACAAATCAGGATTACGATCAATTTCACGGCCGATAATTGCTTTTTGTTGGTTACCACCTGAAAGGGCACGTGCTGGAGTCATTTCACCATTACCAGTACGCACATCATATTCTTCAATAATTTGGCGCGCTTTTTCAGACACTTTCTTGTAGTCCATGACAAAGCCTTTAGCGATTGGAGACTGATAATATGTTTGTAGTGCAATATTATGACCGATTGGGAAGTCTAATACTAAACCATGCTTATGACGATCTTGTGGGATATGCCCAACGCCTTCCTCAGTAATTTTTCGAGGTTTCATATTTGTAATATCAGTACCATTTAATTTAACATGTCCACTCTTTACTTTACGTAGGCCAGTAATGGCTTCGATTAACTCGGATTGTCCGTTGCCATCGATACCCGCAATACCAACAATTTCACCTTTACGTACTTTTAAATTCAAACCTTTTACTTTATCGATATTACGATAGTCTGTAACAATCAAGTTTTCAATTGCAAGTACTTCATCAGTAGGATTTGCTTCTGTTTTTTCTGTTTTAAATTCAACTTGGCGACCAACCATCATTTCAGCTAATTGGTTAGGATTTGTTTCAGCAGTTATTACTGTTCCAATCCCTTCCCCTTTCCGGATAATCGTCACACGGTCAGATACTTCCATAATTTCTTTTAGCTTATGGGTAATTAAAATAATGGATTTGCCCTCTGCAATTAAGCGTTTCATTATTTGCATAAGCTCTGTAATCTCCTGTGGTGTTAAAGATGCAGTAGGTTCGTCAAAGATTAAAATTTCTGCACCACGGTATAGTGTTTTTAAAATTTCAACACGCTGTTGCATCCCGACAGTAATATCTTCGATTTTGGCATATGGATCAACATCTAAACCATATTTTTCAGAAAGTGCTTGTACTTTCTTCGCAGCATCTTTAATGTTTACAATCCCCATTTTTGTAGGTTCAGAACCTAAAATAATGTTCTCCGTCACTGTGAAATTTTCCACTAACATAAAGTGTTGATGGACCATACCAATCCCTAAATCATTGGCCACATTTGGGTTTGTAATTTTAACAGCCTTCCCACGTACTCGAATTTCGCCACCCTCTGGTTGATACAAACCAAAAAGGACGTTCATTAAAGTCGATTTACCTGCACCATTTTCACCTAACAATGCATGGATTTCGCCTTTTTTCAGTTGGAGGGTGATGTTATTATTCGCTACGAAATTTCCGAATTCTTTTCGGATTCCTAGCATCTCAATCACGTGTTCCAATTTCGTCACTCCCTTAATAGGCACTTTTAGCAATTTCGTCTTGTGGCTGTCGCTTTGCTTTCGCCACAGAAAACATGTATTGCTGACATTTTGTTTTCGCTTCAGAAAACATGTGTTGCTAATCACTTTGCTTTCACTACGGAAAACATGTGTTGCTGACGCTTCGTTAACACTCCGCTTGCGCACAGATAAACAATACGTCCTGTTAATAATCCTAGCAATAGTCACTGTTAGTTCAACGTTTTTCAACATAGCACAGCAATGACTTAGCTAAAGGTTCCATCTTCGTTCAGCGGCATTATGTACCCTATTAACAAAAATTCATGCATACCTTGTCCCACTAATAAAGGTAGATATTCTTCTGAATGAAGATAAATTAATACAGGAAAGGTCATCGTTAGAAACCTTTCTTCTATCAACTTGTTACCATCATTACTATTCTTACGATAAACTCATAGAAAAATTACTACCTCTATGAAATATGATCCGATAGAGTATTGCAAATAGTCATAATATAACGATAGATTGAAAAATCATCATAAGGGCCATCTAAAAGTCCCTTATGATGATCAAAAGATGAATTATTTTTTCACTTTTTCCGGAACTTTAATTTCACCCTTAGCAATTTTCTCTTTATATTCGTCAATGATAGCTTGAACATCTGCTGGGATTGCACCACGAGAATCTGCAAGTTTCACTCCGTCTTCAGCTAAACCATAAGTAAGCGTTTTGCCGCCTGGGAATTCACCTTTTTTCGCTTTATTTGAAATATCTACAACTGCTGTGTTAACACCTTTTAACATAGAAGTTAAAGTTACATTTGTTTTATCGTCTACTTTACCTTCTTCGTATTGGTCAGCGTCGACACCAATTACCCATACATTTGCATTAGGGTCTTTTTTCTTACGTTCTTTTGCCTCAGAGAATACACCGTTACCAGTTGCACCAGCAGCGTGGAAGATTACATCTGCACCAGAAGAGTACATGCTGTTTGCAGTAATTTTACCAAGGTCAGCTTTATCGAATGCGCCAGTATATTTTGATTTGATTTCGATTTTTGGATTTACAGCTTTTGCACCTTCAACGAATCCAGCCTCGAAGCGGTTGATAACTGGAATATCTACGCCACCCACGAAACCGATTTTACCTGATTTAGACATTTTCGCAGCAGCTACACCTGCTAAGAAAGCGCCTTCTTGCTCTTTGAAAAGAACGTTAACAACGTTATCTGCTTTTACTTCAGCGTCGATTAATGCAAATTGTTTTTCAGGGTTTTCTGCAGCAACAGCATCAACTGCATCAGCCATCATGAAACCGATTCCATATACTAAATCGAAGTTACGACGTATTAAGTTATTTAAGTTTGTTTCATAGTCTGCATCTGTTTTTGATTGTAAGTAGTCGAAGCCTTTACCTTTTTCTAGGTTATGTTCTTTACCGTAAGCTTGAACACCTTCCCAAGCAGATTGGTTGAACGATTTATCATCAACGCCACCTACGTCAGTAACCATTGCTACTGAGAATGCTTCCTCTTTGTTGCTTTCGCCAGATGATGCATTTTCATTTTCTTTTGCAGGTTTTTCTTCGTCTTTCGTACCACATGCACCTAAGATTGCACTTGCAGCTAAAACTGATGATAATACTAAGCCAAATTTACGTTTTTTCATTTGATTAACCCCCCAAAGGTATTGTAATTAGCAGGAAATATTTAGAAATGTTCTACACCCGTTTACGAACTACATGGAAGCTGAATTTATCAGCTCGGAAATAATTTTTTGAATACAGCACTACTTGATCATGATCATCGTAATGCAACTGCTTTAATACTAAAAGAGCTGTTTCACGCCCGCAATTTAAAATCGGTGAAGCTTGCTCATGATACCCAATTGGATCAATATATGTAACAGCATAGGCAACATGAATTTTACCGGATTGTTCAAGTGCAGAGAAAAGTGAAACTTCCTTTTTTTCTACAAAGTCAGTTGGCAGGAAGCTTGCTGGTAATCTGTCTATGCAGTATACTACCGGCTCACCATCCGCTGTTCTGACACGTTCAATTGTGAGTATCTTATCTTCGCCATCACATTGGAAGCGTTTTAAATCTTCCTCAGAAGGTATGCTTTCCGTCGCCTTTAAAAAGCGGGAACCGGGTTCCATACCTGCCGCCTCGATCATAGAAGAAATGCTCGATAAATGCTCGATACCTGATGTAAACAACGGCTTAGGGTTGACAAATGTCCCCACCCCATGTCGACGCACGATAACATTTTCCTCTTCCAACAGTCGTAGCGCTTCTCTTAGTGTTGCTCGACTTACTCCTAGTGATTTCGATAATTCAAACTCTGAAGGCAGTTTTTCATTTTCTTTAAAAACGCCTATTTCAATGTCAGACTTTAAACGATCAATTACTTGAAGATAGAGATGACGATGATCTGCTTTAATAGTCACATATATCACCACCAAAATCAGAGATCAGACATCTGATGTACAACATTCCTACTAATCGTTCATTAATATAACATTTTTATAGACTGAAAGCAATTACACCTTAGCGTAATTGCTTTCGAATTTTAAATTGAATTTGGTCTACTTGAAGTATTCAACATTATTCATTTTTTTGTCGCCTTTTTGGCACTAATTATCGTATTGATGAATGAGTACTTGTCGAGGCTTACTACCCTCTGGAGGCCCGACAATACCGCGTTGCTCCATTTGATCGACAATACGAGCAGCTCTCGAATAGCCGATACGGAAGCGGCGTTGCAACATCGAAACTGAGGCCGTTTGCATACTCACAACTAGCTGTACAGCCTCATCAAATAATTCATCCGTTTCCTCTAAAATTGCCTCTTCTTCGGTCGGAATCATTTCCTCCTGATACTGTGCCTTTTGCTGTTCTATAACAAAGTTAACAACTGACTCAACTTCTTGATCTGATAAAAAAGCACCTTGCACACGTTTTGGTTTAGAAGCACCCGCTGGTAAAAATAACATATCTCCTCGACCGAGCAAGCGTTCTGCTCCACCCATATCTAATATCGTTCTAGAATCGATTGCTGATGACACCGCAAAGGCAATGCGCGAAGGAATATTTGCTTTAATAACACCTGTCAACACATCTACGCTTGGTCGTTGGGTTGCAATGATTAAATGAATCCCTGCTGCACGTGCCATTTGGGCTAAACGAGTAATAGAGTCCTCTACATCACTTGAAGCAACCATCATTAAGTCCGCTAACTCGTCTACAATTACCACAATATAAGGTAATTTCGGTTGTTTTTCACCCGTTTGTTCATTGACCTTTTGTACATGGCCATTGTAGCCTTCGATATTACGAGTACCTGTATGAGAAAATAGATCATAGCGACGTTCCATTTCTGATACAACTTTCTTTAAAGCCTGTGACGCTTTACGTGCATCTGTAACAACTGGAGCCAGTAGATGGGGAATTCCGTTATAAACATTTAACTCCACCATTTTCGGGTCAATCATCATCAGCTTTACCTCATGTGGTTTTGTACGCATTAGGATTGATACGACAATACCATTTATACACACACTTTTCCCACTACCTGTTGAACCTGCAACAAGTAAATGTGGCATTTTATTGAGTTCAGCGAGTACTGCTTGTCCAGTAATATCACGACCAAATGCGACTTGTAATAATGCTTCTGGCTTTGCACCATCTTTAGACTCTAACACTTCACGTAGTGTAACAATTGCTACTTCACTATTTGGTACTTCAATGCCAATTGCTGACTTCCCAGGAATAGGTGCTTCCATACGAATATCCTTCGCAGCAAGTGCTAAGGCAAGATCATCCTGTAAGTTTACAATTTTGCTTACTTTCACACCTATATCTGGTAATATTTCGTATTTCGTTACAGCTGGGCCTAAATGTACCTGCGTTACTTTTGCCTTTACACCAAAGCTTTGCAAAGTTTGCTCAAGCTTTTTCGCATTTGCCTGAATGACAGAATATTCCCCACTTTGGTCATGCTGTGGCGGTAATTGTAATAGATTATAAGACGGAAGTTGATAATCTGCATTTTCTACAGCATCTGCACCTTCAATATGGACATCATCAACAAGATATCCATGTTCAATATCTTCATTTTCAGCTACTGTATATGTTTCTCGTTCATGAGACACATTTTGAGTGAAGGCAGAAATGATCGGTTCATGAGAATCCTCTTCTTCCTCATGTATCTCAGGTTCCTGATCGACAGCTGCAATTTCATCCTTGCTTTCTACTTTTGAGCGGCGATTTTTAAGTTTCTTTGGCACACCCTTTTTCTTCTCACGATGTTTCTTTTGCCATTTACCAAAAAGGTCGGGCATTTTTGCCGCTAAATATGGAACAAGTGCCTTTCCTGTTACTAAAATTAAGCCGATAAAGAAAATAACCCATGCGACGACCTTCGCACCTGTTGCCTCAAATAATACGTGTAGAGCACTAAATAACAGTGCACCAATCATACCGCCACCAAGTGCATTACTCCGATGGATAATACCCTCTGAATTAATTAAAATTCGCCAAGATTCTCGCAAAACAGAGTCTGATAATAAACCACCAGATTTAGATAATTGTTCAAACAAAATACCATGGCTAAAAATTGTTAAACTCATAACAATGAGGAGCATACCCAATATTAGACGATCATAAATGCTTATTTTTTTCTGCCCAATCATCAGTAATAACGCAACAAATATAAGCATAAATGGCACAGCAAAATGTAAATTTCCTAAAAGAAACATTGCTATCGTTTGTAAAATACGTCCAGTCATACCATATTCAAAAATCATGATCACCGCTAATGCAATTAAAATAAGCCCTAAAATTTCATACATAAGCGGATGCATTTCTTTTTTTTCTGTAGTCGTTTTTCCTTTAGTGACTTTTCTTTTTTTACTAGTCGCCATCTATTTCACCTTCTTTTGTAATCCATTCTTTATATGTAGCGAATAATAACATGTAGAACTTGATTATTTCAAAAAAAAGACTCATCACCATAACGTGTGGTTGATTTCTGTTCCGGCTGATCGCTTTGTACTGTCGCTTCGCTTTCGCACCAAGGAGTCACCCCGCCGGAACGAAGATCAACTTATATAAATAGTATATGTTTCAATAAATGCCATTCCTATCTTTTAGGATTGAGCCAAAAAAAGGATTTTCCACCGTTCACATTCGGCTAGAAAATCCTTTTTCATTTAATGATGAGCTGTCATTTTTAATATTCCATAATGATTGGGATAATCATTGGGCGGCGCTTCGTTTTTTGGAATAAATACGTATTCAGTGTATCTCGAATTTCTTGTTTAATATTTGTCCATTCAAATGTATCTTTACCAACGTATTTTTCAATAACATTTCTCGCAATATCAGAAGCTTCTACCATTAATTCTTCTGATTCGCGTACGTATACGAAACCACGTGATAAAATTTCTGGACCAGATGCAATTTTCTTCTGAGCACGGTTTAGTGTTACTACAACAATGAAAATACCATCCTGCGATAATAACTTACGATCGCGAAGTACTATGTTACCTACATCGCCAACACCAATACCGTCTATTAATACGTTACCAGCTTGTACACGGCCACTCATTCGCATTTTACCATTTTTATATTCTACAATATCCCCTTTATCGGCGATAAAAATTTGTGATTTTTGCATACCTAGCTGTTGAGCAAGCTTAGAGTGAGCAATAAGCATGCGATACTCACCTTGCACAGGGATAAAGTACTTCGGTTGCATTAAGTTTAGCATTAATTTTAAATCCTCTTGGCTACCGTGACCCGACACATGTACATTTTTGCTAGATGTTAGAATTTCTGCACCCGCTTTTGCGATAGAGTTCATCGTGTTAGCCATCTGTACTTCCATACCCGGAGACGGAGTAAATGTAATTAAGACTGTATCATCTTTCTTAATTTTAATGTCTCGGTGATGTTTGCGGACGATTTTTTCTAATGCATCAAGTGGTTCCCCTTTATTACCTGTAGCAATAATAATAATCTCATCATCTTGATATTTTTGCATTTCTGAGATAGGGATGATTGTTTCTTCCTCTACCGTTAAGTGGCCAAGCTGTACACCTAAATCCACAGCTTTTTCTAAAGGTTTTCCTACAATGACTACTTTTCGGAACGACTTTTGAGCTTGTGTAAATACTTGTTGAATACGAATAAAATTCGATGCATAAACAGCAACTAAAATACGACCTGGTACTGAATGGAATGTTTTTGATAATTGCTCTTCAATCACAATCTCAGATGTCGTATAACCTGGTCGCTCAGCTTCACACGACTCAGATAACAGAATAAATACGCCTTCTTCTCCTAACTGAGCCATTTTTGCTAAATCAGGTTTAAATTTACCTGTCGCAGATTGATCGAATTTAAACTCACCTGTATGAACAATTGCTCCTTCAGATGTATGGAACACTACCCCTAACGAATCGGGAATACTATGTGTTGTATGGAAGAATGTCACATACGTTGAGTTAAAATTCATACGACTACGGTTCGTAACCTCAAAGAATTTCACCTGATGTGGTGCAGGCAATTCTTTTAAATGCTCTTTTGCAAGTGCAATAGTTAATTTTGATCCGTACACCGGCGCTTTTATTTTTTGTAGTACATAGGCAATCGAGCCAATTGCATCTTCATGACCATGTGTTAAGAATATCCCTTTCACACGATCTTTATTTTCTTCTAAATACGTAATATCAGGAATTACGATATCAATGCCCAGCATTTCGTCTTCTGGGAACATTAAGCCGCTATCCACTACAAATAGCTCTTCGTCAATCTCTACTACGTACATTGCTTTCCCAATTTCGCCCACGCCACCAAGTGGAATGATGCGAATTAGTTCATTTTTCTTTTTTGTCAATTTATTTCCTCCTAAAAAATATCCCGAACAGCAACCACTTAAGATTCATTATACGGTTTGCAAAGCTTTTGCACAAATTAAAAATACATCTTTCATGGTGGAAACAGAAATTTTTTACAAAACAACTTATGTGTACTATTAGAGCAAGTTAAAAAGTATTTCGATAAATTCAGGAATGATACCGATATTTTTCACGAAAAGATTCCGACATTCTTATTAAATATATGTCCCTGAAATACCCGAAATGTGGAAAGTAACAGCTTATTCTTCTATATAATCAAAAAGACCGTAAACAAACTAAAAAATCTCGAGTTTGTTTACGGTCTGAAGGTTTAAGTAAATTAACTAAAGGTACTTATTTTTCTAAAGCTTCTCGCTTTTTCTTGATACGTATCCCAAATTCGGTCAAAGTTTGCTTTTTCTTCATCTGTCATTTCCATCATTGGCAGACGAACATTAAGTGTATCAAAGCCTAATTTGGTCATCGCATATTTTACAGGCGATGGGTTTGGCTGTGCGAACAGCGCACGTACAAGTGGTAATAATGCTCGGTGAATTTTAGCAGCTAGCTCGTGATTTCCTTCTTCAAACGCTTTAATCATTAATTGCATATCATTTCCAACAACATGAGCAGCAACTGAAATAATTCCTGCTCCGCCGATTGCTAGTAGTGGAAGTGTTAGACCATCATCCCCACTATACACTAAAAAGTCATCATCTGAATCAATATTCTCAATAATATCGCCCATTTGATCTAAATTGCCACTTGCTTCTTTAATCCATGAAATATTAGGAATTTTACTTAAAGCTACGGAAGTTTCATAGGCAACATTGACGCCTGTACGTCCTGGTACGTTATAAAGCATGACAGGTAATCTAGTTTCTTTTGCAATTGTTTCAAAATGCGCAAAAATACCGCGTTGATTTGGCTTATTATAATATGGTGCTACAAGCATGATACCATCTGCACCATTTTCTTCAGCCTTATGCGTCATTGCAATAGAGTAAGCAGTTTCGTTATCCCCTGTACCTGCAATTACTGGTACACGACCTGCTACTTTTTCTACTGTAAAGCGTACAACTTCAATTTTTTCTTCTGTGGACATAGTTGGATTTTCAGAGGTTGTGCCACATGCGACAATACAATCTGTACCATTATCAATCAAATGATTAATAATACGTTCTAGTTCTGGATAATTAATCGTGCCATCTTCTTTGAACGGCGTAATCATCGCCGTTCCAATTCGCCCTAAATTCATCCTTACACCCCTCTTATAGTAAGTTATCCTCCAGCATTGCTTCTGCAATTTGAATTGAGTTTAATGCAGCGCCTTTTAAAAGATTGTCAGAAACGATCCATAGGTGGAATCCTTTTTTGTTGTCTAAATCTTGACGGATACGCCCTACAAAAGTAGCATCTTCCCCTTCTGCAAAGATAGGCATAGGGTAAGTTTGTGTTGCGATATCATCTTGTAATACCACACCTGGTGCATTGCGTAATACTTCAAAAATCTCCTGTATCGTTGCATCTTTTTCTACTTCAATATAAACAGATTCAGAGTGTCCTGAAACAACTGGCACCCGAACACAAGTTGCAGCTACGTTTAGCTCTGGTGCGTGCATGATTTTCTTCGTTTCATTAATCATTTTCATTTCTTCATATGTAAAGCCATTGTCTGTAAATTTATCAATTTGTGGAATGACATTACGAGCGATTGGATAATGACGTTTGTCGCTACCAGAAGGTAAAATATTTGCTTCTACATCCTTACCTGCATCCCAATTTGCACTTTGTGCCTTTAATTCCTGAATAGCAGAAATACCTGCACCTGAAACTGCTTGGTATGTCGATACAATAATTTTTGTTAAACCTAATGTATTACGAATAGGTTCAAGTGCAGCCATCATTTGAATTGTAGAGCAGTTTGGATTCGCAATAATCCCTTTATGCTTAGCAAGATCGCCTCTATTTACTTCAGGAACAACTAGTGGTACTTCTGGATCCATGCGGAAATGGCTCGTATTATCGATCACTACCGCACCACGTTTAGCCGCTTCTGGCGCCAACACCGCTGATACAGATCCACCAGCTGAGAATAAAGCGACATTGACGCCTTCAAAAGCTTCAGGTGTCGCTTCTTCAATTGTATATGTCTTACCATTAAATTCGATTGGTTTTCCTGCTGAACGTGCAGAAGCTAAGAACTTAATATCTCCGATTGGAAATTTCCGTTTAATTAGCTGCTCCATCATTTTTGTGCCTACTGCCCCTGTTGCTCCAACAACCGCAACTGTTAACTGCTTTGTCATCTGTCATCTCTCCTTGAATACATGTTACATAATGTGTGCTATTGTATCACAAAAATACTGAAAATTGTGTGTAATTCGTGAATTATTTGAAATATTGTATAAACAGTGGTTGTAATTGCTTTTTCTCCGTAATCGCTTCATGTACAGTTGCGACCATTTGATCAAAATCAGCAATCAAGGAATTTGGCTTGGAATGTGGGGAGTCCTGCCCGAATGGAATAAAGTAAATGTTTTTAGCATTTAGCAGTCTCATAATATTCATACCATTTAAGCCAAGAGCATCATTTGTTGAGATGCCTAGGACAACAGGCGAACCGTTTCGCAATGTTGCCTTAGCAGCCATCAATACCGGACTATCTGTTGCTGCATTCGCAAATTTACTAATACTATTACCTGTCATTGGTGCTATAACCATCGCATCCAATGGATTAGATGGCCCAAATGGTTCTGCCTCTTTAATAGAGGAAACAACCTTTTCTCCAGTCAATTCCTCTATTTTTGCAATCCACTCTTCTCCGGTACCAAAACGCGTAGCCGCATGTAACACGGAATGCGTAATTATTGGAATAACAGTTGCTCCTGCATCTATAAAGTTTTGAATTTTAGGTACTACATCCTCATACGTACAATGAGAGGCTGTAATACCTAAACCAATTCGTTTACCTAATAGCAATTTTCTTCCTCCTCTATTGCCTTGCACAATATTGTAGCTGCATCATGTGCAAAGTATTTCCCAGGTAATGATGGCAATAGTACGTACGTTTGTAATTGCTCAGTGTCTATATCTAAACATCCAGGCTCTGAAGCCAAATCATATAGGACAGCTGGGACATGATCTAGGAATGATTCTGTAATCCATTTAGCTGGAATCGTATTGATAAAAATCCCATCATTAATTGACCATTTGCGATCATCTAAATTCGTAGCTTTATAACCATATGCCTTTGCTTCACTCACTTGTACAACCGAACGCGCAACTATATGGACATTAGCGCCCATTTTGACGAGTAAAGATGCGAGCATTTTGGCTGTACGTCCGAAACCTGCGATAGTAAAGTTTTGTCCGTAAATACATTTTTGCTCGAGTCCGTAAAACGTGGCGATAAATCCCTCTGCTGTTAATCTTGCGTTTTGCCAAATAAAAGATTCTTGTTGTAAATAGCAATTTGTTTCATTTTTCTCAAGCAATTGCTTCCAATGCATAGTCAAACGCCCTGTGTAAAACTTAACTTGAGATATCCCATAAAGCTGTTCCACTTCAATTTTAAGCGGAAGAATGGGTAGGATAATTCTATTTGGTTGGAATTCTAATACAAGTTTATTTAACTCTTCATTCCAAACTGATGTTCTTTTATAAAATACCGTTCTCGATGGGCTTCTTAGCATTGTAGCTAATTCCTTTAATCTTAGATCCTCACCGATAACAAGCCATTTTTCATTTTCCAAAAGCTCACCTCACTGTAAAAATTCTGACTGAACCGTCGTTGTTTTGTTAAATAAAATACGATCTTCTCCAATTAGTATAATTTCATGCCAAGGTATCATTTCACTAACTTTTACTTTCTTTTTTTGGAATGGTAATTTATCTTTAACAATCTCAAAACCGTGAATCTTTCCTGTTTGCACATCTATTAGACATTCTGTATGTGCCAATATACCAAAATGTACGCCACCCTCAATTTGAATTAACTCTTTATCCACCATCTCTGATAGTAGCATGCCTCATCTCCCTCCTTGAACCGTTACCCCAATATATGCCGAGATTTTGCAATTCGTGACCCTTACCCAAAGTATGAAAATGTTGCATTTACCATTCCAACCGTGTATAGTGTATATATACAGTTGTGCGAGGTGAAAAATTTATGCATATCCATTTAAGCAACGCCAGTGATAAACCCATTTATGAGCAAATAACCGTACAGCTTAAGGAAGCGATACTTGCCAATAAATTACAGGCAGGTGACGCACTACCATCAATTCGTGCACTTGCAAAGGATTTAAAAATCAGCGTTATGACAACGAAACGTGCTTATGCTGATTTAGAGAGGGATGGATTTATCGAAACGGTAGCTGGGAAAGGAAGCTTTGTTACAGAACGAAATCAAGATTTTCTACGCGAGGAATTATTGCGTCAAGTTGAAGAACACATGCAAAAAGCAGTGAAAACGGCCAAAACTGCGGGAATGACCAAAGAGGAATTACAGGAGTTACTTTCATTAATTTTGGAGGAGGACAACTAAATGAATGTTATTGAAGTTCATGATTTACAGAAAAGCTTTGAAGGGTTTTCTCTTAAAGATGTAAGTTTTTCAGTACCTCAAGGAACTGTCATGGGTTTTGTAGGAGAAAACGGTGCTGGAAAGTCTACTACAATTAAATGCATACTTAATTTACTCAAAAAAGAATATGGCGAAATTTTGCTATTCGGTAAGGATGTTGTCGAACATGAATTATCGATAAAAAACGACATCGGTGTGGTTTTTGACGATTTACATGTGCCTGAAACACTTAATGCGACGCAACTCGACAAAATTATGAAAAAAGTTTTCAAAACGTGGGACTCAGGCTATTATTTTGAGCGATTAGCACAATTTAAAGTTCCCGAGAAGAAGAGGGTTAAAGAATTATCCCGTGGAATGAGGATGAAGCTTTCCATAGCAATAGCATTGTCGCATCATCCAAAACTTTTAATTTTAGATGAACCAACGAGTGGACTAGATCCGATAATTCGTGATGAAATTCTCGATTTATTTTTAACGTTTATGCAAGATGAAACGCATAGCATTCTATTTTCTTCTCATATAACAAGCGATTTAGAAAAGATTGCGGACTATATTACATTTATTCATAACGGTGAAATTCTATTTAGTGAAGGTAAAGACGTACTGCTCTATGAGTACGGAATATTTAAAGCTAATAAAGAGGAAGTAAGTGCAATACCAGAACACGCCATTATAAGAAAACGTAATGGAGCCTTTGGTATAGAAGCCTTAGTTCTAAAAAATGAAGTAAATGAGGTATTTTCCCTTGAAAAACCTTCTATAGAGGATATTATGCTATTTTATGTGAAAGGGAGTGTTTGATTATGGCTGGTCTTATCTTAAAAGATTTAATGTCGATTCAGCGTCAAATAAAAGCACAGGCCTTCCTGTTGATTTTCTTCCTATTTGTATCAATTTTTATGCAACAAAGTTTAATACTCTTTACACTTATTATATTTATCGTGACCTTTCAAGCTATAACTGCTCTTACTTATGATGAACAAAGCAATTGGGATAAATATGCAAATACTTTGCCCATTTCAAAAGGGGACATAATACTTAGTAAATATATACTTAGTGTCCTTCTTATGCTTTTTGGGCTTATCCTCGCACTACCGATTGTATTTATCATTCATCGTTTTACAAATAACTGGGCATCAGCAGAGTTTTTTCTAACATTTAATCTCCTTGTGACATTAGCCTTTTGTATGCTAGCACTATTATTACCGATCTACATTAAATTTGGTTCTATAAAGGGCAGATTGTTTCTTATTTCTCTTTGCTTCATACCTAGTATCTTATTTAATCTTTTAAAAGAGTATTTACCAGATATCACATTAACATTATCCAACTTAAAACAATATATGTTTTTTGCTCCTTTTGCCGGACTTTTAATCTTATGGCTGTCCTCTCTCATTTCAACCGCAATATATCAACGCAAAGAATTCTAGGAGGGAAATAGACAATGCAGGCTTTACTTTTACAAAGGATAATGGTCCAAAAATGGTCCATTCTTTTTGCAGTCATTATTTGTATGATCATAAGTTACATGGAAATACCTTTTTTAGATAATCCCGCGATAGTAATATTTGCTGTAGTTTTTTCTGCTTCCATTGTTAGAGGGATCTATGAGGACGATCAAAAAGTAAATTGGGAAATGTTCGTAAATAGTCTGCCTTTGACGAGAAAAACACAGCTACAAGCCGATTTTCTATATTGTCACGGCATCGTGATGCTACTTTTTGTTCTAATAGCACCTGCTTATTTTTCACAAACTGCAGCTGACGAGAATTTTTCAGAGCATTTCGCTATGTATTTCGCTTATATTAGCAGTGCTTCTTTACTCATCTCCATCCAGTTTTATATCCATCATCTAGACGAGACAAAGCGGACGCGTCATTTTCGAATGATAACAGCCATCTTCATTATTTTTATAATTAATTTCCCTATCCATTACTATTTATCACAAGTAGTGGGAAATTTCCTGATAATTATTTTGATCCCTACAATCATGAGTCTAATCATTAGTATTTTTATTTTATTTCAAAGCCTTACCTTATATTTAGCAAGAGAGGTTTTTTAAAGAATAAAAAAATGGTTGCCGAAAAAGGGCAACCTATTTTTTATCAATTACTACATGGATTAACGTATCATTCGCTATATCAATTGTAAATGCCTTACCAAAGCCTATCACGTAGCGGCCTTCCAATGGTGTGAGCTCAAATAATGAGAAATCAAGTGTACGTAACAGCTCCATCATTTTAGCATTATGCAATTTATTGAAGGCTGCAAATACTTCCTCATACCCTTCATTCCCTAAATGCTTTGGTTTACATTGCCAACGTGCTCGTTCTGCTGCAAATGGATTTGGTGTTATTGCCTCATCTGCCACGCAAAGTAAATCTACAAATTGAGCCTGCTCCATGAATTGGAAATGCTCTGCGATACGACTAATATAGACGTAAAATTTACCATTCACACGCACAAATGGAGTAGTGCTACTAAAAGGTTTCCCTTCACTATCCACTAGACTTAACACACAGCTTTTTTTTCCTTGAATAAATGTTTCATAGCCTTGCTTTACTTGCTCAATATCAATTTCTTTTCGCATCCTACTTCCTCCTATGCTTTGACAGTACTTTTTAATTGAACCCGTGGAGCACTATCCCATGATACATATTGAATTTCTGCTTCCATTCTGTATATTTGCTGAATCATCTTTTCGGTCATTACCTCTTCAGGAGTGCCAACTTTGGCGCGTTGACCATCCTTTACAACTACAATTTTATCACTATAGCTAGATGCTTGATTTAAATCATGGAGCACCATCACAACCGTCATACCCATTTCATAATTTAGCTCTCTCACTAATTCTAGAATTTCATGTTGGTGTGCGATATCTAAGTATGTCGTTGGCTCATCCAACAATAAAACTTGTGGCCGCTGCGCTAAAGCCATTGCTATCCAAGCTCGCTGTGCTTCACCACCCGATAAAGCTGCAATAGGCTTTTCTCTGTAATGTGTGAGATGTGTTTTCTCAAGTGCCCAATCAATAATCGCCTCATCCTCTGCATTTAAACGCTCAAACCACTTTTTATGTGGATATCGACCGTATGCCACTAGGTTTTTAACAGATATATCAGTTGGAGCTTGATTTTTTTGACTCAACATGCACATTTTTCTTGCTATGTCTTTGGACGAGAGTCGACGGATATTTTCGCCATCAAAGATAATTGTTCCTTCATTATAAGGCTGCATACGAGCAATAGCCTTTAAAATAGTAGATTTTCCAGAGCCATTGGGTCCAATAATGGATAGGATCTCACCTTTCGCAACTTCAAAAGAAAAATTATGGACAACTTCTTTTTGATCATAGCGGACAGATAGCTGTTCAATTTTTAACATTAAAACGCCTTCTTTCGCATTAAATATAAGAAGTAAGGCCCACCAATGACAGACATTAGAATACCTGCTGGAATATCGAGTGGCGCAAATAATGTTCGTCCTCCAGTATCAGCAATAAGTAACACAATAGCCCCCATTGCCATACTCATGGGTAGTAGATATTTATAATCTGAGCCTACAAGCATTCGAGCCATATGCGGTACGATTAAGCCAATAAAGCCAATCATTCCGACTGCAGCTACCGAGATAGCTGCTAAAAATACTGCTAAAATAGATAACATAATACGAATACGAGTTACATTTTCCCCTAAATTTACTGCCACTTGATCTCCTAAACGTATAATATTTGCCTTGCGTATCGCAAAGATGGATACGATCCAACCTATTATTGCGTAAAAATAAATCATTTTCAGTGATGCATTTCCCTTGGCCGCTAAACTACCATTCATCCATTGCACTGCTGATGGTAGTCGATCACTATAAAGAATCGATAAAAATCCAATAACTCCACCACACAGTGCATTCACTGCAACTCCTGACAAAATAATAGTAATAGGTGTAATGCCTGTTCGTCGCCAGGCAAGTGCATAAATTATAGTTGCAGCAATTAAACCACCTATAAAGGCTGCGACTGGGATAAGATGAGTGAATTCTGGATTTGCTAATATAATAATTAAAACAAATGCTGCTGCTCCACTTGTAACACCCGTCAACCCTGGATCAGCTAGTGGATTTCCCATTACTGCCTGCAATAATGCTCCGGAGATTGCAATATTAGCACCTATTATAAGTGCTAGTAAAACGCGTGGAAGACGGATATCCCAAATAATTGTAGTATACATGCTATCATTATCACGACCATTAACAATTGTTGTTAAAATATCTGGGATTGTAATATGTACACTCCCTAGCCCTATCGCAACGATAGCTGCTAACATTGTTAGCACAAAGGTTATGATAATAATGATGCGACTTCTTTTTGTACTAATCATAGGTTTACCTCATTGTTATTTATAAAAATAATCTGCGATTGTCGTAAGTGCTGTCTCAACATTAGAAATGGATGTTACACCGAACGTACTATAATCAAGCATATAAATCTTGTCGTTTTTATAAGCTGAGAGTTGTTTCCACGCACTATTTTTCTCAATCTCTTGTTTGAATTTATCTTCGTTTGCTCCATGGTCGCCTGATGCTAATACGAAAACAATATCTGGATCAGCAACAACTATATCTTCTAAATTCATTGCTGAATAAGTTGATTCTGCTTTTAATACTGATTTAGCGATATTATCAGCGCCTAAACGCTCAACTAGACTACCTAAATAGGATTTCTCATTCATAACCATGAAGGAATCAGATGTGCCGATAACAAGCATGACAGATGGAAGTTTCTTTCCTTGTGCTTTTGTTTCAAGTTCCTTTTCCTTTGTAACAATATTTTGTAGTACTTTATTCATTTCTTCTTCTTTTCCAAAATATGTACCAAGTACCTTGAAACTCAATTTCAAGTCATCATAAGAATCTGTCGGTAGATAGGCTGTTGGTAAATTCATTCCCTGGAGTGCTTGATCCAGTGAACTTTGTAGAGAAGAAGCCCCAATTATTAAGTCCGTTTGTAGACTTGAAATAATTTCCAAATCCGGTGCCATAGGTGAGCCAACTCGTTTAATAGCATCGAAATCTGCCGGAATCGGATTTGTCGATGTTGGAACGCCTACAGGTGTAATATCAAGGATATGTAGCATCTCTGTTAAAGGAACCGATGTAGTAACGATTTTTTCAGGAACTGTTGCGGGAAAACTAGCTAATGCTTTTTGAAATGCCTCCTCATCTACACCATCCTCAAATTTCCCCTCCTGTACTTTAGTTGATTCTGATATTTCCTGTTGCTGTGATGTCCCGTCTTTTTGTGACTCCTTATTTTCCTCTTTTTCTTGTTGGGAGCATCCAACTAATGTAAGTGATAATGCCAGAAGTCCAACACCTAACCAATTTTTCATAATAATAATTGCCTCCATTTAATTGATAATGATTTTCAATATCAATTATACTATCAAACTTTATTGAGAATGGCAACCTCTAATTGATAATGAGCATTTTCAACAAAAAAAAGAACCTCGAAAGCTATCGAGATCCTCCTATTAAGACTTTTCAATTAAAATGGAACACAAACTATAACGATAGTCTTGTGCTCCATGTATTTTAAGCTTCTGGGCCAATAATTGAAATGGCTGGCTCAGCTTTCAAGATTTTTGCTATTAAGCGATCAATCGATTCCATTGATACGGCATCAATTGACGCTAACACTTCATCTACTGAGCGATGTTTACGATGCACTAACTCACTTGTACCGTTGCGATTCATACGAGCGCCTGTCCCCTCTAAACCGAGTACAAAACTACCCTTCAACTGTTCCTTCGCATTCATAAGTTCTTCCTCTGTCACGCCACCAGCTACGATATCAAGTAATGTCGCATCAATTGTATGTTGAAGCTGTGATAATTGCTGACGACTTGTACTACCATAAATCGTAAATGCTCCAACATCAGCATAACAAGATTGGTAAGAAAATATTGAATAGGCTAAACCTCGTTCTTCGCGTACTTCTTGGAACAAACGCGAGCTCATATTACCACCAATTATATTATTAAGTGCAATAAAGCTATACATATCTGGATCTTTTACACCGATCGCTGGATAAGAAATGGCTAAATGCGCCTGCTCCGTATCACGAGTTTTTGAAATCTCTCCTGGATAAAAATGAGGATTCGATAGTACCGGTTCAACTACAAGTGGTGATGGCTGATATTGGCCAAATAAGTCTTCAATTGTTTGCATGAGCTTCGCAGAAATATTTCCTGCTATTGAAATAACAACTGATTCTGGTCCATAATGTTTAGCCATATAGTTACGAATCATATCTGCTGTAAATGTTTTTAAAGTAGCCGCAGTTCCTAGAATTGGACGACCTAGTGCATCATTTGGATACATCACACTCCATAGCTTTTCATGAACATCGTCATCAGCTGCGTCTTCACTCATTAATATTTCCTCAAGTACAACTTGTCTTTCCTTCTCTAATTCTTCTTCAGCAAACGTAGAATTAAAGAACATATCTGCTAATATTGTGACTGCAAGCTCTGCATGATGGTCTAAAATCTTTGCATAATAACAAGTGTTTTCCTTGGATGTAAAGGCATTTAACTCTCCACCAATGCGATCAAATTCTTCAGCAATTTGGCGAGCTGTTCGAGTTTTTGTCCCTTTAAAAAGCATATGTTCTATAAAATGAGTAATACCATTCTCCTCAGGTAGCTCATAACGAGATCCTGCATTAACAAAAATGCCTAGCGCAACGGATCTTACATGATCGATTTGCTCAGACACAATACGCACACCATTCTGACATGTATGTACTTGTACCAAAAAATCTCCCCCAATTATATCTCTGGTTCTACATCACATTGTGAAGCTTCCCACAAAATAGAACCAAATTCCTTATACTTGATTTAAAAAAGGCTGCGCATTATACGCAGCCTTTTTTACAATTTATTATTTATCTTGCTCAGCACGTTCTTTTTCCTCTTGGATAACAACTTTACGAGATAAATTCACACGACCTTGCTTGTCAATTTCAATAACTTTTACAAGTAATTGATCGCCAAGTTTTAAGACATCTTCAACTTGTTTTGTACGTTCCTCTTGAATTTCAGAGATGTGAAGTAAGCCATCTTTACCCGGGAATATTTCACAGAACGCACCGAATTTTTCAATACGCTTAACTGTTGATAAGTAATACTCGCCAACTTTTGCTTCACGTACGATGTCTTCGATAATTTGTTTTGCACGAGCGTTCATTTCTTCATCTGCAGAAGAGATGTAAATTGTACCATCTTGCTCAGTATCAATTTTTACGCCAGTTTCTTCAATAATTTTGTTAATTTGTTTACCACCAGGTCCGATAACATCGCGAATTTTATCAGGATTAATCTTCACGATCACAATTTTCGGTGCAAATGTAGACAGTTTTTCACGTGGTTCTGCAAGAGTAGCAAGCATTGATTCTAAAATGTGCATACGACCAATTTTAGCTTGCGTTAATGCTTCTTCTAAAATATTGCGTGATAAACCATCAATTTTAATGTCCATTTGAAGTGCTGTTACACCTTTAGCTGTACCTGCAACTTTAAAGTCCATATCTCCAAGGTGGTCTTCCATACCTTGAATATCAGTTAAAATAGAGTAATGCTCGCCTTTTTTAATAAGACCCATTGCAATACCTGCTACAGGTGCTTTTAATGGAACACCAGCATCCATCATCGCTAACGTTGAAGCACAGATAGAAGCTTGAGATGTAGAACCGTTTGATTCAAGTACTTCTGATACACAACGGATTGTATATGGGAATACAGATTCATCTGGAATAACCGCATCAAGAGCACGCTCTCCTAGTGCACCATGACCGATTTCACGACGACCTGGTCCACGGATTGGGCCAGTTTCCCCTACAGAGAATTGCGGGAAGTTATAGTGATGCATAAAGCGTTTTGATTCTTCCACACCTAAACCGTCGATAATTTGTACATCACCAAGTGCACCTAATGTACAAATAGAAAGAGCCTGTGTTTGTCCACGCGTAAATAATGCTGAACCGTGAGTACGTTGTAATAAGCCTGTTTCAGAAGAAAGTGGACGAATTTCGTCTAACTTACGACCATCTGGACGAACTTTATCTTCTGTAATCTGACGACGTACTTCGTCTTTAACCATTTTATCTAGAATTGTATAAACTTGCTTCATTGTTACTTCATCCGCTTCTTGCTCTTCATAAGAAGCAATAACGCGGTCTTTTACCGCTTGAATAGCCTCATCACGTGCATGTTTTTCTGCAGTTTGAATTGCATCATGCATGTCAGTCTCACAAGCTGCTTTTATATCTGCTTGAATCGCTTCATCAATTTCAAATAATGTTACCGGTAATTTTTCTTTCCCTACTTCTGCAACAATTTGCTCTTGGAAAGCGATAATTTTTTTGATTTCTTCATGACCAAACATAATGGCTTCTAGCATTACTTCTTCCGGTACTTCTAATGCACCAGCTTCAACCATGTTGATAGCATCCTTGTTACCTGCTACAGATAAATGGATTGTTGATTGATTAGATTGTTCCACTGTTGGGTTCACAATAAATTTACCGTCAATATATCCAACTTGTACACCTGCAATCGGTCCGTCGAATGGAATATCAGAGATAGCTAACGCTAATGATGAACCAACCATTGCAGCCATTTCAGACGTGCAATCCGGATCGTTAGACATAACCATTGAAATAACTTGTACTTCATTACGGAAACCGTCTGGGAACATTGGACGAATTGGTCGGTCAATTAAACGGCTTGCTAATATTGCTTTTTCAGATGGGCGTCCTTCACGTTTAATAAAACCACCAGGAATTTTACCTGCTGCGTATAAACGTTCTTCGTAGTTTACTGTTAATGGGAAGAAATCAAGTGGTTTCGGTGATTTTGACATTGTTGCTGTTGAAAGTACAGATGTATCACCATAGCGCACTAATACGGCCCCATTTGCTTGTTTTGCTAACTGTCCAACTTCGATTACAAGTGGACGGCCAGCCCATTCATAGGAATAGACTTTCTTTTCGTTCATTCAATGAACCCCTCTCTATTATAAAAACACTTACTTCGTCTGTATGTACTAATAGTAAGTGTACCAAAAATGCTTGTTCTATGCTAAATATTTCATCAAATAATCATACATTTAAATTCAGTTATTGCCAATTTATTTAGGATTTATTTCTATATTTGATTGAAACAAATTTTTTTGCTTGAAATTCATGTCATATAGGCTTTTTAAGCTTACTATCTTCCTAATGTTTATAAACATAAAGAAAAAGCGGGATTAATCCCGCTTTTCGATTGCAATTAGCGACGTAAGCCTAAACGAGTGATTAGTTCACGGTAACGTTGTACGTCAGTCTCACGAAGATATTTTAATAAGTGACGACGACGACCTACCATTTTAAGAAGACCACGCTCAGAGTGGAAATCTTTTTTGTGTGTACGTAAGTGCGAGTTTAGAGCGTTAATTTCCTCTGTTAATACTGCAACTTGTACTTCTGGAGAACCAGTGTCACTTTCGTGAGTACGGAACTCAGCAATAATTTCGTTTTTACGTTCTTTTGAAATAGCCATTTGTATGGACCTCCTAAATAATTGTTTATCCCCATTAGCACAGTATTCGTTGGAGTCATCGATATACCGAGCTAAGGTTAAGCATATTATGCACTTATGAATGTTACCATAAATCAAAAGGTCAAGCAAGCGATAACGTCAGCCTATTCATATGTTAAAGTAGTTTTAATGTGCATTAACTCGATAAAATATAGCTCACACCGTAACGTGTATGGTTGATTTCCGTTCCGGCTGGGCGCTTTGTTGCTGCCACTACCTTAGCACTACGCTTTCGCACAGAGCAAAGCTTCCTGGGGGCGTCCGATGAGCCGCTTCACTCGCGTTGCTCGCTCCAGGGTCTCATCTGTGACGCTGATCCCCAAGGAGTCGCCCAGCCTCCACTCCAATCAACTTATATTCATGGTATACGCTTTAACTTTTTGTAATAATCTTGAAATAGTCAATTGCTTCCTGTTTATCCTGTTCGATTTGTGCTTTCAATGCTTCAATACCATCAAATTTTCGTTCACTTCTTATACGTTTATACCAAGCGACATGTACTTCTTCACCGTAGATATTTTTTTCGAAGTTTAAAATATGGACTTCGATGGATAATTGCTTGTCATTCGGATCTTTAAATGTTGGTTTATAGCCTACATTACATACACCATCATACCATTTATTTTGGACAAGTAATCGAACCGCATATACACCGCTTGCTGGAATATAAGTCCCCTCCAACGCTTGGATATTTGCAGTTGGGAAACCTATTGTGCGTCCTCGCTTATCACCATGTACAACGATACCAGTAACTTCAAATGGTCGTCCTAGGAGCAATCTTGCTTCTTCCATATCTCCCTCTTGCAAAAGCTTACGGATACGTGTTGAGCTAATTTTTTCAATATCATCCGTTTTCTTTTCAACAACCGTTACGCCGTAATCTCCATTACTCAATGCACGCATATCTTCCATTGTACCTTTACCAAATGCACCAAAAGAATAATCAAAGCCAG
The DNA here is from genome assembly GCF_042884205.1 of Lysinibacillus sp. NPDC058147. NCBI lineage: Bacteria > Bacillati > Bacillota > Bacilli > Caryophanales > Bacillaceae > Lysinibacillus > Lysinibacillus sp. NPDC058147. Next base: position 237,735 of record NZ_JBHVUJ010000003.1, read on the forward strand.
CTGTAACATGTTGAATGTTCAACCCACGAATAAATGTATCAATAAACGCTTCAGGTGAAAGCTTTGCAAAATCAGATGTGAAATGTACAACAAATGCTGTATCAACACCCTGTTCTTCAAAAAGCTGCAGTTTTTGCTGTAATAGCGTTATATAAAATACTTTTTCGTTACGTCCGCCAAGCACTAAAGAAGGATGGGGATCGAATGTCATAACAGCCGTTGGAATTTGACGCTTGTCTCCTTCTTCCTTCGCTGCCTTAATAACTGCCTGATGCCCTCTATGTACACCATCAAAAAAACCAAGTGCCAATGAATATGGCTGCATGCTTTCTTGCTGTAGTTGGTGTGGGTATTTTAAATGAATGACCTCCATACTAAAAATCCTCCTACTCTATCGTCGGAAACATCTTATGTGGCTTCATTAACCCTTCCTTTGTAGGATGGGCTTGATAAACCGCAAATGCTTTCCCATTGATTCCAAAAACAATTTTATCATGTTTCTTTAATAATGTATCTGCGGGAAGCACTTGTCCATTGAAAATTTCTTTTTCGTTCGCAGAAGTGATCTCAATATATGGGTAATCTGTTAATGCATACTCAACTGGTAAAATGCATGTATCCATTTGTTCAGCTTCCATCAGCTCAGCAACTTGTGCCAATGTAAAACAATTTTCTTGTGTAAATGTACCTGATGCTGTACGTACGAGCTCTTTCATATGTGCAGGATAGCCAAGTGCCGCTCCGATTTGCACAGCTAGTGTTCGAATATACGTCCCTTTACTACACGCTATACGTACAGGGAATGTAATTTCTTTCCCTTCATATATTTCTACATCATCTAGTAGCTCTAATGCAGAAATAGTAACTTGACGTGTAGGTCTTTCGACAATTTCACCTTTTCGAGCATATTCATAAAGACGTTTGCCATTTACTTTGACTGCCGAAAACATCGGTGGCGTTTGTTGAATAACACCTGTTAGCGATGCTAAAACCTCTTGCAATTGAGCACGTGTGAACTTTTTATTCGTACTATCTTGCTCAACCATTTCTCCTTCTGCATCCTCAGTTGTCGTTGTACGGCCAATTGAAATAACAGCTTCATAGGTTTTTCCTGCATCAGTTAAGTATTCTGCAATGCGTGTTGCTTGACCAATACAAATCGGAAGAACTCCCTCAACACCTGGATCAAGCGTGCCTGTATGGCCAACTTTTTTAGTACGTAAAATTTTACGTAATTTAAAGACGCAATCATGACTTGTCATGCCACGTTCCTTCCAAAGCGGTAAAATACCGTTCATAAATTTCCTCCTACAATCAATTCAATTTTTAGTTTATTTTAAAATGATAGACCACAAAATGTTCTATTGCATTTTTTGATGAATGTAAAAAGTCTGCCTGCATGAAAATGCATATGGCAGACTTTTTTAGTTAAACTTATTCTTCGTGTAAACCACGTAGCAATGAATCAATACGGTTTCCATATTCAATCGATGAATCGAACTCAAAGATTAGTTCTGGTGTACGACGTAAACGGATTCGTGAGCCAATTTCTGAGCGAATGAAACCAGAAGCCTTTAATAAAGCTTTTAGTGTTTCCTCTTTTTCACGTTCATTGCCTAGAGTTGTAATATAAATTGTCGCTTGCTGTAAATCACCTGTCACCTCAACACCAGTAACAGTAACGAAACCAACACGCGGATCTTTTATTTTACGTCCAATAATATCACCAAGCTCTTTTTTCATTTGCTCAGCGACACGGTTTGAGCGTAGAGACATAGTTTGTCACCTCAATTTCGATGTACAGAAAGTTGTATCCTCACTTGCACATATATTTACATGCAAGGTATGACTAAATCATACAACACAACTTCTAATGTTACTTATAAATAGTCTCGCCACACATTTAGCTGTTCCCAAGCCGGATTTGACTGTAAGTAGTGAAGCGCGTGATTAATTTCACGCTCGGCTGCTTCTTTTGAAGAAGAAACAGCTACAAGCGCTATTTTCGTGCGTTGCCATACATTTTGATGGTCAATTTCAGCAATGGATACATTAAATTTTTGCTTAGTGCGGGTAAGCATACGCTGTAAAACAGCACGTTTTTCCTTCAACGAATGGGCAGTTTGAATCATGAATTCAACTTCTGCATAAACAATCATTATACGCGTTTAACTTCTTCCATAATATAAGCTTCAATAATGTCGCCTTCTTTAATATCGTTGAAGTTTGTAATTGTAATACCACATTCGTAACCTCTTGCAACTTCTTTAACTTCATCTTTGAAACGTTTAAGTGTATCTAATTCACCTTCAAAAATTACTACATTGTCACGGATTACACGTACGCCAGAATCACGAGTTACTTTACCTTCTGTTACGTATGAACCAGCAATTGTACCAACTTTTGATACTTTAATTGTTTGACGAACTTCTGCTTGACCAATAATTTTTTCTTCGAATTCTGGATCAAGCATACCTTTCATTGCTTGTTCAATTTCCTCGATTACTTTATAGATAATGCGGTGTAGACGAATATCTACGCCCTCTTCTTCTGCAGCACGTTTTGCATTGACATCTGGACGAACGTTGAAGCCAATAACAATTGCATTTGAAGCAGCAGCAAGAGAAATATCTGATTCTGTAATCGCACCAGCGCCAGTGTGAATAATTTTCACGTTTACGCCTTCAACATCAATTTTCATTAATGATGCAGCCATAGCTTCTACAGTACCTTGAACGTCAGCTTTAACAATTAAGTTTAGCTCTTTCATTTCGCCTTGACTCATTTGTTCGAATAAGTTATCAAGCGTTACGCGTTGTTTTTCTGAACGCTGTGCTTGAATCGCTGACATTGCACGAGTTTCCCCAACTTGGCGTGCTGTTTTTTCATCTTCGAAGACAACGAAACGGTCACCAGCTTGTGGTACTTCATTTAAGCCTGTGATTTCTACTGGCGTTGATGGTCCAGCTTCTTTCACACGACGGCCTTTATCATTCACCATAGCACGTACTCGCCCATAAGTATGACCGACAACAATTGGGTCCCCAACTTTTAATGTTCCATCTTGTACTAAAAGTGTTGCAACAGAGCCTCGGCCTTTGTCTAGTTGAGCTTCAATTACTGTACCAAGTGCTAAGCGATTAGGGTTCGCTGTTAATTCTCCAACTTCAGCGACAAGTAAAATCATTTCAAGTAATGTATCAATGCCTTCACCTTTTAATGCTGAGATCGGTACGAAAATAGTCTCGCCGCCCCAAGCTTCCGGAACTAAGCCATGCTCTGTTAACTCTTGCATTACACGGTCTGGATTAGCTGAAGGTTTATCCATTTTATTGACTGCAACGATAATTGGTACTTCTGCTGCTTTTGCGTGATTAATCGCTTCTACAGTTTGTGGCATAACACCATCATCCGCAGCTACTACTAAAATCGTTAAGTCCGTTACTTTCGCACCACGCGCACGCATAGTTGTAAACGCAGCGTGTCCAGGTGTATCTAGGAACGTAATTTTTTTGTCGCCTTCAGTTACTTGGTAAGCACCGATATGTTGAGTAATACCTCCAGCCTCTCCTGCTGTAACTTTTGTATTACGAATAGAATCTAATAATGTAGTTTTACCATGGTCAACGTGACCCATAATTGTTACTACAGGAGGACGTTCTGATAAGTCTGCCTCGTTAACTTCTTCTGTTTGTTCGAAGTGTGTTTCTAAATCCGTAATATCTACACGAATTTCTTCCTCAACTTCTACACCATAGTCTGCGCAAATTAATTCAATTGCATCCTTATCTAATTCTTGGTTAATTGTTGCCATTACACCAAGCATAAATAATTTTTTAATAATTTCTGATGGCTCACGGTGTAATTTTTTAGCTAATTCCGCTACTGAAAGTGATTCAACAAAAGTAATTTTTTCTGGTAATTCCTTTTGTTTCACTGGCAGACTTGGCTGATGTGTTTTTGGATGGCGACGTTTTCCGCCATGAATTCCTGGTTTTGGACGTTGGTTGTAACCTCCGCCACCTCTACGATTATTATTATTATTATTGTTATTATTATTATTTGTCATATTTCGATTTTGACTACCTTTTGTATTCTTAGATTTTTCGTTAGACGAATTTGAGTTTTGATACGTTTGTTGCTGATTATTTGCTTTAGGCTTGGAAGTAGCAGATTGCTGCTTTTGCCCATCTTGCTTTTTCACCGATTGCTGTGATTTTTGCGATACGTTTTGAGTAGGTTGCTTCACATCTTTTATATTTTTAAATGATTGGTTTAACTTTGCCACTATGTCTTTTTCTAACATTGACATATGGTTTGTTACACTAACATTTAATTTATTTAGTGCTTCAATAACCTCTTTACTCGTTTTATTCACTTGTTTCGCATATTCATGAACTCTGATTTTGGTCATCTGCTCACCCCCGATTATTTTTCGTTGAGTAGACTAGACAATTTGCTTGCAAAACCTTTATCGGTAATAGCTAAAGCCACTCGGGCCTCCTTACCTGTAGCATGTCCTAGATCATAACGATCACCAATTACATGATACTCAACGTTGTAATACGTGCATTTATCTTGAATTTTTTTGCTAGAGTTTTTAGAAGCATCGTTTGCAAGCAGTACTAGCTTAGCATTACCATTGCGGACTTCCTTTACTACTAACTCTTCTCCTGAAATCACTTTACGGGCTCTTGCCGCTATCCCAAGCAAATTATACACCGCTTGATTATTAATCATATAATAGACTCCCTACGAATCAACAAAATAAGCTCATCGTAAATTTCTTCAGGAATTTTAACATCAAGTTGGTGCCCTAAAACATTTTTCTTACGGGCGATTTCAATCGCCTTTTCCGATTTAGAGACATAGGCACCACGTCCGGGTTTTTTTCCGGAGACATCAACACTTACCTCGCCCTCTTTCGAACGAACGACACGAATCATTTCTTTCTTTGGTAGCATTTCTCCGGTAGCTACACATTTTCGAAGAGGTACTTTTTTATTAATAGCCATAAGAATCACCTTTCCTCTCTGAAGCTTGTCGTAAGAGGTGGACTAGCCATTGCACTACATTATATATATTTGGATTTCAACCATAATATTTTCCAACATAGGCTCTGCCATTATTCAGTCGACGCAGCCCAACGCCCACTGAATAATGGCAGCTAACTAGTCACACGGGCTTTCTTACTTATTCTTCGTCGTCTTGATATAAGTCAACTGTCACATCATCAAAATCACTTTCTTCATCCTCAGCAGGTACGAAAGTGCTTGTTGCAGATGGATAAATACCTAACTCACGGGCATCTGTTTCACTCTTAATATCAATTTTCCAGCCAGTTAGCTTAGCCGCTAAACGAGCATTTTGACCACGTTTACCGATTGCTAGTGATAATTGATAGTCTGGAACAACAACAGTAGTAGATTTTTCTTCTTCATTGACTTGAACATCTAAAACTTTAGATGGGCTAAGAGCATTTGCTACAAATACAACTGGATCTTCTGACCATTCAACGATATCGATTTTTTCACCGTTTAATTCATTTACAATTGTTTGCACACGAGCGCCTTTTGCACCTACACATGAACCTACTGGATCTACCTCTTCGTTATGTGCAAAAACAGAGATTTTAGAACGATCCCCTGCTTCACGAGCAATTGATTTAATTTCTACAATACCTTCATAAATTTCAGGTACTTCCATTTCAAATAAGCGGCGTAATAAACCAGGATGCGTACGTGAAACAATAACTTGTGGTCCACGTGTTGTACGTTCAACCTTTGTAATATAGACCTTGATGCGATCATGTGGATGATATGTTTCACCTTGAATTTGTTCGTTTTGTGGTAATGCAGCCTCTACTTTTCCTAGACCTACGTAGATATTACGAGCATCTAAACGCTCAACTACACCTGTCACGATATCATCTTCACGGTCCACATATTGCTCGTAAATTAGGCCACGTTCTGCTTCGCGTACACGTTGTGTAACAACTTGTTTCGCTGTCTGTGCAGCAATACGACCAAAGTTTCGAGGTGTCACTTCTTGCTCAACCACATCTTCTAATTGATATGCAGGGTTGATAGCCTTGGCATCTTCTTCAGAGATTTGTAAACGGTCATCTTCTACTTCTTCAACAACATCTTTGCGTGAAAAGACACGAATAGAGCCCTTATCTAAATTTAAGTCAACACGGACATTTTGTGCTTGATTGAAGTTGCGTTTGTAAGCTGTAACTAATGCCGCTTCTATTGCTTCAATTAACACATCTCTTGAAATTCCTTTTTGTTCTTCCAGCGCATTTAGCGCATCTAACAAATCACTACTCATTTTGTTTTCACTCCTAAATATGCATTATGCTTAAAAATCGATGGCAAGTCGTGCCAATGCGATTTTTTCTTGTTCAATTGTTACTGTAATTTTACGCGTTTTAATGCGTACTTCCATCACTAATGTATGTTCATCGTATGACGTTAAGTAGCCTTGGAATTCCTTCATGTCCTTGATAGGCTCATATGTTTTAACATAAATAAATTTGCCAATCGCTTTTTCAAAATCAGTATCTTTTTTTAATGGACGTTCTGCTCCAGGTGAAGAAACTTCTAAATAATAGTTTTGTGTAATTGGATCATTTTCATCCAACAGTAAACTTAGTCGTTCACTTACTTGAGCACATTGTTCAATGTCAATTCCACCCTCAGGTGTATCCACATAAACACGTAAAAACCAGTTACGTCCTTCTTTTACGAACTCGACATCTACTAGCTCAAGATTCAACTCTTCAACAATCGGTTTAGCGAGCTCTTCAATTAAAGATGGTACTTTGCTCATTGTTTCCTCCTGTATCTATCTAATTCTAGCGTAATAAAACAGAAATTCCACCAGTAGCTTTGGTGAAATTTAACGGTCTTACCTGCGGTTAGTCAAAAATTTGTTTTGCTACGGTATAACAACAGAAAAGAGCGGGAAGGCCCCACTCTTTTGCTGGAAAAATATCAACAAATTATTACCATAAGGATAGCATAGTTTACAGCACAATGCAAATTTCCTTTTTCTAGACATCTAATCAATTATGCCTCGGCATAATTGTGTCTGGAATTTGAATTTTTTGCTTAAATTAGGGTTCATCACCATAACGTGAGAGTTGATTTCCGTTCCGGCTTGGCGCTTTGCCACTGACGCTTCGCTTTCGCGCAGAGCAGAGCTTCCTGGGGGCGTCCGATGAGCCGCTTCACTCGCGATGCTCGCTCCAGGGTCTCATCTGTGACGCTAATCCCCAAGGAGTCGCCTAGCCTCCACTCCAATCAACTTTTATACAAGGTATACATTTTAACAAATGTCATCCTCAACTTTATAGCCTTAATTTGAGCATAAGGCTTATAAGTTATTCGTTATGATGATGATGTCTTCAGTCTAACCTTCTTATTTTAGAAAAGTGATAACTGATTCGCATCAGGCATTCCTTCTAAACAACCTAATTGATCCATGTATTCTATTAATGTCTTGGATACTCGACCTCGTTGTTGTAAATCTTCCTTCGATAAAAATTCTCCGTCCTCACGTGCAGCCACAATTTGTTTAGCAACGTTCGTACCAAGTCCAGGAATTGCGTCAAATGGTGGGATTAAAGAGTTTCCATCAATGATAAATTCACTAGCCTGCGAACGATATAAGTCCACCTTTTGGAAGCTCATACCGCGCTCACACATTTCAAGTGCTAGTTCCATTACAGTTAATAAGTTTTTTTCTTTTGTTGAAGCATCTAAGCCCTTCATATTGATTTCATCAATTTTTGCACGAATCATTTGCGAGCCCTGTACCATCGCAATTAAATCAAAATCATCTGCACGTACTGTGAAATACGCTGCGTAATAAAGAATCGGGAAATGCACCTTAAACCAAGCGATACGAACAGCCATTAACACGTAAGCTGCCGCGTGGGCTTTCGGGAACATGTATTTTATTTTCTTACATGATTCGATATACCAGCCTGGTACTTTATTCGCTAGCATCTCTGCTTCGAATTCTTCAGATAAACCTTTCCCCTTACGCACGGACTCCATAATTTTAAACGCCAGTGACGGTTCTAGACCTTGATAAATTAAATACACCATAATATCGTCACGACAGCCAATTACTTCTTTCAGTACACATGTACCGTTTTGAATTAACTCTTGCGCATTACCAAGCCATACGTCCGTTCCGTGTGAAAGTCCTGAAATTTGCACAAGCTCTGAGAATGTTGATGGCTTTGTATCTTCAAGCATTTGGCGTACAAAACGGGTACCGAACTCAGGAATACCGAGTGTTCCTGTCTTACAGCCAATTTGTTTTTCTGTTACGCCTAAAGATTCTGGAGTACTAAAGATTTTCATAACGACTGGATCATCTGTTGGAATGGTTTTTGGATCTATCCCCGATAAATCCTGCAACATCCTAATCACAGTCGGATCATCGTGCCCAAGAATATCAAGTTTTAAAATATTATCGTGAATGGAATGGAAATCAAAGTGTGTTGTACGCCATTCTGCATCTTGTGCATCCGCAGGGAATTGCACTGGTGAGAAGTCAAAAATATCCATATAATCCGGTACTACGATAATCCCCCCAGGGTGCTGCCCTGTTGTACGTTTTACGCCCGTGCAGCCTTGCACTAATCGATCTACCTCGGCACCACGGAAATGTAGATTATTATCATTTGCATAGCCCTTTACATAGCCATACGCTGTTTTTTCCGCAACTGTACCGATTGTCCCAGCACGATATACATAATCTTCACCGAATAATACCTTTGTATAGTTATGGGCTTGTGGTTGATATTCCCCTGAGAAATTCAAATCAATATCAGGTACCTTATCTCCTTTAAAGCCAAGGAACGTTTCGAATGGGATATCCTGTCCATCCTTTTTATACGGCGTTCCACATTCAGAACAATCTTTATTTGGTAAGTCAAAGCCTGAGCTTACTGAACCATCATTAAAAAACTCGGAATGCTTACAATCCGGACAAACATAATGAGGAGGAAGTGGATTTACTTCCGTAATCTCCATAAAGGTCGCCACTAATGAAGAACCAACTGAACCACGGGAACCTACTAAATAGCCATCAGCTAATGATTTTTTCACAAGCTTCGCAGAAATTAAATAAATTACTCCGAAACCATGGCCTAAAATTGACTTTAGTTCCTTTTCAATTCGAGCCTTCACGATTTCTGGCAACTCTTCTCCGTATATACGATGAGCCATTTCATAGGTTAAATTTGTGACCTCATCATCTGAGCCTTCGATTTTTGGTGTATATAAATCATCTTTAATTGGCTTAACATCACCAATCATATCTGCGATTTTTTGAGAGTTAGTAACAACTACTTCCTTTGCAAGATCCGGTCCTAAAAAATCAAATTCTTCAAGCATTTCATCAGTTGTTCTAAAATGAACTTCAGGCAGCTTCGATCTATTTAAAATATTGGCGCCACCTTGAGAACCGATTAGAATTTGTCTGAACATCCCATCTGTCGGATCTAAGTAATGGACATTACCGGTAGCTACAACTGGTTTATCCATCTTCTTCCCTAGCTTTACGAGCTTGCGAATAATATCTTCAAGTGTCCATTCATCACGAATGACATTACGCTCAATTAAAGGTGCATACACTGCCTTTGGTTGAACTTCAATATAATCATAAAATCTCGCAACTTGCTCTGCTTCCTCTGGGGATTTATTCATCATCGTCTCAAATAATTCACCATTACTACAACCTGATCCAACTAATAAACCTTCTCTATATTGCTCTAGAACCGCTCGTGTTACGCGGGGTACACGATAGAAAGTTTTTGTATGGGAGTGGGTGACTATTTTAAATAAATTCTTTAGTCCAGCATTATCTACCGCTAATATTGTGCAGTGCATTGGTCGTCCCTTTTTATAAGCATCTCCACCACCAACATGCTTATTAAAGTCGTCGTGGTATTTGATATCTAATTCATCTGCGTCTTTTAACAGCTGTAAAAGTAAGTAACCAGTTGCCTCTGTATCGTAAATAGCTCGGTGATGCTGGGTTAATTCAATATTGAATTTTTTACAAAGTGTATTTAAACGATGGTTTTTCATCGTTGGATAAAGCATTCTGGCAAGCTCCAACGTATCAATAACTGGATGAATCGTTCCCTCTAGCCCGAATTTTTTATAGCCTGTGTATAAAAAACCCATATCAAACGATGCATTATGGGCTACTACTATGCCATCTCCGATAAATGCATGGAACTCCTTAATGACTTGCTCTACTTCTGGCGCGTTTCGTACCATATCATCTGTAATACCTGTCAGTTCAATGGTCGTTGCTGAAAGTGGATGATGTGGATTTGCAAAGCTTTCGTATTTGTCTATCACATTGCCATCTTTAATTTTCACCGCAGCGAGCTCAATGATAGTATCGTAAGCAGTTGATAGCCCTGTCGTCTCTACGTCAAACACGACATAGGTAGTATCAGCTAATAATCGGTGCTCAGATGCATAAGCAATCGGTACACCATCGTCTACTAAATTAGCCTCCAGACCGTAAATAACTTTTATTCCATGCTTTTTCCCTGCAGAATATGCCTCTGGGAAGGATTGCACAACAGCATGGTCGGTAATAGCCACGGCTGGATGACCCCATTTTGCAGCCTGTGCAACGAGTCTATCAACTGGTGTCACAGCATCCATTTGACTCATTGGTGTATGCAAATGCAATTCAACTCGTTTTTCTCCCTCTGGCGCTTTATCCTGTCGTGTTTCTTTTTTGATTTCATTGATATCATTTGCCATAACGATTAAATCACGAATGAATGTGTCAGTTTGTACAGAACCACGAACTTTAACCCACATACCTTTTTTCAAATGTTGCATTAGCTCTGCATCATCATTATCACGCGAGAACATTTTTACAACGATGGAATCCGTATAGTCGGTAATTTTAATTTGTAATAAAGAGCGACCACTTTTCAGCTCCCTAATCTCCGTATCAAAAACAAAACCTTCTATGATAACACGGCGTTCTTCCTCAACAATGCGTTTAATTTCCATTGTTTCATCATCTTTAATTAACATACCAAGCTGGAATGGGCGGTCGCCAAGGTTCGCAATAGCTGGATTTTCTTTCTTCTCCTGCTCACGTTTTTGGTAATCTTGTATCGCTTGCTGAGCTAAAGCTGCTTCCTCTAAACGCCTCTGTTCCATGAAAGCTTCCTGTGCCGCAATCATTTCTTCCGTTTGATCTTGAAGCACAAAATCTATCACAATGTGTGGAAAGCCAAATTGACTATAGCTTTCGGAAAGCTTTTCTGCATACTTTGTTTTCAGCATCATAAATTCCATTTCTTGCATGCAGGATAAAGTAATTTTTTGCCCATTCCACATAGGCATTTGCGATGCTAGACAATGTTTTAAAGGTGGCGCCATTTCATCTATTTGTTCTACTACTGTTAGCCAATATTGTTGGACAAGTTCTTCTGTAACATTTTTCTCTACTGTATCAAAAGTTGTGTGGATTTGAGCGATCGCTGAAAATTTTTCAGTCAAACGAGTACGAAATAGTTGGTATAGTGGAAAAGGAAGTACATCTCGTAATTTAATGGTAAAATTCCATAGCCTGTTCTTTTTGTGTACAGTTAGTCTTGATAATTCACCTTCTTCAAAAAAGGACATATACACATCATCTGTTAACTCTAGTTGTTGCAAGAGCATTTGAAACTTCGATCTTGCTTCTTGTTGCTGTTCCAATCTATTGACACCTACTTTCAGAAAGAGGCAGTCTTAAAAGCCCCTTGTTTTATTTCCTCACCAACGTTTACGAACCAAAGAAAAAATTCGCTCCCTTTCCGCGGGCGACCGTCAAGCCTCACAAATCCTAAACATCTATGAATTCATGCTTGGCTCGCTGTCCCCGAGAAGTGGCGCGAATCTTTTATCTATTTAGTGCCATTACATCCTTTTTGGGACAAGCTCTAAAGGAAATTAATTTTTGCGAAAAAATTCATTTAAGCGATCAATGACCTCTTCTTTTTTCCATTCAAACGTTTCACCTGTTTGACGGAATTTCACTTCAACAACACCTTCAGTTGCTTTTTTACCTACTGTTACACGGACAGGTAAGCCAATTAAATCAGCATCTGCAAATTTAACCCCAGCTCGCTCAGCACGATCATCTAATAGCACATCATAACGGTATGATTTCAATAAACCATAAAGTTCATCAGCTAAGGCAACCTGCGCTTCATCCTTTGTATTAACAGGAACAACATGGATATCATAAGGAGCTAATTGTGTTGGCCAAACAAAACCATTTTCATCTTGGAAATGCTCTGCAACAGCAGCTAAAATACGTGATACACCAATACCATAGCATCCCATAATGAATGGCTGTGCTTTACCTTGCTCGTCTAAGAATGTACCATTCATTTTTGCAGAGTAAGTTGTTCCTAATTTGAAAATATGACCAACTTCGATACCTTCTGCAAATTTGATAGTACCTTGTCCATCAGGAGATGGATCACCCTCTTGAATAAAACGAATATCTACGTATTCATTCACTGCAAAATCACGCTCAGGGTTAACGTTTACTAAGTGGAAACCATCCTCGTTCGCACCAGCAACACCGTTACGAATCGATTTAATAGCATTGTCAGCTACTACTTTTATGTCTACTGGTAATTTAACAGGACCGATTGAACCAATTCCACAGCCTAATGCTTCAAGAATCGCCGCTTCACTAGCAAGTTCAACAGAACCAGCATCAAGCGCATTTTTCAGTTTAATATCATTAATTTCGTGATCTCCACGAGCAAGTACAACCACTAATTCACCGTCAACGTCAAACACTAATGATTTAATGACATTTGAAGGTTCAACATTTAAGAAAGCTGATACTTCTTCGATTGTTTTTTGATCTGGTGTTGCCACTTTTTCAAGCTCTTTTAATGCTTCATCTGATGGTTGATAGTCTACAAGAACTTCTGCCATTTCGATGTTCGCCGCATAATCAGACGTATCAGAGTATGCAATTGTATCTTCTCCAATTTCTGAAAGCACCATAAATTCATGTGTGCCTTTCCCACCAATTGAGCCTGCATCTGCAATAACTGCACGATAGTTTAAACCTAGACGAGAGAAAATATTTGAATAGGCACGATACATATCATCATATGTTTCATCTAAACTTTCACGTGATGCATGGAAAGAGTATGCATCTTTCATAATAAACTCTCTACCTCGTAGTAAACCAAAGCGAGGACGCTTTTCATCACGGAATTTAGTTTGAATTTGATAAAGTGTTAATGGTAATTTTTTATATGATTTAATTTCATCGCGTACTAAAGTTGTAATTACTTCTTCATGTGTTGGTCCTAATGCGAAATCACGATCATGACGGTCTTTTAAACGCATTAATTCTGGACCATATTTTTCCCAGCGGCCTGATTCCTGCCAAAGTTCAGCAGATTGTAATGAAGGCATTAAAAGCTCAATTGAATTGATTGCTTCCATCTCTTCACGAATAATGTTTTCTATTTTTGTTAACACACGTTTTGCAAGCGGTAAATACGAGTATACCCCACTTGTATTTTGACGAATAAACCCTGCACGTAGTAATTGCTTATGTGATTTTACCTCTGCATCAGCAGGTACTTCACGTAGCGTTGGGATAAATGTTTTACTTTGCTTCATTCAGTGTTCCACCTTTTTAATAGATAAGTTTTTATACTCTAATTAGCATAAACAAATTTAGCTTTGAACGCAATGTTTCAAAAAAATTGCGCTCAAAGCTATGTTTTTTCAATCAATTTTCACCATGGCGTAATTGCCAGGGCTTCCTTTAAATATGTTTTACTTGAAAAACTTAACTTTACTTCATTTAGTTAAAAGAAAAATCTTTGTATATCGTTCCATGTAACTACGACCATTAAGATCATCAATAGTACGATACCAACAAAATGCACAAGACCCTCTTTTTGACGATCAATCGGTTTACCTCTTACTGCTTCGAAGCCAAAGAACAATAGTCGCCCACCATCTAGTGCTGGAAGCGGTAGTAAGTTCATAATTCCAAGGTTAATACTTAACATTGCAGCCCAATTCATTAAATTGATGAATCCATATTGAGCTACTTGCTCTGTCGCTTTGTAAATTCCTACTGGACCTGATAGAGCATCTATTGTGAATTTACCGGTAATTAACATACCAAGCAATTCAAATATTTTAGCAGTCATATTATAAGTTTCTTGAGCGCCATAAACAACAGCCTTTAATGGATTAAATTCACGTGGGCTCTCATACTTAACCCCTATTTGACCATATTTTTCGCCATTTTGTTCTACTTCTTTTACCTTCATATTTAGGTTAACTTGCTGACCATTTCGATCAACTGTTACATTAATATTTTCACCTGGGTGATCTTGTACAATAGCAGCCAGGTCTTGCCATTTTTTAACTACTTGTCCATCAATGCCAACTACTCTATCTCCTGCAAGCATTCCTGCTTGTGCAGCCGGATCATTATCTACTACTTCTGTGATGATTGGCTCATACGTAGGTACACCATGAATTAATCCAATCAACATATAAATAATAAAAGCTAATATAAAGTTAAATAACGGGCCAGCAAAGATTGTCATAGCTCGTTGACCGACTGTTTTAGCGTTAAATTGACGATCGTATGGTGCAATTAACGTTTCTTTACCGTTTTCTACGAGAATACAATCTCTTGCAACATTATAACGAACTAAATTTTCTTCTTCATCATAGCCTTCTACAAACAAATCCTTTTCTAAATCAGCACGCTCAACTTCTAAAAATAACAGATCTGGTAATTGCTTATTATTTTGATTAAAGATAATTTTCTTTACCACATTATCTTCATCTACAATAAGCCCTACTCGATAGCCCGGCTGTAATTCAGCGCCATCCATGTCCTCACCAGCCATACGTACGTAACCACCAATCGGCAATAAACGTATCGTATAGATTGTTTCACCATGTGTTTTCCCATAAATTTTTGGTCCCATACCGATTGCAAATTCTCGAACCATAATCCCTGCCCGTTTTGCGAACAAGAAGTGACCAAATTCATGGAAGAATACAAGTAGGCCAAATATTAAAATAAATGCAATAGCTGTTTGCATAATACCCCACCTTTAAAAGCGAATAATTAACGATATCTTCTCTCTTTATTTTACCATGTCTAACACTGTTTTTCTTGTTTCACTGTCTACATGCAAAATTGTTTGCAAATCTGGCACTAATATGTTGTTATGTGCTTGCATGACACGCTCAATCGTTTCGTCAATTTCAAGGAATGTTATTTTCCCTTGTAAAAATGCCGCAACTGCCGCTTCATTCGCTGCATTCATTGCTGTTAAAATTGTACCGCCTGTGCGCCCAGCCTCATATGCTAGTCGCAATGCTGGATAACGTTCAAAATCCATTTCTTTAAAATGTAGCTGACCAATTTGTGCTAAATTAAGTCGTTGTCCGTTATGCAGCGGCATACGATCTGGGTAGCTTAATGCATATTGGATAGGTACACGCATGTCCGGCGTACCTAACTGTGCAATGACACTAGTATCATGATACTCAACTAGGGAGTGAATAATACTTTCTCTATGCAAAAGTACATCAATTTTATCATAAGGCATATCAAATAAGACATGTGCTTCAATGACTTCTAGTCCTTTATTCATCATTGTAGCTGAATCTATCGTAATTTTCGCACCCATTGACCAGTTCGGGTGATTTAGCGCATCCGCAACCGTTACATGCTTCAAATCCTCGCGTGTTTTGTCACGGAAGCTACCACCAGAAGCTGTAATAATTAAACGTTCAATATTTTTCGGATTCTCACCATTCATCGATTGGAAAATCGCAGAATGCTCACTATCAACCGGCAAAATTGCTGCATTATATTTCTTGGCCTCAGCCATCACTAAATGTCCCGCGGTTACAAGTGTTTCTTTATTGGCGATGGCAATTGTTTTGCCCATGCGAATTGCAGCTAATGTCGATTCTAGTCCAACACTTCCAAGAACCGCGTTTACAAGCACCGTTGAATCAGGATGTGTAGCGACCTCTACAAGCCCTTTTGCACCAAACGTAAAATGTACTTGTGGATATTCTTTAGCGAGCATAATTGCATCTTCTTCTAATTGAACAGATACAAGCTCAGGCTTTAAAGTTTCAATCATTTCACGAGTTTTTTCGATATTTTTCCCTGAAGAAAACGCCACTAAATGAAAGGCATCGCGTTGTTCTTTTAAAATATCATAGGTTTGCCAACCGATTGAACCAGTTGCACCAAGTAAACTAATTTTTTTCACGACAAATTGTCCCCTTTTTCTATCTCAGCAAATGATATAGCACGATTATTATCACTCTGTTTAGAGGAAAATGCTATTGTTATGGCATATCACCATAACGTAGAGTTGATTTCGGTTCCGACTGGATGTTTCCTATAGGCGACCGATGAGTAGCTATCATTCCTAGTTACTAAAAAAATGCAAAAAATGTAGTAAAGGCACGACGAATAATAGACTATCAAAGCGATCTAAAATACCTCCATGTCCAGGTAAAATTTTGCCTGAATCTTTTACGTCAAAATGACGCTTGATAGCAGATTCCACTAAATCGCCCATTTGACCAATAATTGACGCAAAGATTGTAATGAAAATAAGTGAGACATAGCCATCCCTAAATGGATAAATTGCCTGCATCCCAACAGCAAAGATTACTGCAATGACAATTCCCCCTACAAAACCTTCCACGGTTTTCTTCGGTGAGATTTCTGGCCATAGCTTATTTTTGCCTATCTTTCTTCCAACAAAATATGCACCTGAATCAGTTGTCCAAACTACAAGTAAACAATATACGACAAACTCTAGACCATAGCTTCGTGTTTCGATTAAGTAATGGAATCCTAACCCAACATAAAACGCACCTAATAAAATAAATGCAACTTCATCGAATGTAATTTTATTTTTTACAAGGACTACGTATATGAGCAATAGCATCATTAGACCATACACAACCATTAAATCGGAGGAATAGCCAATTGCATCTACTACCTTACTCGACCAGTCCTTTGGAATAACAAGGAATATTAATGTTAGTAGCCCTAAAAAACCAGGCACTGAAAAAAGTGAAATACCTTTCATTTTTAGTATTTCATAAAAGCCGACAACAGCCATTGCAAGCACAAGTATTGTAAATGGCACTTTTCCATAGATAACAAATGGAATAAATAGTGCTGCTGCAATTATTGCCGTGATAATTCGTTGTTTCAAGTTGTTTCTTCTCCCTTCAACCCACCGTAACGGCGATTACGTTTCTGGTAGTTTTCCACCGCATCCAGTAAGTTTTCCGCACTAAAATCTGGCCACAATGTATTTGTAAACCAAAATTCTGTATAGGCGAGCTGCCATAACATAAAATTACTTAATCGTACTTCACCACTTGTACGAATTAATAAATCTGGCTCTGGCAGATGAGCCGTCATTAAATGAGATGTCAAGCATTCTTCCGTTATGTCTTGCATCGTTAACTGACCGTCCTGCACCTTTTGAAGCATTGTTTTCATGGCGCTAACCATTTCCGAACGACTTCCATAATTCAGAGCAAAATTTAGAATTAATCCTGTATTATGCTTAGTCTCCTCCATCGCCTCATACAACGCTTTTTGCGTATGTGCAGGTAACAAAGATGGATCTCCTATCATTTCAACACGTACATTACGTTCCATCATTTCAGGTAAAAAGGAACCTAAAAATTCTACAGGTAGACGCATTAGAAAATCGACCTCTGCTTTTGGTCGCTTCCAATTTTCTGTAGAGAACGCATACACTGTTAAAACTTTAATACCTAGATCTGATGCAAATCTAGTTACCTTTCGTACCGTCTTCATACCTTCATGGTGTCCAGCAATACGTGGCATGGCACGCTTTTTCGCCCAACGTCCATTTCCGTCCATAATAATCGCTACATGGGCAGGAATCGGCTCGTTTTTAGCAAGGGCAACACGTTCCTCCAATGATAGTGAATCCATATTTATTTGTTTACCTAATAGCTTTTTAAACATGCTAACTCCCCCACTACAACTAATCGGACGTATACTAACCTATCATAACAAACAAAAGCGCTTTTTGTCTTTTTTTTCCCTCTAAATTGACTATGTATGAACTATCTTATTTTAGAACTACACACATTTTAGGATTATCACCTTATCGTCTTGTTCCATTTTCGTTACTACTGAGCACAGTCGAATCGAAAATCAACTTAACTCGACATATGTTTTCACTAAAATGTCATTCCAGCTTTTGGTGATGAACTCTTTATAAAGAAGGGCTTTTAAGGCTTTTATCACGCTCGCTCAACTTAAGGTTAAAAAGGGGTATTGTTTCCCTTATTTCGTTCAATCTTCAATAATGTATTTCTTTTAATTTTAAAAGAAAGCAATAATAGATGAAAGATTTTTTCTCTAAAATAATTAAAGTTTACTGTATATAACTTTTAACAGTAAAGAGAAAAGACGTCCTGTTATTTATAGGACGCCTTCATCTCATCAAAAAGTTCCATCATAGATATGCAAAGCAAATAATTGCTTACACTTCTAGAATTTCTTTTTCTTTATCTTTCGTTACTTGGTCTACTTTAACAATGAATTCATCCGTTAATTTTTGAATATCTTCACCGTAGCCACGTAGATCATCTTCTGTGATTTCGCCAGCTTTTTCAAGTTTTTTAAGATCATCATTAGCATCGCGACGAACATTACGTACAGCGATTTTTGCATCCTCTGCTTCTTTTTTCACTTGCTTCACAAGATCTTTACGACGATCTTCTGTTAAAGCAGGAATCATTAAACGAATAACAGATCCATCATTTGTTGGTGTAATACCAATATCTGATTTCATAATCGCTTTTTCGATTTCACCTAAAATTGTTTTATCGTAAGGTGTAATAACTAATAAACGTGCTTCTGGTACCGAAACACCACCAAGCTGATTTATTGGTGTTGGTGCACCATAATAGTCAACCGTAATGCGATCTAAAAGAGCAGCATTTGCACGACCTGCACGGATTGAAGATAGTTCACGTGTAAAAGCAGCAATTGTCTTGTTCATTTTTTCTTTAGCTTGTTCTAAAACTTGTTTAGCCATTATGCATTCCTCCTAACAACTGTTCCAATTTTCTCGCCTTGAACGGCACGTTTAATATTACCCGGTTCCGTAATTGAGAAGACAATTAACGGAATATCATTATCCATACATAAAGTAGAAGCTGTCGAATCCATTACTTGTAAGCCTTGTTGGATAACGTCTAAGTATGTGAGTGTATCATATTTGATGGCAGTTGCATCTACTTTTGGATCAGCAGAATAAACACCATCTACATTATTTTTTGCCATTAAAATCGCATCTGCGTCGATTTCAGCTGCACGTAATGCAGCTGTAGTATCAGTAGAGAAGAATGGGTTACCCGTACCTGCTGCAAAAATTACTACACGTTTTTTCTCTAGGTGACGAACTGCTTTACGGCGAATATATGGCTCTGCTACTTGTGTCATTACGATTGAAGATTGTACACGTGTTTCAATTCCTAATTTCTCTAGTGCATCTTGTAACGCTAAAGAGTTCATAACCGTTGCTAGCATACCCATATAGTCGGCTGCTGCACGATCCATCCCCATTTCGCTACCGATTTTTCCACGCCATATATTACCGCCACCTACAACAACAGCAACTTCTACATCAAGATCTACTACTTCTTTTACTTCTTCTGCAACAGACTTGATTATTTTTGGTGATAAACCGAAGCCCGCTTCTCCAGCTAACGCTTCACCACTTAATTTTATAACTACTCGTTTATATTGTGGCACACTCATTGTAAACCTCCGTCAGACTTTATTTAAAACATCTCTATTCCCTTTTCCATTATAGTATAAATAACAATAATTGCTAGTTATGAATAAGGCAGAATAGGAAATTATATGGCTCATAACCATAACGAGTGGTTGATTTCTATTCCGACCGGGCGCTTTCCTGCCCAGTCTCCACCCCGATCAACTTATATATATAGTATACGTTTTAACAAACATCCACAACTTTTGGTGGATGAACCAATTTTATCTTTTTTTCCGTTCATTTCGGAAAAATAGGGAACACGCTATGTTGTGTTCCCCATTCTTTTGTCTAGAAAAATCTAGATATTATTTGGTTAGGATCAAACGCAAGCTAAATTAGTTACCTTTAACTTGGCTCATTACTTCTTCAGCAAAGTTATCTTCACGTTTTTCGATACCTTCACCTACAGCGTAACGTACGAAGCCGTTTACTGAACCGCCTGTTGAAGCAACGAAGTCACGTACTTTTTGATCTGAGTTTTTAACGAACGTTTGGTCAAGTAAGCAAACATCTTCGAAGTATTTACCAAGACGACCTTCAACCATTTTTGCTACGATGTTTTCTGGTTTACCTTCGTTAAGAGCTTGTTCAGTTAATACTTTACGCTCACGTTCAACTTCTTCAGCAGAAACTTCATCACGAGAAACATAAGTAGGGTTAATAGCTGCGATATGCATAGCAACATCTTTAGCAGCAGAAGCGTCTGTAGAACCTTCTAAAGCAACTAATACACCGATACGGCCGCCCATGTGTAAGTAAGAACCGAATGCATCTGCATCAGTTTTTGTTTTCACTTCGAAACGACGAAGAGTGATTTTTTCACCGATAGTTGCAACTGCAGTTGAAATTTGGTCAACAATTTTTACACCTTCAGCATTTGTAAGCTCTAATGCAGCTTCAACTGTTGCAGGTTTAGCAGCAAGTAATTGCTCAGCTAAAGAAGCAACTAATACTTGGAATTTATCGTTTTTAGCAACGAAGTCTGTTTCAGCGTTTACTTCAAGGATGATTGCTTCGTTACCTTGTTCTAAAATGTAAGTAGTACCTTCTGCAGCGATACGGTCAGCTTTTTTAGCAGCTGAAGAAAGACCTTTTTCACGTAGGAAATCGATTGCAGCATCAATATCGCCATCAGTTTGTACTAACGCTTTTTTACAATCCATCATTCCAGCGCCAGTTTTTTCACGTAATTCTTTTACTAATTGTGCAGTAATGTTTGCCATTTAGTGTTTCCTCCTCAAATTGGTTGTACAAATTTTAGTGATAAGTTCTAAAAAAGGTGATAAGGGTCCTGAGCCACTTATCACCTTTTTGTAAACGTGAATTACTCAGCAGCAGCTTCTACAGCTGGAGCTTCTTCTTCACCTTGTTTTGACTCGATTAAAGCGTCAGCCATTTTAGCAGTTAAAAGTTTAACAGCGCGAATAGCATCATCATTAGCAGGGATTACGTAGTCGATTTCATCTGGATCACAGTTTGTATCAACAATACCTACTAGAGGGATGTTTAATTTACGAGCTTCTGCAACAGCAATGCGTTCTTTGCGTGGGTCAACCACGAACATTACGTCTGGAAGATCGTGCATATCACGGATACCGCCTAAGAATTTGATTAGACGTTCGTGTTCTTTTTTAAGTTGGATTACTTCTTTTTTAGGTAGAACTTCGAAAGTTCCTTCTTCTTCCATTTTTTCGATTGCTTTCATACGTGCAACACGTTTTTGAATAGTACCGAAGTTTGTAAGAGTACCACCTAACCAACGTTGGTTGATGTAGTAGTTGCCTGAACGTTCAGCTTCATCTTTGATCGCTTCTTGTGCTTGTTTTTTCGTACCAACGAAAAGAACTTTACCACCGTCTTGACCAACTTGACGCATGAAGTCATAAGCTTCCTCTAATTTTTTAACAGTTTTTTGTAAGTCGATGATGTAGATCCCGTTACGCTCAACGAAGATATATTTCTTCATTTTTGGGTTCCAACGACGAGTTTGGTGACCGAAATGTACACCAGCTTCAAGTAATTGTTTCATAGAAATTACTGACATGTGAATTTCCTCCTAGTATGTTTGGTTTTTATCCTCCGCATTTATCACTTGCAACAAGCTACCCTATGCTTAGAGCACCACTTACTACATCAAAATGCGTGTGTATTAATAACACCATTTGCAACTATATCATAGCTTTATCCCATTCGCAACTGTTTTAGTGGTGAAATTTCAATAAAAGCTCGATTTCCGTCTTTCCTTTTTGCAGCTGCTTGGCAATTTCTTCTGGTGTTTTACCTTGTTTCGCTAATTCAATAGCTTGTTGTTCCACTGTTAATGGCTTTAGCTTAGCTTCTTGCTTTTTGGTTGCATCAGTTGCTTGTTGCTTCGAATGTACCACCTTCGCTTCAGTTTTAGCTCCAGTTTGCTGCTGACGTGAATACGCATTGGCTACGATATTTTTGGGCACATAAATACGCTGTTCATTATCTAGACTAATAGGACCGTCTACTGTGCTTTCTTCCTTTTTCAGAGAAGGTGGTTGCGCCTGCTCCTGTCTCACAATCTGTTCTTCCTGTTTCACAGCATTCGTTTTAGTTTCAGACTTAGAAACTCTTTGCAGCTCTTGAATTAGGCGATCATTTTCATCTTTCATCTCAGCTAAATAGACACTGATGGTATCATCCATTTCACTCATTAAGCGCTCCTGCTTTTTTTCTAAGTCCTTAAATTTTGCTAGCTTCGTATTTAATATAATAAGGAAGTAAAATGAAATTAGCTGTAAAATAAATAGAACTGCAATTAGTATGATTGTCATAGTAAACTCCTATCCACTAAAATCCACGAAATTCCCTTTAAACGGATGCTGCGCCTGCTTTTCACGCTTCTCGTCATCCTTATTTTTCTTTTTTCGAGTACCTTTTATATACTCGCCACCTGCTTCTTCATCTTCACTAATCCCATCCATACCTTCTGAAGTATTCACAACTTTTTGCTTGCGTTCTATTTCTTTTTTTAACGCTTCATTTGCATGTACTTGCTGAGCCAAAGTTTGTTGTTGTGCCTGATCAGCCATTTTTCCTGCTTCAAACGTTTTTGGAATAGCTATTTGTAATTCGACACCCTTTAAACTCATATGACTCCCTCCTTCAATGATATGTATATAAGGATTATTATGCATTAATCATTTCATTGGATAATAATTTCCGTAGCTTTAATAACGCCTTAGAGTGGATTTGTGAAATGCGTGATGTTGATAATTCAAGCATTTCTCCAATTTCTGTTAATGTTAATTCCTCAGAATAAAATAAACTAAGCACCAGCTGCTCCTTATCATTGAGCTTTTGGATATTTTCCGCTAAATCCCCAAGCAATTCTGACTTAACTATAGCTTGCTCAGGTGTTTTAGTCGTATCATCACGAATAACAAATGACTTTCCATCAGTCTCATCTTGATCTTGCTGCTCATTAATGGAAAGAACATTTGAAAAGAAATGCTCTTGTACAGTTTGGTAAACATCCTCAACAGGTAAAGCCATATGTTCAGCAAGTTCCTCAGGTGTTACATGACGCATATATTTTTGTTCTAACTGTTCAATCTGTGCATCTAACTTTTTCGCCTTCTCACGTGCAGAGCGTGGCAACCAATCTTCCTTACGTAAACCATCAATAATTGCTCCTCTTACTCTAAAAGAGGCATATGTATCAAATTTCAAGTCTCTATTAATATCAAATTTATTCAACGCGTCAAAAAGACCTACCATACCTAAGCTCGTTAAATCATCTCGCGATACATTCTTTGGTAAGCTAGCTCCAATTCGTTGTACATGATAAGATACTAGAGAAATATATTTTTTTATAAGTAAATCACCAGCATCTGGATCACGTTCATTTATCCAGCGGTTCCACAGCTTTTGTTCATCGTTCAGAATTGGTTGTGTCATGTAATCCACCTCTCTAAGAAAAACGCATTTACGCGTCTGTTTGCCACTGTCTTATATTACCTTGATGTATATTTAATAGTTCATTCTGTAATTCTTTCCTATATTATAACAAAAATCGACTATAATTTCATTTGTTTCTCGTACTCTATCACAGATTCTTTACATTTATGTGTCAGGCATTTTTTAGTTTGGATATAGTAAAAACTTACTAATGCAAAAGAATTTAGATAACTATAAAAAAGAGCCGCTACTCGCGACTCCCATTTTTAAGCATTATTAACTTGTGGATCATCCTCACGATTCATCATCGTTCGTACAACCTGAGCAATTTCTTCTGAGCTTTCATCTTGAAACTCAACGGCAGAGTTGGCCGTCTGTGTTTCTTGATTTTCTTCCTCGTGATTGTCGGATGCGTTTTCTTCATGCTCACCTTCAACGACTTCTTCATCGCCCTCTGGTGTGAATAAAACGTAGGCAATTAAAAACCTTACAATATACATTACGAAAAACACAAATATTCCCGCCACAAATGACCCTATGATAATACGTAGTGGTGTATAGGGCTTTAGAAATGTAATAAAAAAATATAGAGAAAAGGCAATTAACGCTCCCCATAGGTTATAAAAAATAGAACCAAACATTATATTTCGCTCACTCCTTGGTTAACCGTTCGAATATGTAATGACGACGTCGCAGGATTAAATTCAATTGTTCTACCACTATTACCACCCGTGTCTTCGGCAACTAAACGAATTCCGTGACGCTTTAGCTCTTGCTTTACAGCTTCTACATTACGTGGGCCGATACGCATGGAGTCTTTATCTGAAGTGAATTGAAACATCTGTGCACCACCCGCAATTTTTGCCTTTAGTTTGAATTTTTGAACGCCTTCTAACTTTAATAAGTCAATCATTGCTGCAATGCCTGTGTCTGCAAATTTAGCGACATTTATTGACTCTTGTCTACCTAAACTCGAATCCGGCAACATCACATGTATTAAACCAGCAATTTTTTTTGATTCATCATATAAAATAACACCTACACAAGACCCAAGTCCTGATGTTCTTATCGTATTTGGTAACTTTACTACATCCATTTGTGCAATTCCAACTTTGATAACTTGCCCATTACTACTGTTTAGTATCATCTACGAAACTCCTAATGCTTTAAAAATAGCATCAAATGAGTCTGGATCTGGTAATAAGAAGAAATGCCCTCTTACTGTTTCCTGATCCTCTACACCGTCTTCAAAAATGGATGTGTTTATTACGATAACATTATCGCTAACGTGTGATAATTCTATCAAACCAATACTAATAATAGCACCAAACATATCAACACTTAGTCCTGGCACTGTTGGATAAATTTTTAAATTTGTAAAGTCAGATAACGCCGATAAATAAGAGCCGGATAAAATATTACCCATTTCCTGCATAGCTGATAAACCTAACTCTGAAACAGGTCGTTTTTTAAAGTCGAATGATTCATCAAATATGAGACGACGAATAAAACGATTTGCTTGTTCTATTGGCAGGATAAAGAACATACTACCTTCAGCATCACCTTCAATGCGTAGATAGATTCCAACTACGACATTTTCAGATCCTCCAGCAAGCTCCATCATGTCATTAAATGACACCATTTCAACCTTGGGTACTCGCATATCAATTTTTTTACCAAGTAAATTGGAAAGTGCTGTCGCAGCATGCGCAGCACCTATATTACCAATTTCCTTCAATACATCTAAATGTAGTGATGTAATCTTTTGATTATATGTCATTATCGATCCCTACTTTAGTGGATTTAGTACTTTCTCTAAATGCAATAAAATTAATAATCGTTTATCTATTTTAGCCACTCCTGAAATAAACTCTTCTTCCAATGAACCTACCACTTCGGGCTGTGGTTCAATTGAGTCCGCTGGAATGTCTAACACATCATTTGCAGAGTCTACGACGAAACCTACTTCCATATCTTCTAATGAAATAATGATAATACGTGTAGTTTCTTCATGCTCAGAGACAGGTAATTCAAATCGTTCACGTAAATCTACAATTGGCGTTACGACACCGCGAAGGTTAATAACACCTTTTACATATTTCGCCGTTTTCGGTACACGTGTAATATGCATTAGTTTTTCAATCCCTTGTACATGTGACACTGGGATCGCATATTCTTTATCTGCTAATTGAAAAACAATTACTTTAATACTTTCTTGTTCCACTGCGTTTGTCATTGTTTACACCTCTCTTATTCATTCACCTTATTTAATAAGTGCGTTACAATCCACAATTAAGGCTACTTTCCCGTTACCTAAAATTGTTGCACCTGAAATTGCAAAGATATTCGTTAAGTAATTTCCTAATGATTTCAGAACAATTTCTTGTTGGCCAATGAATGAATCTACAACTAAACCAGCAAGCTTTTCACCTTTTCGAACGATGACCACTGAATGGAATTCATCATCCTGTAGTTCTTTGCGAGGTACCTCAAAGATTTCTTCTAAGAATACTAGTGGTACTACTTTGCCACGGAAGTCGATTACTTTTTGATTATGAGCATTCATAATTTCTGATGAACGGATAATTGAAGTTTCGATAATTGATGAAAGTGGAATTGCATAAATTTCTTTTTCGATTTCTACTAGCATTACAGAAATAATCGATAATGTTAGTGGTAATTGAATCGAGAATACTGAGCCTACATCTTGTGTAGATTCAATTGAAATATTTCCACCTAATGATTCTATTGTTGTTTTAACAACGTCCAATCCAACGCCTCGGCCTGATACGTCAGAAATAACATCTGCCGTTGAGAAACCAGAAGCCAAAATAAGCTCATTGATTTGCTTATCTGACATCGAATATGATTGTTCTTGTGTAACAATACCTTTAGAAATAGCTTTCGCAAGTACTTTTTCACGGTTAATACCTGCTCCATCATCTTCAATTTCAATAAAGACATAGTTACCACTATGATAAGCACGCAGTACAACTGTTCCTTCTTCCGGTTTACCTTTAGCAAGACGAGCCGTAGGATTTTCAATACCGTGGTCAACAGAATTACGAATTAAATGAACAAGAGGATCCCCAATTTCATCGATTACTGTACGATCTAATTCTGTTTCAGCGCCAATAATTTCGAGGTTAATTTTCTTGTTTAGATCACGAGATAATTGACGAATCATTTTTGGGAAGCGATTGAATACTGTTTCAACCGGAACCATACGCATCGTTAAAATAATAGTTTGTAAGTCACCCATAACACGGCTCATACGTTCTACTGTTTCATTTAACTCTCCATGGTTAACCTCAGTTGCAATAGACTGTAGTCGTCCTCGATCGATAACAAGCTCTTCAAATAAATTCATTAATATATCAAGTCGCTCGATATTAACACGAATTGTTTTATTACCAACAGGCGCATGGCTTTTATCAGCCTTAGCAGGAGTTGCTGCTTTTTCCGGTTGAGGTGCTGCAGTATTTTTTTCAGGAGCAGTAGCAGGTTTAGCCACCGCTTCTACCGTTGCTGTAGCTGTTGCTGCTACTTCTTGAAGTGCTTGTTCTGTTTCACTATATTGCTTTTGTTCGATAGTGGAGACAATCACCTCTTCGACTTCCGAAACTTTCATAATCTTTTTCTGCATATCTTCGGCAGATTCTTTTGTTACGAAAGCTACGTAAAATTGTTGATCAAACTGTTCGTCTTCAAGTTTTTCTACAGATGGACTTGATTTAATAACATCCCCATCTTTTTCTAAAATCTCAAACACCATAAATACTCGTGCTGCTTTTAAAAGACAGTCCTCACGTAATTTCACTGAAATTTCAAATGCATTGAAACCTTGCTCAGCAGATTGTGAAATAACTGTTTGTTCGAAGCCATCATACTCTAACATACTTGCTACAGCAACAGCTGGTGTCTCAGTAGTTCCTACTACTTCAGGAATCGCTTCTTCACCTAATTCAATACGCTTTAATTGAGCAACAGTAGAAGATACATCACGTTTTCCATCTCCACCATTCGCAATGTCCATCACCATTTCTTCTAAATGGTCTACAGACTCAAAGACAACATCTAAAATTTCAGGAGAAACATGGATTTTCTCGTTTCGGATTGCATCCAACACATTTTCCATTTTATGAGTTAAGTCCGCTAAATCTTCAAAGCCCATTGTCGCAGACATACCTTTTAATGTATGCGCAGAGCGGAAAATTTCTCCAACAATCGCCAAATCATCTGGATTTTTTTCTAGTTCTAATAAATGTTCACTACACGCTTGTAAATGGTCTTTACTTTCTTCAATAAACATCTCTAAATATTGATTGACTTCCATAAGAGGACACCCCTTTAAGGCAAATATTTCATAATTGTTTGTGCAATATTATCTACATCTGCAACTTCATCGACAAGTTGAGTTTCCACTGCTGCTTTCGGCATTCCATACACTATGCAAGTTTCTGCTGACTCAGCGATTGCAATTACATTTCCAGTACTTTTTAGTGCTTTAAGTCCGTTAGAGCCGTCATGGCCCATACCTGTCATAACAACTGCCACTTTATCAAAATCTGTAATTTGACTCACATCTTCAAACATCACATCTACAGAAGGGCGATGTCCTGATCTAGGTGGTTCATTATTATCAAGGACTATGCCAAAGGAGGTACCTACTTTTCTAAGTTTTAAATGATACCCACCAGGTGCAATATACGCCACTCCGTTTTGGAGAATATCTCCTTGCTCAGCTTCCTTTACCGTAATTTCACTCAATTGATCCAGACGAGTAGCAAGAGATTTTGTAAACCCTGCTGGCATATGCTGGACAATTAAAATTGGTGCTTGAATCGATTTTGGGATTTTTGTAATCACTTCTTGTAATGCTCTAGGTCCGCCTGTGGAAGTACCTATCAGCACAATTTTCCGACCTACTTTACTCCATTCCACATGTGGCTTTGATAGTTCTACCCTTGTCGGAAAAATATTGACAGGAGGAGTCACTCTGCCTTCACTAAGTGATTCTCTTCTAATGGTACTCGCTGTTATTGTCTGTTCTTGTTGTTTTTTACTACTAGAAGGTTTCTTTAATTTTGAAATAGGTACCAATGATGCTTGTTCAACCTTGTGGACAAGTTCGGTTTGGATTTTATGTAAATCAAGAGAAATTGTTCCACTAGGCTTTGCGACAAAATCTACTGCTCCAAATTCAATTGCTGATAAGGCATTTTCTGCTCCCCGTTGAGTAGTACTAGAGAGCATAACAACAGGTACTGGACATATAGTCATAATTTCTTTTAAAGCATCAAGCCCATTCATTTCAGGCATCTCAATATCCATTGTCACAACTGTTGGCTGCAATGATTGAATCTTTTTTATCGCATCTTTCCCATTTCGTGCTGTTCCAACTACTTCAACCTTCGAGTTGCCAACAAAAAAGTCACTAATTAGCTTTCTCATAAAAGCAGAATCATCAACAACTAATAGCTTGCTTTTATGTAAAAAGTCCAATTAATCACGTCCTTTCGAAAAAATACTTCTTAATTTAGTTAAGAATTTACCCGCTGACTGATCATGTGCATGAATTTCCTCCGCACGGTGTTCCATAAAACGCGCCACTATAAGGTGAAGTGTCTTTGTAATAAGTGCGTCTGGATAGGCAAGTGAAAAGGGTACTTGCTCACGCACAGCCTTACGCACAACAGAATCTTCAGGTAATGAGCCTAATATCGTAACCTCTTTGTCCAAAAAACGTTTCATCGTACGCTTTAGGCGTTCATTGGTTTCCAGTCCTTCTTCTTTACTAAAAGCACGGTTACAGAGTATATAAAACTGCTTGTCTGGATCTCGCATATAAATGTATTTCATCATTGAATATGCATCTGTTATAGAAGTTGGCTCAGCTGTTGATAAAACAATGATTTCATCAATTGAGGCAAGTAAATCTAATGACCAACTAGTAGCCCCTGCTCCCATATCAAATAAGATGTAATCAAAGTTTTTTTGAAGCTGTTCAAATGCATGAATGAGTCGTTCAAACAGTTCCTCTGACCATTCTAAGACGCCCGACATACCAGACCCACCTGAAATATACTTTAAATCGTAAGGACCTTCAAATATTACCTCATCTAGTAACTTATTTCCTTCCAAGTAATCTTTTAAACTATAAGAAACATTTCTTCCAATCAAAATATTGATATTGCCCATACCAATATCCATATCAACGATGACAACTTTTTTCCCTTTATTAGCCAATGTAGTTGCGAAATTCATCGTGAAGTTACTTTTACCAACCCCACCTTTGCCGCTAACAACCGCAATTGCCCTACCTAATTCGCCCTGCTGTCTCAACATTTTCAAGCGTAATGTTTCAGCTTGGTCTCTCATTTTTCTTCACCTTGGAAAAATAAATTTAGTACTGCTTCTAGATCAGCTTCTTCAATATCTTCTGGTACTTCTTGACCATTCGTGTAGTAAGCAAGTCCTTTATTATATTTAATCATTAAATTAATCATTGTGCCAATAGAATTTGTTTCATCAATCTTTGTAAAAATGAATTTTTCAACCGGTAATTTCTTGAATTGCTCTATAATGTTTGCCATGTCCTTTTCTTTCGTTGTCATAGCAAGTACTAAGAAAGACTCTGCTTGATCATCAAATTTTATGAGACGTTGTAAATCGTCTACATATTTTACCTCTTTATAATTGCGACCTGCTGTATCTATAAACACTAAATCTAAATGAGCCAATCGGTGGATTGCTTGTTCAAAATCTGTTGCATTATAGGCAATTTCAACAGGAGCCTGCAATAGTCCAGCATACGTTTTTAATTGCTCAATTGCGGCAATACGGTAAGTATCTGTCGTGATAAATCCTATTTTTTTCTTTTTTTCTAAAACTGCTCTAGCTGCCATTTTAGCAATGGTCGTAGTCTTTCCGACACCTGTTGGACCTAAAACATTAATATATTTTTTTTCATAGGATAAGCCCCCAATTGGGAGATCCTCTAGCTCTTTGCGCAATAAATTTTTCGTAATCATCTTACATTGAGAAAAATTGATTTCTGACGCTTCTTTGAAATGCGTAAAAAGCTCATCACCGATCGTTGTGATGAGCTCCTCACTTAGCTCCTGCTGTCTTAAGTATTCAATGAAGGGTAAGAGTTCATCGGGATATTGATCTTGGATAGTCTTCTTATGCATGGAATGCATTAAAGATTTTAAATCTGCAATTTCCTTCTTCAAATCTTCAGAAATGCCAGTTTCCTCATGTAAAGGCGCATCATTCTGTTGCTGTACTTTAGCTTGCACAGCATTCGTAATCTCTTGTAACCTTACATTTTCTTTTTTAGGTGTTGTTATAGGTGAAACTGCAGGTGTTGGAGCCACATTACTTGGCTCCATTGAATCAATCCCTGCAACAACCTCAAAACTTTTCTTTTTAATGATTCCAAAAAACTTTTTTGTAATTACTACTTTTGAATTCAAAATGACAGCGTCCTCACCTAATTCAGCACGCACAAGCTTCATCGCTTCTGGTATGGAGGATGCATAATATTTTTTCATTTTCATTCAACATTCACCACCCCAACACTTTGAATTTCAACTGTAGCATCAAGTTCATTGTATGATAGAACTGGAATTTGCGGGAAATAACGCTCCGTTAGCTGACGTAAATACATACGAACTGCTGGAGAGCATAAGATAATAGCAGATTGCTCCATAAAGGAAACGCGTTCTACTTCTGCAGCAATAGTCTCCAGAACAGTTTGAGAATCTTGTGGATCCATCGCTAAATAATTTCCGTGATCAGTTTGTTGAATACTATCAGCAATCATTTTCTCTACTTTACCCGAAACTGTTATGACCTTTAATGATGTGCTGTCCCCTACGTATTGAGAAGTAATCTGACGTGCCAATGATTGACGTACATACTCAGTTAATATATCGGTATCGCTCGTTAACTTTGCATAGTCTGCTAGTGTCTCGAAAATAATTGGTAAGTTTCGGACTGAAACATTTTCTCGTAGAAGTTTACCCAGTACTTTTTGAATTTCTCCAGTCGATAAAGGTGTAGGCGTCAACTCTTCGACTAAAATTGGATGCGTTTCACGTAAATGATCAATTAACTGCTTCGTCTCTTGACGACCAAGTAATTCATAAGCATTTGCACGAATCATTTCCGTTAAGTGAGTCGATACAACGCTTGGTGGGTCAACAACTGTGTAGCCGAACATTTCGGCATCCTCTTTAACTTGTTCAGTAATCCATTTTGCAGGTAAGCCAAATGACGGTTCAACTGTGTCAATTCCTTCGATGGAATCATCATCTCCTGGACTCATTGCTAAATAATGATCAAGCAGAAGTTCACCACGCGCCATTTCGTTACCCTTTATTTTAATGCGATATTCATTTGGTTGTAATTGAATGTTATCGCGAATACGGACAACCGGAATGACAATCCCTAATTCTAATGCTAACTGTCGACGTATCATAATGACTCGGTCTAATAAATCACCGCCTTGAGCAGCATCTACTAACGGTATTAAACCATAGCCAAATTCAAACTCGATTGGGTCCACATTTAATAAATTCACAACGTTTTCAGGGCTCTTCATGCCGTCTGTTGCCACTTCTTCCTCAAGTTCAAGTAATTCTTCTTCATCCTCTGGTTTTTTATGATCCATCATATAAGCACCAGCAATTAGTGAACCCCCAATTGGAATTGTAATCCAGAGAGGAATAGGTGTGAAAAATCCAAGTAAAAGTATTGTTCCACCCGCTACATAAAGCAGTTTTGCTTGAGCAAATAACTGTCCTGTAATATCTTCACCAAGACTACCTTTAGAGGATGCACGCGTTACGACAATCCCAGTTGCTGTAGAGATAAGTAGCGCAGGAATTTGTGAGACAATACCATCCCCAACCGTTAACTTAGAAAAATGATTTGCTGCATCTGCAAATTTAAGATCCATCTGCACAACACCGATGATGATACCAAATAATAAGTTGATAATAACCATGACCATTGAGGCAATGGCATCCCCTTTTACGAATTTTGTGGCACCATCCATCGCTCCGTAGAAGTCCGCTTCACCCGCTACTTTTTCGCGTCGTTCACGTGCTTCCCGTTCAGAAATAATTCCTGCATTTAAATCAGCATCAATACTCATTTGTTTACCCGGCATCGCATCCAGTGTGAAACGTGCTGCTACTTCAGCTACACGCTCCGCCCCTTTTGTAATAACGATAAACTGAATTAACACAAGAATTAAGAATACAACTAAACCAACTAGTACATTCCCGCCGACTACAAAGTCACCAAACGTTTCAACAACAGCACCAGCATCACCTTTGGCTAAAATGGCACGTGTTGTAGAAACGCTCAGTCCGAGTCGGAACAAAGTTAACAATAAAATAACTGAGGGGAAAATAGAAAAGTCTAACGCTTCCTTCATACTCATTGCTGTTAACAGTACTATTAATCCTAATGTAATATTAATGACGATTAAGAAACTTAACATCCACGGAGGAAGAGGAATGATGAGCATCGCAACGATTAAAATAACCGCACCTAAAACCCCTATATCGCGAACTTTCATTTGTGTCCCTCCTACAAAAAGCTTTAAATTTTCCGCTTAATTCGATAAACATAAGCAAGCACTTCTGCTATTGCTTTGAAAAACTCTTCTGGTACTTGATCACCGATTTCTACTTGATCGTACATTGCTCGTGCTAATGGTCTATTTTCAACCATAATTACGTCATGTTCTTTCGCAATCAGTTTAATTTTTTGAGCGATAAAGTCTGTACCCTTGGCAACAATGCGTGGGGCATCCATACTTTCCTCATCATATTTGAGGGCAATCGCATAGTGAGTTGGGTTTGTTATAACAACATCGGCGTTTGGAATCTCTGACATCATACGACGCATCGCCATTTCGCGTTGGCGTTGCTTGATTTTCGATTTGATCAGCGGATCGCCCTCACTATTTTTATATTCATCTTTAATATCTTGCTTAGACATTTTAAGATTTTTTTCGTAATCAAATTTTTGATACATCCAGTCTAAAAGGGATACACAAAGTAAGACGAGCGAAGCAGCTATCCCCATGATGCCAACAAGCTTACCCACAGTAATAAGAGTTACCCATGGACTTTTAAAGGATAACGCCAAAACTTCTGGTAAGTTCGTCCAAACTATAATTGTCGTCACGCCACCGATGAAGCTAATCTTTAATACTGACTTTAGAAGCTCTATAATGGCTTTAACTGAAAATATTTTTTTCAACCCTTTGATTGGGTCCATTTTTTTCAAATCAAACTTCATCGGCTCTAATGTAAATAGAAAACCGAATTGTAGAAAGTTCCCTGCCAATGCTCCAACAAATGCAATTCCCATAATTGGAACAATAATATAAGCCATTTGCGCTAATGTTTCTGTAAATAGGCGCATCACACTATCAATTGTTAGTGTTTCTACGCGTATGTTATGAATAAAAGTTTGCCTAAAAAAAGCTAAAAGATCGTCTCGCATTGAACCTGCAAAGAAGTATAAAAAGATAAATACCATGAGCATGACAATCGCACTGGAAATATCCTGACTTTTGATAACCTGACCTTTTTTTCGAGCATCTTGTCGTTTTTTGGGCGTCGCCTTTTCCGTTTTCTCTCCCGCAAAATACTGTAAATCTAAATCCAGCAGTAGCAACATTTTATCCACCACCTAAAATAGCCATTAAGTCACGCATAGCATAAATCATTATTGTAATTAGCTTTTGTATCACTTGAACCATTACAGCCATCATTGTGAATAACACTAGAAAACTAACGCCAATTTTAATAGGAAAACCAACTACAAAGATATTTAATTGTGGTACAGTTTTCGCTGTGATTCCTAGCGCCAAATCGACTAAAAATAAAGATGCTACAACAGGAGCAGCCATTTGAAAGGCAATCGCAAAAACAGCCGTAAATGTTGTGATGATAAACTCTATATAATTGTCATTTGCGAAATTAGGAAATCCTTGATTCATCGGTAAGAATTGATAACTATAATAAATTCCATCGAGAATCATATGATGTCCATTTATAGCTAGTAAAAAGAGAATTGCTAGCGTATTAAAAAATTGTCCTATCAATGGACTTTGTGCACCTGTTTGCGGGTCAATAATATTGGCAATGGCAAAACCCATTTGAAAATCTATAAAGCTTCCGGCAATTTGAATTGCCGACATGATGATATAGCCTACTAGACCGAGTAACAGTCCAATGAGCGCTTCTTTCATCACTAAAAGTATGTAATCACCATTAAATACAAATGGTTCGACGTCAATTGTATAGTACATCATCCAAGCTAAAACTAATGCGAGAGTTATTTTAACTTGTGGCGGAATCGTTCTGTACGAGAAGAAGGGCACAGTGACAAAAAATGCCGATACGCGCACAAGTACTAATAAGAAAACCGTAAAATGCGGGATTAATTCATTCATCTACTCACCCTATATAACGCGTTAAATTCTCAAAAATGTCTCTCGCATAGCTAGTCACTTGTGATAACATCCAAGGACCGAAAAATACGATAGCAGCTAATACAGCTATGATTTTTGGAACGAATGCTAATGTTTGCTCTTGAATCGATGTTGTTGCCTGAAAAATACTTACCGCTAAACCAGTGATTAAAGCAACTAATAATAGCGGACCGCTTGTTAGAAGGATAATCATAATGGCACGCTCTGCAATTGAAATAACCAATTCACTTGTCATACTGTATCATCCCCTAAAAACTTTGTAGTAATGATTTCATCACTAGATACCAACCATCAACGAGTACAAATAATAAAATCTTAAACGGCAATGAAATCATAACCGGTGGTAACATCATCATCCCCATCGACATTAGAGTACTTGCGACAATCATGTCGATTACTAGGAATGGAATAAAAATCATAAAGCCAATTTGAAACGCTGTTTTAAGCTCACTCAACGCGTAAGCAGGTACTAGCATTGTAAGAGGAATTTCTTCTACAGATGCTGGCTTTTCTGCCTTATTATACTTTAAAAATAAATCAAGATCTTTTTGCCTTGTATGCTTACTCATAAACTCTTTAAACGGCACACTGGCACGATCATACGCTTCTTCAATTCCGATTTTCTCAGAAAATAATGGCTGCAATGCCTCTTTATTGACCTCTTGAAATGTTGGGGCCATGATAAAGAAAGTTAAAAATAAGGCAAGACCTACAATGACCTGGTTAGGTGGCATTTGCTGTGTGGCCAACGCAGTACGAACAAACGAAAGCACTATAACAATGCGTGTAAACGATGTCATCAAAATTAAAATACTTGGTGCCAGCGAGAGAACTGTTAGCAATAAGAGAAGCTTCACAGCGCTAGAGACATTAGTCGGATCGCTGTTGGAAAAAACACTGATTACATCATTCATTTATCATCATTCTCCTTTTGCTTCCATTTCTCCAGTTCTTCACTGCGCTCCTGTTTAATTTCGGAAATCTTTTTTTCAAATAGCTCACCAAAAGAGCCTTGTTTTTGCTGCGCTGGTGAACTTTCATTATTTTTTCTCTTAAACTTAGATAATACTTCTGCAATATACGGTGATGTTGTTGCAAGTTCTTGTCGTTCATTATAAAGTGCTAAAAGCGCTGCAACTTCCTCAGGATCAGTAATTTCACGTAATAGTTGGACATCTTCACCGACCCCCACTAAATATAGTGTTTTACCTACTTGTAATAGCTGTACGGACTTTTGAGCACCTAACGATAAACCGCCTAAATTTTGTACTAATTGATTACGTTGAAAGTTTAAATTTCTTTTATTTAAAAACTTCATTAACCCATAAAATAAAGCTACAACAAAAATAAGCGCCAAAACCATTTTTATGTATTCCCATGCAGATACATCTCCAGCTGCTTGTATATCTGAATCTTGTTTAGCAGCTGGAGCAATATCTTCTTTACAATCTCCTTTGAAGCAGTCGTCTACCATATTCTTGTTAGAGTCTGCATACACAGGAGTCGTTGTAGGGTACAAAAACAGGAAGGATACAAGAAATGCGAAAATCATCGTTTGACGAAATGATTTTAACATTTTCATTCGATCATCCTAGAGCTTTTTGAATCGCTTCAATTACACGATCAGCTTGGAAAGGCTTAACGATAAAGTCTTTCGCACCAGCTTGAATTGCATCGATTACCATCGCTTGTTGTCCCATTGCTGAACACATAATTACAGTTGCATTTGGATCTGAACCCTTAATTGCTTTAAGAGCTGCAATACCGTCCATTTCTGGCATCGTGATATCCATTGTTACTAAATCTGGCTTTAATTCGTTGTACTTTTCAACAGCTTGTAAACCATCTGCTGCCTCTCCGACAACTTCAAATCCATTTTTCGATAAAATATCCTTGATCATCATGCGCATGAATGCAGCATCGTCTACAATCAAAATTCTTTTAGACATGGTTAACTCCTCCAATTGAAACTATCTTAAATTATTTAAGCGCTCTGCTTGACTTAAAACATCTGTAATACGGACACCGAAGTTTTCGTCAATAACAACGACTTCACCTTTAGCGATTAAACGGCTATTAACTAAAATATCAACCGGTTCACCAGCTAATTTATCTAGTTCAATAATCGAACCGCTAGATAGTTCTAATATCTCTTTTACAGAACGCTTTGTACGTCCTAACTCTACAGTAACTTGCAATGGAATATCAAGTAGCATATTTAAATTTCTAGCTTCAGATTGCGAGATAACATTTGGATCAAAACTAGCAAACTGTGCTTGTTGAACATTGACCGGTTGAACAGGTCTTGTTGCTTGCATCGGAATCTGTTGTTGCTCTTGATACATTGGTTGCTGCACAGGCGCTGCCTGTTGTTGATATACTGGCTGCGCAGGCGGTGGTGTTACAGGTGCTTGTGGTTGCATAGACGCCTGTGGTTGTACAGGAGTCGGTGCTACTGGCGCTTCAGGCGCTATAGTCGCAGCTACAGGTTCCTCGATTGATTCCGTTTCTCCTAATAAAGA
Source organism: Lysinibacillus sp. NPDC058147 (assembly GCF_042884205.1). Taxonomy (NCBI): domain Bacteria; kingdom Bacillati; phylum Bacillota; class Bacilli; order Caryophanales; family Bacillaceae; genus Lysinibacillus; species Lysinibacillus sp. NPDC058147. The sequence goes on from NZ_JBHVUJ010000003.1 coordinate 275,635, forward strand.
TTTCACAATGTTTTGGCTAAATTTCAGCGGTAATAATTGCATTAGATTTGAATCAATTAAATTACCAATTCTCAATCTGAAGGATACTTTTACGAGTAAATCATCTTCAGGAATATTCTCTCGTCCTTCATTTTGAGAAATATTCATTAAATCAATAGTAGGTGGAGAAATATCCACTTTTTTATTAAATACTGTCGACATTGAAGTAGCTGCAGAACCCATCATTTGATTCATAGCTTCTTGCACGGCACTTAGCTGAATTTCACCTAAGTCTGGTTTCGGATTTAAGCCATCTCCACCTAACATTAAATCAGCAATAATCGCTGCATCAGATTGCTTAATAACAAGTAAATTCATACCTGTTAACCCGATTGTATATTCAACTTGTACCGCTACATAAGGATGAGGGAATTCCTCTTCTAATTTATTACGGTTAATCATTGAAATACTTGGAGTAGTAATATCTACTTTTTGACCTAATAACGCTGAAAGGGCTGTGGCAGAGCTACCAAAAGATATATTTCCTACCTCACCTAATGCATCTTGCGCAAACGAATCGAGATAATCCTCTACCTTTAAATCATTAATATCCTCATTTGTTGAAGCTTCAGTGTCGCTGTTTTTATCTTCCAACGTCTCGCCCCTTAATAACGCTTCAATTTCTTCTTGGGAGAGCATTTCATCACTCATCTTCGTCTCCTCCTTTCAAAGGGTCGATAATCTGGATTGCTAATTTTTTGCCTTGCTTTCCTGGTTGAACTGTAAATTTCGGTAATGTTCCTACTTTTAATAGTAGTGGATCGTCAATTTTTTGTTCTAATTGAATGACATCTCCAACTTGCATTGTGAGGAAATCCTCAATGGTAATGTCTGTAATACCTAGTTCAACGGAAACAGGTAGTTTTGCTTGTTTCACACGTGTTTCAAGCATTTTTGTTTGCTCTGGAGACATCTCTTTTGTATTTGTCTGCATCCAGTAGCGAACAGAAAGATTCGGAACAATTGGCTCCAATACAACATGCGGAATACAAATATTAATCATACCGCTTGTCTCACCGATGATTGTGTTTAAGGAAATAACGACAACCGTTTCATTTGGTGAAATCATTTGTAAAAATTGAGGATTAACCTCAAGCTCTACTAAAATTGGATCAATCTCCGCAACATTTTCCCAAGCCTCGCGTAAATTGTCGAATGAACGTTCAAAAAGGTTTGTCATAATTTTCGTTTCAATTTCTGTTAAGTTGTCCACATTACTATGACTCGCCCCACTACCGCCCATTAAACGATCTAACATCGAGTAGGCAATGTTTGGGTTTATTTCCATCAATATATTACCATCTAATGGCGGCACTTCAAACACATTAATGAGTGTCATATTCGGAATCGAACGTACAAACTCTTCAAATGGTATTTGGTCTACTGATGCAACAGTAATCTGCACATAGCTTCTCAGCTGAGCAGAAAAGAAAGTTGTCAGTAATCGTGCAAAATTTTCATGTATACGGGTCAAACTTCGGATTTGATCTTTTGAGAAACGTAGTGCTCGTTTAAAGTCATATACTTTAACCTTGCGTCCCTCGTCCTCTTTTTTTATGTCGTCCGCTGACATTTCCCCAGTTGATATTGCGGAAAGCAGCGCATCTATCTCGGATTGAGATAACACATCTCCTGCCATTTGCCCACCTCCATTTCAAGCAGTTTCTTTATTATTGGGTGATGAAGGAGGTAAAATAAACTTCCTGAACTTCTCCCTCTTGCATCAATTCATTAATTTTTGTTTTTAATGATTTTTGGAAAACTTGTTTACCTTGCTTACCTTCTAAATCTTTTTGCTCCATTTCGGAAAGCTCTTGAAGAACAATATTTTTCACTTGGAAATCACGCTTCGTTAATTCAGCAGCAGCATCTTTACTTGATGTTTGAATTTTTAACGAAAAGCGTACAATTTTGTTATCAGCTAGATTAGTTGTAATTTCCGGAATTTCAACAGAAGCTGCTACGATTTCATCAATAGTTGGCTCAAGAGACTTTGCTGGTTTATTAAATTGTGTAAACAATGCAAAGCAAATACCCCCGATAAGTATAATTGCTACTAGCACGATGATAATCATCGTTAACACTTTGTTATTCTTCATCTTCTTCACCTCGTAGATGCGGGTTTGATAGTATTTGTATATTTTTATAAAAGGCAGTTACCTTTTGTCGCACCTCATCTTCACTTTGTAAAACAATGATTTTGGTTCCAGTCGTTAATGTAATAGTCGTATCTGGAAAAGATTCGACCGTTTCTATGTATAAAGCATTCAATGTAAATGCTTTGCCATTTAGACGTGTTAGTTCAATCATTGAAATAGGGCCGGGTCTAGCAAGAGAGCCGGCCCGACCCTCCCTCATATGAAATTATGTTTTTACAATCTGAACACTAGCCTCACCAGGATTATGTCCCAGTAATTTATACGTTTTTTCTTAAACATGCTTAGCGACAGAACTAAAAATAACTCATTTAATTTATCGTTTTAAGTTTACTAACTCTTGAAGAATTTCATCTGACGTTGTAATTATACGAGTATTCGATTGGAAACCACGTTGTGCAACAATCATTTCTGTGAATTCTTCAGATAGATCGACGTTAGACATTTCTACAGCACCTGCAACAACTTTACCCATACCTGCTACAGTAGCTACCTGTGCATATGCTACACCTGAGTTTGTAGTTTGTTGATAGTAATTACCCCCTACTTTAGCAAGACCACCAGCGTTCGGGAATTTAGCCATTACCAACTGTCCAGCCCACTGTAGATCACCGTTTAAATCTGTATAAGTAATAGTACCATCAGCTCCGATATTTACTTCTTTAGCTGTTGTCGGGATCCGAATAGGTCCTACAGTACCCTCAGCAGGTGTTAATACTCCTTCATCATCAAATAAATTAGCACCATCATCACCAGATGTTTTGGGTGCATCATCTGGTAAAATACCTGTATCATCCTTCTCGGTAACAATCTCGTCACCAGCAGTGACCCCAACTAAATATTTCCCGTCGGCATTTACTAAGTAGCCATTGTTGTCCATGTAGAAAATACCATTACGTGTAAATAACGTGTTATTGAATCCTTCTTCATCAATAAAGCCAGAATCTGCGTCTGGAGCGCCATTAGCATCAGCCACCATAAAGAAACCATCGCCTTCAATAGCTAAATCTAGTCCACGTCCTGTACTCTGTAAGGATCCGCCACCGTGGATAGTATCGATAGCAGCTAATTGTGAACCTAGACCTACTTGTTGAGGGTTTACACCTCCACGTGTAGCCGTAGATCCAGATGCACCAGCTTGTGTTTGAGACATTAAATCTTTAAAATTAACACGCCCTTTTTTAAAACCAACTGTATTAACGTTAGCAATATTATTACCAATAACGTCAAGCTTTGTTTGGAAGTTTTTAAGACCTGAAATACCTGAATACATAGAACGTAACATAATGTCGTTCTCCCTTCATTTATATTGTGTGCCTCTATCAATCAGCACACTTAGGCTTCCTTTCAAAGGTCCAGCCCTTATAGCACGATAGTGCCATCAATATTTGTAAATATTTGCTGTTTTGCTTCCGTGCGGTCCATCGCTGTAATGACAGTTGCGTTTTTAGCACTGACAATTAAAGCTGCTTGATCCATCAAGACTAATGGTTGTTTGACACCTTTTGAGTGTGCTTCAAATACCTTGTCTGATACAACCTGCCATTCTTGTTCAGAAATCGCTATCTTACGCTCCATAATACGTTCATGGGCATGCTTGCTCACTTTTAACTCTTGTTGATTGGTAGCTTCTTGTAAATGAGCTTTAAACGATTGCTGTGTGTTTATTGGCTTAGGTTGTGCCTGGCGAATAGATGGATGCAATGGTACACGATGAAGTGAAAACTTATCCATCATTCTTCTCCACCTTTATTCGCTGATTACGGTAAATTCTTTATCTGTTAATTTTTTGTCATTGTCTAAGACATAATGAATTACGCCATCTTTTGTTGTTACAGAAACGATACGTCCTTGTAGTTCTTGCTCGCCTTCCTTATACGTAACATTTTTACCAATTAGTTTACTTGCTTGTACAAGTGGAGATTCTGTTACTACATTTTCACTTGAACCGCCTAAAATAGCTGAGATATTACCAGGAGTTAATTCCTTACCATCAGTTAGTACAAACACCGGCTCACCATCTACAAACTTCACCGATTTAATTGTGCCTGTTCCTTCATTAATAATAGGTTTATTTTTTTCGTCTAGCTTATCTGTTAGCTCGTGCCATTGCACTTCCTTACCAATAAATGTTGTATAACTCATAAGTTGTGTTTGTTGCTGTGAGGCAAGTAATGATTCCATCGCTTTTGTCATATTTTGCATTTGCTCTAAAGAAGAGAATTGTGCCATCTGAGAAATGAATTCTCGGTCGTCCATAGGATTTGTCGGATCTTGATGTTGTAATTGAGTAATTAATAATTTTAAGAAAGCATCCTTTCCAAGATCACTATTCCCCGTCTGCTTCGTTGGCTTCTTATAATTGGAATAATAAAGTTCATCCGTTACATTTGTATTTACTGGTTTTGTATTAGTCGTTGCATCGGCCATCATTACACCTCCTCATTTATTAAATAGTCACTAAATGATTTGCCTTCATCGTCATCTTCGCTTTTTTGCTCTTGCTCATCTTGCTGTTGTTGCTTAAAGAAATTATTGAAGAAGTTTTGATCACGTTGTTGGCGATCTGCGTCTTGCAATGATTGGGCAATATCGAGACGGTCAACTTGAATATTTTGCTGAACAAAAGCTTGTTTTAATTGATGTGCCTGACTATCTAGTAATTCACGTCCTTGAGCTGTTGAAGCTAGTAGACGGGCTGTAAGGACACCGTCATTTTGCACAAGCTCGATACGAATTGTTCCTAAATTTTCTGGATACAATTTCAATGTTAAACGTGTAATACCTTGTGCATTAGAAATTTGGGCTCTATTGATAATTGCTTGCATCTCTTTTAAAAATGCCTCAGACTGTGCTGGTTTTGCCGCTGGCAGGGTCACTTGGAACGTGTCTGCTTTTGTTTGGACTGTATTAGGAGTCACTATTTCATTAGCACTTGTGTCTGCCTGCTTTGTAACCTGAACCTGTTGAACTACTTTCTGGAAGCCTTGCAACGGAAGTGTTACGGTTGTTTTAGTTGTTACTTGCTGTTCAGATAGAGTCGTCTCTACTTGTGTTTGTATCGTTGTTAAAAGACTTTTTATGTCAGTTAACACGTTTTCTTGTGATGCTGTTAAGTCCGTTTTTTGTCCAACTAATTGTGCTAACTTTAACACTTGAAGCAATGGCGCTACTTCCTTTGGAGTCACTTGTCCTTCACCCTGTAAAGCTGCTACTACTTGTGTTTGAAGCATTGGTGCTTGAGCGTCTACTATTGCTAAAAGCTCCCATACATCTTTCGCTTCTTTATCCTCGCCTAGCAACTGTTGTACTAACTTTTGAAGTTGTTCGGTATCAATCCCCAACGCATCCATTAAATTATCAAGATTTAACATTTCATCCATAGCAACAGCTTTGCCCTCGTCACCAATTTGAAGCATTAACAAACCATCGTCGTGTGGAATACCCAGTACGTCTAGTACTTCTTCTATAGAATCAGCATTTAAAACTGCTGCTAAATCAGAGGTATCCTTTATATCTGTTGACTGTGTAGGTTGCTGTTTTTGATTTGAAGAAGAAATAATCTGTCCAAAAACAGACCCAAACTTGTTCGACGGTTCATTTGCTTTAACATTGGAATCGCCTTGTGTTGCAGGTTTTGTAGTCGCTGTTTTAGTTGGTATAGCATTAGACATCATTTGCATCATCGCCACATCCATCATGTTTCACCTCCTTTCAGATTATCTTATTGTTTAGCCATCATTTCTGTATATTTCGCTGCATCTTGTGGACTCATTTTTTCGAGAATCGCTGCTAATTTATCTGGTTTTAAGTTTGTTAAAATACGCAGTGCTTCAGTATCGCTCATTTTAATAAGGACTGGCGCTGCTGCTTTAGGAGACATCTTATCAAATGTTTTTAAAATATCAGTAAAGTCACGCTTTACGTCACTTTGCTCCCTATTTAATTTTTCAATTTCAAATTTCAGCTGTTCATTTTCTGTCGTTAACTTTTCTTTTTCAGTTGTTGCAGTATCCATTTTCTTTTGCAGCTGAGCGATTTCCGCATCTTTTTCTTGTACTTCGGCCTGTAAATTTACAACCTTCGAATCATTATTAACTACAGCATCTTTTGCTTGTTGTTCTTCTGAAGGAACGAATGGTAAGCTTTGAACTGCCTTCTTCCCTAAATCAAAGACATTCGTATTCATAAGGGTTGCAACAACAAGTAGAACTGCCGCTACAAACATGATAGGTATTACAAACCAAGTAAAAAACTTGCGAAAGCCTCCTGATTTACGTTTAGGCGGATGTTCTACTAATTCTGTTTTAAGTCGATTGTCTGTTTTTGCCATGAAATCACCTGATTTCTCTCTTGTTATACGTAAGCGATGAAATCTCATCTAAAAAAATACCTTCGATACGATCCTGTTCCTGCTGAAATACTTTAAAATCTTTTTCTCGCATTTTTTCAAATTTACGTACTTCCAAGTTTTTTTCTAATAATTTTTCTTCGTGCCAATTCATTTTTGCACGAGCTTGAACAACTTTCTGCTGTACATCAACAATTGTTTTTTCGAGGCTATCAATAAATCGTGCATAGTGATGAACCTCCTCTATTGATGAGCCTACAGCTAAACGCTCCTGCTGAAACTCTATTAAATCTTCTTTCTTTTTTAACAAATCATATAGCTTAGTTGCTACTTCTTCAAAAGAACGTACAGATTCTTTATACGCAATTTCAGTTTCATTTTTTTCTTGTTCACGAATGGTTAACACTTTTTCAAAACGATATATATAGCTGACCACCCTAGTTTCCACCACCGTTCGATAATGAAATTAACTCATTCATACTTTCCACAAGGGTCACTTTATCTAAATAGCCCTGCTTTAAATATGCGGTAATGAGAGGTTCATAGTAAATTGCTTCATCAATTTCTTTTGATGTACCTTTCTTATAAGCACCGATATTAATTAGATCCTCTGACTTGTCATATGTATAATAGAGCTCCCTTAATCGTTCGGCAGCCTTTTTGTGTTCTGGTTCTGCCACATGATTCATCAAACGGCTGACGCTTTTTAATACATTAATAGCTGGATATTGACCTTTATTGGCAAGGTTTCGATCAAGGACTATATGACCATCTAAAATCCCTCGCACAGTATCTGCAATTGGCTCATTCATATCATCACCATCTACTAATACTGTATAAAAGGCAGTAATAGAGCCTTTCTCATTAGTACCTGTGCGTTCTAATAGTTTCGGTAAAATCGCAAATACAGATGGTGTGTATCCTTTTTGAGCTGGTGGTTCACCTGTTGCAAGACCAATTTCACGCTGTGCCATAGCAACACGGGTCACTGAGTCCATCATTAACATGACATTTAAACCACGGTTTCTAAAATATTCGGCAATTGCTGTTGCGGTAAATGCTCCTTTAATTCGCATTAATGCAGGCTGATCAGAAGTGGCAGCAACAACTATAGATCGACTTAAACCCTCCGGTCCTAAATCACGCTCTATAAATTCACGAACCTCACGACCACGCTCTCCAATCAGTGCGATTACGTTTAAATCTGCTTGGGTATTGCGCGCAATCATACCGAGCAATGTACTTTTCCCAACCCCAGAACCAGCGAAAATACCAACACGTTGTCCATTACCGACAGTTAACATGCCGTCAATTGCTTTAACACCTACTTCAAGTCTCTCATTTATAGGTGGGCGTGTTAGCGGATTCGGTGGGTCCTGCTCAGTCGGAACTGACATTAATCCTTTCGGTAATACAGTTCCATCTATTGGATTTCCCATGGAATCAAGTACTTTCCCGATAAGCTCAGGACCTACTTTTACCTCAAGCGGTGCCCCTGTACCTTCGACTAGGCAGCCAATTGATATTTCTCGAAGAGAGGTAAAAGGCATTAAGACAACAATTTCATCTTTGAAGCCTACAACCTCTGCTAAGATGATTTGATGACCGTTTTTAGAAGTTTCTACATGAATTTTACAAACGTCACCAATAGAACTATCTGGACCTTGCGACTCAATCATCAAGCCGACAACTCTAGTTACTCTACCAAATTTTTTAAAGGTTGGTATTTGAGGAATTTGTTCGATTAATTGAGCCGTTTTCATCTAGATCATTCCTTACTTTCTAATATTTCATATAGCTTTAATCTTAGTTCGTTTAATTGCTCATCAATACTTACAACAATACGGCCATGATTTGTTTCAATATAGCAATCTGTTTCATTTTCTAAATCCTCATTTACAAATAACATAAATGGTACGTCAGTTGGGAACATTTCAGCTAGTTCATCTCGATTAGCAGTAATTAATGCATAGTAGATAGGTGAAACGTAAATTTTTATTTCTTTCATTTCTCTCGCTTCTTTAAGACCTCTACGAACGATTGAAACAAATAATTCATTGTCTCGCTCTAAAGACGCATCAATAATTCGCTCTGCAGCGGTTAAGCCTAGCTCTAAAATGATCGATTCCTGATCTTCAATATATTTTCGAGCATTTTCGCTCGCATGATTAATTATTTCATTGGCCGTTTGGAGAGATTGGGCCATCGCTTCATTTGCTTTGTTTATCCCATCCTCATATCCTTGACCAAATCCTTCGTCATACGCTTCTTGCACTCGATTAGGTCGTTCTTCTTCCCAACCTTGCTTTAAATGTTCAATTTCCTGAAAGAACATTTGCTTCTCTTGTTCATAAGCCTCACGTTCAGCCTGAATAGTAGCTCTAGCATCTGCAAGCAAACGTTCGCGCTCTTCTAGCACTTCTTCGATAGTAATTTGTTTTTGAGGTGGAACTTCTCCGTTTTCTATCTCTTGCATCTCAAACATGTCACGAATTTGAATCTTTTTGACATGATCGCCATTGGACTGTGTATATACAGAACGGATGATTCTAGACAATGACGTCATCTCCTCCACCACGTGCAATAATAATCTCACCAGCATCCTCTAAGCGACGAATAACCGCAACAATTCGAGATTGTGCTTCCTCTACATCACGCAGACGTACAGGTCCCATAATTTCCATTTCTTCCTTAAATGTCTCAGCCATACGCTGTGACATATTGCGGAAAATAATATCTTTTACTTCTTCGCTTGAAACTTTCATTGAAAGCAGTAAGTCTTCATTTTCACAATCACGAATAACACGTTGAATCGAACGGTTATCGAGCGTAACAATATCCTCGAATACAAACATACGTTTTTTGATTTCTTCTGCAAGCTCTGGATCTTGAATTTCGAGTGCATCGAGAATCGTTTTTTCCGTTTGTCGGTCTACACCATTTAACACTTCAACAACTGCATCTATGCCACCCGTTTCTGTGTAATCCTGTGTAACAGTTGATGACAATTTACGTTCTAAAACAGATTCAATTTCACTAATAACTTCTGGTGAAGTTGATTCCATTACGGCTATACGTTTAGCAATATCAGCCTGTACTTCCTGTGGCAATGAAGATAAAATAACGCCCGCTTGCCCTGCCTCTAAATAAGATAGAATAAGGGCAATCGTTTGTGGATGTTCATTTTGAATAAAGTTAAAAATTTGTGCTGGATCAGCTCTACGTGCAAAGTCAAAGGGACGCACTTGTAAAGAAGATGTTAGACGATTAATAATCGTTTGCGCCTGTTCTACACCAAGTGCTTTCTCCAATACTGTCTTCGCATAGCCAATACCACCCTGTGTAATATAATCTTGCGCAAGTGCAATATTGTGGAATTCTTCAATAATTTCCTCTTTAACATTTGCTTCTACTTTTTTAACGCTTGAAATCTCTAATGTTAAACGTTCAATTTCCTCTTCTGTTAAATGTTTATAGACAGAAGCTGAAACCTCAGGCCCTAATGAAATTAACAAGAGAGCGGCCTTTTGTTTTCCGGTTAATTCTTTATCTTTCTTGGACACAGTCGAACCTCCTAGTTAGTCTTCCGCAATCCAACTACGTAGTAACTTCGCAAAATCGTCTGGCTTATCTTTTGCCATTTTTTCAAGCTGCTTACGACGCATTGTAGCTTCCGTTTCAATTTCTTCATTAATATCTTCAATCATTAGTTCTTCTTGTTCATCTAGGATACTAAGTTCTTCTTCTTCCTGCGCACGTTTACGTGATCGGACAATGAAGAATGCAAGCAATAATATTACAGCTAGTAATATGCCGCCGATTACCCAAACCCACCATGGAATAACAGATTTTTCGCTAGCTACCTCTGTTGCTTTACCATTTAATTCATGCACTGAAACAGCTACTTTTTCATCGATTTGCTGTTGAGTAAGTTCAGCTGCTACATCTTTAGAAATCGTCGTACGAACAATAGTACTTAAAATTTTCTGGATATCCTCTTGAACCCCATTTGGTAACGTTCCCGCGTCAGCTCCTGTCGGTGGTTCAACAATTACTTGGATACCCATATCTTTAATTTTATAAGGTGCCTCTTGGATCTCTTTGCGTATACGGTTTACGTCATAATTAATTGTTTCTTCGGTATGCTCGGAATCCCCGTTACCCATAGTACCTTCGTTATAAGTAGTAAAGTTATCTGTTGTCGTTTCAGCTTCAGGTGTACCAGTAGCTGCAGCTGTACCAGAATATTGATCCGAAATACGTTGAGCACTAATTTCTATTCCTGCCATATTCTCTTCGTCAACCGGTGTTACTAGGTTTTCTTCACGATTTTCTTTTTTGAAATCAATGTCTGTTGACACAGAAACTATTACTTTGTCTTGTCCCATAAGGGTACCTAGCATATTTTGAACTTGGCGTTGTAGATCACGTTCAATCAATTTTTTCGCTTGTAGCTGACCTTCAGCTGTCGTTGTTGAAGTTTCATCAGTAGTCGCAGCATGCAGATCAAAGTAATCAGAAAATTGGTTAGAAATAACAATATTATCCGTACTTAAATTCGGAACACTTTTCGCTACTAAATTGTACATAGTGGCAATTTGTTGCTCTGTGAATTTATAGCCAGGATCAGTATTCAATACAATAGATGCTGTCGCTTCATCTTTAACGTCCTTTAAGAAAACGCCCTCTTCTGGAAGGTTAATCATTACCTTTGCATCTTTTACACCATCTAGATTTTTTATGAGCTTTGCAATTTCCGTTTCAGTTGCTGCTTTTTTTAATAGATTAAATTCATTATCTGTCATACCAAACCCAGAACTATTGGCAAAAGAATAATCAATCGATCCTGTTTGTGGATATCCTTCCGATGCCAACTGCACTAACAATGAATCTACTTGATCTTCAGGTACTAAAATCGATGCCCCTCCTGGCGCAATTTCATATTTTACACCTTTGGTGTCCAACTGTTCCTTCACTTGACCGATTTCTCTTGTCGATAAATCCTTATAAAGTGGTACATATGTAATTTTTGTAGCAAAAAGTGTAATAACGGTAGCAAGTACTATAACCCCTACTACTGAACCAAGCATTACAAATTTTTGTTTTTTACTACGACTTGTCCAAAATTGGCTGGTGTCGTTTTTTATTTTCGTCAATCGTTCATTCATTATGAATCCTCCGGTTATAGTGAATAACCTATCCATCTAATAATTCGCGAAAACAGTGATATCCCATAACATTCAATCATTATCATTACCATAACGGGTTGATTTCCGTTTCGACTAGGTTTTTTCCTAGGAGCATCCGGTGAGCCACTTGGGGCCATCAGGATGTTGGTCACGAAGGTATTTTCACAGGACGTGATTGTCTCGCTCCTGGGCATTATCTGTAACATGACTCTAAGGAGTTACCTAGCCTCCACATCAATCGTTCATTAAAAAAAGTATAAATTATGGGATATATTCTTTACTTCAATAGTGAATGTATCACTTGTTCAAATAAAGTTAGACACTCATTCGCATTATTTCTTGGTAAGCTTCAATCACCTTATTGCGAACTTCAATTGTTGCATTTAATGTAATGCTTGCCTTTTGTGATGCAATCATCACATCGTGCAACTCTACATCTCCACCATTAATTAACTTTTGAGTAAGATTGTCAGAAGTAATTTGTTGATCATTAACTTTCGATATTGCTTCTTTTAACGAGTTCGCAAAGCTCTGTTGAGCTTCATAAGGTGTCGTGTTAAGTTTATTTGTTTCATTTACAACCTGCATAGGTGTCATTTGTGAAACGGACGAAATTGTCATTATGTATCTTCCTTTCTACTTATTTATTTTCCAAGCTCTAAAGCCTTTGTCAGCATTGATTTATTTGCATTCAATACAGTTACGTTTGCCTCGTAAGAACGAGTGGCTGACATTAAATCTACCATTTCTTTTAATGGATCTACATTTGGCATATTTACATAACCATCTGCATTTGCATCTGGATGAGTTGGATCATACACAAGTTTGAAAGGTGTTTCTGTATCTTCTTTTATTTGCGTAACTTTTACGCCGTTGCCAACGCCACTCTTTGCGTTTTTACCAATTGCGGCATTAAAGAACTTTGAAAACTGTCCCTCTTGTGCTGTAAATGTCACAGACTTCCGGCGATATGGTTCCCACTCCCCATTCACTTGTTTAGCACGCGTTGTATCCATGTTTGCCATATTTGAAGAAATGACATCCATTCGTAAACGTTGTGCTGTTAAAGCTGAGGCAGTGGTATTCATTCCATGAAAAATAGACATCTATTACCTACCTCCTTTAATAACAGTATTTAATGTGTTTAACTTACCGTTCATACGTTCAATTAATGCGTTGTAATAAATTTGATTTTCCGCAAGTTTCGCCTGTTCAGCATCCATATCCACGGCATTACCATTATTTCGATAACGTAAGCCATTAACATTATTCACACCAGGCGTAGTTTGTCGAATCTCGAAATCATAATGTCTACTATCAGTACGATATGCCGAAATTGACATTTGTTGTTCTTTCTCCAACATATCTTTAAAACTTACACTTTTCGCCTTATAGTTCGGCGTATCGACATTCGCAATGTTATTAGCGATCGTTTTATGATTCAAAGTTGCATAGGAAAGTCCATTTTCCAGGCTACTAATAGTTCCTCCAAACAAATCCAAAACATTCACCTCATTCTATGTACTTCTTTATTTATCCAATAATACAATTGTAATTAAGATGATACGTAGTGTCTATTGTCTTTTGTCACTTTTTAGTAGTATATACGCCCTATTTTTATTCACAAATAACCAGGACAATACTTCTGCATCCCTTGATATACCTAGCTTTGTGGCAATACATCTTGTATCTAGTTAATTTACACTATTTCGACAGTGTTTACGCTTTTAGGATTGTTTTCTTCCTTTTTTTTACAAAATAACGGTAGACACAATGTCTAAATTAGAGTTCCTTTTTACTAGTTAGGTCCTAGCCTAAAATATTCCACAAAATTCTGAATAGTGATTCCGGACTGTCCTACAAGTAACATTTGGAGCATCCATTTTTCTCATTTACGCAAAAAGTATTGCGTATTTAAAAAATCTAATTTAGGGAGAAAGCAATGAAAATTGCGTCTGCGAGGGTCGAAAACTTACCTATAGGAGATGAAGAAAAGGATTAAAACATAGATGATTTCTCCCCCCTATTTAGTACTATATCATAATTCGACTTAATTAGAGCTATGTAAATCAGCTGAAAATTTAGTCGAATCATTGTCGAAATATAAAAATATTCAAAAGGCATCTGGAAAACAATTGTTCCAGATGCCTTCATATTACTTACTAATGATATTTAGGTGCCATATTAGATAAAGCATAGCTCTTTTTGACAAAACTAGAGGTTGAGTTCAGTTCCAATTTGGGTAGCGAAAAGCGCAGTGCTAACGAGTCAGAACGTGGCCATAGGACATGACGTTCTTAGACTGTGTTCCTTCTATTTCAGTGGATGTTTTTTGTACCGCAAGCGGTAGCGACAGGTACAGATGTTTGGACACCCGCTGAGAGAAGATAAAAGGCATCTGGAATAAAATTATTCCAGATGCCTCACACCGTTCCATAAAGGACGTTTTATAATTATTTCATTTTAATTTCAGCTAATGCATTTAAGAATTTATCATTAAGCACTTTAATGTAAGTACCTTTCATACCTAGAGAGCGAGATTCGATTACACCAGCAGATTCTAGTTTACGTAATGCGTTTACGATTACTGAACGCGTAATGCCAACTCGGTCTGCAATTTTAGAAGCAACAAGTAAGCCTTCATGTCCGTCAAGCTCTTCAAAGATATGTTCAATAGCCTCTAACTCACTGTATGAAAGAGAGTTAATTGCCATTTGTACAACAGCTTTGCTACGTGCTTCCTCTTCAATTTCTTCAGATTTCTCACGTAAAATTTCCATACCAACTACTGTTGCACCATACTCAGCTAAAATTAAATCATCATCCTCGAATTGTGAAGATAAACGAGCAAGAATTAAAGTACCTAGACGCTCGCCACCACCAACAATCGGTACAATCGTTGTTAATGCATTTTGGAATAACTCTTTGTTTTCAACTGGGAAAGCAGTATGTTCGTCATGAATATCTAGGTTTGAAGATGTTTCAGAAATTGTAAACAAGCTATGTGTATATTCTTCTGGGAATTGGCGCTCTTCGAACATCTTTTTCATACGTTCATTTTCAATTTGTTGGTGAATTGAAATGCCTAAAAGCTTTCCTTTACGGCTTACAATATAAACATTACTGTCAATAATATCTCCTAATGTATCTGCCATTTCTTTAAAGTTTACTGGCTTACCAGCAGATGCTTGAAGCATCGAGTTAATTTTACGTGTTTTTTCTAATAAATTCATTATATGTTCCTCCTATAAATATTCCGAAGAGTATTTACTTAATATTCTAAAGTTTTTTATAACTGAATGAAACTATTCAGCCTTATCTTACAATATAAACTGTGACAAATCTTTGTTTTTTACTATACCCGCAAGCTTTTGATCTACATATGCAGCATTGATCGGAATATTTGCAGGTGCAATTTCCGCAGCTTCAAACGATAATTCTTCCAATAAACGTTCTAAAATTGTGTGCAAACGACGTGCACCAATATTATCAGTCTCCTGATTGACCTCGGTTGCAATTTCTGCAATTCGCTCAATCGCGTCTTCTGTAAAGTTTATTTCTACGCCTTCTGTTTCTAATAATGCTTTGTATTGCAAAATTAGTGATTGATCTGGTTCTTTCAAAATACGTACAAAATCGTGTTTCGTTAATTTTTCAAGTTCTACTCGAATTGGGAAGCGACCTTGTAATTCAGGAATTAAATCTGACGGCTTTGACATATGAAATGCTCCAGCAGCAATGAATAACATAAAGTCCGTTTTTACAGCACCATACTTCGTCGTTACAGTAGAACCTTCGACGATTGGCAGAATATCGCGTTGTACTCCCTCACGTGATACATTCGCAGAAGAATTACCTTCCTTACTAGCGATTTTATCAATTTCATCAATAAAAATAATGCCTGACTGTTCAGCTCTTGCAATGGCTTCTTGTGCAACTTCATCAGCATCTATAAGCTTATTAGCTTCCTCTATTGTTAAAATACGGCGCGCGTCTTTCACTTGTACACGGCGTTTTTTCTGCTTTTTAGGCATCAAATTAGATAGCATATCTTGCATGCCACTGTTCGAAGACATATCCATGCCCGTTCCTTGTAACGCATCAAAAATAGAAGGGTTTTGTTCTGTTACTTCAACCGTAACCCATTCATTCTCTAATTTACCATTACGTAAATCGATAGCGATTTGAGCACGTTTGGAGCGTACTTCAGTTTCTTCTGAGGAATCGTCATTGGTTTGCTGCTCTTTCCCACCAAATAACATTTCAAATGGATTTTGCATGGACTGTTTTTTTCGTAAGGAAGGAACCAATAACTTAACGATAGCTTCGTTTGCTAATTCTTCTGCTTGGTCCTTCACTGACTCCATCATTTCTTCTTTTACAAGTCGATGAGAAGCTTCTACTACATCACGTACCATTGATTCTACGTCGCGTCCAACGTACCCTACTTCTGTAAACTTCGTTGCTTCTACTTTCACAAATGGTGCATTTGTTAGCTTTGCAATTCTTCGAGCAATTTCAGTTTTTCCGACACCTGTTGGTCCAATCATCAAAATATTTTTCGGAATTACTTCAGCCTTCATCTCATCACTTAACAGTGAGCGACGATATCTATTACGTAACGCAATAGCTACCGCTCGTTTCGCTTCATTTTGTCCAACGATATAACGATCCAAATGCTCAGTAATTTGTCTTGGCGTTAAATTATTTTTTGTCATTAGATAAGCGCCTCCACGATAATATTATGATTCGTAAACACACAGATTTCAGCGGCGGTTTCTAATGCTGCCTCTGCAATTTCACGAGCAGACATTGTATCACCCGCATATTTTTTCAGAGCACGACCTGCTGATAATGCATAATTACCCCCAGAACCAATTGCCAAAACTCCATCATCTGGTTCAATCACTTCTCCAGTTCCTGAAACAAGAAGGAGTGTACTTTTATCCATCACAAGTAGCATGGCCTCTAATTGACGTAGCATTTTATCACCGCGCCACTGCTTAGCAACTTCTACCGCTGCACGTTGTAAGTTACCATTGTATTCATTTAACTTTCCTTCAAACATTTCAAAAAGTGTAAAAGCATCAGCAACCGATCCTGCAAATCCGGCAAGTACCTGCCCATTAAACAGACGTCTGACCTTCCTTGCTGTACCCTTCATTACAACCGCATTCCCTAGAGTTACTTGACCATCGCCTGCCATAGCGCAACCGCCATTATGATGAACTGCAAATATCGTTGTCGCATGAATTTGTCCCATTTGCCTTCCTCCTTAGCTTATTATGCCCTTGGATGAGCATTCATATATGTTTGACGAAGATGCTCTTTTGTTACATGTGTGTAAACTTGTGTAGAAGTTAAATGAGCGTGGCCTAATAACTCCTGCACCGTACGTAAATCTGCGCCATTATTCAATAAATGTGTAGCAAAAGTATGGCGAAGCATATGTGGATATATTTTCGTATGAAGCGAGGCCTTGTCAATCATTTCAGTTAAAATATGACGTACACCTCGAGGAGTAAGTTCCCCACCGCGCATGTTGACAAACAATTGCTGATGACTTGTGTTTTTCATCAATCGTGGACGAGCTTGCTCTATGTAATCCTGCATAGCTAAACTCGCAAATTGCCCGAATGGAATAATACGTTCTTTTCGCCCTTTTCCCATTACCCTAATAATCGAATAATGGAAATCAACATCATCTACTTGAATTGATGTAAGCTCACTTACACGAATACCTGTCGCATATAACAGCTCTAATATAGCCATATTTCTTAATGATTTCAAATCATCGCCAATATTCGCATCAAATAGCTGCTTCAATTCTTCTTCGTAGAAAAAACTAGGTAAGCGCGATTCTTTCTTGGGGTGATAAAGTGATCGAAATGCCCCATCATCTAATCCGTACTGTCTATTTAGAAAGCGAAAGAAAGAGCGTATTGAGGAGATTTTCCTTGATACAGATGACCTTGCTCTCTTTTCATCATACAACTTTGTTACATAAAGACGTGCATGTATATACTCAACACTAGCTAAATCATTTACACCTTCCACTTGCAAAAACGCTAAAAAATCTAGTAGGTCCGATTCATATTCTCGCACTGTATGAACAGAGAAGTTTTTTTCAATTTGAATATAAAGCATAAACTGCTCAAGTGCATCTTGGGACGAAACTAACATTAAAAGATTCACCACCAAATGATAATTAATAACCTTCTCAAATTATGGCTGATGAGCCAAAACTACTTACGCTTACCAATAAAAGGATACCGAATTTCATATATCCTTTTTAGTGCGTCACTTTGGGTATCGTTAATGTAGAAAACATACATATTGACACTATACCTATCTTCATCATATAGCAAGTATAAATGTTTATATTTTGAGAAAATCTCCATACAAAATAATAAAATACGTGTAAATTAGCATTTTGCCTACAAAAAGAAAAAGCCTCTAAGAGTATATCAACTTTTAGAGGCTTTTTGCAATCAAATTGTTTGTGAATTCACAAAATTACGAATTGTGCTTATTGCACGAGTAGCATGCATCTCTGCACGCTCTGGTTTCGAACGACGTCCCGGTGGTAGTTCAGGGAAAATTCCGAAGTTGACGTTCATTGGCTGGAAGTTTTTCGATTGTGCTTCTGTTATATAACGCGCCATACTTCCTAAAGCAGTTTCAAATGGGAAGATAAGTTGTTCTTGTCCTAATGCTAATCGAGCCGCATTAATACCAGCAATTAATCCGCTACCAGCTGATTCAACATATCCTTCGACACCTGTCATTTGACCAGCAAAGAAAATATTTTTTTGCTCGCGAAGCTGATAAGTTTTCTCTAAAACCTTTGGCGAATTAATGAACGTATTTCTATGCATTACTCCGTAACGAACGATTTCAACATTCTCTAATCCCGGAATTAATTGCAATACTTCCTTCTGTGGTCCCCATTTTAAATGAGTTTGGAAGCCAACGATATTGTAAAGAGTTCCAGCCGCATCATCTTGTCGTAATTGGACAACAGCATAAGGTCGTTTTCCTGTTTTTGGATCTTCTAGACCTACTGGTTTCATCGGTCCAAACAACATTGTTTTCTCCCCACGAGCAGCCATTACTTCGATTGGCATACAACCTTCAAAGTAAATTTCCTTTTCAAATTCTTTTAATGGCACAACCTCTGCTTCGATTAACGCTTGACGGAAACGATCAAATTCTTCCTTTGTCATAGGACAGTTTAAATAAGCCGCTTCCCCTTTATCGTAACGAGATTTTAAATAAACCTTCTCCATATCGATGCTATCTTTTTCAATAATTGGTGCTGCTGCATCGTAGAAATATAAATAATCTAAACCTGTTAAGCCTTGAATTTTTTCAGCTAAAGCTTTCGATGTTAGTGGGCCTGTAGATATAACCGTAATACCTTCTGGAATCTCAGTGACTTCTTCATGAATCACTTCCACAAGAGGATGGTTTTTCACTGATTCTGTCACATAGCCTGCAAACTCATGACGATCCACTGCTAATGCACCGCCTGCTGGTACTGAACATGCATCTGCTGCCTTCATAATAACAGAATCTAAAATACGCATTTCTTCTTTAATAACACCTACGGCATTTGTTAATCCATTTGCACGTAGTGAGTTTGAACAAACAAGCTCTGCAAATTTATCAGTATGGTGAGCTGGTGTTTGCTTTACTGGACGCATTTCATAAAGTCTAACTTTCACACCACGTTGAGCAATTTGCCAAGCAGCCTCACTACCCGCAAGACCTGCGCCTATTACATTTACTACTTGTTCAGTCATGTTCTTACCATCTTTCTATCATTGAGTAGGTGTTTCTTCATAGTCACATTTCGTACACTGAATTTGCACACCTTTTTTAATTTTTTTCTCTACCAATAATGCACTACATTTCGGACATGGTCTACTAATCGGCTTATCCCAAGAAACAAATTCACACTCAGGATACTGATTGCAGCCATAGAATAAACGCTTCGTTTTACTCTTTCGTTCTACAATTTCGCCTGTTTCACATGAAGGACATTTTACGCCAATAGGTTTCATAATAGCTTTTGTATTACGGCAATCCGGGAAGTTTGAACAAGCCATAAATTTCCCATAACGTCCAAGCTTAAAGACCATTGGAGATCCACAAAGCTCACAATCCTCGCCAGCCGGTTCATCTTTTATAACAACCTTTTCCATAGCCTCATCTGCATATTTTACATGGACTTCAAAATCCTTATAAAACTCATGTACAACTTCTTTCCACTGACGATCGCCTTCTTCAATATGATCCAAATCTTGCTCCATTTGTGCTGTGAATTCGATATTTATGATATCAGGGAAAAATTCAAGTACGAGTTGATGCACGATTTCTCCTAGCTCAGTCGGCATGAATCGCTTTGCATCTAATACGACATAGCCACGGCGCTGAATTGTATCGAGGGTCGGTGCATATGTGGACGGGCGCCCTATACCTAACTCTTCCATTGTTTTTACAAGACGCGCCTCTGAATAACGTGGTGGTGGCTGTGTAAAATGTTGCTTTGGCTCAATTTCAAGAGATTTTACTTGATCGCCAACTTCCATTTCAGGTAGAAGCTTGGTTGTTTCTTCTGTTTGATCATCTGTACCCTCAATATATAACTTCATAAAGCCCGCAAATTTAACTTGTGAGCCGTTTGCACGGAATAAAACATCACCATTTTGTAGATCAACAGCAACTGTATCAAGTACGGCCGGTGCCATCTGACTAGCGATAAAGCGCTCCCAAATTAAACGGTATAAGCGCAATTGGTCGCGACTAAGCACTGCTTTTAATTCTTCTGGAGTTCGCATCGTACTAGTTGGACGAATGGCCTCATGGGCATCTTGTGCATTCGATGCTTTTTTAGCCTGCTTCGTCTCTGTGGAGATGAATTCTTTGCCGTATTTGGATTCAATGTAGGCAATTGCCTCTGATTTTGCTGTATCCGAAATACGTGTAGAATCGGTACGCATATACGTGATTAAACCGACTGTCCCCTCTTTTTTACCAATATCAATACCTTCATATAATTGTTGCGCAAGCATCATCGTTTTCTTAGCACGGAAATTCAACTTACGTGCTGCCTCTTGCTGTAAAGAAGATGTTGTAAAAGCAGGTGCTGCATTTCGTTTACGTTCTTTTTTAGATACATTGACAACTTCAAAACTTGTACCTTTAACATTTTTTAAAATAGATTTAACTTGTTCTTCATTTGTTAATTTAATTTTTTCTTTGCCATCACCATAATAAAGCGCATCGAACGTTTTCTTACCTTTTTCAAAAGAACCTTCAATCGTCCAATATTCTTCCGGTTGGAAGTTTTTAATTTCATTTTCACGATCAATAATCATGCGTAATGCTACAGATTGTACTCGTCCTGCTGATAATCCCTTTTTAACCTTTTTCCAAAGAATCGGACTAATGTTATAACCAACAAGTCTATCCAATATACGACGTGTTTGCTGTGCATCTACTAAATCCATATTAATAGGACGTGGATTTTTAAAGGATTCTAATATCGCATCTTTTGTAATTTCATTAAAAACGACACGACAATCCGAATGAATATCAATATTTAACGCAGTCGCAAGGTGCCAAGCAATCGCTTCTCCCTCGCGGTCTGGATCGGCTGCTAGAAAGACTTTCTTCACTTTTTTAGCCGCAGACTTTAAGTCCTGTAAAACAGGCCCTTTACCACGAATCGTAATATATTTAGGTTCATAATTATTTTCAGGACTAACGCCCATTTGGCTACGTGGTAGATCACGAACATGCCCTATAGACGCCTTTACTTTATATTTTTTTCCTAAATATCGTTCAATTGTTTTTGCTTTCGCTGGTGATTCTACAATCACTAAATAATCCGCCATCTATGTCTCCCCCTTAGCGAGGTCTATTGCTAATTTTTTAAGTTACCTGTTGCAAAATGTATAACAGATTTTAAGATAATGCAACTTTTTTTCAATTTTTGTTAGAAAAGAGAGCAAGTGTTTCAACGATTTCGTGACCATTGCACACTGGAGTAGCTCCTTCTAATAGTAGTTTATTTGTACCTTTTGATTGCTCCGCATTAATTGGACCCGGTACAACAAATACATCTTTCCCTTGCTCTAATGCATATTCTGTTGTAATAAGCGTTCCACTTCTTAATGCTGCTTCAGTTACAACTAAAGCTTTGGACAATCCGCTAATTATCCGGTTACGCATTGGAAAATGCCATTTCTCAGGCTTCATATACGGAGGATACTCTGTGACAAGTAACTGATGCTCCGCCATATGCCTAGCGAGAGACTGGTTGTCCTTAGGGTATATATAATTAAACCCGTGTCCAAGCACTGCAATTGTGGAACCTCCAACTTTAATAGTTGTCTCATGCGCTATCGTATCCGCACCTCTTGCAAGCCCACTTACAACAGTATATCCGTGTTCAACAAGAGGCGGAACAATTAGGTCCATCGCAGTTTTTGTATAAGCTGTAGCCTTTCTAGAGCCTATAATAGCTACTTGTTTTTCATTTGTTAGTAGAGAATACCGACCTTTCACATACAATACAGTAGGTGGACTGGATATTTCAAATAATTGCGCCGGGTAAAAAGGATGATGAAAAGGTATAGGGGAAATATCGGCCCGTTCATAAGCTTTTTCAAACGACAATGTCATATTTTGTCGAAAGCTACGAGATATTTCTAATGCTTTGTGTGATGATATTTGCAATGCTTTTGCAATCTCGTAGGGGGGCGCTTCTTCAAAATAACTTAGTATATCCACCGGGGACAATAATTGCTGAAGTTTTTGAAGTGGTAATGGGTATATATAATGTAAAGCTAGTAATCTCTGTGTATCGACTGAAAAAATCATTTAAAAACCTCCTTTTAATAGAAGAAATTAAATGACCGCATCTTTAATGACATAGCTTTTTCAGGAAAGGTTCTTAAACAGTAAGTAGGGAGTTTTCATCTCTTGAACACATTTCAATAGAAGCAATTCAAGCCATGTCTTCATAAAGAAAAAGATGTAGCCACAATGTGCTACATCTTCCATTTTAATGGGTTTTACACTTTTCGTATAGCCCTTTTTCTTTAATTACTTTAATAAGTGTGTCACCAATGACAGATGGCGTTTCTGCTACTTCAATACCAGCAGCATTCATTGCCTTAATTTTCTCTGCTGCTGTTCCTTTACCACCTGAGATAATAGCACCAGCGTGACCCATACGTTTTCCTGGAGGCGCTGTTTGTCCACCGATAAAGCCAACGACAGGTTTCGTCATATTCGCTTTAATCCACTCAGCCGCTTCTTCTTCAGCAGTACCCCCAATTTCCCCAATCATCACAACTGCATATGTTTCAGGATCGTTGTTGAACGCTTCCAATACATCGATAAAGTTTGTACCATTGACAGGGTCTCCACCGATACCTACAGCTGTAGTTTGACCAATACCAGCTTGTGTTAATTGGTGTACGGCTTCGTATGTTAACGTACCAGAGCGAGAAACAACTCCTACATGCCCTTTTGTATGGATATACCCTGGCATAATACCAATTTTACATTCATCTGCCGTAATAACACCTGGACAGTTCGGACCTACTAGACGTGTCTTTTTACCTTCCATATAACGTTTAACCTTAACCATATCAAGGACAGGAATATGTTCAGTAATACAGATTGTTAATTCTAATTCAGCATCAACAGCCTCTAAAATAGCATCTGCCGCGAATGGAGCAGGTACATAAATAACTGAAGTTGTTGCACCTGTTGCCGCTACAGCTTCCATTACCGTGTTAAATACAGGCACTCCTTCGATTTCAAGACCACCTTTACCTGGTGTTACACCAGCTACAATTTTAGTACCATACTCAAGCATTTGCTTAGTATGGAAAAGCGCTGTTTCGCCCGTAATCCCTTGTACAATTACCTTCGTATCTTTATCAATAAATACAGCCATTGTTCTCCCTGCCTTCCTTAGCCTACTAGTCCCACAATTTTTTGTGCACCGTCAGCCATTGAATCAGCTGCAACGATGTTTAAACCAGATGCATTTAAAATCTCTTTTCCAAGCTCTACATTTGTACCTTCTAAACGTACAACTAACGGCACAGTTAAGCCAATTTCTTTGGCAGCTGTCACAACACCCTCAGCAATAATGTTACATTTCATAATTCCGCCAAAAATGTTTACGAAAATACCTTTTACATGTGGATCAGAAAGGATAATTTTGAAAGCTTCTGTTACTTTTTCAGCCGTTGCACCGCCCCCTACATCTAGGAAATTAGCAGGGCTTCCGCCATAATAGCTAATTGTGTCCATTGTAGCCATAGCAAGACCAGCTCCATTTACCATACAGCCAATGTTACCATCTAGCGAAATATAGCTAAGGTCATATTTTGATGCTTCGATTTCCTTTGGATCTTCTTCATCAAAATCACGTAATTCGACAATATCTTTATGACGATACAACGCATTTGCATCGAAATTAAATTTAGCATCTAATGCCAAAACTTCTCCTTGTCCAGTTACAACAAGGGGATTTATTTCTACAATTGAAGCATCCTTGTCGATAAATGCTTGATACAAGCCTAGCATTAATTTAACAGCTTTCCCTACTAGGTTAGCTGGAATATTCATATTAAACGCCATGCGACGTGCTTGGAAACCTGTTAATCCAACAACAGGATCCACAACTTCTTTGAAGATTTTTTCTGGATGTGATTCCGCTACTTCCTCAATATCCATGCCGCCCTCTTCAGATCCCATCATTGTTACACGGGATGTTGCGCGGTCTAATACTAAACTTAAATAGTATTCTTTTTGAATATCAGAACCCTCTTCAATATATAAGCGTTTTATTTCTTTTCCCTCAGGACCTGTTTGATGAGTTACTAAAATTTTACCTAGTAATTCTTTTGCATAAGTACGCACCTCGTCAAGGTTTTTAGCGATTTTTACGCCACCCGCTTTACCGCGTCCACCTGCATGAATTTGCGCCTTGACTACTGTCACGTTAGAGCCAAGTTCCTTCGCTACTTTAACTGCTTCATCAGGGGAAAAAGCAACTTTTCCGTTTGGTACAGCTACACCATATTTTCTAAGAATCTCTTTCCCTTGATATTCATGGATATTCATAATACATCCTCCCATCAAACATTTGCATAAAATTGTTTTACTAACATAATCTATTCTAACTAAAGATTCTGATAAAGTCTACACTTTGTCTTTTATTCATTTTTTATCATTTAATATGTCGCTTTCTTCTATTTAGTGTACTAAAACAGAGTTTTATGAAAATCAGAATTCTTCGTTTTTTCTGTATTTTTGTGCATGTTGTTGATCTAATCGATATATAAATGCAAATACCTCAGCGACAGCTTCATACAATTCTTCTGGAATTGACTCATTTAAATCTAATTGTCCAAGTAATTGAACAAGGTTAGGATCCTCATAAATAGGGACATCGTGCTCATTCGCGCGTGCTAATATATTTTCTGCTATTTTCCCTTTTCCTTTTGCTACGACTGTTGGACTATCAAAACGTCCTAACTTATACGTGAGAGCGATAGCCTCTTTTCGAGTAAATTTTTCTTCACTCATATGCGAAAATCCACCCCACTATGTTCCTCCTGCTGTTCTACTACAGGGGTTATTTCAGGTTGGGCTTTTTCAAATTGCTTAATAAAAACCCCTGAAAGTTGGTACTCTTTTTCAGCTAGTCCTTTTTTTAATGCTGCTTTTAGTGGTTCTGCAAGCGGAATAATATCATTATTTTCATTAAATACTGTCACAGAAACTACACGATTTTGAACCTGCATATCAATAACCGTCTCTTTCATAGATTCCATTTGTAAATAAAATAATATACGCGCATAATTAGCATCAATTTTACCATCTTCCTTCATGCGTCCATTCCACTGTAATGTTGCATCCATTTTCTTACCGAAGAATTCCAATGGTACTTGCATAATAAGCTGGTGCTGATGGCCATTCTCTCCTGATGCTAACTGCATGCCGTTCATGCGTGCCATTAACATCTCTGCAGCTTCCTTCAGCTGCGGAGTAACATGTGTTTCCTGCAATAATGTATGTAGCTGAGGTTTTAATTGATGCGCAATCTGCTGTAAATCTGCTGACTTATTACTAAGTGTCGCTTCATAGCTAACTCCTAGATTTTTTAATACCGTTTTAAGTGCATGTTCCATTGCTTTACTGTCCATAGAATTTTGTACATGGGCATCTGCTTGCGTAACAATCTGCTGAATCATTGATTGCGGGGATTCAACACTATTTTTCATAAGACTTCGCATGAATGCTTCGTTTTGTAGTGGAGAAGTTGCTTCATGCTTTAAAAGCGATAATAAATGGTCCTTCACTGAAAGAGCATTGGCGTCTTGTGTAAACAAACGCTCCGTAGAATTTTCTGCAAACGCTTTAATAAGTTGTTCTTGCATCTGTTTTGCAAAAATCTCTAGCGTTTGTTTAGTTGCTGGTAGCTGATTAAATCGATCGATAAGTTGATTTAATGACTGCTTTTGTTCATCGGTTAATAAGCTTTGATTCGCTGTCCATGATTTAAGTTGGTCAACGAGATGTTTTATATTGTCAGAATTTGTCGATAAAATAGTTTGAATAACTTCTCCAGCCTGTTGAAGCTGATTTGGCTGGATAGACTTTACATCGCTAAGGCTTGACCAGTTTTGCAAGGTCGCCTGCTGAGGAAGTATCCCTGAATCCTTTAAAATATTCATGGCTTGAATCTTGTCACTCATAGAAGCCGCATTACTAGTTAATATTTGTATGGACTTGGCTAGTACTAAACTACCTGTTTCTACTTCAAAAGGCTTTGCAATTGCCTGTATTTGTTGCATTAGATTTTGCTTAAGGTTTTCTGGTAAAGCTATATCCTTCGTTAAAAGTTGCGTAAAGTTTTCCATTACGGAAATCATGCCATTCGTTTTTTGTCCACTAATAAGAGCTTGAAAAACATCATTTGTCATCGGCATTTTAAACTCCACCATTTTTTGAATGGCTTGCAGGGCATCCATTTTAGTAATGCCTTCTGGTAATGCCTTTAACCACATTTCTGCCTGCATCAGTTGCTCTTTTGAAATCGGTAGTTGCGCTTTCATAAAATGAGCTAAAAGCTGCTGCATTTCAGTTGTTTTTGGCAAATTCATTGATTCGAGCAACTGATTAATTTGTTGACTTTGGGAAGCCGTTTGCTCCATAGGGCCCGTAACTACTTTTAGTTCTGTTTGTGGGCTTGTACCAGTTACTTGAAAGAAATGGGCATCGCCTGCTTTTAGCGGAACTTCTAGTTTAGCAATAAACTTCTGCTGGCCAACTTGTATTTCCGCCATTTGATCTGGATATAATTGTTTGATTGTTCCTTGAAATACTTGTCCTTGTTTTAAAGTAAGTGGCTGATTAGCTGAAGTTAAAGCTGTTTGTTGCATTTGAATCGGATTAAAAGATGTGGCTGTCATATACATACTCCTTTCATCAATTACTCCTTGGCGTAATTGGCTTCCATTTTTATTTTAAGTAATGCACTCAACTATTTATTGTTTTATCACATACGTTAAAGCATTGACTTTATCGGCTCAAATGACTTGCGATGATGAGTAGTTGGACCGTACTCTTCAAGTGCTTTTAAATGCTGCTTTGTTCCATATCCTGCATGTTGAGCAAAACCATATATAGGGAATTCTTCGTCCAATTGATCCATATAATCATCTCGAGCCGTTTTCGCCAATATAGATGCAGCTGCAATAGCCAGACTTTTCGCGTCCCCTTTAATTATTGAATCCTGCGGAATAGAGATTGGTAGCGTCATAGCATCAACTAGCACATAATTAGGTTTAATAGATAGCGAGTCTACACTTGTTTTCATCGATTGCTTCGTCGCTTCATAAATATTTAATTCATCGATTTGTTGTGCTGATTGGAAATGGATAAAATAACTTATTGCATGCTCTTTAACTAAAGCAGCAAAAGCATTGCGTTTATCTTTTGATAATTGCTTTGAATCATTTAATCCTACTAGAGCATCACAGTTTGCAGGTAAAATAACAGCAGCTGTTACTACTGGCCCCGCTAACGGTCCACGCCCTGCTTCATCTACCCCTGCAATGAGTGCGCCTATCCCTCCATAGCTTTGGTCAAAATCAACTTTCGCTTGATGTTCCTTTACTAGTTGTTGTTTTTTCTCCTGTCGCTTCTCCCAACTTTGCCAAGCTTTTTGCACTCCCGCTCGTTCGTCGGTTGCTACAGTGGTCATCCAATCCTGCCATTCCTCTGCATCTTTCAACGCTGCTGTAATCTCTTTAATTGTTTTCATATTACTTACTCCCTTTTGGTTCTACATCCACAGTTCGTAGCCGATGTTTCGTTCTAATATATCTTCGCTCATTACTTTTGATCATTCTACTCAAATTATTGACGAAGCCAATCAGTTTTTGTCTTTGTGAATAGACGACAGTCTCTGAAAATATGTATTCCCTTTTTTCAATAGACAACAATACATCAAATAAATTTCTCGCTCTATATCATTTATCGGCAAGAAGAAGTATTCCTAAAAGAAAAACTGCCATGCTCACAATCTTCTCAAGTGAGTATGACAGTTTTTTCTTATTCCTGCTGTGCTTCCTTTTCAAGCTGTTCGTCAACAAAGTCAAAGGTTAGTTTACCTAATTGTAATCCTCGAATATCTCGAACAATTAGTTGAGCTACTTGATCATAATCTATTTCTCCTCCAGGACCAAATACACGTCGAAGTTTCCCAATATGATCAAAGGTTTCAACTAAATCTTCATGGATAAACTGGAAGCCATAGCGTTCTTCCATTCTTGCTGGATAATGAACCGATAAAAAGCGTAAGCCATATACAGCTAAATCCTCCATATTCGTTATAGTATCCTTTATAGCACCTGTTAAGGCTAATTTATAGCCTACTTCTTGATCTTCAAACTTCGGCCATAAAATACCTGGCGTATCAAGTAATTCAAGCTCCTTCGCAACCTTTATCCATTGCTGAGCCTTAGTTACCCCTGGAGTATTCCCTGTTTTTGCTATATTTTTCTTTGCTAGGCGATTAATTAGCGTCGATTTCCCTACGTTCGGAATTCCGACAATCATTGCACGAATGGCTCTTGGCTTCATCCCACGTGACTTCATACGCTCAAATTTTTCTTTTAATATTTCTTGAGCAGCCTTTGTAACCTGCTGTAATCCTTTGCCTTCAAGAGAATTGATGGCTACTGCCTTATGACCCCTTTGCGCAA
Organism: Lysinibacillus sp. NPDC058147; assembly: GCF_042884205.1. Lineage (NCBI taxonomy): Bacteria > Bacillati > Bacillota > Bacilli > Caryophanales > Bacillaceae > Lysinibacillus > Lysinibacillus sp. NPDC058147. The sequence continues at coordinate 304,676 of NZ_JBHVUJ010000003.1, forward strand.
AGTATTCAACCCATTTACGTGTTTCCTGCTCATCTGCCATATCTGACTTATTTAAGATAAGAAGACGCGGTTTTTGATTAATCACTTCGTCTATCATCGGATTTCGGGAAGATAGAGGTAAACGTGCATCTATTAATTCAAATATAATATCAACGAGCTTTAATTTTTCTGTTACTTCTCTGCGGGCCTTTGCCATATGCCCTGGAAACCATTGTATAGTCATATCTATACCTCCTACTAAAAGAAAAAGGGAGTGTTTTAGCCCTCCCTTTCAAGAATTACTTTACAATTTTAATATCACTATACGGCCAGAAAATCAGACTTGTATTACCAATAATCTCTTTCTGATCAACGACTCCAATAATTCGACTGTCCTTACTGTATCGACGATTATCCCCCATAACAAAAACATAGCCTTCTGGAATTACATTATCTTTTAGGTTTACATCAATGTCTTTTAATGTAAAATCCTCTGTTAATGTTCCTTCTGTAATTTTTGATTTGTAGGCATCTAAATAAGGCTCATCTATCGGTTCACCGTTAATGTATAATTGGTCATCTTTATATTCCAATGTCTCTCCTGGTAGCCCAATAACACGTTTAATATAGTTTTTCTTCTCAGGAGCATGAAATACAACAATATCAAAACGTTTTGGTTCACCAATTTTATAACCAATTTTATTCACAATCATACGGTCGCCATCTTCAAGGGTTGGCATCATGGATTGGCCATCTACTGCAATGGGTGTAAATAAAAAATAACGAATAATCGCTGCAATCGCAAATGCAATTAGAAGTGCCTTTGTCCATTCCCATAGTTCATTCTTTTCCTTCACCTGTTTATCCATCGAGATTTGCCCCCTTGTCTATCCTCATTTTAGTTGATAGTTATTTAAGATGACAAGCAAAAAGAAAAGGAGCTTGTTACACAAGCTCCTCACTTTTAAGTCATAATTATCGAATTTCTTTAATACGAGCAGCTTTACCACGTAGGTTACGTAGGTAGTAAAGTTTAGCACGACGTACTTTACCACGACGTACAACTTCTAAGTTAGCGATTTTTGGTGTGTGTACAGGGAATGTACGTTCAACACCTACACCGTAAGAAATTTTACGAACTGTGAAAGTTTCGCTAATTCCGCCACCACGACGTTTAATTACTACACCTTCGTATACTTGTACACGTTCACGAGTACCCTCTACTACTTTCACGTGTACCTTAACAGTATCACCAGGACGGAAAGATGGTAGATCAGTGCGAAGCTGAGCTTTTGTAATTTCTGTAATAATGTTTGACATTGTTTTCTCTCCTTAGACAGATGCTCTTGCACGCAATCTATGCCACAGCGGAACACCGTAATTCAGTACTTCACATAGAAGTACAGAATAGATGTTATCATAAATATAGATAGCAATCAAGCATCTTTATTGTTATTTTTAAGTTTTTCTATATACAATTTTTGCTTATCTGTTAATGGATAATTCTCGAATAAATCAGGACGACGCTCGAATGTTCTTTTCAGAGATTCTTCCTCACGCCATTGCTCAATTTTTGCGTGATTGCCCGATAGTAAAACATCAGGTACTTTCATTCCGCGAAATTCAGCAGGGCGTGTATAATGTGGGTGCTCTAGAAGACCTGTTGAGAACGAATCTTGTATGTGAGAATCCTCTTGTCCTAAAACCCCCGGCAGAAGTCGTACAACGCTATCTATAACCGTCATAGCCCCTAGCTCTCCACCAGTTAATACGAAATCTCCAATTGAAATCTCGTCTGTAACAAGATGCTGACGTATGCGTTCGTCATAGCCTTCGTAATGGCCACATAAAAACACTAGTTCTTTCTCTTGCGCTAGCTCTTCTGCCTTTTTCTGAGTAAAGCGCTCACCTTGTGGGCACATCAAAATGATACGGGGAGTTTTCCCTTCAGTAATGGCCTCTACAGCGCTAAACATAGGCTCTGGTTTTAACACCATTCCCGCACCGCCACCATACGGATAATCGTCTACCTGATTGTGCTTGTTACCCGAATATTCACGGATATCAGTTACTTCTAGCTTTACAGCACCTTTTTCTTGTGCTTTTTTTAATATCGATGCACCAAAGACGCCTGTAAACATATCAGGAAATAAACTTAACACATGAATATTCATCATAGCAAGCCATCCATTACGTATATCACAATTTTCTTCTCATCAATATTAATTTCCTTAACGATGTCTTCGATATACGGGATGTAATGCTCTTTTTTAGCACCTTTGACTACCCATACATCATTTGCACCTGTTTGAAGAATGTCAGTCACTGCTCCGATTGTTTCTCCTTCTTCAGAAACAACTGAACAGCCAATTATATCATGGAAGAAATATTCATTTTCCTCTAATAAATCATCTGACATTTGATCGTTCGTAATTTTGAGCATGCCTTCTTTGAAAGGCTCCACAAAATTGATGTTATACATTCCTTCAAAAGTTAATAAAATAAAGTTTTTATGACGACGCATTGATTCAATTGTTACCCATGTCGGCTTTTTATCGTCTTTTTTAAACGCTGCAAGCTTATTTCCTACCGCGAAGCGCTCTTCTTCAAAATCTGTTGTTGATAATATTCGCACCTCTCCACGAATACCATGCGTATTGACAATACGACCTACATTAAACCATTCCATTCAAATCTCACCTCATATCAATTTCGCCTTGGCGTAATTGCCGCTGACGCTTCGCTTTCGCAGATAAACAATGCGTCCGGATTTTGAATTGTGCCTAGGCCTGCACGAGGGCCGACACGATGTCGGCCATATCGGTAATGCCACATGACGTGGCGTTTTTACCGATGCAGGTCAGTTAGCCGTTTTCGCAGGATGCGAAGGTTTTAGGCTAACATCCTATATTCATTTTCAAAATCCATGACATCCGCCGGAGGCTTTAGGCCAACAAATGTTTTCTGTGCGAAAGCGTAGTGTTAACGCAGCGACAGCAACATGATGTTGGTCACTCAGTCGTTGCCACAGGACTTGGCGTTCTTAGACTGAGTTCCTTTATATCAGCGGGTGTTTATCCACTGAAAAGGAATCACTTCCTCATTCATCTCACCATCTTAAGAGGCGGGAGTCTTATGCTGAATGAAGATAAAAATGCTAAACAAACTCATCCATGTCAAGCTACTAGCTAGCCAGAATCAAAAAGTATCTTTCTCTCACCTTTCACCTACAAAAGCAGTTTAACTTTTGGTGGACGGTGTTATAGCTTAGACGTTGACCAGTCTTCCTCAATGTCATTATGTTCAATTACCTCTCAATATAATTATGATAATGAAAAAAGGAAGGAACCGGCAAGCTCCTTCCTTTTAGTCCAGATTTTACGCTTTACCTCAGAGCCACTTTGAATTCCTTAGTGCATGTAAACATACCGATCAGGACTCTCCAGTGCTTGTTGCATGTAAAAGAGCGTGAAAATCTTTTCTATCAATCCAATATATCGACGTAGGTCTTTTTTTGATGGTGACTACCCGCCGCTGAATAAACAATTGTACGAATCGCTTTCGCTACTCGCCCTTGCTTGCCTATGACTTTCCCTCGATCCTCTGGATGAACAAAAAGTTTATAAACAATTCGATTTGCATTTTCATCCGTCTCTATACGAACTTCTTCTGGATAATCGACTAACGGTAAAACGATTGCTTCAATCAGCTGCTTCAAAGACGTCGCCCCCGATTATTTACTGAATTTTTGGTTATGGAATTTTTCCATGATACCTTGTTCTGAGAACAAGTTACGCACTGTATCTGATGGTTTTGCACCGTCAGTTAACCATTTAAGAGCTTTCTCTTCATCGATGTTTACAGTAGCTGGTTTAGTAAGTGGGTTGTAAGTACCAACTGTTTCGATTGAACGACCGTCACGTGGTGAACGAGCGTCTGCAACTACGATACGATAGAAAGGAGATTTTTTAGCTCCCATACGTTTTAAGCGAATTTTAACTGCCATTTTAATAGCACCTCCGAATAAGTTTCACACAAGATAGTATATTATCAATGTTTAGGTTGTTTGTAAAGTGTTTTTTCTTAACACCTATAAATTATTATTTAAACAATGAATCGAAGCCTGGTAGTTTCATCTTTTTCTTGCCTTTACCACTTGCCATGCCAGTCATTTGCTTCATCATTTTTTTCATTTCTTCAAATTGCTTTAATAGTCGATTTACCTCTTGAATTGATGTCCCAGAACCCTTCGCTATGCGCTTTTTACGGCTACCGTTAATAATTTCTGGATTCGTCTTTTCAGCAGATGTCATCGAATAAATAATCGCTTCTACACGTCCCATTTGCTTATCATCAACTTTAACATTGTCTAAGCCTTTGATTTTTCCAGCACCTGGTAACATTTTTAAAATTTCGTCAAGTGGTCCCATTTTCTTTACTTGCTGCAATTGTTCAACAAAATCATCGAACGTAAAAGACTGAGTTTTAAATTTTTCTTCTAGTTCTTTAGCCTTTGCTTCGTCAACATTCGCCTGAGCTTTTTCAATAAGTGATAGAACGTCACCCATTCCTAAAATACGAGATGCCATACGCTCTGGATGGAATGGTTCAAGCGCATCCATCTTCTCACCCATACCAACAAACTTAATAGGCTTCTGTGTAACGGAACGGATCGATAGCGCCGCACCACCACGTGTATCACCATCAAGCTTTGTTAAAACAACTCCTGTAATACCGACTGCTTCATTAAAGCTTTCTGCCACGTTAACAGCATCCTGACCTGTCATAGCATCTACAACTAGGAATACTTCATCTGGCTCTTTTAACGCACGAATGTCTTTTAATTCTTGCATTAAATCTTCATCGATATGCAAGCGACCAGCTGTATCGATAATAACGACATCATGATGTTCTTCTTTTGCCAATTCAATTGCCTGGCGTGCAATTTCTACTGGGGAAACATCGGTTCCTAACGCAAAAACAGGTAGGGATAACTGCTTTCCTAATGTTTGTAACTGCTGAACAGCAGCAGGACGATAAACGTCTGCAGCAACTAGTAATGGCTTACGATTATATTTTTTACGTAACACATTTGCCAATTTACCTGTAGTTGTCGTTTTACCTGCACCTTGTAAGCCGACCATCATAATAACAGTTGGTGGCTTTGTATTAAATTTAATTGGGCTTTGCTCGCCACCCATTAATTCTGTTAATTCTTCTTGTACGATTTTAATAACTTGCTGACCTGGTGTTAAGCTTTGCATAACATCTACACCGACAGCACGTTCACTGACCTTTTTAACGAATTCTTTGACTACTTTTAAGTTAACATCCGCCTCGATTAAAGCAAATCGGACTTCTCGCATCATTTCTTTAACGTCTTGTTCCGATACTTTCCCTTTACCTTTAATCTTTTGGATCGTTCCTTGGAGTCGTTCCGCTAATCCTTCAAAAGCCATTGCTTTCGCCTCCTAATCCCATTCTTTCAACTGTTCTATAAGCGTTAGCTGCTCTTCAACTGTCAAACTTTGTTCTGTAATCCCTGTTGTTAGCTGCGCAAGCATTTGTGTACGTTGTTGAAATTTTTCAAGTAAACATAGTTTTTCTTCATATTCTTCAAGCATCGCTTCTGTTCGACGAATATTATCATAAACAGCTTGGCGTGAAACTCCATACGATTCAGCGATCTCTCCAAGTGAGTGATCATCTAAATAATAGAGCTCCATATAACTTCGTTGCTTATCTGTTAATAATGCTTGATAAAAGTCGAAGAGAAAGTTCATGCGTGTTGTTTTTTCAAGTAGCATCGAATGTTTCTCCTCCCGTTATTAGTCATTTGTATCATAACGAAAAGCGCCCGTCTGTGTCAAGGTAATCTCCTTGTCTAAAAGCTTTAATTAACTGCTTTTTAGGCGTTTTTCACCTATAGCCAGTATTTCCCTTTTAAACAATGCGATTCACCTGCTTACAGACGAGCGCTTCAAACTACTTAATGAGCTAAGCTGTTAATCTTCACTATTTTGTAATTCTTTATCTAAACCATCAGCAAATAAGCCATACACATAGCGCTCTGCATCAAATGGCTGTAAATCATCCATTTTCTCGCCAAGACCAACAAACTTCACAGGAATGTGTAATTTATTACGAATAGCAAGAACAATACCACCTTTTGCAGTACCATCAAGCTTTGTTAAAACAATCCCTGTTACATTTGTAGCTTCCTTGAATGTTTGTGCTTGAACAAGTGCATTTTGACCTGTTGTTGCATCTAAAGCTAATAGTACTTCATGTGGAGCATTCGGTACTTCTCGAGAGATCACTCGATGAACTTTTTCAAGCTCATTCATTAAGTTTACTTTGTTTTGTAGACGGCCTGCTGTATCACAAATTAACACATCTGCATTACGGTTTTTCGCCGCACGAATTGCATCATACATAACTGCCGCTGGATCTGAGCCTTCCGATTGTTTAATCACTTCACAGCCTACTCGATCTCCCCAAACTTGTAATTGATCGATGGCACCAGCACGGAAAGTATCACCTGCTGCTAAAACAACCGTTTTACCTTGTGATTTTAAACGATGGGCAAGTTTACCGATTGTTGTCGTTTTCCCAACACCGTTTACCCCGACGAATAAAATTACAGTAAGTTCACCTTTAGGTTGCATATTAAGCTCGATTAAATCCGTTTCACCTTGCTCATAAATTTCCACAAGTTTTTCAGAAATAAGCGCCTGAATACCGTTTGTATCTTTGATATTTTTACGTTGAACCTCGAAGCGTAATTTATCCATTAACTCCATTACTGTTTCAAAGCCAACGTCTGCCTGTAATAATAAGTCTTCTAATTCTTCAAAGAAATCTTCGTCCACTTTTCGATAACGCGCAACTAGGTCATTTACTTTAGAAGTAAATGAATTACGCGTTTTTTCAAGTCCAGCCTTGAACTTTTGTGTAATAGACCATGCAGAAGGTTTTTTCTCCTCTACAGGTTCTTCTACTATTGCGACCTCTTGTACTTCTTGTTGCTCTTGTACTTCTTGTTGCTCTTGATCTTCTATTGCTACAGGAATTTCTGTTTCAATTGAGCTTTTCGTTACAGAAACTTCCTCAACTTTTTCTATTTCGTCTATAGGTTCTGCAATTTGAGCAGGTTCTGTTGCTTCGTCTTGTACTTCATCTTGCTTCTGTTCAACAGCTTCTTCTTCATTAATCGCTGCTACTTTTTCATCCTCATTGCCCATCAATTTATCTTTTAAACGTTTAAAAAAACTCATGCTTGTTCGCTCCTTTGCTCCGCAAGTACGGGTTCATCTTCTAATTTTACTGATACAAGTTTAGATACGCCAGATTCCTGCATTGTAATACCATACAACACATCTGCTCCCTCCATCGTTCCTTTACGATGTGTAATCACAATAAATTGCGTGTCACGGCTAAATTTCTTCAAATATTGACTATAACGAACAACATTTGCCTCGTCTAAAGCCGCCTCTACCTCATCGAGAATACAAAATGGCACAGGTCGAATATTTAGGATGGAGAATAATAAGGCGATTGCAGTTAGTGCACGTTCGCCACCTGAAAGCAAGCTTAGATTTTGTAATTTTTTACCTGGTGGTTGTGCTACAATTTCTATCCCTGTTTCTAGCAAATTTTGAGGATCTAATAACACTAAATCTGCCTGACCTCCGCCAAACAATTCACGGAATACACGTTTAAATTGCTCTCGAATGGCATAGAAGGTTTCGCTAAATCGCAGCGTCATTTCTTCATCCATTTCTTTAATAGCCTCATGTAATGTTTCCTGTGCAGCAAGTAAATCCTCACGCTGCTCTGTTAAAAATGAATGGCGTTCAAGTACCCGATCGTATTCCTCAATGGCGCTCAAATTAACAGGACCTAGCTCCTCAATTGATTTCTTCAGTAATTTCACTCGACGTCGCATATGCTCTTCATCTTCAATTGCAAGGGCAAGCTCCTCAGCTTCCTCTAATGTTAGCTGATAGTTTTCTTCTAGCTGTTCATTGAAATTATTGATTTCGAATTCTACGCGACTTCGCTTCAATTCATTTGCACGTATCGCTTCAAGGTAACCTTTATGTGTACGTTGCAATTCCTTCAGTTGTTCTTCTAAAGTAGTAAGCTCTTGTTGTTGTGCTATTTTTTCATCTTTTTTCTGTGAAATCGTGTCTTGCAGAGAATCTCTTCTCGCTTTCCACGCAGCAACCTGCTCAGCTACTTCTTCATCGCTTAAAAGTTTTGTCGATTCATCTGATTGAAGCCAGATTATTTCCTGAGAAATATTATCGACTTTTTGACGAGCTTTGTTTAATTGTAGGGCTAACTCTGCTGTAGCAATTTGTACTTGTGACATTTGCTCCTGCATTACCGCTAACTGCGAGCGTTTTTCTGCTGACTGCTCACGAAGTACATCTTTCTCCGATTCACTTTGTAGCTTCACCTTACTTAATTGTTCCACTGTTTCATTTATCTCTAACAGTTCTGTTGCTAATGCCGTTAATCGCTCCGTAGCCGCTTTCTTTTGAGCTAACAATGCTTCTTCGCGTGTTTTTACATCTTGTGTTTCATTAGATGCAAAAGATACACGTGCAGACAAGCTTTTCTCGCCAACCTCTAGCTCGCGTATACGACTCGCCTGTTGCATTTCATCTTTTCGAAGTTGCTCACCGTCAAGCTTCAATTGATCTACTTTGTCTCGCAATGTTGCAAGCTTCTCTTTTTCACTTGAGACAGCTTGTTCAGCACTATAAATAGATGCTTCTAACGATTCTAGCTTTACTATTAAACCATCTAATTCCGCTTTTCTTGTAAATAGTGAAGATTGTTGTTTCATTGCACCACCAGTTAATGAACCGCCTGCATTGACGATATCACCTTCAAGTGTTACAACACGATATCTAAATCCACATAATCGGGCAATTTGACTTGCACCTTCTAAACTAGATGCAACGATGACATTGCCAAGAAGGTTCTCGACAATTGTGCGGTTGTCTTCATCGAACGTTACAAGTGCATCAGCCATTTTGACAAATGCCGGGTGCTCAGTTGCTAGCTGAATTGTGGATAGATTAATTTTCCGAGACTTGATGACTGTTTTAGGTAAAAATGTTGCTCGCCCAGCTTTTTTTTGTTTTAACCACTGAATTGCCTGTTGAGCATTTCGCTCATCAGTTGTCACTATATGCTGAGAGGCTGCCCCTAATGCTGTTTCTATAGCCTGAGAATATTTCCCATCCACTTGAATTAATTCAGCAACGGCTCCTTCAATCCCAGCTAATTCACCTTTATCACGTGCTAATAATACTTCTTTTACTCCATGGAAAAAGCCTGAAAAATCCGCTTCAAGCTCTGCTAGCGTATCTTTTCTAGCCTTTAGTTGCTGCTGGTGCTGATAAGCTTTATAAAGCATATCCTGCTTTTCATTAAACGATGTATTGACGTTCTTCAGCTGTATTTGCAAAGCTTCATATTGCTCAAGTTTTCCCTGCAATTCGTTAGATGTTGTAGTATGAGCAACAACTAGCTTCTCTTTTTCAGCGAGAATTTGCGCAAGCTCTTGCCCAATTTCATCAGTTTGATCTGACATTCTCGTCGCCATCGCTTTTTGCTGCGCTAACTGTTGTTCAATATTTTTTAATTCATTTTTAACTGTTGCTTCTTCGTTTAAGGAGTCAATATATCGGTTTTTTTGTTCTTCAATTTCTTGTTCAATCTCAGAAACTGAGCGATTTAAAGATTGTTCTAATTGTTTAATGCTTTGTTTCAACTCTGATACTTCTTGCTGTTTTCCAGTGAACAATTCTTTTTTCTCTTGCTCTTGAGCTATAAGAGCCTCAACCTCATCTTTTGCTTCTTGTAATGCCGTATTCAATTGAAGTAGTTGATTAGAAGCATTTTGTCGCTTTTCAGCCATTAACGCTTTACGACCATCCCAACGCTCTACCTCCATCGTCGCATTAACAAACTCAGCCTGAGTCGTATCTAAAAATTCATCTAGTTCTTTTAAAAGCTTCCGAATACTTGCAGTTTGCTTTTCGATTGAAGAAATATGATGAGCTTGTTTTTGCTCCGTTTCATATAGCTCCATATACTCAGCTTTCAGAGCATGCAAAGATTGTGCACAATTTTTTAAATCGTGCACAAGGATTGCGATATCAAAATCCTTTAACTCTGTTGACATTTGCACATAATCTCTTGCACTTGATGCCTGAATTTCTAACGGCTCCAGACGACTGTCTAGCTCATGTAAAATATCTAAAACACGATATAAATTTTCATCAGTTTCAACAAGCTTATGCTCTGCCTTTTTCTTTCTTAGTTTATACTTTAATACGCCAGCTGCCTCTTCAAAAATTGAGCGACGGTCATCAGGTCGGCTATTTAAAATTTCATCGACACGGCCTTGTGAAATAATGGAGAAGGCCTCTTTCCCAAGTCCTGAGTCCATAAACAAGTCCGTAATATCCTTCAGGCGACACTGCTGGTTATTTAGTAAATATTCACTATCACCTGAACGGTATACGCGTCTTGTTACGCTTACTTCTGTATATGAAAAAGCAAGCTGTTCATCTGTATTATCTAAAATTAATGTTACCTCTGCAAAGTTTAGTGGCTTACGTGAGTCACTTCCAGCAAAAATAACATCCTCCATCTTTGCCCCACGTAACGACTTTGCCGACTGCTCCCCAAGTACCCAACGAATGGCATCAATGACATTACTTTTCCCACTGCCATTTGGTCCAACTACTGCTGTAACACCGGGTACAAAATCAATTCCAATGCGCTCCGCAAAAGATTTAAAGCCAATCACTTCGAGTCGTTTTAGGAACATCTATTAAGCCTCCTCTTTTGCAGTTTGCTCACGCATTGAACGCATTGCGCATTGCGCAGCTTGCTGCTCGGCTTCTTTTTTTGATTTCCCACGACCAATACCAAGCTCCTGTCCATTTAATAGCACGCTCGATACAAAGGTACGGTTATGTGCAGGACCCTTTTCATCAATAATTTCATAATTAAGAAGGCCGTTATTTGTTTGCTGTACCATTTCTTGCAATTGGCTTTTAAAATCCATCACATGCGAAAAAGCACCGATTTCTACTTTCGGGAATACGATTCGTTCTAAAAAGCAAACAACCGTTTGTAAGCCTTGATCTAAATATAGGGCACCTACAAATGACTCAAATACATCCGCAAGTAGTGCTGGGCGTTCCCGTCCACCTGTTAATTCCTCACCTTTTCCAAGTAATACAAAGCGACCAAAGCCTAATTCATTTGCAAAGATAACAAGTGACGGCTCACATACTATGGATGCTCGTAGCTTCGTCAGCTCCCCCTCACTCATATGAGGATATTTCTCAAAAAGATATTTAGAAACAGACAGTTCAAGTACTGCGTCTCCTAAAAATTCAAGACGCTCATTATCCGTAAACAATTTACGGCGATGCTCATTCACATAAGATGAATGTGTGAATGCTTGATACAATAAATTTTTATTAATAAATGTGATATTTAATTCATGCTGTAAAAGCTCGAATTGATTGCGTACTTTTTCAGGAAGCACGCCAGATTTCTGCATAGTTCCTTTTCTTTTCATAGCCATTGAACAATCTGCCTTCCTAATAGTTTCTACCGTTTAAGTGTACCTTTTTCAAGGCATTTATGCAAAAGTATTTCGGCTTAAATACAATGTTTTGGAAATTAATTATGTTTAAGGTCAATTTCGCCTTGGCGTAATTGCGTCCGGATTTTGAATTGTGCCTGCACAATTCGTTCCTTTCACAATCCGTGACACCCGTCAGAGGCTTTAGTCCAACGTGATGTTGGTCACTCAGTAGGTGTTAGGACACTTACTAAAAAGGAACGACTCTTTTATTTCTTCTTATCACCTTCAGAAGTGAGTGTCTTCTACTGAATGAAGATAAAAAAAAGGGACGTTCACAGTTCGCTAAACGAACCATTTCGTCCCCTTTTTAAACATACCTTAGCATAATATCTACTCTCTTACACTTAAAAAAAGTATAAGTAATTTGTACCTAAGGATTTAACTTTATTCAATCATAAACATTTATTGTATAATGACCGCATTCATGTCAACACCGATAGAGGTGAATAATTTCAGCAAAATAAAGTTAAAGGAATTAGTTTAATTTACTTTCGATGTATGAAATTGCAGAACCAACTGTTGAGATTTTTTCAGCATCTTCATCAGAAATTTCCATATCGAATTCGTCTTCAAGCTCCATCACAAGCTCAACTACGTCTAATGAGTCAGCACCTAAATCATCACGGAAAGAAGCTTCTAGAGTAACTTCACTTTCTTCAACACCTAAACGGTCCACGATTACTTTTGTTACGCGTTCTAATACTGTAGTCAAAACATTCACCTCCCCTCAAATGATTATACAAAAAATCATTATCTATGACTAATTGAAATTACTACATTACCATGCCGCCGTCTATATGTAACGTTTGACCTGTCATATAGTTAGCATCATCTGAAGCTAGAAAAGCTACTGCCTTTGCGATATCCTCAGGTTGCCCAAGTTTTGCTAGAGGAATTTGCGTAAGCATGCCTTGCTTTAGATCTTCTGGTAGTTGTTCAGTCATTTCAGTTTCAATAAAGCCTGGTGCAATCGCATTTACTAAAATATTACGTGATGCTAATTCCTTTGCAGTTGTTTTAGTTAGCCCAATAACCCCTGCTTTTGCAGCTACGTAATTAGCTTGCCCTGCATTACCAGCTACACCGACAATCGATGAAATATTGATGATACGACCTGCACGTTGCTTCATCATTTGACGTGTTACTGCTTTCGTACAAAGGAAAACGCCTTTTAGGTTGGTATTTAAGACATCATCCCATTCATCTTCTTTCATACGCATTAACAAGTTATCACGTGTAATACCCGCATTATTTACTAAAATATCAAGCGAACCGAATGTTTTCACCGCTGCATCCATTAAAGCTGTAACTTCCTCTGTTTTAGAAACACTCGCTTGTACGGCTATAGCCTCGCCGCCATTCTCTTGAATTGTCGCAACAACTTCTCCTGCCTTTGCTTGTGACCCGCTGTAGTTTACGACAACTTTAGCACCCTCTTCAGCAAGCTTTAATGCAATAGATCGCCCTATTCCTCGTGAAGCACCAGTTACAACCGCTACTTTGCCTTCTAATTTACGCATTAATTGTCCACTCCTTCGCCGCTTCTAGTACAGCCTCCAATGATGCTTCATCATAAACACAGTATGTCGTAACAGATCGATCGATTTTTTTCACTAATCCACTTAATACTTTGCCTGGTCCACACTCAATAAAGACATTCACACCTTGTGCAATCATTTCACGTACAGATGCTTCCCATTGCACGGCACTATATACTTGTTCTACTAACTCATGCTGAATAGCCGGAACATCCTCTAATACTTTCGCCATTACATTGCCGATTACAGGGATTTGCGGAGCTGATAATGATAAATCAGCCAACGCTTCTTTTAATTTTTCAGATGATGGTCGCATTAGCTCTGAATGGAATGGACCACTAACAACTAAAGGAATTGCTCGTTTTGCACCAGCTTCTTTTGCCGCTAAAGAAGCCTTTTCAACGCCTTCTTTTGTACCAGAAATAACGATTTGCCCTGGACAGTTTACATTCGCTACCTGAACTGGCTCACCTGCTGCAGATACTTTTTCAGTTACTTCATGCAGTGCCTCTAGCTCCATCCCTAGAATAGCTGCCATAGCACCTTGCCCTGCAGGTACAGCTTCATTCATATAAAGTCCACGCTTATGCACAACAGAAACTGCATCCTCGAACGATAGCACACCAGCGATTACTAATGCACCGTATTCTCCAAGTGAATGTCCAGCTGCATAATTTGGCATAATACCTGCTACACGTAATTTTTCTGCAACCATCACACCAGTAGTCAAGAGTGCCGGCTGTGCATGGTAAGTCAATGTTAGCTCCTCAGCTGGTCCCTCTAACATAAGCTTAGATAGCTCAAAGCCAAGTGTTTGATTTGCACGCTCATAAAATGCTTTACTTTCTACCGTATTCTCGATAAACTCTTGCCCCATCCCAACCACTTGAGAACCTTGGCCTGGAAAAATAAATGCTATTTTCGTCATTTTTTATTAATCCCCTTTTTAATCTATTATGCCCCGGCATAATTTGCGTCCAGAATCGGCTTTGTGCATGCACAAAGCACTCCTTTCCGATTCCGTGACATCCGCCGCCAACATGATGTTTTTTGCGCGAAAGCGTAGTGCTAACGCAGCGTCAGCAACGTGTTTTTGTCTGTGCAAAAGCGAAGCGACAGCAACACAGCATGATGTTGGTCACTCAGTCGTTGCCACAGGACTTGGCGTTCTTAGACTGAGTTCCTCTATTTCAGCGGATGTCTTTTGTACCGAAAGCGTAGCGACAGGTACAGGTGTTTGGACACCCGCTGAAATAAGTTAATCAATTTCCAAGTGACGTACTGTATCTGTAATCGTCGAGATGACTGTATGCTCAACCATCGTATTTGCTTGGCGGATTGCACTGTATATTGCTTTGGCATTAGATGAGCCATGTGCCTTAATCACAGGTGCTTGTAAACCAAACAAACCTGCACCACCGTACTCTGTGTAGTCCATTTTATTTTTTAGGTCACGCAAATTATTTTTCATAAGCGCTGCCGAAATTTTCGTTTTTGTTGAAGACATAAATGCCTCTTTTAGCATTGAAAATAACGCGCCAGCAGTACCTTCTATCGATTTCAGCACCATATTACCTGTAAAGCCATCTGTGACAACAACGTCCGCTACCCCTTCAAGTAAATCTCGAGCTTCTACGTTACCGATAAAGTTTAAATCCGCTTCTTTTAATAATCCGAAAGCTGCCTTCGTTAATTCATTTCCTTTTTTATCCTCAGTACCGATGTTTAACAAGCCGATACGTGGCTTTTGTAAACCGCCTACCTTTTTCGCATAAATATCGCCCATAATCGCATATTGCAATAAATGCTCAGGTCGCGCATCTGCATTTGCCCCTAAATCAAGCATTAAAAAGCCCTTACCGTCTAAAGTAGGCAGTGTAGTAGCTAGAGCAGGTCTAGCAATTCCCTCAATGCGCCCTACTTTAAATAAGCCTCCTGCCATTAAAGCACCTGTATTACCTGCTGACAGACAAGCATCCGCCTGTCCTTCTTCAACAGCATCCATCATTCGTGCCATTGATGAGTCCTTTTTACGACGAACAGCTCGTGCTGGATCGTCAGTTCCTTCGACAACTTCATCACAATTTACTATCGTTAATCGATCATGTATTTTTAAAAATGGTTCAAGCTTTTGCTGCTGACCATATAATTGAATTTCTAAATTTGGGATTTGCTCTAATGCTAATAAAGCACCTTCAACAACTGATTTTGGTGCGTTGTCTCCACCCATTCCATCAAGCGCTAATTTCATTGTTATTCACCTTTACCTTTCGTGCGGTACATATCAAATTCACCAACAAAAACTGTTTCACCGTTAACAGTGGACGTTAACTCTACTTTTGTACGATGACTCTCTTCATCACGTCCGATAACGATTGCTTTTGTAATAACACGATCTCCAGCTCTAACAGGTTTCACAAAGGTAATGTTAGAATGTACTGTCAATGCTAGTTCGTCGTCAATAACTGCTACCGCTAATGAGTTTGCCTGCGCAAACAAATGATGTCCACGTGCGATGCCATTGCGCTGAAAAACATGCTCTTCTTTTACGTCAAAAATAGATAATGCACGATTATCCAATTCAATATCAATTATTTCTCCGATTACTTCATCAATCGGTAGCGATTTCACTTCATTTTCATAAGTTTTAGAAGCAACATCTTTAATTCGTTCTCGTAATTCTGGAATCGCTAATTCCATACGATCTAAACGAATTGTTTGGACACTAACCTGAAACTGTGTTGCTAGCTGTTCATCTGTGACGAATGGATTATCAGCTATCGTTTCGGATAATAGTCGCTGTCGCTCTTTTTTCGTTCGTCTCAACATCATTCGCCACCTTTTTAGTTGTTATTAGCACTTGGTACTAATATCAGTATATAGAGTATAAAAAAAGAATGCAAGACTTGTTTTAAAACAAGTGCCCACATTCTTGATTGAGCAACCAATATTCATTTAATCGAAGCGATCTCCTTGTAAAACGCCTGAATTTTCAAGCATTTCACGCAAATATTTGTACTCATCATCATGCCAAAACGCATCCTTCTCAAGCATATCCGTTGCATCTTTTCTCGCAGTTTCTAGTATGCGATAATCGTGCACTAAATCCGCTACTTTAAAATCAGGCAAACCACTTTGTTTACGCCCAAAGAAATCACCTGGACCACGTAATTCCAAATCCTTTTCAGCTAGGCGGAAGCCATCATTCGTTTCTGTCATCGACTGCATTCGCTCTTTACCTTCGTCGGATTTTGGATCAGCTAGCAACACACAATACGACTGATGTTCACCACGCCCAACACGCCCACGTAGCTGATGCAACTGAGCTAAGCCGAAGCGTTCAGCGTCATAAATAATCATAAAAGTTGCATTCGGTACGTTAACCCCAACCTCAACAACAGTTGTAGACACGAGCACATGAATAGTTCCCTCACTAAAGGCTCGCATGACAGCGTCTTTTTCATCCGCGGATAGACGACCATGCATTAATCCGACATTGTAACGCCCATTAAAATATGCTGCAAGCTGCTCATAGATTTCTACTGCATTTTGTACATCTAGCTTGTCTGATTCCTCGATTAGTGGACAGATAGCATAAGCTTGTCTACCTGCAGCAAGCTCTAATTCTAGCTTTGACATAACAGAGCCAAATTGCTCTTTTTTCATCCAATGCGTTTCAATTTGCTTACGCCCCGCTGGCATTTCATCTATCATCGAAACATCCATTTCTCCAAACGCTGTAATCGCGAGTGTACGCGGTATTGGTGTCGCCGTCATAAAGAGTACATCTGGATTTTCTCCTTTATCACGCAATATTCTACGTTGCTCTACACCAAAACGATGCTGTTCATCTGTTATAACAAAACCAAGCTTGTAAAAAACGACATCAGGCTGAATAAGCGCATGTGTACCAATTAATATATCTATGTCACCGTTTGCCAGTTCTTCTAAAAGTAAACGACGTTCCTTTGCCTTCGTCGATCCTGATAGCAAAGCTACACGTACACCAAATGGCTCAAACCATTCCTGTAAATTTTCAGCATGTTGCTCAGCTAAAATTTCCGTCGGCGCCATTAACGCTCCTTGAAAACCAGCAGTTACAGCTGCATATAAACATATTGCCGCAACAACAGTTTTCCCCGACCCTACATCACCTTGAAGTAAGCGGTTCATACGATGTGGCTCTTTCAAATCTTTGCAAATTTCATTGACGACGCGTTTTTGTGCGCCCGTTAATTCATAGGGTAATGATTCAATAAATGCACGTAACTTTTGCAAATCAAACTGTATAACTGTACCGCGCTCACTATCTTTTCTAATTTTACGTAACGCTTGGATGCGTACTTGAAAGTTTAGTAACTCTTCATAGGCAAAGCGTCTTCTAGCTTGTTTCGCATGTCCTGCATCAATAGGGAAATGAATTCCCTCAAGCCCATCATGCATTGTAGCTAGCTTATAATTAGCTTGTAAACGCTGTGGAATTGCATCAGGTATCTCTGCCCCAAACTCATCTAGCGCTTGTCTCATATATTTACGAAAACGCTTTTGCGGAATCAACCCTTTAAGACTATAAACAGGTTCAAAGTCAACCTGATCTGTTTTCGGACCAAACGAAACAGAAGTCCCATTGATCACTTGTCTGCCGCGGTCCCATTTACCTGTAACGGTAATAATAGCTCCCGGTACAAGCTTCTGCTTCAAATAGCCTTGATTAAAAAAAACAACCTTGACTAAATGACGGCCTGCCAGCACCGTGACTTGTAATCGAGATTTATTGCGACCTAAAAACAATACTGTCGGTTCGCGTTCCACTTTACACTCAACAGTGACACGTTCATTATGCGGTGTTTGTGCTAAATCCTTTAAACGAAAATCTTCATGTCGATGCGGAAACGTCCATAACAAATCCGCGATCGTCTCGATGCCCAATGTCTCTAAATGTCCTGCTGTTTCTTTCCCGATACCTTTTAAATCAGTCACGGGACTCGTTAAATCAGTCACCTTGCACGACAGCTCCTCCAATTTTTTCCACCGCCAGTACTATAGTCATTCGTATAACCATACTATTTTTCAGCATATGAGTTTTCCCCTTTCTTACGATTACTCTTAGCCTTTCATAATAATGTTGTTTGCATTTAACACTTTTGAATAAATCATACTAAGCATTTTATATATTCAATATCATTATATAACTTTTCATTTTCAGTAAGATAGCAATTCAATTGATTAATAGTTAATTATATCGCAAGAATAATCACTTTTTCATCCTAATACATTTTCTTGCTGATACTCCCTATTCTAGGCTCATCACCATAACGTGTGGTTGATTTCCGTTCCGGCTGGGCACTTTCCTTGGCTTTTCACCTACACCATGTAGAACCTCAAAAAAACACGCCTTCCACTTAGGAAAAGCGTGTTAAATATTTTTATTTTTGAAGTGACTTGATACTTTCTAAATTGCCATTATCAAAAATAGCTTTACTAATAGCTTTACCTGTTGGTGTTGCAGCAAGGCCTCCACGTGCAGTTTCTTTTAAATTCGGGCTCATAGATTGTCCAATGCGATACATCGCACCAATCACTTCGTCACACGGGATGCGACTCGTGACCCCTGCAAGTGCCATATCCGCTGCCACAAGTGAATTTGCCGCTCCCATAGCATTTCGCTTAACACAAGGAACCTCTACTAATCCAGCTACCGGATCACAAACTAGCCCTAGCATATTTTTCAGTGTAATGGCAAATGCTTCTGAACATTGCTGCGGAGTACCGCCAGCCATCTCTACGATCGCTGCCGCTGCCATACCAGCTGCTGAGCCAACCTCTGCTTGACAGCCACCAGCAGCACCTGAAATTGAAGCATTGTTAGCGACAACGAAGCCGAAAGCACCCGAAGTGAATAAAAAACTAATCATTTGCTCACGAGTGGGATTTAGCTTGTTCTTCACTGCAAATAATGTCCCTGGCACAACTCCAGCCGAACCTGCAGTTGGTGTAGCACAAATTGTACCCATAGCCGCATTAACTTCATTTGTTGCAACAGCTTTACTCACCGCGTCTAATAATAAATCTCCCGACAATGAATTGCCTTGCGCAATGTAGTTTTGAAGCAATACTGCGTCACCACCTGTTAATCCCGTTACAGATTTAACACCCTTCAAGCCTCTTTCAACAGCTTCTTCCATCACCGTTAAATTAGTATCCATTTGCTGTATAATTTCTGTTCTAGTGCGTCCAGTAATTAACATTTCCTGCTCAATCATAATTTCTGAAATTAGTTTTCCTTCTTGCTCCGCTCGTTCAACAAGTTCACGAACATTATGAAACAATACGTCCATATTGGGGCACCTCCTTAGTTATTGATTTTAGAAACTTTCGAAATATGTGGTATTAAAGAAATTTGTTGTAATACTTTATCCTCGATGTTTTGATCGACTTCTATCACCATAAGAGCCGTTAAACCTCGTTCAATACGAGAAACCTCCATATGCCCAATGTTGACTGCATGCATTGCTAAGCAATTTGCCACATTAGCAATACAACCAGCACGATCATCGTGTACAACAAGGATTGCTGGCATGCCACCTGTTAGACGTAGTCTGAAGCCATTAACCTCACTCACTTCAATTTTACCGCCACCGATAGAAATACCAACGACAGACATCTCTCCTTCATCATCGCCAATCACAAGGCGAGCTGTATTCGGATGCTCCATGTTTGCTGTTTCTGGAATAAACTCATATTCTAAGCCTGCCTTTTCTGCATCGGCAAAAGCTGTTTTAATCCGCTCATCGAATGTATCGTAATTTAATAGACCACCTACTAAAGCTACATCTGTTCCATGACCTTTATACGTTTCAGCAAACGAACCATACAAGTGTATTTTCGCCCACTTTGGTTGTCTTCCAAATAAATCTCTGGCAACGCGCCCAATTCGTGCGGCACCTGCCGTATGAGAAGAAGATGGACCAATCATCACTGGTCCAATAATATCAAATACTGAAGTAAACTTCATAATAACACCCCTCTATTCTATCCATATAATAATATCGATTTTTTATTTATATCATGCTTGATAGTTACTATAAAAGTAAAGCACTTCTTTATCAACTTTCAGAAGATTTACACGACTATAATTTACACAATGGAAATACTGATTAATTTTGTTTACTCCATATACACAATGATTTCATAACGCTATCGTCCCAGTATTCCCCAATTTATTGTCCTCTGGATACATACAACAAATCATTTATTTTTAGCTAATTTAATAATTTTTTATCCTCTATTCTCCTTGCACCATAAACAAAAGCAGTACACGCATGTGCACTGCTTTGTCTACTTATATGCAAAGTAGCATTTAATTATTCTACTGAAATAATATATGGATATAATCCTTGTTTACCATTAAATAACTCTACTTCAACCTCTGGATATTTCTCTTCAATAAATTTCACTAATTCTGAAGCGTTTTCTTCCGTTGTATCTTCACCATAGATGATTGTAACGATTTCTGCATCTTCATCCACTAAATCAGTAATGACCTTCTCAGCCGCATCTTTTAACGCTGGAGTAGATAATACAATTTTACCTTCCGCAAGAGCCATGAAATCGTCCTTATGAATTTCTACACCATCAATAGATGTATCTCGAACTGCATAAGTTACTTGCCCTGTTTTAACATTTGCAAAAGCTTCTGTCATTGTTGCTTGGTTCATTTCAACTGCCGCTTCTGGATTAAATGATAGAATCGCTGCCATACCTTGAGGGATTGTTTTCGTTGGCACTACAGCCGCTTCTATATCTAAAAGCTCTACTGCTTGTTCTGCTGCCATGACGATATTTTTGTTATTAGGCAAAATTAATACTTTTTCAGCACCAATTTCTTGTACTGCCTTCACAATATCTTCAGTTGAAGGATTCATTGTTTGACCGCCTTCAATCACATAAGAGGCACCAATTGAACGAAGTAGTTCAGCAACTCCCTCGCCCATTGCAATCGTTACAATTGCATATGGATGCTTTTCTGCTTTTTTAGCTGAAGAAGATGCTTTATGATCCTCACCAACAATGGCAGAATGCTGTTCACGCATATTATCGACCTTAATTTTAATAAGACTACCGTATTTTTGACCCATCGCTAAAACAGCGCCCGGTTGCTCAGAATGAATATGCACTTTCGCAATTTCTTCATCTGAAATAACTAGTAAAGAATCACCTAGAGGGTTTAATTCATTGCGGAATTGTTCTTCGCTAAATGGCTCTTTTCCTTCTTCAAAACGTACCATAATTTCTGTACAATAACCAAATTCAATATCCGCAGTATTCATGAAATCTTGTGCTCTATGATGCTCTGCATTAATTAAATCATCTAAAGTTGCTTCATTTTTCACCGGTAATGGCTCGCCTTTTAAGGATGCTAAAAATCCTTCATACACAAATTGAAGACCTTGACCGCCACTATCTACAACCCCTACTTCTTTTAGAACAGGTAGAAGCTCAGGTGTACGTTCCAATGAAGCCTGTGCTTCAGCAGTAAATGCTTCCATCACCGCAATGATATCAGTTTCAGTTTCTGCCACTTCTACACCTTTTTTCGCCGCTTCACGTGCAACTGTTAAAATTGTTCCTTCAACCGGCTTCATTACTGCTTTATAGGCAGTTTCAACGCCTGCTTGGAAGGCACCCGCAAAGCCCTTGGCATCAATTGTCGCTTCTTTTTCGATAAATTTACCAAAGCCACGGAATAACTGCGATAAAATAACGCCAGAATTCCCGCGTGCTCCCATAAGTAAACCTTTTGATAAAGCTTGAGCTGTTTTGCCGATATGTTCTGATGCATGAAGCTCCGTTTCCTTTGCCCCAGATGTCATCGATAAGTTCATATTCGTTCCTGTATCACCATCTGGTACTGGAAATACATTTAATGAATCAACATAATTTGCATTTTGGAATAGGTGATGGGCACCCATTTGCACCATTTCTGCAAACTTTATTCCGTCTAAAGACTGCATTCGATTTTGTTCCTCCTCTTAATTCGCTACACGAACGCCCTGCACAAAAATATTGACAGATTTTACGCTCATACCTAATGTTTTATCCACTGTATATTTCACTTTCGATTGTACTTGATAAGCAACTTCCGAAATTTTAGTCCCGTAACTAACAATAATGTACATATCAATATGTAAATCGTCGTCTTGTTTTCGAATAACAACACCTTTAGCAAAATTTTCTTTACGTAAAATATCAGTTAGACCATCACGAATTTGATGTTTAGATGCCATGCCAACAATACCGTAGCATTCTACAGCAGCGCCACCAGCTATTTGTGCAAGTACATCTGTTGAAATATCAATTTGGCCGAATTCATTGTTTAATTCAATTGACATAGAAATGCCCCCTTGGCTCTTTTTGACTAAATTATATTGTAACACTTTCGTTATACATTAAGCAACCTTGGAAGGCATGAAAGCGCACTGTATCAACGTTTTCTGACATTATAAAGGTAATCATACGTCTTTATTGAAATTTCCATTTTTTCTAAAAAAGTTGTTACGACCGATTTGTTTTGCTGTGTATAATGCTTCATCGGCTAATACACAACATGCTTTCAATTGCTCGCTATTCGAGATTTTAGCATGACACATCCCGATGCTAACCGTTACAATATCAGCTACTTCCGAACGTTCATGACGAATATTTAAGTTGCGCACTTCCTCTAATATTTCCTCACAAACATGCTCTGAAAACTTTGCGGCATGCTGACTAACGATCACGAACTCTTCGCCTCCCCACCGCGCTGCAAATGCATTATACTTTTCTGCTATTTCAACTAATAAAGTAGCCACCTTTATCAATGCTTCGTCACCTTGTAAATGACCGTAATAATCATTTAAATTTTTAAAGAAATCAATATCAATCATCATGACTGATAAAGATGTTGGTTTACTAAGTTGTTGCCCTATTTGTGTCAATTTATTATTAAAGGCTCGTCTATTAGGCAAATTTGTCAACGTGTCCCGAAGCACTTGCTCTGATAGTTCATTATTTTTCTCAGCTAATAATTTTGACAAATTCTTAGATTTTGTCATTTCTTCTTGTAATAAAATATGTTGCTTCGTAATTTTACTTTGAACTTTATAAGTATGACGCTGAATCATTAGCCCTATGGGAATAATAAGGGACATCGGTAAAAATATTTTAATACTTTCACCTGATATTCCAACACTCAAATAAGCACTTATTAAAATTGGCGACACCGTTATTAACATAATCCAAAAAATTTTCAGGAAAGGGATAGCAAAAACAGTGCAAATCAATAAAAACAGCACCTCATAAAGAGCCGTATGTTTAAAAAAATAAACGTCCATTACGGTTATGACAGTAATTAATAACAATATTGTATAGATGTAAACAAGTAAGATCGTTTCGTATTTTCGTAAATTAAGAGATGTTACCTTAAGTTTCTTTTCTTTTACAAATAATAACACCGCTAAATCTATATAAAACAATATAATGTGAATGCCTATATAAGCTGGCACCATCTCTCTTTCTGTTTTTGTAAAGAAGACCTCACCATAATGAATAATTGTAATGATGGCTATTACATACATCAATGTCCATGCTACTGTTCGCATTCTCATTAAATTATATTGAAGCATTTCTATTTGAATAGAGAGAGTTAGCCTTTCTTGATTTTCCATAACTTCCGCTCCTAATAACGACTTGCAATAATTAGTCCTATTTTTATCGTCTAAATAATTAAAAATACAAGTAGTCTTTGTAAAATTATTAATCAATAATGCCGAGGCATTATTGCGTTCGGAATCGGCTTTGTATGTACAAAATGATCTCTACTTTTTAAAAAAGCTCAAAAAACCTACCATATTGCTTGGCAGGTTTTTGTAGTCAAAAGTGAAGTGCTAACGTAGAGACGAACGATAAGACGGGTTTCCCCTATTTATTTGAATCACTTTTTTATTAAAATAGGCTTTTTATAAGCGTATCAAGCATCACTGGCATTTCCTTAAATGCGCTATCCACATGTAATCTTTCTGTCTTTTGATGGGCGTCCTTGCCAAAAGGTCCAACGTTTAAAACAGGACCCTGTAGTTCGGACATAGCTTCAAATGGAATACTATACGTGTCCCCCCATACTGGTGTATTTCGCTCGAATGCTGTCCATTCGTTTGAGTCATCCGAGTAATTGACATAGCTCAAATCACAAATACCATTAAAATAGTGAATTTGCTCCACTTCAATATTAAATGTTTTTGCTGTTTTCTTCATTAATTCAATCGATTGAATTATAAGGGGATTATCGGATGAATTAATCGCCGGATAGTAAGGTGGAGCATATAATAGCACTGTCGCTGGCGTAAGTTCCTGGCAACGAATCATTAGCTGATCCACGATGCGAATAGATTTCTCACGATCGTCCCATGCACTATTTTCAAGAACTTGACTTTTTATTACATTTACTTCCTCAGCGCCTAATTTCTTGATCGCATACTCTAAAAGTGCCTCGTAACGAAGTACTTTTACTTCACCTACACCATTTACCTTTTCTCGCTCACAAATTCGTTTATATTGATCATTGCAAGCTGACATTGCTTCCAATGCCACTTGTTCAAAAATATCCATTACTTCCGATGCTGTGCGCTTTAATAAAAACACATTGTAAAGGGCTGCTGCACGATATGGTGTTTGTGTAGAATACTCCATTTTCAAATCTTTTAATTGTAAGGATACTGGTAATGGTGTACTTTCGCCAAGATCTATTTCACGAAAAATTGGATTCCACTCCATATGCTGCGTCATGTATGAAGCAATAAAATTCGCTGTCATTCCTTTTAATGGCTCACCCACATGTGTCTCTTTTCCGTAAAATAAGGTAGCAGGCATAATTTTGCCGATAGTTCCTGAATAAATATATTCATTGATATCTGCTGGGCCTTGTGAAAAAGAAGGCTCACTATTTAAAAATAGTTTATAAGAGAGTCCATGCTGTTCACGAAGTCTGACAAGCTCAACAACCGCTGCACGCATACCAGCAGAATTTACTTCTTCATCTGGCACAGCCGTTAAAATAAGATTGATTGGCCATTCTTCGACACTCGCCTTTTCAATCAACTGCATATGCAAAGCAAGCCCCATTTTCATATCCATCGTCCCACGACCAAATAAATAATTACCTGATTCCAAATCAATTCTTGCCGCTTCCGGTAAATCCTTTTTGTATTTAGGTTCCATTAGCTTTTTTGTCAGCTCTTCAGGATAGAAGGCTAATGGCTCCAGCTCACCGTATTCTTCAGTATGAACCGTATCAAAATGACTAATTAACACAACTGTTTCCGTTGCAGATGGATGCTTATACAAGGCAGTCACAGCATTGCGCTCAAGGCCCGCATCATGTAATTCAACAAACTCTGGATTTTTCTGAAAATAAGAAAGCGTTTGCAATTTATTTTTTAATTTATAGGCAAATTCATGTTCACCTTTTGTTAATGTCCTACTTTCCCAACTGACAATTTCACATAATAATGCACGTAGCTTTTCCGATGTATTCCAAAGATAAACATTCATAAAAATTCTCCTTTACCCGATCTTCTCAACACAGAATACATATCAATGTATATCAAGTGATTCCTCATTTTTCATTTCAACCTTAGAAGAAACTTTATTTGTTTTACTCAATTTTAATTTATAGAAAATCATGCAAGCGATAAAGAATCCAATACCATATAGTAAACCAACCCTTTGTGTTGGATCGAATGCTAAAAAGACAAGAATTAGCATGCAAAAACTAATACAGAACACTGGAATCAATGGATAAAATGCCGTTTTAAATTTCAAGTCAGCTACATCTCCACCTGCTTTCACAAAACGATATCGGAACATCAATTGAGATGCGCAAATTCCCATCCATGAAATTGTTACAGAAATTCCTGCAATAGACATGAGTAAAACAAATACTGCATCTGCTTCCATCACGCTCGTTAATAAAGAAAGTAGCGAAAAAAGCATCGTGAAAATGAGTGCATTTAATGGCACTTTATTTTTCGTTAGTCGTCCAAATAATTTAGGAGCCATTCCCTCTTTTGACATCGACCATAATAAACGTGTTGAAGCATATAGGCATGAATTACCTACCGATAATATCGCCGTTAAAATAACAAAGTTCATGATACTAGCAGCGTATGGAACGCCAGCTAAATTCATCAATGTGACAAAAGGACTTTCCAGTAGTCCAAGCTCCGATGACGGGAATATGGCAGATAAAACGATAATAGAAGCAATATAGAAAACAATAATTCTAAATAAAATTGTTCTTATTGCCCGAGGAATATTTTTTTCTGGATTTTCAGTTTCTCCTGCTGCAATACCGACAAGTTCAGAACCTTGATAGGAAAAGATAACATTCATCATTGTGACAAATATAATCGTAATACCGGCCGGGAATAATCCAGACGGTGCTAAATTCGTAAAATGTGGAGTTGGTCGATCTGCTAACGGAATCAATCCAAAGATTGCTGCAACTCCTATAACGATAAATGCAATCACCGCAATGACTTTAATGCTTGCAAACCAAAATTCTGCTTCTGCAAAGCCCCTAGTTGTCAATGCATTTAAAGTAAATAATAGCACCATAAATACGGTACACCATATCCAAATAGGGACTTGAGGGAACCAATGTTGCATCAAAATTCCCGCTGCAGTAAATTCTACCCCCGCTGTGGCAGCTGACCCGACAAAATACATCCATCCTAAAGAAAATCCTGCTGAAGGACTAATAAAACGTGTTGCATAGGTTTGGAAAGAACCAGTTACAGGCATGTAAACAGCTAATTCTCCAAGACAATTCATGACCATGTACAATATTAAGCCACCAAATATATAACCAATTAACGCTCCCCCAGGACCAGCTTGATTAATTGTATAGCCAACATTTAAAAATAGTCCTGTTCCAATAACTCCACCGAGCGATAGCATTAATAAATGACGACTCTTCATTGAACGGTTTAATTGATTATCTTGCCGTTGTTCCCCTTTACTCAACATCCATCCCCACTCTCTAGTTGTTATTAATATATCGAATATTCTGATAAAATTTCTACTAAAGTACCCAATCAATTTATAAGAGATAAATTGATTGGGTACTTTTACATTAAAATCAATTATGCCTCGGCATAATTGTAGCTGACGCTTTGCTTTCGCTACAGAAACCATTTGCCACTGTCGCTTTGCTTTCGCGCAGATAAACAATGCGGCAGGAATCGGCTTTGTTCTTAGGCCTGCGTGATGCAGATCAGTTAGCCATTATCGCATGGATGCGATGATTTTAGGCTAACATCCTTTAAGAGCTCCATTCCGATTCCGTGACATCCGCCGGAGGCTTTGGGCCAACGTGATGTTGGTCACTCAGTGGATGTTTTTACACCCGCTGAAAGAAGTTAAAAACGTAATGACAAGCAGCTTAGTCCACCATCATGTTTTCTAAATTCAGTCATTTCAAGCTCAATTGTTTGGTAGCCTAGATCATTTAATTTACGATTTGTTTCTGGATACCCCGCTGGAATAATGACATAATCATTTACTTGAATACAGTTTGCTGAATACTCATCTTCTTTTGGAATAATAATTTTTTCATAGGATTCGAATGCAGGATGATCGATGAACTCTCCTGCTAGCACCATACGATTATCACCAACATATGCAATGCCCGTTTTTAAATGGAAAAATTCATTTAACGGAATAATCGTTGCCTCATAGCCTTCTTTTTCAACGATTTCTTTAAATTGTCGAGCGCCTTCTTCATTAGTGCGGTCAGAGATGCCGACATAAAATTTCTTTTCTGCCTGTAATACATCTCCACCATCAAGTGTTCCTGGACCTTCGATATAATATAAATTTTCATAGAACTTTTTAACAGCTGGTTCAATTTCCTCAATCTCACGATTACGAGCATCTGCACCTGGATTTGAAATAATGGCAAATTCAGGTGTTAAAACAGCTGTATCCTCTACGAATGTGGAATCTGGAAAAGCTTCATTCGCTGGAATCTGTGTAACCTCTACGCCACATGTCTTTAAAGCTTCTATATATTTTTCATGCTGCTCAAATAATTTTTCTAAAATCGGTTTTCCTAAGTCACTAGTCGTTAAGCCATTTAAATAGCTATTTCCTGGATTTTTTACAATAACATTTTTAAACATTTTACTCCATCTCCTTTTATCCTCTTACTACTGGGCAAGTTAGACATGTTGGTCCACCTGTTCCTTTTATCGAAATTTCATTACCTTCATATTCATAAACCGTTGCGCCTGCATTAAGTAATTGTTGCTTTGTAATTAGATTTCCTTTTGGAATAATACATACTCTAGGTGCAAGTGCTAATACGTTACAGCCTAGCGCATTATACTCTTCTTTCGGAACTTCAATTAATTGAATACCTCGTTCGATTAAAAGCTGTCTGAAAAAAACTGGCATTAATCTTGAATGTACAACCGCCAAATCCTTGTCCACCATACTAATGAAGGACATTAAGTGTAAACATTCTGCTTCACCTAAATCATGTGGTAGCTGTACAACAATGAATTCATCGACAATATCCTTGGTCATGTCTTTTAGCTGTCGAATAGCTTCATCATTCGTTCGATATCCTCGACCTACAACAAGTGTACGATCATCAAGCCAAATAATATCGCCACCATCTGATACAGCCCCTTCAGTCAATTCCCCGATAAGCGGAATACCCTTTTCCTTTAAAAAAGCTTTATAAACCGCTGCTTCTGGCTGTCTTAATTTTTTGCCAGATTTCAAGATAATGGCACCATTTGGTGTGAATTTTACAGGATCATGTGCATACAGCGAATCCAATCCTATTTCATCTGATTCTGGTAAAAAATCAATTTTCTCAACATACTTTTCTAGAATGCTCATAAATTCAGCATATTCTTTCAGAGCCTCATCATAATTAGGTTCTGATAAGTAGTTAAATGTTTTCCATTCATCACTTAGATGCTCTTGGCTTCGGAAAGCATCTTTTGGATGTTTTACTATTACGTGTTTCAAAGGTGCATACATTGATGAACAATAATGCATTCCTTTCACCCCTTTTCCGTGTAGTGGAAAACGTTTCCGTATAGAGGAAAGTTTATATGAAAAATATATGTGTTTTAAGGTATACTGTCAATATATTTAGAAAAATTTCTATATTCATTCTTTTTTCAGTTAGGAAACATAATGAGTTAGAGATTCATGATTATGTAGCTAGACGTAGACAAGGATTAAA
The DNA here is from genome assembly GCF_042884205.1 of Lysinibacillus sp. NPDC058147. NCBI lineage: Bacteria > Bacillati > Bacillota > Bacilli > Caryophanales > Bacillaceae > Lysinibacillus > Lysinibacillus sp. NPDC058147. The sequence goes on from NZ_JBHVUJ010000003.1 coordinate 334,176, forward strand.
AATAAAATAAATGAAGGAGAGGTGGGTCATCCATGCAATTATTAGAACGAGCTATGACAATCGCAAAAGTTTTAGCTTCTGCAAGCGAAAACAGCTTGTCCATTTCAGAGCTTTCGGCAAAATGCAATTTACCACTTAGTACATTACATAGAATTTTAAAAGCGATGATTAAGGAAGGTATGATTGAACAAGACGATCAAACTAAACAATATCGACTCGGTACAATATGGATGGAACTTGGCTTACAAGTGTATGATACGATGGACTACATTAGTAAAATTAGACCAGAATTAGAGCGTTTAGCAAGAGAAGTCGAGGAAAGTGTCTATTTAAGTAAGCCAGCTGGTTTAGATACAATTATTATCGAAAGAATAGACAGTGCAGCTAATCCAATTCGTATTTACGATCAGTTAGGAATTCGTATACCGATGCATATCGGGGCTGCAAATAAGGCAATATTAGCCACAATTCCATTTTCTCAAGCAAGGGAAATTATTGAACAGCTTATTCCTCATGAAGAAATCGCTGAATTTGAGGCACAGCTTGAGCAAATAAGACTACATGGATTTGCTATTAGTCACGGGGAAAGAACAGCAGGAACATCCTCCATTGCAGTTTCTATTTTAAATGGTTTCAATGAAGTAGTCGGTGCAGTAAGTATAGGATTTGTTAGCTTTAACGTATCAGCAGAACATATTAATACCCTTACAGAGCGTTTAGTGGAAACTGGTAAACATGTTTCTAGGAAGCTTGGCTACCGAGGGAAATAAAGTGAAGCTATAATCAGGCGTTAATGTGCGTAAAAATCGAACTACTATATACCAGAAATTGTATTACCTAGGTATTTACATCCATTATTTAACAAGTGTTTTTTGTCTGTAAAGGTTTTTTTCTTGAAAGGTTATGTGAAAACTGTTGCACTGAACGTCATCGTATGTTAAATTATTATGGTATGTGAAATACCGAACTGAAATAATAATCTTTCAGCATCAACAGTAAGGAGGGAATACAACATGCCAAAACAATGTGTAATCACTGGACGTAAAGCTCGTACTGGTAACAACCGTTCCCACGCTATGAACGCTAACAAACGTACTTGGGGTGCTAACCTTCAAAAAGTTCGTATCTTAGTAGACGGTAAACCAAAACGTGTATGGGTTTCTGCTCGTGCATTAAAATCAGGTAAAATCGAGCGCGTTTAATCGTTGCTTCCAAAAAATCGATTTCGCATTTGGCGCAAATCGATTTTTTTCTGTCTTATTAACTGGGCACACTACCAACCGCCTTTGTGAATATTTATATAATAAAATGACTATGCCGCTAGAAATTACTTCTCATAGTAATTCCTAGCGGCTTTCATTACATATAGCAGCACAACAAAACACCTATGCAGAATGGCAGTTACGATATAATAAAGTATAGTTCTTCAACAAAGCGAGGGGTTGATTTCCGTTCCGACTGGGCGCTTTGTTGCTGACGCTACGCTTTCGCACAGAGCAGAGCTTCCTGGAAAGGAAATCATCCACCATAATATTCAAAATGAATTTGTTTTTCAATACTATAAGAAAAATCCGACTAGTGTTAGTCGGATTTTTTTACTTTCTTTTCTTTTTTAAACATGTTGATACACGTACGCGTAATACTACTTACAAATTTCGGTAGCTGGAACGTATATACTTTCAGGACTCTCTCCCCCTTACGCTAATCTATGCTTCTTATCATTAAACATATGCCTTGCGAGAAAGATATAGACCCTGAATTCCCTATTATTTCATTACTTGTGAAGCGAGATGTACCGAGAGAGATTTCTTCATTTGTTGTTTCATACTTTACTTGTCTTAATGTCACATCTTTAATCGGCTCTTCATGTGCAAAGAAAGACAAATAACGATATTGCTCGTCTGCTTCAATGATGTGCTTGCCTGGCATTAAAAATTGCATCATATTTGCATGATTAATAATCTTCAATACTACCTGTGGATGCTCTTTTTGTAAACGATAAATCGAACGAACTGCTGCCTCATAATGATCTAAACGTCCACCTGTAACACCTGTAAGTACAATTTCTAGCGGTGTATAGGTCAAAGCTTTTAATAACGCTAAGTCTGTGTCAGTTTCGTCTTTTTCTTCCTGGAATCGTTGTCTATCATTTGTATGTGCCATCACCAACTCGTACTCCTCTTGCGATAGTGAGTCAAAATCTCCTACTATGGCATGTGGTGTGATTCCTTGTTCGATTAAGTATAGTGCTCCTCGGTCTGCACCGATAAATAACACATCACTTTGCTCTATATACGGACTAAATGAACAGAGTTCCTCTCTTGGTCCACCTGCACAAACAACGACTACTGTCATCCTTGAATCGCTGCCTCACCAGCGGCTAAAATTTCTTGTAAGGCCGCGGAACGATCTTCTTTACTATAAATAGCGGAGCCAGCTACAAAAATTGTTGCTCCTGCTTTTGCACAAGGAATAATTGTCTCTGCATTAATGCCACCGTCGATCTCTATAGCAATATCTAGATTACGTTCTTTAATAATAGTTGCTAATGCTTCAATTTTTGGCACAACAGAATGAATGAATTTTTGTCCACCAAACCCTGGATTCACTGTCATGAATAACACCATATCAATATCTTCTAAAATGTGTTGAATAGATTCTATTGGTGTATGAGGATTTAATACAACACCAGGTTTGACTCCATATGAGCGAATTAATTGAATCGTACGGTGTAAATGGCGGCAAGCTTCTACATGCACCGTAATATAGTCCGCTCCTGCCTTAGCGAATTGTTCAATATATTGATCGGGATTTTCAATCATTAAATGAACGTCTAGCGGTAAATCAGTTAAAGGACGAATGGCATCTAATACGATAGAGCCAAAAGAAATATTTGGCACAAAATGACCATCCATAACATCGATATGAATAAGCTGTGCCCCCGCCTTTTCTACTTCCTTTACTTCTTCTCCTAATTTAGCGAAGTTAGCTGCTAAAATTGATGGTGCTATTTGTATCATCATTAATACCTCGGCTTTCGATCCATAATTTCTTGCATAAATTGTTCGTAGTGTTTATAACGATAGTCACGAATTTCTCCCGCTTCTACCGCTGCCTTTACTGCACATTTAGGTTCCTTTAAGTGTAAACAGCCTCTAAATTTACAATCATCTGCAATACGGGCCATTTCAGGGAAGCATGCACCTAATTCTTCTTTTTCTATTTCATCAAAATCAAATGAACTAAATCCTGGAGTATCTGCTAATAAGCCGTCACATACTTCGATTAATTCGACATGGCGAGTCGTATGTTTCCCACGTCCTAAGCTTTGTGAAATAATTCCGGTTTTTAAATTTAAATCTGGAATCAAAGTATTTAGTAGTGTGGATTTCCCAACTCCAGATTGCCCTGCTAATACAGAAGTCTTTTCCTTTAAAATCGGCTGTAGACGATCAACTAATTCTTCTTCATCCTTATAGGTTTGTAGCACGGTATAACCCATGCTTTCATAATCTGCTATATAGCCTTGCAATTCCTCACGTTCATGGTCTTCTAGCAAATCCAACTTTGTTAAACAAATAATCGGATGAACATGAAATGACTCTAAAACAACCAAGAAACGATCCAGTAAAATTGTATTAAAATTAGGTTCTTTGACAGAAAACACTAAAATACCTTGATCGATATTGGCTATTGGAGGACGTACTAATTCATTTTGACGTTCCATAATTTTTCGGATAGTACCGTCCGAGCCTTCTGTTTCCAGAGTATATTCTACCATGTCGCCAACGAGTGGGGATTCCCCGCGATTGCGAAATACCCCACGTCCTCGACATTGTACTAGTTGTTCTCCATCATATACATAGTAATAACCACTTAATGCTTTACGAATTTGGCCTTGCGCCATCCAATTCCCCCTTATTTAACATCATCAGAGCTGAAACTATCTTCAGCAATGATTTCCGAATCACGTATAACTTTATATGCGCCTATTTGGCCCTCTTCAATGACAAGCTGTATTTTATAGTCTGTATCAGCCGTAATAGTAAATGAATCAGCTGCTGATGACATTGTATGGTTTTTATCTTGAATCACAATACGAATATTTTGCTCCATACCTTCCTCAGCTGGTTCATATGGTATTTTCACAGCCACAGTTTTTACCACAGTTTTTTTAGGTTTTTCGGCAGGTCCTTTACTTATAACTACCGCTATTGTAGATCCTACTTCAACTTCAGTCCCAGGTTTTGTCAATTGTGAAATAACACTCCCGGCAGCTACTGTATCATTAAAGTTTTCTGAAGAAATACGCCATTTTAAACCTTTCCTACTTACATATTCATCCATTTCAGCCTTTGTGTAATTCACAACATTATCTACGGTAACCATTTGCACTCCGGCGCTTACAGTAAATTTCATCGTTGTATCTTTAGCAATTACTTCTTCTTGAGGTTTCGGTTCTTGATCAATAATTGTTCCTTCTGGCTCTGTTGAATGCACAGACTTAATTTCTGGCTCTAAAAATTTATCCTTTAACATTGATCGAACTTGGCTGATTTGCTGTCCTCTATAATCTTCCACTTTCGTCGTTTCTACTCCAAGACTAACGATTAAATCTATTTCCGTACCTTTTATACGCTCCGTACTCTCCGCAGGGTCTGTTTCAATGACTTTACCCTTTTCAACGTCTTCATCATAACGCTCCTGAGGTTCTTTACCAACAGTAAAACCTTCTGCCACTAATTTCTTCGTAGCTTCCTCAACTGTCATATTAGCCACACTAGGTATAGGTATCTTTTTCGGGCTAAATGAATCTGTGGCAAAGTAAACGAATAGGAAGATAGCGATAGCTGCTATTACTAGTCCAGTAACAACTATTGGCCATTTTTTCTTTTTCTTTTTCTTTACAGGTGCTGCCTTTTCAACTGGCTTTTTAGCCTCGGGTTTCGGCTTTGACTGCGTAATTGGTTCAATTGCTCTTGTCTTCGTTAAATCTTCGTCTTTACGTATAACTGGCTCTCTTATAATCGGAATAGCCTTTGTCACTTCATTATCTTCCGGTATGACAAACTTCGGTTCATTGATACGATTTGGCGATAAAATTGTTTCTAAATCTGCTTGCATTTCTTCTACAGTTGAATAACGATGAGAAGCATCTTTCGCCGTAGCTTTTAGCACAACATTTTCCACACTTTGAGGAATTGTAGCATCGAATGCACGAACTGACGGTGTCTCGGATTGTAAATGTTTAAGTGCGATCGAAACAGCTGACTCTCCTGAAAATGGCAATTCCCCTGTTAATAATTCATATAAAACAATTCCCAGCGCATAAATATCAGATTTGTTTGTTGCCGTACCACCACGAGCCTGCTCTGGTGATAAATAATGCACCGTTCCAAGCACGGAGTTCGTTTGTGTAAATGACGTTGCGCTAAGTGTCATCGCTATGCCAAAATCAGTTATTTTCACATTGCCCTCAGCATCCATTAAAATATTTTGAGGTTTTATGTCACGATGGATAATATGATTTTCATGAGCATTGGCAATTGCTGATGTTAACTGCTTCATAATATGCACACTTCTAGCAGGAGAAATTGGTGCAAATTCCTGTATGTACTGCTTTAATGTTTTTCCTTGGACATATTCCATCACAATATAATGTAGATCACCATCATCACCTACATCATAAATACTAACGATATTTGGATGTGTAAGGCTTGTAGCAGAAAGTGCTTCACGTTGGAAACGTCGATGTAATTCATCTTCATTGGTAAAATCATAGCGTAATATTTTGATCGCTACATCACGGTTTAAAATCATGTCATGTGCTAAATAAACATTGGACATACCACCGCCACCAATAAGCTCTATAATTTTATAGCGGTCACTTATTCGTTTACCTACAAGCATACTTACACCTCCTCATCTTGCCTTGTGACTAGCACGAGGGAGATATTGTCTTCCCCCCCGCTTGCATTTGCTAATTCCACAAGTTTTCGTCCTTTTTCTTCTATTGAATCTGGATACGTAATAATTGATGCCATTTCATACACTGTAAGTTTATTGCTTAAACCGTCAGAGCAAATGAGTAAATACGATTCTGATGCTAAATCAACTTCGTAAAAGTCTGGTTCAATCGTTTCTTCTGTACCAACAGCTTTTAAGATGAAATTTTTCTTCGGATGCGTCAACGCCTCCTCTTCACTAATTTCACCATTTTCAACCAGAACATTTACATAGGAGTGATCTCTTGTTATTTGTTGTGCACCATCATCAAAGAAATAATACACACGACTATCGCCAACATGTGCGATATAACAATGATTTTTTTCAATTAACACTGCAATAAACGTCGTGCCCATTCCTTTACAGTCTTCATGTGATAAAGAATAGTCGTATATACTTTTATTCAATTGCTTGACTGCTTGTAATAACCATTCTTTTTTTGTTGTTGTTGATGCAAAATGATGTGCCTCTGCCTGTAAAAAAACGGATTCTATCTTTTTCATCGCCATATCACTCGCTACATCGCCAGCATTATGACCACCCATGCCGTCCGCTACAAGTGCTAGTGCAAGCCCGTCTGGACGTTTAAAAAATGCCGCGCGGTCTTCATTGATTGCTCGTTTTAACCCAATATCACTTTCGACTGTGTATTCCAACACTGGTCACCTCGTCTCTTCAGATCTCTCTTGCGCACGTAATTGACCACACGCAGCAGCAATATCAGAACCTTGCTCACGGCGGATCGTTACGTTAATACCATTTTTCTTTAATGTTTTTTCAAAGGCAAAGATTTGACTACGGGATGTGCGAACATAATCACGTTCGGGTACGTAGTTTACAGGAATTAAGTTCACGTGGCATTTAATTCCTTTTATTAATGCAGATAATTCTTCTGCAATTTCAACTGAATCATTTTCACCAGACATTAAACCATACTCAAAAGTTACACGTCGGCCAGTTTTTTTAGTATAGTAACGAACAGCTTCCATTAATTCATCCAATTTGTAAGCACGTGCAATTGGCATTAGTTTTTGACGAGCCTCTTGGTTCGGTGCGTGTAAGGATACTGCAAAGTTGATTTGTAGCTGTTCCTCAGCGAATTCGTAAATTTTAGGAACAATTCCTGATGTGGAGACAGTGATGTGACGCGCACCAATATTTAACCCTTTTTCATGGTTGATGACTTTTAAGAAGTTCATCATCGCATCATAATTATCGAAAGGTTCTCCAATACCCATAATGACGATATGTGACACACGCTCGCCCAATTCATCTAAAGTTTGTTGTACTTTGACAACTTGCTCTACAATTTCCCCTGCTAGTAAGTGACGTTTTAATCCACCTAAAGTTGATGCACAAAACGTACAGCCAATTCGGCAGCCTACTTGTGTCGTTACACAAACAGAGTTCCCATATTCATGACGCATTAATACAGTTTCAATCGAATAGCCATCTTGTAATTGGAATAAAAACTTGATAGTACCATCTTTTGATTCCTGTTGAATAATTGTTGACAATGTCGTCAATGCAAAACTTGCTTCAAGCTTTTCACGTAATCCCTTTGAAAGGTTAGACATTTCTTCAAATGTTTTTACACGTTTATTATAAAGCCAATCAAAAATTTGTGCTGCACGGAACGATTTTTCACCGTTTTCCGTTAACCATTCTTCTAATTGTTTCGGCTGTAATGAGTATACCGATTCCTTTAAATTTGGTTTTTCTTTTTTTGCACGTCGAACAGGCTTGTCTTCTGCTTCAACAACTAAGTCGTTTATACGCTCATTAAATTTATCTTGATCCACCATTAGTTGGATCCTCCTTTTTTACGAAAGGCGGCAACGAAGAAACCGTCACTGCCAAAGTCTTGTGGAAAGACTTGAAGCATGCCATTTGCTTGCTTTTCCGCTAATTTTGTTGGTAAAGATTCTAGTTGTATAGCTTCCATTTCTGGATGCGTTGTTAAAAAGGCCTCTACAGTACCTTCATTTTCTCTTTTATCGACTGTACATGTACTGTACACAAGCTTACCATCTATTTTCAATACTTTTGTTGCAGCATCTAATAGCGCTAATTGTATTTTTTGGAGGTTTTCTAAATCTTCCTCACGCTTTGTATATTTAATATCTGGCTTGCGGCGCATAACACCTAAACCACTACAAGGCGCGTCGACTAAAATAGCATCGAATGATTCTAATTGTAGAAAATCTGGTGCTTTACGTCCGTCAACCGGAGCAGTCTCTACTATATCAATCCCTAGACGATCCGTATTATGGTCGATTAAATCTAATTTATGAGGGTGAAGGTCGGTTGCTAAAATCGAACCTTCATTTTTCATAATCTCTGCTATATGTGTTGTCTTTCCACCTGGAGCTGCACACATATCTAAGACGCGCATGCCAGGAGATGGATGCAAAACATTTGCTGGAATCATGGAGCTTTCATCTTGAATAGTTATAAGCCCTTCTTGGAATGCCTTTGTTCGAGCTGGTTGGCCATTTGTTACATGTAAGCATTCAGGCATTAGATCGCTTCTTTTCGCTGATAATCCTTCAGCTTCTATGCTAGCAATCGCTTGCTCAACGCTTGCTTTCGTTGTATTTACACGTACAGTTTGCACCGGAGGTACATTATTTTCATGTAACATTTCAGCTGCTACTTCAATACCGTAGTTATCGACAAAGCGCTGTACTAACCACTCAGGATGACTCGTTTCAATAGCAAGGCGCTCAATTGGATCTTTAATTTCATCAGTAGAAGCTACACCTTGACGTAAAATAGATCGTAAAATACCGTTGACCATTGAAGCAATGCCTTGGTGACCTCGACGTTTAGCAATTTCTACAGCTTCATTCACCGCTGCATGTGGTGGTATACGCGTTAAATAATGCATTTGATATAAAGATAAACGTAACAGCCAACGCACCCAATGATCCACCGAGCCACGAATGAAGGGCTCTAAATAGTAGTCAAGTGTCATTTTATATTGTAGAGTGCCATACGTTATTTCTGTTAAAAGTGCACGATCCTTTGCTTCAATTTTATGGCGCTTTATTGTTTCATTTAAAAGTAAATTACTATAGGCTTGATTTTTATCTACTGCTAACAGAATAGAAAGTGCAGCATCACGCACATTTCCATCCCAAATTACTACGCTTTTTTTACTCATTTAAATTGGTCCCCAATCTGTAATTTAGAACCTGTACCACGCAAGTATTCCTCTGCTGTCATGCGCTTTTTACCAGCTGGTTGTACATCATACAAGGCAAGTGTTGTACCATTTCCTGCTGCAACTTCAAAATGATCCTTTGAAATCGCAACAACTTCACCGGGTGTAGTATCGTGCTTTGTTTCGCCAACCTTTGCCCACCAAATTTTAAAGTTTCCATCTTCAAATGTTGTATAGGCAACTGGCCATGGATGAAGACCACGCACTTGATTGTATAAAGTTGTAGCATCCTTTGTCCAATCGATACGTTCCTGTTCACGTGAAATATTGCTAGCAAAGGTTACTTGTGCTTCATCTTGCACTGTACGATTATTTGTTCCATTTATAATAGAAGGAAGTGTATCTTTTAATAATTCGCACCCTACAACACTAAGCTTGTCAAACAGTCCACCCGTATGATCATCCTCTTCAATTGGAATAGCCTTTTGAGATACGATATCACCAGCATCAAGCTTTTGCTCCATATACATGATTGTTACACCAGTCTCTTTTTCACCATCAATAATTGCTTGGTGGATAGGTGCTCCGCCACGATACTTCGGTAAAAGTGACGCATGGACGTTAATGCAACCAAGCGGTGGAGCATCTAGTAATTCTTTCGGCAAAATTTGTCCAAAAGCAGCTGTGACGATTAGGTCAGGCTGTAAATCAATAATTTGCTGCAATTCCCCAGAACCGCGTAGCTTTTCAGGCTGAATGACATGTAAACCTAACTCCATAGCTGCTGCCTTAACAGGTGGTGGTGTTAGCACACGTTTACGCCCAACTGGACGGTCTGGTTGTGTAACTACAGCTTTAATATCATAGCCTTCATGATGTAGCATACGCAGAATTGGCGCGGAGAAATCAGGTGTTCCCATAAAAATTATTGAAGTCATATTATTCCTCCTCTTCAGCGTACATTGCTTCAAGCTCTTCTTCAGTGACAATACGTTTGATTTTTGAATCAAATAACACGCCATCTAAATGATCGATTTCATGTATAATCGCTCTTGCATCAAAGCCTCCCGCTTCTAGCTCATATACTCGTCCTTCACGGTCACACGCTTCAATTTTCACATAGTCAGGTCGTTCAACCTCACCGTATAATCCTGGGAAGCTTAAGCATCCTTCAATATCTACTTCGGCTCCATCCGTTTCGATAATAGTTGGATTAATCATTTCTAAAATATCTCGTTCCTCACCAAGCTCGACAATTGCAACGCGTAATCCTACATTTATTTGTGGTGCTGCAATACCAACGCCATCGTATTCAACCATTGTGTCATATAAATCATCTAATAATGTAATTATTTCTTCATTAATTTCTGTTACTTCCGCGCACGGTGTTGATAATACCTTTGCTGGATGTTCTACAACTTTTTTAATTGCCATGTTATGTTCCTCATTTCTATATTTAAGGCTTATACCTTGTCTAATTGTAACGCTACATCATAATGTGGGGTTGATTTCCGTTCCGGCTGGGCGCTTTGTTGTTGCTGTCGCTTCGCTTTCGCACAGAGCAGAGCTTCCTGGGGGCGTTCGATGAGCCGCTTCGCTTCGCTGCAGGGTCTCGGGCCAACACGATGTTGGTCACGAAGGCGTTATCACAGGACGTGATGGTTTCAGCCTTCGTTCCTCTATTGGCTAATCCCCGAGGAGTCGCCCAACCTCCACTACAATCAACTTATATACATTACATACGTTTTAGCAAAATGTCACACCCAACTTTCGGTGATAGGACAAAGTCTATTAGAAATTCCACTTGAT
>NZ_JBHVUJ010000003.1:345254-671389 GCF_042884205.1 Lysinibacillus sp. NPDC058147
TGGCGCTTTGTTGCTGTCGCTTCGCTTTCGCACAGTAAACATTTGTTGCTGTCGCTTCGCTTTCGCACAGTAAACATTTGTTGCTGTCGCTTCGCTGCAGGTCATCATCTGTGATGCTGATCCCCGAGGAGTCGCCCAGCCCACACTACAATCAACCTATCCGCATGACATATGTTTAAACAAAATGTCATGTCCGATCTGGTGATGGAGCATTTTATATAGTTGACGGATCTAAATCTGCCGTCATTAGTATACCTTGTTTAATCCATTCCGCTCGATACATCGCTAGAAGGCGCTGTAATACAGGAATGAGATTTGGTTCAATTTTATATTTTATCAAACATTGATAGCGATATCTATTTTGGAGACGACTAATACTTGCAGTTGTTGGACCAATAATTGCTACCTGGTTTGATAAGTTTTCTTTTAGCCAATCTGCTGCACGTCCAGCATACTCTGCCGCCATCATGACATCCTCATGAGATATTTGGACAAGTGCTACATAATAATACGGTGGATAGCTAGAGCGGCGACGTAAAAACATCTCACGTTCGTAAAATGGCTCGTAATCTTGTATTTTTGCCAATTCAATTGCATAATGCTCTGGTGTATACGATTGAATAATAACCTCACCATGCTTTTCATGACGTCCAGCTCTACCACTAACCTGCGTTAATAATTGGAATGTACGCTCCGCTGCACGGTAATCAGGTAGATGTAAAGATGTATCAGCACTAAGTACACCAACAAGCGTAATATTAGGAAAATCAAGACCTTTCGCAATCATTTGCGTCCCTAGCAAAATATCTGCCTGTCCTTCCCCAAATGCTTGCAAAATTTCTTCATGTGCACCTTTTTGCTTTGTTGTATCAACATCCATTCGAAGAACCCTTGCCTCAGGAAACAGCTTATAAATTTCTTCCTCGACTTTTTGTGTTCCCGTACCAAAATAACGGATATGCTCACTCTGGCATTGTGGACATATTTGAGGAACACGCTCCTCATAACCGCAATAATGGCATTTTAATTTCTCAGTTGTTCTATGATACGTTAATGAGATGTCACAGTTCGGACACTGTACAACCGTGCCACAATCACGACAAAGCACAAAAGAAGAATAGCCGCGACGATTTAAAAACAGCACCATCTGTTCTTTTTTCTCAAGCCTTACGCGTATAGCATCAATAAGTTGCTCCGAAAACATAGAACGATTCCCTTTTTGAAGTTCTTCTCGCATATCGGCAATAAAAACAGTTGGTAACGGTTGATGCAAAGCACGTTGCTTTAAAGATAGTAAACTATATACGCCCTTCTTTGCTCTCGCAAATGATTCTAGTGCGGGTGTTGCACTACCTAATATAACCGGACATTTGTAAAATTCACTTCGCCAAATCGCTACATCTCTAGCGTGATAACGTGGTGAATCTTCTTGCTTGTATGTTGATTCATGCTCTTCATCTAAAATAATGAGACCTAAATTTGTAAAAGGTGCAAAAATTGCTGAACGAGCTCCAACAACAACACTTACTTTTCCTTGCTGAATCTTACGCCATTCATCATACTTTTCACCGACAGATAAGCCACTATGCATGACAGCAACCATCTCACCAAAACGACTACGAAAACGCTCTGTCATTTGTGGTGTTAATGATATTTCAGGCACTAGCATAATGGCTTCCTTACCTTCATCTAACACCTTTTGTATCGCTTGCAAATATATTTCAGTTTTACCACTTCCCGTGACGCCGTGTAGTAAAAAAGTTTTCGCAGTCTGTTCTTCCATCGACCTATTAATAGACTTAAGTGCAATGTGCTGCTCTTCCGTCAATTGTAAAGATTGTGTACGGGAAACCTCCTTCGTAAAGGGATCTCGATACACCTCTTCTTGAATAAAACGAGCCGCTCCTTTTTCAATTACTGACTGTAATACCGCGGTAGATGCACCTGTTTCCTCATAGACTTTCTGTGGCAAAAGGACCTCTCCAAGATGCTTGCCCATCCATTCAATCAGTTGGCGTTGTTTAGCTGCTCTTGCTGCACCTTCCATTGCCTTATCGATATCTTGCTGATGATCTGAAATTTTGACCATCCGTATTTCTTTCACATTGCCTTGCTGCTTCACAACATTTTCAATTTTTACAATTTTATCAGTGATAAGGTGCTTTAATAAAGGAAGTAATTCAGCACGCTCAAATTCTTTGAAATTAACCTGTTGTCGCTTACCAAAAATAGCTTGCACCTCATCTGGCAAAGCGTCTTTCTCTTCTAGTAGCGTTATGATTTTTTCATATTTCGCTCGAAGTGCTGATGGGAGCATGACCTGTAAGGCATCAATTTCATAACAAATCGTTTCGTTTTTTAGCCACTTAGCCATTAACAGCATTTCTTCGGTTAATACAGGCTCTAGATCTAAAATTTGTGCAATCGACTTTAATTTGTTAGATGGTACATCTGTTTCATTTTTTAATCCGACCACAAAACCTAGAACATTTCTTGGTCCGAACGGTACTTTTACACGACAGCCCATCTCTATAATATGTGCCCATTCTGTAGGCACTTCATAATCAAACGGACGATCTACATGGTATGTTGAAACGTCCACTATAACTTCTGCAATCAACAAACTCATCGCTTCTCACCCTGTAATACATATGTCCAAAATGCTTGAGCAAACTGCATGGCATTTGTCGTATCCCACAATTGACCATTTACTTCTGCCGTGTCACTATAATCAATCCACGCGTCAGACATAATTGTTAACATTGGTTCACCAATAACCTTTTGTCCAAAGGTTATTGCGGTCATTCCTTCCACGGACAGTATTGGTGCACCCTCAATTGTAGGCGTATTTGCTGCATGGATAAAAAATGCAGATGGATATTGTTTTTTATAATCCTCAAGCTGTTCAATGAGTTTATGCACACTTGTTTCTTTCTCATCTATTAGGATTACATTTGCCCCAAGTGTTTTTGCCTCTTTTGCTATTGCCTGACCAATTTTACTGTTCGACTGTGTACTAATAACATGGTGCTCGTCCAATGGTACATAAAAGGCTCCAGCTGTAACCACTACCGTTTTTCCTGCTAATGGTTTACCATTCTCCGAAAAAAATTCTTGCACGATCGCCGTTATTTTTTCTGGCTCCTCTAAACGACCTTTGCCTACATAGCCACATGCTAAAAAACCTTCTGAAGGCTCAATAAATTGATAGCCATCAGATTGTAATTGAGACAAATTTCGTTTTACAGCTGGATGGTCATACATATGTACATTCATCGCTGGTGCAAGCCATACAGGGGCAGTTGTTGCAAGCAAAGTCGTTGTTACCATATCGTCTGCTATACCATTCGCCAATTTCCCTATGACATTTGCGGTAGCTGGCGCAACTAAAATTAAATCTGCCCAGTCCGCCAAATCAATATGGGCAATAACACTTGAATCCTTTTCATCAAAAGTATCAAAAAAAACATCATTTTTGGACATAACTTGAAAGCTCAGCGGATTCACAAACTGTCTTGCTGATGCTGTCATGATAACCTTTACATTTGCACCTGCCTGAGATAGCTTGCTAACTAGAGCAACAGCCTTATAAACCGCTATACCACCTGAAACACAAAGTAAAATATTTTTATTCATGCACAATCGTCCTTTCAAATGATAAGCTCCCAAAGGAAAATTCCTCGGGAGCTTTCGGCATTCTGTATAATCAAAAATCCACTGCAAACTTTAACATTTTTGCAATTTACACCAATGTTAGATTTCGTCTTCGTAAACAGTTGACTCATCCTGAGATACTTTCGTAAGTACACCTGCCGCTACTTCTTCAAGTGCTTTCCCTACGTATTTATGGGAAACGTACTTGTGTAAGCGTTCAGTGTCTTGTTCCTCTTGCATTTGACGAGCACGTTTAGATGCTAGGCTTACTAAAGAGTATTTTGAATCGATTTCTTTTTTTAATGTATCTACTGATGGGTATAACATAGGTTTATTCTCCTCTCAACATTGACAAATATCTTTTTTCAACACGTTCTCTACGACAATGCTCGGCTTTAATAATCGCATTTATACGATCACAGGCATTTGTCACTTCATCATTTTCAACTACATAATCATAAAGGCTCATCATTTCGAGCTCTTCACTCGCAGTTGCAATTCGCTTTGCAATAACGTCTGCTGTTTCCGTCCCTCGACCAACTAAACGGTCTTTTAATTCCGTTAAGCTTGGTGGGGCTAAGAAAATAAATAATGCATCTGGTGCCTTTTCGCGGATTTGTGCAGCACCTTGCACTTCGATTTCTAAAAACACATCACGTCCTGCATCAAGTGTTTCATTTACGTAGGCTAACGGCGTTCCGTAATAATTCCCTACAAATTCAGCATGCTCCAATAAGCCACCCTGTTCAATCAACGTTTCAAATTCTTCACGTGTCTTGAAAAAATAGTCTACACCATCTACTTCACCTTCGCGAGGATTTCGTGTTGTCATCGAGATGGAATACTCATAATTCGTATTCGGCTGAGAAAATAATTCTTTTCGCACTGTCCCTTTACCTACACCAGATGGGCCAGACAGAACAATTAATAATCCACGTTCTTTTATCATTTATTCTCTATATCTCCCTTAATTTATAACAGATACAGGCAAGCTATTCGATATTTTGAACTTGCTCGCGCATCTTTTCTAAAATTGTTTTCGCCTGAACTACTGCGATGGCCGCCTCTGTTGATTGATTTTTCGAACCAATCGTATTGATCTCGCGGTGTATTTCCTGCATTAAAAAGTCTAATTTACGGCCAACCGAAATCGTTTCTTCTAATGTTTCTTTCAGTTGATTAAAGTGACTATCTAATCGGTCCAATTCTTCGGTGATGTCCACACGTTCTGCAAATATCGCTACTTCAGCAAGTAGTCGATCTTCTAACAATGCTCCATCTGCCACTTCAGTAATACGTTCCAATAATCGTGTACGATATTTTTCAACAGCAAAAGAGGCGCATGAACGAATGTGGTTCACTTGTTCCATTAACTGTTCTTTATATTGTACAACAACATCATGCAATTCTTGCCCTTCACGCTCACGCATTTGAATCAGCTGTTCAAGTGCTTGCGTAATAGCCTTTTCAACAGCACCAAGTAAATCCTCAGGTGTAAGCTGTGGCTTTTCCTGTACAAGCGCTTGTTCAAGCGATAGCAGCTCTTGCATCGTCCATTTTTCTTCTAGTGGTACTTTACTTGCTAATTGCTCTTTTGCCTTACGATACGCTTCAATTAATGACCAATTAATTTCAATAGATTGCTCGACGTTATCTAAATCCTTAACATAAACCATCACATCAATTTTGCCACGTGACAAAGCTTGCGAAATTAATTTCTTTGCAAAAATTTCTGCTTCAAGCCATTCTTTCGGGAATTTTGCATTAATTTCTAAAAATCGATGGTTGACCGAGCGCATTTCTACGGTTAATTGAAAGTCTCTTGTTGTTGTGACACCTCTGCCAAAACCAGTCATACTACGCACCAAGGTTCGTCACACCTTTCTTTGCATACTGGGATTATTATAACATAAGCTCTGTCATTTATGACGTAAAAAAAATTGATCAATTTCGCCTTAGCGTAATTGCGTCCGTATTTTGAATTGTGCCCATGCCTGCACGATGCAGGTCAGTTAGCCGTTTTCGCAGGATGCGAAGATTTTAGGCTAACATCCTTTATTCATTCCTTTCAAAATCCGTGACATCCGCCGGAGGCCTCTATCTTCATTCAGTGGGTGGTTGGCCACCCACTGAATGAAGATAGAGAAAAAGCTAATTCTACCACATATGAAGCTATATTTTAATATTCACCTAAAAAATGCTATGATAAACATAAGAAAAAACTCATTAGCAAAGCATAGAGATGACATTTGTTAAAATGTATGCCATGTCTAGAAGTTGATTAAAGTGAAGAACAGGCGACTCATCGGGGGAATCAGATTTCCGATACGGGCTACTTGCTTTGTAGCTGCCGCTTTGCTTTCGCTACAGAAAACATTTGTCGCTGACGCTTCGCTTTCGCGCAGAGCAGGGCTTCCTGCGGGCGAGCGTCGAGCCGCTTCCTCCGCTTCGTGCAGGGTCTCGTCTGTCTCGCTTTCCCGCGGGAGTCAAGTAGCCCTTCACTACAATCTGCTAAAAACGGGCACTTATAAGCAAAATATCAACAAAAACCCTTTAATTGCTCAAAACAATGTTTTCTAATCAACATTTCTTCTCAAATTAATTCAGTTACACTCTAAATAATTTGAGAAGATAAAAGTGGTTAATCAATACACCTGATCAATTATGCCTCGACATAATTGCGTCCGGAAACGGCTTTGTGCTTTGGCCTGCAAATGATTTTTGTGCGAAAGCGTAGCGTCAGCAACAAATGTTTTATCTGCGCGAAAGCGTAGCGGCAGTGATAAAAGCGCCCAGCCGGAACGAAAATCAACCACACACTCTGGCGGAAAAGCTTGCTACACTATTAAAATAATAAATACGAAAGTACCAAGGATGCTTATATCGTTGGAAAGAGGAATTCATATGGCATTTGATGGCTTATTTACTTATTCAATGACAGCCGACCTACAACAATTAGTAACAGGTCGGATCACTAAAATACATCAACCAAACGCTCAGGAGGTTGTTTTACATATCCGTGCGAACGGAAGCAATCAAAAATTACTTTTTTCGATTCATCCTTCTTACGCACGTGTTCACCTTACTGAGCAATCTATTGACAATCCAGCAGAACCCCCTATGTTTTGTATGCTCTTGAGAAAGCATTTAGAGGGTGGTTTTATTTCTTCTATTAAACAGCACGATTTTGATCGCATTATAATAGTAGAAATTGAAAGTAAAAATGAAATTGGTGACCCTATAGTAAGGGAGCTACATGCTGAAATTATGGGCCGTCACAGTAACCTGTTGTTAATAGATAAGGAGCAGGGAAAAATAGTCGACAGCTTAAAGCATTTGCCACCTTCCGTGAATAGTTTCCGTACAGTTTTACCTGGGCAGCCTTATATCGCACCGCCCGCACAGAATAAATGGCACCCTCTAGCAGTGACTGACGAACAACTTACACTGTTTTTCTCTGAAGCAAAAACGGCTAAGGAAGTAGTTTCGCAATTTATTGGTTTCTCACCTGTACATGCTGAGGAATTATTATTCCGATTAACAGACACAGATGATCGTGTAAATTGCTTTAAAAATTTTATAGCTTCCTTTAATAATGGTGGAACAAAGCCGATGTATGTAATCGCAAATAATAAAACGTACTTCTCACCAATAGCACTAACACATTTACAAGGAGATGTAACGATTTATCCAAATGTACATGAGCTACTTGACCGTGTATTCTTTGCTCGAGCTGAGCGTGATCGCGTTAAACAGCAGGCAGGCGATTTGGAGCGATGGCTACAAAATGAAATTGACAAGCTTATATTAAAAACTAAAAAGCTAAATAAAGACTACGAACGCGCATCTAAGCTAGATCAGTTCCAATTATATGGAGAATTACTGATGGCGAATGTTTACGCGTTTGAAAAAGGTGTAAAGGAAGTAACTGTCACTAACTATTATAGTGAAACTGGAGATGAAGAAATCATCATTCCAGTGAGCGAACGTAAAACACCTGTTGAAAATGCTCAAAGCTATTACACAAAATACACAAAAGCAAAAAATGCCCTTATTATGGTTCAAGAACAGTTAGAAAAAACAAAAGAAGAAGTTGCCTATTTCGAAATGCTTGCTCAGCAGGTACAACAAGCTGCTCCTGGAGATATTGAAGAAATTCGCGAAGAATTAGCAGAACAAGGTTATTTGAAGTTACGTCATGCACGAAAAAAGAAAAAACAAGCGAAGCCTGAACCTGAACGTTATGTTTCTTCAACCGGTGTAGCGATCTCTGTTGGAAAAAATAACAAACAAAATGACATGCTTACATTTAAAATTGCTAAACGCACAGATATTTGGCTGCATACGAAGGATATTCCAGGCTCACATGTTGTCATCCATACAAGTGAACCTGACGAAACAACATTACGAGAAGCTGCAACACTTGCTGCCTATTTTTCAAAAGCAAGAGACTCTTCCTCTGTTCCAGTAGATTACACAGAAATACGTCAGGTAAAAAAACCAAATGGGGCTAAACCTGGTTTTGTTATTTACTTTGAACAAAAGACTGTATACATCGATCCAGATGAAGCTGTCATTTTACAATTAAAAAAACAATCTTAAACATTGGAATACGATATGAAATGTATCGTATTCTTTTTTTATGGCGATTTCCACTTACTATATATTATATTTCCCTTTAACTTTATTGATTTTTAAAGCTATTGTTTCTTATTATAATACCGCTAAAAAAACTCGTGAATATTCCGAACTATTTATTGACTTCCCCCCTTATAAATGGCTAAATTTAAATAAAAAGTAAATAGCATTCCAGAAAGGACGTATCTCTATGTCTGTAGGCAAAAAATTAAGCTTTGGTTTTTTAACCATCATTCTGACTTTAATTATTTCATTGGTGATTATGTTTATCCAATTCTCAAACATTAACAAGAAAGTAGACAACGCGCTAGAAAATCGTGTAGCGCTAGTAGAATTAGCTGATAATATTCAAGCTGAACGAGCAATGCAAGGTCTTTACATTCGGGCAATACTCCTCGAAGACACAGCAGCTAATAAAGATAACTTTACAAAGTATGCTAGAAAGCTAGATACGCATGTAATAGAGATCATGGAAAAATCTGATTCATCCGAAATGGAGACTTATGCAATAGATTTAAATACATATAATGAAGGTTTTAACAAAGCAGCTGAAGAAGCACTAGCACTTCATGATGCCGGAAAATTAGAAGAAGCGATACAAAAAGTTAATGGCGATGTTCAAAAAGCAAATACAGATTTGTTAGCAGTGTCAGAGAAAATTGTAAGTTATCAAAAAAATCAACTTGATATTGTCACGAAAGAATCTAAACAAGCTGTATCCAATTCTCAAACAATCTCCATCATTGCTATCATCATTGGTGTAATTCTTGGGATATCTCTGATGTATTATGTACAGCGTACAATTTCACGCCCTTTAAAATCCGTAGTTATTGCTGCAAATAATATTGCTAATGGTGAATTATATCATCAAGATATCTCCCATCAATCTAAAGATGAAATTGGTCAGCTTTCTACAGCCTTTAACGTAATGAAAAGTAGCTTACGAGGTTTATTAACACATATCCAAGGCAATGCGGAACATTTATCAGCTTCTGCTGAAGAACTATCCGCCTCTATCGAAGAGATTTCTACTTCTACTGATGAAATTACTATACGCATTGACGAGACAGCGAATGCAGCATCTACCGCTACAATCGCTGCCAACGAGAGTGCACATGCAATGGATGAAACAGCAGTAGGTGTACAACGTATAGCAGAGGCAACTCAACAACTTCATCAAAGTGCAGTGACTACAACTGGGTTGGCGAATAACGGTAATAGTACAGTAGATGAAGCTCAACAACAAATGAACGTAATTTATGATTCTACTCAAACAATTAACAAGCTCGTTCAAAAATTAAGTAAGCAATCAGAAGAAATAGGCAATATCACTACAGTAATTACAGCCATCACAGATCAAACGAATTTATTAGCGCTCAACGCTGCAATTGAAGCTGCGCGTGCAGGTGAACATGGCAAAGGCTTCGCCGTTGTAGCTGACGAAGTTCGAAAGCTAGCAGAAGAATCAAAGCAATCTGCCAATCAAATCGTTACCTTAACGCAAGAAATCCGAGAAGATACGCAAAATGTAGAAAAAGCCGTCACAGATGGGCTACACTCTGTCACAGATGGTGTGAAAATTATTGGGGATGCTGGTAACTCTTTCGAAGCAATCGTAAAAGCAATCACTACGATGACAGTTCAAATAGAAGACATTTCGTCTACTTCTGAAGAAATCTCTGCAAGTGCTGAACAAGTAGCAGCCTCTGTTGCAGAAATAGCTCATGGCTCTTCTTCTAGTGCAGACAATACGCAGATTATTGCAGAAGCTAGTAAAGAACAAGCAGTGACAATGCAACAAGTAAATCATGTAGCAACAGATTTAAGCGAAAAATCCTTGGACTTACAAGACCAAATCAATCAATTTAAGCTTTAAACATTTAAGCAGAGCATTTCTTTAATCGAAATGCTCTGCTTTATTAATGTTTCTCTGCATCCCTGATAGCAAAAATGCGAATGCAAAGCAGCATCAGCAGTAGAGACTACACGTATAGCACTATGATAACCTTTCACTTATTTCAGGAAATATTCACCCATTTTTAGGAAAACCACCATTCAGTAATGTCAATATGGTAAAATCGACCATATAGAGAAGTTAAGTAATTTTCTACTCATTAAGTTCTACCTACACAATATTTTAGTAACTTTATGTAGAAGCTTTCCTCCTAAGTGAGACAAATGGATTTCTCCAAAAAACAACATCATAGAAACACCTAAGAGTAGGTATGTTTTTCCATTTATCATTTTCCTAATTATTCTTACATATAATTGATTCAATGCACCGTTTTTTTATACATTGCTGTATATTCAAGTAATGACTAAATTATTTCAATAAAACATATTTCACTAAAATACCGTGCATTTTTTCTTTAAGGAAAGCACATTTCACTCTAATTCTTCATTTTTCTCTCTTATACTAGTTAATCTTAGATAAATACAAAACAAGTTTCTTATATATCATTAATAGATAAAAATATTCATTCTTTGAGATTATAAATTGCCAAAAAATATATGACCTAGATTCTAATTCCCTCAGTTTTACAATGATTTTCTACAAATATATACAAATATCTTATAGTTCCACACTATGACTTTTGACTCATTTTTAAAATAACAATATCATTATCTAAAGAATATGAATTTTCGGTATAATGTGTCATTTTTTTATTTTTATTTTATTTTTGATATTCAGAACAAATAAACATCAATTTTTTATTATGAAAGTGCTTTCATTCTTTAAAGTAATAAATAGAAAAAAATTATTATCTTCTTAAATGTCAGATAATACTATATAAATTTGAATCTTTTTTATTTTGTGCACAATGATTTTTTTGGTATATTAAATAAGAGCTTCACAGAAGGCTTAAAATTGTATAAGGGGGATTCACATGAATAAAAACAAAAAGTTTTTATTATTAACGGTCCTTGCAGTGTTCTCATTAGTACTAGCTGCATGTGGCTTCGGTGGTGATAAGTCTGATAATTCATCATCTTCAGACGGCAACAAAGATTCTGGTTCAAAATCGAAAGAGCTTAACTTAGCAATCGCTTCAGAACCACCATCTTTACACCCAGGACTTGCATCGGATACTGATTCTAGTGCAATCTTAACTAACATTTTTGAAGGTCTAGTTGTTGTAGACCAAGAAGGTACTCCTACTCCAGGTATGGCTGAGAAATGGGATATAAGTGATGATAAAAAAACTTATACTTTCCATTTACGTGATGCAAAATGGTCAAATGGCGATACAGTTGTAGCAGGTGACTTCGAATATGCTTGGAAATGGGCATTAAATCCAGAAAATCTTTCACAGTATGCTTCTATTTTCTACCCAATTAAAGGGGCTCAAGCATACAACGAAGCAGGCGGTTCTGCTGATGCTGTTGGTGTCAAAGCTGAAGATGACAAAACTTTAGTCGTAACTTTAGAAAACCCAACTCCTTATTTCCTAGAATTAACAGGATTCAAAACTTATTTACCAATTAACCAAAAAGTGACTGAAGCTAATAAAGAATGGTACGCTGACGCAGGTAAAGATTACGTAACAAATGGTCCTTATAAATTAAGCGATTGGAAACATAGCGATTCTATCGTTCTTGCAAAAAATGAAGATTATTGGGATGCATCAAATGTTGATGTCGATACTGTAAATGTTTCTTTTGTTGAAAAAGAATCAACTGTTGCTACTAAGTTTAAAGGTGGCGAGCTTAGCTATATCGGTAAACCATTCCAAACAATAGACCTTAATGTAATTGATGAATTCAAAAAAGATGGTTCGTTAAAAATCAAGGACGAAGCAAGTATTTATTGGTATAAATTCAATACAAAAGATAAAATTATGTCTAACGCTAATATCCGTAAAGCTCTTACTCTAGCAATCGATCGTCAAAAATTAATTGACAACGTAACTAAAGGTGAGCAAAAACCGGCTCTAGGTATGGTTCCGTTCAGCGTTCCTGGATTTGAAAAAGACCGTGGTTTCTTCAAAGATAATGATGTTGATGGAGCAAAAGCTGCTCTTGAAGCAGGTATGAAAGAACTTGGTATTAAAGACCCTAAAGATATTAAAGTTAACATTTCATATAACACTTCTGAAGGGCATGCAGCAATCGCTCAATATGTTCAAGAAGAATGGAGCAAAAAACTTGGTATTACATCTCAGTTGGATAACTCAGAATGGCAAGTTTATTTAGAAAAATTAAAAACTGGTGACTATCAAATTGGTCGTATGGGCTGGGTAGCTGACTATGTAGACGCATATACATTCCTTGAAATGTTCGATACAGCTAAAAACGGTAACAACCAAACAGGTTGGGAAAATGCTCAATACAAAGAATTATTGAAAAAATCTGTTGCTGAAGTAGACGAAGCTAAACGTCTTGATTATTTAAAACAAGCAGAAGCAATTGCTATGACAGAATTCCCAGTTGCACCTATTTACTACTACACTCACTTATCTGTAGTTAAAAAAGGTATCGAAAACTTAGATACAAACCCAACTGGTGACATCCACATTAAAGACGTAAAGATTAAATAATTTTTTTACAATTTCTTTTAAGCTCTATGCGAAGAGCTGCCTCATAGCCCTTGCGGCTCGAGTCAGCTCTTTTTAAAATACGAAGGCACTTATTTGTCAGATAATTGACAAATAGAAGGAGGAGTTTTATGTGATTAAATATATTTTGAAAAGGCTGATGTATATACTTCTCGCGCTTTTCGTCATCGTAACGGCTACGTTTTTCCTATTACGTCTTGCTCCTGGTAACCCATTTGCATCTGAACGTAATTTCCCTCCTCAAATAGAGGAAAAGTTAAACGAAACGTATGGATTAAATAACCCTTGGTATATTCAGTACAAAGATTATTTAATCGATGCGGCCACTTTTAATTTCGGTGAATCTATGAAATATAAAGCGCGTTCTACGAATGATATGATTGCAGAAGGCTTCCCGGTATCTTTAACTTTAGGAATTGAAGCTATGCTGCTAGCAATTGGATTTGGTGTATTAATTGGTGTAGTGGCAGCGCTTTATCATAATAGGTTCCCAGATTATTTGGCAACGACCTTTGCGGTGCTGGGCATTTCCGTTCCATCTTTCATTTTAGCTGGACTCATGCAGTATTTCATTGCATACAAACTTCAGTTATTCCCGATTAGTGGATGGAAAGGCTTTAATTATAGTATATTGCCAGCCTTAGCTATTGCATTAACGCATATGGGCTTTATAGCTAAGCTAACACGTTCAAGTATGCTTGAACAAAATAATAGTGAATACGTAAAAATGGCTCGTGCAAAAGGTTTAGGTAAATGGACAGTCGTCTTCCGCCATACATTACGTAATGCCCTATTACCAGTCGTTACTTATTTAGGTCCATTAACAGCTGGGGTTGTTACAGGTAGCTTCATTGTAGAGCAAATTTTTGCGGTTCCTGGTTTAGGTAAACACTTCGTACAAAGTATTACGAACCGTGACTATACAGTTGTTATGGGAACAACTGTGTTCTTCTCAATCATTCTTTTGTTTGCGGTCTTCATCGTAGATATTTTATATAGTGTAATCGATCCGCGAATTAAGCTGAAAGGAGCGAAAAAGTAATGACACAGCAACAAATCGAAAAAGATAAGTTTAAAATTGTTGGCGGAAATCATGAAGCAACTGAAAGATTAGCTGATAAATCAGTCTCCTTTTGGAAGGAAGTATTTATTCGTTTTTCCCATAATAAAATGGCAATTTTCGGTTTAATAGCTTTAATAATTATATTTTTAATGGCTATATTAGTGCCGATCTTTTCACAATACCACTATAGTGAGCAATTAGGTGTTTTTAATGCCCCACCATCATCAGAATTTTGGTTTGGTACAGATGATTTAGGTCGAGATATTTTCGTTCGAGTATGGGCTGGCGCTCGTATTTCTTTATTCATCGGGTTTGCTGCTGCAATCATTGACTTAATCATTGGCGTATTATGGGGAAGTATTTCTGGGTTAGCAGGCGGTCGTGTTGACAATATTATGATGCGTATTGCCGATG
Organism: Lysinibacillus sp. NPDC058147; assembly: GCF_042884205.1. NCBI lineage: Bacteria > Bacillati > Bacillota > Bacilli > Caryophanales > Bacillaceae > Lysinibacillus > Lysinibacillus sp. NPDC058147. The sequence continues at coordinate 359,580 of NZ_JBHVUJ010000003.1, forward strand.
TCTTAACAGCTATACCTTACCTTTTAGTTGTAATCGTGCTTTTAGTAGTATTACAACAAGGTATCATACCAATGATTATCGCACTATCCATTACAGGATGGATCAATATGGCCCGTATTGTTCGCGGTGAAGTATTAGCTATTAAAAATCAAGAATATGTTTTGGCTGCACGTACTTTAGGTGCAAGAACAGGACATTTAATTCTTAAACATTTAGTTCCTAATGCACTTGGTGCAATTTTAGTAACAATGACATTAACAGTGCCATCTGCTATTTTTACAGAGTCTTTCCTAAGTTATCTAGGACTTGGAGTTCCTGCTCCACAAGCCTCTTGGGGAACAATGGCTTCTGAAGGTAATGGTGCAATTACAAATGCCCCTTGGCGTTTAATATTCCCAGCATTGTTCATTTCACTAACAATCTTTGCGTTTAACGCAGTTGGTGACGGCTTACGTGATGCATTAGATCCAAAACTACGTAAATAAGGAGGTGGCCGAAATGAGTAAAACAATTCTAGAAGTAAAAGATTTAAAAATAAACTTTAAAACGTATGCAGGGCTTGTTCATGCTGTTCGTGGTGTAAACTTTGACTTAAAAGAAGGTGAAACACTCGCAATTGTTGGTGAATCCGGTTCTGGTAAGAGTGTTACGAGTAACGCATTAATGAAACTAATTCCACAGCCACCTGGTATTTATGAGTCAGGACAAATTTTATTTAATGGCCGCGATTTAGTACCTTTAAGCGATAAAGAAATGTCAAAAGTACGTGGAAATGAAATTGCAATGATTTTCCAAGATCCAATGACAAGCTTAAACCCGACTATGAAGGTCGGACGTCAAATAACTGAAGTTATTTTACAACATAAAAAAGTATCAAAAGCTGATGCTAAAAAACGTGCAATCGAACTTTTAACGCAGGTAGGTATCCCCTTCCCTGAAAAACGTTATAACCAATACCCGCATGAATTTTCGGGCGGTATGCGTCAACGTGTTGTTATTGCTATCGCACTTGCAGCTGATCCTAAGCTTCTAATAGCCGATGAACCAACAACAGCGTTAGACGTTACGATTCAAGCGCAAATTTTAGAGCTAATGAAAGAAATCCAAAAAAATTCGAAAACATCTATCATTTTCATTACCCACGATTTAGGTGTCGTGGCAAACATCGCCGACCGTGTTGCAGTTATGTATGCAGGTCAAATCGTTGAATATGGTACTGTTAATGATATTTTCTATAATCCTAAGCATCCTTATACATGGGGTCTGCTTGGTTCAATGCCAGACTTAGATAACGATACTGATGAGCTATTACGCACGATTCCTGGTTCACCACCAGATCTTACTAACCCTCCAAAGGGCGATGCGTTTGCCGCTCGTAATGAATTTGCAATGGCTATTGACTATGAGCAAGAGCCACCGATGTTCCAAGTAAGTGAAACACACTTTGCCAAAACTTGGTTGATGCATCCTGATGCACCAAAAATTCCGCTTCCAGATGCGGTTGCTAAACGTATTGAAGGATATTTAGCAAAGGAGGCACAATCAAATGACTAAATCGGGCGCAAAAAAAATTCTTGAAATAAAAAATGTAAAACAGCATTTCGGTTCAGCAAGTAACCCTATTAAAGCTGTTGACGGTATTAGCTTCGATGTATACGAAGGTGAAACACTCGGTCTTGTAGGAGAATCAGGCTGTGGTAAATCAACAACTGGTCGTTCCATCATTCGTCTGTACGACATTACAGATGGGGAAATTATTTTCGATGGCGAGAACGTCCATGGGAAAAAATCCAAAGATGAATTAAAGAAATTCAATCGTCAAATGCAAATGATTTTCCAAGATCCATATGCTTCATTAAACCCGCGTATGACAGCTGGAGAAATCATTAGTGAAGGCTTTACGATTCACGGTCTTTACAAAGATAAAAAAGAGCGTCGTGAAAAAGTTAATCAACTGTTAGAGGCTGTTGGCTTAAACAAGGAGCATGCAAACCGTTATGCACACGAATTCTCTGGCGGTCAACGTCAACGTATTGGAATTGCTCGTGCGCTAAGCTTAGATCCAAAGTTTATTATCGCCGATGAACCTATTTCTGCACTTGACGTATCGATTCAAGCGCAAGTTGTTAACTTATTAAAAGAACTACAAAAAGAACGTGGCTTAACATATCTTTTCATTGCCCATGACTTATCAATGGTTAAGTATATCAGTGACCGTATCGCTGTTATGTACCGTGGTAAAATCATGGAAATCGGTAAAGCAGATGATATTTACAATCACCCTGTTCATCCGTATACAAAATCATTATTATCAGCAATTCCACTTCCTGACCCAATGTCAGAAAAACGCCGTCAACGAATTCCGTACAAGCATACGGAAGTTGACGATAGCGCATCTTACCATGAAGTAGGCGAGCAGCATTACGTTTATGGTACTGCCGATCTTGTGAAAACTTGGATTGCTAATCGATAATAACCTTAACTCCTGTCAACAGTACTATAAACACTGTGATGGGAGTTTTTTTATTGCTCCAATACTTAAAAACTTACGTCGAATAGTAGTATTTTATTAAGCATTTAGCATACTGAAAAGCTTGGACATATAAACTTCTAATTCTATTATGAACCAGTTTCCATTGTTCTTTTCGCGCATCTATAAACAATTCAGAAATATAATACTTTACAGATTTTTCAATAAAATGTATTTCAATTTTACCATTAATATACTATAATGTAATTATTAAGTATAAAGGAGAGATTAACTATGAAAAAGAGTATTAAGCTTATCATTTCTACTTTATGTCTCACTGCATTTTTAATTAATGTCAGCACAGTATCTGCTTCTGCATACCCAGGTCCTTGTCATAGTCCAAAGCCATGTGTTATACAGTCATAAATCCACTTCTTCTAGTGTAATTCCAGACTTGCAACTTATAGATACGTACATGCTATGTCTCACTTTTAATTTCACCCATTGGAGATTTTCCAACGGGTGTTTTTTATTATTAAACTAAATTGATAACTATTCAGTGATGAAAAACAGTCTTTCTATGTTGAAGAAAGACTGTTTTTTCAATGATTAGCTTATTTTACTGGAGCATCTGCTGTTAATTCAATATTTTGAAGCTCTGTTGCATTTGAGTAATCAATATTGTAATTTTTCACGCGTTTGTTTACTGGAACAAGCTCCGTACGGAAGTACATTGGCATTGTCGTTGCTGTTTCGCTCATATATTCTTGCCATGTACGGAATGCTTTAGAACGGAAATCCGGATCCATCGCCTTTTCCGAATCAATGTCTTCTAACATTTTTGTTAAGTCAGCAGAAACGAAACGACTCATGTTAAATTCTGCCGCCTCACCATATAAACCTGCCGGAGATGGGTTCGTACCTGTTTTCCACGCGGCCATATACATATCGATTTCTGGATCATCAGCCTCAACTTTATCATAGAAGCTATTGAATTCAATTAAACGGCCAGTCGTCAATTCAACATTTAACCCAACCTCCTTCCAGTTTTGGCGATAGTATTCGGCAATCGCTTCATCTGTGTCTGAACCAGACATTGCAGCTAAACGAATAGTGAATTTTTTACCGTCTTTATCTTCACGGATTCCGTCACCATCTACATCTTTATAACCAGCTTTTTCAAGTAATTCTTTTGCTTTTTCAGAGTCATAGTGATAACCCTCTAACGAACCATCATAGTAAGATGCAAATACTGGTGGAATTAATGAGTTTGCTCTTACACGTAGACCTTGATAGAACTTTTTTGTAACAGATTCAATATCCATCGCATAGCCAATCGCTTGACGTAAATTTACATCATTCATTTTTGACTTCTCATCAAAAATATTCTTACGATTTGCTTTATCGTATTTACCCACTTTAAATCCTAAATAAGAGTATGACAACTCTGGGCGGCTTACAATGGCTATATTTGATAGATCCTTTATGCTGTCAAATTGATTTGTTGGGTAATGATCTGCAATATCATATTTCCCAGTTTTCATAGCTTCACCGATTGAAGTTGAAGGAACAACTTCGATCACCACTTTATCTAACTTTGGCTTGCCTTTAAAATAATATTCATTTGCTACAAGCTGAACAGACTCTCCATTTACAATTTTGTCAATTTTAAAAGCGCCAAGTGTTACAGGATTTTTACGAACTGCATCTGAAGCAATTAGGGCATCTTTAACAGGGATTGACTCTAGCTGATGCTTCGGCGCTGCATAACCCCATAACCCATCCCCTACTGAATAAATAGCTGGTGATACTTTCTTGAACGTAATTTCAATTGATTTTTCGTCGATTTTCTTAATACCAGAAATTGTTTTTGCTTTTCCAGCATGATATTCTTGTGCACCAACAATATTTTGGAAATCGTCATCGTAGCGCTTTCCGTCGTAATCAGGATGACCAATAATTTCGTAAGGATAAATTAAGTCATCAGTTGTCAAAGGTTTACCATCAGACCACTTAACGTCACCTTGAATAGTAATTTTCGCCTTCTTATTGTCCTTATCAACCTCTAATTTTGTAATACCTGTATCTTTTATTTGGAAATCCCCATCCAATTCAAAAATTTCATTATTTGCGTAAGTCAAGATTGAACTATCGTAAGCATCATCAGATAATTCCTGAATGAAAACACCTTTAAAAGGAGTGTCTGTTACAAGCGCTACCTTTAACGTACCGCCTTTAATAACATCGCCTTCATTCGTTACTTCCATCGGAAACTTAGCTGTATCCTCTTTATTTGTATCTGTTTCAGTTTGTGTCGGTTTCTCTTTGTTGCCATCTCCAGTTTTAGCCGCCTCTTTACCATCGTTATTGCAGGCTGCCAATACAAACATCACTGCAAAAATAACGGATAGTAATAACCAATTTTTTTTCATCGTAAATCCTCCCCTTTATCCAATTCTTTGTTTTGCGTCAGCTGCACGACGAAGTGCTTGACCGACATAATTTATACCAAGCATCAAGATTAAAATTAATATTGATGCGGGCAACCATACCCACCACTTAGTAGATAGTACAATTGGATTCGTTGCATAGCTTACAAGAGTTCCTAAGCTAGGTGTAGATGGTGGTAAACCAAAGCCTAAAAACGATAGGCCTGTTTCAATACCAACATTCCCTGCGAAATTTAATGTTAATTCTACAATTAGCAACGAGCTTAAATTTGGTAGTATCCCCTTAAACATGATGACAAAATCCTTAGTCCCCATTGTTTTAGAGGCACTCACATAATCACGGCGTCCTTCTGATAAGGCTTTACTGCGGACTAAACGTGCTGTCCCAATCCATTGAAAGGCACTCAATATCAATATCAACTCAAAAACCCCGTATTTGGGAATAATTGTAACTATTACAATTATAATCATTAAAGTTGGTAATGTCATGAGAAAGTCGATGATTCGCATAAATAAATTATCAATAAAGCCGCCATAATAGCCCATTATAATACCGAGCGCAATCCCTATTGTATTAGCAATAAGAGTAATAGCTATCGCAATTAAAATGGAGTTTTTCGCGCCTATAATAAGCTGTCCTAACATATCCCGACCAGCTTCATCAGCCCCAAGGGAATAACCATTTATACCTGGCTCTGTATAACGCTCTAATAATTTGATTTTTAAAATTTCATCTTGGTCCATAAACATTGCCATAATTAATATTGTAATAATCAGTAAATTCATACCGATGAATGAAACTAATGCTAATTTATCTTTTCGAAATTCACGTAATATAACTTGTATCCCTGTTGGTGGAGTATTTTCAACTGTCAATGTGTCATTTTTTTGTTCCATTTTTATTCACCTCTCCTTAAACATTAAATTTAACAGTTAGTCTATGCGGATACGTGGATCAACAATGCTCATAATAATATCTGACAGTAGACTACCTAATAATGCTAAGAAGCCATAAAGCATAACGAGAGCTGTAATCACACTATAATCGCGGCTCGTTATGGAATGGATGAATAATTGCCCCATGCCTGGGAAGCCAAAAATTGTTTCTATGAAAATCGAACCGCCTAATAAGCCTGTAATTGTAAAGCCAAGGAAGGCTGCAATTGGCAATAAAGAATTGCGGAAAATATGTCTTCTATAGATTCTTTTCATCGGTACGCCTTTACTACGTGCTGTCTTTACGTAATCCTGTGTCTTGGCATCTATGATTTCTGAACGTAAATATTGAATAATCGTTGTTGTACCTAAAATTGCATATGTCATCGCGGGTAAAATTAAATGATAGATGCGATTCCAATAGTATTCCAGTGTTCCCGATTCTATACCTACGTCAACTGTTCCACTTGTCGGGAACCACATTAAACGATAACCGAAAATATATAAGAAAATTAAACCCAATACAAAAGTTGGTATTGCATAGCTTATAAAGCTATAAAGTGTAATCGACTTATCGTATAATGTATCTTGCTTGCGACCAGCAATCATTCCTAATGGAATAGCAATCGCATAAACGAGAATAGCACTTAGTAGAGCGAGCCAAAATGTATTTAATGCACGCTCACCAATCAATGTGGACACCGCAATTTTATATGTATAGCTTTGTCCTAAATCTCCTTGGAAGGCATTTGTTATCCAATGATAATATTGCACATACCAAGGATCGTAAAATCCTGCCTTAATTCTTAATTCTTCGATACGTGCAGGGTCTGTTTCTGGTGTAATCAATCCTGTAAATGGGTCACCCGGCATTTGCTTTGCCAAAATAAAGATAATTAAACTTAGCACAAACATTTGAGGAATCATCAAAATTGCTCGTCTAACAATCGTTTTCCACATTTTATATACCCCCTGTCATCGCAACCATATGTGTTTCTGAAATGGATTTTAGCGGGTATACTTTTCCATGCTCATCGTAATATTGATGTTGCTCTTTTTGATAGTTCTCTTCTACTTTTTGTCGAATTAATTTCCGTTCCAAGCGTGTCTCTGGCTCAATATTTGGAATGGCCGACAAGAGACGGTTTGTATAAATATGTTGTGGATTCCCATATATATCATGTCTCGTACCAGTTTCTACGAAGCGCCCTTTATACATAATGGATATATGATCACACATATGTTTTACAACACCTAGATCATGTGAAATAAATAAATAAGTAAGCCCATACTCATTTTGAATATCTTTCATAAAGTTTAGCACCTGTGCTTGTACGGATAAATCAAGTGCTGATACAGGTTCATCAGCAATAATCATTTTTGGATTACAAGCAACAGCACGAGCAATTCCAAGACGTTGCTTTTGACCGCCAGAAAATTCATGTGGATACTTTAACAATACATCTTCAGACATCCCTACAATTGCCAGCAACTCTTTTATGCGCTTGCGCTCCTCTTGATCACTAAGCTTCATAAAATTCCGAATAGGCTCTGCTAAAATGTCTAATACCCGTTTTCTAGGATTCATACTTGAATGAGAATCTTGGAAAATCATTTGAATGTCTTTGTTATAAGCTGAATTACGATTTCTGCGCTGGTTTGTAACATTCTCACCTTCATAGAAAATTTGACCTGACGTGATTTTTTCTAAACCAATAATCGCCTTTCCTGTAGTGGATTTCCCAGACCCAGATTCTCCTACTAAACCATATGTTTTTCCTTTTTCAAACTTCATTGTGACGCCATCAACCGCATAAACCTTATCGATTACTGTATTAAAAAAGCCCCCTCGAATAGGGTAATGAACGTTTAAATCATTAATTTGCATAAAGCTCATACAGGCCCGCCTCCTTCTTCACCTTCTAAATGAAAGTGTTTCCAGCAGGTACATCTAACAAAATGTCCTGGTGCAATTTCATGTAATTGTGGTTTACTTTCGTGTGCAGATGCATCTATCCATGGTATTCGTGCTGAAAATCGGCAACCTTCCCGTGGTAAATTCACCAGTGATGGCACCATACCTTGAATAACTTCAAGTCTTTCATTTTCACTATGTGTTTGTGGAATAGAATTCAATAGAGAACGAGTATAAGGATGTTTTGCATTATTAAATAATTCCTGAACAGGTGCTTCTTCTACTACTTCACCTGCATACATCACTGCAACTCGATCAGCCATTTCTGCCACAACGCCTAAATCATGCGTAATTAAGATAATACCTGTTTCGGTTTCTAACTGTAGTGCTTTAAGTAGGTCAAGTATTTGAGCTTGAATAGTCACATCTAGAGCCGTTGTCGGTTCATCTGCAATTAAAATGGATGGTTTACACGACAATGCAATGGCAATCATGACACGTTGACGCATCCCCCCAGATAATTGATGAGGGAATTGTCTTGCCACACGTTCCGGATTAGAAATACCTACTTGGTTTAATAATTCTAATACTCTCTCCTCGCGTTGTTGCTTTGAGAGCTTTGTATGATACATAAGCCCCTCTGCAATCTGTTCTCCTATCCTCATTAATGGATTGAGAGCTGAAAGAGGGTCTTGGAAAATAAAACCAATATCATTACCGCGTAAACTATTAAATTTCTGCTCATTTAATTGTGTTAAATTTTGATTATTATAAAAAATATCACCCGTAACCTTTGTGTTAATCTCATTGTGCAAGCCTACAATAGTAGTTGCTAACGTACTTTTACCACAACCCGATTCCCCAACGATTGCTAATACTTCATTCTTTTTAAGCGAAAGTGAGACATCCTCTACAGCAGCGTGGTAAGTTTCTTTAATGCGAAAACTTGTAGTTAGATTTCTAATTGTTAATAAGTCGTTTGCTGTATCCAAACAATATCTCCCTCCTATATTCAATATTCTGAAAAATAATTACACTTATCTTTTAAATTTATTTCAGAATTATATTTTATTGAAAAATTTATTTACACCTCCATTTACATTTAAAAACAAATTAATATTTTTTTTACTTTTCCAGAAAACCGATATACTGATTGAATTATCTGAAAATTAACTGTGATATTATTTTATCTGGAAATAATACATTAAATCAAGTGTATTTTTCTAAATATTACAAAGTTACAAACAAATTTCTCCATACATCTTTACAAAATAATTTTCTAAACTTAATTTTCTCTTTACTTAATTGTTTGTCCTTTTTTCAACCTTCTATCTAAACTCAGCTATTTTTATTATTTAAATATAAAAATCGTTCATACTTACTTTTATTACTAAAATAACATTTAAACCCCTTGTTTATCTCTATTTAACAGGTTATAACTTTAAATTCTTATTCTTAAAATATATTTAATTTCTATATATTTGTTTTAAATAAATAGTTTTCTCGTTTAAAGTGTTAAAAACTTAATAACAATTTTAATATATTAAAAAAGTAACTTTTTTATTTCTTTTTACCTAATCCTTTACGTACTTCTTGATTATACTTTTCCCCCAAAAATAATTAGCATTTTAAATAATATATGCAAATATACAGGTAATATATTCTAAAAACTTCAAATAAAAGACTTTTTAAATAGATTAATCATTAATTTAAATAGGAGTGTTTAATGGGTAATATTATAGATACTTGATTTTCTATAGAAGAAATTAATGTGGAAATGTCTATATTGTAAAAAAAAAGAAAACAATTTATCATAAAACTATAAAGTACAACTTCCTCTTATGAAGCTTATATGTAAGAAAGAATAGGTGAAATGTATACATATGAAGAATCGCGTTGTCCAATTACTATTTGTATTTACAATTGCAGCAATTATGCTTGTAGTCTTAAATAAGTCCGTTATTTCCTTATATACCTTAATAGGCATACTATTGCCTATCACAATTATAGGAATTTCCTTCGTTATTTTTATTGAAAACCGTTCCCCACAAAGTACATTGGCTTGGTTTTTAGTATTAGCCATTCTCCCTGTTATCGGGTTACTTCTGTACTTACTGTTCGGAAGAAGTCGCTGGAGAAGAAAAAAACATTTACATCGTTCAGAAGAAAAGAGGAAGTTATTCCGAGGAATTTTAGAAGGAAGAAGTTTTAATTTAGAACCCTCTTCCCCTTTAAATGAACGATCAACCTATTTGACACAAGTTATCCAAAAATTTGGCGGTGGTCCAATTGCAAATGAGACAGCAACAAAACTCTTAACAAATGGTGATGAAACATTTACTGAAATCCTACAAGCAATTGAAAATGCTACACATCATATTCATATTCAATACTATATTTATCGATCAGATGAAATCGGTACAACAATTCAAGACGCCTTAATAAGAAAAGCAAAATCTGGCGTGATCGTACGCTTTCTTTACGATGGACTCGGCAGTAGTAAATTACGTAGACGTTTCTTACAACCAATGAAAGAAGCAGGAATTGAAGTAGTTGAATTTGATCCTATTCTTTCACCTTGGCTATTAGAAACCGTAAATTATCGTAACCATCGGAAAATTGTAATTGTAGATGGGACGATTGGGTTTACGGGTGGGCTCAATGTCGGGGATGAATATCTTGGTCGTTCGAAGAAGTTTCCAATTTGGCGTGATAGCCATTTAAAAATAGAAGGAAAAGCATTATATAAACTGCAGGCCATTTTCCTAGAAGATTTTCTCTATGCCACTAGTAGTTTAAATACTACGTCTTGGAATCAATTTATGGATAGCACATACTTTCCAAGTCAAGGAATTCATCAGGCAGAAGGTGCCGTACAAATCATTGCAAGTGGACCTAGCTCAGATGATACAAGTATTCGGAATTCTTTATTGAAAATTATGGGTTCTGCAAAAAAGTCAATTTGGATTGCCACTCCATACTTCATTCCTGATCAGGAAACATTAACATTATTACGTTTGAGTGCACTTTCCGGGGTAGATGTCCGTATTTTATATCCTGGAAAAGGTGATAGCATCATTAGTGATCAAGCATCCCAATCATACTTTACACCGCTTCTAAAAGCTGGAGTCTCTATTTACTCTTATAAAGATGCTTTTATGCATGCTAAGATTGTACTTGTTGATGATGAAGTTGCATCAATTGGTACAGCAAATATGGATATTCGTAGTTTTGAGCTTAATTATGAAATCATTGCAGTCCTTTATGAATCTAATACGGTTCTAGATATAAAAAATGATTTTAAACAAGATTTTAAAGATTCCATAGAAATTACATGGGCGTCATTTCAAAAGCGAAGTATTCAAAAACGTATGCTTGAATCTCTTATGCGACTCATTTCTCCTCTACTGTAAATGAATAACAGAGACTGTAAAAGTAAAAGGATTCACACACAATTTTGTGTATGAATCCTTTTTTGCTCTTTGGAAGGTGGATGTCGATAAAAATGAAAAGTTGGGTGATAAAACGTGAAAGTTTATCGATAAAATTCAAAGGTTAGTCGATAAAACGTGAGAGTTAGTCGATAAACTTTAAAAGTTGGGCGACATTTTGTTAAAACGTATGTTATGTGAATCAGTTGATTGGAGTGGAGGCTGGTGACTCCTTGGGGATTAGCGATTAGAGGAACGAAGGCTAAAATCATCACGTCCTGTGATAACCGCCTTCGTGACCAACATCGTGCTGTTGCTGTTGCTACGTTAGCACTACGCTTTCGCGCAAAAAACATCTGTTGGCTCAAGCGGCTCATCGGACGCCCCCAGGAAGCTCTGCTCTGTGCGAAAGCGAAGCGACAGCAACAACAAATGTTTTATCTGCGCGAAAGCGTAGCGTCAGCGATAAAAGTGCCCAGCCGGAACGGAAATCAACCCCTCGTTTTGACTAAGAACTACACTTTGTTTAATAGGAAACTTTAATTTCTTTGACGCAATAGTTTTTCAACAAACAATTGAAAAGGTGGTATGAAAAAATTCATACCACCTCTTTTAATTAAAGCTCGCCTGCTTTTAATTTTCCATGCCAGTCTTTTAAGAACGGAATGTCTCCTTCTTGAATAGCACCTGATTCATTAGCTGCTTCAATTAAATAATCGAAATTTGTTAGAGATACATATTTTACGCCTGCCTCTTCAAATGCTTGTTCAGCGCGCGGAAGGTTGTATGTGTAAACGCAAACAACGCCTAGTACTTCACAGCCTGCAGAGCGTAAGGCTTCTACAGCTGTAATCGATGAGCCGCCTGTAGAAACGATGTCTTCTACTACTACGACTTTTTGACCTGCTGCGTATTTTCCTTCGATTTGGTTACCACGTCCATGCTCTTTTGCTTTAGAGCGTACATAAACCATAGGTAATTCTAAAATATCACTCACCCAAGCTGCATGTGGAATGCCCGCTGTTGCTGTACCTGCTACGATTTCAGTTGTACCAAAGTTTTCTTTAATAAGAGATGCTAAACCGTTTGCTAATTGCTTACGAATTACAGGGTCAGAAATTGTCAGACGTGTATCACAGTAGATTGGAGATTTGATGCCTGATGCCCATGTGAATAGTTCTGTTGGATTTAATTCTACTGCGCCTACCTTTAACATAGCGTGTGCGATTTCATTTTGTAATGTCATATTTATGCCTCCCATAATTCACTTACGATTTTATATGCTGCTACTGGATCTTTTGCACCTGTAACGGCACGTCCAACGACGATTAACGAAGAACCATCACGTTTTGCGCCGTCAGGTGTTGCAATGCGCTTTTGGTCGTGCGCGTCGCCACCTGCTAATCGGATACCAGGTGTTACACGTAAGAAATCTTCACCGCATGCTTCAGCAATAGCTTTTGCCTCATGTACAGAGCAGACGACACCATTTAAACCAGCTTGTTTTGTTAAGCTTGCATAATGTAAGACAGACTCCTGTAAAGATAAAACAATTTTTTGCTCTGCCTGCATTTGTTCTTCTGTAGTAGAAGTAAGCTGTGTTACGGCAATTAATGCCGCACGTTCACGTCCTGCTGGAGTACCCGCTTCAAGCCCCTCAAGCGCTGCCTCCATCATTGGACGTCCACCAGCCGCATGAACGTTGACTAAATCTACCCCTAATTTTGCTAAGCCTTTCATAGCAGAGCCAACTGTATTAGGAATATCGTGTAATTTTAAATCTAGAAAAATATCATGACCTAGATCTTTTACCTTACGTACAATATCCGGACCTTCCTGCATATATAATTCCATACCAATTTTCACGAAAAGAGGCTCATTAAAGTGCTTTAGAAAGTTAAATACTTCTGCTTCTCCAGGAAAATCTAGTGCAAGTATTGGTTTTGTATTCATGAACGATGGCTCCTTCCGATAATTTCTGAAATATGCTCTACCCCTAATTTATCGAGCTTTGCTGGTAGTTCATCAATAATAGTTGGACAAACGAAGTGATCGACAAAGTTTGCTGTTCCAACAGCAACTGCAGATGCACCAGCCGACATAAAGTCGATAACATCCTGAGCTTCTGTCACGCCACCCATCCCAATTATCGGAATATTGACAGCCTTATACACTTCATAGACCATGCGAATTGCTACTGGCTTTACGGCAGGACCAGATAAGCCGCCTGTACCGTTAGCAATCACTGGTTTACCTGTACGCTCGTCTAAACGCATACCGATTAGTGTATTAATCATTGTAATGCCATCTGCACCACCCGCTTCAACAGCTTGTGCGATTTCTACGATATTCGTTACATTAGGCGATAATTTCACGTATACAGGCACTTCTGAAACAGCTTTGACAGCTGCAACTAGCTCACGTGCCGTAGCTGGGTCTGTACCAAATTGAATACCACCACATTTAACGTTCGGACAAGAAATGTTAAGCTCTAATGCTTTCACATTTCCTGCAGTTGAAATACGTCGTGCTACTTCTACGTAATCTTCTGTTTCCGTACCAGCAACATTTGCAATGATTGGTACATCATACTTTTCTAAGAACTTCAATTCTTCATTCATTACTTTTTCAATACCTGGATTTTGTAAACCAATTGCATTCAACATCCCTGCTGCTGTTTCTGCTACACGTGGAGTTGGATTGCCGGGACGTGTTTCCACAGTCGTAGCTTTAATCATAATAGCGCCAAGCTTTGATAAATCATAAAGCTGTGCATATTCGCGTCCAAAGCCAAAGCAGCCGGATGCTGGCATTATTGGATTTTTTAACTCTAAGCCTGGTAATTGCATGTTTAAACGACTCATAATGCCACCGTACCTTTCGGGAAAACTGGACCGTCAGAGCATACTTTGACATAGTCTTTTGCTACTTGATCTGTTGTTTTACATACACATGCGAAACAAGCACCGATACCGCAGCCCATACGCTCTTCAAATGATAAATAACCTTCTTTTTCTGGATAAAAGCCTTCAAGCGCTTTTAACATAGGTAGTGGACCACAAGAATAAAAGACATCGAATTCTGGTGCTCGTGACTCTAAAACATTTGTGACAAAGCCCTTTGTTCCTTTAGAACCGTCAACCGTTACATAATGTGTTTCACCAAGGGCACTGAATTCTTCCTCATAGAAACATACATCTTCCGATTGAAAGCCTAGCACATGAATTGTTTTAACACCACGTGCATTTAATTGCTTGGAAAGCTCATGTAATGGAGGTACTCCGATTCCCCCACCAACTAGTAGAGCTGTGCCTCCCTCTTTTACTGCTTCAACAGGGAACCCATTACCGATTGGACCAAGTACATTGACAAGCTGCCCTTCACGATTTGTCGCTAACACGTTTGTTCCGCGACCCTCCGCACGGTAAATCATTGTAAACTCGTTGTTGTCTTTATCTATGTTTGCAATACTTATTGGTCGACGTAAAAGCGGCTCCAATGAATCTGACACCTTTACATGGACAAACTGGCCAGGTGTCATATCCTGAACCAGTTCTCCACGAAGTGTCAATTCGAAAATGTTTGTCGCAATTTGCTTTTGAGAGACGACCGTCATTTTCTCTTGACGAATCATATTAATGTACTACCTCCGCTTTTGGCATTTGTTCTGCTGTGAATGTCATTGATTCAATAACTCGAACCATCGCTTCCGCTGTGTCTAGTGAAGTTAAGCAAGGTACACCATTTTCTACAGACTCACGGCGAATTCTGAAGCCATCACGTGCCGGTTGCTTGCCTTTCGTTAAAGTGTTGACAACAAGCTGTGCCTCACCGTTTTGAATTAAATCGATTAATGTTTCACCTTTTGCACCGATTTTGCCAACTATATCTGTGCGTACGCCTGCAGCTTCAAACGCTTTAGCTGTACCTTCAGTTGCAACAATACGATAGCCTACTGTTGAGAAGCGTTTTGCAAGTTCAATTGCTTCCTCTTTATCTTTATCGGACACAGTGAACAATACTGTTCCTTCTGTACGAATTTCCATACCTGCTGCAACTAAGCCTTTGTAAAGTGCTTTTTCTAAAGTTGCATCTTTACCCATTACTTCACCTGTTGATTTCATTTCAGGCCCTAGTGTAATGTCAACACGACGTAATTTAGCGAATGAGAATACTGGTACTTTAACGAAGACACCTTTTTGCTCTGGCGCTAAACCGGTTGGATAGCCTTGTTCTACGATTGATTTACCAAGAATCGCTTTCGTTGCAATATTTGCCATCGGAATGTTTGTAATTTTACTTAAGAACGGTACTGTACGAGATGAACGAGGGTTAACCTCGATGACAAATACTTCACCTTGTGAAATTACATATTGAATGTTCATTAAGCCTACGATACCAAGACCTTTTGCAAGGCGAGTTGTATAATCCACTAGCGTATCTTTTTGCGCTTGTGTTAATTTTTGTGGCGGATATACAGAGATCGAGTCACCAGAGTGAACCCCTGCACGTTCGATATGCTCCATAATACCTGGAATTAAGACATTTTCACCATCACAAATGGCATCTACTTCAATTTCTTGACCAGTTAAGTAGCGGTCTACTAATACTGGGTGATCCGGAGAGGCTTCTACTGCGTTCTCCATATAGTGTTTTAATTCTTCTTGGTTGTAGACGATTTCCATCGCACGTCCACCTAGCACGTATGAAGGACGAACTAGTACAGGGAACCCTAGGCGTTCACTAATAGCAAGAGCTTCCTCCGTAGATACAGCTGTTTCACCTTGTGGCTGTGGAATGTCCAGGTCACGTAATGCTTGCTCAAATTTATCTCGGTTTTCAGCACGGTCGATATCTTCAAGCGATGTACCTAAAATTTTCACGCCATTGGCAGCTAATTTATCAGCTAGATTAATAGCTGTTTGACCACCGAATTGTACAACTACTCCAATTGGTTGCTCAAGGTCGATAATATGCATAACGTCTTCGATTGTTAATGGCTCGAAGTATAATTTATCTGAAATCGAGAAGTCAGTGGATACTGTCTCTGGATTCGAGTTAATAATAATCGCTTCGTAGCCCGCTTCTTGAATTGCCCATACTGAGTGTACTGTTGCGTAGTCGAATTCAACCCCTTGACCAATGCGGATTGGACCAGAACCAAGTACAACAACTGACGGCTTATCTGATTTAATCGATTCGTTTTCATCTTCATATGTGCCATAGAAGTATGGTGTTTCAGATTCAAACTCCGCTGCACATGTATCAACCATTTTATATACTGGGATAATGCCGTTTTCTTTACGATACGCATATACTTCTTCTGGAGTTGTTTCCCAAAGCTCGGCAATTTTCTTATCTGCAAAGCCTAGACGTTTTGCTGTACGTAACACATCTTTATCGTTTTTATGGTCAGTAAGTGTTTGTTCCATATCTACGATGTTTTTGAATTTATTTAAGAAGAATAAATCAATTGCAGACCATTCATGGATTTGCTCAATTGTTACACCGCGACGAAGTGCTTCACCGATGAAGAATAGACGCTCGTCACCTGCTTTGCGAATACGTTTTTCAATCCAAGAATCAGAGTTCGCTTCAGCATGTTTTAGCTCTAAGTGAACTTGACCTGTTTCAAGAGAGCGCACTGCTTTTAGCATAGCTTCCTCAAATGTACGACCAAGTGCCATTACTTCACCAGTCGCTTTCATTTGTGTACCAAGATTACGTTTTGCTGATTCGAATTTATCGAACGGCCAACGTGGAATTTTCGCCACGATGTAGTCTAATGCTGGCTCAAAGCAAGCATACGTAGAACCAGTTACAGGGTTTTTGATTTCATCTAATGTTAAACCAACTGCGATTTTTGCTGCTAGCTTTGCAATTGGATAACCTGTTGCTTTTGATGCTAACGCTGACGAACGTGATACACGAGGGTTTACTTCGATCACATAGTAATTAAAGCTGTATGGATCAAGGGCTAACTGTACGTTACAGCCACCTTCAATTTTTAGTGCTCGGATAATATCTAATGAAATATTACGCAGCATTTGGTTTTCTCGGTCTGAAAGTGTTTGAGTAGGTGCCACTACGATAGAGTCACCAGTATGAATACCAACTGGGTCAACGTTTTCCATGTTACATACAACGATAGCGTTGTCGGCAGCATCACGCATTACTTCATATTCGATTTCTTTATAACCAGCGATTGATTTTTCTAGTAAACATTGGGTTACTGGTGAATATTTTAGACCTGATGTAACGATCTCCTCTAGATCTTGATCGTTGTAGCAAATACCGCCGCCTGTACCACCAAGTGTGAAGGCAGGACGAACGATTACTGGGTAGCCAATTTTCGCTACAAAGTTTTTCGCCTCGTCTAAGTTATGAATAATATCTGATTCAGGTACTGGAGCACCTAGCTCATACATTAAATTACGGAATAAATCGCGGTCTTCTGCTTTATGGATTGCTTCTAATTTTGTTCCAAGAATTTCAATATCAAGCTCATCTAAAATTCCTGATTTATCTAATTCAATGGCCATGTTTAAGCCAGTTTGACCACCAAGTGTTGGTAGGATTGCATCTGGACGCTCTTTACGTAGAATTCGTGATACGAACTCAAGTGTAATTGGCTCAATATATACTTTGTCGGCAATTTCTGTATCTGTCATAATTGTTGCAGGGTTTGAGTTTATTAAGATAACGCGATAGCCTTCTTCTTTTAATGAAAGACAAGCTTGTGTTCCCGCATAGTCAAATTCTGCTGCTTGTCCGATAACGATTGGACCTGATCCGATTACTAAAATAGTTTCAATATCTGTACGTTTAGGCATGTTGTTTCCCCTTCCCTGCTTCTACTTCCATCATTTCGATAAATTCATCAAATAGGTGATTTGAATCCTCTGGACCCGGTGATGCTTCTGGGTGATATTGCACCGTGAAGATTGGATATTTCTTGTGACGTACACCCTCACAAGTACCATCATTTAATGCGATATGTGTTATTTCTAAATCTGTATCTTTTAACGAATCGATATCGATCGCATAACCATGGTTTTGAGATGTCAAGTCTGTGCGACCAGTGCGTAAATCTTTTACCGGATGGTTACCACCTCGGTGACCGAATGGTAATTTAAAGCTTTGTGCACCACATGCTAGCGAGAAGATTTGGTGACCTAAGCAAATACCGAACATTGGCACTTTTCCGATTAAATTACGTACAGTTTCAATGCCTTCAACTACGTCTTCAGGGTTACCTGGACCGTTTGACAGCATAATTCCATCTGGATGCCACGCTAGAATTTCTTCTGCCGGTGTATTGTAAGGGACAACAAGCACATCGCAATCACGTTTGTTTAACTCACGAAGAATACCGTGCTTCATACCGTAATCAATTAATACTACTCGTTTGCCACGACCTGGTGATGGGTAAGCTGCTTTCGGTGATACTTCACGAACATGATGTGTAATCGCTGGTGTTGCCTGTAATTTTGCTACAACCTCATCCACATTCACTTCTTCATCAGCCGCTGTTAAAATAGCTTTTACTGAACCTTTACTGCGAATAATGCGTGTTAATTTTCGTGTATCAATTCCTTCAATGCCCGGGATATCCTTTGAAGTTAAGTACTCATCTACTGTTAAATCACAACGGAAGTTTGAAGGTGTTTTTGCTAATTCACGAACTACAAATCCACGAATAGCAGGTGTGATCGATTCAAAATCATCACGGTTAATACCGTAATTACCGATTAAAGGGTAAGTTAACGTTACGATTTGTCCGTAGAAAGAAGGATCTGAAATTGTTTCCTGATAACCTGTCATCCCTGTCGTGAATACAACCTCACCTTGTGAAGCTCTCTCACTACCGAACGCTGTACCTGTAAATACTGTGCCATCTTCTAAAATAAGTAAACGTTTTTTCATTACTCTGCCTCCTGGTATACGATATTGCCTTCAAAAATTGTTAGCACTGGCCAACCTTTTGCAACCCAACCATTGAATGGTGTATTGCGTCCTTTTGATACAAAGCCTTCTGCATCAATTGTTTGCTCTTTATTTAAATCAATTAAAATCATATCTGCCGAAGCGCCAACTTCTAATGTTCCATATGGTAAATCAAAAATTTGTGCTGCCTTGACAGTCATCCAGTCAATCAACTGTTTTAATGTCCATTTGCCTGTTTCTACAAACTGTGTGTAAAGCAGTGGGAACGCTGTTTCGAAGCCTACAATGCCAAATGGAGCACCAACCATACCACAGCATTTTTCTTCTACTGTATGTGGAGCATGATCTGTAGCGATACAATCGATCGTGCCGTCTAGCATAGCTGCGTGAAGTGAGTCTTTATCATCTGCTCCACGTAGCGGGGGATTCATTTTCCAGTTTGCATCATCTGATGGAATATCCATTTCTTCAAGTAATAAATGGTGTGGACAAACTTCTGCAGTGACACGAATACCTGCTGCTTTCGCGTCACGTACTGCACGTACAGATTCCTTTGTTGATACGTGACATACGTGGTAGCGTGCTCCAGCTGCTTCTGCTAATAGAACATCGCGCGCAATTTGAACGGATTCACAAATCGATGGAATTCCTGGTAAACCAAGCTCTTGATTACGCTTCCCTTCATGCATCACACCGTCGTAGATTAACGAGTTATCTTCGCAGTGTGCAACAACTACCATATTGTGCTGTGCGGCAACCTTCATTTGCTCATACATTGTTGACGCAAGCTGGATACCAACACCATCGTCTGAAAATGCGACAGCCCCATGTGCTTTTAACTCTTCAATACTTGTACGAACCTCACCTGAGATATCTTTTGTTAATGAACCATATGGAAGTACTCGAATAACTGCACTTTCTTTAATAAGACCGTTAATCAACTGCATATTTTCTACTGAATCTGGCACTGGTTTTGTATTTGGCATCGCACAAATCGTTGTGAAGCCACCTTTTGCAGCTGATGCTGACCCTGTAGCGATTGTTTCTTTATGTTCAAAGCCCGGCTCACGTAAATGTGTATGTACATCGACAAAGCCTGGTGCAACAACTAACCCATTTCCTTCGATCATTTCTGCGTCTGCTACATTAACGTTTTGACCTATCGCAGTAATTTTGCCATCCGTCATAGCGATATTTACTGTTTGTAGCTCGCCTTGTTCATTTAGCATTTGTACATTTTGAAGAACCTTTGTCATGTTACTCTCTCCCCTTTAAAATTGTTTCAACAATAGCCATCCTTGTATAGACACCATTACGAACCTGCTCGAAAATTCTAGAACGCTCGCATTCTACTAACTCTGAAGCAATTTCTACATCACGATTGACCGGTGCTGGATGCATAATAATTGCCTTTTCCTTCATTTGTTTCTCACGTTCAATTGTTAAACCGTACTCTTGATGATAGCTCTCTTTTGAGAAGCTTTTATTTACCTTATGACGTTCATGCTGCACACGAAGTAACATAATCACATCGCTTATTTCGATTAGATCATCCCAAGAATGATGCGCTTCGTAACTGCCTGCCCACTCTTCTGGACAAAGGAAATGAACATTTGCCCCTAAGCGCCGTAACGCTAACGCATTCGATTTCGCTACACGGCTATGGCTTATATCTCCAGCGATTGTCACATTCAACCCTTCAAAAGAACCAAACTCTTTTCTGATTGTATAAAGATCTAATAATGATTGCGACGGATGCTGACCAGTACCGTCACCTCCATTAATAATGGATACATTGATGCCTTCAAGTAGTTCATTGTAATACGCATCTTCCTTTGCGCGAATGACTACTGCATCCATACCAATCATTTCTAACGTCTTTACCGTATCGTACAATGTCTCTCCTTTAGAGACGCTCGAAAAGCTACCGTCAAAAGGGATAACAATACAGCCTACTTTACGCTCAGCCATTTCAAAGCTTGTTTTCGTGCGCGTACTTGGTTCAAAAAATAAATTTGCTACGTTGTATGGGCGAGATAATGATGATGCTTCACCATTCTCAAAAGCTTGCGCACGATCTAGAATGTGGTTAATTTCTTCATTTGTTAAATGTTCCATCGATAATAAGTTCTTCATCATGTACCTCCACTGGGTTGTGTTTCATGAACGTTTATGTATAACGTTCGCAAAAATCAATTTCGCCTTGGCGTAATAGCGTCCGGATTTTGAATTGTGCGAGCACAATTCATTCCTTTCAAAATCCGTGACATCCGCCGGAGGCTTCATCTTCATTCATCTCACCTTCAAGAGTGGGATGAATGAAGATAATAAAAGCCCCGTTGATGTCATCAACGAGGCATAAGGAGGCGTGACAAACTACAGCAGGATATATTCCTACTACTCGCTTATCTACAACTTCCCTTTCTTTGCCTCTCTGGACAATTCATTAAAAGGTACTTCTATGAATCTTTATTTTGCTTGTACGGTACTGGTATTTCCGCTTCTTTTTTACCCGGTAGGATGGCATTTAAAAGAACACCGATAATCGCTGCTAATGCCATACCTTCGATACTTAGTGATTCTGAAATAACGAACTTCGCACCACCGATGCCAATGACTAAAATAACTGAGGCAATGACCAAGTTGCGACTATTCCCAAAGTCGATATGATTATCAACTAACATTCGTAATCCACTTGCTGCGATGATACCAAAGAGTAAGATGGAAACCCCACCAAGTACAGCTGTTGGAATCGTTGCAATAACTGCCATTGCTTTCCCGAAGAATGAAAGTAAAATTGCTACGACTGCTGCGCCTGCAATGACATACACACTGTAGACACGTGTGATAGCAAGGACACCAATATTTTCACCGTAAGTTGTTTTCGGTGGACCACCGATTAATGCACTAATAAATGTTCCAATTCCATCACCTAAAAGTGAACGGTGCAAGCCTGGCTCTTTAATATAATCTCGATTTACAACTTTACCTAATACTAACTGGTGACCGATATGCTCTGAAATAGTTACGATAACGATTGGCACCATTGTTAGGAGTAGTTTTGATGTGATTTCAAAGTTATAGTGAACACCTGGGATTAGAAACTCAGGCTTTGCAAAGAATTTTGCTTCGGCAATTGGTGAATAATCTACAATCCCGATCATCATTGAGTAAATATATCCTACGATTAAGCCAATTAAGATTGGCATTGTGCTTAAAATACCTCTAAAGAAAATCGTGAAAATAATCGCTGTAAATAATGTCACTAACGCTGCCGAGAAGTGTAAAAAGCTATATTTATCATCTACATTCATCGCCATATTTACCGCTGTCCCTGATAATCCAAGACCAATTACCATAATGACAGGTCCTACTACAATCGGCGGTAATATTTTCATAATCCATTTATAGCCGCTTTTCCAGATGATTAGGGATACGATACCATATGTAATCCCGACTGCCATAGCACCAATCATCGCATGACCTGGATTTACACTTGAACCATCTTTATTTAAACCACCTGCTGCCAGTAAAATCGGTGCAATAAAAGCAAAGGATGAACCTAAATATGCTGGTACC
The DNA here is from genome assembly GCF_042884205.1 of Lysinibacillus sp. NPDC058147. Taxonomy (NCBI): domain Bacteria; kingdom Bacillati; phylum Bacillota; class Bacilli; order Caryophanales; family Bacillaceae; genus Lysinibacillus; species Lysinibacillus sp. NPDC058147. The sequence goes on from NZ_JBHVUJ010000003.1 coordinate 382,308, forward strand.
TGAAATTTCGTAATTAATAAGAAGAACAGTGTAGCAATTCCACTTGTTAAAAGGGCAATCGCTGGACTAAGACCTACCAACTGAGGAACTAAGATCGTGGACCCAAACATGGCAAACATGTGCTGGAAACTTAATGTCACTAGTTGGACTGGGGTCGGTTTATCCTTAATATCTAATACTGCATTTGACATAATGTTTCCTCACTTTATAGTTAGTCTTCTTTAAAAATGATGACGCAATCTTCTCCGTCTACCTCTTGTAAATTTACGATAATACGCTCTGTCCCAGATGTTGGTACATTTTTACCGACATAATCAGCTCTTATTGGTAGTTCTCTATGTCCTCTATCGATCAGGACTGCAAGTTGAATTTGTGCAGGTCGCCCTAAATCCATTACTGCATCAAGTGCTGCGCGTACTGTCCGCCCTGTGTAAAGTACATCATCGACTAAAATAATTTTTTGATTAACGACCACGTCATCAATATCTACTTGCTCAACGTGTGCCTGTTCATTATCATGCTTTGTCGTTAAATCATCTCGATAGAGGGTGATGTCTAGCTCCCCCGTACGGATTGGTTTACCTTCAATTTTTTCAATTCGTTCTGCTAGGCGTCTTGCAAGAAAGGCACCTCGTGTTTTAATACCAACTAAAATACATTCATCGATTCCTTTATTGCGTTCAATAATTTCGTGTGCAATGCGTGTTAACGCTCTTGCCATAGATGGGCCATCTAATAGCTCATTTTGTGCCATGTAAGTTTCCTCCTCTCTTTTACTTATTGTTGGTCATGTGTCCATAAAAAAACCTCTCAAGGCGAATGGCCTGAGAGGGTTATATACGTGTTTAAATAGTATGTTAAAAAAATTTGCAGCACAAATTTTCGCAACACATTCACATGTACCTTCTCAGCCTCTCTGGACTGTCATTAAAGGTGAATATTTAGTTAAGTTGTTCATTCACTTTCGTTAGTATAGACCTTCTTTTACTATACGTCAATGCCTATTTCTTAAATCATTTAATAATTGTTCATAATCAGCAGGAATTGGTGCTTCGAACTGCAAATATTCACCTAAAGTAGGATGATCGAAGCCTAATACACCTGCGTGTAATACTTGTCCACCAAAGTCTATAGTCTTTTTTGGTCCATATTTTGGATCACCAACAAGTGGGAACCCAATATAATTCATATGCACACGAATTTGATGAGTTCGTCCTGTTTCTAAGCGACATTCTACAAGAGTGTATTCGCCAAAGCGTTCGATAACTTGGAAGTGAGTTACTGCATGCTTCCCTTTATCGACAACCGCTTGTTTTTGACGATCTTTTTGATCGCGTCCAATCGGTGCATCAATTGTTCCTTTATCATGTGCAATATGCCCGTGAACTAGCGCAGTATATTTACGTGTGACTGTTTTATTGACTAGCTGATTCACTAACGATTCATGAGCTGCATCATTTTTAGCAACCATTAATAATCCTGATGTATCTTTATCGATACGGTGAACAATTCCTGGTCGCATAACGCCATTAATACCTGATAGATCCTGACAATGATACATTAAGCCGTTTACAAGCGTACCTGTCATATGTCCAGGTGCTGGATGGACAACCATGCCCTTTGGTTTATTCACAACAAGGACATCTGCATCTTCATAAACAATATCAAGATCTAAATTTTCAGCAATGACATCTAATGGCTCTGCTTCGGGTACGTCAATTTCTACAACATCCCCTACTTTCACCTTATACTTCGCCTTTACAGTCTCTCCATTTACTTTGACAATACCCTCGGTAATCCAATTACCAATTTGTGTTCGCGACCACTCTGATTGCACACTTGAAAGCGCCTTATCAATACGCTCCCCCTGTTGTTGTTCTTCCATTGTATATGATACTTGCGTCATTATTTCACCTGTTTCTTTCCTTTTTTATCTTCAACGATTAAGCCAATCATTAATATTACTACCGCACACGTTAAAGCCGCATCCGCAATATTGAAGATTGGGAAATCATAATTAATTACTGGAATTAAGACATTTACAAAATCGACCACTTCACCTCTAAAGATACGGTCAATAAAATTACCTACTGCTCCACCTAATAAAAACATTAAGCCAACTTGAAAAATAGGTTTACCCTTAGCCTCTTTATGATAAAAGTAAAGGATGGCACAAATAACGCCTATCGTGACAATGCTAAATAACCACATTTGTCCTTCTAACATTCCCCATGCTGCTCCTCTATTTCGATGAGACAATATCCCAAACCACGGATCCCATACTGAAATTCTTTCACCAAACTCCATATTTTTCACAATTAGCCATTTTGTCCATTGATCTAAAATAATCACGAATGCGGCCAATCCATAATATTTATACACAGACACTCCTCCGTTCGCTCAACATCTAACCTATTCTACCATAACAGCCCATCTCAGAATAACTAATATAGCATGAAAATATAGATCAACACTTTATGTAGGGTAGATTTCTGCTCCGATTTGACGCTTTCTTGAGGGCGTTCACTGAGTCTTCCGTCGGTCAGGACCTCCTATCCGTCATTTTGGCCTTTCTTTCCATCGTTTTGTCGGTTCTATCCACGACTTTGACGATTCTATCCGCTTCGGCTCTTCTTTCCGTCGTTCTGACCTTTCTATCCGTCACTTCGGCTCTTCTTTCCGTCGCTTTGACCTTACTATCCGTCGTTTTGACTCTTCTTTCCGTCGCTTTGTCGGTTCTATCCACGCCTTTGACTGCTCTATCCACGACTTTGGCTACTCTATCCACGACTTTGACGATTCTATCCGCTTCGACTCTACTATCCGTCACTCTGACTCTTCTTCCCGTCGCTCTGATTTTCATCCGTCGCTTTGGCTCTTCTATCAGTCGCTCTAACCTTACTATCCGTCGCTTTGATTCTTCTTTCCGCCGCTTTCGTTCCTCAAAAAAAGCTATTGCCATCACATCATAAGTAATGGCAATAGCTTTTCAATTTTTATTCAATGTTATACAGATGCAGAAATTTAGGCTGTTTCAGACTCTTTTGAATGCACACGCTTCATGAAATCATTAACATCTGCGGGTACTTTTCGATCTAATAATGACACAATAACAACGGATAAGAAGCCTACTGGTACTGTCACTATGCCTGGGATTTTAAATTGTAAGAAGCTTGGTAATGTTCCTGGTAGAAAAATCATCCACATAGATACGCCCAGACCAATGAGTAAACCTGCAATTGCTCCTTTTTCTGTCATGCCTCTCCACCAAATACCTAAAATAAATATTGGTGTAAAGGTACTCGCCGCAACAGTAAAGGCTAGCGCCACTAAATGTCCTATGGATGCATCCTTAACTAGTAAGCCCAATGCTCCATATAAAATACCTAATAAAACAATTGCTACTTTCCCTGCAATTACTCGTTGTTTTTCTGTAATATCCTTTTTCATTATGCTTGCATATAAATCATGGGCTAATGCACCTGAGCTTGTGATAAATAACCCTGATAAATTCGAGAATATGGCCGCAAATGCACCTGCTATGACTAGTCCAAGAAGCCATTTACCTCCTAGTGCCAGTGCTGTTGTAGGAATAACCATATTGTTTCCGCCAAGCACCAGATCACGCATTACTTCATCACTTGCTGTACCTGAAATAAAAATAGAACGACCTACAACACCTAAAAATACAGCTAATAAGAAAAATGTACTGGCAATCCCAATCGCCATCAATGCTGATTTACGAGCCGCCTTAGCACTTGGATTCGTATAAAATCTTAATAATATATGTGGGAGACCTATTGTACCTAATGCTAAACCTATTGTCATACTAATGGTTTGCCAAAATGTCGGGAAGTAAAAGCCTGTTCCTGTCCATGCCGCACCATCAAAATTAACATCATTTCCATCTAGTGCATATGGTGAGGTTCCTGTAATCGGACCGTTGAATGAATTAATAGCCGCTAAAATTTTATCGTAATGCAAACCACTATACATCGCTGCAATCAACATAACAACAAACGCACCTAGGCGAATCCAAAGCTCTAAAGCTTGGTTGATTGTTGTTCCTTTCATACCGCCTATCCCTACATAGAAAACCATTACAATACAAGTAAAGATGATGCCGAATTCATATGAAGTCCCAAAAAACATACTTAAAATTTGGGCAGCCCCTAATAATTGTGGCGCTGCATAAAAACCAGAAATCGCTAAAACCACAGCTACTGCTACTAGCCGAGCTCGTCTACTATGAAAACGATAGGCTAAAAAATCTGCAACGGTAAATGCTCCAAAACGTCTTAACGGACCCGCCACAAAAATAGCTAACAACGTTAATCCAATGGAAAAGCAAAATGCATAATAAGCGCCGTCATACCCTAATTGAAAAGTTAAACCAGCTATCCCAAGAAATGTAGCAGCGCTTAAATAGTCCCCTCCAATTGCAGAACCATTTGTAAACCATCCAAAACTTCGTCCCCCAACAAAAAAATCGGATGCCGTTGCATTTCTTTTCGTTAAATACGTAATGTATACAATTGTTCCCATTAATGCAATTGTCATTAACATCTTCGGTTCTAATAGAGCTTTCATCATTCTACATACCCCCTTAGCTAAAACTACTTATTTAGTACTTCGTATTTCTTTAGGCGTTTTTCGTACAATGCTGTATGCACATACGCAATAATAAAGGCCATTAACATCATAACGACGGTTGTCACAAACCATGTAACTGTCATACCACCCCAAATTTTCTTGAAAGCAAGCTCCGGAGCGAACCAGTTCATAACTGGAATACTAAAAATTAAAATGAAATAAAATACCGTTAAGCTAAAACCTGTAGTAAACTCATCTTTCATAATTTTGTTAGTAGTTGCATCTAGCGGTGGAAGATCCTTCACATCTACAGTTCCAGCTTCCACGTATTCATAATCATGACTCCCTACTTCCGCCATATTTCAGCTCCCCTTTCTATATCAGTGAACAATTGTCTGAAATTTCAAATTATTATTCACTACAATTATTCTATTCTATTTAATCTTTAAAATAGTTACAAAATATTGCTGTATTAGTACAAAAAAATGCTATTTTAAGTTAAAATATTTTTATCATTTTCCATTTTCAATAGAAAGGAGATGTTAGCATATTAAATATTGTTTGGTACATTAAAAATTCAAATGAAAAACAACAAATGGACTACTGGTTAGAGGAATTTTTACCTAATACCTTTATTAACTGTGAAGAACCCAAAACAGAGACTTCTGCCATCATTGTCTATGAAATCAACCATTTATTTGACTGGGTAAAGATAAATCGTCTAAAAAGAAATTATCCTAATAGTATAATTATCCCTATTGTTGCAGAACACCTTACCTACTCAACTGGTATCGCAATTGAACTAAATTTGCCCGCACTTCTTATAAAGCCATTACAGAAAGCAAAATTTCTAAGAATTGTTAAAAAGCTATATACATCCTACAAAGAAAAACAGGCAAGTACTCTTACAATGCTTGAGTTATCGCAGCAAATTACGGAAGACCATACTTCACCTTTCCGAGAAGCTTTTTTAAAACGGCTTATACGAGGAGAGGTTGAAAGCGAGCAGGAAATAATCCAGTCATCATCTTTCTTATCGAGGCATTGCATCCCAAATATCGTCTTTTTAATCCAGGGCTATATAGATGTAAATGAAGATGGACCTATCACCCATAATGCAAGCAGTGTTATAACAAATGTATTTCACCAAAATTTTGCTAATAAAGCACCTCTATCCTTCTTACATTTTGAACGTTATTTGCTGTTGCTTATACGCATTCCTAATGAATACACGTCATTTAAGCATTGGTCTGAGGGGGAAGCTTGTTTACTTGAGGTCATTGAAGTGTTAAAAAAAGATTATTGTATCCACCTTTTTATGGGGATTGGTGGAGTTTTTCAGGACGCCATGCAAGTCAAGGAATCCTATAGCCAAGCTCGAAAGGCACGGAGGAAACCGCCAGTTCATAGTATTCATATACGATTTTATGAAGATTTAACAAAGCAAGAACAGCTCCAAAAGGCTATCCAATATATCGAGGAGCATTATGATGAACAACTGACGATCAGTGATGTTGCAAAATATATCAACTTTAGTGCTACTCATTTTAGCAGATTGTTTAAAAAAGAGACTGGTCGCAATTTCGTGGATTATGTAGCCTTTACACGTATCATCAAGTCACTACCGTATTTGCGAAAATACGATTACACCATCGAAAAAATCTCCTTCATCTGTGGCTTTAACACACCTAATTATTTCAGCCTTACCTTTAAGAAATATGTCGGCATATCGCCAACAGACTACCGCAATACGCAAGAAATATTTTTTAAGTAGTTCAGAACACACGTAAATGAAGCATTCAAGTCACTCCATTACAAAAAAGAATCTGCTAGACCTCAATGACAAAGTAAAAAAAGCAAGCCCCCCATACTAAGGAGACTTGCGTTATTAATTATATAGAATGCAGATTCTTATATACTATTTGTTTTTAAACGTAATACTTTTCTACAACTTCTGCACAACGCGCACACACTGTTGGATGTGCTTCATTTGAGCCGACTGTTTCAGAAATAGACCAGCAACGCTCACATTTTTCACCTGTTGCTTTTTCTACAACAATCGATGCATGTTCTAGAGCTAAAGCATCGGCAGGTGCAGCTTCAATTGATGCTACTTCAAAAGCAGATACGATTGAAAGCTGTGCAAAATTAATGCTTGCATCATTTAATAATGCCGCCACATCTTCTTTCGCATAAACAGTCACTTTCGCTTCAAGTGATTTACCGATTGTTTTTGCATTACGAGCTTCCTCTAATGCTTTTAAAATATCGTCACGAACATCAATAATTTTCACCCATTTTGTACGTAGACTTTCGAAGTTTTCATGTTCATCTACCTCTGGGAAGTCTGCTAATTGTACAGATACCTCTTCTACAACACCTTGAGCATGTAAGTAAGACCACATCTCATCACTTGTATGAGGGATAATAGGTGACATTACTTTTACTAATGTCATTAATGTGTCATAAATAACTGTTTGCATCGCACGGCGATCTTTGTTGTCGTGGCCTTCAATGTACACAACATCTTTTGCAATATCTAGATAGAATGAAGATAATTCTACTGCAACAAAGTTATTCACTGCATGATAAACAGCTGCGAAATCATAGCGATCATATGCAGCACTTACTGTTTTTAAAACATCTTGTAGGCGCATATAAACGTACTGATCCATTTCACGAAGGTCCTCATATGCTACTCGATCTTTCGTTGCATCGAAATCAGCTACATTTCCGTGTAAGAAACGGAATGTGTTACGGATTTTTCGATAAACTTCAGATACTTGCTTCAACATATCCATTGAGATACGAACGTCAGCTGTATAATCTACAGAAGCAACCCATAAACGAAGAATATCTGCCCCGTATTGATCCATAACCTTTTTCGGGATAATTACATTCCCTAAAGATTTACTCATCTTACGACCTTCACCATCTAGTACGAAACCATGTGTTAATAGTCCCTTATATGGTGCATAGCCATTAATAGCTACAGAAGTAATTAATGATGAGTTGAACCATCCACGATGTTGGTCAGAGCCCTCTAAATATAAATCAGCTGGATATTTCATACCACGTTCTACTAACACACCTTGGTGAGAAGAACCTGAGTCAAACCAAACGTCCATAATATCGTTTTCTTTTGTAAATTCACCGTTCGGGCTACCTACATGTGTGAAGCCTTCAGGTAATAATTCTTTTGCTGTTTTTTGGAACCAAATATTTGACCCATGTTCACGGAATAATGCAGAGATATGAGCGATTGTTTCTGGTGTAATAATTGGCTCACCATTTTCAGCATAGAAAATTGGAATTGGCACACCCCATGCGCGTTGACGTGAAATTACCCAGTCTCCACGGTCACGAATCATATTATAAAGACGAGTTTCACCCCAAGCAGGTGTAAATGTCGTTGATTTTACTGCGTCTAGTAACTCATCACGGAATGCATCGATTGACGCAAACCATTGTGGTGTTGCACGATAAATAACTGGTTTTTTCGTACGCCAGTCATGTGGATAAGAGTGTGTAAAGAAGTTAAGCTTTTCTAATGCGCCTACTTCTTTTAACTTTTCTGTGATTAATTTGTTTGCATCATTGTAGAATACACCTTCAAAACCAGGTGCTTCATCTGTATAGCAACCGCTATTATCGACAGGGCTAAGAATTGGTAGACCATATTGCTTACTAATATGATAGTCATCTTCCCCGTGTCCTGGAGCTGTATGAACACAACCAGTACCCGCTTCAGCAGTTACGTGCTCTCCAACCATCACAAGAGATTCACGGTCATAGAATGGATGCTGTGCAACAATTCGATCTAATGCTTCACCTTTAACTTCTTGAACAACTTCATACGATTCCCATTCAAGTTCGTTAGCAACTGTTTCTAATAATTCTTTGGCAACGATGAATTTTTTATCGGCAACTGCAACAACCACATAGATAAACTCTGGGTTTACAGAAATACCTAAGTTCGCTGGAATTGTCCAAGGTGTTGTTGTCCAAATGATAATTTTAGCATCTGCTGGGACAACATCTTTAGCATCTTTAATCGCAAAGCTTACATAAATAGAAGGCGATTTAATATCTTTATATTCGATCTCTGCTTCTGCAAGTGCAGATTCAGATGATGGAGACCAATAAACTGGTTTTAAACCTTTATAAATATAGCCTTTTTCAGCCATCTTTCCGAAAACTTCAATTTGACGAGCTTCAAATTCAGGCTTTAAAGTAATATATGGATTTTCCCAATCACCACGAACACCTAAACGGCGGAATTGTGTACGTTGGTTGTCGATTTGCTCGTAAGCATACTCTTCACATAATTTACGGAATTCAGCAACAGACATTTCTTTGCGCTTTACACCTTTATTCGTCAGTGCTTGCTCAATTGGTAAACCATGTGTATCCCAACCTGGGATATAGTTTACATGGTAGCCAGTCATAGAGCGATGACGTGTAATCATATCTTTCAGTACTTTATTTAAAGCATGCCCGATATGGATATCACCATTTGCATATGGAGGGCCATCGTGTAACACATACTCTGGGCGTCCTTCTGTACGCTCCATCTGTAATTTATTAATGTCCATTTCATTCCATTTTTCTTGCATCTTCGGTTCATTTGCCGGTAAGTTTCCACGCATTGGGAAATCTGTTTTTGGCATTAATAAAGTATCTTTGTACTCAACCATTTTTAATTCCTCCTTTATGTTTACAAACAAAAAACATATGCACTTAGGCGCTCATTCACATACGACAGTTATTAGACTCATCACCTTAACGTAGGGCGTTACGACTGGATGCTTTCTTGGGAGTATTATTCACGGCATACGTTTTGAGAAATGCCATCCCTAAGTTCTAGTTATTGGCAAAATCAATACATTTCAACAACGAAAGTATAAGCAACACAAATAAAAATGGAAGCCTTCCTCCTTTTGAACATAAAAAAAGCCTCTCAATCCCTCAAAGGGACGAGAAGCTTATACTCGCGGTACCACCCTAATTGTAGTACAAAATTGTACTACCACTTAAAGCACGTTAACGTTGTGCGTCACGAAATAACTTACTTCATTCAGTTATTTAGCTCCGAAGTGATGTTCATTGTTATTTGCTTGTTTGGGCTCACACTATCCCCAAATCGCTTAACTACGCCTAACAAATACTGTCTTCGTCTCTGCCTATTTGCATATGTGTTCAAAATAATTACTATTAACATAGTATATGAAAATCAAACAATCACGTCAAGCTTCACTTATTGTGTTGAAATGCCTAATAACAGCGATTAAACTTGATCGGCTTCCTGTGCTTCTTCAACGGATGTTTGAATTTCAGTAAGGTCAATATCATATTGTAACAAATGGTCCCAATCGTCTGCATTTAGTAAATCCAGCTGTGCCTCTACAAGCATTTTAAAGCGATTACGGAATACCTTTGATTGCTTTTTCAACTCATCAATTTCAATTGTCACTTTTCGAGCCTTTGTTAAAGCCTCATTGATAATACGATCAGCATTTTTTTCTGCTTCCTTTACAATGAGTTTAGCCTCTTTTTGAGAATTTCTTCGCACTTCGTCAGCTGCCTCTTGTGCAACAACAATTGATTTTTGTAACGTTTCTTCTAATGAGTTAAAATGTCTCGCTTGTTCTAAGGAAATTTCTAGTTGTCTGTCTACTTCCTTTTTTTCACGTAACAAAATTTCATAGTCTTTAATAATTTGATCTAAAAATTCATTTACTTCATCTTCAGCATAACCTCTGAAAGATTTAGTAAACTCCTTATTATGTATATCAATAGGTGATAATGGCATACGATCCTTCTCTCCTTTACATGTACATTCGTACTTTCTATTATACAATTGTTCCAACAACTTAGCAGTAAAAATTAATGAAATTTACTTGATTTTCAGCTTTTTTGGGTCAATCGACCGATTTGCAAACGAATTTTATCTTTTTTTGTACGGCCTTCAGTCATTATAATTTTAATTCGACCGCTTCCGCGTACAGATAGAATATCTCCTTCTTGTAATTCAAAAGCAACTGTATCCCGTTCAGTCCAATTAACACGTACCTTTTTACCTGTAATTAATGCTTGAGCCTTCTGACGAGAAATGTGTAAAACAGTGGAGATAATAACATCTAAACGCATAGAAGAAACAGTGTGAGATTCTTCTAGCCACTCTTCCTCATTTTGAAGCAATGGCTCCGTCTCTTTAATCGATTCTACATGTACCTTTACTTTGCCGATACCTGTTAAATGTAAGCGTACATATTCCGCTACCTCATTCGCTACTACAAACTGTACTAGATGGTCGCTTACACGAATATCACCGAATTTGCCACGATCCAATCCTAAAGACAATAAAGCTCCAAGAACATCTGGATGTCGTAGTTGGACAAATTTTACAGGATATTGAATTGTAAATACTGTAAGCTGAAAATCTTCCTCCATAGGCTCATAATAAGTAGGGTAAATAAGCATGCGTTGTCTTTCTGCACCCTCAAAGAGCCCAGCACTAGCTATTTTTAAAGTGTCATACTGTCCAATTATCGACGCAACAATAAAGCGCTGTCTAGGATCTAGGAAATCAGTAAGCTTTGGAGCATATCGATCCTCTACCTCATGCTGCCAGCCCACAACCTGTTCAATAAATGGCTGTTCATCTTTCCTAAAATGCTGTATTAAATGCTCCATATAACTCACCTCTATTATCTCTCTTTTACTAGTTCAATTTCATTGGTATTTTAAGGGTTTATAAAAATAGGCTTTTAACCATAACGTGGTGTTGATTTCCGTTTTAAATTTAGTTTTCCCAATAAATAAAAAATCCTCACCGTTCGTGAGGATTTCTTTTATAGCATCATATCGTATATTTTTAAAATTACAATAAATAGACCTTTTTGAATATAATTAAGGAGAAATATTGCTACGATAGGTGAAATATCAATCATGCCAATTGGCGGAATGAATTTTCTAAAGATGGCAAGATAAGGTTCGCATACTTTTGCTAATAAGCGTCCAACTGATGAGTTTTGGACAGCTGGCACCCAAGACATTAAAACATATGCGACTAACATTAATGAATAGACATAAAATGCTATTGACACATACTTCAAAATTAAATAAAAAGTCATATAAACTACAATCCTCGCTATTAATTATCGTCTAAAATAAAATTCGAAATTTCGCCAGACACTTCTACATTCTCAGGTGTGCATAGGAAAATATCTTTACCGATTCTTTGAATATCACCGGCAAGTGCATAAACTGTGCCACTTAAAAAATCAATTATCCGTACACCTTGCTCTCGCTCAATACGTTGTAAATTGACGATCGTTGCACGCTTATTTTTTAAGTGTTCAGCAATGTCCTGAGCTTCGGCATAAACTCTTGGTTCAACTAATACAACTTTTGCACCTTTTGAATTCATCGCTGCTTGCAAACTTACAATGTTGTTTGTAGGTGTTGTACTCTGCGGAAAAATTTCCTGAACCGGTGCCTTTCGCTCCTTCATAACTTTTTTAGGCTTCACAGATTGAATCTGTTGCTGTTGTTGTACGGGTTGTTGCTGTTGAATAGGAGCTTGCGTGATTTCTTCTTCTAGTTCTTCCTCTAGATAAAAGAAATTTTTAATTTTATTTTTCATGCTCATCCTGTTCCCCTCTTTCATTTCCAACAAGAGCCGTTCCAACTCGAACAAATGTAGCCCCTTCTTCTACCGCAATTTCAAAGTCATTAGACATGCCCATTGATAACTCGGTACAAGGTGCGTGTGCGAATCCTTGCTCGGCTATTTGCTGTTGACATTGTTTTAATTGCTTAAAAACAGAGCGAATAATTGTATCCTCATCTGTATTTGGTGCCATTGTCATTAAACCAACAACTTGAATTTTTGTAAAACTCTTTAATGATTCAATAAAAGGCAGGACTTCTTCAATCGATAAACCATGTTTTGATTCTTCGCCTGATACATTAACTTGTACAAAACATTTGACAGGTTTGTCTGCTCGTTTTTCAATTTCTTGTGCTAAACTCAAACGATCTAATGCATGTAAATAATCAATACTGTTAATAACTTGTTTGACCTTACGTGTTTGTAAAGACCCGATATAATGCCAATGTACATCAGCTTTAATCGCCTCGATTTTACGATTTAAGCCTTCAGGACGGTTCTCTCCTAAATGAATAAGCCCCGCATCAATTGCTTCTTGTGTTCTTTCTACAGAAACTTCTTTTGTCACTGCAATAATTTGGACTTTCTCTACTTCACGATTTGCACGTTTTTTTGCTGTTTGTATAAGTTCATTAATTTTCTTCAAATTCGCTATGATTTTTGTCACTGTTTTTCCCAACTTTACAACAATAGTTTCTTTTATTGTAACAAGCAATGCTTGAATTATCAATGAATAGCCTGACCTATGTGAAAGTACAATTTACCTTACCAACGCATTAAAATCTCCTTATATTTCCAATATGCATTGAAATTTTGCTCTTTAGGATAAAGCTTTTACTAAAATGACATCCTTTCCAACTACAAGTACATCTTTCATATACACTTTCCTAACAGATTCTTCCCCGCGAAAAAGGCCAAGATATTTACGGGGCTCTGCAATCATAAAGGCCGTTACATAGCCTGTTTCTTTGGATACCTCTGCATCTACCACAAATCCTAAAAAGCGTCCATTGCCTGCTTCAATAACTTCTTTTTGCTGTAACATTGAGAAACGCATTTTATCCCTCCTAAATCAATTACTTTCAACATCGTTTTATCTCAACAAACTATGTTTTCTCTTTATATTTATGTGTTTATTGTTGGTTAAATGAAAATGAAATGATTAAGTGTAAAACTGTCATAGTTAAATTTAATTTGGCTCTTTGGCAAAACGTGTGGTTGATTTCCGTTCCGACTGATCGCTTTGCTTTCGCTACAGAAAACATTTGTTGCTTACGCTACGCTTTCGCTCAGAGCAGAGCTTCCTGGGGGCGTCCGATGAGCCGCTTCGCTGCGCTGCAGGGTCTCGGGCCAACAGATGTTTTTTGAGCGAAAGCGTAGTGTTAATGCAGCGTCAGCAAAGTGTTTTTGTCTGTGCGAAAGCGTAGTGCAACGTAGCGACAGCAACAGCACCGATGTTGGTCACGAAGGCGTTATCACAGGACGTGATGTTTTTAGCCTTCGTTCTTCTATCGCTAATCCCCAAGGAGTCGCTCAGTCTCCACTACAATCAACTAATTCATTTAGTATGTATCTTCTAGCTCGTCACTCTCTAATTTATAGTGATAATATGCGAAAGCATAACATCACTATAAATATTTAAATGCGTAATCAAAGCCACAGCAGATATCAATAACACATTCTCTATTCTGTAGGAAGCGGCTCGACGCTCGCCCACAGGAAACAGGTAGGCTGGAACGCATTTTTTTATAAATAAAATGCGCACCGAGATTCGGGTGCGCATTGTGTTTTTACTTATAATCTTTCTGCATTGTTTCAATTGCATTTTTTTCTAGACGAGAAATTTGCGCTTGAGAAATCCCCAATTCTTTTGCAATTTCTGTTTGTGTCTCACCGTAATAAAAACGCTTTGCAACAATCATTTGTTGACGATCATCTAACTTTTGTAAACTTTCCTTTACTGACACGTAGGCAACCCATTGATCTTCCGATACATCATCATCACGTAATTGGTCCATCATATAAACAGCGTCTCCACCGTCTGAATAAATGGGTTCTTGTAAGGACACTGGATCTTGAATGGCATCTAAAGCAAATAAAACATCTTCCTTTTTCATGTCAATCATTTCAGCGATTTCTTCAATCGTTGGTTCTCGTAAATTATCGGTTATCCATTGCTCTTTTGCCTGCATCGCCTTATACGCAATATCTCTTAGAGAACGAGAAACACGTAATGCATGATGATCACGCAGATGGCGACGAATTTCACCAATGATCATCGGTACAGCGTATGTTGAAAATCGTACATTATGCTTCAAATCAAAATGATCAATGGCTTTCATGAGGCCAATACAGCCTACCTGAAATAAATCATCTGCCTGCTCACCCCTGTAGGCAAATCTACCGACAATACTAAGCACTAACCTTAAATTGCACATTACAAGCTCTTCCCTAATCTCAGTTTCTCCAGCTTGTAAACGAATGAAGAGTTCCTTCATTTCCTCGTGCTTTAAAATTGGCAAAGTCGATGTATCTAAGCCGCAAAGATCTACTTTAGTTCGCATATTCGATTCCTCCGGATGTTATTCTCTGACTAAACCGTTACATCAGTTTGTCCGAGAGAAACGAGAATATGCACAAAAGCTGCAACCAATTTTAGGTAGGGCAAATTTCCCTCTCTAAGATATTGGCTGATTCAGATTTTCACGTAAATCTTGAATAATTTTCTTTTCTAATCGGGAAATATATGATTGCGAAATACCTAAATGATCAGCAACCTCTTTTTGAGTCATTTCAATTTTTCCATTGAGACCAAAACGACATTCCATAATATATCGTTCACGCGCACCTAGTAAATTAATGGCATGGAACATATGTTGACGCTCAATTTTCTTCTCTACATTGTCTAAAATAATATGCTCTTCAGTTCCTAAAATATCAGACAATAACAACTCGTTTCCATCAGCATCGGAGTTTAATGGTTCATCTAATGAAACTTCACCCTTCATGCGACTTGTTTTACGTAAGTGCATCAAAATCTCATTTTCAATACAACGTGATGCGTATGTGGCAAGTTTAATATTTTTATCAGTATTGAACGTTTCAATCGCCTTAATTAAACCGATAGAGCCAATACTTATTAAATCCTCAATCGGCGTTCCCGTATTATCAAAACGTCTAGCAATATAAACAACAAGACGTAAATTACGTTCAATTAGTGTATCTCTAGCTCGTAAATCACCATTCATAAAGGATGCAATGACTGTAACTTCTTCTTCTCGACTTAATGGCACTGGCAATGAATCATTTCCCCCTATATAGTACGTTTCACGACTCCGAAACTTACTCCAAAATTTTTTCAAGCTAGCAAGTAGCCTAAGAAGCAATAGTTCTCCCCCTCTATGAGTTATTTGAAAGCGCTGAAAAATGTAAAATTGCTGCTGTGCTGTGTGGAAAATTTTTAGCTTTTTTTGTTAAAACGATATATTCATTCGTTTTCACTTGTGAGTGCTCCCCCTTTATATGCCACTCTTCAAAGCGGAAACCTAGTACAACCGATTGCTGTTGCACTGTATTGACATGAATAAATCGAATATAACGCTGATAATCTTCTGAAAACATGGATACATTATACGGATCAGTTTCTTGCCATTCTAACAATGATTTGCAAAATGCTGCAGGTAAATGCGGCCGTAATGCTGCATAAGAGACAAAGTGAACAGGTTTTCCTGAAAGTGGCTCAATCGCTTGATTCCCCGTATCTACGAATGCAGAGAGTGGTATTTTTACATCAAAGATTTTTAACGTAGTAGCAAACACAAACTGACCACTTAACCGCTCAAGCTTTACAAACCCCCATTGCTTATAAAAAGCAACTAGATTACCAACAGCTAATAGTAGGCAAATGATTATAAAATGGACAACAGAAAGATTCTTTAAATACGGTTGTAATGCTGTTAATAATCCACCAATAATGATTGTTGCTGTTAAAACAATCGGTCCTTGTTTTTGAAAACTTCGAATCTTGAAGCGAAAAGCTATCCCGATTAATAAGATAAAGCTCAGTACCGTCGTCAACAGCATTTGACCACCTATTACAGCTACAAAACTACTACAAATAGAACTCATTAATAATCTTGTGTTCTTTACAAAAACCCCTGTTACTTTTGCCGTAAACTTGAGTATCGCTAGATTAAAAAGTGTATTAATGAGCACCAGCCATTCTCCATACATAACAGCCGCCTCCTATATACAAAGTTAGCATGTTACTCCCACAAATATTGTCAAACAATCGCATCAATTCATTAAAATGTTTTGACAAAATACATCTTTTCCTTACACATTTGAACATAATAAATTTTTTGACTCTGAAAATTATTAAGGGAATTTTTTTGATTGTTGTAGTGTTTTAAATGTGGATGGGATGTGAATCCTTTTTTTCTTTTGAAGGTGGATGTCGATAAAAATTAAAAGTTGGGTGATAAAACGTGATAGTTTATCGATAAATTTAAAAAGTTTGGTGATAATTCCTAAAAGTGTTTCAATAAAACTAAAAAGTTGGATGTCATTTTGTTAAAAGGGATGTCATGTGAATTAGTTGATTGGAGTAGAGACTGAGCGACTCCTTTGGGATCAGCGATAGAGGAACGGAAATCACCCCCTCGTTTTGCAAAAAAGCCTACTCTATTTAATAGGACAGTCTGACATATTAACAACATAAAAAGCTCGTATTTCACATAATGTAAAATACGAGCTTTTTAGAAGTTCGGATGCTGATTTATCCGCGATTTTTACGGTTACGTAAAAATGCTGGTACCTCAAGCATGTCATCCTGCGCATAATTTTGTTGATTTTGACGTGGTTGCTCTTGCTGTACGTGCACATCTTGACGTTGCTCACGAATTGGAGCCTGCTGTTGCGGTGCAGCATTTCTATTTGCATTTAACGTCGGTCTTGTAACATTACGCTGTTGCTGTAGAGCTTCCTCTGAGAAACCAGTCGCAATTACTGTCACAATAATTTCATCCTTTAGATTCTCGTTAATAACAGAACCGAAAATCATATTTACTTCTTCATCTGATGCCGATGCTACAATATCTGCAGCCTCTTGTACTTCAAATAAGCTAAGATTTGAGCCACCAGTAATATTCATAAGAACACCTTTAGCGCCATCAATTGATGATTCAAGTAAAGGACTTGAAATAGCTTTCTTAGCTGCTTCAGCAGCACGGTTTTCACCTGTAGCAATACCAATACCCATTAACGCTGAACCTTTGTTAGACATAATTGTTTTTACGTCTGCAAAGTCTAAGTTAATAAGACCTGGCGTTGCAATTAAATCTGAGATACCTTGTACACCTTGTCGTAAAACATTATCTGCTTCACGGAATGCCTCTAGCATTGGCGTAGATTTATCGACAATTTGTAATAGCTTGTCGTTTGGAATGACGATTAGAGTATCAACAGACTCCTTCATGCCACCAATACCACCGATAGCTTGTGTTTGTCGTTTGCGACCCTCAAACGTAAATGGACGCGTTACAACACCGACTGTAAGAGCTCCTAAATCGCGAGCAATTTGCGCGATAACTGGTGCGGCACCAGTACCAGTTCCTCCACCCATTCCAGCTGTAACGAATACCATATCTGCACCACGTAGAACTTCTTCTAATTGTTCGCGGCTCTCTTCTGCAGCTTTTTTCCCTACTTCAGGATTAGCACCTGCACCTAACCCACGTGTAAGTTTTGTACCAATTTGTAGCTTTATTTCTGCTTTTGATAAATTTAGCGCCTGTGCATCTGTGTTTACTGCGATAAAGTCAACACCTTGTACACCATGTTCTATCATTCGATTGACAGCGTTGTTACCGCCGCCACCAACACCAATGACTTTTATTACTGCAAGTTGATCAACACTTGTATCAAATTCTAACATTTCTTTTTCCTCCCACGGTAACTCGACTCTGTATCATTCATTACGCATTCAAGATCAATTATGCCTCGGTATAATTGCGTCCGGAATCGGCTTTGTGCTGGCACAAAGAACTCCTTTCCGATTCCGTGACATCCGCCGGAGGCATTAACTTCTTTCAGCAGGTGTTTGGACATCTGCTGAAAAGTAGCTTAAATCCGCATTCATCTCTTACCACCTATAGAGGTGGGAGACTTCTGTACCTGTCGCTACGCTTTCGGTACAAAGGACTTCTGCTGAAAGAAGTTAATCAAAAAACTTATCAAATAATTTTTTTGCTCTTCCGATTACGCTTCCTTTTGATTCTGAAGGTGCAGCATATTCTTGCTTTTTAGGTGTGGCTGCAGGAGATCCTACAACTGCATATTCAATAGGCTGCGTATTAATACTTTTTCCATAAAAATCATCTTCTAAATAGGCGTAACGAATAAGTCCAACTGCCGTCGTAAATGAAGGCTCTCTAACGCCAATATAGTCAGGTGTATATATTCTAACACGCGTTTGCAGAATCTGACGTGCCAGTTGAGCAATACCATCAAGCTTTGCAACGCCACCTGTCAAAACAACACCGCCTGGTAAATCCCTAACACCTAGACGGGCTAACTCGTCGATAACTAACTCAAATAATTCTTCCAAACGAGCGCCAATAATTTCTGAAATAAAGCGTTGGCTGTACTGATCTGTTGAATCTGTCCCTACAATCGGTACTTCGAAGAGTTCATCATCTGATGCATCATCATAATAGGCATGTCCAAATTGATGTTTAATTTGTTCTGCCTGTTCTGTTGGTGTTTTTAAGACGATTGAAATATCTTTTGTGATATGATCGCCACCAACAGGAATGACACCCGTATGCGTTAACAGTCCCTCTTCAAATACTGTGATAGTAGTTGAGCCGCCTCCTAAATCAACGAAAGCGGTACCTTGGTTTTTTTCATCCTCCGTTAATGCAAAAAAACCTGCTGCTAATGGTTGTAAGTATATTTCTCGAATACTTAGACCTGCACGTTCTACACAGCGTAGAACATTGTGTAAAAGTGTTTTAGAAGTTGTGATCATTGTGGCATCCATTTCTAAACGAATACCAATCATACCTCGTGGATCTTTAATCTCATCTAAATTATCCACAATAAATTGTCTAGGAATAATATTTACTAATTCACGTTCAGGAGGTATTGACATGACTTGTGCAGATTCTACCACTCTATCTAAATCATCATCTGTAATTTCTCTATTTTCACTATTTACAGCGACAACACCTTTAACTAGCTGTAACATCGTCTGGTTAGCCGGAACCCCTAAAACGACTTCATTTATTTGATATCCTGTCATTCGTTCAGCTTGATCTATTGCTTTTCGAATCGATTGAACTGTTGCATCAATATCAACAATTGCACCTTTTCGAACTCCATTAGATTTTACATTTCCGACTCCAATTACATGTAATTGACCGTCGCTCATTTCACCTATTAATACCTTGATAGAGGATGATCCTATATCAAGAGAAATATATAAATCTTGCTGATTCAATTCACTGCACCTCCTTGAAAAAATGCTCTTATTCTCATTCTATTGTAAATTCGGCTTAATGTCTAAGCAAATCGAGCATTTTGCTCAATTTTTCTCTCATTCTATGGAATTTTTGTTCCTTTTGTGACGTTTCTCATCTAACCTAGTTAGTAAAATACGCCTAATTATTGCTATATTCTGGAATAAACGTACTCCAAAAGCAAAAATTGCCGCTAAATACAAATCTATCCCTAAATACACACCTAAAAAGGCTAATCCCGCTGCCAAAATTATATTAAAAAAGAATCCTGATACAAATACTTTATCGTCATATACTTGCTGTAATTGAGCACGAATACCACCAAATAATGTATCTAAGGCTGCCAAAACAGCTATTGACAGATAATTTTCATATATAGAGGGTATTTGGATATTTGTTAACAAGCCAAGGGCAAGTCCAAATATCAAACCTAAAAATGGTAGCCACATATATTATTCTCCTTTTTCCACCTCTGTTAAATAATCATTTGTCAATGGCTGATCAAATGCTGGGATTGTTAAATGCTCAGTTGGTTCCTCAATTATTAAATTAAAGTTATCCAAATAAAAGGAATCGATAAATGTTGAGGCTTGTAACGAATTGTACATTTTTTGAGCTTCCTTAAAAGAGCTTGTCCCAACGTAAATTTCAAAGGGTGGTGAAGACAGTGGTACACTGTTCACTGTAGTCTTTCCATTTATGTCTCGAATGGCTGTCGTCTGGACAACGCGATTTCCATCTATCGAGACACTTGCTGCATTGTTTTTAAACAGAGTATTTAGTAATTGGGTTAGTAAATCAGGTGAAATTTCTTTGATTTCATACCCCATTTCTACTAATTCGGGCGCTGGTTCAACACGAAGTATAACTCCTGGCCCTGTGACTTCAGTTAGCCCTGCCTGTAGCTTTAAATGATGCAGCGTTTCATATAATGCTGACTGCAAATTTGCTTTCTCAGATTGCTCATAGCGACCCACTACTTCATTAAGTGAGCGAATTTCTGCTAATAATGTGGAATGCCTTTGCTTTTCTTCTGCTAATTCCTCTCTTATGGCCCAAATATCTCGTGTATCTCGCTCAGCTGGTTGCTTTATGGTATTGTATTGTACCGCTATCATCAAACCGATAATAAATAGCACGATCGTTATTCGGGTATACATATTTTGTTTCAAAATAGCCCCTCCTAGACGTATCGTAACCCCATCGTAGATTTACTAAAATCTATAACCTACTACCTAGAGGCTATAACTTAATTTAATCTGTAAATATTGACTAGAAATCGTTTAACTTTCTACTTTTGCTTTTGGCATTGTAAGCTTTTGATCTGCTTCCAATGATACAACAATATTGTCATTTAATAATTGATCCACAACGCCACCATTTAAGTTTAAAGCAGCTATTAATGTTGCTGAATCTCCGACTGCCTCGATGACAAATGGAGCTGGATACTGCTTGCCATCAATTGTAATGACTGGTCCATTACAGCGTATATATGAATTCGCCAAAACACGTTGACCATTAATAGCAATTGCTTGAGTACCAGATATTTTAAGCTCATTGAGCAATTTAAAAATATGGCTTTCATGCACGATATACTCATTAGGATTAGCAGATTTCGGATCGTAATCACCATCTTGAAGAGTTATACGTATTCCTTTTCCTTCTGAATTTAAATCGCCTAACAACAAGCGCAAATCCTCCGCTTCTTCAACAAGCTTTGTATAATCCTTCTTGTTTGCGACAAACGACTTTTCATACTTGCGAATTTTTTCTTGTAAAGCATTCGCCTCATCTGTCAATTCTTTATTGCGCTCTTGCTGTGCGATTAACTCCTCACGATATGATTCCTCTTGCTCGAAAAGCTTTGTATTAGTTGAAGAACCTGCATCTCGATTATCTTTTGCCTGGTTGTAGGAATAGCCAATGATAAACCCCATAGTTATACAGACGATAAGCAACTGAAATTGTTTTCTTGAAAAGAAACTTTCTTTGCTATTCTTTTTCTTGTTGTTCATCTTTTTTCACTTCCTGGTTGGCCGCATCTTTATCCATATCAAGGTTTGCTTGGTTGTACTCATTATTGAAAGGGCGATAATACGAGCCGACCTCTAAATCGATAACCCCCTTTTCCAAATTTGGAATTTGCGCTACGAGTGAAGGGTAATGATTTAGTTTTTCCGCTAAAGTTTGAATAACAGCACGAACTTCGTAGCCATCGTTCATGTAGAGCCTGATTGCATTAGGATTTGCTTCATTACTATTTGTATTGACTTGAGAAATTAATGCTAATACTTCTGGATTAAGTTGTGCTAATTGCTTTACAAGCTTCTTAATTGTCTTTTCACCAGTTATGCCGATAAATACAGGTGCATCAATCGGGATGTCATCCCCAGCTTGTTCAAAGCGCTTGCCATTTTCAAGCAATGGATAATAAGTACCGTCACCAGCTAAGTACGCAACCTTTTTCCATTCTTTAATATCTATTGTCACGCCTTGAAGCCAATTACGTTTAACATGCGCTTCTTTCACCCATTTATCCTTTAGTAATAATTTCTCTACGTCTTCAACTTTAAATCCCCACATCGACTTCCCAGTTGCAAGAGTACTTGTCTTCAAATAATATTGGTCTTCTACTAATCGAGCACCGTTGACTGTTATTTTGTTGATTTTACTGTAAGGAGATTGAAAATAAAGGAGTACTGCTAACACGATAAAGAAAAGTAATATTAGCACTATAAATTTCCGATTTGTACGCTTTTTTCGTCGCTTTTTTAGCGTAGGTATGCGATCTTCTATGTCAATTACTTTCTCCAAAAAGTACTCCTCCTTTATATTTATTTCGCTAATTGATAAATAATACCTATTATTAGCCACATTGTTACTAAAGATGTTCCTCCATAGCTGATAAATGGCAATGTGACACCTGTAACAGGAACTAAGCCAATTACTACTGCTATATTTAGAAATGCTTGTACTGCAAGCATTGTTACAAGTCCAATGATTGCGTAATAAGATGTTCTTGTTTTAGCCCGCACTGCAAATTTATAGCCTGCATAAATCACCAGTACGAAAAGTGCTAAAATAACAAGTCCACCAAACAAGCCAACCTCTTCAAGAATTATTGCGTAAATAAAGTCATTTTGTGGTTCAGGTAAATATAAAAACTTTTGCCTGCTTTGTCCAAAACCATGCCCGAAAATCCCAGCAGGACCTATAGCCATTAACGATTGTACAGCCTGAAACCCACTTCCTAAAGGATCGACCCACGGATCAATAAATGCCTGAATCCGCTTTAGTCGGTATGGCGCTGTGACGATCAATCCAACTAATCCAGCAACCCCAGCAACCATAAACATCGCATAAAGCTTTAAAGGATACCCTGCCACAAAAAACAATAAGAACACAGAAACTACGAGAATAAAAACTGAACCAAAATCAGGCTGTAGCATAATAAGTACAACTGGCAATAATAAGATCAATCCATGCCGCCAATTAATAATCGAAGTACCAGTTTTATGCTGTGCTAAAATATGGCTCATGTATACAATGACTGTAATTTTCGTCAGCTCTGCTGGCTGAATTGTTAAAGGACCTACACCAATCCAGCTTTGAGAACCATTTCGTACAAGTCCAATTCCTGGTATAAGTACAAGGACAAGTAAAATTAACGAAAATATATAGGCCATTTTCCAAAAGGACTGCTCTTTCAAAATATTTAATCGAATCGTGATTAAAAACACTACAATGGCTACGGCAAAGTATAGACTTTGCTTCATATAAAACGGCATTTTCCCACTATAATGAACGGCACTCCAATAGGTACCTGCAGAATAGACGAAAATAATGCCGATTATAGAAAGCAGCAATGTTGTTCCGAGCAATAAATAGCTTTCTTTCCCTCTCAGTAATGCCATCCTTCCAAGTCAAGTATATTCTAAAATAATTACAGGCTCATTACAGCTTCATTACAGCATCAATAAAAACATCGCCTCGTATTTCAAAGCTGTCATATTGATCCCAGCTTGCACATGCTGGAGATAATAGAATAACATCGCCTTCTGCTGACATCGGTGCTGCATAATGCACTGCATCCTCAACATTTTGGGCAATGACAGTTTGCTGTACACCACATGACTTCGCAAATTCTACAAAGCGTAATCCTGTTTCTCCGAAGGCAACAACACCTTTTACATGGCTCATGCTTGGACGTAATTCTTCAAACGAATGTCCTCGATCTAAGCCACCTGCAAGTAAAATAACAGGTGCTTGGAATGCATCTAAAGCACTTTTTGTAGCCAAGCAATTTGTTGCTTTTGAGTCATTGTAAATCTTGCGTCCGTTCCATTCACGCACGAACTGAGTACGGTGACGAACTCCTCCAAATTTCGCTAAAACTTCTTCCATTTTAGCTTTGTCACAGCCGACTAAAATACAAGCTGCGACAGCCGCTAAAATATTTTCTAAGTTATGCTTACCAGGCAAAGCAATATGTTCTCGTTCTAGATACGGCTCACCTTGCCAGTAAATTGTTGTATCATCCGCACTAATTCCCTCATTCGTGCGTCCTTTAGAACTAAATGGTACCTTTTTAGCATTTGATTTTGTTGCATATCCAACAACAATCGGCTGATCAGCATTATAGATAAAATAGTCGCTTTCATCTTGATTACGCGTAACACCAAATTTTGCCTCTGCATAGTTATCAAATGTCCCATGATAATCAAGATGCGCATCATAAAGATTTGTTAAGATAGCAATTTTCGGCTTAAACGTTTCAGTCCCCATTAATTGAAAAGATGATAACTCTGTAACAATTACATTATCCTTGTGTGCTTCGCTTGCCACACCACATGCAACTGTACCTATATTCCCTGCAATTAACGGTTCTAAACCACCGTTATTCAACATGTCGAAAATTAATGTTGTCGTAGTTGTTTTACCGTTAGACCCAGTAATACCGATAAACGGCGCTTCACTAATTAAATAGGCAAGCTCAATTTCTGTCCAAACGGGGATTCCACGACTTATTGCATCTGCTACTATTTTGTTGCTATAAGGAATCCCTGGATTTTTCACTACTAATTCAAAGCCTTCATCGAGTAAATCCTCTGGGTGACGCCCACAAATAACTGTAATTCCTTTTTGCAATAAACCTTGCGCATCTGGGCTTTCATCAAATGGTTTTGAATCATTGACCGTCACAAAGGCGCCAAGCTCATGTAAAATCTCAGCTGCAGCCACACCACTTTTAGCTAGACCTAAAACAAGGACTTTTTTATGTTGTAAATCTGTAAAGTTTCTCATAAGAACGCCTCCGATAAAACTGCAATCAATGCTACTGCTAAAGCAGTTGACCAAAAGACAAGTACTACCTTCCATTCTGACCAACCTGATAATTCAAAATGATGATGAATAGGACTCATTTTAAAAATACGTTTTTTACGAAGTTTGAAGCTACCTACCTGTAAAATAACGGATAATGTTTCAATAACAAACACCAATCCTATTAATAACAGTAAGAATTCTACTTTTTCTAAAACAGAGACCATAGCTAAAGCTCCACCTAATGCTAATGATCCCGTATCTCCCATAAATACTTTTGCAGGATTTGCATTGAAAAGTAAAAATCCTAATAATGCTCCTGTCACCGCAAATGCAAATAAGGCAATATCAGCTTGATCTTGGAACAGAGCAATAACTCCAAATGCTGCAAAGGCAATGGATGCAGTACCTGCCACAAGTCCATCTAATCCATCTGTTAAATTCACTGCATTTGAGAAACCGACTAACCAGAAAATTAAAAAGGCTACATAGAAATTACCAAGCTCGATCGTCCAATCTGTAAATGGTATAGCAAGTGTTGTATCAAATGATCCTACATGTAGTAAGAAATAAGCCAAGACCGCAATGACAATTTGACCGATAAGCTTTTGAAGTGATGTTAGCCCTAAATTACGTTTAAAAACAACCTTTAAGCTATCATCTAACAAGCCTATTAACCCAAACCCTATTAATACTAATAACAGTACGACGGTTTGTGTTGTAAATAAATCTAAAAAGCTACCTACACCAACAGTAGTGAGGATAATGGCAAGTAAGAAAATAATACCGCCCATTGTTGGTGTACCAGCCTTTTTCATATGGGATTTTGGTCCCTCTTCACGAATACTTTGACCGAACTTTAATCGGCGAAGAAGTGGAATACTAATTGGTGCCAGGATAACTGTTACTATAAAAGCAATAGCTAAAATGGTAAGCGTTGTTGCGAGTTTCATTGAAAAATCTCCTTTAAATCTTGTTTCACTTTCTTCTTAAAGAAAAAAGCACAAACTTTCATGTATTTATTACTACCCTTCATAATAATAGTGGTTCTTTCCCATTTTTTAAAGGTAAAGTTAAATTAGTTTTCTAAATAAAGATGAATGGTGCCATCTTGTTTGATAACACTATCCACTTCAGGTAGTTGATTGCCAATTTTAGTTCCCTCTCCATGCCATACAATACGGAATGGATATTGTTGCTTGGCAATATCGTCCTTCGTTTGACCAATAAAACTTGGTACCTTCACAGTGATTGGGTCACCCCAACGATAATCCTTTTCAAGCTGTTCCTTCGATTTTTCAATGCCAACAAAAGGCGCAACGTCTTCAATAATTTGACCAACGATTGGAGCTGCTATCACACCGCCAAACTGTGTTCCCTTTTTAGGGTTATCTACTGCTACATAAACGACAATTTGCGGATTATCTGCAGGTGCGAAACCAATAAATGATACGATATATTCGCCGTCTTTATAACGTCCATTCTCTACCTTTTGTGCTGTACCTGTTTTGCCGCCAATTCGTAATCCATCTCGGTAAGCTTGACGTCCTGAGCCCTTCGCTACAACAGATTCTAATGCGCCTCGAACCTTTGCAGATGTCTCCTCACGAATAACCTGTTTTTTAACTTCCGGTTTAGTTTCTTTTATAACATCTCCAGTATTAGGATTAAGAATTTTCTTCACAACATATGGCGTATAAAGCTTGCCCCCATTTATTGCTGCGGCTACTGCTTGCACTTGCTGAATTGGTGTAACGGCAACACCTTGGCCAAATGAAGTTGTGGCCTGCTCAACAGGTCCAAAAGAATCCTTGGAAAATAAAATCCCTGAAGCTTCGCCAGCGATATTAGACCCTGTTTTTTGACCAAAACCAAAATCTTTAATATATTGTAGTAGTTTTTCATTACCTATTCGCTGACCTAATTCTATAAAGCCTGGGTTACAAGAGTTTTCTACAACTTCAAGGAAAGTTTCAGAGCCATGCCCCTCACGCTTCCAACAACGTAATCTTGCTCCAGCAACCATTGAATAGCCTGGATCATAAAAAGTATCTTTCTCTAAATCCACTACATTTTCTTCTAAAGCAGCACTAAGAGTTATAATTTTGAACGTTGACCCGGGCTCATATGTCATCCAAACTGGTAAATTCCGATTGTAGATAGCAGGCTCTACCGTTTGATATTCTGCTGGATTGAAGGTTGGATATGAGGCTAACGATAAGATCTCGCCAGTGTTTGGATTCATGGCAATAGCCATTGCTTGGTCAGCATCATAACGTTCCATCGCTTGTGACAATTCACGCTCAACGACCTGTTGTACATCTACATCTATCGTTAGCTCAACCGTTGCACCATCTTCACCAGCCTTCCAGGCACTCTTTACGTTCGGTAAATTATTCCCTTTCGCAT
Organism: Lysinibacillus sp. NPDC058147; assembly: GCF_042884205.1. NCBI lineage: Bacteria > Bacillati > Bacillota > Bacilli > Caryophanales > Bacillaceae > Lysinibacillus > Lysinibacillus sp. NPDC058147. The sequence goes on from NZ_JBHVUJ010000003.1 coordinate 409,827, forward strand.
CTGTAAAGATCCGTATTGCCGAAGAATTGGCCTGTAACAGCTTATCGTATTCATATTCAATTCCCGCTAAACCTTGGGCATCATAACCTGTGAAACCTAAAAAACGGGATAATAGTGTACCGTATGGATAATCCCTTGAATAATCGACACCACTATATAATCCCTCAATCTGCATACCTTGTAACTCCACTGCTTTTTCATAGGGAATATTTTTTCCTTCAGGTGCTAGCTTTACTAAGTATGCTTTTTTCTTCATTTTTTCCAAAAGCTTTTGTTCATCTACTCCCAAAACCTGTGCAATTTTCGCTGCCGCCCCTTCAATATCCTTACTTTGAGAAGGCATGAAATATAAAGTTGGCGCAAGCTTATTAGTGACAATATTTTTCCCATTACGGTCAGTAATATGCCCTCGCTCATTGGCGAAAGGAATTTCTCGATCCCAATTCTCTTCGGCTTTCTTTGTCAGTTCTTTTTGATCTAATACTTGCAAGAAGACTAGCCTAATAACAACCGCAACTGCTACAAACATAAACAATACGTATAAAATACGTAATCGCTTTTTGGAATGGATAGAAATCCACTTCATTCGACATCACACCTTGTTTTTTACAACGTATGAAATAAAGTGGGCTTCTATTCAGGTTTATTCAGTTGTTTCACCCTCGGATGGGGTCTCTACATCTTGCTTAAAGCTTTCAGCTGGCGTTTTCAGCTTCACAACAATCGGTGAATTATCTGAAATTACGGTTCCTGCTGTGACGCTCTGACTAGCTACAAAGCCCTCTCCAACGACTTCAATTTCTAAATTTGCCATTGTTTTAAAAGCAAGTACATTACGTAACGACCAATTGGTGAAGTCTGGCAACGTTATATCACCCTCAGTCTTTAAAAATACAAAATTACCTTTAACAAGTTTTTGAGGACCTTTTGGATATTGGTCAATAATTTTACCGCCACCACCAACAATCACTGGCTGTAGACCATCGTTCGCAAGCTCTACTTGGATAGCCTCAGCACTTTGACCTGTGTAATCTTGAATTTTTGTATCGTCAACATGCTTTACATCTTCTGGATTAACATTTAAATACTTTAAACTATTTAACATAACAGGGTTAAATATTTTTGAAACTGGTATAGAACCTTGTTCACCCTGCTTTAACTTTGGTCTTTTTACTGAGACATACATGATAAGCTGAGGGTCATCTGCAGGAGCCATCCCTAGGAATGAATATAGATACTCGTTCGCATAATATTTACCATCTGGCTTAGGAATTTGAGCAGTACCTGTTTTCCCAGCTACTTCATATTCATCAAGGATAAAGTCACTCGCTGTACCTTTCTCAGCTGTTAACGTAGATGCAAGGATTTCTTTTACTTGCTTCGCCGTGTCGGCCGAAACTGGTTTCCCCTTGACAATCGGCTCATGCTTTTTAATAATTTTTCCTGTCGAAGGATCAACGATACGATCTATCACATAAGGTTGCATCATTTTCCCGTCATTCGCAATCGCTGTCAATGCTTGAATTAACTGAATCGGCGTTACCGTAGAACCTTGACCGAACGTTGTTGTTACTCGTTCTACTGGATATTTCGATAAAAGTTTTCCCGATGCTTCATTTGGTAAATCAATGCCTGTTTTTTTACCAAACCCAAATCGATCTAAATAGTCAAAAAAGACATCCTCACCTATAAGCTTTAATAAGTGTGCCATTGCAGTATTGGATGAACGTTGGAAGCCTTGTAAATAAGTAATCTTACCCCAACCAACTTTATTGTAATCTTTAATTACACGGTCAAGGACTCTATATTGACCTGACATATATTTTGTATTTGGTTGCCACGCCCCTGAATCAATAGCCGAAGCGAGCGTGAATGTTTTCAACGTCGAACCTGGTTCAATAGTCTCTTCAATAGCCTCATTCAGCCATTTCATATTATCGCCTTCACGTGTATCCGGATTAAACGTAGGTCGCTGAGACATCGCTAAAATTTTACCTGTTTTCGGATCTGCCACAATAGCTGTCATCGCTTCAGGGTTATACTCCTTTTCAACCAATGTCATCGCTTCCTCTAAAAAGCTTTGAATTGTTTTATCCAGTGTTAAATAAATGTCATCACCATTTTTCGCAGGTGTCACCATCTTTTCACTACTTGGCAATAAATAACGGAAAGCATCCGTCTCATATTCAACCTTACCATCTTTGCCGGTTAGTTCTTTGTTATAAGTAAGCTCTAGACCCATTTTCCCTTTTGTCGTGAACGTACCATCATTATTGTCCTCTTTGAGTGCGAAACCAATTAAGTGCGAGGCAAAGATACCATTTGGATAATAACGTTTTAAATCGTTGACAAATAATATCCCCGGTAATTTCTCCGCTTTGATTTTACTCATAGTCTCATGACTTATTCCTCGGCCCGCACTTCCAAATTCAACTTGATACGGCTTTTCGCCCTTATCATTTACTCTAGTAAGCTGTTTATAGATTTTTTCTTCGTCCATAGCAGGAATATATTCTGCTAATATTTTTGCAGTTTTTTCAGCATCTACTACATGTCGAGGGTTTTTTGCATCCGTCGTAGCCTTTTCATTGACGATTGCGATTAGTCGATAACTTAGTGTATCCTCAGCGATGACTTGTCCATTTGTATCGTAAATTTTTCCACGACTTGCTGATATTGCACTTTCTTTGCTGTATTTCGCAGCTGCCCTTGCCGCAAGTTCTTGTCCTTCCACTTCACCTGTCGCCTGTAACATAAACATTCTTGAGAACAATAGAAAAAAGAGCCCTCCATAAAAAATTAATAATAGAAAGGCTCCCCATTGGAATCGAAATCTCTTTTTTTTCATTCTCCCGGCACTACCTTTACATTTTTCTCATTTTGAGTTAAACCGAGTTCTTTAGCTTTTTTCCATATGTTGTCGTATGTAGAAAGTTCACTCACACGAACTGTCAAGTCAACATTCTTTTTAGCAATCTCTTCTGCTTCAGTTTCGATTTTTTGAATGTCCATGCTTGTTGTTTGAATTGCTGCTTGTTTATTTAAAGCTAGTACTGATAATACAGCAATAATGCTAACTAAAACGATTAGCATTGTCTTTTCAAACTTCTGGTTCGTTTTTTTGCGACGTATGATAGTGGGTTGTGGGCTAGGGGGTGTTATCGGTTGTTGCACTTGTTGTTGCTGGTGCTGCCTTACACGAACTGCTGCCATTTACTCACGCCCTTTGTCGTTAATTTTCTCAACCACTCTAAGCTTTGCTGAACGAGCACGATTGTTTACTGCCAATTCTTCATCTGAAGGAAGAGTCGGTTTTCTCGTGATAAGCTTTAAAGTTGGCTTCATGTCATCTGGAATCACTGGTAAATTCGGTGGTAATTCCGGTAATGATGACGCTTCCTTAAAAATAGTCTTGCATAGGCGGTCCTCCAAAGAATGGAACGTAATGACACTAATGCGTCCACCTACGTTTATCATATCAATCGCATCGACTAATGAATCCTCTGCCGCGCCTAGCTCATCGTTAACTGCAATTCGTATTGCTTGGAATATGCGCTTCGCTGGATGTCCACCTTTACGGCGAGCCGCTGCTGGAATACCCTCTTTAATAAGTTCTACAAGTTGGCCGGTTGTTTCGATCGGCGCCACCTTACGTGCCTCTTCGATTTTACGAGCAACTTGCTTTGAAAATTTCTCTTCTCCATAACGGAAAAATATACGTACTAAATCTTCATATGCCCATTCATTCACGACATGAAAAGCTGTCAGTGTTGCCGTTTGATCCATGCGCATATCTAGCGGTGCATCATGGTGATAACTAAAACCGCGTTCTGGTGTATCTAGCTGTGGTGAAGATACGCCTAAATCATATAAAACACCATCAACTTGCTCAATACCAAGCGCTAATAGCTCTTCTTTTAAATAGCGGAAATTCGAATGAACAAATGTCACGCGCTCAATATATGGCGCTAATCGAATTTTTGCATTGTTAATAGCTGTCATATCTTGATCAAAGCAAATTAAACGCCCTTTTTCAGATAATTGTTGTACTAAATATTCACTGTGTCCTGCTCCACCTAACGTACAGTCCACATACACACCATCAGGATCGATGTTCAACCCGTCAACAGTTTCTTTTAATAACACGGTTGTATGATCGAACATACCACTCGCTCCCTCCAGGCCTTAACTAAAAAAATTAAAAATCAAAGCCAATCATATTTTCTGCAATTTCATTAAAGGATTGTTCCGACTCACTAAAGTAAGTCTCCCAAGCATCTTTTGCCCATATTTCAATTCGATTCGAAACTCCTAACACGATACATTCTTTCACAAGATGTGCATGTTGCATAAGAGTTGAAGGAATATTAATACGCCCCTGCTTGTCTATTTCTACTTCCGTTGCTCCAGAAAAGAAAAACCTTGCAAAAGCACGTGTATCCTTTTTGGTCATCGGTAAGCCCTTTAATTTTTCTTCGAGTTTTCGCCATTCATCCATAGGATAGCCAAATAAACAATTATCAAGTCCGCGTGTCACAACAAATGTTTCACCTAATGCGTCACGAAATTTTGCGGGCACGATTAATCGTCCTTTCGCATCAACAGAGTGTTGATATTCTCCCATGAACATGCTATTCACCCCACTTTATTAAATAATGTACCACATCCCCCCACTTTCCTCCACTTTTTTTAAAAAAAACTTGACATTTTAACACTCAATGTGCGAATAGACCTTTAACAAATTATTGAATCCATGCTAAATGACATAAAAAAAGAGCTACCCTTAGTAGGATAGCTCTCTATTTACTATTTAAGTCGACTTTGTTCATCATTTTCACATTGTATCAAATTGTTAATTAGGTAAAAAGATACATTTTTGGAATTATAAATAGATTATATAGTGATGATTGCCAATGTTATAATTTTGTTTCAGCATTTCAGTAATTAACATAGGTCCAAACTCATTGAAATATTGATAAGGATTATAAGTTCTTTCCTGGAATCCTTCATTTGGATATAACTCATTTTGTAGTGTCATGAATTTTCGAATTGTCGTTTCATGCTTGTTAAGAACAGTTTGTTCAACCTTTTGCTGTAAATACTCAAATTGCTTTCGATGATTCTCTTTATTTTTTACAAGAATTTTATCTAGCAATAAATGCTGCTCTTCTAAATAAAGCTGAAGTGCATCATATTTTTCTAAAAGCTCTCGTTGCATCGTCTGAATTTGACGTGTCGCCTCAGTATCTTGTACTTCAGCAATAAACTGTTCTTTAAGCTGCATCGCTTTCCCATCCCAAACTTCAGCAACATTTAATCGATATTCACGTAAAAGTTGTTCTACGTGACGTGTGACAATCGTGATATGAAGACGCGGAGCAAAAATCGGCATTTGTAAGCCTAATACCTCAAATGCATCCTTCAATGTCGCCCAGTACGCAAGCTCCCCTGGTCCACCAACAAATGCTAGCACAGGCAATGTCATTTCCTGCATTAATGGACGCGTCACAACGTTATTACTTAACTGCTCAGGATGTTTTTCAGCAATTCTTAAAATCTCTTCACGAGATAGCTTAATATTTGCAGCTAAATTGACAAATTGCTGATTTTTTCTTTCTAAAAGATGTCGCTCCCCATCTTCTACATAGAATAAATTGGCCGCTTCGCTTGTTGCCAGAATAGGATTGCCATAGCCTGCACGTTCAAGCTCCGCTTCTTTTTCTGTTACCACTTTAGCTATTTCTTCATTTTTATGAATGATACGGGTAAAATTCTCACGCTCATATTGACGGAATTTAAAGTTCGCCGCATCAATCATCAATAAACCTTCATCTTTAAACAATTGGTTCATAAGTTGCGCAAAGAAATCCGTAAATGTGTCGCACTTAGTAAGAGTATCTGATAATTGTTTAACAAGCGCTTCAGTGAATTCTGTTTCACCTATATCTTTCGCAATAGTATTTATTAATTGTGTCATTGACTCTTTATTTATACTTGTTTCAGAAGCCATTGTTTTACGTCTTGAACGTTCACCGTAACCTCGTTTTTTAATATCTTCACCATGTACTGTATAAGTATGGTTAATTTCCTCTAAATCATGATCTTCACCAGCTATCCAAAAAACAGGAACAACCGGTCGCTGAAGTTTTACACTTTGCTCTTTCGCTAATGCAATGACCGAAATCGCCTTATGCACTGAGTAAAGAGGACCAGTTAAGATACCCGCTTGTTGTCCACCGACAACTGCAACAGCCCCTTGCTCAAGTTGTTGCAAATGTTCATTCGCTTTCTTTGATATACCGAGCGGCTCCATAAATTGACGTATGATCGCTGTTAATTCTTTTTGATCATCCGCGTGCTGATCTAAATATTGCGCTCGTTTTTCAAAAGATTTATCGTTATATTCGTATTCAAAAAACTCATGGATGGCAGTATTAGGCGACCAATAATCTGCTAGCAAACGATTTTTTATGGGTACTTGGATTGACTCCAGTTTCATTTAACACAAACTCCTCTACTCACTAAATCATCTTCTTACTCTTCATAAGCAAACTTGAAATAAAATAGATCCCTTTACTGTTACCTTTAGAACGTTTATTCAAAATGACATTCCCTAACAAGTTTCGGAAAAAACAATAATACGATTTTTGTTTGATACTCAATCATTGTCGTACATTGGAATTTTATTTAATTTTTTGCACATATAGAGTCATTTCTAAAAAACAATATTTAATGCTATTATTTTAACGCTTATGGCTTCAACATGAAAAGAAAATGCTTAGACTGCCTGTAAATATTCTATTACAGATTGAATAACACCCACTATACAAATGACAATATACGCCGTACTTAGTACTAAAAACTGAAAGCGCCAAATTTTCCTAAGTAGCGATTTAACTTCAATTTCTTTTTTTGTTCGCCAATCAATATATGTAAAAATCATCGCCATCATTAGCGCTAATGTTACTAATAGGGAGCTAACATTGACATTCCATAGTACCCCAATCGCTAGCGGTACCGAAAAAAACAAACACAACGTTGTCACGTCTGATGCCACTCCAAAAGCATGAGTGCCTCGAAATTTAACCTTTCGACTAATTAAATAGACAATCACAAAAAGGAGGATTGGGCAAAAAATAATGATACTTATAATTATATGTAAAAAATCTTTCAACGTCTTTCACCGCTCTCCTCTATCGCAAGTACTTGGTGATATAAAGTACGTAAAGTAGGTAAATTATGACCATTCGCTAGAGCTTTTTCTAGTATTACTCCTACAATCGTGTCAATTTCACTTTTTCTCCCCTGCATCAGATCCGCTAGCATAGATGATGTATTATTTGCTGTTTTTTCACATAAGTCTATTACCTTGAAAAAAGGTATAGCTTGTTCCACACCTTCAAAAGCATCCGTTAATTCTTGATAGATAGTTTGCATTAATAAAAACGCTTGTTTATTCGTTACTAACTCTCCATTTTTCACTTGCAATATAGCCGTTAATGGATTAATCAAACAATTGAACACAGCTTTCTCAAATAACATTTGTTCAGCATTAGCAACCGATTCAACTGGATATAAGGAATTTCTCACTTGCAACAAATCGTTAAACGCATCACTATTCCCTCGCTCTATCGCAATTTTGCAAACTCCTACACCTCTATGTTGCACAGTTGACTGATTTATCATTTGAGCACCGAATGACACTGAACAAAAGGCAATATTTTTTTGCGGCAAACGTAGCGCTTCGTCAAAATGCGCTAAACCATTTTGCATAAACAACAACGATACTGTATTAGGTAACGTAGATAATTGTTCGTAAAGTTCTTGTAACTGACCATATTTAACAGCAATTACAATTAAATCTTGCTGTGGTAGCTCCTCTAATTTCGTAGTTGAAGCAACTTTTCGTACAGTTTTCGTTCCATCAACATTCACTCGCGTCAAACATTTCTCATTAAGTTCATCTACTTGTTCCTGCCTTCTTGCAACCAACGTTACAGACATACCAGACTCAGCTAAAAAACTTGCCGTTAACTGACCTACTGCCCCTGCACCAATAATCGCTACATCCACAATACCTCACACCTCCCAGTTTTACAACGGACGCTCTAATAGAAGAGAACGTCCTCTAAACAGTTCTATCGCAATTACATCATAGCCACTACCGTCATCATTTATAAGGTTCTTTGTCGCTTTCTACAGAAGGAGGTGCCTTAGAAATTGTTCTAAGGCACCTCTTATGCAGGTTATTTTATTATACAGGATTGACTAAGCGTTTACGATAACAATTGAGGGGTAGTTAATCTCACACCTTCCCCTTTGCTTCTACTGAATGTTTAAGTGTGAGGTTTGTACCTGACGCTTTGCTTTCGGTACAGATAAGTTTGTACCTGACGCTTTGCTTTCGGTACAGATAAGTTACTGCCCGTTAACAGCTGTTGAAACACTTAGGCAGCATGCAGCATTATGTTTTTGTTTTCAAGTTTACATTTTTTCTAAGTACTTACCCTACAATACTTTTACCTTTCGTCAGCTTCCTTATTTTAATCTTTCATTAAAGAATATCCTTGCTGCAACCATTTCACTAGTTTATCGTGCTCATTTTGTAATTCACGGTGCCTTACTTCAAGACTTTGATAGGCCTCTGTTAATTCATCAAAACTCGTTAACGCCAATTTCAAATGGCTTCGCATAGATTGTTGAGGCTGATTCCGAACAGCTAGTAGTGACTGACTATATTGACTACGTAATGTTTTATTCCAACGGAAACCACATGCTTGTTTTGTACGACCTAGTTCAGTAGCAGCCATTTCAAAAGCTTCTAGCTGTGTCTTGCCATTTTGCACATTATGCAACACAATTTCTGCTAATCTTTCATCGTCTTCCTTTGTCCATTGATCTTTTCTTTTTTTCAATTCCATAATCTATCACCCTCGCATTTTTTACTACTATATGCATTAGCGAGCAAAATAGAATCATCGAATTAAAAAAGACAGTGATTATGTTTTGCTATAACCACTGCCGTTATACACTATTTATTGTTTTTCTTTGTTAGGAAATTAGCAACTGCCTCATGGTGAGCTTCACTTTCCCACAATTTCGCACATGTACGAACTTCCTCCATAACACGCTCATACATATTACGCTCACGCCACTTACGAAGCTCAATTTCTTTATAAGCCTTATGAACAGAAGGATGAATTTTACGCATATGTTCGATAAAATCATTCAGCGCAGCCTCTTTCGAACCTTCAAAAATACGCATCGCCCAGCCAATTTCATATAGTAATTCTGCTGGATAAGGCTTCGCATCGACTAGCATCTTCATCGCACGATCATGGCGAAGTCCTCGTTCGAATAAATACGTACCGCCTCCCCAGCCGCTCGTAATTGCTAATGTCCCCTGTATAAAACCACACTTCGCATGACTTGCCACTAGACGGAAATCACAAGCAGTTGCAATTTCACAGCCCCCACCAACCGCTGTTCCGTTAATCAACGCAATCGTAGGTACAGGCAATGTTGCAAGGTCATATAATATTTTACCCATCTTACCTAACATCCCGAACGCTTCGTCCTCTGTTTCAAGCGAATGGAACTCAGATAAATCGCCTCCTGAGCAAAATGATTTATCCCCCACACCCGTAACGACCAAGAAACGTACATCATCATGATTACGAATATATGTAATGACTTCTTGAAGCCCATCCATAACCTCATCATTAACCGCATTCCGTTTTTCTTCTCGATTAATCGTAAACGTCATAATACCTTCTTTGTTATCAATTATGTAAGCCACACTATTTCCCCCTTTGTCCCGATGGATAAATTGTATCATACAATTATTATAGTACTATATATCTTTTCGTTATTGCCGAAAGATTCCGTCTTTTCGAACCAACAAAAAGGCTAGTAAAGAGCCATGGTCTCTCTACTAGCCTTTTAAGTGAGCAAACACTGTATTATTTGCTTACTACTTCTTTACCTTTGTATTGTCCGCAAGCTTTGCAAACACGGTGTGATAATTTAGCTTCACCACAGTTTGGGCAAGCTACCATACCAGGTACAGATAGTTTGAAATGCGTACGACGCTTTCTTTTTGCAGTTTTAGAAGTTCTTCTAAATGGTACAGCCATTGATGGCACCTCCTTACAGATCGTCTATTCGTCTGTTTGATCAAAATACTTAGCTAAAGAAGCTAGTCTTGGATCCACTTTTTGTGCGTCAGCTTTTTTGTGTAGTTCAACGTCTTCATCTGTTGCGTAAGACCAGTTTTTACCACCATGCACTTGTCCTTCGGTATTCTCCTTGAACACTTGCATTGGTACTTCAAGAAGCACTAACTCCTCGATAACAGGCTTCATGTCGATTACTTCACCATCAATATAGTGAAGTTCTCCGTCATCTTCCCCTCGTTTTTCCTCGTCAATCCAGCTGAAAACTTCAACTGTCTCAACTTCGATAGGAAACTCAACATCTTCCCACGTGCGTGCACATGGTAGTGTTAACGTCGCTTTCACGGTTAGCTGACATGTCATTTGCGATGCACCGAAAGTACAAAGCCCTTTTACATGAACGGGCGAAATTGCTCGAATATCCTGGTTTCGCTCCATCACCTCGTCCAACTGGACATAGGCATCGATTGGCATCCCGTTTTGGCGGTATTTAGATAATTGATGAATTGACCATTTCATTCGTTTAATCACCTCGAGACAACACTGTTGATTATATAATGTGTAAAAATAGATGTCAAGATAATTTCTTGTCACCACAATAAAACCCACCTATAATTATATATTATACTAAGTTTATTTGCTCCAAATCGTTCTATAAATAGGAAAAATGCTCCAAATTTACAAGAACGAGAAGCAAATGATATTGATAAAGGGGGCTTAAATTTGCAAGCAGTCGGAATAGTTGTTGAATACAATCCTTTTCACAACGGACATGCCTATCATTTGAAACAGGCAAAAAAAGTAGCACAAGCGGATATTGTCATCGCCATCATGAGCGGGGATTTTTTGCAGCGTGGTGAACCAGCCATGGTCGATAAATGGACACGTACAAAAATGGCTCTAGCAGGTGGTGTTGATATAGTCATCGAGCTACCCTACGTTTATAGTACCGCACCCGCAACCGATTTCGCAAAAGGTGCAATTTCCTTACTATCTGCAATTGGTTGCGATTCTTTTGCCTTTGGAAGCGAAGATGGTTCCATTCAACCCTTTATGAATACGTTTCAGCTCATTAATAGTCATCGTACTGAATATAACACTCTTATTAAAGAAAGCCTTAAAACGGGTGCAAGCTATCCTAAAAGTCTACATTACGCCTATGAACAGCTTTCTCAAAAGTTCCCTGCTACATACATTGATTTGGGACAACCAAACAATATACTTGGTTTTCATTATATTGAGGCTGCCAAAGCGCTAAGTAGTAACATTAAGCCTTTAACGATTCCACGTATCGTTGCGGGTTACCATGACGCTTTACAAGAAGGTGCATCCATTGCTAGTGCAACAGGAATACGCAAGGCTCTAGCAACAACTAGCACCCTACAAGGTGTGGAAGATTTTCTCCCTAAAGCATCGTTTGATTATTTAGCTGATTGGCACGAAAAATATGGTGAATTTGCAAGTTGGGAGACTTTTTGGCCTTTTTTACAGTTTACACTTATTCGCCACACACCTAATGAACTTACGCGCTATGCTGAAGTAACAGAAGGAATTGAGAACGCGCTTATAAAAGCAGCGAAAACGAGTCATTCATTCAATAGCTTCATGGAGAAAATTAAATCCAAGCGCTATACTTGGACAAGACTTCAACGTATGCTCACACACATTTATACTGGTTTTACAAAGAAACAGTTGCAAAGCTTTGAAGCCCCATCCAGTATACGTTTACTTGGTATGAGCAAGAAGGGACAAGCTTATTTAGGGAAGCATAAAAAAGACATACCTTTACCTTTAATAAGTCGTGTTGCAGCTATGGATGATGCTATGCTTGCTGTAGATATTCATGCAGCAGAAGTATACAATTTAAGTATAGAACGTGGAACAAAAGAGCACAGTCTTCCTAAAGATTATCAAACACCACCGATTCGTTTTTAAGTAACGAAAAAGGATGCCAGAAATTCTTCTAGCATCCTTTTTTACTGTAAAAAAAATTGTATAAATCAAATTAGAGGCATCTTTTATAGCTCATCCCAGCCTCCACTCCAATCAACCTATCCACATGACATACGTTTTAACAAAATGTCATCCAACTTTTGCATTTTATCGGAATACTTTCAGGAATTATCGCCTAACTTTTAATTTTTATCGACTAACTTTCACGTTTTATCACCCAACTTTTAATTTTTATCGACATCCACCTTCCAAAGAGCAAAAAAGGATTCATACACAAAACTATGTGTGAATCCTTTTACTTTTTTATGTCGCCCCACGTTACAAAGAAAAAACTTTATTTTGGCTGTAACTGTTTTAAGTATGCAATTGCATCATCCACAGTTTTAACCGGAACTATTTTCATTTTTGTTCCAATATCTTTAGCCGTCTTTACTGCTGTAGCATAATTAGATTCCAATTCAGGATATTTAGCTTTCATTTCTGGAGAAATTTCATCATCTGGTGCAAAAAAGATTTCCATACCATCACGGTCAGCAGCAATGACTTTATAGTCTATTCCACCGATTCTTCCTACAGAGCCATCAACTAGCATTTCCCCTGTTCCCGCAATAGCATAACCTTTCGTTAAATCTTCATCAAGGAGTTGATCCAAAATTTCTAAAGTAAACATTAGTCCAGCAGACGGACCTCCAATATCCTCAGTTTTCATAGACACATTTGGATTTGTTTCAATAGATTTACTTTCAGTATAAGTAATACCTAAACCAGCCCTTTTCTCTTCTGATCCAGGGATTTCCTTCAATGTAATCGTTACTTCTTGTTCTTTTTTATTGCGTATAAATTTAATCGTCACGGTATCTCCAAGCTGCTTTGGCTTTAAAAGATCTACAAGCATTTGTTGGTTTGTAATTTTTTGTCCGTCAACTTCAATAATTTCATCCCCAGCGTTTAATAAACTATCCGAAGCACCGCCATCAAGGACATTTAATACAAAAACACCGTTAAAAAGAATTTTTGTTGGAATGTTGGCTCTCTGAAAAGCTACATACTTTGCATTAAATTGAGAATCAGACATTAATTTAAGCTGTCGAACATTATATTCCTCTTCATCCTCCAATGGGTTTCGAACTTGTTCAATATCCATTAGTTTTTGATATTTTTGAGTTTTCGCCCATAGATATGAAAAAGGCGTAGCTTGTTGCATAGCCACTGTCATCAAACTCATGGAACCTTTATCATCAGTGTGGCTATTGTCAACGTTAACAAATTTACTGACATCATAAGCACTTCCTGGCTTCATGATATAAGCGTCTAGTCGGTATAACATTAAAAAACAAATCACGACTAATAACACTGCATAAATACTAATTTTTTTCTTCATTAGAAAAAACCTCCTAGGACGCTCACAAAACCATACGTTCATGTTTTTGCCTTTTTTACATATATTGATTTTAGCATTTGCCTATGTGAATGACAAAAAGTTGAAACGAGATGATAACATGTATGCGATAATTCAAATAGCGATTTGCATAGTTCTTATTCTATTACTCTTGTTATTCCCACAAACTGCTCATAACGGTACTGATTTAGGTTTAAATCTTTTTATGGAGGCCCTTTTCCCGTATTTATTACCTTACCTTATTTTAACGCAATGGCTTCTCCGTTTAACAGCTCCAATGCGAACGAAAACAAAAAGAGCTTCTTTATACGTACAAGCCTACATTATTAGCGCACTGGGGGGATATCCATCTGGAGCAACAACCATTGTTTACTTAAAAAACAGTGGGCAACTACATCCTAAAGAAGCAAATTTTTTATTAGCCGTATGTCACGCGCCAAGTCCTCTTTTCGTGCTAGGATTTGTAAGCCTTGATTTATTACACAGTAATACGTTCGGATGGATGTTTTTATGTTTACTACATAGTTTTAATATTTGTTGTTTAATAACTGGTTATTTCTTATTTCGTAAAACGGATCCACCTAGTATCTCCATCCACAATACACCTTTGCATACAGCACCATTTTCTGAAAGCATTAAAGAAACAGCACCGACAATACTATTAGTTGGAACTACAATAATTTTTTTCACTACCATCCAGACGATTGTCCAGCAAGGCTTAGATTCACTGCTACCTAAACTTCCCTATACAGCTGAGCTTTCCATAGCTGCAATTCTTGAAGTTACAAACGGTCTTAAAATGACTGTCTCAGCTTTTCCCAATCTTTCCTATTTACCATTACTAGTTGTAATGTTGTTAACCATGCAAAGTATAAGCATTCACTTACAAATTTTTGTTATTGCGAAATCAGCCAAGCTTTCCGTTCGACCATATATAAAATTCCGCCTACTTAGCATAATCATTGTACCCACTATTTATGCTCTTTTTTTCTTAAAATAAATAATCATCTACCTTCTCATTTTTTGGAGTAAAGACTGGACTTAGGAGCAAGTACAACAGAGGAATTCATTCATTTTTATTACAACAGTAAATATCAACAAAAAATATAATAATTCCTAAATCCATCTTTTAATCAAAAAAAGGAGGATGTCTTTAAAAATAAGACATCCCCCTTTTTGATTCATTTATTAAAACCATACTTTTCTTTCAAAGCTTCTACAACACAAGTAGGAACAAGCTCGCTAACATCACTACCGTATTTCGCAACCTCTTTGACAATACTTGAGCTTAAGAATGAATATTGATTTTTTGTCATGATGAAAAACGTTTCAATGGTTTCATCAAGAAAGCGGTTCATCGAAGTAATTTGCATTTCGTATTCAAAATCCGAAACAGCTCGTAAACCTCGAACAATCGCTTTTGCTTTTTTTTCCTTAGCATAGTCTATTAATAGCCCAGACGAGCTTTCAATACGTACATTAGGCAACGTTTTAGTAACTTCAGCCATTAAAGCCATACGCTCTTCTACTGAAAACAATGGCTGCTTAGATGAATTATTTAAAACAGCAACATAAACTGTGTCAAATACATCTGCCGCCCGTTTAATAATATCTAAGTGACCAAATGTTACCGGATCAAAACTTCCAGGAACTACAGCAATCTTCTCTGCCAACTTATTCTCCCTCTTCCTCTATGCAACGATCAATTTCGCTTTGCTTTCGCTACAGTAAACATGTGTTTGATGACGCTTTGTTTACACTCCGCTTTCGCACAGATAAACTGAAATAATCGTTCCACCATATGTTTCTTGTCTTTTTAATACAAAGTCCCCAAATCTTTGTGGTAATTCTACTTCTTTTGCATGCTCACATAAAATAATGCCATCATGCTGAATTTTATCATTGTCGACAAGAATCTGCACCAAGTCATAATATTCTTTGTGATGATATGGTGGATCTAAAAATACTAGTTTAAACGTTATATCACGTTTTAATAACGCTTTCACAGCACGTTTCGCATCTATACGAAATAACTCAGAACAATCCTCGTAACGACATTTTTTTATGTTCTCCTGTAGCACTTGGAACGCCTTTGCATCCTTTTCGATAAAAACAGCGTGCTCAGCCCCTCTACTTAAAGATTCGATACCTAAGCCGCCGCTCCCTGCAAATAAATCTAGCGCTATTCCACCATTAAAGAATGGACCAATAATATTAAATATAGATTCCTTTACTTTATCAGTTGTTGGTCTCGTTGTATTCCCTGCAATCGCCTTTAATGGCATCCCTTTACGTTCTCCTGCTACAACTCTCATAGGCAAATCACCGTACTTTCTTATTCCATATATCAATTTCGCCTTGGCGTAATTGTTGTTGTTGTTGTTGTTGCTGTCGCTTCGCTTTCGCACAGACAAAAAACGTTGTTGCTGTCGCTTGCTTCGCTTTCGCACAGACAAAAAAATTGTTCTTTCGCTACAAAAAACATGCTAAATGAAGATAAAAGCATTTTTGCAGCGAAAGACGAACCTCCGCTGCAAAAAATTTATTTTTGTTCTTGTTCTTGAGTTAACATCTTGATATTAATACGACCATCGCTTTTTTGTAATTCTACTAAAAATAATCGTTGTAGCCAAGCTTCTTCAACATAATAATTATTGGCAATTTTAATAATCGGTTCTGAAATAGTAGAATATCTACGTTGATTAAATACATAAAATCCTGGTTCTTTCGGGAATCGGAAAATACGATTATCACCATTGATATAATATCCATTTTCACCTTCACCAGCAGTATAGCCTAGATAAGGCAACAATGTATCAGCAGTATATAATACTTGCCCTTCATGAAGAATTACATGAACATCTTTTCTCAAAACGTCATTAACGTAAACACTTCGATCGTCCTCAAATAATAGTGGATACGTGCCATTTTCTTGAGCCGCATTCAACTTAAAATAAGACGTTTTTGCATCTAATACCTCAGATAAAAGATCGTCCATTAATGTAGGGGAAATCGGCTCTTCCCCAAGTTTATTCAAAATTTCTAGCCATGCTGACTCTTGATTAGCTGTCATATATTCTTTTAACGTCTTCACGATTTCTTTTGCCTTATCCGACCCAATCGTATCCTTCACTAAATAGGATGCTATAACTTCTGGCAACCATGTTGGTGAATTTTCAAACTTATATTGTGACTTTATTTGTGATAATATAACTTCTTGTTCAACAGCTTGTTCAGTTAACTCTGGCAAAAATAGAAGTCGATCATCATGTTCTTTCACCGGATTCTTTTCTTGAATAATAGCAATGTGTTGATCATTCAAAAACTTTAAATTTTCCAATGATTTTAAGAAATCCTTCGAAATAGCTCCCGGGGCATAAATAGATAACACAGGGGTTTGCTCTTGTACTTTTAAATTACCCGTTTGCCAATAAATATCACGAACTGTACCATATCCACTAAACATTGTATAGTTAACAAGTGATAGTTTTTGCTGACCTACTAAAGGCAAGCCAGTTATCCATTGACCAACAATTTTACTATCAGTTGAAATATGTACAACAGAATAAGATGCTTCACCATTCGTTAATGTGGCGAAAACATTTTGGATGAGCATTTTATCTTTTAAGCCACCCTCAATTGGAATTATGTATGAAACAGATTGTGATTTAGTCTCTCCTTTTTTAAAATATGAGACTTCTTTTGATAAGCGATCACAGCTTTTTTCGTTATCAATAAAGCAACTTGGATTCACCGCATTTTCCGGCCACTTTATTTTCACTTTTTGGTTGGGTAAATTTTTAAAATGTTGACGAATATCCAAGCTATTTTCTCGATAGACAATTTCTATCTCTTGAGAATAATGGAATTCACCTTCGCCTGTTTCTAAGTCAGACGAATAAGCATGGTACTGGAAAAACATCGTTCCGGTAATGATTAGTGCTAGAATAGAAAAAAAACTCATTGCAAATTTCATGTGCTTGACCTCCCGCAGCATGATACTATGTGTATTGGAAAGGATGTGCATTTATTATGCCACAACAATTTATAGAATTAGGTGAGGGCTATGGTGATGTTTATGAGCTACTTGAATTAGTGAGAACCAATCAAGATCGCTTCCACCAAGCCTTTATACTAACATCCACTAAAGAAGAAAAAAAGGTTGTCTCTTTAGCAGTCGCTTTAAAACCAGTCGGTGAAAGTAAATTCATGCCGATTTATATTTGTCGAGAAGGCATCCCTTATAACGAAGAGCAGCCTTCACAGCGACAAAAAATATTTGAAGAAAGTATTAAACGACTAGATAGAAAAGCGGTTGTTGTAGAAATAAAGCACTCTTCTATATTTTCGGAATCAAAACTATTTTATCAATACTTAATTGGAATAATGAGACTTCATCACTATATCCCGGCATTAACATAATATTATAGACCTGCTTTATAGTCATATTCTTTCGCTTTATCTGGTTTAGCATTTTCAAACTCAGTTTTAACAAATGGACGATAAGACTTTACAACGTCTTTCACGAATGGAAGGCGCTGAAGTTTTGTTGTCATTGATTCAATTTCCTCTCGCTCGCAATAAAGCAATACATATTTTTGCCTCCGAGAAATATAAAGAACATGACCATATTTTCGAAGAGACTTCGCATGTTTTAATTGATGGACGTAAACGATTAGTCCTTGTCGTTCGTTCATATAGTATTCCCCTCATTTCTTACATAAAAGAATACCATAGACCGGAAAATGATAGCAACAGAGTTTAGCTGACAGAACGCTCAATTTTCCGTTATAATGGAAAAGCATACAACGTTGACTAAGAGTTTTACATTCACTTATGCAAGTTATAGAGTACTAGTTAAAGTTAGAACTTTTTGTTTGCTCGCTGAATTTTAAAAGTGAAATTGCCAGTACTATTTATATTAATTTAATTGTTAAGGAGGACGAAAATGGGTAAGAAAACAAAGATTGCGCTTGCAATCGCAGCGGCAAGTGCGGCTGCATGGGCAGGTAGTAAAGCTATTTCTAAACCACAACAACGAGAAGGTAAACAGGCGTTACAATTTGATCACCCAATTATTCTCGCACATCGTGGTGGTGCTCATTTAGCACCTGAGCATACAATGCCTGCTTTTGAAAAAGCCGCACAGTTAGGTGTTGACGGTTTTGAAATAGATATTCGCTTAACCAAAGATGAGGAAATTATCGTTTTTCATGATGATACTGTTGATCGTACGACAGATGGCTATGGACTTGTTGCAG
Source organism: Lysinibacillus sp. NPDC058147 (assembly GCF_042884205.1). Classification (NCBI taxonomy): domain Bacteria; kingdom Bacillati; phylum Bacillota; class Bacilli; order Caryophanales; family Bacillaceae; genus Lysinibacillus; species Lysinibacillus sp. NPDC058147. The sequence goes on from NZ_JBHVUJ010000003.1 coordinate 428,615, forward strand.
ATATGACTTTAGCAGAAATAAATGCATTAAACCACGGTTATCAATTTGAAGATTTAGATGGGGAATTTCCGTATCGAGATGAAAAAATAGATGTTGTAACATTACGTGAACTATTAGAAACTTACCCAGACATGTTGGTAAATATTGATATTAAAGATGCACCAGATACGTATGAAGGAAGTTTAATGCCTTCTAAACTATGGCGTTTAATCGAAGAGCTCGGGGCTGAAAATCGAGTTGTTGTCACAAGCTTTTACGGTGAACAAGTAGATCGTTTTAATTTATATGCGCAAAATCAAGTAGCACTCGGTGCAGGTGAATCAGATATTCGTAAAGCATTCGCTTCTTTCTCAAGCCAGTTCGGACATTTATATCATCCAAAGGTAGATGTATTCCAAATACCGCCTAAATCAGGAGTCATTACATTAGAATCTCCTAAGTTTATTCAGTTTTTAAGCAATTTAAACATCCCTGTTCATTATTGGACTATCAATGACGTAACAACAATGAATAAATTAATTCACAACGGCGCAAAAGGTATTATTACAGATCGACCTGATATTGCTGTAGAATTACTACAAAAATAAGAACATAGGAATGGAGCCTTCTCTCCATTTTATATTGCTTAACACATTGATTGGTAAGGGCCTTCTAAAAGCCCTTACCTTTTATTAATTCTCTACCTATATAATTAACATGTAACAGGGATCATTTTAAATAATTTTTTCACTTTATTGTAAATGACGTAATACTGCATCCGTTACATCACGTAATGTAGCTTTTCCTCCCAAATCGGCTGTTTTAATACCTTCTGCCAATGTTGCTTCCATCGCATTCAGTACTTTTGTACCAAGCTCATGATAGCCTAAAAAATCAAGCATCATTTTACCTGTCCAAATTTGTCCAAGCGGATTTGCTATCCCTTGTCCTGCAATGTCAGGAGCGGAGCCATGGACTGGTTCAAACATGGATGGATATTGTCGCTCTATATTTAAATTTGCAGCCGGAGCAATTCCGATACTCCCCATAATTGCACCACCTAAGTCAGTTAAAATATCTCCAAATAAATTGGATGCAACGATTACGTCAAAGTTTTCTGGTTTCATCACTAAAAAGGCAGCTAACGCATCAATATGATTAGATACTTGTCCTATGTTCTCGTAATCTTTACCTACTTCCGCAAATACTTCATCCCAAAAAGGCATACTGTATGTAATTCCATTAGATTTTGTGGCACTTGTAACATGCTGACGTCGAGTTTTCGCCATTTCAAATGCATATCGCATTGCACGCTCTGTTCCCTTTCTTGTGAAAATAGCATTTTGGATTGCAACCTCATCCTGTCCACTATGTATTCTGCCACCACTTTCAGCATACTCTCCCTCTGAGTTTTCACGCACAACAACAAAATCAAAGCCATTTGGGTTACGTAAAGGTGAAGGCAAACCTTGAAGTAACTTGGCTGGACGCACATTAATTGCTTGCTTCATCTCGCGACGAATTTTAATAAGTAGTCCCCATAATGAAATATGATCTGGTACTAAATCTGGCATACCTACAGCACCTAAAAAGATTTGATCGTAACCTTTCAAAATTTCAATACCATTATCAGGCATCATTTTGCCTGTCTCTAAATAATAATCACAGCCCCATGGGAATGTTGTCCATTCAAATTGAAAGCTACCATCTAATTGAGCGGCTTTATTTAGAACTTCTATCGCCGCTGGTACAACCTCTTTACCAATCCCATCTCCTGGTATAACGGCAATTCGATAAGTCTTCATCAGTTATTCCTCCTTTAATTTCTATATCACCTATGCAATTACTATACAATTTTTCTGCAATAAATACATCCTGATGTTTATGACTATCGCGATAGTAACAAAAAAAGACTGCAGACAAACTCACTTGAGTTCGCTTACAGTCTAAGAAAAAGTATTACTTTGTTTATGCAGAACAAGAGCAAGAACCGCCTGAGCCACATCCTCCACCACATGAAGAACCTGCTGAAAAGAACGGATTACTTACAGGAACTTTTACCGCTTCTGAAACAGTTTTCCCTATAAGTAAGCTTATTTGATCAAGCAAATCTTGAAAATCATTCTCAGCAATTTTCAAAGCCGAAACCTTTTCATTCAAATCGAGTGCGCGCTTTTGCTGACGAATCGATTTCATAATTGTATGATAGTCCGGATGATATTTTCCGAAACGTTGTACATCTTCATACTGCTCTTTCATGCGATTAAATGCGTAAATAGCTTCAACTATTTGAACATCGCTATACACAGCATCATACGCTTGCTGCAGCATTTTCGCAGGCTCAGAGGAAAGAATCATCTCACAAAGCGCATCGGCCTCATCCAAAATGATTGCCCAGTCAGAGGTCATCATCATTTTTAATTCCCCCAATCTCTTTCCCATCATAACAGATTTTATGGTAATTTTACATTATTGATAATTTTTAATGAAGGAGTTTTTTAATTGGTACCATCATCTAAAGGACAAATAGAACAATTACTAGCAGAGATTTTACAACATAGTACAGGTGAAGATGAGGAAGTTTTACTACATTTATTGTCTGGTCTTCGCGATAAACAGCAAGGTATTCATCGACGATATATTAATGCTGCCTTACACATGGTAGGCAAATTTGAGCCTGAAGTTAGTGAGGTTCGTATTCCCATTACACCCGTTATCCATAATACCATTAAGGTACCACACGGTGGAATTATTGCAACTATTGCAGATGCGGCAATGGGAGGACTTGCTTCGCGTTCAGTACCAGAAGGATACAATGTTGTCACAACAAATATGAATATCTCTTATATCGCTACAACGACTAACAAGGAACTAATCGCTCGTGGACGTTTCGTACATAAAGGTCGTCAGACACTTGTGATGGAATGTGATATCGAGGATGAGACTGGACGAAAACTTGCTATTGCAACTGGTTCTTTCTTTGTCATTCAACGCCGTCCTCAGACATAAGATTTAAAAAGTAATCTCGAATACATTGTTGATCGGAAAAAGGGAATTTTTGATTTTTTATTTGTTGGGTCTGTTCATGCCCTTTTCCGGCAACAAGTACAATATCACCTTTTTCTGCCTTTGCTAATGCTTGATGAATAGCAACTTTTCGATCTAGATAGATTTCATAATATTGCTGTTCAGTAAAACCAGCTACAATACTCTCATTAATTAAAATAGGGTCTTCATCACGTGGATTATCAGTTGTCAAAAAAATTACATCTGCATACTTACTAGCTACTGCTCCCATCGCAAAACGTTTCGCCTTATCTCGATTTCCCCCACAACTAAATACAAGGTAAAGAGTTTTCGAGCGATCAAAAGTTTGCAAAACAGCCTGTAATGCCTCTGCAGTATGCGCGTAATCTACAAACACATCAATCCCAGATGGATTGTCTATTTTCTCAAGTCTTCCTTCCGGTAGCCTTAACAACCACATATGCTCCGCTATCTCTTCAATTGAGAAACCTAGACGCCATAAAGTCATTAACGCAGCTACAGCATTTTGCACATGATATTTCCCGACAAAAGGGATTTCTACAATATGCTCACTCGATGACGTTTGCAAACAAAGTACTGTTTTTCCAATTGATTCACTGACAATTTGGATATGTAAATCATTATGATTATCAAAGCCAAATGAGCAGGATTTTTTCTTATCATAAATACCGACAGAACGGCAAAAATTATCATCTCCATTTAGCACTAGCTTTTTCGATAAATCTGCCAGCCTTTTTTTCGCACGTTTATATGCCTCAAGCCCTCCGTGATCTTCTAAATGATCCTCCGATAAATTTAAAAAAACGCCACAATCAATATCACAATGATCAAGTCTATGTTGCTGTAATCCCATTGATGAAGCTTCTAAAACAACATGTGTAACACCATTTCGTACACATTGCTTTAAAATAGGATGCAACTCTTTTGCCTGTAATGTAGTTAATTGCTCATACACTGTTTGTTGTTTCTCTTCATTGATGAAAAATCCTACAGTTCCAATAACTGCAACGTTTTTATGTAGCGCTCTTAGCAATTGGCTCACAAAATGACTCACTGTTGTTTTACCATTTGTACCAGTAATCGCAATGACTGTTAATGCTTCTGCTGGAAAGGCTGAAAGCTTTGCACTCGCATACGATAAAAATAGTGATGTATTCGGAACCCAAACAAAAGGAATATTTTGATCGGTAATAGGTAGTGAAATACTTTCCTCTGATACTATAGCGGCTGCACCCCGAGCTAATGCTTCTTTGACAAAACGACTTCCTGATGTTTTTTTACCCTTACGTACAATAAAAATATCCCCAGGTTTTATTGCCTGAGCATAATCCTCAATACCTGTAATAGTTGTGCGAATAGATCCTCCGGTTACGCTACATGGCCAGTCTTTTAATAGCTCAGCTAATTGCAAGCTTCATTCCCCCTTTCGGTTCTCTATCATATGACGGCATATGTACCGGTGTGACGAAAAATGTAGGAGGTCATTGTGCTTATCTATTTCGCCTAAAAATAAAAAGACTGAAGATAAACTTGATTTCGCCAAGTTTATCTTCAGTCTCAGATTTCTATATTTATTGTGATGATTCATCGATATTTTCTTCTGATTCCTCAGAGTCACTATTTAACTTCTGAGATGAAGATTCTAAAAATATTTGCGTATAATAGTTTAAAAATGCACCAGATCCCACCGCCGTATATTTATCATTTAAAATGATTTTTCGATGCTCAGGTGAATTAAGCCAGCCATGTATTACTTCAATCGCATCAAAATAATCAGTCGCAAGATTTTCATTCGCCTCACTATATTCGATTCCATGAGTTTCCAATCTCTTTTTTAAATCTCCATTTGTTGGTGATTCATGACCAATGAAATTTTGAACCTTCATATCTTCACTATGCATTTTTGCAACTTCTTCTAATGATTTATCCATATTTAATGGAGCTAAATCATGTTGGACTCTCGTTACATTTATTAAATCGTCAAGCTCTGTAGCACTGGCTTCATTAATTTCCTGCTGTAAAAAGGAAGAAGGAGGTGTTGGTATAACTAGCTCGCCTTGATAAGTCATTTCATAAGGTTGATGAAGAACAAGCGTTTTACTATTAGTAAAGCGTATCCCTTGTAGCTCACCCGTTTCTCTATCTATATAAAGTTGTGCAAAAAGCCCATCGAATTTTATAAGCAATCGTGTCTGCATATCTTCTTCACTCATTGAGAAAACGAAAATATTTTTATCGACATTCGCAGTTACTTCATAATCAATGATTGTCATTCTGTATATATCATCGCGCTTCTGACCAACCTTAAAAGGGTAAGCATCTAAATCTTTACCTGAAATGTAAACTTGTGTTACAACATTATTTTCAACGCCTACCATGAAAAATGTAGAAGCATTTGTATTATAGATCCACCAATCGTAACCAAAGGATGATGGTTCCTTTCGTGCCGGCTCACCATATTTATCCAAAACTACCTTTACTCCTTGACCGATTAAAGTCGACATCCCACTTTTTGGACGTGTCGTTGCCCCCACTTCTGGCTGCTTTAATTCAGTTTTTGGAATAATATTTGAGTTGGCATTCGGGCCTTTTAGTGGCTCGTTTTCACGTGGTGTATTAAAAAAAATAAAGCCAATCAACACAATTGCAATACATGCCATAAAAATGCGAAATAAAGCTTTCATACATGACTCCTTCTTATCACATTATTCTAATTTATTATATCAATTGTAATTGGGTTGACACAATGTTGTCATTGCAACAATGTCGAATATGCTCTATTATAAAAATGAGCGTATACTTTGGTACGAGAACCAAAAGGAGGATTATAAATGTATTTTGAAAATACTAACCTTGAAAATTTAACAGCTGATCAAGAACTTATTGTAAGCGTCATGAAAAACAATGGTTTAGAATGTGACGGCGGCTGGGATTACGAGCGTATGACATTTGATAAGCGTTTCGATACTCGTGAAGGACGTTATTACCTACGTGTATTCGCATATGCAAAATCAGGTGATGTTGGTGCACACGATGCAATCCTAACATTAATGAAACCAGCGCTTGGTAAGTACTACTATCCACACGGCGTTGAGTATGGTGATGATGAAGTTTTCCCAGCTCATCTTGTAAAAAAATGTGAAGAAATCTTAAAAAAGGTTAAATTAGACCTACAAGCTTTTGAAATTCATGCATAATTTTAGATAGTTATTTCACGGTGCTTACATGTCGATTAAACATCGAAATCATTTTATTATTTATCAGGCAACAGCAAAATTGGCAACAGCATGCAGTGCAATAGCTAAATCTGAAAAGACTGGTGGTCCAGTCTTTTTTATTTTGAGTAAAAATTTTATTTCTTCCCATACTAACTATATCTTTTACATGATGTAGGTGAAGTTAATGTTACAATTTTTCAAACACCCCTTTTTTCGCCATCCGATAATCGTTATAGCTGTCGGAATTGCAATTCTCTGGTTTATATCCCTGTCACTACCCATATTGCTTGCCTACGTAACTGCATTATTATTGGAACCGGTCATCATCCGAATTAGTAAACGGTTCCGAAAAAAACGCAAAATAGTCGCATCCATTTTTTTTATATTCTTTTCAAGTATCTCATTACTATTATGTATTCTCATTATATTTATAAGCTGGAAACAATTTTCAACTTTTATCGTTCATATTCCAGAGTACCTCAATCAGCTATCAGCACTATGGATTGAAATACAATCAAAGCTTTCCAACTATACTTATCATTTGCCCTTAGATCTAGTTATACAAATTCAACTTATGATAGCACGAGCTCTATCTTCAATCGAGAAATATGCTCTTTCTTTAACAAATGTGAATGTTTGGTCATCTTTACTTACGTATATACCTTCTCGTTTGTTTGATATTTTTGTTTATTGGATTGTGTTATATATGCTTCTTTTAGAATTACCGAATATTAACCGTAAAATGTTAGCGCCTATTCCATTTCACTATCATCAAAAAATACTATTTATTGGACAGCGCGTGAAACTTGCTTTATTTGGTTTTATGAAAGCACAATTTTTAGTTGGTATTTGCATTTTTGCTATATCTTTTGGAACCTTTTATTTTCTTAAAACTCCATTCCCACTTATTTTTTCACTCTTACTAGTCATTTTAGATTTCATTCCTTTTTTAGACTCATTTATTTTGCTTATTCCTTGGGCAATATACAAAGCCTTTACAGGTGAATATATCTATGCAGTTATGCTAGTCATACTAACGATCTTACAATTTCTAGTTCGACGTATGATTGAGCCTAGAGTTATTGGAAATAAAGTTGGACTCTCCTCACTAACAACTTTTATTGCGATGTTTATCGGCTTTAAAATATTTGGATTTTTTGGTATTCTAATCGGTCCTTTACTCGTAGTTGTTGTCCTTTCCCTATTTAATCAAACATCCATAAAAAATCTCCCTCCTTCTCAAAAATAAGGAGGGAGACTTTTTTAATCAATTATGCCTCGGCATAGGCATAATTGCATCCTCTTTCAGCGGATGTTCGAACACCCGCTGAAAGAGGTTAAAAGCCTAAAATAGCTTTAATGACAGATGTTGTTTCACCCGGTTCAAACATAATATATAGTAAAATGTATACTAAAACTCCGGTAATAGCTACGAAGAACCAAATAATACTTGTAATCGGTCCAATACGACGATGAAGCTTGAGATTAGTTTTCAAACCAGAAATAATACTAACAATACCAAATACTGCTCCAGTTGTTGCCAGAGTAATATGGAAAATTAAGAAGAAAGTATAATATGGTTTTAAATCTTCTCCGCCACCAAATGCTGTGTTACCAATAAAGACTGTACGTGAAGCATAAATAATAAAGAAGATAAGTGCTGCAACTCCTGCTGCAAGCATTACTTTTTTATGTGCCTCTACTTTTCTTTTTATAATTAAGCCCCAACCAATAGCTACAAGTACTGCACTAATAACGATGAATGATGTACTTATAGTAGGCAAAATTTGCAATTCCATTTACAAAACCCCTTATACAAATTAAAGTTTCTATTTTACAACTGATGTTGCTGTTGGCTTTCCCATTTCTTTTGATGTTCTTTTAACGCATCAGCAGTAATTTTATCAGGATCCTTTTGTTCTGAACGATACCAATTAAGGAATATTGCTCCAAGTAATACACCAAAAATAATCTCTTGTAAAATCTTCATTAAAACGCCGCCTAGCTGCTGATCAGCAACAGGATCCATATTTGTAAAGAGCTCTGGTCCTGAAAGAGATAAACTAGATAATGTAGAAGCTGGTACACAAAGTTCCATTGCTTTTAACCATGCATCACCATTTGTATATGTTTCATACATAGCGTCTGAAGCAAAAATAATTAACGCGCACGCAGGTGTAATTAATACAGCGTTAGCAATGATATAGGCTAACTTATGCAAAGGTTTCATTTGTGGACTATTAGGCATCTTTTGAATCAAAGGCCAGTACATTAAAACAGCAGAAACAAATAATACAAATGTATATGTACCATGTAAAGTTTCGTTTAATTTAATGTAATCTAATACTGTAGGTAAATGGTAGAAAGAAAATAAACCAATAAACACAAATACCGCAACCACAGGGAGTGTAAATACTTTAAATAAAGATTTAACAACCGGTGCTTCAATCGCTACTTTCCATACCCACCAAGGAATTCCCTTAATTAAGAAAATCGGTACAAGTAATAATAAAATAGCCATTTGTACCATATGCATCGTAAACATAATGTGCGCCATTAAATCTACTGGAGATCCTTTAATAATATAAATCGTTACCATTGCCAGTACAAAATAAATAGCCTCTCCCTTTTTCAAAGGCTCACTTACTTTAAAATCCTTGCGCCACTTTGTTGTGACTAAAAAATAGATGACTGTTATGAAAACAAGAACCCCTATTAAATATGGGCTCCATAAAGCTTGGAAACCAAATATACTAAGTGGCATACAGAACGCACTCCTTTAACTTCAGTACTCCTATTATAGAACGCTTACACTTATTCTGCAATGAACGAAAGGTGAACAAATTACTATCTATAGTTTACCCCTCTTACAAGATTATCGTATCTATAGAAAAAATATTCAAAGTATCTAAACCCAACATGAATTATATTATTTCTTAAATAGACCCAAAAAGAAAAGCACGTTTCTACTGGAAGTAGAGAACGTGCTTTTTTGGTGATTACCACCAAATAATTGTTAAAAATGCTAAGAAGAATGTAAATGCGATTAATATACCCATCCACATGAAGAAGCCAATTACACCACCGAAGTGTGTTTTTTTGTCTTCTAAGTGCATGAAAGAGTACAGTTGAAGAACAACTTGAACACCAGCAAGCAATAAAATGAGTGGTAATATTAAGTATTTAGAAAAATCAGCTGCAACTACTGCGAATGCGATAAACGTAAAGAAAATCATTAGCGCAAAGTTGATTACTTGTTTACGCATATGAACGGCATTATGATGACGATCATACTCGAATTGTGCCTGAGACTTAGCAACTATAGGTGTATCGTGTGAAGACATATTATCCGATCACTCCCATCAAGTAAACTACTGTAAAGATGAATACCCAAACTACGTCGATAAAGTGCCAGTATAAAGCAGCCACGAAGAATTTAGGTGCATTGTATAAGTTAAGGCCACGCTTAGCATTACGAAGCATTAACGTAGTAATCCACACAAGACCTAATGTTACGTGGAAACCATGTGTACCAACTAATGAATAAAACGCAGTTGAGAATGCAGATTGGTCAAATGTAAAACCAAGACCTACATAATGATTGAATTCATAAATTTCAAGACATAAGAATCCAAGACCTAAAAGTACTGTAATACCAAACCAAGTTTGCATAGCTTTAAAGTTAAAGTTACGCATATGGTAAATTGCATAAACAGACGTTAGTGAAGATGTTAATAATAACATCGTCATTGCGAAAGCTAAAGGTAATTCAAATAAACTTTGTGTTGTGAACTCCATGCCAGCAGGCCCTTTGTTCTTCAGTGCTAGGTAAGTAGCGAATAAACTTGCGAAAAGTACAACTTCACAAGCAAGGAAAATCCAGAAACCAACAACTTTATTTTTCCCTTCCATCGTAGCTTGTTCAGGATGATCAGGCCAAGTATGAGGAGTAAATTTAGTATTGAAATCCATTATTTATTTCCCCCTTTGCCATAAAGATGTTCTTCGATTTCAAGAATTTCTTCTTTGTGTAAGTGGAAGCCGTGATCGTCCTTAACAGAACGGAAAATCATAGCACCAAATGTAATTGCAAGACCTGCAATTAAAATGTAAATTGACCACGGTTTATCCGCATCTGGATTATAAAGAGCACCGAATGCCGCGATAAACATACCTATAGAAATAACAAATGGGATAGCTGAGTTATTTGGCATATGAATATCACCGATTGGCTCAGCAAATGTAATTTCTTTATTACCTTCTTGTTTTTCAATCCACCAAGGATCTAAACCACGAACAAGTGGTGTTTGACGGAAGTTATAGAATGGGATTGGTTGTGGAATTGACCATTCTAATGTACGTCCATCGCCCCATGGATCGCGACCTGCTGGTTTGCCTTTGATAGACATTAAACAGTTGATTACCATTAAGATAACCCCTACACCCATCATTAATGCACCGATTGTAGAGATATAGTTGAACTGATCCCAACCTTGACCTTCCATGTAAGTAAATACGCGACGTGGCATACCCATTAAACCTAAGAAGTGTTGAACGAAGAACGTTAAATGGAATCCAATAAAGAATACCCAGAAAGTAATTTTACCAAGTGTTTCGTTTAACATACGGTTGAAGAAAATTGGCCAGTAGAAGTGCGCTGAACCAAATAACGCTGTTACGATACCACCAACGATTACGTAGTGGAAGTGAGCAACGATAAAGTAAGAATCGTGTAATTGGTAGTCAAGAGGTGCAGATGCTTGCATTACCCCTGTAACACCACCCGCAACGAATGACGGGATGAAACCAAGTGCATAAAGCATTGGTGTTGTAACTTTAATTGATCCGCCCCAAATAGTTAAGATCCAGTTGAATACTTTCATACCTGTTGGAACGGCAATTGCCATTGTTGCAACAGCAAAGATTGCGTTAGCTGTTGGCCCAAGACCAACTGTAAACATGTGGTGAGCCCAAACCATGAACCCTAAGAAACCGATTAAAATTGTTGCGAATACCATTGAAGAGTATCCAAATAAACGTTTACGAGAGAACGCTGGAATAATCTCAGAGAATAAACCAAACGCTGGTAATACTAAGATATAAACCTCTGGGTGTCCGAAGATCCAGAATAAGTGTTCCCAAATAATTGTGTTACCACCCATTGTATGGTCAAAGAAGTTACCACCGAACATACGGTCAAATAACATCATTAATAAACCAATTGTTAATGGAGGGAATGCGAATAGAATTAATGCACTTGATACAAGTGAAGTCCAAGTGAATAATGGCATACGCATGAATGTCATACCTGGAGCACGCATTGTAATAATCGTAACGATAAAGTTAAGACCTGATATTAATGTACCTGCCCCTGATATTTGTAAACCGAGAACATAGAAGTCAATACCATGTCCAGGAGAATATAAAGATAATGATGCATAAGACGTCCAGCCCGCATCAGGAGCGCCACCCATAAAGAATGACAGGTGAAGGAATACTGCACCTAGGAAGAATAACCAGAACCCTAAAGAGTTAAGGAACGGGAATGCTACGTCACGCGCACCAATTTGTAATGGTACAAGCATGTTCATAAATGCAAATAGTAATGGAGTCGCAGCTAGGAATAACATTGTTGTTCCGTGCATTGTTAATAATTGATTGAAAAAACCAGCTGAGATGAAATCGTTATTTGGTTTCATTAATTGAATACGCATTAATAACGCTTCAAAACCAGCGATAGCGAAGAACAATGTACCGGCTAATAAATACATTACCGCTAACTTTTTATGGTCAACAGTTGTAATGTAGTCCCAGACAGTTGCTCCAAAGCCCTTTTTCTGTGTGTATGAGCTCACAACTTTTACCTCCCTCAAAGTTTGTTACATAAAACTTAAAATTATTTCTCAACAGATAAGCCCATGATATAAGTTGCTAGAGCTTGAATTTCTTCGTCAGTTAAGTCGCCATAAATTGGTGCAGTACCATCTGCATTCATCATTAAGTTACCTGGTTTGAATTGGCCAGGATCCTTAATCCAAGCTTTTAAGTTTTCTTCATTATGTTCTAAGAAACCAGCAACACGGTTACGGTCACCAAATGCAGTTAAGTTAGGACCTTTTGAACCTGGGCCGCTTGTACCAGATACAGCATGACAACCCATACAGCTCTTAGCAAATGTTGCTTCCCCAAGATCAGCTGAAGTTTTATCTGGCATATTTCCATCTGTTGTTTTCATTGAAGCTACCCATGCATCGAATGCATCTGGGCTTAATGCTTTAACTTTGAAGTCCATTAGAGCGTGTGAAGGACCACATAACTCAGCACATTTACCATAGAATACGCCGTCTTTAAGGTCTTTTGATTCCTTATCAAATTCTAGATAGAACTTGTTTAAGTTATCTACGTTCGTATCCATTTTACCGCCTACAGCAGGAATCCAGAATGAGTGCTTAACATCGGCAGCTTTTAAGTTAAAGTAAACTTTTTGACCTGTTGGTACAACTAATTCTTGAGCAGTTACAATACCTTGGTTAGGGTATTCAAACTCCCACCAATATAATTTAGCAGTTACATTTACTGTAAGTGCTGTTTTGTCACCGTTTTCATCTACTTCGTCCATTGCAGCAACATCTGCAAATTTGTAAGTAGCCGTAACAACTGGTACAGCTAAGATTAATAATAAAATAATTGGAATAACTGTCCAAATTATTTCAAGAGTGTGACTTCCTTCTACTTGCTTAGGAATAACGTTTTCGCCAACTTTTGAACGGCGGAATTTTAAGAATGCAAGTAAATAGATAACGGATACTACTACTACAACTAACGTCATAATCCCAGTAGCTAGCATTAATAGATTGAATTGTTCTTTACCTACTTGACCAGATGGTTTCAGTGCAGAAATATAATCTTCACCACAACCAGAAAGGAAAACCATCATCACTGCTAGTAGTGAAAAAAGACGCCATTTTTTAAGCCCTTTCATCATGCTTAATTAAACCCCTCTTTCTTTGTTGTATTTTCATGTGTACCTAGGAAATAAGTTCTGTCTATATGAATTCTTTAGGAAAAGAAAGAATTCCTAAATTCAGCTAAACAACGCAAAAATTATGATGGATACAAATAGTATGGTCATATGATTCAACGAATAGATAAACATTTTATTTGCCCATTTCATATCATCTTTTGTGGTAAAGCCTTTAAAAGCTAGAATTAACCAGCCCAAGTTCAATGCAGTGGCAAGAATTAAAAAGCCAACCCCAAGCTCTGGTAAAAGGAATGGTAATGGTAATAATAAAAGAATCCAGAAAAACATCGAGTACTTTGTACGTTTAAATCCTTTTACTACAGGTAGCATTGGTATATTAGCTGCACGATATTCCTCAGTGCGTTTCATAGCAAGCGCATAAAAATGCGGTGGTTGCCATGCAAACATGATGAGGAATAAGGCCAGTGCTCCAGGACCTAATGCAGGTTCAACAGCTGCAAACCCAATAACTGGTGGAATCGCCCCTGAAATACTACCTACAACCGTGTTACTAACATGCTTCCTCTTTGACCACATTGAGTACAGAACGACATAAGCAAATATCCCTACTAGTCCCCACATGCCGGCCGCAAACGATGCCGCAAATAACAAAATTTCACCTACAATTAAAAATGAGAGGGCAATGGTCAATACAAAATTCGGCTTAAATCTACCTGTTACTGTCGGTCTACTTTTCGTTCTTTTCATGATTGGATCAATATCCTGATCAATAAAGTTATTCATTGCGCCCGAGCCACCTATAATCAATGCCGCACCCAGCATGGTGAACAATATGACATCTAGCTCTTGCAAGAAGTGTCTACTAGTAAATTGAAATGCCAGCCACATCCCTGTAAAAGTTGTGACAAGATTCGAGTTAACGATTCCAATTTTTATTAGTGCTAAGAAATCTTTTACAACTGATGTTGATGCTGGTCCGCCATTTCTAGTAGCCGTCAGTGCACGACCGTTTGACATAATACCTCTCCTTTCATTTTTGTAAGCATATTCCGCTACCAATTACTATAGCGAAATTTGCGATTGATTTCTAGACATTAAGTGAAATTTAGATGAAGTTGTAAAAATTAGCTTTGTCTAGAAAAATAATTAAAAACAACATATCTATAGTAAAACATTTTCTAAAATGAATTGTGAAGGTTAGAGCACGAAATTATGAACAATTTGTGAAATGGAATCAACATCTAATACTCCCTACTCTTTACAAGTTGTTTTTTACCTGTATTTTCGATATCATCTAGTAGCAGAAACATTACTTTCATGTAATGTTCATAGATAAAGTAGGTGACTCATTTTATGCAACACAACAGGTATATGAAATGGTTTGCTGTTGCCGCTACAGTTGGAATGCTCCTTATTTTACTAGGTGGAGCACTTGTTACCAAAACAGATAGTGGCTTAGGCTGTGGTCGAAACTGGCCTGATTGCAATGGTTCTCTTATTCCAAAAGAAATTACACCAGCAGTCTTAATTGAATTTTCACATCGTCTTGTAACTGGGGTCGTATCTATTTCAATTCTTGCGTTAACAGTTTGGACATGGCGTAAACTCGGTCATATTCGTGAAGTAAAATTTTTAGGTTTCTTAGCGATGTTTTTCTTAATCGCACAAGCTCTTATTGGAGCAGCTCAAGTGTTGTGGGGACAAGGTGATTTCATACTAGCACTCCACTTTGGGATTTCTCTTATTTCCTTTGCTGCTGTTCTCCTTCTTTCTATGATTGTATTTGAAGTCGATCGGAAATTTGATGCCGATAACGTTTATATTGGAAAAAAATTACGTCGGCATACGATTGCTGTCACAATTTATTCTTATTTAGTAGTTTATACAGGGGCGCTTGTTCGTCATACTGATTCTAGCTTAATATGTCCTGACTGGCCATTTTGCTATAACGATACACCATTCGCAGCTTTTAATAATATGTATGAATGGGTGCAAATGGGACATCGCTTAGCTGTTCTTATCTTTTTCATTTGGATTGCATACATAACTTGGCACGCTGTAAAAGAATATAAACATCAACGTGTTATTTACTATGGCTGGATTATTGCCTTTACGATAGTAATTTTACAAGTGATTGCTGGTATGCTAGTAGTTTTAACTAAATTGAATTTAACAGTCGCATTACTTCATTCATTATTTATTTCAATTCTATTTGGTCTACTTTGCTATATGGTAATGCTAGTTGCACGTAGCAATTATAATGAAAAAAACAAATAATAGTAGAAAAAGATTCGCCATGTTTTATGATGGCGAATCTTTTTATTTTTTCAAACGCTTCTGCCTCAAAAATTTCACAATTTATTATTGAAAAATAGCAAATTGATAGACACATCATCAATAGTATGTGGATTTTTTTTTCACTATGATAGGTGGATGCCGACAAATTTCAAAAGTTAGTTGGATAGCATTTGTTAAAACGCATGTCATGTGAATCAGCCGGAACGAAAATCAATCCTACACTATGATGATGAGACAAAATAGCAAAATAAAAAAGGTTATTAGTATGCTATAAAAGCAATCTAATAACCTTCTTTTTTATTGATTATTCAATTTCAATTAACAAATCACCTGTTGAAATCGCGTCCCCCGCACTTGCGTGTACTTCTTTCACAACGCCGTCTTTTGGTGCTTGGACGGTCGTTTCCATTTTCATAGCTTCGGTAATTAATAAGTGATCCCCACGTTTTACAGGGCTTCCTTTCGATACGACTACCTTTAAGACCGTACCTGGCATCGTTGCTCCTATTTGATTTGGATTGCTTGGATCTGCTTTTAAAGCCAAGCTGCCATCTACCTCGACAGTCATATCTTGAATGACTAGTTCACGAGATTGACCATTAAGCTCGAAGTAAATAACACGAGTACCATCATGCTGTGGTTCACCTATGGAAACAAGTTTAATAATCAATGTTTTTCCTTTTTCAATCTCAACTTCGACTTCTTCGCCAAGTTTTAACCCGTAAAGGAATGTTGGTGTATCTAATACTGAAATATTCCCAAAGGAGTTCACAGTTTTTGCATACTCTTCAAACACTTTCGGATACAAAGCAAACGCTAACACATCCTGCTTCGTCACGGCACGATTTAATTTTTCTTCGAGTATCGCCTCTAATTGCTCAAAATTCACAGGCTCTAGTAGCTCGCCAGGACGTACCGTAATTGCTTCACGATCCTTTAACACTACCTTTTGAAGTGCCTCTGGGAAGCCACCATGTGGTTGTCCTAAATAGCCTTGGAAGAACTCAATCACAGAATCTGGGAAATCGATAGTTTGCCCTCTTGTCAGTACAGAGCTTTCATCTAAATCGTTTTGTACCATAAATAACGCCATATCACCGACTACTTTCGAAGATGGTGTTACTTTGACAATATCGCCAAAGAGAAGGTTTACGCGGGAATACATGCGCTTCACTTCTTCCCATCTGTCCCCAAGACCCACTGCTTTGGCTTGCTGCTGCAAGTTACTATATTGGCCACCTGGCATCTCGTGGACATAAATTTCAGAATGTGGGCTGATCATGCCGCTTTCAAAATCCTTATAATACTTACGCACATCTTCCCAGTAGTACGATAACTTTTCAAGCGCATCAATATCGGCACGAACCTCACGCTTACTGCCCTTCATTGCATAGTACAAGGAATTTGCACTTGGCTGTGAAGTTAAACCTGCCATCGAACCGAGCGCCGTATCAATGATATCCACCCCTGCCTCGATCGCCTTGGCATATAAATAAATACCATTGCCACTTGTATCATGCGTATGCAGATGGATTGGGAGACTTGTCGTCTCTTTCAACTCTGAAATTAAACGATACGCTGCTTCCGGCTTCAATAATCCAGCCATATCTTTTATCGCTAAAATATGGGCCCCTGCTGCTTCTAGCTCCTTCGCCATGTCCTTATAGTATTGAACTGAATATTTTGCTCTTGTTTCATCAAAAATATCTCCTGTGTAACAGATAGCAGCTTCAGCAATTTTACCAGATTGACGTGCAGCATCAATGGCTACTTCCATTCCTTTTATCCAGTTCAAGCTATCGAAAATACGGAATACATCAATGCCTGATGCCGCTGATTCAGCGATAAACTCACGAATTAAATTGTCTGGGTAGTTTGTGTACCCAACTGCATTCGCACCACGCAATAACATTTGGAATAACACATTCGGTACTTGTTCACGTAGCTTGGCAAGGCGCTCCCATGGGTCTTCTTTTAAGAAACGATACGCCACATCAAACGTCGCGCCTCCCCACATTTCGAGTGAGAAGAAATCATGCATCATGCGCGCTGTTGCGTCTGCAATTTCGAACATATCCTGTGAACGTACACGCGTGGCAAGAAGTGATTGGTGCGCATCTCGGAAAGTTGTATCCGTTAATAGCACATCCTCTTGCTCTTGAATCCATTTCACAAGCCCGTCTGCTCCTTGGGCATCTAAAATTTGCTTTGTACCTGCTGGAGGAATGATCAATTTATCGACTTTTGGGATGCTCGGCTGTACAAAAATTGGTTTCGCCTTTTTCTCTACGCCTGGGAAGCCATTTAGTGTCACATTGCCAATATAACTTAAGAGCTTTGTCCCACGGTCCTTACGCTCAGGGAAAATAAATAGTTCAGGCGTTGTATCGATAAAGCTTGTATCAAATGCACCCGTTAAAAATTTCTCGTGGGTTACGACATTATTTAGGAATGGAATATTCGTTTTCACCCCACGAATACGGAACTCTTTTAAATTTCGATCCATTTTTGCTGCGGCTTCTTTAAACGTCATTCCTGTTGTTGAAATTTTCACCAGTAATGAATCATAGTAAGGTGTTACTACAGCCCCTTGGAAACCATTACCGGCATCTAAACGAACGCCAAAGCCTCCGCTTGAACGATACACCATAAGCTTCCCTGTATCTGGCATAAAGTCATTCGCTGGGTCTTCCGTTGTGACACGTGCTTGAATCGCATACCCGATCATTGGAATATCCGCCTGTTGTGGAATGTGTATTTCCTCACTGTGAAGACCGTAGCCCGCTGCCACTTTAATTTGGGCGTGCACAATATCAACACCCGTAATCATTTCAGTAATCGTATGCTCTACTTGAATACGAGGGTTGACTTCGATGAAATAAAAATCCTCGCCTGCAACTAAAAATTCTACTGTCCCCGCATTTATGTATGAGACATTTTTCATTAATTGAACCGCAGCATCGCAAATTCGGTTTCTTAAATCTTCCGAAATCGAGTTAGATGGTGCGATTTCAACAACTTTTTGATGACGACGTTGTATCGAACAATCACGTTCATATAAATGAATGATATTGCCCTGTTTATCGCCAATAATTTGGACTTCTATATGTTTCGGTTTAATAATAGCCTTTTCTACATACACCTCATCAGAGCCAAATGCTGCCTTCGCCTCTGATTTTGCACGTTCATAGGACGAAGCTAGCTCCTCTGCTGTATGAACAAGACGCATCCCACGACCACCGCCGCCTAGTGCTGCCTTAATCATAATTGGATAATCATGAGCGCTAGCAAAAGCCTCTACCTCAGTTAAATCAGCTACTGGACCATCTGTACCAGGAATAACAGGAATACCTGCAGCAATTGCTTGTTCACGCGCCTTCACCTTGTCTCCAAACATATCTAAATGCTGGGAAGTCGGACCAATGAAGACAATCCCCTCTTCTTCGCAACGACGTGCAAATTCTACGTTTTCCGATAAAAAACCATAACCTGGATGAATCGCATCAACATTAGCATCTTTAGCAATCGTAATAATGCCCTCAATATCTAAATAAGCATCAATTGGTTTCTTGCCAGCTCCCACTAAATATGCCTCATCTGCTTTAAAGCGATGGAATGCCCCACTGTCCTCTCGCGAATAAATGGCTACAGTTTGGATATTCAACTCCGTACATGCGCGGAAAATACGAATTGCAATTTCTCCTCGATTGGCTACGAGAATTTTTTTGATTGACTCCATTGATATCCCCCTTATGATTGTGTTTTTCTTCTTTCTATCTTTTCAAACATAGAAACATTAATTAATATTCCCATCGCTAAAGATAGAATAATTATAGATGTCCCGCCATAGCTAATAAAAGGTAGCGTTACACCGGTTAACGGGATTAACCCAGTTACACCGCCAAGATTGATAAACGTTTGCCAGCCAATCCAACTAGAAATACCAGCAGAAATCATACGTGCTAGTGGATCTTTCGTGCGTAATGCAATCGAAAACCCTTTATATACAATAAATCCTAAACCACCCAAAACGATAAGAACTCCCCAAATTCCTAGTTCCTCCATAATAATCGCCATAATAAAATCGGTTTGTGGTTCAGGCAAATACCCCAATTTTTGAATGGACTGACCGAGACCTCTTCCTTCTAAACCGCCTCCGCCAATTGCATAATAACTATTGACAACTTGATGACCACTACCATTTTCATACTCAAACGGGTTCATAAATGATTTAATACGACCCATACGGTTATCCGTTAACATATCTCCTTTAAACAACCATAGTATACCAAGAATGATTCCACCAAATGCCCCTAATACCCCAAAAAACTTCCAAAAGGTTTTAAATGGAATGCCACTCGCTGCTACAACACAAACAGCAATTCCACAAAGAATAATACTAGCTCCCAAATCGGTTTCAAAGGCTACACCAGCTACAACAAGAATCCAGAGGAATATTGGATAAAATATTTCTGTTGGCTGTAACTTTTCAAGCGTATATTTTTGTCCTTTCCGATAAAAAGCAGCAGCAAAATATAAAATTATAAATAGCTTCGCATATTCAGAAGGCTGAAAGTTCCCAAAACCGGGAACGGAAATCCAACTTTTAGAACCTATTCCTGCTTCATCACCATTACCAGCAACTTTTACCCAAGTAAATAGTACAACTAATATAGCTGTAAGTATCAACATAACTTTTTTATTTGCATAATGCTTATACGGGAAAAATGCCGCAGCTAAAAATCCAAGAAAAGCTACAGATAAATTAATTACTTGCTTGTGGTAATAATAATCTGGCGCCTTTTCTTTTATTGCAATCGCTACCATCATACTTGAACTATATATCATTACTAATCCAAATAGGCTTAACAATAGGACCGTAAAAAACAATGGGTAATCAAAATTTTGTGCATAACGTTTTAAGTATTGTTTCATCGGAAAACCTCATTCTAGAAAAAAAACTCAAATCGCAAATTGCGTTTGAGTTTTTTCTTTTTATTTGTCTGTATACGCGTCATGTAGTACAGAAAGTTCTTTCTCGAGTGAATCGAGAATTTCTTTGCCTTTTTCGCGATCAATGAGCTCAAGCTTCACAGCAAAGTCAATTTCACGTGAAAGGCCGAACATTTGTGTATCTAATACTTCTTCATATAAAGGGCATTGTGGCATTGTTAAATGATCCATTTGTACTCGAATGAGGCGAGCAATTTTGTCGGCATCAGCAACTAAAAGCTCCAAAGCCTTCTCTTGATAAGAAGTTTGTGATTTAGTATCCATGAGGACGCCCCCATTATCTGATATTTCTTCGATTCTATCTTAATAAAGTTTATCTTTTAGTCGTTAAAAATGCAAGTGTCTTCATCGGAAAATAGAGAATTCGAATTATATTTCTTTATTATCTCTAGTCATTAGCGTTATACTATTTCATGGATATACAAGATTTGAGGAGGATTTCTATTATGGAAACAATAATTCCTATCAAGGGCGCAGTTACATTCCAATTAACATTAGATCCCACAGTTTGGATTTTTGATGATCGTAAATTAGATTTAAAAACGTACTTCGATGCAAAAGAAGTTGAGGAAGATTCGGATATTAAATATATGCGTGAGGTAGGTGCTCACTGGTCACGTGAGATTATGGAAGGAGCTACTTTCCCACCAACATTGAAATCAGAACGGAAATTTGACCGCAAAGGGATGGAAACAGGTACTTTCGGAATCGAATTAAGCCCATTCTTGAAAAATGCCGAAATTAAACCTGAAGCGACAACAATCGTCATTGAATGCGAAGATGGCAAAGAATACCCATTTACAATCGAAGAAGCTCATACATTAATTTTAAAATATAGCCAAGATGGCAAGCCATTACTAGAAGATGGTCCTGTTCATGTGCTATTTAGAGACGGTTCAAATGTAGACAACCCGATCAAAAATGTATTAGCTATTCGTGCTGAGTAGGAGGGATTGCAATGCGCGTAAAATGCGTTATTTGCGATACAATTAACAATTTAGATGATAATTTACCGTTAGCGAAAAAATTACGCAATCGACCAATTCATACGTATATGTGTGGTACATGCCACGATCGTATTGAAGAAAATACCGTTGCACGCATTGAAACGGGAAGTTTCCGCTTCTATCGTACTTCACCACAAATGGATAAAGAATTTTAACTTCTTTCAGCAAGTGTCCAAACATCCTCTGAAAGAAGTTAAAGGAGGTGTCTCATAATATTGAGACACCTCCTTTGTCATTTAGCCATTATTTTTTACAATCGCCTTCTCAATCAACTCTACAACCTGATACATAATCGTCGCAAAAAAGGCGATGATGAGAAGCGACATAAGAACAAGATTAAAATTAAACACTTGAAAGCCATAAATAATTAAATAACCAAGCCCTTTTGAGGCAACTAAAAATTCACCAACTATGACACCTACCCAAGAAAGTCCTACATTTACTTTCAAAGTAGAAATAATCGTTGGAAATGAAGCGGGTAAAATAACTTCTTTAAATATTTGCCATCTGGTTGCCCCGAAAGTTTGTAATACTTTGCTGTAGTTTGGATCCACCCCTTTAAAAGCTGTATAAACTACGATAGTTGTAATAATTATTGAAATCAATGCACCCATTGCTACAATAGAAAAATACCCAGGACCAAGTGCGACTATTAAAATTGGTCCTAAAGCAACTTTTGGCATGGCGTTTAAAATAACTAAATATGGATCAAGTACTTTTGATAACATCGGTGACCACCATAATACTATTGCTATTAATGTACCTATTAGTGTTCCCGCAATAAAGCCAATAATCGTTTCCATTAAAGTAACACCAACATGAAGTGATAACGTACCATCGCTCACTTTTTCTACTAATGTGTGCCATACCTGCGTTGGTGAACTAAAAATTAAACGGTCAATCCATCCAAATCTTGAAAGAAGCTCCCACCCACCGAAAAATACGAGTAAGATGATTAGCTGATATAATCGAACATAGCGCTTTTCTTTTTTTAACAATTGCTGATATTGTTTAAATAATGTATTATCCAAGACTCTCCAGCTCCTTCCAAATAGTTTGGAATATATCTGAATATGCTGGATGCTGTCGAACATCAAAAGGTGAAAGCTCTTGTAACTCTTGAGGTATATCAAATACTCTATGAAATGTACCTGGATTTGCAGAGAATAGAAATACCCGTTCACTCATCGCAATAGCTTCACCAATATCATGTGTCACAAGAACTGCCGTTTTTTGATAGGCCTTTAACGTTTCAACAACCAAATCTTCAAGTTTTAATTTTGATTGATAATCAAGTGCCGAAAATGGTTCATCTAGCAATAAAATTTTAGGTTCCACTGCTAAAGTTCTTGCAAGTGCAACCCGTTGACGCATGCCACCTGATAACTCTCTCGGATAGTTGTTCCCTACATGAGGTAAACCAATTTCTTGCAAAAGTGCATTTGCAGTTACTTTATGAGTTTTAGTGCTTCGCTCCATAATTTTCAGACCTATAGTGACATTTTCTTCAATAGTTTTCCAAGGAAATAAATAATCTTGCTGAAGCATGTAGCCTATGAGAGACTGATTGTGAGTTGAAATTTCCTCACCATCAATGTATATCTTGCCTTCTGTAGATGAAAATAAGCCCGCAATAATTGATAATAACGTCGTTTTCCCACATCCGCTCGGTCCAATAAAAGAAACAAACTCACCTTCACGAATTTCTAAACTGATATCACGTAAAACTTCCTTTGCCTGCGTTTTCGAAAAATAGCTATGGTGAATATTTTCTACTTTTAAAAATTCCATATTACTCAGCTGCCTTTTTAGCAAAGGTTGTATTCACAAGCTTTTCATAATCCACCCGTTGAGGAAGTTCACCTGCTTCCTCCATGATCTTTTGCAAGTTATCCCATTCCCCCTTATCCAAAATAGGATCTGTAGCATAGGAACCCTGTGATTTATAACGCTCTACCACTGTTTCAATTAATCCAACATCTACATTTTCAAAGTATGGCTGAATAATTTTCGCAATCTCTGCCGGACTCGCTTTTTGTACAAAATCCTGTGCTCGTTTTAATGCATTTGTATAGCCTTGAACTGTCTTCGCTTTGTCCTTTAAATAGCTGCTTTTTGCCATAAACGATGTATAAGGTAATTGCCCTGATTCAGTACCAAATGAAGCGACAATATAGCCCTTACCTTCTTTCTCAAAGATACTAGCTTGTGGTTCAAATAGCTGTACATAGTCCCCCGTTCCAGAAGCAAAGGCTGTAGAAATATTAGCAAAATCAATGTTTTGAATGAGTTTTAAATCATTCGCAGGGTCAATGCCATGTTTTTTCAGGACAAACTCACCAGCCATTTGTGGCATTCCACCTTTACGTTGCCCTAAAAATGTAGAGCCTTTTAACTGATCCCACGAAAAATTATCCATCTTTTTACGCGCCACTAAAAATGTGCCATCTGTTTGAGTTAACTGCGCAAAATTTTGAATTGGGTCATTGGCGCCTTGGAGCGTTACATATATAGAGGTTTCCGATCCAACTAAGGCGATATCAATGCCATTAGAAAGTAATGCCGTCATTGTCTTATCGCCACCTGCAATTGTTTGTAGCTCAACGGAAAGCCCTTCATCCTTGAAGTACCCTTTTTCAAGTGCTACATACTGCGGCGCATAGAAAATCGAGCGCGTCACTTCTCCAACTTTGACTTTTTCAAGTTCCGTTTTATTACAAGCCGTCAAAGAAAGGAGTAATAAAGCAATAATACTAAATAGTAAACCTTTTTTAAGCCACCGCATTCCATTTCCTCCTTGATTGATGAAAATAAGCCTATCGACATTAACTTATTCATATCGGAAGATTTCGGTGCCTAGATTTTAAAATTATTCTACAATGCGACACTTACCACCCCTCGCTTTTTGACATTTTTAGCTGACGCTTCTCTTTTGCTACCTGAAAAAAGTAAAACAAAAGAAAACAGTCTTAGCTATTCAAAGCTAAGACTGCTTCTATTAAAGTAAAGTTATTTCACTGATTAGTAGCTTGTTGCTCTTCTCTTTTTTCACGCCATAAACGTGTTTTATAGATGATCAAAATTAACGCTGCTACAATTAGCCCTTCTACCATCGGAAGATATAATGCAAAAAATGTTAACATAATACACCCTAAAAACAGGAAAATATAAATAATTATATTTTGTGATAGTTTTAATTTCTTTGCAAAGCCTAGTTTATAAACAAGTGCCGAGAGTAAAAACACTAGAGCAAACAGAACATAGCCTGCTATATCATAGTTCGGTAAGTTTTCATATAAAAAACGTGTTATCCCTGCCATTTTTTTATAGGCTTCAGCTGTTTCCTCTGCGTTTGTTTGTGCAGCAACTTGAATAACATTTAGTTCACCTAATAAAGCGGACTTAATATCCAAGACTCATCTTCCTTTCGTGGAAGCAAAAATTATTTATCAGCGTTTTTTAATTTTTTCGCTGCTTTCTCACGTTCGTTTTTGTCTAGAATTTGTTTACGAAGGCGAATAGATTCTGGTGTGATTTCTAGGTACTCATCATCAGTTAAAAATTCTAATGCTTCTTCTAGTGTTAATAAACGCGGCTTTTTAATTACGTTAGTCGCATCTTTTGTAGCAGAACGAACATTCGTTTTTTGCTTCATTTTTGTAATGTTTACAGTGATATCATTATCACGTGTATTTTCACCAACAATCATACCTTCATAAATTTCAGTACCTGGCTCTACAAATAGTGTACCACGGTCCTCTACTTGCATCATACCATAAGTTGTCGATTTACCTGTTTCCATTGATACAAGTACACCTTGGTGACGACCACCAATACGACCTGGAATATATGGTTGGTAGCAATCGAAAGTATGGTTGATGATACCGAAACCTTTAGTCATTGACATGAATTCAGTTGTATACCCAATTAAACCACGTGCAGGTACTAAGAATGTTAAACGAACTTGGCCATTGCCATTATTAATCATATCTAACATTTCACCTTTACGAGTACCAATTGATTCGATAATTGATCCAACATTTTCTTCTGGAACATCAATTTGTACACGTTCAAATGGCTCACATTTTACTCCATCAACTTCACGAATGATTACTTGTGGTTTTGATACTTGTAGCTCAAAGCCCTCACGACGCATATTTTCAATAAGAATAGATAGGTGAAGCTCACCGCGTCCAGAAACAGTCCAAGCATCCGGAGAATCTGTATCTTCGACGCGTAAAGAAACGTCTGTTTGAAGTTGAGAACGTAAGCGCTCCTCTACTTTACGTGCTGTTACAAATTTACCTTCACGACCTGCGAATGGTGAATTGTTTACTAAGAACGTCATTTGTAAAGTTGGTTCATCAATACGTAATGGTGTTAAAGCCTCTTGGTGTTCAACAGGACACACAGTTTCACCGACGTTGATGTCTTCCATACCTGAAACGGCAATTAAATCACCAGCTTTTGCTGATTGAATTTCTTCACGTTTTAAGCCAAAGAAGCCAAAGATTTTTGTAACACGGAATTGTTTTACAGTTCCATCTAATTTCATAAGTGCTACTTGTTGACCAACTTCGATTGTACCACGGAATACACGACCGATACCGATACGACCTACATAATCATTATAGTCAAGTAAAGCTACTTGGAATTGTAATGGGTCAGTTGAATTGTCAACAGGTGCTGGGATAGCTTCGATTACTTTTTCAAATAGACATTGCATATTTTCTTCTTGTTTCGATGGATCTGCATCAAGTGAAGCAGTACCATTTACCCCAGAAGCATAAACAACAGGGAAGTCTAATTGATCGTCATCTGCACCAAGCTCGATGAATAATTCTAATACTTCATCTACTACTTCTAGTGGACGAGCTGAGTCCTTATCTACTTTATTAACAACCACAATTGGTGTTAATTTTTGTTCTAACGCTTTTTTCAGTACGAAGCGTGTCTGCGGCATACAACCTTCATACGCATCGACAACTAGTAAAACGCCATCTACCATTTTTAAAATACGTTCTACCTCACCGCCAAAGTCGGCGTGTCCAGGCGTATCAAGGATGTTGATACGAGTCCCGTTATAATTTACTGCAGTATTTTTCGCTAAAATTGTAATACCACGTTCACGTTCAATATCATTAGAGTCCATTGCGCGTTCTTCAACATGTTCGTTTGAACGGAATGTACCCGATTGTTTTAATAATTGGTCGACTAAAGTAGTTTTACCATGGTCAACGTGTGCGATAATTGCGATATTGCGAAGATCTTGACGTAAGTTTGTCATTATTCCACTCCATATTCTTTTTTCGAATGTTTAACTGTGATATTATAGCACAAGAAGGGTAGAAATGTCCTTATTAGAATTTTCCTCATTCTAAAAAATATATTTGATTTACAAATTTTTAATATAGGAGGCTCGGCTATGAATCGTGCAAAATTCGTAATGGCCGTTTACGCATTAGCGGCTGTCTTAGCAATGTGTTCTATCGGATATTCTATTGCAGCTGGTAGTTGGTTAGGTATAATAGCAGGCATTGTGGCTACATGTGTCATTTTCATGACAGCCTTTAAAATGAAACGTAAACTTCGTGAGCAAGGACTACTTTAACTTCTTTCAGTAGAAGTCTACCACCTCTATAGGTGGTGAGCTGAATACGGTTTTAAGTCACTTTTCAGTGGGTATCCAAACATCCGCTGAAATAAAGGAACTCAGTCTGAGAAAGCCACGTCCTGTGGCAATTTATCTGTGCGAAAGCGAAGCGACAGCAACACACGACTGAGTGACCAACATCCTGTCGCTGCGTTAACACTACGCTTTCGCACAGAAAACATTTGTTGGCCTAAAGCCTCCGGCGGATGTCACGGAATCGGAAAGGAGTTCTTAAAAGGATGTTAGCCTAAAATCATCGCATCCATGCGATAACGGCTAACTGACCTGCATCACGCAGGCCTAAGCACAAAGCCGATTCCGGACGGAATTATGCCAAGGCATAATTGATTAAGTAAGAAGGAGCCTGTCTAAAAAATAGACATGGCTCCTTTTATTATACATAAGGCACAATATATTTTTCTAATAACTCTTTGTGTATAGAAGGATTGGCAATGATAAACGTATCCTGATGCAGGAAATCAAAACCCTCTCCATGTAAATTGGTGGTGATGGCACCAACTTCCTTAGCGATAATAGTCCCTCCAGCAATATCCCATGGCGATAGTCGCATAGATACATAAGCATCTAATTTACCACTGACAACAAACGCTATTTCCATTGCGGCTGAACCATATGACCGCGTTCCGCGTATTTTCCGAACCATTTCAATTACTTTTTCATGGTGAATATGTCGATTGGGTGCTACCCAGTGTGCGTTTATACCAATGACCGATTCTTCTATTTTGACTGACTGCAATTTACGTAATGGTGAGTCATTATACCATGCCCCTTCACCCGCAATAGCATAAAATAAATCTTCACGCATTACATCAAATATGTAACCAAGCTTACCTACCCCATTTACAAAAATGCCGATAGAAATCATAAAATGACGATGTTGTTTCACAAAATTCATCGTGCCATCGATTGGATCAATAATCCATACAACACCTTCTAACGACTCTACTTTCTCTCCCATTCCCTCTTCCCCTAAAATTTTGTGGGTTGGATCGAAACCTCGTATTTTTTCGATAAAAAATAATTCTGTTTCACGGTCAATATTTGTGACAAGGTCGTTTGCACTTGATTTTGTCTCGATAACTAGATTGTACGAAAAGGCCTCTCGAATACGGCTTCCCGCTTCAAATATAATACTTTTCGCAAATTGATCAATTTGTTGTAAATCCATAAAAACCCACCCTTCGATTATAAGAAAAGGCCCTATGCTTTTAGCCTACTTAAAATACTTTTGTGAATAAGTAGCACCTAATTCTTCCCTGATCATATAACTTCCCATTATGATATACTGTCTATTTTACCCTTTATAACAATAAAAATCACCTGCTGTCGGAATATTCAGCAAGTGATTTTTTAAATCGGTATAAAATCTTTGTTACGCATAGGCGTGCAAACTTTCAAGTTCCCGCTGAATTTCAGCCAGACGTTTTTTACTTTTTTCAATTTCAAGTTCATTTTTTTCATTCATTGCCGAGAATAGGGAGGCTAATTCATAATCTAATTCTAATTGTAAAATGTGTTCATATTGCTTTTCAATGTCTACTTTACGTATAATTTTTACGATTGGTTTCATAAAAATCACTTCCTTTTTTTATTTTTTTACAAAAACTTATCACATTCGATAAAATGCTTGTTATAAGATTTTTTCCCATTTTCCTTATAAAATAAACCTTATAAATCGAAAGGAGTTAATAAAAATGCCGAAAATAAAGTGGACTAACAAAGACTTCAATGTTTTTCAAATAGACGGTTTAGAACAGAGAATGGATGCTTTAAATGTTTGTGTACGACCAAAATTCCAATTGCTTGGAGAGGATTTTTCTTCCTTCTTTTCGAGTCATCTTGGAGAAGAATTTTATCCTCATGTTGCGAAGCATGCGCGTAGAACAGTAAATCCCCCAAACGATAGCTGGGTTGCCTTCGCTCCGTACAAAAGAGGTTATAAATCATTACCTCACTTTCAGATTGGTCTTTGGAGCACACATTTATTCATCGTCTTAGCTATTATTTATGAAGCTCCACAAAAAAATGTGATGGCAGAACGTTTAATTGCCAACAAAGCAATGCTACAGCAGCTTCCTGATGATTTCATTGTTTCTGGGGATCATATGTCTCCAGCAGCAATCTCCATGCTAGATGCAAAGGAAGACAAGCTAGATGACTTACTTATTCGTTTACGTGATGTTAAAAAAGGTGAGTTTTTAGTAGGTCGACACATTCCAAAAGACCAAGCAGTTAAGCTATCAGCTAGTCAACTTCATCAATTAACTGAAGAAACCTTTAGCCGTTTACTCCCTATTTATAACATCATTGTTGGAAAATAAAATTTGAAGGATTACACTTCAAGCTCTGCGGCAAAATAACTAAAACAATTTCCATGGCATTTATATATTGTGGAAAATTTACGTTATTATCCCTAACAAATAAAAATTTGTTTGAAGAATATTCTTGTGGATGAGGGTTTGAGGAAATTATTTATTTTTCTCTGCTTTTCAAAAAATTAGGATGTTTCATATTGTTTATGTAGTATATGAAATACGCATATTTTTAACACAGAGATAGTGTAAAGCTATCAGATAGAAGAACAGTCAATAAAATTAGGGAGCAAAACGAGGGGAAAAATTAAAAAATCCTTATCAGAAAAGCGCGAGAAATCAATGTTGCTAAAATTGATTTCTCACGCTTCTTAATTTTTTGACCAGTTTTGTCCTAGTCTCATTTTTTATCGACGTTGCTTTGGTGCAACTTTAATAATCGTGCCATCAGCTGCTTCTTTTGTTTGTTTCACAACAGGGTAACTGACATAGCCACTTGCTTCTTCAAATTCACGGAAAATGGTTTTTTCCTCGGCCTGTGAAGGAACAATTTCTTTAAAACGACGATATTTTGCCATCATTACTTCACGCTTAATACCTTTTTCATAAGCTTGTTCAATTCCTTCAAAAAATTGGACAACATCAACAATTTCCTCAGTTGACCAATCCGTCGAAAACGGATAAGAGTATTCCATTGGACATAACCACCTTTATATTACTGACCGATACGAAAAACATATACATTAAGCCCATTTTACCCGAATACTTTCTGCTTCTGCAAGCATTCGAGTGATCAGCTCCTCGACTGTTGGAATATCATGAATCATTCCTGTAACTTGTCCAGCCCAGCCAATCCCTTCATCTTTTTCGCCATCATAAATAAAACGTTTATTTGCATGCCCGCTTATATAATCTTTTAATGCCTCATACGTAGGTGTAGTGCTCTCAATTTCTAAAATCTTTTCCGTAAATTCACTGCGCAACGCTCTTGCCGGTGCACCTATAGAGCGTTTTATAACAGTCGTATCTGCCTCGGTGCTTGCGATTAAGGCTTCTTTATAAGCTTCAGAGGCATCAACACATTCCTTTGTCGCGATAAAACGCGTGCCCATTTCAATTCCCTCTGCCCCTAGTGCATGAGCTGCCATCCAGCCACGGCCATCGCCAATTCCACCGGAGGCAATAACAGGTATTTTCACACTATCAACAACCTGTGGCACAAGCACCATCGTTCCGATATCATCGCGTCCAAGATGACCTCCGCCCTCTTGTCCAACGACCATAACAGCATCTGCACCTAGTTCTTCCGCCTTTTGAGCTTGTCTACGTGCAGCAACAAGAACTAATTTTTTAATATCCGTCCCTTCCAAAATGTCAAAAATAGGCGCAGGATTCCCGCCAGTCATTGTAACGACTGGTACTTTTTCTTCCACCGCAACGCGCACCATATCCTCATAACCAGTGCCATACATACCAATTGCAAAATTTACGCCAAACGGTTTATCCGTTAATGTTCGTACTTTATGAATCTCAGCACGCAATAAGTCAGGATCTCGTAAACTCATTGCTGTAATTTGCCCTAGCCCCCCAGCATTCGAAACCGCTGCTGCTAAATCAGCATATGCTAAATAGGCTAACCCTCCTTGAATAATTGGGTATTTAATATTTAAAAGATTTGTCACACGTGTATTCCAATTCATAGTATCTCCCCTTTCCTACGATACTAATTTCTCGAAATCGTCTGAAAATCCTTTTATTTTTATTTTTTCAGTAAAGTCTTTTTTTTCATGCAATTAGGTGCTATAATTCATTTGTTTTCTTAAATATAAAAAAGTGAGGTGGTACCTGCGTTGTCACAATTAGAGACTCCATTGTTCGACGTATTACTTAAACATCGGAACAGACATCCAATTCAGTTCCATATTCCAGGCCATAAGAAAGGGCAGGGTATGGATCCTGCATTCCGAGAATTCGTCGGCGACAACGTTTTATCAATTGATTTAATTAATATTGCTCCACTAGACGATTTACATTCACCAAAAGGCGCAATTAAAGAAGCGCAAGCACTTGCTGCCGAAGCCTTTGGTGCTGATCATACATTCTTTTCCGTTCAAGGTACTAGTGGCGCCATCATGACGATGATTCTGACTGTCGTCGGTCCAGGTGATAAGATTCTAGTACCACGGAATGTACATAAATCCATTATGTCGGCGATTGTTTTCGCTGGTGCAATCCCGATTTTTATTCATCCTGAAGTAGATAGTGAATACGGTATTTCTCATGGAATATCGCCAGAAGCTGTTGAAAAAGCTTTAAATGCTTATCCAGATACAAAAGCAGTTCTTGTCATTAATCCAACGTACTACGGCTTTTCGGCTGATTTAAAGCGTATTATTGAAATCGTTCATAGCCGTAACATCCCAGTAGTTGTCGATGAGGCACATGGTGTACACATTAAATTCCATGATGATCTCCCTTACTCCGCAATGGAAGCTGGGGCTGATATGGCTGCAACAAGCGTACATAAGCTTGGTGGTTCTATGACTCAAACGTCTATTTTAAATGTTCGTGAAGGACTTGTTTCTGCAAAACGTGTACAAGCTGTTCTGTCGATGCTAACGACGACATCGACATCTTATCCATTACTTGCTTCTCTTGACACAGCACGACGTCAGCTAGCAATCCATGGTTATGATTTAATTGGTGATGCGCTCCGCCTGGCAAAGGATGCTCGTAAACGCATTAACCTAATTCCACATTTAAAATGTGCTGGAAAAGAAAAATTAAATTCATCAGCAACTTATGATATGGACCCTTTAAAGTTACTTATAAGTGTTAAAGATCTAGGTATCTCCGGCCATCAAGCTGAAGAATGGCTTCGTCACAATGCAAATATTGAAGTAGAATTGTCGGATCTATACAATATTTTATGTTTAGTGACATTAGGTGATACGAAAAAGGAAATTAATCTCCTCATCAATGCCCTTAGTCGTATGTCAAAAGCATTCGATTCAGAAGCTGCTATTACTGAAACAATGGTCAATGTACCAGGAATTCCTGCACTTGCCATGTCACCACGGGATGCATTTTATGCAGATACTGAAGTTGTTCCACTTGCAGAAGCGGATAATTGTATTTGTGCAGAATTCGTTATGGTATATCCCCCAGGTATTCCGATTTTTATTCCCGGGGAAATAATTACTCAAGAAAATATTCGTTATATTCAAATGAATATTGAAGCTGGTTTACCTGTTCAAGGGCCTGAAGATACATCATTAAAAACAATTCGTGTCATAAAAGAACGTAAACCTATTATTTAATGGTAAAGCTACCTCAGAAAGAGGTAGCTTTTTATCGATTAATAATGATAATAGAACCAAGAAGATATCATACCAAATAAAGGAAAAACGAGCCACCAATACCTCCACAAAAAATCACCAATAGTTTTATGATCGGATTTATTTGCATCAGGGGCTGAAGCCGGTGCTGGGGCTGAGGCTTCTAGTTTATGATATTTTTCTTCACCTGTAATAAGTTGATCTAAAGAAATTTTATATAAATCACTTAATCTTCTTAAATTATCAATATCAGGATAGCCCTTTCCTAACTCCCATTTTGAAACGGATTGTCTAGAAATATTTAAAAAACCCGCGACATCATCCTGCGTATAATTATGTTGTTCCCTTAATTCTTTTAAACGGTTTTCTAAATTCATTGAACTTCACCTCCAACTTATCAGATTTTGATTAAATAATAATGGATTATTACACTCTATTCTAGAAGTTGTTATTTGCTAATTCGCAACGCATAGTTGCTTTCATGAACTAAGCAAAAAATTCGATTCTAGAGCATATTTTATTTACAATATAATCAATTATGCCTCGGCATAATTGCGTCCGGAATCGGCTTTGTGCTTGGGCCCTGCGTGATGCAGGTCAGTTAGCCGTTATCGCATGGATGCGATGATTTTAGGCTAACATCCTTTTAAGCACTCCTTTCCGATTCTGTGACACCCGCTAAAAGAAGTTAATGGGAGTGATGGAATGAACACATGGGATCAACGATTTAAAACAGTCGAATATGTTTATGGTGAGCAACCAAATGCATTTATAGAAGACTATGTACACTATTTAAAGGATTATGAAAATGTGGCTGCATATGCCGAAGGTGAAGGTCGAAATGCTGTATTTTTAGCTTTACAGGGACATACAGTAACTGCCTTTGATTATGCCGAAAGCGGTCTTGAAAAAACTGAACAGCTGGCAGAAAAACATAATGTTACAGTGAAGACAAAGCTAACTGACTTACTACAAGATGAATTACCAGTAGAAATGTTTGATGCTGCTATTATGGTGTTTGGACATTTTCCAGCTGAACAGCAACAAGAAGTGTTTAAGCGGATCGTAGATTCTGTAAAATCTGGCGGTCGTATTATGATGGAACTTTATTCAATTTATCAACTACCTTACGCCTCTGGTGGCCCAAGACAGCTTGAATTTTTATATGATCCATTAGATGTTCTAAAATGGTGTCAGCCTAACAAAATTATCCATTTTTTCACAGGTGAACAAATACGAAATGAAGGTATGCTCCACACAGGACTTGCTCATACCATTCAAATTATTATCGAAAAAAGTTAAAAAACTATATACAGATTTCTGTATATAGTTTTTTACAAAAATAAATAAACAAAAAGTGGGCATAAAAATGCACCAATAATTGCAGTTAAGGCCATAGAAAGCGAGCCTACTGATAATTCTTGTTCTCCGTATTCTCTTAATTTCACAAGTCCAACGCCATGTGAAGCACTACCTACTGCAACACCTCTACTAACGGCTGAGTCAATTTTGCCGTATTTAATGACTAGCGGGCCAATAATAGCACCTACAAACCCAGCCAGCATTACAAGCACAGCTGTTAATGGTGGGATCCCACCAATTGTCTCACTCACCTGCATACCTACAGGTGTCGTTAATGATTTAGGCAAGGCCGTCAGCAACCAGCTTTTATTGACACCAATCCATTTCAGCATAACAAATATTGTCAGTAAGCCCGTAATCATAGCGATAAAAATACCTGACAAAATAGCATACTTATATTTCATAATGATCTCACGCTGATTATATAGAGGATAAGCAAGGGCTACAACTGCTGGACCTAGCATTTTTTGAAGCCATTTCCCTCCTTCCATATAAGTAGAATACGGAATATTAAAGAATAATAACACGATTGCACTGACGATAGTTGTCGTCACTAGCGGAATCATTAAAGGATGTGGGTAACGTTGATAAAGTTTTGTAAATAACACGAACAAGATAACTGTGCCAACGACAACGATAATTTCAATCAACAGTTAATTTCCCCTCTCCTTCTTCTACAATGACTTCTTTTTCTTTTTTAGCCAGCTCTTTTTTCTCAACCATTTGGCTAAGTATTCCTGTAATATAAATTGAGATTAGCGTACTTGCTATAACGGCTAGCATAATCAATAGACCAGTTGTTGAAAAAAGTTCAGGGTAGTCAATCACTCCTACTGTTGCAGGAATGAAAAACAAGGTTAATACGCCAATTAAAAAGCCTGCTCCATCTTGAATGTATTCTACTTTAATTATTTTAAAATTGAGTGCTAGAGCTAATAATAGTAATCCAATTACACTTCCTGGAAGAGGTATATGTAGTAAAGCTACAATACCGACGCCCATGTAATAAAAAATATTGAGTATCCCAATCTGAACAATAATACGAACAACTCTCTTTAACATCGCAGCAAAATTTTTGTTCAACATTTCGCCACATTTCACCCCCTATTACGTTTATTCTACATCTGCAGGAATTTTCTGTCTATTATAATTTTAGGAAAACAATAGAAAAAAAGGATAACTCCAAAATAATTTGAGCCACCCTTTTTCTATACATAAAATAAAGCAGTTGTCTAAAAACTGCTTCACATTCATTTTTAGACACCGCTAAATAGTCTTTTCAAAAAATTATTATTCTATAATGCATGCCCTGAACCGCCATCAATATTTACAGAAGTTCCTGTCACATAACTTGCTGCATCTGATACTAAAAAAGTAATGACATTTGCCGCTTCTTGAGTATCTCCGACACGACCAAGTGGAATCGCTTGACCTACCTTATGGGAATAATTTTCCCACGAAAGCTCTGGCGCTTCCTCTTTCCACTTCTTCTCTATTTGATCACTACGAATAAGCCCAATACAAACAGAATTTACACGAATGTTATCTTTACCTAAGTCTTTGCTCATCGCTTTTGTTAATGCAAGCCCTGCCGCACGACTTACAGTAGTAGGAAGTGAGCTTGCTGGTGGCGTTTTAGCCATTACTGCTGTCACATTAACAATTGCACCACCGCCAACCTTACGTAAATGAGGTACAGCATATTTTGAGCAATTAACAGCACCAAACACTTTTAAATCTAAATCAGCCTGCCATAGCTCACTACTAACCGATTCAAATGGATTAGCTGAGGCTGTACCTGCATTATTAATAAGAATATCAAGACGACCAAAATGCTCTACAGCTCGTTCAATTAAGTACTTACAATCCTTTTCCTTAGTAATATCAGTCGGTACAATTAAAACGTCTTCGCCTGTTTCGTTTTTAATACAGCCAGCGGCCACTTGAAGCTGTTTTTCACCACGAGCACAAAGTACGACCTTCGCGCCCTCTTTCACAAGCTGCATCGCTGTATAATAACCAATTCCTTTACTAGAACCTGTAATAACCGCTACTTTCCCCGTTAAGCCTAATTCCAATGTTATCACCCCAGTTTTTAGTTCAACTTCCCTTGTTACATAATCGTTAGCATTTTCGGACATCTAGCAGTCAATTTCAAAAACTGTTACGGCACTTCGCTAGATCTATTTGACACTTTCACTAAATCTATGCGGAATTTAATAGTATCCCAACCGAACTATATTTTTCGAATATTCATTCGATATAATTACTTTATCAAAATTACAAGTAATATACAAAAAAACGGCTACAAAGCAAATGCTTTATAGCCGTTTTAATGAAACTATTATTTTTTCGCTACAATATGGATTGGGTTGCCAAGTAAAACTTCAGCAGCTTCCATTGTAATTTCACCTAATGTTGGGTGAGCATGGATTGTTAACGCGATATCTTCAGCAGTCATACCGCCTTCAATAGCTAAGCCCATTTCAGCGATCATATCTGATGCACCAGCACCTACGATTTGAGCACCGATTAATAAGCCATCTTCTTTACGAGCGACAAGCTTCACGAAACCTTCTGTTTGGTTTAATGCAAGTGCACGACCATTTGCTGCGAATGGGAATTTCGCTGCAGTGTACTCGATACCTTCAGCTTTCGCTTCATCTTCGTTATAACCAACCGTTGCCATTTCTGGATCTGTGAAGCATACAGCAGGAATAGCTAAGTAATCAACGATTGATTTTTCACCAGCGATTGCTTCAGCAGCAACTTTACCTTCGTAAGATGCTTTATGAGCAAGCTGAGGACCAGCTACAATATCACCAATTGCATAGATGTTTGGAATATTTGTACGGCACTGTTTGTCAACATTGATAAGACCACGTTCACCGAATTCAACACCGATTTCAGCAAGGCCCATTTCATCTGTATTTGGACGACGACCTACAGTTACTAATACGTAGTCAGCTTCAACTTTTTTCTCTTCTCCGCCAACTTCATATGTTACTACTACGCCGTTTTCTGTTTCTTCAACGCCTTTTGCAGATGCGTTTACTTCCATTTCAACGCCTTTCTTTTTAAGGCCTTTTTTCACGATTTGTGTCATTTGTTTTTCGAAGCCAGCTAAGATATCTTTTCCGCCTTCGATAATTGTTACTTGTGAGCCAAGGTTAGCGTAAGCTGAACCTAACTCTGTACCAATATAGCCTCCACCGATAACGACTAATTTACCTGGTACTTCTTGTAAAGAAAGTGCGCCAGTAGAATTTAGTACGCGATCAGAGAATTTAAATGTTGGGATTTCAACTGGGCGAGAACCAGTTGCGATAATTACATTGTTAAATGTGTAAGTTTGAGCAGATTCACCATTGATGATACGCACTGAATGAGCGTCAACGAAATAAGCTTCACCTTGTACAATTTCAACTTTATTACCTTTAAGTAAGCCTTCAACACCGCCAGTTAATTTTTTAACAACGCTGTCTTTAAATGCTTGTGCTTTTGAGAAGTCTAATTTCACGTCAGAAGCGATGATACCCATGTCATCTGAATGTTTAGCATGCTCAAAACGGTGACCTACTGAAATTAATGCTTTTGATGGGATACAACCTACGTTTAAGCACACACCACCAAGTACATTTTTTTCAACGATTGTTACTTTTTGGCCAGTTTGAGCTGCACGAATTGCTGCTACATATCCTCCAGGACCTGAACCAATGACAAGAGTATCTGTTTCGATTGGAAAATCTCCTACTACCATTTTTGTTACGCCTCCATTAATAATAATTCTGGTTCACTTAACAAACGCTTTAAGTGATTTAAAGCATTTTGCGCAGTGGCTCCATCAATCATACGATGATCAAAGCTCAATGATAATGCTAACACAGGTGCGGCTACAATTTCACCATTTTTTATTACAGGTTTTTCTGAAATTCGACCAATACCTAGAATTGCTACTTCAGGATGATTAATTACCGGAGTAAACCATTGTCCTCCTGCAGAGCCGATATTCGTAATCGACATCGAAGCGCCCTTCATTTCATGTGGTGCAAGCTTGCTTTCACGTGCTTTAGTCGCTAACTCATTAATTTCATTTGATACTGCAAAAACAGATTTACGATCTGCGTGCTTAATAACTGGTACTAATAAGCCTTTTTCTGTATCTGCTGCAATACCAATATTGTAATAATGCTTCTGAATAATTTCTTGTGTTGCATCATCTAATGAGCGGTTAAATTCTGGGAATTCGCGTAAAGTTGAAATAAGCGCTTTAACTACGTATGGTAAATACGTTAATTTAACACCTTTTTCAGCAGCGATATCTT
Organism: Lysinibacillus sp. NPDC058147; assembly: GCF_042884205.1. NCBI lineage: Bacteria > Bacillati > Bacillota > Bacilli > Caryophanales > Bacillaceae > Lysinibacillus > Lysinibacillus sp. NPDC058147. Next base: position 467,174 of record NZ_JBHVUJ010000003.1, read on the forward strand.
TGAATTTTTTTCGATGTGCTACTAGAGCTGTTACATCGACTTCATCCATTAGTGTAACATGAGGAGCCGTTTGTTTCGAGTGAACCATCGCTTTTGCAATCGCTTTTCGAATACCAGACATTTTCTCACGTGTTTCTGGGAATTCACCTTCAAGGACTACTGGTGCTACTTGTGCAGTTGTTTCTTGTTGAGCAACTTCTTCATTAGCCACTGGTGCTACTTCAGCCTCTACAGCGCCTCCGCCACTTAGGAAATTCTCAATATCTTGTTTTAAAATACGACCGTTTTTGCCTGTACCTTTAACTTCACGAATATTAACATCGTTGTCTCGTGCAAATTTACGTACAGAAGGCATTGCAATAATACGCTTATTATCTTCAACTACAGCTTCAGTTTTTTCAGGAGCCTGCTCTTCTTTAACAGGTGCCTTTTCTACTTTCTGACCAGACTCAGCTGTCGCTTGAACTTGAGCCTCTGTTTTCGCCTCAGCATGGTCATCACCTTTTAGCTTTAAGTCTTCATAGCCAGGTGCATCAAGGCGGATTAAGACATCACCAACAACTGCTACTGTGCCTTCTCCTACTAAAACTTCCTTTACTGTCCCTTCAACTGGAGAGGGAATCTCTACTACTGCTTTATCATTTTGTACTTCACAAAGAATATCGTCTTCTTTTACTGTATCTCCAGCTTTAACGAACCACTTAACGATTTCGCCTTCGTGAATACCCTCGCCAATATCCGGTAATCTAAATTCAAATGCCATGTGTACCCATCCTTTCTATTTGCTGTCCTTCAAGTTTAGAAGTTACATTAGAATGTTAAAACTTTTTTCGCTGTTTCCATTACATCTTTATAGTTTGGTAACCAAACACCTTCAGCTTGTGGGAATGGGTACACAGTATCAGGTGCAGCCACACGAAGTACAGGTGCTTCTAAACTTAAAATCGCACGTTCTGTAATTTCAGCCACAACATTTGCAGCAATACCAGCTTGTTTTTGAGCCTCTTGTACAACAATTGCACGACCTGTTTTTTCAACTGACGCAATAATTGTTTCAATATCAATTGGTTGGATTGTACGTAAATCAATTACTTCTACAGAGTGGCCTTCTTTTTCTAGTTCTTCTGCAGCCTTTAAGCTTTCGTGAACCATTAAACCATAGGCAATAATTGTTAGATCTTTACCTTCACGTTTTACATCCGCTTTACCTAGTGGAATTTCGTATGCTTCCTCAGGTACCTCTTCACGGAATGAACGATATAATTTTAAATGCTCTAAGAAAATTACTGGGTTATCATTTCGAATAGATGAAATTAGTAAGCCTTTAGCATCGTACGGTGTTGATGGAACAACAACCGTTAAACCTGGCTGCGCTGTCATTAAGCTCTCTAAGCTATCAGAGTGCATTTCAGGTGTATGCACGCCACCACCAAATGGAGAACGGATTGTTACTGGCGCATTATAGACACCACCGCTACGATAGCTCAGACGTGCTAATTGACCACTAATTGAATCCATTACTTCATAAACAAAACCGAAGAACTGTATTTCAGGAACTGGACGGAAACCTTGTAGAGAAAGGCCGATTGCTAAGCCACCAATACCTGATTCTGCTAATGGTGTATCGAATACGCGGTCAACACCGAATTCTTTTTGTAGGCCTTCAGTTGCGCGGAATACCCCACCGTTGACACCTACATCTTCCCCGAATACAAGAACGTTTTCATCGTTCTTTAATTCTGTGCGAAGTGCATCTGTAATTGCTTGAATCATTGTCATTTGTGCCATAGGTTATTTCGACTCCTTCTCTTTGTAGATTTCATACTGTTCTTTTAAATTAGATGGCATTTCGCCTTTATACATGTTTTCCATTAACTCTGTTACTTTTTGTTTTGGTGCAGCATCGGCTTTTTTGATTGCCTCTTTAATTTCTTCTTTTGCACGCTCAATAACAGCTTCTTCTTTTTGCTCATCCCATAGACCTTTCGCCTCTAAATATTTACGGAAGCGTACAAGCGGGTCTTTTTGTGCCCATTCATTATCTGTATCAGATGTACGGTAACGCGTTGGGTCATCCCCTGCCATTGTATGAGGACCATAGCGATAGCACATTGTTTCAATTAAAGTTGGACCTTCGCCATTAACTGCGCGCTCACGTGCATCACGTGTTGCTACGTAAACCGCTAGCGCATCCATCCCATCTACTAATATACTTGGTAAGCCAGCTGCTACACCTTTTTGAGCAATTGTTTTCGCAGCTGTTTGTAATTCACGAGGTGTTGAAATTGCGTATTGGTTATTTTGTACAATGAAGATTGCTGGTGATTTAAATGCACCCGCAAAGTTAATGCCTTCATAGAAATCCCCTTGAGATGAACCACCATCACCTGTATAAGTTACAGCTACAGCCTTTTTACCACGTTTTTGAATACCAAGCGCTACACCTGCAGCTTGTATATATTGTGCACCGATAATGATTTGAGGTGCTAATACGTTTACACCTTCAGGAACTTGGTTCCCCATAAAATGTCCACGCGAGAATAAAAACGCTTTATCTAAAGGTAAACCATGCCATACGATTTGTGGTACATCACGGTAACCTGGTAAAATCCAATCTTCTTTTTCTAATGCAAAGTGTGAAGCAAGCTGTGAAGCTTCTTGCCCTGCCGTTGGTGCATAGAAACCTAATCGACCTTGACGGTTAAGAGAGATAGAACGTTGGTCTAAAATACGTGTATAAACCATACGTGTCATTAACTCAACTAGCTCCTCATCAGATAACTTTGGGTCTGCCTCATCATTTATAATTTCGCCTTCTTCATTCAAAATTTGAAACATTTCAAACTTATCTTCGATTTCAGTTAGCGTTTGTTTAGCGTCAAAAATATTATTGTTTTTCTTGCCCATTTGTCACATCTCCCTTTCAGCTGTATTAAAATAAATCACCATTTCAACTAGTACAACTTATTCTTTGCACTCAGTATACTGAATAAAATACTGTCGGTCAATCATATATTACGCGTACAAACAAAGATTTTTTCTAAAATCATGCTTAAAGAACTCTGTTTTATACTGTACCACCAATTAACAAGAACTGTATTATAACAACTTGTTGCAAGTACACAATTAATAAGTTTCCCTACATGTTACCAATAGTAGAATGCCCCAGTTCTAAACAATCTAATAGCTATAGAAAAATTTTTTAAGTATATTCAAATAAGATCTTTTTTCATGTGATTGTTTTAATCCGTGATGTATAATTATAAGTAAGCACTACAAAGTTGAAAGGAAGATTCATATATGATTTTAATGGATGATATTATTCGCGAAGGTCATCCGACTTTACGCACAAAAGCTGAAGAGGTTAAATTCCCTTTAACTGACGAAGTAAGACAGCTCGCAGAAGACATGCTTCAATACTTAATAAATAGCCAAGATCCTGAAATTGCAGATAAATATAATTTACGTAGCGGCATTGGATTAGCTGCCAATCAAGTAAATAGCCTACATCGAATGTTTGCCCTTCATCTGACAGATGACAATGGCGAACAATTAAGCTTTGTGGCAATCAACCCGAAAATCGTTAGCCACTCTGTAGAAAACACATATCTTGCAGCGGGTGAGGGCTGCCTTTCTGTAGATCGCAATGTTCCAGGCTATGTACCACGTCATGCTCGCGTTACAGTTAAATTTAAAACAATTGACGGTGAAGAGAAAAAAATGCGACTTAAAGGCTTGTCTGCTATAGCCTTCCAACACGAATTAGATCACCTTAACGGCATTATGTTTTACGATCGTATTAATGAAAAAAATCCATTTGTGGAAATTCCAGATTCAATTCCATATGAGCGCGATTAGCAGTACAGAAAGAAAGCAAACCCCTGCAGTTATTGTAAACTGCGGGGGTCTGCTTTCTTTCCAGCATCATGGCGATCTTCTTTCCGCCACTACTAATTTTCAATAAGTCTAAACTTTAAATATCCCCATTATTTTTATGCATTAACTAATCCACGTTCTAAACGTTCATTTATTTTTTCCAGCAGTGCAGGCAGCTCTTCCATCGTTTGAATCGTATAATGCGCACCTGTTTCTTTAAATATTCGTGCTGTTTTTTCAATAGCTATTTGCTGCTCTTCTTCAGATAAAGCTATAAACTCTTCTTCAGATAACCCCATCTCAGAGCTTCCAACAACAACACCAACAGCCCAGACACCTGCATTTAAAGCCTCTTTAATATCTGAGGTTGTATCACCAATCTTCACAACTTGTCTCGTTGCCTCAATACCTAATGCCTCCATATTTTTAAAAATCATATATGGACACGGACGTCCTTTATCTCCCACTTGAGTAGGTGTTACTAAATAATCAGGTTCATATCCTTTTGCCGCTGCATGTTGAGTCACTACCTCCATCATAGAGTCTGTATACCCCGTCGTGGAGCCAATGCGAATACCCTCTTCCCTTAATCGATGCACCGTTTCTTTCACATGCTGAATCGGATCTGTGTAAGTAGCTAACGATTCCATTAACTTTGATTCAAACTGCATATATAAAGCTAGGACATCCTGTTCTGTAAAATCTCGGCCATATTTTTGGTTCCAAACCTCACGAATTCTAGGCATTTCGAGCATTGTACGAATATGATCGATTTTCAACATTCCCATCGGTTTACGCGCTTCCTCTAGCGTTACCTCAATTCCCGTTTCTTCAAAAACTGTCAGGAAAACATTCACAGGAGCAAAGCAACCAAAATCAACAGTTGTACCTGCCCAATCAAAAATAACACCTTTAACCTTCATTGTTCATCACCGCCATATAATTTTCGATAACCTTACATAATGTATTCATATCATCTTCATGAATATCTCCAATATTGCCAACTCGGAATGTATCCACATCCGTTAATTTCCCTGGATAAATGACAAAACCCGCTTTTTTCATTGCATAATAGAAATGCTCGAAGGAGAACCCTTCATAAGGGAATAAAAACGTTGTAATAATAGGTGATTGTAGCTCCTCTGAAATATAAGCATTAAACCCAAGTGCTTTTAAACGAGAGCGAAGTATATGATTATTATTCGCATACCGTTCATAGCGAGCACATACTCCTCCTTCTACTACGAGCTCCTCTAACGCCTTCGCAAAAGCTGCCACTACATGTGTAGGTGATGTAAAACGCCATTTTCCATCTTGTTTCATTACTTCCCACTGATTATATAAATCTAGCGCAACGCTTCTTGCTTGCCCTTTGCACTTTTCTAACTCCTCAATTCTTACAATAACAAACCCAAACCCCGGTACTCCCTGGATACATTTATTAGCACTGCTAATTAAGTAATCTATCCCTAATACTGATACATCCATTGGTACCCCACCGAAGCTACTCATCGCATCAACGATAAACGTTTTGTTCAACTCTTTCACGACGCTTCCTATTTCAGCAATAGGATTTAAAATTCCAGTTGTCGTTTCACAATGTACAACAGCAACATGTGTTATTGTTGAATCATTTTCCAACAGCTCTTTAACTTTGAGTGGAGACGGTTGTTCATTATAAGGAACACTATAGACTGTATGCTGTAGCTTAAGCACTTTAGCCATTTCAACAATGCGTTCACCGTAAGCGCCGTTTGTGATAATAAGGATTTTATCTCCCTCACCAACCGCAGTGGTTAATACAGATTCTACAACAAAACTACCACTTCCTTGCATAAGAACAGTTGTGTAATCTGTTTCTTTCACTTGTGCTAACTCTAAAAGTTGCTTACGTATTGCTTGCGTAACATTTTTATAATCATCATCCCACGTGCAACGATCCATTAACATCTCTCGTTTTACTGTTTCAGTTGTCGTTAAAGGTCCTGGTGTTAACAATTTATAGTTGTTCATAAAATTTACAACTCCTTATTTTTGAGCTTCTTTAAAGAATGCTTGATGTTTTTCTAATAAATCCACCGTTAATGTTGTGTCCCATTTCTTTAAATATTTAGGAACAAACTCTTCATTTACTTGCTCACCTTCATAAAGAGCTACAGGATATTGCTTCAGTAAATCGGGACGGGCATCTGTTGCTATTACTTTAGCTATTTCACTCGCTAACGACTCATCCCCCTCTTTATCTACCACAGCCACTGATTCTGTTAATGTAAAGTTACCTTCTATTGGATCGATGTAATCAATCGGTAGCCCTTCTTTTTTAGCATCGATAGCCTGAATACGTAGACCAAACCCTACAGCCACTTCACCTGTTTTTACTTTTTTAATAGGTCCAGATCCTGAGCTTTCGATATGTGGGCCAGCATTTTTGATTAAACCAGCTAATACTTGTTTGCCTTCTTTTTCTCCATACTCATTAATAATTGCCTGCACTAATAACCAACCTGTTGACGAATCTAGAATATTTGGGAATGACAATAAATCTTTATAAGCAGGGTTTGTTAAATCCTTTATGGATGTTGGAACTGGCAAACCTTTTTGTTGTAATAAATCCGTATTAATAAAAATCGAGCCGATATTCCCTAAAATCGGTAATGCAAATGTAGTGCCACCATCTAGAGGCTTTAAATCAGAAGATAAGTCTACAAACATTGACTGAGATTTTTGCGCACTTTCAATAAAATAGGAAGCCATCGTAACGACATCCGCCTCAATGTCTTTCCCCTCTGCCATCATTTTCCCACCAAGTTCAGAAGTTCCGAATGTTTGGATTAAATATTTCCCTTTATAACCCTCTTTATCTAAAGTTGTTTCCATTACTTGAATTGCTTCATCATCGGCATTTGAATAAATAATTACTTGATCTTTCGAACCCGCTTCCGCGCCTCCACATGCAGCTAAAACAATTGCTGAACTAACTGTACCTAACATCATTACTGTTGATTTTTTCATCTTTATGCTCCTTTGTTTTTTCTTTAGGTGTTGCTATATAATCACAACCTAATTTCACAATGAGGTTTGTGCATAAAATAAAAATCGATAGGACAAAAATATCTGTATACTTCGCAAAATGTTGCAGTTCCTTTATACGTGTCGATACAAGCATCGTTTTCGTACTGACAAGGAAAATGACCCCGCTAACTGTAACCATTGCATTTAAAAAATAGTAGCTAAACATTTGATAAATTGTAGGTCTGATATTCGGTAAAATAATGCGAATAACAGTTTTTAACCACGAATCTTTTAATAGCTCTGCCGTTACTTCCCAAGTTGGATCCATTTTTTGCAATGAATTTTTCGCCATTAAATATGGTGTTGTAAAGAAGTGAACTATATTACACGCAATGATGATAAGGAAAGTCCCTTTTAAGGAACTCCCATTAAAGAAAAACAAATAAGAAAGACCAAGTACCATGCCTGGCACAGTATTCGTAACCATCGACACAAAATCTAAGCTTTTTCTTCCTTTAAGTGGTGTTCGGACATTTAATAGAGCGGACACAAACGCCACAACCACACCTAAAACAGCTGTCAAAACAGCAACAAGTAGTGAATTCATATAAACTTTCTTCAAGCCCTGTTCAGCTAATACGTTTTTCACATGTTCTAAAGTAAAGCTGAAATCATATGGATAACCCTTCGTAAAAGGTACTATAAATATTGTCAAAAACATGATGAACACCGCACCTACACAGACAAACGAGAAAACTGTAAACATCAAGTCACGGAACCGATGGACAATGAGGTCACTTGTACTAACTTGTTTATATTGAAAATTGAACCGTTCTAAAATCGTTAGCATAACAACTCCAAGTACGGCAGGTACTAACATTAAAATTGAAATAACTGCACCTCTCTCAAAATGTACAATAGCGCCAAGCATTGCTTGATATAGCTCAGTTGCAATAACTTTGTAGCCTCCACCGACCGAGGCAGGTATCCCGAAGTCTGTAAAGCTTAAAACAAATGATAGTATGAATGCCCCGCCAATCGTCCCTAACATCGGTCGAAATACTGTATGATAAAATCTTCTCAACGGACGATCACGCATCAGCATAGAAACTAGCAGAAAACGTTTATCAATGTATTGCATAGAATTTTGCATTAATATAAAGGCAACAGGTAATGTATAAAGTACATAACCAATTAACAAACCATTGAATCCATAAACCGTAAACAATGGATGACCAAATATCTTCGTAATAATCCCTTGATTGCCAAAGGTATAAATCAGTACAAAGCCGTATGTAATGGTCGGTAATAGCATTGGCAATGTAATGCCGACTTGTACAAGCTTTTTCGTAAAGCGATGGACCGTTGTAAAATGAACAGCATATGCCAATAAAAAAGCCAAAATTGTCGTTATTAAAGCCGCTACTAAAGAGACTTGAAAACTATTTAAAAACGCATCACGAATCTCCACATTTTGCAATGCTTCCACATAGTTTTGAATGGTGATGACATTCCCCTTTTTCAAAGACTGCCAAAACATATAAAGTAGTGGAACAATTAAGAAAAAAATAAAAAAGAAAATAACCGGAAGAAAAATCAATTTCATCATTTTATTTGTTTTAAGCATAAGATTCTCCAAATAGCTGATAAATGTTATGACGTTTTATATGAAGCTGCCTTAATATAAAATCTTCAACAAATTGGTTTTCTGGCGTATTTAATATTTGATGCGGAGTTCCAAATTGTGAAACAGTTCCATCATTAATAATTAGCACTTTATCTGATAGTGTGAGAGCCTCCTCTGGATCATGGGTTACAATAATTGTCGTTAGATTAAATTGGCGAGCAATAGATTGAATACGTTCTTTAATGGATTCTTTTATAACGCCATCAAGCGCACTTAACGGTTCATCTAACAATAAAATTTTTGGTTGCATCACGAGTGTTCTAGCTATAGAGACACGCTGTTTTTGTCCACCTGATAATTCATGAATCTTCTTATGTAAATGCGGGGTCAGTTCTAAAAAATCTATATATTCCTGAACCTCCATTTTTGACATCCTTTCTTTTTTATTTTTCAAACCATATACGATGTTGTCATACGCATTTAAATGCGGAAACAATGCAAAGTCCTGAAAAACAATATTAAACCCTCGATCTTGCATGGATTGTTTCGATATATCTCGTCCATTGTAAAAAAGCTGTCCATTCGTTTGTTGAGTAAGACCTAAAATAATATTGAGTAAAGTTGTTTTCCCACAGCCACTCGGTCCAAGTAAAGAAACTATCTCACCTGATTGAATGCTCAAATTTATATTCACTAAAACTTTTTTATTTTTATAGTTTTTCGAGATATTTTTTAGTTCTAACAAATTGCTCACCCCTATTTAGTTCTTAGCTTTAGTATAGGGACAATTTGTAAAGGAAATTACGCTCTTGTGTAAATGTTGAGTAAATTCTGACCAAGTGTTGACAAAGTCATAAGTGTTTTGAGTAAATAATAAGGAGAGGTGATGAAATGTATACAATAGAAAGGCAACAGCATATTTTGCAATTTGTACGGAAACATAAAGTAGTGAAATTAGTAACGCTAACAAAAGAGTTTAACGTATCAATGGAAACAATACGTCGTGATATTCATCAACTTGTGCAAGAAAAGAAAATGGAGAAGTTTTATGGCGGCGTTAAATATATTGAACCTGTTGAAGGATTGATGGATAACAGACTACAAGAACAGCTACCCGAAAAAACTGCTATCGCAAAAGCATGCGCTTCTTTAGTACAAGACGGAGATTGTATTTTTATTGATAGCGGAACGACCACATACCAAATGACACCATTTTTATTAGAAAAAGAAAAATTAACCGTCATTACAAACTCACTTCCTGTAGCCTTCGATTTAATTGGCTCCAATATCGAAGTGATCATCATCGGTGGAAAAGTTCGTCATTCCGAAAAATCTGTAACGTCTAATGATTTCCTCTTCCGCTTCGACCATCTTAATATTAATAAAGCTTTTATTTGCGCTAGTGGGGTATCGATTGAAAAAGGAATCTCAGATTTCAATTTAGATGAGTCTATCACCCGGAAACAAATTATAAATATTTCTCAAACTGTCTATGTAGCAGCTGATTCTTCGAAATTCAATAAAGATGTCGCTATTCAAGTTTGTACAGTAAACGAGGTAGATATGATAATCACAGATTCCGCACTCTCTAAAGACACGATCAATCATTTCACAGATAAAGGTTTACAGTTGAAACTTGTAAATACAAACAAAGACACTGAATAATTTACTAAATACAAAAGCAACTAGTTGTAATCAATTCCTACAACTAGTTGCTTCTTTAATTTCTTCAATTAATTATGCCTTGGCATAATTGCGTCCGGACTCCGCTGAAGTAAGTTAGATAATATTTAATTGACGCATCATTTTAGCAAGACCGTCCTCATCTACATGCTTTGCAATATGAGTAGCAACAGCCTTCACTCTCTCATGTCCATTTCCCATCGCCACGCCAGTCCCAACAGCCTGCAACATTTCAATATCGTTCAGTCCGTCCCCGAAAGCAACAGCATCATTTAATGTCAGCCCTATCTTATCAAGGATTTTTTCAATACCAAGAGCCTTTGAGCCTCCTTTTGGTAAAATATCACAAGAATAGCGATGCCAACGTACAAACTCCACGTTTGGAAAAGCTTCACGATATAAATGTTCATCTTTTTCTTCCATAAATATAAGTGTTTGATAGACACTGTTCTGCATATAATAAGTTGAGTCTATCTCAGGATACGGATAATTTAATGTATTTAAACTTTCTGCCACCCAAGCATTGTTTTCACCTGAAGCAATCATTCGCTTATCGTCTAAAAATACTAATAGTTCATTTCTAGCTTCAGCAAAGGCAATAATCTTAGCTAGTTTGTCTTTTTCAATACCATTCGTATAGACAACTTCACCTTTATAAACGACATATTGTCCATTAAAGGTTATATACGTATCAATTTCTAGCTCTTCCAGTAAGGATTGAATCATAAAAGGTCCACGTCCAGTTGCAATCGCTAACTCATATCCATTACGACGAGCTTCAAAAAGCGCTTCTTTCGCAGAAGCGGGTAATATTTTCTCACTATTATAAAGTGTACCATCTACATCAAAAAATAATATTTTCTTCATCTTATAGTCCCCTCCATTATGTAATATGCTGCAAAGGTTAATGACTTTACAGAGGCAATATTTTTTATTATAATGATCCTAAGGAGTGATGTGCCATGCTGAAGAAACTCAAACGGAAATTGTTGAAGCAACTTCGCGGCATACTCGGAAAAAAATCAATTGCCTAACATTTGCCCTTCATTATTTGAAGGGCTTTTCTTTATTTTAGAGTAACTGCATGATAATATAAAGGAAATGCATTTATTTGGCTATGTGCAACCACTGTCTCATTGCATAATTCAATTACACCTTGTTGTAATTACGTCTGGATTGTAACACTGAGATACAAGAACTTCAAACGCCTAATTTCTTCCTTTACTTACTAGAAATTTGCTGTTTTTTCTTGTAGTACGTGTGTGGTATTAGTCAAAGGTGCAAGAAAATTGTACGCAATAAAAGGAGAGCAAACTATGATTTACAAAGTTTATTATCAAGAAAAAGCAAATGAGATTCCAGTTCGCGAAAATACTAAAAGTCTATACCTTGAAGCTGCTTCAGAACGCGAAGTACGTCAAAAGCTAAAAGACCGAAACTACAACATCGAGTTCGTTCAACTGCTTGAAGGTAACTATTTAGTCTACGAACAAGCAAGTCCGAACTTCATCTTGGAGGAAATTTAACAAACATGAAGTTTGTTAAAAATGACCAAGCAGCTGTTTTCGCGCTCGGCGGACTGGGCGAAATCGGCAAAAATACTTACGGCGTTCAATTTCAAGATGAAATTATTTTAATTGACGCCGGTATTAAATTCCCTGAAGACGACTTACTCGGTATTGACTATGTAATTCCGGATTATACGTATTTAGTACGCAATGTCGACAAAATTAAAGGATTATTTATTACACATGGACACGAAGACCATATTGGTGGTATTCCCTACTTATTACGTCAAGTAAATGTCCCTGTCTACGGTGGTAAACTTGCACTTGGCTTATTACGTAATAAGTTAGACGAGCATGGCTTGCTACGTACTACAAAGCTTATCGAAATTAAAGAAGAGGATGTTATTAAGTTCAGAAAAACATCTGTTAGCTTCTTTAGAACAACACATAGTATTCCAGACGCATACGGCATTGTTGTTAAAACACCACCTGGTAACATCGTGCATACAGGTGACTTTAAATTTGACTTTACACCAGTAGGAGAGCCAGCTAACTTAACAAAAATGGCTGAAATCGGCCGCGATGGCGTACTATGCTTACTTTCAGATAGTACAAATGCAGAAAAGCCGAACTTCACAATGTCAGAGCGTACAGTCGGAAAAAGTATCGATGAAATTTTCCGTAAGGTTGATAGCCGTATTATTTTTGCAACTTTCGCATCCAATATTCACCGTTTACAACAAGCAACAGATGCTGCAATAAAATACGGAAGAAAAATTGCTGTCTTCGGCCGTTCAATGGATAATGCCATAACAATTGGTCGTGAACTAGGCTATATTAATGCACCAAAGGATACATTTATTGATGCCCAAAGCATTAATCGTCTTCCTGCTAATGAAGTAATGATATTATGTACAGGCTCTCAAGGTGAACCGATGGCAGCCCTTTCTCGTATTGCAAACGGTACACATCGTCAAATCCAAATCCAGCCTGGTGATACAGTTGTTTTCTCTTCTTCACCAGTACCTGGAAATACGGTAAGTGTAAACAAAATTATCAACTTACTTTTCCGTGCAGGTGCAGAAGTTATTCATGGTGCACTAAATAATATCCATACTTCTGGTCACGGTTCTCAGGAAGAACAAAAATTGATGCTGCGTTTAATGAAACCGAAATTCTTTATGCCAATTCATGGTGAATTCCGTATGTTGAAAATGCATACTCATCTGGCAGAAGATTGTGATGTTCCACTTGAAAATTCATTCGTAATGGAGAATGGTGACGCGCTAGCATTAAGTGCAAATGAAGCACATGTAGCAGGTCGTATTCCTTCAGGAGACGTTTATATTGACGGCAATGGTATTGGAGATATCGGCAATATCGTATTACGTGATCGACGCATTCTTTCTGAAGAAGGTTTAGTAATCGTTGTTGTAAGTGTGGATATGGAAAATCAAAAAATCGTTTCCGGCCCAGACATTATTTCACGAGGCTTTGTTTACATGCGTGAGTCAGGTACTATGATTAATGAAGCCCAAAAAATGCTAAACCGTCACTTGAACGAAACGATCCAAGGCAAAACACCTCAATGGACTGAGCTAAAAAATGAAATCACAGACGTATTAGGTCCATATTTATTTGAAAAAACAAAACGTCGACCTATGATTTTACCGATTATTATGGAGGTTTAACCTCATTTAAAAAACTACGCAAAATTGCGTAGTTTTTTTTTTCATTTTTTGGAACCTCTTCGCTCTTTTTTTCGTATATAACATGACGACTCTAAAATCATTTCAACGATACTAAGATTCAAAATAAATTAGAGTAACACAAGAAATAGCTACTTAAATGAAGTTATGTCCATATTATAGTACTATCAGAAACTCTGCAATCACTTCTAGTCACCAAGACTACTTAATCATTACTCACACTTCAACTTTTCGTACGAAAATCTGAAAATATTTTGTAACTGTCGACTCGCTTTCGCACAGACGAAACCTTGTTGCTGTCTCTACAGAAAATATTTTGCTTAAATGAAGATAAAATAGGATCGTCATCCTTTAGAGAGTGTGCAATCCTATCCTTATGTCTACATATTAAAGTATTTAGCTATAACATAAGCAACCCAACGATAATCTGGTTGCAAGCGTATGTTTTCAATTAAACCTTTTAAAATCGGTTTACTATAGGTTGGATTTTCGACTTGGTCTTTTAATAATTTAAGAGACTCGCGTTCTATAGTGTCTTCAAACCCATCTAGATGTTGATCAATTAATTCTAGCAAAGATTCCTGTGAAACTTCTTCATTACAAGGTTTCTCCGTTAATCTAACGAGTTCTTCAGTTATAAATGGTATCGTCGTATGCCGTGCAATAATTTCCGTCTTTTCAGCTAGAGATTTAGCCAATTGATCTAAATCGAGTGGTATATCGGAAAAAATAAAAAGTTCCGAATAACTTTTCATAAATCCTTTAATGCAATACATAACATCATATTTTGTCTCCTCAAGTTCATCCTGATATAGCTGCTCAAGCATATAGAGAATCGACTTAGACATCTCAACATCATAGGCAATTATTTTTTGAAACAACTCTTTTTTTGTAAGAAGTACTTTTTCATTAAAAAACACACGGGCAGATGCAGCATGGTTTTTAAATGCTTGAAAAATACTTTTATAAAATTCAACTAAAATAATATCTTTACTAAGCGAACTTCTGACTACTTGGTCAACGTCAGTAACAAACTGTTGTAGATAATACTCTACCATGGAAATTAGAAGCTCGTCTTTTGTTTTGAAAGATAAATAAAATGCACCTTTTGAAATTCCACATCTTTCTGTAATTTGTTGTACAGATGTAGCCTCAAAGCCTTGTTCCGAGAATAGCTCCAACGCTTTCTCCATAATAAGTTGCTTTCTTAACATACTTTTAATTCTCTCCTAATGTATTTCATTGACAAATGACCGATTAGTCATTAGTATAAATAACGAAATCTAGTTAGTCAATAAAGGGTAGGTGTAAAGGTGAAAGGGTTAGTTAATTTCGTATTGAAAAACAAATTGGCAGTGTGGTTATTAACAATTATCATCACTGTCTCTGGTATTTATTCAGGTACAAAAATGAAAATGGAATCCATACCTGACATTTCTATACCATATTTAATTGTAATGGGTGTTTATCCTGGTGCAACACCTGAACAAGTTATGAATGAGCTTTCCATACCATTTGAAAAATCAATAGAAAGCTTAGAAGATGTAAAAGCAGTTTACTCTTCATCCTCTTCAAATGTAGCACAAGTTCAAGTTGAATATGACTATGGAATTGATATGGATGAGAAAAAGCGCCAATTAGAGTCCGCTTTAGAAGGTATAAAATTACCTGAAGGTGCTCAAAAACCGTCAGTTATGGCAATTAGCATGAATATGATGCCTGTTGTCGCTTTATCAGTTAGTAGCTCTAAAGAAGATATTGTTGGATTAACGTCAACAGTAGAAAACATTCTACTTCCAAAAATCGAAAAAATTGATGGCGTTGCTTCCGCAACAATCAATGGTCAGCACATTAATGAAGTATCATTTAAATATGATAAAGCTAAAATGGCTGCTCTTGGCTTAACAGAGGATTCTGTCAAGCAAATGATTCAAGCAAGTGATATGTCACTTTCACTTGGTTTATATCAATTTACTGTAGGTGAACAGGCCGTTTCAGTAGATGGTAAAGTTAAATCTATCGATGAGTTAAAAGACTTATTGATCCCAGTTACACCTTCAGCAACAAATCCTTCACCATTCGTTCGCTTAGGCGATATTGCAACGATTGAAGTCGAAGGTAAAGTACAATCCGTATCACGTACAAACGGTAAAGATGCGATTGCGATTCAAATCGTTAAAGCTCAAGATGCAAATACGGTAAAAGTCGTAAATGCAGTGAAAGATTTAATGAAAGACGAAGAAAAATCATTAGACGGCCTAAAAGTGGATATCTCGCTTGACCAAGGTAAACCGATTGAAGATTCAGTGTTCACAATGATTGAAAAAGCAGTATTCGGTGGTGCCATTGCCGTATTAATTATTTTATTATTCTTACGTGATTTCAAATCAACAATTATTTCGATTATTTCTATCCCAGTTTCAGTATTCATGGCATTACTACTATTAAACTGGATGGATATCACATTAAACATTATGACTCTCGGCGCGATAACCGTGGCGATTGGTCGTGTAATCGATGACTCAATTGTAGTTGTTGAAAATATATATAGACGTATCCATTTAAAAGATGAAAAACTAACAGGTCGCGCTCTTATTCGTGAAGCGACAATTGAAATGTTCAAACCAATCCTTTCTTCTACATTAGTAACTGTAGCAGTATTTGCTCCACTAATTTTTGTAGGCGGTATGGTTGGTGAATTATTCATGCCGTTTGCATTAACAATGTCATTTGCGCTAGGTGCTTCATTAATAGTAGCGATTACAATAGTTCCAGCTTTATCTCACTTCCTATTCCGTAAAAAAATATACGGTGAGAAAAAAGAAAGTCAACATAAAGAAGTTGGTAAACTAGCTCTTTGGTATAAAGGTGTACTAGCAAAAGCATTAAATCACAAAATCATTACATCAGTTATAGCGATTGTATTGCTTGTTGGTTCTCTTGCTTTAACACCACTTATTGGCTTCAGTTTCATGGGCTCACAAGAAGATAAGGTTATGTACTTAACGTACACTCCTGGTACAGGCGAGCTAATGAAAGATACAGAAGCGAATGTTGCAAAAGTAGAAAAAGAATTAATGAAACGTAAAGACGTTAATATTTTACAAGTTTCAATCAATGACCCTAAACATGTTGATCCTTCGGCAATGATGATGGGTGGCGGTGCCGGTGGTGCCTTAATGTACCTCATCTTCGATCCAGACATGAAGGACTTCCCTGAAGCACGTAAAGAAGTTGAAGACTATGTAACTAACATCGGTCAATCAGGAACTTGGAAATCTCAAAACTTCTCATCAATGTCGACTTCTTCGAATGAAGTAAGTTACACATTATATAGTGAAGATTTAGATAAGCTTCGCAAAGCAGTGAAACAAGTGGAAGGCGCATTAAAAGAAGTTGATGGTTTAGAAGAAATTAAGTCTGATACTGAAGATCCATTTGTTGAGAATACCTTAAAAGTAGATCAAAAGAATGTTCTACAATACGGTTTAACTACTGCTCAAATTGTAATGGCTTTAAATGAAAATACATCACCAGAAGTCCTAACTAAAGTTCAGTATGATGGTGAAGATATTGATGTTATTGTACAACGTGAAGAAAAAGCTGCGGCCAAATCTCTTGACGATGTTTTAGCTACTAAAATCCAAACAGCTTTAGGCACAACAATGACAATCGGTGAGTTAGTAAAAGTAGAAGAAGGCACTACACTAAACTCATTATCTCGCTCAAAAGGTGAATATTTCGCAAAAGTTTCTGGTACGATTATCGGTGACGATATTTCAAAAGCTACTTCAGCTGCTGATAAAGAAATCGATAAATTAGATTTACCTAAAGGTGTAACGACTGGCGTTGGCGGTGTTGCTGCAGACATGCAAGAAACGTTCACACAACTTGGAATTGCAATGTTAGCTGCAATCGCGATCGTTTACTTCATCCTAGTAGTAACATTCGGTGAAGGTTTAGCACCATTCGCTATCCTGTTCTCACTACCATTCGCAGTAATTGGTGCATTTGTCGGTTTGTTCGTCACAGGTCAAACAATTTCTGTTTCTGTTATGATGGGACTATTAATGCTGATCGGTATCGTTGTTACAAACGCCATCGTATTAGTAGACCGCATTATTCATATGGAACGTGACGGACTTGCTATGCGCGAAGCCATTTTAGAGGCAGGTGCAACTCGTTTACGTCCAATCCTAATGACTGCCATAGCAACAATCGGTGCGATGATTCCAATGGCACTTGGTACTGGTGGCAGTGGTCTAATTTCAAAAGACCTAGCAATTACCGTAATCGGTGGTCTACTATCTTCAACTTTATTAACATTAGTAGTTGTACCAATCGTTTATGAAATGCTATCTAAAATGTTAAAGAAAAACCGAAAAGACGTTAAAGATAATTAATAAATACTTGTAAAAAAGGGCTCTCCATTGTTTGAGAGCCCTTTTTTCTATATTTTTGATGAAACATTATTGTCTATGACTCATTAACATAACGTGAGGTTGATTTCTGTTATACGGTTGATCACTTTCCTGGGGGCATCGGGTGTTTTTTGCGCGAAAGCGAAGCGTTGACGTAACGTCAGCAACAGAGAGGGCATTTACTCTTCTTCCGCGGGTATTTGCCCTCCTTCCGCGGGTATTCTGGCTCCGTGCTCTTTATTACGGATGATGACTATGTTAATTCATAATTGAACTAAGCCCTGCAAAAAATCAGCAGGGCTTAGTTCAATTACAACCATTTCTCAATACAATAAACTTTCTTGGCCGTTGCATCTAATCTCACTTGTTTTCCTATAGCAATTGGATGCATCGGATGCGTATGGCATATATCAAATTCTGCTAAAATCGGGATATCAATGCCGTCTAACTGTTCAATCAGTATTTCATATGGTTTACGCCCAGTCCCTAAATCATCATAACGTTCATGCTTACCTAAAATAATGCCACTGATTTTTTCAAATACTCCGTGTAATTTCAGCATCGCAAAATTTTTCTCAACGATAGCTGTATTTTTAGCGCAATCTTCTATTAATAAAATATCTCCATCATTAATTTTAGGGAAATAAGAAGTACCAATAAATCCATGCATAGCATTTATATTGCCGCCAATTAATCTACCTTCTGCAACTCCTTCTTGAACCGTCACCCATTCATTCTCATATAACTTTTTTTCCACCGTTTTTTCTAGCCAATTGACGGGTTCATCTGACCAATATGTAGGCATTGGAATTTCGTAAGGTAATGATTGTGATTTAAAGAAGTAGTTTTCGAAGAATTGATATGCATCATTGACTAATGGCTCAAATTCACCAAAGGAAGGAACTAATGCTGGACCGTAATAAGTTGTAATTCCTGTTTTTGCGTAAAGTGCCAGTAAAATTGCCGTCGCATCAGAATAACCAACGACGATTTTTGGATTGCTTTGAAATGCCTCATAATCAATATATGGCAACATACTATTTGAATTTGTACCGCCTATTGTCGACATGATGATGTGGACGTTTGGATTTCGTAGTAATTCATTTAATTCTTCAGCACGCTCTTTAGGAGTACCAGAGCGATAAATATCAGATTTACCAGTTAGGCTTCCCTCAATTAACTTTATATTTCTTTGTTCAAGAAAAGCTTTTGCACGCTTATAACGAGAAAGTGAATTGATGGATGCCGGTGAAGAAGGTGAAAAAATACCGATATTAATAATTCTAGTGTTTCTTCTAGAATTCATATACACACCCTTTGGATTACAATAATTTCGACATATAATATTCATCAATGTACTCACCATCAACATATAAAGAATGTCTTTTAGTTCCCTCAATTTCAAATCCCATTTTTTCATATAATGCTACGCCCGCAGTGTTGTTCGCCATAACTGTCAGTTCCAAGCGATGCATGCCCTTTCCTTTTGCCCAATCATCAAGGTGACTAAATAATGCAGTACCAATCTTTCTTCCTCTAAAATCACTATGGATACCTACAACAATATAGGCTCGATGTGAAACTCTAGATGGCATATTATTACCTTGAACAATTAGATAACCAACTACTCTTTTTTCTATTTCAGCTATAAATAATGCTGAATGGCTGTTATTATTAATATTCTCAATAAATTTAGTAAATTGTTCAGTCTCTAATTTTCGTTCACCTGGCCCAAATAACATAAAATTAGACTCTTCCGCATTTTTTATGACAGCTATGATCTGTTCAGCATCTTCACGTATTGCTTCTCTAATAAGCATCTTGATCGAACTCCCTTCTTTCTTAAAATTTAGTGACATGTAACATCAAGTCTTTCGTGTTCATTTGAACTTCACCACCGATAGGAAATGTAAAGATTGGCTGTGTATGTCCAAAATCAACATCATATAATACTGGTATTCTTTTTAAGTCTGAATGCTTATCTAAAATAAAATGTAGCTGCTCCTCTGTCATTTTAGAAGCTCTTTGAAATCGCCCTATCGCAATGCCTTTAATATTACTAGTAGCTTGTAATAGCGAGGTGAAGTCTCGAGCAAATATTTCTGGATTAACTAATTCATCATCCTCTACAAATAAAATACTATTTGATAAATCAGGCATATACGGTGTCCCTTGCAACAAATTTAATGTACATAAATTCCCTCCGAATAATTGCCCACTTGCTTCTCCTGCGGAATATACCTTCCAACTAGCCGCTTCAAAATGACGATTATGTTGATCTAAATACCATGCATCATCACTCCAAATGCTTGATGCTTTAATCGTATATGGTGTATTGTTCATCAAACATTTTTGAAAATATGATAGCTGATAGTCTTGTGCCTGTTCCATACGAAAGCTAGAAAAATGAGGACCCGAATACGTAACAAATCCACACTTTTGAGTAATAGCTGTTGCTAAAGCTGTGATATCACTGAATCCACAAAATATTTTTGGATTATTGCTATCATATCGTAATCTAAATAGGGTAATACCTCATTACAGTTATAACCACCAATGACTGTTAATACAGCCTTTACATTCTCATCACGAAAGGCATCATGAATGTCTGCAACTCGATGCTCAATAGAAGTTGAATGCTGAAGATCGCATTCAAAAATATGTCGACCAAAGGATACATTAAAGTCTAACTCCTCAAGTTTTTTCTTTGTTTGTTCAGCGCCTTCTTCTGTAATAATTGCTGCACTACGACTAGGCGCGATAACACGTACCTCATCACCTACTGTTAATTTTTTCGGAATACGCAAACTGCTCCCCTCCCCTAATAAGTTTTAATTTTTCTATTATTCTTTCATTTCGAATTTAAATTTTCTCTATTATTACAAAACACTAATGGAAAATCAAATATAAAATTACAATTTTTTCATACGTTATATTTCATTGTGAAATGAAAAGTTGATTTTTCACATCTACCGGTTTTGCTTGTTGTTTATTAGCAATTCTTGCTCCTTTATCAGCGATGTTGTTGTTTTATCAGCGATTCTGACACTTTTATCAGCGATGTTCGTTGTTTTATCAGCGATTCTGACACTTTTATCAGCGATGTTCGTTGTTTTATCAGCGATTCCGTCTCTTTTATCAGCGATGTTCGTTGTTCCGGCCCTTATCATTCTTCCCAACGATAAAAATCCATCAAAAAAGATGCATCGCAAAGAAATTTTGCAATGCATCTTTTTTTTATTGGTTGTGTGACCAATGCGTTTAATTATGCTGGTAGCACAGATTTTTTAAAAGGAATCGGCTATTTATTTTCTCTTTTTGCCAATTAATAACGTGACTTGTGCCATTGTAAATGGCAATGAAGATTTCTTTCGATACGCTATATACTTTGGCTCCCAAAAATCTGCATATTTTAATTTAAAATTTTTTAATCCTTTAAAATGGTAGAAGTGTTGCCCATGTAAAAATATTTGTGCGGCAATTTTTTCACTCAAAAAGGAGTACCTAGACTGACCGACATTTGACAATGGTGACATCCCCATATTAAAAACGCGATAGCCTTCTGCTTTTGCCCATTCAAATAGCGATAGGAATATGAAATCCATCGTTCCAGATGGTGCTCCCGGCTTAAAACGCATGAGATCTACTGAGAGTCTTTCGCCATTATCGTACATTGGCATGAGACTGGCAAAGCCAATAACCCCTTCTGTACCACGTAAAACAGCAATGTTTGAAGTGTTTAAATAGTGTTCATCAAAAAAGCCAAGAGAGAACCCTTTTTCTGACCTTCCCTGCAACCATTTCGTTGATACTACTTCCAATTCATTCAGTAATTCCTGTGAGTAAGGAGGGCTTACTACTTCAACTGAAAAATTTTCTCGTTCAAATTTATTTTTTACAGCTCGACGTCCCTTCATTCCTTTACCAGTAAGTGTAAAATCATCTAAATTTACAAAAGCTTCTTCGCCAAGCTTAAAAAAACTATACCCATGCTCATGTAAAGAAGGAAAAATTTTATTGTTAATTTCATAAAAGACGGGTGTATAACCATGCTTATCCGCCAATTCTAAAAACTCCTGAATAGCGGATAAAAAATCAGATTCATCTCCCACTGGATCTCCCAGCACAACAATCTTATCGGCATATATTTGATAAGAAAATAAAACTGTACCTTGTTTATTCCAATGTACAAATTTGTCATGTAAAAAAATCAAATGCGAATACTCCGTCCCTTTATAGGTCATCAAATGATCTTTGATTTTCTCTTCTTGCTCACTTGATAAAAGTTTTTCCATTTTCTTAGGTGCACGGATAAAATAACCTATACAAAAAATTACAATTGCTATTAGGATACCAATTACTGCACTATAAAATAGGTCTCGGTAATCAGTAATGATGTATTCCTGTAGAGCGGCTGGAATATGAATTTTGGAAGAAGGTAAGTTCACATAACCAATCAATACATACATCACTGTAATGATTGTCACTGCAGCAAGATCAATCAAAACGACGCCCCATGTCAAAACGTTACTTTCACGGTAAAATTGATTTTTTGAGACAATTAACAGCCCTGCGACAATCAGTAAAAAAATTGCTTCTTCATAGTCCAAGCCTTTAAAAAGTGAAAATATTGCAGAACTACTTAGCACAATAAGGCTAAGCTGATATGCCCTTTTTACTTTATATTTAATCCCCCTACTTAACCCTAAGAGAATAAAGCCAGCTGCAACAGTCAGTTGGTGAGAGACATGCATGATTGGTGAAGATAAAAATTCTTGAGCTATTTTTAATCGACTTAAAATACCCGGCACCGAAGCTGATAGCAATAATACTATGCCAGAGAGAAATACCAATATCGTTAATAGCATGTGACTCAGCTTCTGAAGAATAACATTTGGCAAGTCATCCCATGATTGATTCCAACGTTCCCAATATTCTTTTACAAATAAAAGAGAAGATACTAAAAACGGAAGCACAAAATATCCAACCCGGTACAAAATTAATAGAAAAAGCACTTTTTCATCAGCGATTCCTAAACTTTGAGTCCCCCATAAAAAAACAAGGTCAAACGAGCCCACTCCGCCAGGGATCATACTGACAATACCCGCACAGCAAGCAATTAAAAATATGGGAATTAAATTGGATAATTCTATTGGGATCTTCAAAATAAAAGTTAATATCCAGATAACTAAAAAGACTGCAACCCATTCAGCTACGGAAGTACCGATTAATTGAAGAGAGATCTTAGGCTTTAAAGAACCTGCTTTTTTATTGCGAATGATGAGCATAGCAATAAAAATCGGAACATATAAGCTGACAAGAATAACCGCTATCTTTAACCATCGTACTTCTTTTAGCAATGGGAAGTCCCAAAAGAACATATACATAATCCAAGCTAACAGTGAAATCCCCGTTAAATAAAAAAGTGTTACTGAGGCTATGTTTTTTAATAAGTCTTCCTTATCCTCTTTATATTTCGAATAGAAATAATTACGCAGAAAAACACCAACTAAACCACCAAAGCCAATAAGATTGGAGAAGGTATTCACAATAAATGAATGATTTAGCAAAAGTCGGTTGTTTATTTTGATTCCTAATATTTTCACTAAAATAACATCATAAAAAATCATCGGTGTAATAGCACAGAAGGTGATAAAAAGAATAAATAAGAGCTCCCATATCTGCAGTTCATTCACTTCTTTCTGAAGCAAATGGGCATCTATCCCATTTATCGTTTGTAGAATTTCATAAATTGCGATTGCTAAAAGTGCTATTGGAAATAGAATTTTCAAAAATTTAAATAGCGACTCTTTTCGAACGTTGAACATGTGTATTAAACCTACTCCCCATTAGCTTTCTAAGATCAATTATATCTTTAATTTCCATAAAAAATCCTCCGAAGAATAACATACCATTATTGTAACGGATTCTCTGCTATATGTATCGATAAAGTAAGTTTGCCTCTTGGGATGTAGCATATTTTATTCACTCTATTGAGTCTATTTGCTGCATAATGTATTCATCAATAAACAAATTCCCAAAATCTAATCCATATGGTGGGAAAGCAAATGATGTTTCCAATATCCCCTTAGTTACTAAGGTTTCCCTATAAAAGATGTATTAAACCGCTTTATAAGACACTCTTTCGGATTAAATGTAATATCGATGGATAGGACGTCCCACACTCCCATATTGTATATCCACCTTTAATAAATTTTGTTTTTCTAAAAAATCCAAGTAACGTCGAGCTGTTACACGAGCCGTTCCAATATAGTTGGACACTTCTTCCGCTGATACGGCTTCGTTACTCTCTTGAATATAGGCAAGTACCTTGTCTAATGTTGCTCGGTTAAAACCCTTTGGTAGTTCGTTAATGATTATTGTCTCAGTGATTGGAGGAACAACTATTTGTTCAGGGATACGTTGCTGCATTAGATGATCCACATCATGCTGTGTTAGATCTTGCATACCACTTATTTTTTTTCTATAAGCTTGATAATTCTTTAAAGTTTGTTCAATTCGTTCAAACGTAAAAGGTTTCATAATATAATCATAGACGCCTAGGTGTAATATTCTCTGCACAGTAGACATATCATTCGCAGCAGTTACGGCAATAACATCAACTGGAATATGTTCTTCACGAATTTTTCCTAGCGTAATAATACCATCCTGCTCTGGCATAAAAATATCCATAAAGACAAGTTCAGGGTTTAATTGTTTAATCTTCTCTACCCCTTCTAACCCATTACCAGCATAGCCTATCAGTGAAAATCCTTTGATTTGCTCAATAAATTGCCTGTTCACTTCTCGTACCATTGGATCATCTTCAATTAATAACACATTTATTACATCCATCTACTCTCCCCCTAACTCAAATAAGATTAAGAAACTTGTCCCTTTCATAATTTCACTCACTACCTCAATATCGCCATTACCTTTTCTTACGATTTCATGTATTAAATGCAAGCCGATACCTCGATTCTCACTTGCCTTTGTAGAAAATCCATTTTCAAACATACGAGCTTGTACCTCTTCCGACATCCCAATTCCATTATCAGAAACAGCAATTGCTAGGACACCGTCATGCTCATCTACAGAAATCGCTACATATTTATCATCCTTTGAAAGAACATTTAGCGCTTCAAAGGCATTTTCAATTAAATTTCCTAACAAGACGACAAAATCGTGGTGGTCTAATAATGGTGGAAAGCGTTTAAAATGACTTTTTCGATCGATTTCTACTTGTACGCCCAATTCTTTGCCATAACTAACTTTACTTAGCAATAATCCTGAAATATTTTCATTATGAAAGCGTTCATTCAAAAACTTCGTCAAAGAAGCTTCATTTTCAGTAGTAGCTGTAACGTATTCAAGTGCTTGCTTTGTATGTCCCAATTGCAGAAGTCCTGCAATAGTATGAAGCTTATTTTTATGCTCATGTGTTTGTACACGCAGTGCTTGAACAAAAACTTTAACACCTGTTACCTCTTCCGCAAGCTTTTTCACTGCTGTTAAATCTTTAAACATAGCAACTGCTCCAACTAACTCACCATTTACAATAATCGGGACACGATTACTCAAAATACTATGATGATTGATGTAAAGTTCTTGATCGTATACTGGTGTTGCCGTTTCAACAATTTCAGGCAATCGCGTGTCAGGCAAAACATCATAAATCTTTTCCCCGATACAATCCTCTATCTTTCTAGTAACTCCTAGTATATCAGCTGCTTTTTCATTAAAAATTGTAATATTCATTCCTTTATCGACCGCTATAATGCCTTCATGCATAGCATTGAACGTTTCTGTTCGTTCCACATACATCTTGGCAATCTCATGAGGCTCAAGCCCAAACATTTGCTTTTTAATATGTCGACCAAGTGTATATGCCCCCCAAATACTAAAAACAAGCGATATAAGAATAGTAATAAAAATTTCATGCTCATAATTTCGCAACATTTCTATAAAAGTTGGCAATGAATACCCTACAACGACAATGCCTACTTGTTCTTTTTTGTCATCAATAATAGGGACAAAAGCCCGAATCATTACACCCGCTTCCCCTTGCGCCTTCGATACATAATAATGCTCACTAAAGGAAGCATTTAAATCTTGTGATTCACTACGCTTCCCTATTTCTTTAGTGACTGGGTGAGATAGTTTAATACGATCCATATTCATTACAACAATATACTCCGCTTTATTCACAACACGAATTCCATCTACTATTTTATTGACATTTTTCGCCGCTTCTTTAATATTGTCATTTTTTAAATGCATACTGATTTCTGGCACATTTGATACAGTCCTCGCAACAAGCATAGCACGCTGACCAAACTCCTTTTCTTGCTCAGTTAAGAGGTTTCCAAGTACAAAAATGCCACCAAGTAAAAAGGAGAATGCAATGATAAAAAATGTCACTAATAGGATTTTGCCGTTTACGGGCATTTTTATCATATGAAAATTCCTACCTTTCCAAATCTGCATTTCACTATAAGAGAAGCTTAATGGGCGGATTTTACTCATGCTCAGAATGTCACTTCTATCAATGATATGCTTTTAAGATTATCTTCAAAAAAATTTTTTGACAACACTTTTAGTTGACATAAGTAGGAGAAAGTCATGAACTTAATGAACAATATTACGAAAAATTGACATAAAACAAAATTTTCTTTCATTAATTATTTTTGTGTTATAACAATAGCGAATTATTCACGGAGTATCATAACAGCTTGAGTTATTGAAAACACTACGTTTTATTTTAAAATATAGATGAATGTACTTAATGAACGATATGTTTCTTATTTTCTAAATCTCTTTTTTCTAAAAGGATTCGCTATGATAATTCTAGTGAAAACGATATCAAAGAGAAAATTTAGAAAAGAGGTAGCATAAAGTGAAATTACTGAAAAATCTGACCGTTCAGGTTATAGCTGCAATCATTCTAGGGGTGATTGTTGGGGCTATCTTCCCTGAGTTTGGTGCAAGCCTTAAAATCCTGGCCGACTTATTCATTAAGCTAATTAAAATGTTAATCGCCCCTATTATCTTCTTAACCGTTGTAATCGGAATCGGTAGTATGGGAGATATGAAAAAGGTTGGAAAAATCGGAGGAAAGGCATTACTGTATTTCGAAATTGTCTCTACCATTGCCTTAGCAATCGGTATTGCTGTTGCATTAATCGTTAGCCCTGGTACAGGTTTAGATACATCTGGTGCTTCCGAAGCCGATATCTCAAAGTATACAACTGCTGCAGCAGAGTCTGAGCAAGGCTTAGGCGCTTTCATCTCTAGCATTATTCCTGAAAACGTTATAGGTGCACTTGCAACAGGACAATTACTTCCTGTGTTATTCTCTGCAATATTGTTCGGCTTAGCTGCTGCTTCTATTGGGACACCTGCAAAACCTGTCATCACATTTTTTGAACAAGTGGCAGAAATTTTCTTCAAAATCGTAAGTATGGTGATGAAAATATCTCCAATAGGTGCTTTTGGTGCAATGGCCTTTACGATTGGTAATTTCGGTTTGAAATCGTTAGGCAACTTAGGCTTATTAATGGCCGCAGTATACATTACAATGTTCTTATTCGTAGTTTTTGTTTTAGGAACAATCGCAAAATTCTTCGGCTTCAATATTTTTAAATTTATCGCTTATATAAAAGAGGAGATTTTCTTAGTAATTGGTACTTCATCTTCTGAATCCGCCTTGCCATCTATGATGCGAAAATTAGAAAACTTTGGTTGCTCTAAACAAGTTGTTGGATTAGTAGTACCAACCGGTTATTCCTTCAATCTTGATGGAACGTCCATCTACCTGTCAATGGCTGCATTATTTATTGCACAAGCATATGGAATGGAATTGACGTGGATTCAAATCATTACACTTCTTGGTATTTTAATGATTACGTCTAAAGGGGCCGCTGGTGTAACAGGTTCTGGTTTTATCACATTAGCAGCAACACTTGCTGCTTTCCCAATGATTCCAGTCGAAGGGATTGCGCTATTAATTGGAGTTGACCGCTTCATGTCTGAGGCACGTGCCGTAACAAATTTAATTGGTAACGGTGTAGCTTGTGTAGTCGTATCGAAATCTGAAAAAGAGTTTGATGTAGAAATGCAAGAACGTGCACTTCAAGGAAAAAATACTATTGTGTCTTAAATCTAATGCGCTCATTTACATCTGAAAACGCTGAGAGCCTGAAGCAAAAGTAAACGCTCCACTACTTTTACCCTAGGGAACAAGCGACCTCGAGGATGTAGCGCTTTAGCCTAGAGATCTACTATGTTCTAGGTTATCCACTGGCAAAAATTCTATATTTTCCTTAACTACAAGAAAGGGTAGTGATGACAGCTAGTTGCTGTTTTCACTACCCTTTTTTATTTAACATATTGTTCAAGCAAGCGTTGCGTATTTGTTGATTGCTCGAGTGCTTTCTTCTCTTTTGCCCAATATATCAAATATTGCTGGTCCCCAATATTAAAAACCATCTGCTGTAATTCCTCACTTAACTCAGAGCTAATAGCGACTTTTAAAATATCCACTTCATATAAAGGCTCTCCTTTAATTTCGTAGACAATATGATAGAGTGGTTTTTCTTCAAATATAGTTCGTTCTTTTTTGCTTAGTTTCTTAACATGGCTTAGCGGATAGTTTTCAATATAGGCTGTTGCATCTTGACCTGTTGCCCTAAATAAAGATTGCTCTCCTTTAAATAGCTCGATTGCATCAATTTCTGATGAGTGATCTAAAATGCGTGAAATAGCCTCTTCCTCATTTTTGTCGCGAAACTGCAATGTAAAAGCGACAATCAGAATAATTGCAGCAAATATAACTAGTTTCCATCTTCGTTTATTCATTTTCATTACCCATTCAATGCCTTTTTGACAAAGCGGTTAATATCTACATCCGCCCCAATGACAAGCATAATATCTCCTAGTAAAATTTTATCACTCGCCTGCGGAGACACGATGATATCTGCACCACGCTTAAGACCTACAATATTAATCCCGTACTTTGCACGAATATCTAGATCCATAATAGAATAACCTGCAATCGCATCATTTGCCTTAAGCTCCATAATTGAATGTTCATCCGAAAGCTCCAAATAATCAAGCACTGTATTAGACAGCATATTATTGGCAATACGTATCCCCATATCACGCTCAGGATGCACGACAAAATCTGCACCAATTTTACGCAGAACTTTTTCATGGTAATCATTCTGTGCCTTTACAGTAATCTGCTGAACGCCTATTTCTTTTAAAATAATAGTCGTCAAAATACTAGCCTGAATATCTTCACCAATCGCTACGATCACATGCTCAAAATTACGAATACCTAATGAATTTAATACCGATTCATCTGTCGAATCTGCGATAACGGCCTGTGTGGCAATGGAAGCAAACTCGTCCACTCGCTCTGAGGAATGATCTATCGCCATAACTTGTGCGCCTTGACTCATTAGTTCGCGGCAAATGCTTCCTCCAAAACGTCCAAGTCCAATGACAGCAAACTCTTTTTTCATCATTAAAAATCCCTCCGAAAACTACTATACCATTATTGTAACGTATTCTCTGCTATATGTATCGTCAAAACAAGAGACTATTCGTCAATAAAGTCAATCCTTGTACAGGACCGTTCTGCTTAGTGGCTTTTTTGTTCGGTTGCCGTTAGGAAATGATAATTGGGTTAGCCGAGGAAGTGATCAGGTTTGCACCATAACTGCTCGGGTTGACCGAAGAAGTGATCGGGTTTGTCTCAAATCTGATCGGGTTGCCCAAGGAAGTGATCGCGTTTGTCTCAAATCTGATGGGTTGACTGAAGAAGTGATCGGGGTAGCCTCAAATCTGATCGGGTTGCACGAGGAAGTGATCGGGTTTGTCTCAAAACTGATCGGGTTGCACGAGGAAGTGATCGCGTTTGTCTCAAATCTGATCGGGTTGCACGAGGAAGTGATCGCGTTTGTCTCAAATCTGATCGGGTTGCACGAGGAAGTGATCGGGTTGCCCAAGGAAGTGATCAGGTTAGCCTCAAATCTGCTCAGGTTGCCCGAGGAAGTGATCAGCTTTGCACTATAACTGCTCGGGTTGCCCAAGGAAGTGATCGGGGTAGCCTCAAATCTGATCGGGTTGCCAAAGGAAGTGATCGGGTTTGTCTCAAATCTGATCGGGTTGACCGATGAAGTGATCAGCTTTGCACCAAATCTGATCGGGTTGCCCAAGGAAGTGATCGGGTTTGTCTCAAATCTGATCGGGTTGCACGAAGAAGTGATCGGGTTTGTCTCAAATCTGATCGGGTTGCCCAAGGAAGTGATCGGGTTAGCCTCTTTTTCATTCGGGGCACGCCTTGATTTGATCGGATTACTTTCCTTTTTCGCTCGGGTTGGATAATGAACGTTCCACCTGATTTTTTCGCTCAAATAACTAGGATACTCTCCGATCCCCCCCATCTTTTTTCCATAAAAAAGACGAGGATTAAAATATCCCCGCCTCTTAATCTGCAATTTTATGCGTTGCGCATTTCATCTAAAACACGATTTACACGCTTTTCTAGCATTTTCATACCGCTACCACCAGCTTGCATGTGACGAA
Organism: Lysinibacillus sp. NPDC058147; assembly: GCF_042884205.1. Classification (NCBI taxonomy): domain Bacteria; kingdom Bacillati; phylum Bacillota; class Bacilli; order Caryophanales; family Bacillaceae; genus Lysinibacillus; species Lysinibacillus sp. NPDC058147. The sequence goes on from NZ_JBHVUJ010000003.1 coordinate 497,601, forward strand.
GCTGACCATCTTTATCGAACACAAAATATGCAGGTACGTATTGATTTTCAAAAGCATCTGTTAGCTTTAATTCGCTATCAACAAAGATTGGTTGAACAATATCATGCTCTGCTGCTACCGATTTGATTGTTTCTAAATTTGTATCTTCCTCAGAGCGAGGCATATGCACTGCAATAACGTTTAGCTCATCTTTGTATTGGTCACGGAAATTGTTCACATCCGGCATTGCCTCTTTACATAGATGGCAACTAACTGACCAGAAGTGGATTAACGTTGGTTTTTCGCCTACTAATTCCGCTTTTGTTACTTCTCCATTTAACCAAGTCGTTGCGCCTACAAGTTCAGGCATTTGTTCACGAAGTTTCATAAAACATTCTCCTTTTTCTATATCAAGTTTAAAAAAATCCCCACAAACTTGCTGTGGGGACTCTTTATTTTTGAATGATCAATTTCGCCAAGCCTCGAATTCAGTTCAATGCCTGACATAAAAACTCTTCATCAATTATACCTCGGCATAATTGCGTCCGGAGGCTTTAACTTCTTTCAGTAACTGAATGAAGTTAATTATAGAGTTGCTTGACCTGGGCGCCAGTTTGCTGGGCAAAGACCACCAGTTTGTAAAGCTTGAAGTACACGTAAAGTTTCGTCTACATCACGGCCGATGTTGTTATCGAATACTGTTTGGTATTTTAATTCGCCTTCTGGGCTGATGATGAATAAGCCGCGTAGTGCGATACCCTCTTCTTCAATTAATACACCATATTCTTTTGAAATTTCGTGATTTGTATCTGCTGCTAATGGATATTTTAACTCGCCAAGACCATTTTTAGTGCGGTCAGTGTTAATCCAAGCTAAGTGAGTGTGAATTGTATCAGTAGAAACACCGATTACTTCTGCATCTAAGTCTTCGAACTCATCGTAACGATCGCTCATTGCAGTGATTTCTGTTGGACATACGAAAGTGAAGTCCATTGGATAGAAGAAAAGAACTGTCCATTTGTCTTGTGCTTTAATGTCTTCTAATGATACTTTACCAAATGATTTGTCTGGAAGTACTGCTTCCATTGTAAAGTTAGGTGCTTGTTTACCTACCATGCGTTCTGCCATTATAAATCCCTCCGATTGAATATGTAGTGTATATATTCCATTCGCACCTGCGAACTCGTCTTCTACGATAACAGAGTAATCGTAGATTTTCAAACAAGTAAACTTCACAAAAGTGCGCATTTAAAATTGTCTGACAAATTTTCGTCAAATCCCCAAATGGAATAGCTGCTACAGCCTATTTATTAGCTATCTTTAACAATTTTATTCTTATTTAAACGAAATTTTTCTATGCGGTATTTATGTATAATTTCTAAAAATTTCATCTACTTTTTTTTCATAAAAAACGATTGCAAATTCTTTATTATTATGTATAATTGTAATGGTTTTAGTAAACTAAAAGTTTCGTTAAAGTAAACTTCATATTTCAAAAGTTTATGATTGCTAAACTTCTTCTAGGAGGGAAAAGATGCAAATAGGAGCAAAAATTAAAGCGCTTCGTTTAAAAAAAGGTCTTACCCAAGAGGAACTTGGAGAACGTACAGATTTAAGTAAAGGGTATATCTCTCAATTAGAACGTGATCTAAATTCACCTTCTATTGAAACTCTTTTTTCATTATTAGAAGTTTTAGGGTCAACACCTAAGGAATTTTTCGATGATGAAGCACCTGAACAAAAGGTTGTATATACAGAAGAAGATCAATCCACTTATACAGACGAAGAAAAAAAATATGAAATTCAGTGGCTCATTCCTACTTCAAATGAAAAAGAGATGGAGCCTATTTTCTTGACACTTGCTGCTGAGGGGGAATTCAAACAGTTTGAGCCCTCACTCTCAGAAACATTTATTTATGTTGTCGAAGGACGTATTCGTCTCGTTTTAGGAGATGAACAGTACATAGCGAGTGAAGGCAATGCTCTCTATTTTGACGCGACAGATCATCACCAAATTTTTAATGCACATGCTGATGAAACAAAAATTTTACTTGTCGCAACGGATTCATATTTATAGCTTAAGGAGGCACATCTATGACAACGAATTCGATTATCCGCTTTGAAAATGTTTCAAAGTCCTATAATGACGGCACGGTCGTCTTAAAAAACATTAACTTGGAGCTAGAAAAGGGAAAATTCTATACACTGCTAGGTCCTTCTGGTTGTGGTAAAACAACTATTTTACGTATGATTGCTGGATTCACAGAACCGACTACAGGAAATATCTATTTTCATGATAAAAAAATCAACTCAGTGCCAGCAAATGAACGCCAAGTAAATACTGTTTTTCAGGATTACGCGTTGTTCCCTCATTTAAACGTTTTTGAAAACGTCGCGTTTGGGCTTCGCATAAAAAAACTCCCTGAGAATGAAATTAAAAACCGTGTTGCTGAAGCATTAAAATTCGTTAACTTATCAGGCTATAGCAATCGTGAAATTTCTGAAATGTCTGGTGGTCAACGCCAACGTGTAGCTATTGCTCGTGCGATTGTGAACGATCCTGAAGTAATTTTACTGGATGAGCCTCTTTCTGCTTTAGATTTAAAGCTACGCACAGAGATGCAATATGAGCTACGAGAGTTACAACAACGACTTGGGAAAACATTTGTATTTGTCACACACGATCAAGAAGAAGCACTTGCCATGAGTGATGAAATATTTGTCTTAAGTGAAGGTGAAATTCAACAATCTGGAACACCAGTAGATATTTATGATGAGCCAATTAACCGCTTCGTTGCTGACTTTATTGGTGAATCAAATATTGTTCCTGGCGTAATGATTGAAGATTTCAAAGTAGAATTTGCTGGAAAAGTTTTCGAATGTGTTGACCAAGGTATGAAACCAAACGAAAAAATTGATATTGTCATTCGACCAGAGGATTTAGAAATGACAACAATCGATAAAGGCAAACTTGTCGTTAAAGTTGATACTCAATTGTTCCGCGGGGTGCATTATGAATTATCCACGTACGACAAAGATGGTAATGAATGGCTTGTGCATTCATTGAAAAAAGCTGATGTAGGGACAGAAATTGGCTTAGACTTCGATCCAGAAGCAATTCATGTAATGCGCTTAAATGAAACAGAAGAAGAATTCGATAAACGTTTAGAAGCGTATGGAGACGACGAAGATGCAAACTAAGACTTCGAAATCAGCCTTATTTCCTTATGTTTTATGGATTGCATTTTTCGTTATCACGCCGATTGCCCTTGTTGTTTACTATTCCCTACTAGACATACATGGCAATTTTACACTTGATAACTATAAAGCATTCTTTACTTCTGTCTATTTAAAAATGACATTAAGTTCCTTCTGGTATGCATTTTTAATTACGTTCTTTACGTTACTTGTTTCGTATCCAACAGCTTATTTTTTAACAAAGACCAAACATAAACAGCTTTGGCTTTTACTAATTATTATTCCTTCTTGGATTAATCTTTTGTTAAAAACATATGCCTTTATTGGGATTTTCGGCTTGTACGGCCCATTAAATGCATTTATCGAAGTATTTGGTTTTGATCCGAAGCAAATGCTATTCACTGATATTAGCTTTGTGTTCGTATCCGTTTATATTTTTATTCCATTTATGATTTTACCGATTTTCAACTCATTGGATCGTTTAAATCCGGCTCTTATTTATGCAGCACGTGATTTAGGGGCATCAGCCTTTACTACATTCCGTCGCGTTATATTGCCTTTAACAATGGATGGTGTTAAATCAGGTATACAAGTTGTATTTATTCCTGCATTATCACTTTTCATGATTACTCGTTTAATTGCAGGAAACCGTGTTATTACACTGGGGACAGCTATTGAACAACAATTCCTTGTAACCCAAAACTGGGGAATGGGTTCAACAATTGCTGTTTTCTTAATTTTATTTATGGTCATCATTATGTTAATTACAGGACAGAAAAAGGATAAAGGAGGTCGCGTACGATGAAAAAACTATCTGCTACAGCAAGAGTGTATTTAGCGATTGTTTTTATCGTTTTGTATGCACCTATCTTCTATTTAGTATTCTATTCGTTCAATAGTGGCGGATCGATGAATAATTTTGAGTCCTTTACGTTAGAACATTATAAAGCTGTGTTTGAGGATTCACGTCTACTCGTAATTCTAATCAACACAGTCATCGTGGCATTACTTTCTGCATTGATTTCTACAATCATCGGGACACTAGGTGCTATTGGTATTGTCACTGTTAAAGATTCAAAAATGCGCAATACACTACTTTCCTTAAACAATGTGTTAATTGTGAGTCCGGATGTCATTATTGGCGCAAGCTTTTTAATTTTATTCACAATGATTGGTATTAAATTAGGCTTTACTTCTGTGTTAATAGCACATGTAGCGTTCAGTGTCCCAATTGTTGTACTAATGGTTTTACCGAAACTATTAGAAATGAATAAATCATTAATCGATGCTGCATTAGATTTAGGCGCAACGAAAAAAGATGTCATGATGCGTGTTATTTTACCGTATATTCAACCTGGTATTTTTGCAGGGTTCTTCCTTGCCTTAACGTACTCTCTAGATGATTTTGCGGTAACGTTTTTCGTGACAGGTAACGGCTTCAGTACACTATCTGTTGAGATTTACTCGATGGCACGTGCCGGTATTTCTTTAACGGTTAACGCTATTTCTGGTTTAGTATTCTTTGTTACGGTTATCGTCGTAGTTGGCTATTACTTCATTACAAGCCGTGCTAGTAAAAGAACGGGGGGAACTCAATGAAGCAATTAATTCAAGCAACAGTCGCAATCCTTGTCGTTTCCGCCCTTTTGTTCTATGCTGCTGACACCCTAAGTGCCGGCGGGGGGAAAAGTGGTAAAGATACGTTAACCATCTTTAACTGGGGGGAATATATTGACCCGGATTTGCTGAAGCAATTTGAGAAAGAAACAGGCATTCACGTCATCTATGAAACGTTCGATTCAAATGAAGCAATGATGACAAAAATTCAACAAGGTGGTACAGCTTACGATATCGCAGTACCTTCTGAATATATGATTGAAAAAATGAAGGAAGAGAACTTACTTATTCCTTTAGATAAAACGAAAATCCCTAATTTTAAAAATATTGACCCTTATTTTTTAGATTTACCATTTGATAACGACAATAAATATTCTGTCCCATATTTCTGGGGAACAGTCGGTATTGTCTATAATCCAAAGCTCGTAGGAAATCTAGACTTCTCATCTTGGAAGGACTTATGGGATCCTTCATTAAAGCGTAAAGTCTTTTTAGTAGACGGTGCACGTGAGGTAATTGGTATGGGCTTAAACAGTCTTGGCTACTCACTTAACTCTTTAAATAACCAGGAGCTACGTAAAGCTACTGATAAACTAATCACTTTGGCGCCAAATGTTAAAGCCGTTATCGGGGATGAAATTACACCACTGATGGTTAATAATGAAGCTGCTGTGGCACTCACTTGGTCTGGGCAAGCAGCAGACATGTTGTCAGAAAATGAAGATTTAGACTTTGCTGTACCAAAAGAAGGCTCTAACTTATGGTTTGACAATATGGTTATCCCAAAAACATCAAAAAATATTGATGGTGCACATGCCTTCATTAATTTTATGTTGAAAGCTGAATCGGGTGCTAAAAACGCTGACTATGTAGGCTATTCTACTCCTAATATTGCAGCGATGAAGTTAATGGATAAAGAAGTTGTATCTGATAAGCGCTTCTATCCTTCTGAAGAACAACGTAAAACATTAGAAGTTTATAAAAACCTAGGTCCTGATTACTTAGGCAAATACAATGAGCTGTTTTTAGAATTTAAAATGAGTATTCGATAAACTATTTTAACCGATTTGAAGCTGTTCTCACGTTACAAACGTTGAGAACAGCTTTTTTTCGTTTAACTGAAGTTAAACTTCTGTTGAAAAACTTAACAAAAGTACCCACATAACTTTACTAGTAAATCTCAGACTTATAGTCAATAGTAAACGTACAAGCCTTGTGGTAGACTGTAGTATATTTGAATAAAGAAAGGGGTATTCGATGACCCTGCAGAAGTCTAACAAGGCGGCTTTGTATATTTTAATGTTTAATATGTTTATCGCAATGGGGAGTATCGGAATTATTATTCCTGTCATGCCTGATTATTTAAAACTATTTGGTGCTGCAGGACAAGTACTTGGTATGTTGATTGCAACGTTCGCCTTTGCACAATTCGTATTTTCTCCTATCGCTGGGAATCTATCGGATCAATACGGTCGAAAAAATCTCATTATTTTCGGTCTTATCGTAACAGGACTTGCACAAATTGGTTTCGGGCTTTCTACAGATGTGTGGATGCTCTTCTTGGCACGCTTTTTAGGTGGTCTTGGTTCTGCATTTGTAGCTCCTCCTATAATGGCTTTTGTGGCTGACGTCACAACGTATGAGGAACGAGGAAAAGGTATGGGTATGCTAGGGGCAGCAATGTCCTTTGGTTTTATGATTGGACCAGGTATCGGTGGATTCCTCTCAAAAGTTAGTTTGCATTTTCCATTTTATACTGCTGGATGTGCAGCTATCTTAGCGGCTATTCTATCGTTCTTTTTATTACCTGCTACAAAACCGAACACTGCGAAAAAAGCGCAGAAGCAGGATAATCTTGCAAAGCAGATGGCACGTTCAGTCCGTATGCCTTATTTTGTCATGCTAATTATCATGCTTGTATTCTCTTTCGGGATTGCTAACTTCCAAACAACATTATCATTATTTGTTACAGAAAAGTTTAATTACACCCCTACTGATATCGCCATTATATTAGTTATGGGTGGCGCTTTTGGTGTTGTTGTACAGATGTTTGTTATTACACCACTGTTTAATCGCTTCGGCGAAATGAAAGTAGTGTTAGTCAATTTATTTATTGCAGCCGTTTCGATTTTCTTAATATTATTCGCATCTGGCTTTGCACTTATTTTAATTGTAGCGACAATCTTCTCTACAGCTACGACATTGATTCGCCCAGCTGTCAACACACTGATATCAAAGCTTGCTGAAAATGAGCAAGGCTATGCAGCTGGTCTAAATAATGCGTATATGAGTCTTGGTAATATGATTGGTCCAGCTTTAGCAGGTGTATTATTCGATTGGAATATGAACAGTCCTTATATTTTCGGGTCTATTATTTTAATGGCTTGCTTCTTCCTTGCCCTTATTTGGACAATGAAAAAAGCACCACATCTTATGCATCCTGATACAAATTAGTCTGAAAAGTTATTGACTAATTTTAGTAGTATGCTACATTATTTATGAGAAAAACAACAAATCAATTTCGCCTTGGCGTAATTGCGTCCGGATTTTGAATTGTGCCCGCACAATTCATTCCTTTCAAAATCCGTGACATCCGCCGGAGGCTTTACTTATTTCAGCGGATGTATGGATACCTGCTGAAAAGCAACTTAAAACCAGCATTCATCTCACCACCTATAAAGGTGGAAGACTACTGCTGAAAGAAGTTAATTTAATTACCACTAGGGGAGTCTTTAAAAGGCTGAGACGTATATGGTCATATACAGACCCTTTGAACCTGATCTAGTTCACACTAGCGGAGGGAAGTGGCGACACTTGCTTTTTGTTATGTAAATGCAGGGCCGCTTCCTATTGTTTTTAGGAAGCGGCTTTTTTTACGCTTTAGCGGCGGAACTCCCCCAGTTTAGCGGCGATTCTCTCACTTTTGGCGGCGGAACTCCCCAGTTTAGCGGCGGTTCTCTCACTTTTAGCGGCGGAACTCCCCAGTTTAGCGGCGGTTCTCTCACTTTTAGCGGCGGAACTCCCCAGTTTAGCGGCGATTCTCTTACTTTAAGCGGTGGAACCCTAGTCTACCAGCGATAACTATTAAATTCACATTTCAAAGGAGTGGAAATTATGTCAATTCGAAAATTAACAATCATGGCCTTGTTAGTAGCAATTGCCGTAGCAGGTTCTACCTTCGTTTCAATACCAACGGGAATTGCGCGTGCCTACCCTGTCCAGCATGCCATTAATGTTATCGGTGCTATCATTCTTGGACCAGTGCCTACTGTTATGATCGCCTTTGTCACAGCCATTATTCGTATTTTAACAGGCACAGGCTCATTATTAGCTATACCTGGCAGTGTTATTGGTGCTTTATGTGCAGCTCTTGCCTATAAATATAGCGGCAAAATGTGGTTAGCAGGTGTCGGTGAAATGTTTGGTACAGGTATCATTGCCTCACTTATTGCAGTACCTTACGCACATTTATTAATGGGGACATCTGTTGCTGCTTTATTTTTCATGCCAGCCTTCTTAACCTCAAGTACTATTGGTGCTATCTTAGGCATTGTTGTTGCCAGCAATTTGCGTAAAACAGCATTTGTAACTAACCTTAGCGCTATGCTTAAATAGCTTGATTTACAGCATTTGAAAAACGTTACTTTCATTAATTAAGAAAGTAACGTTTTTTGTTCCAACCTAATTCACCCATACTTCAATGGTAATCCCATTTCATGAGCAATTAATAAAAAGTCTTTTTTGCTTATTTCAAAATGACCGAATCTGAATTTATAGCCATATTTCGATTTGTCTTCTACAAATTCTAAGTAATCTAAGATCTTTTTTATTGGCACAGCTTTTGCATCTTTATAAAAGTCTATATCTCTTCGAAAAGGAATAAAATTTTCTGCCATTTGGAACTCGTATATTTGCTCGTCTTTTACTCTTCCAATTGCAGTAAATGCTCGTACAGGATCATTACCATCTAGACTTTTTTTAGGAGAATAATAAATAATCCAATCTCCTTTTGTCATTCGTTTCAAAGGTCTTTCTTTGCCGTGGCATAGCTGGCTGAATCCTCCCTCAACCCCTTTTTGCACATGATTGAGAGATGCCACGCCTATCCAATATTTTGTGTCTCTTTCAGTCATAGGAAGAGCTCTCCTTTTATTTAGGGAACATCGTAAACAATTTTATTTTTCCATTTTCAAGAATCAATTTTTCTTCTAAAATCACTGGTTTTGGCAAACCATCCCAAGTAGTCGAAATGATAGCAACACATTCTATTTCATCGCCTTCAATATTTTGGATAGTTAACTTAAATCCTTTCGGCATCGGTGACATGTAAAAGTTTTGTAGTTCTTTTCTTCCTTTAAAAATTTCACCTTTAAAATTTTTTAATTCTCCATGATCCGCATACATGTCAGATAAATCCTGACCCTCTTCTTGCGCTCTTTTCAAATACTCCTTCATAACCTCTACTGCTTTCATCTGTCATCACTCTCTTTCTTTTTTATTAATAACCCTATTTACGATTTTCATATACTTTTGTCAAAATGCTTTTCAATTGCTCTTTTTCTTCCAATGAAAGTACATTTAAAACTTCATTTTCAGAAATCGAAAGGGTCTTCAATAATTCTTCTGCCAAATTATTCCCCTGTTCCGTAAGGCATATTAAATTCTCTCTTCTATTCTCTGGATTTTTCTCCCTATAAACATAATTTCTTTCTTCCAGACCATCGATAAAAAAGCGGACACTATTTTTATCTAACTTTAAAATCTGCCCTATTTGAATTTGACTTAGTTTTTTTTCTTTTACAGCAATCATGATCCCGACTTCTCTGGATTTCATTTGAAATTTTTCGCTAATATACTTCTCGAGATTTTCCTCTAAAGCCTCTGCTAATTTAAAACTTAGAAAACCAAAAGAATTCATTATATTGGTCATGTCCAATCCTCCAAAATTTATAGTACTAAATAGTGATAGTAATATTTTATTACTATTATCTATTATTGCATGTATTTATATTCTTTACAACCCGAATTTTACTTTTCATGAAAAATTCCCCAACTCAGTTGTTAAAATGACAAAAAACGATGGCACATCTTTATGCACCATCGTTTTATCTGTTAAGATCGTTTTTTCATGCCCTTTAATAGCTGGGCAACATTTGTGTCCTCTGCCTGTATTGGTTTATCCTCGACAAGCTGCTCTTTTTTCTTCGGCCTAGTTAAGAAGCTCCAACCAAAGCGTCTAATGGTAATATCAATGAAGAATAGTAACATCCCCGCTAATAAAAGCCATGTTGCAATATTTTGACGTTCCGCACCTTTTTTAGTAAATTCACGAAACACTTCGCTCGGTTCTTTCAACACGGAGCCGCCTGTTTGCTTTGTTAGCTCTTTGACTAACTTATCATTCACTAGTCGTAATTCATACTCTGCACTATAAGGTACACTTAAGCCTGCCTGGTAAATGGCCTGTTGTTCATCGGCAATGCGGAAGAAAATGAGTCCCGGTTCTGCTTGTACGACTGCCCGAACTTGTGATGCTGAAATTGTTTCAAGCTGTGTTTCAAGTTCTTCACCTGCTTCATTGACAGCGACAATATCTAAGAACGCCGCTTCATTCGTTGGGTCAGTAATGACAAATGAGCCGTCTGATTCTAGACGTACATCATAGGCAACATCGTTATAGCTTGGTAGCATTTTTGAAATTAGCGTTTGCCAAAACGTGCCCCAATTTTGCCATCTTGCCCAGTCTCCTGTCCATTTTCCTGTCGAATCAGACGTAAAGGCAAATGTTTTGCCAAGGCCATATTGCCACTCTGCTAGTACAGGATCTTCCTTCTCACTTTCTGCAATAACAGTAGCTCCCTGCTTTGCAGTTGTACCTATATAAGCATTCATTTTAGGTACACCATTTGTAAATAATGTATTCCACCCAACTGCATTAAATATAGTTGGATAGAATGGATTATCCTCAATATATGTGCGTGAAATCATGGCTGTTTCACGAGATAAAATAGAAGGGATTGTCTGCTCATCAACAACATCATAGAAACGCCCACTGCCCATCTCGCTAAGTGCTTCAAGTAAATTGGCATCTGCATCCTGACCAATTGCAACTGTTGATAGAGTAATGCCATTCTCTTTTCCTTGAGCAATTAAGTCTTCATAGTTACCGGGCTGAGACTGACCATCAGTTAATAGAATAATATGCTTTCGCTGTAGCTTTAAATCAGCTAAATTTTCATAAGCTTTAGCAAGTGAGCCATATATTTCGGTACCACCACCTGGCGTTACAGATAAAATCGTATCTACCGCTTCTTCCTTATTGCTAAGTGGTCCTGCCTCAATAATTTCCCAAGGTCGATCATCAAAGGCAATAAACCCAAGCGTATCTTCATCTCGTAGCATTTCAACTGAACGAGCAGCCGCCTCTTTTGCGAGCTCTAGCTTTGCTCCAGACATACTTCCAGAGCGGTCAAGGACGATAACTAACCCTAATGATGGTAATTGTTCCTTACCTTTAATCTCCATTTCAACAGGTAGTAAAGTTTCGATTGGTGTTTTAAAATAGCCACCTAAGCCAAAACTATTTTCGCCACCTACCATTGTAAAACCGACACCGAAATTTTTCACTGCTTGCTCAATGACATTCATTTTTGCCTCGCCTACTAGATGCCCAGGCACATTATCAAAAATGATGGCATTGTATTGTAAATAACTAGAAAGTTCATTTGGGAGACTGTTAGCATTTACAACATCATAGGCAATTGATTGTTTGCCAAGCGCTGCTGCAATTGGTGAAGCCGTATCATAGCCATTAACAATTAGTAAATGTGGTTCACTTTGCACCATCGTGACGCTTGTTAATTTATTATTTTCAAAAATTGCATCCTGTTCAACCTGCACGAGTGCCTCATATTTTACAAGTCCTTCAGTCGTTGCTGAATGTTTATATGTAAAAATATTTGACCCTTCTGCAAGATCCACTGCTTCACGATGAATAAGCTTATCGTTTTCGTATAATAATAGCTCACCTCGTTCTGCTACAGTCGCATTTATTTCAGCAACTAACTGCTGCTGCTCACCTACATAAGCAACTTGTGGTGTGACAAAGCTTTTCATGGATACATCCTTAGCTACAGGTTGGTTAAATGGCACTACATCAATACTAATATTTGACCCTTTAAACTTCGAAACAAATTCTAAGGCATCTCCTTTTGTTTCATTGCCATCCGTTAAGAGCACAAGCCGTGTTGCTTTTTTCGGATCTACAATACCTGAAGCGAGCTGTAGACTCTGTTCAATATTTGTTTGATCTGTTGCTTTTATAGTTGTAAACTTCGGTACTTCCTTTAAAGTCTTCGATAAAATGGCTTCCGTTTGTAATGTCGATGAAAAAGAATAAATCCCTGCAAGCTGTTCATCTTTTTTCGATTGTAAACTTTCCGCTATAAAATTGGCCATCTTATCATCTGTCCCATTCATTGAAGCAGAACGGTCAACTAAAAATAATACTTGTTCTTCCTTTACGGGCAATAAAATATAGGGCCCTGCAAGTGCAAAAACTAAACAGCATATGGCCACAATACGAATACCTAGTACGACAATATGACTTTTTTTAAGTCGATGACGCTCACGCCAATAAGTCCATACAAAATATATAAACAATGGAAGTAACAGCAACAATGCTAACGGCATATCAATTCGTAAATCCACGACGACGTTGCACCTCCCACTCTAAAACAAGTAATACTAAGATCATAAGGATAAGCCAAGGTACGAACGATGTTTTCGATACTTCTTCCTTACCGTTGTCCGGAAGCTCTCCAAGCGTATAACTTGTCCCTTTTTCAATTACACGCTCTTGTGCTTGAAGCTGTACGATAAAGCGCTTTTCTTCATCTTTTGAGCGAGCTGTATAAATTCCTGGCTTCATTGGAGCTGTTAGGAGGCCATTCGTAATGGACGATAAAAACTCATCTTCCTGCGAATATATACTCCAATCACCCTGAGTTAAAGCAACTGCGCGTTGCTCATTTGGTGTAAAAATACCAAGTGAACCGATTGATTCTGAAAGCTCCTGCTCAGCACTCCATAAAAATAATGGGAATGAAGGATGTAGCGGCCAATCTGTATCTTCAATATCAGCTAATACAACAATATCCCCTTTAGGTGAACGCTGAATAAACGGTTGGTCTCCAACTGATGCAATCGTTTTATAGTCGTCGAATCCAGGATAAACAGCACTGACGTAAATATCTTTTAGCTCACTAAATGCAAACAATGCATCGCTTGTTGTACTGATTTCTCCAATAGTTTCAATCTTCTTAACGTCATCTCGTCCAAATAAAACAATTGGCTTGTCCATCTTTTCGAGTAGTGCCGTCTGATTTGTCACAACAGTGGCATCCAAATTGTCAGCCACTTGTGAAGATGGAACAATTTTCACACTACTATTAATCGTTTGCATACCTTTTTGAATGAGTTGATGCATACTTTGATCGACAATTACTTTTGAAGTAGCTGTTTGTAGCAATACCGTTTGTGAATTATCAACAGTGTAATCGTCCTTGGCATCTATCTTGGCAGTCATAGCATCTTCTAACGGTAGGTCTTTAAATGTTTTCGTTACGGCTTCATTTTGGGGTAATGCAACACTTTCCGTAACGATCTCCTTACCCTTAACATTTTCTATAGAAAGTTTTACATTTTGCTCTTTGTCCGTATCATTTTGTAACTGTACAAGTGCCATAGCAGATCGTCCATCTGTAGTAGCAGCAAAACGTGTAATTGCGATGTTTGTTAAATCCTTTGCAGACCCTTTTACGATCCACTTCACCGTATCTTTTTCCATCGGTAATTGCTTTTTATCGAGCGCATCTGTAAAGACATAAATAGATGTTGGTGTATTACCGACAAAAGCCTGTGCCACATCTAGAGACTTATTCATTTGAGCGGTCTCATATGTTACTTGTAACTGTTGAATGGCTTTTTCAATATCTTTAGTATTTGTTTCCTGCTGCAATATAGCTTTTGGCGTATTACCTGTTGTAATGAGTGTCACGGGTCTTCCATCAAGCTCATTGACCAATGACAGCATTTCTTTTTTATGTGTATCAAATGTTGACTGCTCTTTCCCTGCTAACATTGTTGCTGACGTGTCTACTATGAAAATCGTCTGCGCACCAACGATCGTTGACTTTTTAATATAAGGATTCATTAATGCCAATACGAGTAAAAGAAGAGCAAGTAGTTGTAAATAAAGCAGAGCATTTTTTTGTAAATGTTTTAAGTATGGTGACACACGTGTTTCTTGCATAATTTCCGACCAGAAAAGTGTGGAGGATACAGTTTGATCGGTATATTTTTTTCGAAAGAAATAATATAGAAGGACAATGACCGGGATGATGACCGTCCAGCTAAAAAGTAATTGACTAAAGCCCAATACGGCTCACCTCACCTAATCCAATGTGCTTTTAATAATTGTTGAAAGATGGCATGCTGTAATCCATCCTCTACCTTCAGCTGTAATTGTCGAACACCGAAGTGCCGACAAATTGCCTCAAATTCCTCTTCATGTAATAACCGTCTTGCCATATATGTGTCTAGGACTTTAGAAGACATCGTAACATTCACATCTCTGCCCGTTTCACGATCGAGCAAGCGTACATCGCCCGTATATTCTGGTGCTAGTTCTTCTTGCGTAACTATTTGCAAAATACGGACATCCCCTGCAAATCGTGGTAGCCTTTTTAAAAGTTGCTCCCATTCCTCAATTGGCTCAAGTCCATCTGTGACAATAAATAGTACGGTACTATCCTTAGGCAATGCTTTGAAAGCCCCTTGTGCGAAGCTATTTGTATAAGTTGCTTGCTCAATTTCTGTGACCACCTGTAAAAAAGCGCGACGATACATAGCACCTTTACGACGAAACGGTGGCTTCACCTCATCCTGTAGAAAAGAAAATGATAAGCGATCATCTCGACCGAGCACCATTAGACCAAGTGAGGCAACAATTTGCCGGGCAAAAGTCCATTTCGCTTGATCGCCCATCGATTTCGTTGTATCTAGCAAAATGTGTACTCGCATCTCTTGTTCATCTAAAAAACGTTTAATGAAGTATTTATCAGTTCTTGCAAAGACGTTCCAATCCACCTGACGTACATCATCACCTAAGTGATATTCACGAAAATCTGAGAAATCGAGCGATGCCCCGAAGCGCTGCGAACGGTGCGAGCCCTTGTGCTGCCCACGTAATTTGGAGGCCGTTACCACTTGGAAGCGACTGATTTTCGCTAACCAATCCTCGGGCAATAATAATTTTTGTGTCACCTGCTAACACCTTGCTGTACTTTTTCTAAAATGACATCAATTACATCGTCTGCTGTTTTGCCTGAAGCCTCCCCTTCATAATTCAACAGCATACGATGGCGTAACACTGGCTTAGCTACAGATTTAATATCTGCTACAGAAACGTGGAAACGTCCATTCATAAGCGCCCTTGCCTTCGCTAATTTGATTAAACTTTGTAAACCTCGAGGACCGCTACCGTACATCGCATATTGCTTGACCTCATCAATGGCATCCACTCTTTCAGGATGTGTAGCCACAACAAGGTCCGTCGCAAATTCGAGCATTTCATCAGCAACTAGTACTTCCTTAACCATTTGCTGAGCTTCAATCAGTGCTTCTGTATCCATGATCTTTTGTAAATCAATATCCTTAGCGCCTGTTGTACGCTTCATAATTTCCATTAGCTCACTTTTCTCAGGATACGGCACAAGAATTTTACATAGGAAACGGTCCATTTGTGCTTCTGGTAAAGGGTATGTTCCCTCCATTTCAATCGGATTTTGTGTTGCTAACACGAAAAATGGTCTTGCCATCTTCTTTGTATCTCCTAAGATTGTTACAGTTTTTTCACCCATTGCTTCAAGCAGTGCACTTTGTGTTTTTGGTGTTGCTCGGTTAATCTCATCCGCTAATACCATTTGGCTAAAAATCGGACCAGGCTGGAACGTAAACTGCTGCTTGCCATCAGGTGTGCGCTCAATCATACTTGTCCCTGTAATATCCGCTGGCATTAAATCTGGTGTAAATTGAATTCGCGAAAATGATAAATCTAGTACTTCAGAAATTGTACGTATTAACATCGTTTTCCCTAAACCTGGTAGGCCCTCTAATAATGCATGCCCATCAGCAAGGACTGCGTATAATGTATAGTCAATTGCTTCCTCTTGTCCGACAATAAAGCGATGAATTTCTTCTTTTACTTGTTGTAATTTCGTACTCATTTCAACATATTGTTGCTCTGTAAATGCCATTCCTTTTCCTCCTACTGAGACTCAATTGACGTGAAATAAGATTGCACGACGTTTTGTAAATCCTTCGGTAATTGTAAACGCTCTGAGCTTTCTAAATAACTATCTTTATAGGAACCTATAACTTCCTCATACGAACGGATAGAACCTTTAGTAATCGGACCATTTCCTTGTTGCTCTGACACATGTGAGCCATCTCCTAATGCTCCACCGTCAACTGAAGTCTGATTAGAGCCACCAATTCTATTCGGTGTCGTTAATAAATCACGACCACCTTGTCCTTTGCCTGCACCTTGACCTGATCCATTGCCATTTCCCTGTCCTTGTCCTTGTCCTTGTCCTTGTCCCTGTCCTTGTCCCTGTCCTTGTCCTTGTCCTTGCCCTTGTCCTTGCCCTTTGCCTTGTTGATTGCTCTGATTCGATCCTTGTGCCTGACCTTTACCACTAGCCTGTTGAGAACCGTTTTGGGAATTAGGTTGGCCTTGTTGTCCTGTTTGACCTTGCTGATTGTTATTGGCACTATTGGCACTTGCAATAGCATTTTGTAGTGTACTGCTTGCGGGTTTTCCAAGCTTGCTCATAGCTGTCTGAGTAGCATTTGCATTTTGCGTTAGCTCCTGATGCATTTGGGCAAGCTCTTTTAATCGCTCCACTTCTTCCTTTGATAAACCTTTGTCATCAGAAGTGCCATCTTTACTAGCCGTTTGCTTATCTTTTAATTGTTGTTCCTTAAAAGCAAGCTCCTTTTGCTTTTTCACGACTTCCCGTAATGCCTCTTCAGCTGTTTCTGTCTTTTTTAACGTATTTTGCAATTCTTTTAATTGCTCTTTCACTTCTTTTGTTTCTGCTTTTTTCTCTAATTTAGCAACTTCCTTCTTTACGTCCTCAATGACAGCTTTTTCTTTTTCCACCTCAATTGCTTCCATTTGCGTAGCTGCTGGGAACATATAAAGAATGGCCAGTACGACAGCTGTTCCAAATAATCCAATCAATGCTTTTGGACGGAATAAATTTTTCTTTCGAGCCTTAAAATCAGCAAACGCCTTGTCAACATTTGCTAGTGCTTTCGTTAAAAGAGATTGAACGAGCAGGTCCTTATCGTCCTCGAATGATAAGGCTGTCACAAGCTCATTGTGAGAAAAATAATTATCCAGTGTATGCAATGCTTCCTTTTCTTGTACACGCTTCCACCACATAAACAGCACTGTTGCTAGTATGACAACAATAAAGGTAGTAAAAGCCGTTTGGCGATAATACGGCCAAACAAATAACCTTGAGACGAGGAAGAGGGAAGCACTCGAAAGCAATGCCAAAAACAAGCCGTACTGTGCAATCGGAATGCTTCTTTCTACTGTTAAACTCGTCTTTGCACGTTGAATATATTTTCGTAATTGCTTACGACGCTCCATAAGATGTCCCCCTTATCGGTTGCTTTTCATATTGGCACGTAATTTTTTGATCGCAATTGTTAAAGAAAAAACAATAATTAATGAATAGGCTATTAAATAACTAATCCATACAGGTAATTTCACTCCTGAAACTTGCACTAAAGCATCGCCCATAGATGGCGAAATAAGCGTAAGCATTAAAGCACCTGGGTTAATAGAAGCCCAGAAGTAAGTCATGTAGGAAGTACTAGCACCAACGGAATTACCCATATGATGGAAGGACATTGTTAAAAAGAAGAAAAACGCTGTAATTCCACCTAAAAAGATAATCGAACCGTACGTAGAAATCATCGCAACAATTGTTCGCTTTGTAATGGTTGAAAACATAACACCTATACTACCAATGGCTACAACTGTTAATAAATAAAATAAAAATATCGAGATTAATTGAGACGGTGATACGCCTCCAAATAAAAACACTAAACTATATAATGGTAATCCTGCGATGAGCATTAATACTAAAAATGCTACCGAGGATAATAATTTCCCAATGATGATTTGAGTAGAGCTTTGTGTCGTTGTTAGTAAAATATTTAATGTTTGCCTTTCCCTTTCGCTACTAATTGCACCGGCAGTTAAGCTCGGTGTAATGAAAAGAACAAGAGCCATTTGTAATATTGTTAAGACTGCGAACATCATTAAACTTGTGTCTGGTCTAAAGAAACCCTTGCCTGTGAATCCGGTTGTTAGTAGCAAAAATCCTGCGATAAAAATACAAATAACCGCTAAGTAAAACATTAAACCTGAAAAGCTTTTAAAAGAACGGAAGCGTAACTTCAATTCTTTTACGAACACCGGATTATAAAATCGTTCCATCATTGATGATCCGCTCCCTTCGTAATAGCCATAAAGACATCCTCTAAATCTTTTTCCTCTTCGCTTAATGCATAGATAGGTAAATTCGCAAGTATTGCTTTTTTCAATAGTGCTACCTGATCAGCGTCTGTTCCACGGTAATTAAAGGCTATTTCTAAACGATTATCCATTACATCTATAGAAGAGATTAGTGGATCCTCCTCCAAAAATGCACGTACCTCGTTTAAACAATCCGTCACTTTTACTACGATACGCTTCTCTCCCTGTAGCTGCGCTTGAATGGAAGCCACATTGCCATGAGCGATTAGCTTACCATTATCAATCACACCGATTTCATCGCACATTTCAGCAAGCTCAGGCAAAATATGTGAGGAGATCAAAATCGTTTTTCCCATAGATTTTAAATTCCGTAAAATATCACGCATTTCTACTCGTGCACGTGGATCCAAACCTGACGCAGGTTCATCTAAAATTAGTACCTTCGGATCATGGATAAGAGCACGTGCTAAACATAGACGCTGCTTCATCCCACGTGACAGTAAATCAACATACTCAAAACGTTTATTCGTTAAATTTACGAGCTCCAACAGCTGTGGAATAAGTACTTTTCGTTCAGCTGCCCCAATTCCGTAGCTGGCACCGTAAAAGTCTAAGTATTCGTCTACTTTTAGTTGATCATAGACGCCAAAGAAATCTGGCATATAACCAATTTGTTTTCGAACTTCCTTTGGTTCCTTAATAACACTTTTCCCATTAATCAGAGCATCACCAGAAGTTGGAGACAGTAAGGTTGCTAAAATCGAGAATGTAGTCGATTTACCTGCCCCATTGGCACCTACAAAACCAAAGACAACCCCTTCCTCCAAAGATAGATTCAAATGATCTAGTGCTGTAAAGGAGCCGTATCTTTTCGTTAAATCACGAATTTCAATCATTATTTCGCCACTCCTTTCAGCTCTACATCTGGTAATTTTGTTTCCTCACCTGTTTGATCCGGTCCGTATTTAACTTCAATCAGCAATTCATCATTATCATTGAAGTATTTTTTTATGTTATCTGTAAACACCTGTTTCGTATCTACCAATGGCTCATAATTTTTCGTCTCGTTATTCCAAATCGATAGCTGCATACGATCAATATCCTTATTTGAAACTGTCAATTCGTTTAATGTTTGAACTGAATTCATAAAATTATCTGGCATGGCAATAGATACTTCATATAAACCATCAGACAAGCGCCAATTATTTAACTGTTCATCTACTTTTTCAGCATACGAATTAGGAGATAGTTGGTTTGCTGAATACGTAAAGTTGTTACGTTTCATCGTAAATGGACCTGATAACTCTACTTTGCCTTCAAATGGCTGAATAAAATAGGAAATCGGTGACATACTAGCACTTGTTTCTAGCTCAACCCCTGCAATTGCTTGATCTGCCCACGCTGTAATGACAGGTTTTTTATCATTTTCTACAAGTGGTATTGCCAAATCTTTCATACGCTCGATTCGCGAAGGATTCACTTCCTCCTTCTTAGATGGAAAATTATTGTAATTGTAACTAGTTAAATCCGATGGTTTTTGAAGAACCGTTGATTTTAGCTCCTTGTCGACTTTAAGTGTACCGTTCGCTTCAATGTCGCCCAGTTTAACTTCTTTAATACCCGAGATTAAAGTAACATCCTTTAGAGCAAACGGGAAATTGTTCTTAATTGTCCCAGTTAGTTTTTCATTTTTTAACGTAATATCGATATCCATCTTGCCAATATTTTGCGCTGACGTCTTTCCTGCAAATGACTGAACAGACCAATAACTTAAATCACGTAGTGTTAACGTGGAACCATTGGCATTTTCCCTAACATAGGATATCTCATGTAAATCCTCCCTTGTCCCCGCGAAATTATTGGAATTTCGCAGTGCTAATGCACTTGTATCCTTATCTGCATTAACAACAAAATCACCGCTACGATTTGTTAAAATGGACTCCACATAATAACCATTTAAACTACTATCTTCATTCACTTTATAAAATGCAGATTGTTGAATTTGCGGTTGCCCAATTCGATCCTTTGCACCAAAAATAAATAGAGCAATAGATAACACAATTGATATCGCAGGAATGATCCACCATGCATGCTCACGCTTGTCTATTTTCTTTAAAATAAAATATAAAATAGGTCCGATAATTAAAATATATAAAATAATAACAATTAGCATATAGCTAACAGATACTTCAAACGATGGGAATAATTCATTTACATTACGCAGTTCATTTGAAACTTGCTCCACCGGTGACTGTCCATGAATGACCATCCCTTGTTGTGATATCTTTTGGATATTTAGCAAATTCGCCATTAATGCTGGATAACCATCCATAGACGCAAGTGGTTGATCCCCTAAAGAAAAGGCTGTTTGAATAACTTCCCCGCTGCCCACTTTTTTCTTTGAAGCTAAAATCTTATTGTTATCTGTTAATAAAGGAATACTTCCTGTATTTTCAGTTGCCTCATAAATAGAAATAGGTTGTGTAAAAGTTTTGCCACCTGATAATTTTGATAGGCTATCTGCAGAAACAGATGTCATTTGCTCGGATAATGTAAGTGGTAAATAATCCTTGAAAATACCTGCTGTTGTATTTACTTGATTAGCAGCTCCTACTAATAATGTTCCCCCATTCTGTACCCATTTTAGTAAAGATTCTTGTTGCTTTTGCGATAAATCAGCAATAGCAATTTCATCGATGACGATAACATTCGCCATTGCAAATCCTTGTGGATCCTCTGGCAGTGTATAATCCTTGATCTGATTTAAATTGAACACTTCAACATTATTTTGAGGCGTTAATTGAGATAAACGTAAAAATGCTGATAAACGATCACTTTTATCCGTTAATGTGTAGATAAAAACTGATGACGGATCTAAAAAGTTAGCTTGTAGCTGTTTTGTTCCTTCATAAGCAACCTTTTTTCCTTTTTCTATGCTTCCTTCAAAAAACGCAAACGCATCGGCATTCGAATAATTACCCTCTAGATAAATATCAAATGTTTTTTCTTCTCCTGCGGCTATGTCTATTGGAAGCACTTGTGCTGATGAAACTTCATAGGAACTAGATGCATTAATAACCATATCCCCAGAAAAATCTGCACCATTATTTTTTACTGTTACTTGTAGTGGCACAACTGTTTGATATTTAGCTTTACCCGTAATCCCTACCTTAGCCTGTACATCTAATGTAGCAGCCGCATTTGCCTGCTGCATAGGTAGAATAAAGCTGATAACAAGCATGAATAGAAGTATGAGTGCCGCTATATTCTTTTTCTCCAAAAACTCAACCCCTTTTATGTAAATTGTTGGTTACATAATTATACGTTTTAAATTGCACTTTGTTGCATTTCTTATGACATCTTCATGAATATTCATAAACTCTTAAGAATTTACCAATTAACAAAGCGGGGTGTTGATTTCCGTTCCGACTGGGGGCGTCCGTTTTAGCCTTCGTTCATTTATTGCCGATCCCCAAAGAGTCGCCCAGTCGGAACGGAAATCAACTTATATCCATGGTGTATGTTTTAACAAATAGGATCCTAAATTTTGGTGATAAGCTCAAGAAATGCTCATTGAGTAAAGCTTTAATCAGAGGGAGCTTTCTTCATCGTCCCCACCAATAGGTCTTTTATAGACAGTTAATACGGATTAAAAAAGCAGCCCCCTGTGAATTACTTGGGACTGCCTTGTTATTATTTTCATTTCGTATAATCAAACAAACATCGTGCATGGTCTTGCACTACCTCTACAAAAGCCTCTACTTGTCGTAACTCAAATGAGGATTCATAGCCTATTAACCAAGTATCACGTGTTAGTCCAAATTCTTTTTCATTATTAGTTAATGCTATCTTATTAATTCCATCATTGTCGCTTAAAGTAATTGAAGGTAAAATAGCGTAACCAATGCCATTCAATGCCATTTGCTTACAAATTTCAATCTGATCAACTAAAATTTGTTTTCTTGGGTTTGAAGCGAAATGCTGCTGCCACCATTGTTGAATTTCCTGATAGTAATTGGAATCACTTTTAAATTGTATAAAAGGTCGGTCTGTCGTCAGGACATCTTCTATAGTTTTTAGCTCTTTATCAACTAAATAAAGGGTGTCACGAAAAAGGTGAATTTTTTCCCCTTTCCAATCAACCTGCCCACGCACAATCCCCACATGAGCCTCACCCTCATAAAGCGCTTTTACAATTTCAGAGCTCCAGCCAGTCATAAGAGAAATTTTTGCCTCAGGATATTTCGTTACAAAATCCTTTAATATTATCGGAAGCCAGTTTTGGCCGACAATCGATGCACAGGCGATTTTCAATGTCCCGTTTACTTTCGTCGTTAATGATTGGATTGTTTCAAAAATCTCTTCTTTTTTGCTGAGCATTTCAGTTGCATAGGCAATAATAAGCTCTCCGGCAGGTGTCGCCGTAAGTCCTTTTTGCGAACGAATAAATAACTGCGCGCCCCAGTCCTTTTCAATAGTTTGCAACCGTTGAGAAAGAGCTGGTTGAGATAAAAATAAACGTTCTGCTGCTTTACGCATATTACGTTCCTCTGCTAGTACTTTTAAAATTTCAGCCTCCGTTGCCATCAATCAGTAAACCTCCGATACAAGCAAAGAGGGCCTCATGATTTTCATCTGAGTCCCCTCTTAAACTACTACTCTTTTTGATAAATATATTTTTTCAATTGCTTTAATATTACACGTCTCGTTAATATTCCCGCAAATGTCCCTTCTTCGTCCACAACACATAAAAAGGCGTGATTAATAACTAAGTCGAGAGCTCGCTGAAAAGTATCTGTTAACTTTAATACAGCGATTTCTTTTTCCATTATTGTATCCACCTTAATATCGGGTAGCTTTTCATATTCAATATGTTCTAGTCCAAGAATGGATTCTGTAATCATTTTCATACTTAGTAAACCTTGAAGTCGATATTTCAAATCTAAAACAGGTATCGATGAATACCCTGTACGTGTAAGTACTAGGAGTGCATGTTCTGCACTATTTCCACTTTGTACATGCGCAACTTTTTCAGATGAAATAATAAAATCACTAATTGGCATTGCTAAAAAGTCCTTGCTGTTAGTTGAAATCATGAACTTCTTCTCCTTTTCTGTCCTCGTTTTGCAGAACAGGATGCTTCCCTTTTATCATATCATAACTATTCCTTTTATGACCACGACAAGGCCGAGAAGAGTTTTTTATAGGCAACGAATTATTTTAGCATTTTGAACAAAACTAAATATCGAAAGTGTTATAACGGGGTTTTTACCTGAGGGCAATGGAGAAATATCTTCATTCAGCCATATTTATAAAATATGAACTGAATGAAGAAAAATTTCACTTAATAACCTGTCTTACTCCAATAATAAAAAATCATGATCCCTAAAAAAAGTAAAAAAATGATATATACCCAAACAACTGGGTTGAGCATAGTCGCATACTCTTCAACGGTTTCTGAAATCGGCGTATCATTTTCTGATTTCCGTTGGGACGTCATTTTGGCAATTTTCAACGTTGACACAAGCGAAATGGCAGAAATAATCGTAATGGCAATAAGAGCCGGTATTAACCACATACCCATAAGGCAAAACTCCTTTCTTTACCCTTAGTATGCGTCAACCCGGCTCTTGATTATGCAAAGATTATGGTTATCAATTATGCCTCGCTATAATTGCGTCCGAAATCGGCTTTGTACTTTGGCCTGCAGATGTTTTTTGTGCGAAATCGAAGTGCTAACGTAGCGGTAGCAAAATGTTTTGACTGCGCGAAAGCGAAGCGACAGCTGCAACAACACGATGCAGGTCAGTAGCCGTTATCGCATGGCTGCGATGATTTTAGACGTAACTTTAACTCGCATTCATCTCGCTACCTAAAGGGGTGGGAGATGAATGCTGAAAGAAGTTAGAATGGATACTGATTAAGCCATTGCCCACCATCTAGTGTCACACATTCACCGTTCATATAACTTGCTTTATTAGACATAATAAATGTAGCTAAATCAGCAATTTCTTCAGGAGTACCTGTACGGCCTAATGGAACAGAGTCTAGCGTACGAGCAGCTGCAGCCTCTGATTCCCAGAGCTTCTCTGCACCACCTGTACGCTCAATTGGACCTGGAGCAATTGCATTTACTCGAATTCCATATTGTTTTCCCCATTCAACAGCTAACGTTCGAGTCATTGACAATACACCTGCTTTAGCCGCTGCAGAATGAATAACACCAGCACCTGCATTCCATGCATAAGTTGCAACCATATTAAGAATAGATCCTTTAATATTATTTTGAATCCAGTACTTACCGACTGCAGAAGAACAAAAGAATGTTCCATTTAGAACAATATCAACAACAGCCTTCCAACCATTTGGCGATAAATCCTCTGCATGCACTATAAAATTGCCAGCTGCATTATTCACAAGCCCATCAACCTGTCCAAACTTTTCAACAGCAAATGCTAGCATGGCCTCAGCATGCTCAGGCACACGAACATCCATTTGGAACGTTTCAATCTTTTTTCCAGCCTCTAAAATAAAGGTTTTGGCCTCTGCTAATCGCTCCTCGTTACGGCCTGTAATGACAACATTTGCCCCTTCAGCAACAAATTGCTTTGCCATATAAAGCCCCATTCCACTTGATCCACCAGTAATAATAATTGTTTTCCCCTGCAACATACGATTTCCCCCTCCGCAAAAATGAATGATGATTCATATAGAATATTACTATATTTTCTCGTATATGTCATATTAATTCTACAAAACAATAGGAAGTGTGCTAGAATGCAGGATGCTACTAACAGAGATTCTTAAGTAGCGCGGGTATTCTCTCTTCTTTCGCAAGTATTTTCCTGTCGCGCACAAGAAAATCCATTATGGACCTGCCTCTTGATTACTTGCTCTAGTGGCTTCCTTTGCAATATTAACTTTCCAAAAAATTATAGTGGTGCTATCTCTAACACCATTTTTTTGGATATTCTTTAACATTGACCAAATGCTCTCTTGATCCTCAGAATTGAAAAAGGAATTATAAATGTTAATAGGGTTAGAGTATGGTTCATGTGGACATTCAAGTAAGCCATCTGTGGTAAGAAAAAGGCGATTTTCTCCTTTTCTTAATTCTTTAATTCCAACACTGTAGCAAGGGACGTCCTGTTCAAAAGTATTGACTTGTCCTATCCATTCGTAAAATTGCCTTTGATTTAATTGAAGCTGACCTAATGCAGCCAATTCTTGATGAAATAAAAAAAGAACACAGTCCCCAACTGATAACCACCATGCATATTTATCTTTTCTTACGACAATTAAGCACGCAGTTTCTCCAGTAATATTCCTGCAAACAGATAAGAACTCTTCAGATTGAAATATCGTTAAAATCTTCTCTTCAAGCCTTTTAAAGGTTTGATGATTTGTTGGTAAAGATAATAAATGTTTAATTTCATCTTTATAATAAAAAAATTGCTCGATAATGATTTGAGCACTCTCAGATGTATTATGAGCATCTAGTAAAATGGAAAATTCCCAATCTTGCTTTTCATCTAGCCATATTAAACAGCCATCTTCGTTTTTATATTGTCCTGCATCGGAGTTACCACCATATCGTCCAACAATCACATGTTTAATTTGATAAAGATTTGGGTGATCTATGAAGTTGTCTTGGCTACCTATCCAACTAAAATCTTCTATAGATTCACTCATATGCATTATTCTCCAGATATGTTTTTATTCGAGTACAAAGTTTAACAACTTCGCTATTGTCACCCATCGGAGCATCTTCCCAATCATACACATCATTCGGTCCCCAATACTGTTTAGGGGTATTAGGATATCGAGGAACTAAATGCATATGCAAATGTGGCACTGAATTTCCAGAAACCAACGAGTAGATATGCTCTGCCTTTTCACACTCCATTATTGCCTTACTGACTCTAGCCATAATCACACCAAATGCTTTTGCCTCTTCTAAAGTCAAATCTCCGAGAGTAGGGACATGCCTTTTTAAATCTATCATTATATGACCTAAATAATTAGGTGCTCCATTCCTGTCTATATGCCCAACATAGACATATTCGTCTTCATAAATCATTACCCCTGAAGTTTGAATACTGCCCTTGTGTTTATTGCAAATAAAACATTCCTCCATTAATCCCCACTCCTTTATTTAAATTTTCAAAATTATAACATAACTATTAATGGATTAGAATATTTTTCCTGACATATAAAAATAGAGATACAAATCACACATATATGATCTGTATCTCTATTTTTAGACAGTTTCTTTTCGAATTTCTAAAACTCATAATGATAAGCAATTTTATAAAGCTCCATTAATTCTTCCTGTGTTGGAACCTTAGGATTGTTTCCAGGGCTACCGCTGGCAATTGCATCAGCTGCCATTTTTGGAATAGCTGCGTAAAAGGCTCGCTCATCAATCCCCCACTGTTTTAAATTCCCTATATCCATCTTCTTGCATATTTCTTTAATCGAAGCAATAGCTAAATCGGCAAGATCTTCTTGTGATAATTGCTCATTATCTGTATTGAAAAATTCACCTAAATCCGCCAACCGATCGACACAAGCATCCTTTGAAAATTCTAATACTGCTGGCAGGAGCATGGCATTTGATATACCATGGGGCACGTGGAATAGCGCTCCTATTGGTCGAGACATGCCATGTACTAAAGCGACAGAAGCATTTGAGAATGAAAGCCCTGCTTGCATTGAACCTAGCGACATCGCTTCCCGAGCATCAATATCATTACCTTGCTCATAAACTTTTAAAATATTATTTACGATTAACTCCATGGCTGATAGTGCAAGTACATTCGAATATGGATGTGCTAGACGAGATAAATAACTTTCAATAGCATGACTTAATGCATCGATACCAGTCGCCGCAGTGATGGATGGTGGAGATGTAACCGTTAAAATCGGATCTACGATTGCTATGTTTGGCATAAATGCAGGCTGCTTAATCATCATTTTCACTTCATTTTTCGTATTCGTAATGACTGTTACATCCGTTGCTTCTGAACCAGTCCCAGCTGTTGTCGGTATCGCAATATGTGGGATCGGTGCTTGCTCAGCTATTTTTGCCATTTTCATAAAATCACCAATGTAGCCACCATTCGTTGCTACTACTGCAATTGCTTTTCCTGTATCGATACAGCTACCGCCACCGACGGAAATAATAATATCGCAGCCCTCAGATTGTAAAATATGAAGCCCTTCTGCTACATACGTATCTACAGGTTCTGTTGTTACGCCTAAATATGAAACCGCTTCTAATCCGTCGTTTTTTAATAAAGTGTTACATTGATTAACAAAGCCTAAGCTATCCATTATCGGATCACTAATGATAAGAGCCTTAGTCCCCAATTTTTTTGCATATTCGCCTACTTCTCGAAAAGAGTCTTGTCCATATACGATCGTTCCTGGCGAATGAACCGTATAGACTGTTTTTGTTTGAATCATATTTCACCCTCCTAAGCTATTGTGCTGTATAACCGCCATCCAAAAGTATTGCTTGACCTGTTAAACCTTTTGCCATATCACTAGCTAAATAAAGCGCAAGTCCTGTAACTTCCGATACATCTAGTAAGCGTTTTTGAGGAACGAGTGGATAAAGCACCTGCTCAAGCACTTCCTCTACTTGAATTCCCCTTGTCTTTGCCAAATCCGTAAACTGATTACGCACTAATTCTGTTTCGACATACCCTGGGCAAATGGCATTCACGGTTATCCCCTCAGTTGCAACCTCTAGTGCCGCCACTTTCGTTAAACCGACTAGCCCATGTTTGGCAGCATTGTAGCCAGCTTTACCCGCAAACCCAATAACGCCATTAATAGATGCCATATTAATAATGCGTCCAAATTTATTTTTCTTCATATGTGGTATGACATATTTCATTGCTATAAAAGGTGCAACAAGCATCACTTTTTGCATAGATTCGAAGATTTCTGTCGCGAAATCCTCTATATGAGAAACATGTTGAAACCCTGCGTTGTTAATTAAAATATCTATTGTCTTAAACTTTTTAACAGTAAAGTCGATTGCATCACATATTTCCTGTTCATTCGAAACATCACATGTGTAAGCAGTTAATTGCGGATTGTGTTGAATTGCCTCCGCTAAAAGTTGTTCATTCATATCTGTTATAACGACATTCGCTCCCTGCTCAGCAAACGCCAGTGCCATGGATAACCCGATACCACGGGCTGCTCCAGTAATAAAAACTGTTTTTCCTTTCACGTCAAATCCCTCCTGAGAATAAAGTATCCTACCTATGATTTGAGACATTTAAAAAGAGCTGTAAAAGAATACAGCTCTTCATTTGTATTAGTCATTATTACTTGGGAATGCAAACGTAGATGCTGTCGATGCTTGACCTGTCATCCAACGCTCTGAAATTGTTTTTGTTTTTGTGAAAAAACGTGCTTGATCAGGACCAAACATATGCCCTTCTCCAAAACGAGAACCTTTAAATCCAGCAAAGTTATGGTAGCCTACTGGGATTGGAATTGGGACATTTACGCCAACCATACCAACATCGATTTCTGTAGTAAATTTACGAGCTGCTAAACCGTCATTCGTAAAGATTGTTACCCCATTTCCAAGCTCATGCTTATTAATAAGTTGGATTGCTTCATCCAATGAATCAACACGTACAACATTTCGTGCTGGACCGAATATTTCTTGTTCATAAATTTCCATGCCTGGTTTTACGTTATCTAGCAATGTCGGCCCTACAAAGAATCCTTTTGACTCTTTGACAATATCAAGTTCACGGCCATCACAAACAACTGTTGCGCCTTCAGACTCACCTCGATTGATCGCTGCAATAATCGCTTCCTTCGATTGCTGTGAAATGACAGGGCCAAAATCTGTCTCTGGATTTGTATATGAACCTACCTTCAAATTAGTGATTTTCTCCTTTAAGATTTCAAGAAGACGATCTGCTGTATCCTTTCCAACAGGCATAATCGTAGAAATGGCCATACAACGTTGTGATGCTGCTCCATAAGCTGCACCGATAAATGCATTTGCTACCTGATCAAGATCTGCATCAGGCATAACAACCATATTGTTTTTTCCTCCACCAAGCGCTGTGACACGTTTACCGTATTTCGCGCCCGTTTCATAAATATATTTCGCAACTGGTGTCGATCCTACAAATGAAATGGCTTGCACACTCGGGTTCTCTAATAGTTCATTAACTGCATCCTTATCCCCATTTACAACCGTCCAAATGCCATCTGGTAACCCAGCCTTTTTCCAAAGCTCACTAACATATAAGGCCGTCATAGGAACACGTTCGGAAGCTTTTAAGATTACGGCATTACCGACAGCAACTGCCATGCTTGTTTGCGCTAAAGGCACCATGATTGGGAAGTTAAATGGTGAAATAGCCGCTACAACTCCTAATGGATATTTTGCAGAGTAGGCATTAATTTGACCGCCCACATTGACTGAATACTCCCCCTTCATTAAATGAGGTGCACCGATAGCTAAGTCAACGGACTCTAAACCACGTGTAATTTCACCCTTCGCATCCTCAATTGTTTTACCGCTTTCAGTACAAATAATTTGTAAAAGCTTCTCCATATTTTCAGTAATAAGATTACGGAACTTTAATACAATCTCAGCACGTTTAGCTACTGACGTATCTCTCCATTGTGGAAAAGCTGCCTGTGCCTTTTCGATTGCCTCTTGAGTTTCTTTTGCAGTCGCAAGTGGCACCTTGGCAATCACCTCACCAGTCGTTGGGTTAAATACCGATCCGAAACGTCCGCTTTTCCCTTCTATTAGTTCCCCACCAATAAAGTGTGTTAAAGTTTTAACCTCTTGTGCTGTTGTCATATTTCTAGTCCTCCTTTAAAGTTGTTCTATTTTACATGTTTCTTATCAATTATGCCTCGGCATAATTGCGTCCGGATTCGGCTTTGTGCTTGCACAAAGCACTCCTTTCCGAATCTGTGACATCCGCCGGAGGCTTTAACTTTTTTCAGCAGATGTTCGGTCATCCACTGAAAAATAACTTAAACCCTCATTCATCTTATTACCTATAGAGGTGAGATACTTCTGCTGGAAGAAGTTAAACTTAAATAAGCAGCAGACATATCATTTTCTCCATAGCCTTGCTGAGAAATATCACTATAAAGATCCACTAATTTATTCCCGATTCGAAGTGGTACCCCTACTTTTTCTGCCATATTTTTCGCTAGCTTCAAATCTTTTGATAATAGATTTGTAGAAAAACCTGGCTGATAGTTGTCGTTTTTCATGTATTCTAAAAAATTACGCTCATAAATACGGCTTTGACCGTAACTATTACTTAACACTTCATACAATGTATCTGCACGGATACCCATCTTTTCACCAAGCACGATTGTTTCAGCGACTGTCTCTGTATAAAATCCAATCATTAAATTATTGAGTAATTTTATACGTGTACCTACACTTGAAGACGTACCAAGATGATAAATGTTTTTACCTACTATTCGGAATATTTCAGAGCCACTTTGATAATCCTCCTCTTCACCACCAACCATTATCGTAAGTGTTGCATGAATAGCACCTACAACACCTCCACTAACAGGTGCCCCAAGATATCGTAACCCCAATGATTGTGCTTCCTTATGTAAGGAATCATTCAATTCGGGATTTACCGTACTAAAGTCTATTAATAAACTTCCTTTCTTAGCATGGTGCATTATACCCTGTTCAGATCTATATACTTGTTCCACTATTCGTGGTGTCGGCAAGCTCGTCAAAATAATATTGCTTTGCCCAGCAACTTCCTTTGTTGTTGTAAGCCCAACTCCACCTTCTTTTTCAAATTGCTCCACTGCTTGTGAATTGGTATCAAAGCCATATACCGTATAGCCAGCCTTTAATAAATTTACTGACATTGGCAACCCCATATTGCCTAAGCCGATAAAACCTAAATTCTCCGTCAATATTGACCTCCCCCGTTCCTTGAAAATCCAATGAACACTAGCCAAACTATACTCTTTTATCGTAACATTAATAACGTATTTATTAATTGACCGAAGTCATTGACTACGGTCAATTAAATGATAATCAAATCCATTGCGTCAATCAAAATATTTCATATTTTCAGAATAGTTTCTACAGAAAATATGTTAAAATACTTTAACCCGAAGGGATTGTCCAAAATGAATTCATTGACTAGCCGTCAAAAAAAGGCATTAGAAACACGTGAAAAACTACTCAAAGTATCATTAGATTTATTTAATAAATATGGATTCGAGCATGTATCTGTTGAGCAAATTACTAAAGCCTGTAATGTATCGAAGGGAACATTTTACACACATTTCCCATCCAAGTATGATGTTATTTTAGAAAAATTTAAAGAGCTAGATAGTTTTTATGGCTCTGTGGAAAAAAATATTGATCGTACTTTGCCGGCAAGTGAAAAAATTTTATTGCTGTATCAAGAACAAATGAAGTATTTAACAAATGTTGTTGGAAAAGATTTGTTACGAACCGTGTATACTGCTGCGATGACAAATCAAGTGGAACAAGATCATTATTTAATAAATCCACAAAGAATGATTTTCCAAATTATGAACAGTTATATCGAAGAAGGTATTCAACTTGGGGAGTTTCGTCACGATATTGAGGTTAATCAAATTCAAGCAATTATTCGACGTTGTATGCGTGCAAATGTCTATGACTGGTTAATTCATAATGAAGACTTTAATTTATCCGCGGAAATGGCACAATTTACAGCTATTGTGTTAGATGGGTTGAAAACAAAAAATAAATAGCTCATTGAAAAGGGTTTATATAGGTAGATACTGTATGCGTTCGGGTAAAGCCATTGTTTGATCAGGTTGCACGGAGATGTGATCCGGTTATACCCTTTTTTGATCAGGTTGCAACGAGATGTGATCCGGTTATACCCTTTTTCGGTCGGATTGTACCTTCATATTGCTTAGATCCCCCCTTTCCCGAGCACTAAAAAAGTAGCACTTCATTCATTTCAGATGAAGTGCTACTTTTTTTGTTTTCATTAGCTAACAAAATATTTATTAACAATGGTTTCTACAGGTAATGGCTTGTTATATAAATAGCCTTGGCCTTTTTGGCAACAATGACGTTTTAGGAAATCAACCTGTGATGGTTCCTCGATCCCTTCAGCAATGACCTCTAACCCTAAATTGTGAGACATTGAAATAATGGCTTTAATAATTGCCTCATTTTTATCGTCTTTTGCAATATCAGCTATAAATGATTGATCAATTTTTATGATATCTATTGGATAGCGCTTTAAATAGCTTAAAGATGAATAACCTGTTCCAAAATCATCAACTGAAACATAAACACCTAGTTGCTTCAATTCAGTTAAAATTGAAAATGTTTCATGGACATTA
Organism: Lysinibacillus sp. NPDC058147; assembly: GCF_042884205.1. NCBI lineage: Bacteria > Bacillati > Bacillota > Bacilli > Caryophanales > Bacillaceae > Lysinibacillus > Lysinibacillus sp. NPDC058147. Next base: position 530,407 of record NZ_JBHVUJ010000003.1, read on the forward strand.
GTCATAGAGCTTTCGGTAATTTCCACCTCTAATAATTCTGGAGGCACGTTATACTTTTTCAAAGCAGTTTTAATTTTCCGAGCAAAGTTTTCTTTTCTAAATTGTTTTGGTGAAATATTGATGGCAATACGTACTGGTCGATAGCCCTTCATCTGCCACTCTTTTTGATAGCGACACACCTCGTCAATAATCCAATCACCGATTTCAATTATTAAGCCTGATGCCTCTGCAATAGGTATAAACTGTGCAGGTGACACAAAGCCAAATTTCCGGTTATTCCATCGTAATAATGCCTCAAAGCTATTGATGCTATTATTCGTTAAATCCATTTGGGGCTGTAAATGAATACTTAACTCATTAAATTCGATAGCACGACGTAAATGGGCCTCCATTAGTGCTTCATTTGGAAAAATAGTTGTCATATCTTCACGATAGTAACGGTAGTGTGAACGCCCATGCTCTTTTACAGAAAACAATGCTTTATCTGCTTTACGGACAAGTGTTTCTAAATCCTTGCCATCCGCTGGACTGAGTGAGATACCAATCGACACGCTAATAAAATATTCCTGCTCATCAATCATAAACGGCAGTTTTAATGCGTCTAAAATAGCGTTAGCCGTTAGTTCAATTTTGTTGACGTTTGCATCTTTTAGAACAAAAATAAATTCATCGCTATTATAACGATAAAGCGAGCATTTGGAGTAACAGAGCTCACGAAGTCTATGACTAAACATTCGCATCAGTTCATCACCCTTACTTTCACCAAGGGATTCATTGAACTTTTTAAAGCGATCAATATCCACTAAAATAATAGCTGCTTGCTTATTATGCTTTTTATCATTTAAATGCTGAAGCCAATGCTCCTTAAAAGCCTTGCGATTCCAAATACCCGTTAATTCATCCATTAATGCTAGGTAATAAAAGGCCTCATGATCATTCATAAATGAAGTGGCGTCTTTCACAAATAAATGGACACCTACAATTTCACCATTAAAGTATGTTGGATGCGTTCTTAAATAAAATGGTTCTTTACTTAGTAATTGGCGTTTAAACAAGCATTTGGGCATTCCAAATGCTGAGCCGTCAATAGTTTTAGCAAATAGTAATTTAAATTCGTTGATATACTTACTCTCTAATAATGAAAAAATATTTTGTCCTATCAAGCTTTGATGTTCTTTTGACAATAGAGAAGTGGCAACAACGTTTTGATGAATAATACGACCTTGTAAATCAGTTGTTAATACCGGATTTACGTGCTGTTCTACAAATTGCAAATACGGTTCTACTTCATGCTGTTTCTCACGTATAATAACTGCTACAACTGATTTTTCTAAGGGTTGTACACGTACTGCAAATGTATTTATTTTGTGCCCCGTACGTACCTCTAGACTTTGATCTATATTCAATTCTTGTTGTAATATATTCGATAATTGCAGCCAACATTGCTCTGTAAAAAATTGTTCTGCGTTGGTAGCTTTCACATCTTGTAGCTTCATAAATGACGGTAGTTTATCGTTAAAATTAACGACCTCAAACGCTTTTGTATCAACTTTTCTCAAACATACAATTGCATCAAATGGATTAAGTTGTATGAATTGATGATAGTCTGCAAATTGCGCTACACTCTCATTATATTTTTTCATTATATCCCTCACTAAGTAGCGTGTTTGCTTTATTCTTCGTCTAGCGTAGGCTTTAGTGCATCCTTCAGGAAAATTTCCTGGCTATTAATTGGATCTTCACTACGATCAAACTCTTTATAATGATATTTTCCATTGGAGTCTTGAATACGAGCTTTAGCTGTATCCTCAAGTTGTGTGTTCATGATGTTAATAATACGAGCTTTGGCTTCGTTTGCATATACAGGGAATAAAATTTCTACACGTTTAATCATATTACGAGTCATCATATCTGCAGATGATAAATAGACTTTATTTTCCCCATTATGATGGAACCAATAAATACGAGAATGCTCAAGGAATCGACCAACAATACTCGTTACTGTTATGTTTTCACTAATTCCAGGGATGCCTGGTCTAATGCAACAAATACCACGAATGATAAGCTCTACTTTCACACCTGCAATAGACGCCTCATACAGCTTCATCATTAAGTCTTTATCCGTTAGTGAATTCATTTTAGCTCGAATAAAACCATTACCATACTTTTTATGACAAGCGATTTCCTCATCCATTAACCTAATAAATTCATCTCGAATATCAAATGGCGCCACGACCAAATGATTAAAAGTTGGCTTTTCTGTATAACCGCTTAAATAATTAAAGAAATTAGTGGCATCAATACCAAATTCCTTATCTGTCGTTATTATACCCATATCTGTATAAATTTTTGCAGTTGCATCATTATAATTTCCTGTCCCAAGATGTACAAAACGCTCAATTTTCCCATTTCGACGACTTACTACAAGTGTTATTTTCGAGTGTGTTTTTAAGTTATTCATACCGTAAATGACCAGGCAGCCAGCTTGCTCAAGTTGCTTTGCCCAAAGCACATTATTCTCTTCATCGAAACGTGCTTTCAATTCAACTAAAACTGTTACCTGCTTACCATTCTCGGCTGCAAGCTTTAATGCTTGTATAATTGGTGAATTACCACTTACACGATATAACGTTTGTTTGATTGCTAAAACATTCGGATTGACCGCTGCTTCTGAGATAAAATCTACGATTGGCGCAAACGACTCATATGGGTGATGGAAAAATATATCTTGTTGCAAAGCTTTTTCGAAAATATTTTCATCCGATTGCAAATCTAATGGCCGCTGAGGAATAAAGCTTTCATATTCTAAATGTTCTCGACCAACAGATATACCTTTTACAAACGAGAACATAAAAGTTAAATCTAGCGGTCCATCTATATGAAAAACATCTGTTTCTTCAATTTCAAATTCATCTAGTAAGTATGTAAGAACTTCCTCGCTCATCTCGCCATCACGAACTTCTAGACGACTTCCTACACCCCATTTACGTTTTTTCAGCTCTTTTTCTATTTCTACAAGTAAATCCCGTGCACCTTCCTCATGAATCGTTAAATCAGCATTACGTGTCAAACGGAAAGCCTGTGCTGATTTGACACTGTAACCATAAAAGAGCTTTTCGATATGTGCTACAATTACGTCTTCTAATAAGACAATAACCGTCTCTCCATCTGCTGAAGGTACTTTAATATAACGATCTAAGACAGATGGAACTTGTACAATCGCTACCTTTTCACGATTCTCTAAGTCTGCTTCATCTTGCTCTAATAAAACAAGTAAATTTAATGTTTTACCAAGCAATGTTGGGAAAGGACGATACGCATCTACAGCTACAGGTGTTAAAACAGGGAAGATAGTTTCTGCAAACATTTCATTGACGAATGCTTTCTGTGTACTATTTAAGTCTTTCATGTCTGCAATATGTACATTATGTTGTGGTAATAAATCATATATTAAATGTCTATAAACTTCAGTTTGACGGCGCACTAGTGCTTGAGTTCGCTCTGCAATTTTTGCTAATTGCTCTTTTGGTGTTAAGCCTGACTTATTTTCAGGCTTATGGAAACCTGCACGCACTTGATCCTGTAGACCCGCAACACGCACCATAAAAAATTCATCTAAATTCGAACTAAATATTGCTAAAAATTTCAATCGTTCTAGCAGAGGATTATTGACATCCTCTGCTTCCTCTAATACTCGTTCATTGAAGGCTAGCCAGCTTAATTCACGATTGTTATAGTATTGCGGTTTAGCGATTTCCTCTAGTAAACGGCCTTGTACTTCTGTTAAATCCTCTTCACCTAACTGATTGTTTGTAACTTCAGTTGTCATAATTGTTCAACCCTTCTTCAATAAAATTTATTTTTATAGGTATTTTTAGTGCGCGTTCTAGATGTTTTTTATGTCGGTTTGCTTGATATTTTTCAGCGGCCGCATTGTGTTTCACATAGATGTTAAGCTGAACATGGTCCTCTTTTGTTTGCATCTTAATGGTACGTACAATCTTTCTTTTAGATACATTTAACGCATAGACAAATTTTAAAAGTGCGCCAAAATCTCGTATTTTACGATACTCCTCACGACTCATCCATTCTGTAAAAGGAGCTGCGAATCGCTGATAATAATCTTTATTTTTATACGAAGCTAAGAGTGCTAATTTCACACGCTCCTTATGATTTAGCCCATCGATAGATTGGTTCGCAATTAAATAAAAGGTATGCTGGCTCGCCGAACTTAACTCAATATACTCCCCTATATTAAAAACCTTCGCCGCCTTCTCCAATAATTGCAAATCTTTTGGATTATGTTGTAAATAATTGAGGTGGCAGCATTCGCGGTACAATTGATCCATTAATTGTGTCAAATAGTCCACTTCTTTTTCAGTTCGACCATACTGACGAGCCATTCTTTTAACGTTTCCCTCAAACACATTGTACTTATCAAATGCACTTTTATCTGTTTGCAAAATACGCTGTATAATGATTCCTTCTCGCAAACCCTTCTTTGTTATTTGGAATAATTTACTGCCGACAACCTCCATTAACACATTGAAAACTTCTAATGCAGGAGCAATGATGTCCGCACGATCTGCCGAAAGCCCATCTAACTGTTTCAATTCACTAAAACTTAAATTACCTAAAAACATACTGAGCTCATCTAAATTTTCCTTAGTCATTTCGTAACCATGTACACTTGCTATTGGATATGCATGTTTTTGTTGATGAATTTGGGCAATATTTCGAGCACTACCACCAATGGCGATAATCGGTAAACCGATATCCTGTATCCAAGGAAGTGATTTGAACTGTTCTTTAACAAATGCAATGAGTTCCTTTTTTTCACTACTGTTCATAATCTCGCCTTTTACAAAACGTTGCTTTAAAGAAACTGTACCAAAAGGAAAACTATAAGATTTCTGTAGTTCTTTATTTTCAAAAAGCGTTATTTCTGTACTACCACCACCAATATCGATAGTTACAGCGGACTTCGTGCCTATTGAATGTGCTACAGCAACAAAGCCATAATATGCCTCTTCTTCTTCAGATAAAAGCTCTATATGAATACCTATCTGTTCTTTCATTAAGGTAATAATTTTTGCTCTATTTGTTGCCTGACGAATTGCAGCTGTTGCGGCAGCTTTAACATCAGTCACTTCAAAATCATCGAGCATTGCTTTAAAAGTCAATAATGTTTCTGTTAATACTTTTATACCTTCTTCAGACATTTCACCAGAGGGCTGTATATATGTACGTAAACGTGCAACCGTTTTAATATTTCCAATCTCACGAAGTCCCTCTTCTTTATCATATTGATACAATACTAATCGAATGGTATTTGAGCCAATATCGATGATAGCGGTTTTTAATTCATTCAAATAATCACTTCCTTAGCGCGTACATGCATATTATTTTTGGTTCTACATTAAATGTGAGGTGAACTCAAGCTTGCCAGGTTTTCAAGTAGCGGTGTAAAGGATGCTCACCTTCATGTCAGAATTGCCTTATTATTTTGTTCCTAGCAACATTTATCTATACAAAAAAAGCCGGAGCCTAAAAGAGGCATCCGACTTACTTTAAATTATTAATATACTTCAGGATACCCATTATTAATATTGTGAAGTACCTTTTTCAACGTTATCTCTATTATTCAAAACTTTATTTTATAAGATAAGTTGATCTATACGTAAAATAAGCTCCGCAATTTCTGGCTTACTAATTTGATCTTCTGCACCTACTTGGTCACCTTTATGACGAAGATCATCTGTAATTAAGCTTGAGAAAATGATGACAGGAAGCTTTTGGAGGTCTGGATGCTCCTTTATTTTACGCGTTAAATGATGCCCGTCCATTTGAGGCATCTCAATGTCCGTCACAATTAATTGGATATGCTCAGATACATCGCTACCACCTTTGACGACGGATTCGAGATATTCATATGCATCACGGCCATTTTCAAAGAATTCTACATTCTCATAACCTGCTTCATTCATAGTATCGAATAAGAGCTTACGTAGTAATGGTGAATCTTCAGCAATTAAAATACGTTTTTCAGAGCGCTCACGTTTACCAAGCTTTTTAACGGACTCTACACTGATACCAGAATCTGGATTGATATCTACCATAATTCTTTCGAAATCAAGCAATAAAATCATTTGCTCATTTTGCTTAATAACACCAATTACTTGCGATGTTCCTCCCTGATACATATCAGAAGGTTTCTCGATTTGATTCCATGAAATACGGTGAATCTGTGTTACATTATCCACATGGAATACTACGCGCTGTTTATTAAACTCAGCTACAATATATTTTTGCTGAGGACTACGCTCAGCATTTTGAATACCTAATACTCGGAGCATATCAACTACAGGTAAAACCTCACCTCGTAATTGAATAATCCCTTCTACATGCGGGTGCGCGTGTGGAATAAATGTTACTGGAAACGGTTGAATAATTTCCTTTACTTTAATAACATTAATACCAAATTTATTGTTAGCTACTTCAAATTCAACAATTTCTAGCTCATTTGTGCCACTTTCTAATAATATACCTTTATGTTCCAAAGCAACCCCGCTCCTTTCTATTCAACTTCTATTAATAATTCAATTGTATCATAGGCAATACATTTCTCCTACTTGCTTTTTCCAAATTTATCATGAACTTAGCTCTACCATAACGTGTTGTTGATTTCCATTACGACTGGGCGCTTTTATCGCTGACGCTTCGCTTTCGCGCAGAGCAGAGCTTCCTGGGGGCGTCCGATGAGCCGCTTGGGCCAACACGATGTTGGTCACAAAGGCGTTATCACAGGACGTGATGTTTTTAGCCTTCGTTCCTCTATCGCTAATCCCCAAAGAGTCGCCCAGTCTCCACTCCAATCAACCCTTATCAATTTCGCCTTGGCATTGCGTTCAGATGCTTTATCATCATTCAGTAGGTGTTTAGATATTTATTGAAAGAGAACCACATCCACGTTCATCTCACCACCTTCAGAGGGGGAGTCTTAACTGAACGAAGATATATGGCATATGTTTTATCGAATGTCATCTCCAACTTTTGAGCCATTGATTTTTAGATGCACTAATAGTCCAATTACCGTCATCACAATTAATGTCGATAATGCAACACGACTTGCTAGCGTTCCGTAATCTTTCATCCATAATGTGACCGTTCCATAGACTGCTGGCCCTATGATTGAAGATACTTTACCCGAAAATGCAAATAAGCCAAAAAACTGACCTCTTTTTTCTTCCGGAGACAATTCAATAATATATGTTCTAGATGTTACCCACATCGATCCTAGTGATACGCCAAACATACTACCTGCAAGCCAGAACATCCATTGCTCGGTCGCAAAGACAGCAAATGCTAAAGCAATAATCATTAATATCGCCACTACTGTTATCGCACGTTTGGCTCCAATTGCTTTTGTAATATAACCAAATGCAAAAGAGCCAATAATAGTTGAAACAGTAGACACTAAATAAAGTACGATAAATTGACCCGAAGTGAAGCCTACAATCGTTGTTGCATATACAGCCATCATTGCAATGGTTGTTGCAATGGCATCATTTAAAAAGAAATAAGCAATCATAAAGGTGAAAATAGCTTTATATTGCTTCATGTCCTTAAAGGTTTGAGCAATTTCCTTATAGCCATCTAGAAATTTAATAGGCTTACGCTGAGACATTGGAATCGGTGTATCTTTATTAATAAAAAATAATGGCAAAGAAAATAATAAATATAAAATGGCAGTCGGTATAAATGCTCGATGAAAATCGCTGTTTCCAACATACAGATAAACAAGCAGCCCAAAAATTGTACCAAGATAACCAATCGCTACCCCATAGCCAGAAATAAGGGGCATTTCCTCTTTTGTCCCTAAATCACTCATCATCGAATCATAGAATACTAGACTGGAATTAAAGAAAAATTTTGCGATGATAAAACTAGCTACAACTAAAAATAAACTAAGTGGCACACCTGAATAATTTGTTGGTGTCTGTAGATTCGCAAAAACCCCCATCATAAAGGTAAAGAAGATTGAAATAGATGCAAACCATACAATAAATCTCTTTTTATAGCCTGTATTATCAATCCATACACCAAAAAGTGGTGAAAAAACAACGAGGAAAAAACTAGCAATGGCATTCGCATAAGAAATAAACGTACTTGCCACCTGTTGCATTACCTCATTCGTTCCTAAAACCTCATCCATATAAAACGGGAAAAATATAGTATTAATATTTGAAGAAAATATTGTGTTCGCAAAATCATAAAATGCCCACGATAAAATTGGCAGTGATAAATAAAGAGCTAACTGGCTCCGATGCTGTGCGTCTACTACTGAATTCCGCTTCATAAAACCCCTCCTCCCCATTCTTTATAATATTAAATAAATTCCCCCATGTAATAAAAAATACCTCTTATTTAAAGAAAATTAACACTATTTACAATATACATTCATTTTTATTTACCATAATAAAAAAATATCCAAGCCCCCTCGCTTGGATATCCTTTTTACTATTCTTCTATATTCACCCACGTTGAAGACCATTGTTCGATTGCCTTAAGGATCGGTGCAAGTGCATGTCCTTTTTCTGTTAGCTCATATTCAATCACTACTGGTGTTGATGGAATAACTGTGCGTGTCACAATGTTCTCAATCTCTAGTTCTTTTAATCTCTCCGTTAACACACGACTGCTAATACCTACCTGATTTTTAATGGTTGAGTATCGTTGAGGACCTTCTAATAACTGATAAATAAGCAGGGTGTTCCAGCTATGATTTAATATTTTTAACGCCTTTTCAAATCGTGGACAAATTTTTTTTTGATCCAATTTACCTGCCTCCTAAGTATTTTGTTCTTATATAAGAGTATATCATTTTTGTCAAAATCAGTTTTAAAAATAAAATTTAGTTACTTGACAAAAGCTGTTTTTAAAAATAAACTAAGTTACGAAATGTAAGTTAAAAACAAAAGGAGTTTATTAAACTATGCAAAATATCGGTTCAACTATTTTACGCGTGGTGCTTGGCATTATTTTTGCAGCTCACGGATTTCAAAAATTTCAAGGTGGTATAGGCTTCACAGCTGATTATTTTGATGCCATTGGTATTCCAGGATTTATGGCTTATATTGTTGCCATTATAGAACTAGTCGGTGGTGTAGCAATTATTTTAGGCTTAGGCACAAGACTTTTCGGCGCTTTATTGACAGTAACAATGATTGTTGCCATTTTTACAGCGAAGCTTAGCATTGGCTTTATCGGCGAAAACGGTTTAGCTGGATATGAATTCGATTTAGCTTTAGCTGCAATTGCTTTATACTTTGCACTTGCAGGGGCATCTAATTTTTCTTTAGACGCAAAACTTTTTAATAAAGAGTGATGCTCCCGTAGTTTACTATTTTCTGTGTGTTAGTGAGCTGCTTTATATACAAAGAAACCCGAAGTATCATTTTATAAGATGATACTTCGAGTTTCCTAAAAATTTTTTCGTATTAATAAGCCTTTAAAAGTGCCTGCGTACCGTTTTCACCATAGCCCTCTTCCATTAGCTTTTCATACATATCATAGGCAAGGGTTAGGCCTGGTAATGTAATCCCCATTTTTTTAGATTCGTCTAATGCAATTTTCATATCCTTTACAAAATGCTTGATATAAAAACCTGGTGCGTAATCTTCTTTTATCATACGAGGTGCTAAATTACTTAAAGACCAAGAACCAGCTGCACCAGACGAGATAGATTGCAATACTGTTGATAAGTCAAGTCCAGCCTTTAAACCGTAAGCCAGTGACTCACACACACCAATCATGCCAGAAGCAATAACGATCTGATTACACATTTTAGCATGCTGTCCTGCTCCAGCTTCACCTTGGTAAACAATATTTTCACCAAAATGTTTCATGACTGATAAAATTTTATTGAATGTAGCTTGGCTACCTCCAACCATAATTGACAATGTCCCGTTTTGAGCGCCGATATCTCCTCCAGAAACTGGTGCATCTAGCGCTTCTACTCCAAGCTTTTGCGCGTGCTCAAAAATTTTCATAGCCAACGTTGGCTCGGAAGTGGTCATATCAATAACGATATTGCCGGATTCAGCTGTTTGAAATAATCCGTTATCTCCAAAATAAACTTCCTCTACATCTGCAGGGTATCCAACCATTGTAAAGGCAATTTCCTTATTTTTAAATGCTTCCGCTGGTGTACTTGCCCAAGTTGCACCTAACGCCAAAAGCGGCTCTGCTTTCTCTTTTGTACGTGTATAAACTGTTACCTCATGACCATTTTTTAATAAATGCCCAATAATACTAGCGCCCATAACGCCTGTACCGATAAATGCAATACGCTCTTTTCCCATATGTACATACTCCTTTGTATCATAGCTATCGATCAATTATTCACAATATAAACCAACCACTAGCACTTATTTTTTCTCTTTCAGTGTAGATGAATAAGTGTGATAATTCAAACTTTTCTTGTTAGCTTGTACTAAAAGCATTGTGCTCTGCATATATACGAGTAAATCATTTTCGCCTGGGCAAAAAAAAGAGAGCAGTTGATGGGGTATCACTGCTCTAAAGGGGGAAATGAGAATGTTGCTGTGTTCATAATAAAGTATTCCCCACCAAATGCTTTTTAAACATATTATTTAAAAAGTTTATATTGTGAATACTGAAACATTCTTTCAATCTTCTCGATCTTCTTCTTCTTCAAATGCTGTCTGTCTATAATAAGTATTCATTAACTGATCTAATCTGCGACTCAGTTGAATGGTTTTCGCATTTCGCAACCCGTTCTCTACACCTGAGCGAATCATCATCTCACGAGTTTGTTCCATTTGTTTCAAGAGTAGATTGACCATTCATACAACCTCCACACACAAATAATCATACCATTATTATACATTTATATTTCATTTCTTACAGCATTAACTTACGACAATGTTCGACAAATTAGCTTCTAGGAATTTCTAGATAAGTATAGATTATGCGTCCATTTTGTTTGGCCTCACCTCTAAAATGTTTAAATAAAGGATGTTTTACAAGTACTTCTCGAAACTCATAAAATTGTTCCTTTTCTACCTCTATACATTGTATTTCCCCATTTTGTAATTGTTTAAGCATATTTTCGTATTTTTCCATTTATTTTATTCCTCTCTTTTTTAACATTTTGTTTACTAAATTATGAATTATTCAAAAAAAGCTTTACGTTTCCCATTTTTTCATGCAAACTGTATATTATTAGTCGATGAAGGAGCTGACTGTCTGTGAAAATAGCTGAAGTTGGAAATATTATCGAGTTTAAAGATGGCCTACAAGGTATAGTTGAAAAAGTAAATGAAAATTCGGTGATCGTTGATTTAACATACATGGAAAATTTCGATTCCCTTGAAATTGAAGAAAAAACGGTCGTCAACCATAAACGTTATAAAATTTTATATACAAATGAAGCTTAATATTCTGAATAGTCCCTATTTGTCTTTATAGATGATAAGGGACTTTTTTTTTGATAATATTAAAAGCATGGAGGTCGAATGATGCTTACAAATTCGAAACAAACAATAATATTGATCCTTTCTTTATTATTCGTTTATGGCATGCTTGCTTTTACCTTTGCTAACCAAGCTGTATTTTGGTACCTGTATGCATTTACTTTACTTGTATGTATTGCCATTGCTATTTTGGCTGGTAAAATTGAAGATCAGTTACCTACCTGGAAATTTTTACTTTTCGGTATTGGATACGGTACAATAACATACGGTATTATACGCTTTGGCTATTGGCTTGCACCATTCATTAATAATTCATTAGTACAATCAGTACAAAAGTTTTTAGCAAATTATGGACCACAAAATATTTGGCACTATATTTTACTCGTATTCATTGTTGCAATCGGCGAAGAAATCTTTTGGCGTGGCTATGTTCAACAACAGTTAAAGCGCTTTATGCGTCCTACTTTTGCAGTTATTGTAACTGCGATTTTATGCGCAATCTCCATTGCTCTAAGCGGCTTTATGCTTGGTATGATCGCAGCACTTGTAACCGGCCTTATTTGGGGCTTGTTATATGAATGGCGTAAAAGTATGCCACTTGTTATTGTAGCCCATGTAGTTTTTATACTACTATTATTTTTAGTGTTACCTTTAACATGATAACATTAAAATATGGAAACATTTTATCTTTACCAACGTTTAATTAAGAAAAGGAGGGCTTTTCATGCAAAAAAAATTACTTTCAGTACCTGCTTTATTATTAACTGCGGTTTTAGTCGTAGGATGTAATACTTCTGATAAAACAGAGGATTCTGACGCTCAAAATAATGAGCCATCAAATACATCGGCTGAACAACAACAACAACCATCATCTGAGGATAAAACTGTAGATGAATCGCAAGAAACGCCTACATCAAATGAAACAAATAAAGACAATACAGACAATGAAACTAAAAAAGAACAAGAAGTTAATTATGTACAAAAAGGTGTAGACAAAACTGAGAAAGCAAAGGAATCAAAAAGCGCTACTCAAGACTACAAAATGCAACAACTACCTGGGTTTACACTTTCTCAAGAAGAACCAGGTAAAGACATGTTAGTTTCTAATGAAAATGCTGAAGTATTTATGCGTATCGAAGCAATTGATGCATCACAAACAAGCTATGCAGATGCAAAAACATCTATGCAAGATTATATGAATGCTGTTGGTGAACCATCATCTTTAACTTCAGAAGATCTAGCTGCATTTAAGGATATTAAAAACATAGAGGGTTATGTTGTAAATTTTGATACAGAAAAAGTAATCGGTGTTGTTTTTGAAAAAGACGGTTTAATTACAAAACTAACAATTCACGATAACAACGAATTAGATTTAACAGATGCTATGCTTAAAATGGCAGCGACTATTTCTAAAAAATAATTATAGAAAAAGACTGTAGACAAACTTGTTTGCCCTACAGTCTTTTAATTATTTTAAATAGGGTTTATAGCGTAATAGCGTAATGTGGGGTTGATTTCCATTCCGAGTCCGTTAAGCGGCTAGGAGAGGGCACGAGGGCGTTAATACAGGACAGGATACTTTAAGCTCTCTCCTGCCCTTATCAAAGACGCTAAAGTTTCAAGGAGCGTTCTAATATTATTTGTTGGAGTACAATTTAAGATAAAGGTGAATTTCCAAACAAGACTCACCTTGTCATTACTTTTCATAAAAAAAGTTGCCTCAAATTCATTGAGACAACTTTTTTTAATAAGACAAATCCTTAATAGACAATCCTAATTTTTTTAATAACGTGATAGCTTGGTCTTTTTCTTCAACCGAAAGCACACTCATCAATTCATGTAAATGCTGTTCATGTTTTGGAAATAGTTCTCCCATAAAGGCTTCACCTTTATCCGTAATTTCTGCATAGGTAACACGGCGATCTGATGGACAAGAGACACGTAATAAATATCCTCTTTTTTCAAGTTTGTCAATGACATACGTAATAGACCCACTTGCAAGCAAAATTTTATTGCCAATTTGCTGTAATGGCTGTCTTCCTTTATGATAAAGAAGCTCTAATACAGCAAATTCAGTAGGGTTTAATCCATTCTCTTGAAAAAATTGATGGGTCGTCTCATTAATCGCTTTATGTGCACGTGATAATACAATATATAATTTTAAAGATTGCTTTATATCTTCTGACGTCATATCCTTTTCCTTTCATTCGCTATATATACATGCCATTATAGCGAGATTAGAAAAGCATTGTCAAAAGCATTATTTGATTTCAAGACTTTTACGGTGGTTTATGTTATCATTTCAACTCTTTTTATGTTACTAAATAAGCAGAGTCTTTCGTGGATACATCCACTGTATCCATCTGATTAAATGTGTAAATCGGGAATTGTAAGTGGAAGCATGTCCCCTTCTGTAATTCACTATTCACACCTATTACGCCTTCATGCTCTTCAATCACCTTTTTCACGAAAGCAAGGCCTAGTCCTGTCCCTGTTGATTTCGTCGTGTAAAAAGGTTGGAATAAATTTTGAAGGGTAGCACTGTCCATGCCGGCACCTTCGTCTTTAATTAGTAATTCTACAATCGCACAGTCAATAACATTTATTTCTACCGTGATCGTTCCGCCGTTATTCATGGATTCCATCGCATTTTTAATAAGATTCATGAATACTTGCTTTAAGCGATTTTCATTGCCACCAATGTATACTTGTGTAGAAGTAGAAATGTATTGAATTATAATATTTTTCATAAGCGCATCTGGAAGCATAAACTCAATCACTTGCTTTACAATGTTATCTAGCTCTATTAATTCCACTTTCATACTTGTTGGCTTGGACAATACTAAAAGCTCGGATAAAATTTGTTCCATCCGTTGGAGTTCACTATCGATGACAGATAAATACATGCGTGACTCTTCATCAGCATTTAGCTTTAGCAATTCGGTAAAGCCCTTTAAAGAAGTTAATGGATTACGAATTTCATGGGCGATACTTGCGGCCATTTGACCGACAACATTTAAAGCTTGCTGATGCTCAACTTTATGTTGAAGTTGTTTCTTTTCTGTTTCATCATTAATGACTGTGACAATAATATTGTTATATTCATCAAAGATACTTGAGATTTCATAATAGCAAGTGCTCGAAACTTGAGTATCATCAACTACATGAATACTTGCATGCTTTTCACCCATCAGTTTAGAAAGGTATGCAGTAATTTGACCTTTCTTCAACGTAAATGCATCAAATATGTGCTGATGCGCCTTATGAAGAAGCTGCGATTTTTCTATTTTTAAATACATTTCAGCATACTTATTTAGCCCAAGAATTATCCCGCTAGCGTCACTTACAATAACGGCGTACGGTAAGTGATCATAAGCATTGTAAGATTGTGATCTCTCCTGTTCTTGACTAACATATAATTCATGAGCTATGTCATTATTTAACGTTGAAATTTGCGCAACAATTTCTTCTGTGCTTGGATCATAAAAACATTTGAAAGACATCATTTCAAACTCATTTCCAGCTGTTTGAATATTGAAGATTTCTTCTGATCTCAAATCACTTTCTAATTGTTTAACGAACTTCGCCCAATTTAAATTAGATGGCTCGTCCATAGTTAAATAACCAATATACGTTGAATGGAGGTTAAAAAGTTTAATAGCAGCCTCATTCACGTTCAAAATTTTTCCTGCTTTATTAAGAATAAGTGTTGGTGACGAAGTACTTGTCATAAGATTTTCAAAACATTGATTAATATCATTTTGCTTCAACTTTCTCACCGAACCTTTCAAAAGAGTAAAAAACCTCTTAATCGAATTTTGGGCCTTTACTATAATCTATGATTGCACGATTCTATTATTACAAAATTTAGTAAATTTAAGTATAAAAATTATTTCACGAACTGTTCACAAAATAAATAGGTAAAAAGGATTATATTGTATGACAGCTACTTGACTGTTACAATTGTAAATTGAAAGGAAGATTATTGAATGAATACTATTTTAACCACATTAAACGCAAAGTATATTCACACAAATTTAGCATTGCGTTATTTAAAAGGTGCAGCTTTACCCGAATTTAATCCAATTATTGCAGAGTATACAATTAAAGATCCTGCTTTTAATATTGTATCAGATTTGTTCCAAAAAAAACCTGATATCGTAGGATTCAGTTGCTATATTTGGAATATTGAAGAAACTATTCACGTCATCAAGATGTTAAAAACTGTCTGTCCAAATGTTAAAATTTTGCTCGGGGGACCTGAAGTTTCTTACGATTGCCACCATTGGTTACGTAGAATTGAAGAGGTTGATTTCATAGTTATGGGTGAAGGAGAAACTTCCTTTAAACAGTTGCTACGCTATTTGCATGGAGAAATTGCATTAGATGATGTTCCAGGGATTTGCTACTTAGAGGATGGTAAAGTACGAATTCACACACAAGCACCAAAGATAGATTTACGTGAATTGCCAAGTCCATTTCGTTTTGAAGAGGACCTCCCTCATCTAAGCAAACGAATTCAATATATTGAAACAAGTCGAGGCTGTCCATTTAGCTGTCAATTTTGTTTATCTTCTATTGAAGTAGGGGTTCGTTATTTTAACCGAGAAAAAATAAAAGAAGATATTCGTTTCTTGATGGACAACGGTGCACGTACTATTAAATTTGTTGATCGTACATTTAATATAAGCCGTAGCTATGCAATGGAAATGTTCCAGTTTTTAATCGATGAACATAAGCCAGGGGTTGTATTCCAATTTGAAATTACCGCAGATATTATGCGTCCTGAAGTTATCCAGTTTTTAAATGATAACGCACCAAAAGGTCTTTTCCGTTTTGAAATTGGTGTTCAATCAACGAATGATCTAACAAATGATCTTGTGAAACGCCGTCAAAACTTTGAAAAGCTAACACGAACAGTGACGATGGTCAAAGAAGGTGGAAAGATTGATCAGCATTTAGATTTAATCGCTGGTTTACCAGAGGAGGATTATGGAAGCTTCCGTCAAACCTTTAATGATGTTTTCGCAATGCGACCAGAAGAATTACAGCTTGGATTCCTTAAACTTCTGCGCGGTACAGGCCTTCGTCTAGAGGCTGAAAAATTCGGCTATACGTATGTGGACCAATCTCCTTATGAGATTTTCTCAAACAATGTCTTAACATTTGATGATATAGTACGCATTAAACATGCAGAGGATGTACTTGAGAAATACTGGAACGATCACCGTATGGATCAAACGATTGAATACTTAGTAACTGAAGTGTTTGAAACACCATTTGATTTCTTCCAAAATTTCGGCACTTATTGGGAAACTAAAGGTTGGTCGCGTATCGGGCATCAGCTCGAGGATTTATTCCGTCGTTTATTAATGTTTTTAGAAACTGTAGAGGGTGCTAATTTAAAAATTATTAAAAGCCTAATGCAACTAGATTATTTAAAGGCACAGCAGTTCCAGCCACGTAAATTATGGTGGAAGGAGCGCCCTACAGAGGAGCAACAAAAGGCACTTTATACGGCCTTACGTGAAAATCCTGCAATTGCAGGTGAAGAATTCGCCAACTTCAATCTATCTGAAAAAGAGTTGTTTAAACATACGCTCATTATTCCGCACCATGTAGAATACCAAAATTTCTCAAATGGCAAAATTGTACAAAAAAGCGGCTATTTATTAACTTACTTCCGTCACGGTCAAGCGCCATACTTTGCAACAATCCATTCTATATAATAAGAAACGCTAGTCCATTAATAAATATAGGACTAGCGTTTTTTTCATTCATAAAGAATTCTTAAATTTCCTATAACCTAAAATAAAATCAAACAATTACGTTTTTAATTGATTCCACTGTAAGTAAAAAACTATAGCTTTATTATGCTTAATAGTTGTTTTTAGAGGCATTACAATTATCCTAACATTATTTAGTACGAATTTCTCAACCCATCAACATCCTATCCCTGTAAATATTACCCACTAACCAGTTGTGATAACCAGGAAAAACAATTTAAAATTTTTCGACAATTATGTGGCGACACCCAATTTTTAAGTGAATTAAAAAACTTAGACACTTTTTATGAATAGATGGAAACTTCTAAATTCTTCTTTTTTTCATTTGCGGATTTCAATAAGCTTTATGGTTAGCCAGAAAATATTAAGGAATTAAAAAAAGATTTACATAGTAACGTGATCTGCTTTGAAGTACAAAAAGCAAAAATCACAGGTTAAAAAGACAATTAATTAAAATACTAAAAGGTACTACAATTCGCAGTACCTTTTTTGTACAACTTGGTTTGGATGTTTCGTGAATCAAAATTTAACTAAAGCCCCTCTTAACTTAATATGAATGCTGTTTTCGAAAAGATTGTTGCTATTCAACTAACTGGCAGGATAATTTAAAAAGAGATCTTTTATATTATTTGCAATATAATTTATCAAGAAAAAAGAGCCATTAACAATGGCTCAGAGGAAAAAAGAAATCAACATAAAAATCTGAAGAAATCAAAAAGTAGTAACACAAGATAAGAAATTACATACTTCTTTTTACATTAATAAATTGAATAATTGGATTGGTTAGATGGGCTATACATAGAGCGATAAACAGGGTGTAGTTGTTTCCTTTTCCAATAAAGAAGAAGTCAATTACCCATAAGAGTAATAAGGTATAAAATACTAATTGGTAGCTTAAAGAAGAACTCTTTTGAATAATTTGTTTACCCATTTCATCCTTCTTTACTTCTTGACGAGTGCGCCAGGTGAAAAATTGCCCCCAGGCTACAAGTAAAGCAATGATTAATAAATATTCAGTTACATCGTAAGAAGAGTCTTCAAAATAAATATAGCTAACTAAAGTTCCCCCAAAGTATATAGTTAGTATGAATAACAATAAAAAACTTACTATTTCTTTTTTACTCATCCTCTCACCCCTTGAAATTGAAATAATTCATCAACAGTACTCTCTAATTGATAAGCTAATTGAAAAGCTAATTGGAGTGTAGGGTCATATTTGTCATTTTCAATAGCATTGATGGTTTGTCTTGAGACCCCACAAAGTTTAGCTAATTCTTCTTGTGATAGTTTCTTTGATTTCCGTTTAAATTTTATAATGTTTTGCATTTTCCTCTCCTTGAATAAAATGTCAAAATCTTTTTACATTTATTATTGTAGTTTACATTTTTTGATATGTCAAATACTTTTGACTTTTTATGATTTGTGAAATTCTACACTTAAAGACGTGCTTTTGTTGAATATTAGATTCACGATGATTCCAGAAGTTTTTGTAGAATCATCACTGTTTTTTTCACTGGACAGTTAAAGCTACAATCCTTGAGAAAACAGCCAATAAGAAAAAGCGATACTTCTTAAGAAATATCGCTTTTATACAACATACAAATTATTTATTTGGAGTTCCACCTCTCCAATTTAAACGGCTTTTTCACAAACACAAGATTGACATACACATTGATATATTACGTGTAGTACATTTCATAGACGGAATACCATCAGAATCACGATTATCAATTCCGCAAATGATTACCTTTTCATCATCATTACCTGACAATTTATACCTCTTAACTTTTCCTTTGTAGTTCACTTGTTCCAAGCCATAATGTATATAAAATGGATTCGCATAGTGATTGACTTGTATTGTGTAGGTTATTCCATTCAACTCAAGTTTCACAGGTTGAAAAATCCCTTTACTAATGCGTTTTCTGAATTGTTTCGGTGACAGTTCATCATACAAACTGTTTCTTTCCTTCAATTCATCTTCCGAAATAGAGCTATCAACTTGTAATAGTACATCATTTGCAGTAGTCAAACTCTTCATCTTACTCGTCAGCTATACCAAACTCCTTCTTAATTCGGATATTGTTCCTCAAGGAATTAATGTGTTCAATAAACCCTTCATCTTCTAGTAAGTTTTGAAGGAATTCTTCTAATACTTGGCTTTCTGTTAAGCCGGTATAAACTGCGTAGTGTTTAATGAGTTTACGGGTTCTTTCTGACAATCTATATTCACTGAATTCCACTTTTGAATATTTAGGTTCAATAAATTTCAAATAGTCTCACTTCCTTTATTAGTTCCTTGCCATTTAAATTAACACGTTTACAAATTCGAGTAAAAAAAAAATTTATGTATTTGCATCGTTATAGAACTTACTATAACGTAACCTATTTAATACGATTTGATATACCAATTCGCGTAAAAATTGTTGAAAAACCGCTTTATTTCAATAAAAAAGGATATCCAAATCATTTCGATTTGATACCCCTTTTATAGTTTTTTTATGTTTTATACTCGAAAACAGAACCCGATAGCTATATAGCTCTTTTTTAGTACTTTATCCGATAATTACTCGCTCTTTAGGATAGTGATATTTAGATTTTTTACCCCTACCTCCACCTCCTAAAGTGTAAAGGAAGGAAATTAAACCGACACGACCAACAAACATTAAAATCATAATGATAATTTTCCCAGCTACTGATAGATCAGAGGTGATTCCTAAAGACATCCCACACGTTCCGAACGCTGATGTAATTTCAAAAATTATTTGAATCAGTGTTGCATGTGGCTCAGTAATGAGTAAAATAATTGTTGCAACTAATACCATAAAGAATGCCAATAAAATAACAACAAACGAGCGGAAAACATCAATTAAATATATTTCACGTCCGAATACTTGAATATCCTCTCTTCCTCGTGAAAAGGTAATTAGGAATAGAATGGCCATGGCAAATGTAGTTGTACGTATCCCACCTCCAACTGAACTCGGTGAGGCACCAATAAACATTAAAAAGCTCATAAAAATATCTGTTGCTTCACTAAAGGTTGTTACATCATACGTCGTAAGTCCAGCTGATCGTGTTGAAACAGAATGGAACATTGCAGAAAATAGAGCCTCATGCCAAGACATTCCCTTAAAGGAATGGAATGATTCAAGCAATAAAATAACGACAGCCCCTACCACAAATAAAATTGCATATGTGGAAGTTGTTATTTTTGTAAATAAACTAAAGCGGAAGTTTGCATGGCGATTAAGTAAAAAGGTTTTCACTTCAATTAATACTGGGAAGCCTATTGCGCCAAGCACAATTAGCACCATCGTTATCAATTGAACAAAGTAATCTTTATGAAACGGAAGCAAACTCATGCCTGTAATATCAAAGCCACCATTTGTAGTAGCTGAAACGGAGGCAAAGACACCATGAAGCATTGCTTCTTGAAAAGTGTCAAAATAGTTTGTAAAGTGCAAAGTTAAAATTAATGCACCCATCAATTCAATACCAATTAATATTTTCAATATTTCCCGAATTAATTGAACAACCCCTGATAAATTGTATTGATTATGATCAATCATAATCAATTGACGCTCACGCATACCAATTTTTTTCCCAACTAGTAACCACACAAAGGTACCAAGTGACATAATGCCAATTGCGCCAAGCTGTAAAATGACAAGTACCATCGCGATCCCAAATGTTGTATAGCTTTCAGATATATTAAATGTTGTTAAACCTGTTACACTAACTGCACTTACTGCAGTAAACAAGCTATCTAATAATGAAACTTTTACACCTTCTTGATGAACGCCTGGTAGCCGTAGTAACAGGAAGGAAATCGCTATAGCTATAAAATAATAAGAGACAAGTACCTGAAAAGGTGTGACAAGTCTATTTTTTGATCTTTTCCAGGGCACTTTGACAACCCCTTCCTTATGTGATGCCAAACTCGATAGATATTAGTATAGAAAAAATACTTAAAAAAAGAAAGAGGAATAGATACGACTATTCCTCTAAAAGATCATTGAACTTGTTTTTTATGACGAACTCCTACTAAATAGCCTACTAATGCGATGCCCACTAAGACAACCCAGAAAGTTAACTCCCACGCAGTAGAATGTGGGAACTCTGCAGGTAAAATACCCACCTTCTCATGTGCCAAAGTTAATACAACAAGCTTTACGCCTACCCAACCTACAATTAAAAACGCAGCGGTTTCAAGTGAGGGATAGTCATTTAATATTTTCACAAACCATTGTGCCGCAAATCGCATCATGATGACTCCGATAAATCCTCCAAGTAACATGACGCTAAATTGTCCACCATTGATGCCACCAATATCAAAGTTTCCTAACTTCGGTAAAGTTACAGCAATGGCAACTGCTGCAAGCATAGAATCAATAGCAAATGCAATATCCGCGGCCTCTACCTTAAGCACTGTCATCCAAAAACCAGAGCCCTTTTTCCCCGCTTCTTCGTTAGATTCTTCTTCTGAATCCTTTTTATAACGCAAATCATATATATTTTTGGCCGACATAAATAATAGATAAGCTGCTCCCAGCGCTTGAATTTGCCAATAATTCACTAATACTGTAATGACAAAGAGTGCTGAGAATCGGAAAATTAACGCGCCGAACAATCCATAAAATAATGCTTTTTTTTGTTGCTCTCGTGGTAAATGCTTTACCATCACAGCCATTACAACTGCATTATCTGCTGCTAATAACCCTTCCAATACTACAAGTACAATAAGTACCCAACCGTATTGTAATAAAATTGATTCCATTTATGTGCCTCCTCTAAAGCCCTGTATACTCAAAATAGTCATTAATATTCGAGTACAAAAGAAAAGACCTCTGCCTCTATAAAAAGGCAAAGGTCTCGCTAAGCAAATAAATACCTGACACTTTTTTATCAGTACCACTCAATGACTAGTAGATCAATTATGCCTCGGTATAATTGCGTCCGGAGGCTTTAGGCCAACAAATGTTTTCTGTGCGAAAGCGTAGTGTTAACGCAGCGACAGCAACACGATGTTGGTCACTCAGTCGTTACCACAGGACGTGGCGTTCTTAGACTGAGTTCCACTATTTCAGCCGATGTTTGGACATCCACTGAAAAAAGTTGAAATACTGCTAGCATAGAGTTACTCGCCTATCACACCCGATGGTAAAAACCATGTCATGACGAATGTAATCCAGATACATCGCTCGTATCTGTTAGCTACTCCCCTTTGACAAAACGTCGAAGGTTTTTTCTTCTGTTAACTTATTATAGCACTATCCTATATGAGTGGCAAAATATTCTCCACTACTAATTAAGACTACACTAACTGCCATACACGCCCGACTGCTTCACTTTATTTGAATTTGATAACGTTTATCTTCTTTATGCACTAAATAAAAATCAATCATTCTAGGCATAGTCTGTATAAAATCAGGGCAAGTAATACCACCCTTTTTCAAAATAGCAACTGCTTCTGATGTATCGAACTTAGCATTCCAAGTTAAGTAGTCTAAAGTTTCTTGCTCAACCCTTAGATTTTTTCTAATACATGGCACTTGTAAAGATAATCTTGCTAAAGTTAACGGCAATCGCCCTTTAGGATAATGGTTCGTTAATAATTTTACCATCATACGATACACTTCCTGCACAGGATGCGGTTTTGGATCCGTTAGATGTAAAGTTTTCCCTTCAGCACATTTTTCATCAACTAGATAAGTCGAAGCGTTTATAATATAATCCACCGGCACTACATTTATTGTTGCTTTCGATTGACCAATATACGGGATAAACGGAAGGCATTTTAATCTATCAACCATATTTAAAAAGAAATAAGGCCCATCGAATTTAATAGTCTCTCCTGTTTCAGAATGTCCACGAACTATGCCAGGTCGAATAATTGTCAATGGTATTTCTGATTTCAAATCCTCTACTCGATGCTCAGCTTCATATTTTGTTTCCTCATAATAGTTTTTAAATGCAGGAGGACGAATTAGTTCGTTTTCACATAATACACCTTCACGCGTTCCTGCTACATACGCTGTACTAAAATACATATAGCGTCTTAAGTTTGGAAGTGTTCGAACAAAATCATTGACCATCGTCGTACCATGCACATTTACCTTCCATGCAATATCGCGTGGTACTGCTAAATCATAAATTGCAGCTAGATGCCAGAGCACCTCAATTTGAGGTACAATTTCCTGTACGATTTGGTTTTCTAGACCGAAATTCGGTAATGTAATATCTCCCTCTACAATACGAATAGAACAATTAGGAAACTCTGCAAGAATATTTTCTCTTTCTACATTGGCCTTTACTAATTCCCCAGCTAAAACAATTGCGATGACTTCCTGTGATTGTTTTTTTCGAAATAACTCTCGTATTAATTGACTTGAAATAAAACCCGGAAAACCTGTAAAAAAATGAACACCCATCTCTCATCCCCCCTGAGCTTACCGTTTCCTAGTTTCTTTATCCATTAAGCTGTAAATAATCGGTACAATATATAATGTCAACAAAGTAGATGTCATAAGTCCTCCGATGACTACAATCCCCATCGGTTGATTCATCTCTGTCCCTTCACCAATACCAAGAGCAAGTGGTAGCAATCCTAAGATTGTTGTTAATGCAGTCATTAAAATAGGTCGAAGTCGATCTTGTGTAGCAAGTAAAATCGCATCATACGTCGCCATACCTCGAGCTTTTTGTTGATTAATGTAATCAACAAGTACAATCCCGTTATTCACGACAATTCCAACTAGTACTAAAATTCCTATAACCGATGTCACACCAACTAGTGTGTTCGTAGCAAACATTGCAATTGCAACACCTATAATCATTAATGGTACTGTGAACATAATAACGAATGGGTATTTGAATGATTCAAATTGTGCAGCCATCACGATATATACAAGCACTATTGCTAACGCCACTGCTAAAAGCATATCATTAATCGCACTATCATAAAGCTCACGATCTCCACTAAAGACAACTTGAGTTTCAGTTGGTAAATCTACTTTTTCTAATGCTTTGTCCACTTTTGCTGAGATGCCTCCTAGTGATTCCTTCGTTTCATACTCAACAAAAAATGCAACAGCAGCCGCCTGATCAGAACGTCTTATCGATACTGGTCCTTCCTGCACAGAAACAGTCGCAATGTCCTCTAGCTTTACAAATAAACCAGCAGGTGAACGAAGCTGCATCGATTTTAATGACTCAATACTATCATTAAACACTTGACCAAAGCCCGTATAAACAGGTAATATAGCACCATCCTCAGCCATTATTTGCGTAGTGACCTGACCCTTTGTCATTTGATTAACAGTTTGAGCAATTTGTGCAGGTACAAATCCGTAGTCCTTCGCCTTTTCTCGATCTACTTCAACTTGAATTTCTTTTACAGTTATATCTAAATCCGTAGATACCTTTGTGACGGCTTTTTCCTTTAATAGCTCCTGCTGTACTTTATCAACAGAGTTATGAAGTCTTTGCTCATCAGAGTCTGTTAACCTAAACGTTAATGTATTTGGTGAGGAACCGGTTGTCGTTGAGACATTGAAGTTGAGTTCAACTTGTTCACCTAGCTCTGCATGCAAATCTCGCTCAACCTCTTCCACAAATTCAAAAATCGAACGGTCCCTATCTGCTAAAGGGACAAGCTTTACATATAGCTCTGCTTGGTTTGCACTTGTTTGCCCTCGTGCTTGTGCCTGCTGTGTACCACCGATTAAGCTAACATATACGTCAACATCTTTCTCCTGTTTCAAGCGATCCTCAATTTTCGCAACAACTTTTTCTGTTTCCGATACTGCTATCCCTTTTTCAAGATTTACGCTAATGGATGCAAATCCTTCGTCGGTTGGCGGTAAAAACTCCGTGCCAATTTTCATAAGCCCAAACAATGCAAGTCCAAAACAGACAACTGCTGAGATTAGTACAAGCATACGGTGACGCAATACCCAAATAATTGATGCTTTATAGCTCTTGTAAAAGGATGACTCATTACGTTTTTCATAAATATTCGATGATTTCATTTTTAAAAGACGACTTGCAAGCATTGGGACAACTGTTAATGCAACGACTAACGAAGCAATTAAGCTAAAGGAAATAGTTAATGCAAATTCTGTGAAAATTTGCCCTATCAACCCTTCAATAAACATTACAGGAATGAATACTGCAATAGTTGTAAGAGTGGAAGCTGTAATCGCAAGTGCCACTTCCTTTGTCCCTTCCTTAGCTGCTACTATCGGGGCCTTGCCAAGTCCTAAATGTCGTTCGATATTTTCAATAACGACGATAGCATTATCAACCAACATACCGATGCCAAGTGCTAACGCCCCTAATGTCATAATATTGAGCGAGAAATTTGCAAAATACATTAAAACAAATGTAACAATCACTGAATATGGAATCGCAATACCAATGATAATGGGGCTTTTCACACTACGTAGAAAGACAAATAATACGAACATTGCGAATAATCCACCTAGAAGTAAAGAGGATCCGATATTACTAATCGCTAAATCAACGTAGTTTCCTTGGTCCACTAAAACGTCTGCAACGATTCCTTGATATTGCTTCTTCGTTAACAATTCATTTAACGCTTCTTTAAAAGCTTTTGATACCTCTGCCGTATTAGCACCCGACTCCTG
The DNA here is from genome assembly GCF_042884205.1 of Lysinibacillus sp. NPDC058147. Lineage (NCBI taxonomy): Bacteria > Bacillati > Bacillota > Bacilli > Caryophanales > Bacillaceae > Lysinibacillus > Lysinibacillus sp. NPDC058147. Next base: position 556,339 of record NZ_JBHVUJ010000003.1, read on the forward strand.
TAACACAGACATTAATACTGCAGGATGCTCATTTGCTCGAGTTGTAGTTACGGATTTTTGCTCTGTGCGCTCAACAGTCGCTACTTCTCCAACTGTTAATGCTTTCCCATCTAGTGGATTTACTGAAATGATTAAATCAGCAATACTTTCTGGCGAATTTAAAGTACTCAATATTCGAGTAGTTAACATCTTCCCATCTGCTGTTAACACTGGTTCACCAGGTAGGGAAACATTGCTCGATTGAATAATTTGAATAATATCTGCTTGAGTTAATCCTTTTTCAACTAGCTTCGATTTATCTAAAGTTATTTGAACTTCTTCTACCAGCTTACCGGAAATGTTGACACTTGCGACACCAGCTGTTCGACGAAGTTCTTTTTCCAAGGCTTCCGCCAGTAAACGTACATCTACATTATCATTTTCCGCCCGTAGTGAAAGTTGTATTATAGGAAATTGCGATGGATCAAATTTTAAAAAGCTAGGTTTCTCAGCACCATTCGGTAAAGGGGTCATATCGATTCGTTGTAAAATATCGAGCTGAGCATCTTCAATATTCGTTGACCAATCAAACTCGAGAATAATTAAATTGGATCCTTCTTGAGAGGTAGATTGTAGTTTTTTTATCCCTGGTAAGGTGGCGAGCGTTGTTTCTAAAGGCTTCGTTACTTTCTCATTAACCTCTGTTGGACTTGCACCAGGATAAGAAGTAACAACGATGCCTATTGGCGGACGTAATTCTGGAATAAGCGTAATGGGTATTTTTAATAATGACACGCCACCTAATATAATAACTAACAACATCGTAACTATTGTAAAAACAGGCCTTTTAATAGAAAAATTACTAATGTTCACTGTTACAAGCTCCTTTTCTATCTCTTCCTTTCTATAATACCCGAAAAGCAGAATGTTTTAACTTCCCATTTTTTTATAGGTTTAAAATATAGCTCACCCCCAAAATTAGGAGATGCAATTCGTTAAAGCCATGCCATATGTAAGTTGATTGGAGTGGAGACTGGGCGACTCATTGGGGATTATCGTCACAGATGAGACCCTGGAGCGAGCAAATAGAGGAACGAAGGCTAAGAGCATCCCATCCTGTGATAACGCCTTCGTGACCAACATCGTGCTGTTGCTACGTTAGCACTACGCTTTCGCACAGACAAAAACACTTTGCTGCTGCTACGTTAGCATTACGCTTTCGCGCAAAAACATCTGTTGGCCCAAGCGGCTCATCGGACGCCCCCAGGAAGCTTTGCTCTGCGCGAAAGCGAAGCGGCAGCGATAAAAGCGCCCAGTCGGAACGGAAATCAACCCCACGTTATGCTGATGAGGCTCAGATTTCCTAATACTGTATATATTCTACATATAGCTCCAATTTCCCTTGTAAAAAAACACGAATCGCAACATGTCGATTCGTGTTTTTTATTATAAAAGGCTATACAATTTAATGTTTTCGTTTTTATCAGCGAACCAGCGCATAGCAAATTCATTTTCAAATAGGAAAACAAGATTATCAAAACGGTCTTTTACAAGCATTGAACGACCTGAAGACATCGATTCTTTAACATCTTCTTCATTTTCAATCCATCTTGCAATTTTCGAACCAATTGGCTCCATCTTCACTTCAACATTATATTCGTTTTTCATACGATGCTCAAAAACTTCAAATTGTAATTGACCAACTGCCCCAAGAATAACTTCTTCTGTATGCAACGTTTTATAATATTGAATAGCGCCTTCTTGCACTAATTGTAAAATACCTTTATGGAATTGCTTAGATTTCATAACATTTTTCGCAGTTACACGAACAAATAGCTCTGGCGTGAACTGTGGCAATTTTTCAAATTGGAATGTCTTTTTACCACCTACGACTGTGTCACCAATCTGATAAGTACCTGTGTCATATAAACCGATAATATCACCAGCAACAGCTTCATCTACTGTTTCACGGTCGTCAGCTAGGAATTGTGTAGATTGTGTTACTTTGAACGATTTACCTGTACGAGATAAAGTCATGTTCATGCCACGTTCAAATTTACCCGATACGATACGCACAAAGGCAATACGGTCACGGTGTGCAGGATTCATGTTTGCTTGAATTTTGAAAATGAAGCCCGAAAATTCTTCATGCTCAACTGGATCAATAAATAGTTCATCCTCAGTAATTCGAGGCTGTGGTGTTGGCGCAAATTGTAAATATGTTTCTAGGAATGTTTGCACACCAAAATTCGTTAAAGCAGAACCAAAGAAAACAGGTGTTAATTCACCACGGCGAATTTTTTCTTCAGAATACTCATTACCCGCTTCGTCAAGCAACATGATGTCATCCATTGCTTGTGAATAATAAGACGTCACCTTCATAGGATGCTCGACTGCAAGTTCCCCATTATCATCAATTGGTAAGAAACGTTCTTCTTCCTCAGTACGGAATTGCTCGATACGTTTATTATAACGATCATAAATACCTAGAAACTCTTTACCCATACCAATCGGCCAGTTCATTGGGTAAGCATTAATGCCAAGTACTTCCTCAAGCTCTTCAATCAGCTCAAGTGGCTCTTTCCCTTGACGGTCTAGTTTATTGATAAAAGTAAAAATCGGAATACCACGCATTTTACAAACTTTGAATAGCTTTAAAGTTTGAGCTTCAATACCTTTGGCAGCATCTACGACCATGACAGCACTATCCACCGCCATTAACGTACGATAAGTATCCTCTGAGAAATCTTGGTGACCTGGAGTATCCAAAATATTAACACGTGATCCGTTATAATCGAATTGCATAACTGAAGAAGTTACAGAAATCCCACGTTGCTTTTCAATTTCCATCCAGTCAGATGTTGCAAACTTACCTGTTTTCTTCCCTTTTACTGTACCAGCATCACGAATCGCACCGCCAAATAGTAAAAGCTTTTCTGTAATCGTCGTTTTCCCAGCATCAGGGTGACTGATAATGGCAAAAGTTCGACGCGATAATATATCTTTTTCTAAATTTGAATTCATCTCGTCATTCTCCTTTTTTCATACTTAATAATAATAAAAGAAGACTTGCCCTTCTTACAACCTTTTTACATGAATTCCCCAAAAAAGAGGTGGTGAGGCACAATGATATAGCTTCCTCAAACATTTCGATGACTGCCACTTCCATTCTATCGCTCACCCGTACCGTCGTGGCTAAACAGAGTTTTGATAGCAGCATTTGAGCATTCACCTTCCTGTTAAAAGAGCTCAAAAAGAAAACCCTTTAGTACTAACTAAAAGGGTTCTCTGAATATGGTGAACTTGCCGCATTATTGCATGCATTAAGTTCACACTATCAAGTACGCTCTAACATCCTCATTGGAGATCATATATTATACAAATTTTAGACGGCCAGCTTCTATTGCAATATCTGCATCACTATGCGGATATTTAGTATTCTCAATAATTTGATAATCTTCATGTCCTTTACCAGCAAAAATAATCATATCTCCTGGTTCGGCAATTTCAATCGCATGACGTACTGCCTCAGCACGGTCTCCTATACATGCATAATTTTCATGTAGCATCCCTTTTGCAAGATCACCTGTAATACTATCGTATTCTTCATAGCGTGGGTCATCTGTCGTTAAAATAACGTAATCAGCGGCTGATGCCTTTTCTGCCATTGCCGGACGTTTCGATTTATCACGATTACCACCTGTACCTACTAGGAAAATAAGCTTTCCTTTTTTATATGGTTGAGCCGAAGAAATAGCTTTTTCAATTGCATCAGGTGTATGTGCATAATCAATAAAAATCTGCACAGGTAAATCCGAGCAAACTTTCTCCATGCGTCCCTTTACTGGTGGTAATTGCTCAATTTGCTCAATGATTGTTTCGATTGAATAGCCACGACCATAAAAAGCAACCATAGCTGCAAGCACATTGTATATATTAAATTCCCCGAGTAAATGCATCTTTACATGGTATATTCCCTCTGGTGTATCAACATCAAAAGAAGTCATGAAATCATGATACTCACAGTTAATAGCTCGGAAATCAGCTTCTTCACTTTTTAAACCATATGTCCATACTGGAAATGGTGTCATCGTAGCATAGCGCTCTGACCAAGCATCATCAGCATTTAACACTACACATTTATTCTTTTCTAAGTCTTGTCCAAGTTGAGAGAATAATAAGCCCTTCGCATGGCCATATTCCTCCATCGTTCCATGGAAATCAAGATGATCATGTGTAAGATTTGTAAAAATAGCTACATCATACTCTACACCAGCTAGACGTCCAAGTGCTAAACCGTGTGAAGATACTTCCATCGTCATTAATCGGCAGCCTTCCATTTTAGCGCGGAATATCATTTGTTGAGTCGATAATGCATCGCTCGTAGTATTTGCTGATTCATATAAAATACCATTTAAATTAAAGCCGATTGTTCCTGTTAGTGCAGATTTCTCGCCCATACCATGCATTATATTTTGAATAATACCTGTTACAGATGTTTTACCATTTGTCCCTGTTACGCCGATCATTGTCATATCTTTCGATGGATAGTCAAAAAACTTTGCAGCTAACAAGCCAACTGCCCGATCCGTATCTCTCACAATGACCTGTGCAATATTTTCTCCTAATGGTAATCTTCGTTCCGTCACAACAATTGTTGCGCCACCTTCAACAGCTTTTTGTGCATAGTCATGACCATCTACTGTATAACCTTTTATACAAACAAACATACTATTTGGTTGTACACTTCGTGAATCAATTACAATATCACTCACTTGGTCAGGTAGCACTCCAATTATTTTTTTCAAAGGTAATGCATTCAACAATTCCTCTGCATACATTTCATAGTCCTCCAATCAATCTCTACATTCATTTCATCATTAGTTGTTTATTCGACAAAAAATGACAAGATGAATACCCCCACATTCTATTGAATTTATTTTACTACTTATTCGCCTATAAATAAAATCCCTGTAAGGACGTTTTTTTAATGAAAACGCTATCATTTTAATATATCTTTCATATTTCATTGAAATTTGGCTCTTCACCTTAACATGGAGGTGATTTCCGTTCCAACTTCTAGAAATGACATACGCTTTACAACTTCGACCTGACTATCAAAAATCGGCATTTATCGACAACTTAAAAAGTTGGTAAAAAAAGAGAGGCGCCAGTGATCCGACACCTCATTTTTATTATTTCATAATAGTTCGCACAAGCTTAACCTTTTGTTTATACGGGGGAAAGAGAACATTCGTCTCTAACTTCGATGATTTTTTTAAGATGGATTTTGGATGGGTAAAGTTTTCAAAGCTTGCCTTCCCGTGATATGCTTTCACCCCGGATGGTCCGACACCACCAAATGGCAAATGTAAATTTCCTACATGTGTAATCGTATCATTTATACATCCTCCACCAAATGGTAACTCCTCTAAAAAGTACTGGGTAGCTTTTTCATGCTCTGAGAAAAAATAAGCAGCTAAAGGCTTTGGTAACTGACGAATTTGGTGAATGACCAGCGGTAAATCATCGTACATCATCACAGGTAAAATCGGTCCAAATAGTTCATCCTGCATTGAAGGACTTGACCATTTCACATATCCAATAATTGTAGGCTCAATATACAAATCATCACGATCTGTTCTACCACCAAATGTAATGGCATCACGTTCTTCCATAATAATTTGCTGTAAGCGATCAAATTGTCTTAGATTCACAATACGGCCGTAGTCAGGGCTTTTTAATGCATTTTTACCATAGAAGGAACGAATTGTTGCTTTCAATATTTTCATAAATCGATCATAGACATCTTTATGGACAAGGACATAATCTGGTGCCACGCAAGTTTGTCCAGTATTTGTGAATTTACCCCAAGCGATTCTTTTCGCCGCAACTTCTAAATTGGCTGTTTGATCGACAATTGCCGGACTTTTCCCACCAAGTTCTAGGGCAATTGGTGTTAACCGTTCCGCCGCTGCCTTTGCAACAACTTTTCCTACTGCCACACTCCCTGTAAAAAATATATAGTCAAAGGATGCATGAATAAGTGCCGTCACTTCTTCTTTTTCTCCTTCTACAACCCGAACGTAGGAAGGGGCAAACGTTTCTTCAATTATTTTTTTAACAATTGCTGCTGTATGCACAGATGTTTCTGACGGTTTTACAATAGCCGTATTACCACCAACAATTGCACCGATTAAAGGCTCCATTACAAGCTGGAATGGATAATTGAATGGACCAATGATTAAAGTTACTCCATACGGTTCTCTTACAATAAAGCTTTTTCCCATCTGGTATTGAATCGGTGTTTTTACAGCTTCAGGTTTCATCCATTCTTCAATATGCTTTACCATATAAGATATACTATCTAAAACAATGCCGACTTCTGTTGCATATGCCTCAAACTCACTCTTACGTAAATCTAAATATAAAGCATTCAAAATTTCTTTTTCATATTTTAAAATGGTTTTCTTCAGCTTTATTAATTGCTCTTTCCGAAATTTTGTACTCTTCGTTGCTCGTGAAAAATAAAATTGACGTTGTTCTGTAATCATATTTTCTACATCTTGTGTCGTAAAATTCATAATAAAAGCACCCCTTTTTTAAAATGGCATACATAGTTTTTTCATTTCGAAACAAACTATCTTTGTCTATACGATACAACATTGACAACCAAAATTCCTCTTATATGAGTGGGATGCGTAAAGTTTAAAGCTAGAACTGATGATGGTTTTTTGATTTCAGGAAATTTACAACTACATATCGAAAATTGAAACGGGGGCGTAGATGCATGACAACAACAACAGGAACTTGGTGGGAATCTATTTTTTCTGGACCATTAGCACACGGTATTTGTGAAGAAAAATTATTGCTATTGCAAGATGAGGCTTTCTTATATCTCTCTACAATACCGGTCGAGAAAACAACAGAAGAACCTGAAGCTAATTAAAAAATAGCGCGTTATAGGAGGTTATTTCCTATAATGCGCTATTTTTTGTACTTCATACTGAAATGGAATTTTTAGTTTACTAATAACATTCCACTGAAAAATGTAGTTTTGAGACCATTAATGGTGAATTGCTTTATCAAAAATAGCTTTTGCAGCATCCCCAATATGTTCTGATACTGTAGGATGTGGAAAAATCATATTTGCAAGAGTGTGGGCCGTGCCACCAGCATTTTTAGTAGCTAAAATAGCATTTAATATTTCTGTTGCCCCATCAGCAACAACACACGCTCCTAAAATACGTCCTCCCTTTTTCGTCGCAATAAGCTTTATGAAGCCCACTGTATTTTCTTCCATTAATGCCTTAGGGTTTGTATGTAAAGGCATTTGAGTCACCGTATAAGGTTCTGTAACCTGCTCTTCCAGTAAACCAAATGTCGCAATTTCAGGATGAGTATAAACACAGCGAGGAATCGATGTTTGATCAATTAATGCCGGCTTATTCCCCAAAATATGCTCCACAACATGAATTCCCTCTGCACTCGCTGAATGAGCTAGCTGGTAACCACCAACTAAGTCACCTATAGCATAAATGTGTGGCTGACTTGTTTCGAGATGCTCATTGACAGCAATCAATCGACCATCGAATGCTAGACCAAGTTGCTGAGCTATTTCTGTATTCGGGCGTCGCCCTGTTGCAAACAGTAGATTTTCATATGTATAAATGCCTTTAGAAGTATAAATTTCATTGCCATTAAAATGTTCAAATTGGAAATCTGTCACAAGCTCAATATTAAGCTTTTCCATCTTTTCACGAATAAGTGGTCGTGCATCTGGCTCTTCTGTCTGTAAAATGTCTTCACTATGATTCAGCACCGTCACCTTTGTTCCAAGTGGTGCTAAACTAAATGCCATCTCTACTGCAATAACGCCTCCACCGATAATCGTTAACTGCTTAGGTAACTCTTTTAAATCAAAAAATGTATCCGTTGTATAAAAGGAAGACGTCTCTAACCCTTTAAAAGGCGGTACAAATGGTTTACTCCCGGTTGCTAAAATGATATCCGTTGCTGTAAAGGTCTCACTTCCGACTGTTACAGTTAAATCATTAGATACTGCCGCTTCTCCTCGATAAAAGGTAATTTGATTGTTCAAAATATAGCCCTCAATATTCGTTAAAAGCTCGTCAATAATCGCATCCTTACGTTTCATCAATCGTGGAAAATTCACATTGACTGTAGGAGTTTCAATACCCCAGTCATTACCACGTTGAATTTCTTGAATGAGTTTACTATGCTCCAATAATATTTTCGAAGGAATACAGCCGACATTATAACAGGCTCCTCCTACTTTATAACGCTCTACTAAAGCGACCTTTTTACCACTTTTTGCTGCATGAATGGCTGCTACATAGCCCCCAGGACCTGCGCCAATAATTGCAATATCAAATTTTTCCATGAAATTCACCTCGTTTACCACCATAGCATTTACAAAATTTGAATGCAATGCCATGGGGATACAGTGAATGCAGAAATCCTTTGTCTACTCCAACGAATACAAACCATCAGCAACACTAGAATTTAAGGTGCAATAAACGAAAATGTCCCTCACTATTCATTTTGAACAATGAGAGACTTTATTTTTATAATCATTTTTTCCATATGGATGTGGTATTTCAAATAAAATGTAAAGCGTCTTGAAAGGGTACTGCTTCTCTTTCGTGGGTATTTTGCTCTGCCCACGGATGTTCGCTTTGCTTCCGCGGGTATTTGCTCGGCTTCCACGGGTATTCTCCTGCTTCGCGGGTATTCTCCTGCTTCGCGGATAATTGCTCGGCTTCTGCGGGTTTTCTCTCCACCCGCAGGTATTCGCTCGGCTCCACGGATATTCTCCTGTGACTCGCGTAAAGTTAATAAATATTCCGTTCCCAAAAGCGTTGTTGAGCGATTGCTTTTACAAATTTTTTAGCGAAATCTTTGTCGCCAGTTGCCAACACGATTCCTGGGCCTACATTGGCATTGGACATATTAAAAAATGTTGTTCCAGATGTAGCTATGCCAATCGGTTTGTAATGTCTATACGCTTCGTTGATATAATTTACAATATGTGAATTAAACTTTGCCTGATTTTTTGCTTTTACGCCTACAACATATAACGAGTCAAATAGTACCGCATCCGTAGTAATAAATGTGTCACTTGCTGTTAACTGAACGCCATCACTACTTGTAACAACCCCTAATCTGTCGGAAATAATACTGTATCGAACACCCTGTCTTGTTAAATATTTCAGTATTTCCCCAACTTCATTTGCGTCAAATCCATCACCTATTAGCACGCCTACTTTAAGTGTTTGTGGCATTTTTATAGTATTAGCTTGACTAAGTGCAGGTGATGATAACGTGACATTTATTTGTTCACCTTTTGGACGATTAACACCAACATTATCGGCCACAGTCGTTGCCATTGCTTTATCAACACGGACAAACATGTCGACAACCTGTTGGCGAACTGACTTACTTTTCACCTTCCCTACCTCAAAACTAAAGGCATCGATGATATGCTGTTTTTCAGGGGGTGACATACTATTCCAAAACAGCCTTGCCTGTGAAAAATGATCATCAAAGGATTTACTACGTGCTCGTGTGATACGTCCTTCAACCTTTTCTTCATAATGGACAAAGCCACCTTCCTTTGCCGTTGAAGTTGATGGTGTATTATTAGCCAAGGAATTTTTATGATAGCTCACTTTTCCTATATTAATAGTTTGACGACTAAAGCCATTGCGCTGATTGTTATGAAATGGACAGATGGATCGGTTAATCGGTATTTCAGAAAAGTTTGGCCCCCCTAGACGTATTAGCTGTGTATCTAAATAAGAAAATAGCCTCCCTTGCAAAAGTGGATCATTTGTAAAATCTATGCCTGGTACAACATTCCCAGGGTGGAAGGCGACTTGCTCAGTTTCAGCGAAAACATTATCCACATTACGATTCAAGGTCATTTTCCCAATCTTTTTAACTGGCACTATCTCTTCTGGCCACAGCTTTGTTGCATCCAAAATATCAAATTCAAATTTAAATTCGTCCTCTGGCTCAAGCATTTGTACACCGAGCTCATATTCTGGATAATCACCTATCTCAATTGATTCCCATAAATCGCGTCGTTGAAAATCTGGATCCTTTCCAGCAATAATTTGTGCTTCATCCCAAATGAGTGAATGAACCCCTAACACAGGCTTCCAATGAAATTTTACAAACCTCGATTTTCCTTTATCATTGACGAAACGAAAAGCATGAACACCGAAGCCTTCCATCATTCGAAAACTTCTAGGTATTGCACGATCAGACATATGCCACATAATCATATGCGCAATTTCCTGATTATTCGCCACAAAATCCCAAAACGTATCGTGAGCTGAGGCTGCTTGTGGCATTTCATTGTGAGGTTCAGGCTTTACTGCGTGAATTAAATCAGGAAACTTAATGGCATCCTGAATAAAAAAAACAGGTATATTATTACCAACTAAATCATAATTGCCTTCATCCGTGTAAAATTTCGTCGCAAAACCACGAACATCACGAGCAGTATCCATCGAACCTAAGCTTCCAACCACTGTTGAAAATCTGACAAATACAGGTGTTTTCTTATTAGGGTCCTGCAAAAAGCTTGCTTTAGTATATTCCCCCATTGATTCATACAACTCAAATTCTCCATGTGCTGCAAAGCCCCTCGCATGCACAACACGCTCTGGAATACGTTCATGATCAAAATGCGTTATTTTCTCTCGAAAGTGAAAATCCTCCATAATGGTTGGCCCACGAACTCCAGCTTTCAACGAATTCTCATCATTCGAAACTTTTAGCCCCTGATTCGTCGTCATCTTTTTTCCTTCATTATCGACACGAAACGGCTCTAGCTGCTGATTCTTTGCATTTTCATCTAAATCTTTGCGCTGATTCGACTTAGAATTATCCACGCAATCCCCTTTCGTCCAATACTCATAATTCTCAATATACACTATATGTTTGTCTGGAATAAACATGTCTTAAGGTTTTGAAACAGAAATGAGTTTAATCATTTATTTATACTCCTATTATTCAAGGTAGACTGAACCTAAAATTCCACCTTTTAATTCTTCTGCTCCGTTAGCAAAAAGGCATTTAGATGTACCTTATTGAACTCATGTTGCTTAGTTAAACATTTTGAAGGATATCTAGTAGTCCTAATAGAAATAATGTAAGTAGAAACATATAGCTTGGATTTATTACAAAAGAAAGGGGGTCTGTTAGAAAGCTTGAAAAAGACTATGTTCAGACGCTTGAAAGTTTCCTCATCATATTTATGATGAGGATTACTGCCACCACGCATCCATCCTAGAGAAACAGCCAGTTAATTGAACAAAAGTACGCCCAAGCGTACATAAAAAACTTTATAATGAATACTCCACTTTTGTTCGAAATGATCGACCCTGTAAAAATTGATTAAATCGAAGGAGAAACCAATGAAAATTGATATACAATTAACTGATAAAAATAATGGGTATATTATTAAAAACTTTTACCCTTTGTATTTATATGACCTATCAGGACATTATGGTAATCTACCAAATGTACACGGAATTTACGAGGATAGTGATGACTTCCGAACATTAATAGACCAGTATGAAGTTCAGAATATTTGGTGGGAAAAGCCAGATATTTTATTCCCCTACTCAATTTTAGTCGATGGGATACCAGCGGGGTTTATTCTAGTAGCATCCCCTCCACATTGTAATAAAGGAATTGATTATTTTTTAAATGAATTCTTTTTAATTCAATCATTAAGAGGTAGAGGTATTGCTGAACTTGCTGCAAATATGGTATTTGAAAAATTTAAAGGGAATTGGGAGTTGTTTACTAATCCATTAGAAAAAAACATTGCTGGACAAAAATTTTGGAGGAAGACAATTTCTAATTATACTAGTGGAGCTTACAGTGAGGAATACGGTGAAACTTTTAATGGAAATCAACTTATTTTTCGATTTAACAATTCTGAAAAATAATGTATATTCAAATAACTCAGACTAAAATAGTGATATGGAGTACCGTCAAGAAAATGGGCTTACCGTTGTATACCCGCATTTCCTGATTATGCGTATCAATGATATTTACACATACTTTAAACATTTACTCAAAACAAAACCTTGATTGGCAACTGAAGCGCCCCCAAAGTTAGATTTTTGTCTAACAACCGGAATCCGCTTCAAATTACCTATCAAGGTTTTTTCATCATTATTCAGCTATGTTTTCTATTTAAACGCTTGAGCAGCTGCTACAGCTTTTTTCCAGCCTGCATAAATTTCTTCACGATGTGAGTCATCCATATTAGGTGTGAATTGACGATCTAAATTCCAATACTCACTAATTTCATCTGTTGTTTTCCAGAAGCCAACTGCTAAACCTGCTAAATACGCAGCACCTAAAGCTGTTGTTTCGTTAATGACTGGACGATCAACAGGAACATTTAATAAATCTGATTGGAATTGCATTAAGAAATTGTTTGCAACTGCACCACCATCTACACGTAATTTCGTTAGTGGGATATTGGCATCCGCTTCCATTGCACCAAGTACGTCTTTTGTTTGATACGCTAACGATTCTAATGTTGCACGTACAAAATGTTCTTTAGAAGTACCACGCGTTAAACCGAAGACTGCACCTCGTACATCTGAATCCCAATAAGGTGTACCTAGACCAACGAATGCAGGAACTACATAAACGCCATCAGCCGACTCTACACGTGCAGCATATTGCTCAGATTCTGAAGCAGAACGGAACATTCGTAAACCGTCGCGTAACCATTGAATAGCAGAGCCAGCTACGAAAATACTACCTTCTAAAGCGTAAGTAACCTTGCCATTTAAGCCCCATGCAAGCGTAGTTAATAAACCGTTCTCTGATTTTACTGCCTTTTCACCAGTATTCATCAGCATAAAGCAGCCCGTACCGTAAGTGTTTTTAACCATACCTTCTTCGAAACAAGCCTGACCGAATAGAGCAGCTTGTTGATCACCCGCAGCCCCTGCAATTGGAACAGCCGAACCAAAGAACAGAGCTTCCTCCGTATATCCATACACTTCTGAAGAAGGACGAACTTCGGGAAGCATAGAAGCAGGGACGCCCAAAATATCTAATATTTCTTCATCCCATTTTAAATCATAAATATTGTACATTAACGTACGAGAAGCATTTGAATAATCTGTAACATGGACTTTACCACCTGTTAACTTCCATATTAACCACGTATCAATTGTACCGAATAATAAATCGCCTGCTTCTGCTTTTTCACGAGCACCTTCAACATTGTCTAAAATCCATTTTACTTTTGTACCTGAGAAGTATGCATCGATTAATAAACCTGTTTTATCACGGAATAAATCATTGTAACCGTTTTCTTTCAATTCCTCACAAATAGCGTTCGTTTGGCGTGATTGCCATACAATCGCATTATAAATTGGTTTCCCTGTATGTTTATCCCAAACAACAGTTGTTTCGCGTTGGTTTGTAATACCGATCCCAGCAATTTGATGTGATTCAATATTTTTTGCTGAAAGCACTGTAGCGATACAAGAAAGTATAGAAGACCAAATTTCTTCTGCGTGATGTTCAACCCATCCTGATTGTGGGAAATATTGCGGGAATTCTTGTTGTGCAACGTGGAGAATGCTCCCTTTTTCATCAAACAAAATAGCACGTGAGCTTGTTGTACCTTGGTCCAAAGCTAAAATATATTTTTTTTCTGACATCGGTCATACCTCCAATGATTTTTTTAATCGCAATTATGCCAAGGCATAATTGATTTACTCTTCACTTTTAACATTATTCACTGTCATTTGAGCACTGATAAAAATAATAACTACGATAATAGCAAACACCCAAAATGCGATACTATTTTCCCCTTCAAAAATTTGTTTGAAAAATAGGGCACCAAATGTACCACCGATAATTGGACCTACAACTGGAATCCATGCATATGACCACCCTGAATCACGTTTACCTGGGATCGGTAAGAAAAAATGAGCTATACGTGGACCTAGGTCACGTGCTGGGTTAATTGCATAACCAGTAGGACCACCTAATGCCATACCGATGACTACAATAAGCATACCAACTAGAAATGGATTTAAGCCATCCGTAATTGTATTTGTTCCTAATGCTAGGATACCTAAAACAAGTATAAATGTACCAATCATTTCTGAAATTAAATTTGATAGTGGATGTTTAATAGCAGGCATCGTAGAAAATACAGCCAGTTTTGCTTCCGGATCTTTCGTACCTTTCCAATGTGGTAAATACATAAAATAAACGAGTACCCCACCCAAAAATGCACCAATTAATTGTGCAGCAATGTAAGTAGGTACGTCTTCCCACGGGAAATTACCGATTGAAGCAAGCGCGATCGTTAAAGCAGGATTTAAATGAGCCCCACTAATACCACCAACAGCATATGCAGCCATAGCCACACCTAGACCCCAAGCGAATGTAATTACTACCCATCCACCGCCAAAACCTTTCGATTTGTGAAGTGATACACCTGCAACAACGCCACCACCGAATAAAATAAGAATCATCGTGCCGACAAGCTCAGCTGTAAATGTTGACATACAAGACCCCCCTTTGTAATAGTGCACTTAGTAAAAAAATAAACCCACACTTAAACAAACTGCATGTTGAAATGCAGATGAATAAATGTGGGTTCCTTTTCCTAACCACGCGCTTTTTAACTTATGTACATTGTAGAGAAAATAATATACATAGTCAACAATATTTTTGGAAATTTTCCCACAACTTCTTATTTGATGTCGTAATCGCTACTGCTCCAGCGGATAACGCTTCCTCTATACTTTCAACAGTGCGGACTAGTCCACCTGTAATAACAGGAATTTTTGTTCGCTGGTGTACTTCTGAAATCATTGAAGGAATGATGCCCGGTAATAATTCAATATAATCTGGCTTCGCTGATTCAATCATTGAAAAGCTTTTTTCTAGTGCAATCGTATCAATTAAAAAGACGCGCTGAATTGCAATAATCCCACGAGATTTTGCTTTTATTAACATATTAGATCGAGTGGAAATTATACCTGCTGGACGGATATCATTGCATAAAAAATCAGCTGCAAAATTATCCGTTTTTAACCCATGAATTAAATCTGCATGAATAATTAATTTTTTACCGTTACGATCTGCTTCTCGTTTTATGGACATGAGCAAACTAATATGCACTTCTAATAGAACAATGTATTCGAATCGACTATTTAATATTTCATCAAATTGCTTAACTGTTCGTGCTGCGGGAATGATTTGTTGATCATTGAAATTCATTTGATTTCCCCTTTATTCAAAAAGTCAGGCCGCCATTAAGACGACCCTCCTTTTTATTATAATGCAGTTGTAGCTCTTGTTATTTCTATATTTAAATCTTTTTCATATTGCATACGTTGTTCAGTAGACCAATGTAATTGTTTTGCCATTTCATCTAATATCGCATCTTTATATTGTTTTACAAGAGCGATATTAAAGAACATATACGCTGTACGACGAATCATAAAGTCGTTTGGATGAACAACCATTTCCTGATGAATACCATACAGTAGCTGAGCGTATAACCCTTGTGGTAAAACTGGATGTTTTTCTTTAGCATATTCAAAAACAGTATCTACATTTGAACCGTAATGATGTGCTAAATGTTTTGCTTCCGCTTCTGATAACCCAAGATCGACACCCATTTTTGTTCGTTTTGCCACGAAGGCATGTAAGTTTTTAGAGCCACCAACATCCCCACCAGAAATGTGAATTTGCTTTGTATAACATGGTTTTGATGTTATGCCAAATTTTTGTTCTAAATCTTGTGCAATCTTATTTAAAACTGTTTCAGCCATTTTACGATAACCAGTTAATTTACCACCAGCAATTGTCACGAGACCAGATGCAGATTCCCATACTTCGTCCTTACGGGAAATTTCAGATGGATTTTTACCTTCCTCATGAATTAATGGACGAACACCTGCCCAGCTTGATTCGATATCTGCATCAGTAACATTAACTTTTGGGAACATATAATGAATTGCCTTCATAATATAATCGCGATCTTCTTGATGGATATTCATTTCTCGAGCATCGCCTTCGTAAAATGTATCTGTCGTTCCAACATATGTTTTCCCATCTCGAGGAATCGCAAACACCATACGACCATCAGGAGTATCAAAATAGACCGCTTGACGTAATGGGAATTTAGATTCATCAAAAACGATGTGCACACCTTTTGATAAAATTAAGTGCTTACCATTTTGTTTCCCTTCGATTTTACGAACCTCATCTACCCATGGACCCGCAGCATTCACAACTTTTTTTGCACGAATATTAAACGTGTTATGGGCAATCAAATCTTGTGCTACGATACCATTAATTTTCTTTTCGTCATTGTATAAAAAGTTCTCTGCCTTTGTATAGTTAATGAGTGTAGCTCCTTTTTCGATAGCAGCTTTAGCAACTTCGACAGTCAGACGTGCGTCATCTGTACGATATTCTACATATACACCGCCGCCACGCAATTCCTCGGCTTTGACCAAAGGTTCTTTTTCCATTGTTTTTGCAGCATTTAACATATATCGACGTTCAGAACGTTTAACCCCTGCTAAAAAATCATAGACACGTAAACCTATATTCGTCGAGAATTTACCAAATGTGCCTCCTTTATGAAATGGCAGTAGCATCCAAACAGGAGTTGTTACATGTGGTCCATTTTCATAAACGATCGCACGCTCTTTTCCTAAATCTGCAACCTCTTTTATTTCAAATTGTTTTAAATAACGAAGTCCACCGTGCACTAATTTTGTCGAACGACTAGAAGTACCAGCGGCGAAGTCTTGCATTTCAACTAACGCTACAGATAGTCCACGAGCAATTGCATCAAGTGCGATACCACAACCTGTAATCCCACCACCGATAACCAATAAATCATATTCTTTACTTTCTAATTCTACAATCGTTTGTTGACGTTGTATTGCTGAAGCTGTGCTCATAATGAAATTCCTCCTTATTTAAAGCGAAAAAAAGAGACCATTAAAAGCACATGTACAAATGTACATATGTTTTTAATGGTCTCTCAATCGCTCAAACCTAGTATATTAACTTAATTTCATTGTAATCGGTTTAGAAAGAAAAGGCAAGGTAGATCATCTAGAAAGATTACGAATACAACATACACTTTTCAATCATTTATAGGTTTAAGGACGTGTCATATGTACAGTTCAATTGTCATGGCTTCAGATATTGTTCCCAAATACAAAAAATTTATTTACCTACATTTTTGAGTAGAAGATAAAAAAATAAAAACACTACAATCAACTTAATATATGTCATACTTCCACCCTTTGTGATGAGAAATAAAAATAGCAGGTTCTCCATTAAGTAATAGAAAACCTGCTGAATAGCAATGCGTCCGGAATTGGCTTTGTGCTTAGGCCTGCAAATGTTTTTTGTGCGAAAGCGTAGTGCTAACGCAGCGACAGCAACATGATGTTTTTTGCGTAAAAGCGAAACGACAGCACCGATGCAGGCCAGTTAGCCGTTATCGCATGGATGTGATGATTTTAGGCTAACATAAAGAACTCCAGAAGTTAAAATATGTATTGTATCATTTCATGTATGTTGCAATAAGGATTGTCACGGCTTTTCGTCTTACGAAGTGCCATCATATCTGTGCAATTTTTAATAGCGACCTCATGTCGGAATGCGATAGGTGCAATGACTGATTCATCCGCTTTATGACGAAAATAACGTGTTACCCCAAGATACTGCTCCATCTTGTCATTTAATACAGCACGAGGATATTTTTCAGATAGATCGACTTCTTCAAAATGCAACAATAGCCATAATTCGAATGCTTCATTTGAATAGGCAATATGAATATTATTCTCCTCGCAAAAGTCATTAACTTCCTCTAATTGCTTTTCGGTTAGATCATCCTTATCAAAAACAATCCAAACCTCATCAAAATATTGATAGCTTGAATCCCGATAGGCATGCTGGGCTAGCTTAATAGCTGAACGCTTAACGTTTTTTATTTTGACACTTACCATTTTTGAGCGCTTTAAAATACGCATTTGCTCAAAATAAATGCGTTCGGTCTCACCTTCACAATAAATTAAAACTGTTTTACGCAGTGTTCGATTACCTTGTTGACGCACTCTCACTGCTCAGATACCTCCACTTCATCTAGATATTGATCTGATAAATATTCATTAATAACCGGTGTAGCCCCAAATTCTCCTTTTAAGTAGCGCTTGGCAAAGGAAATATCTCCACGTTTCTTCTGTAAATCTGCAAAATCAAATAAGGAGTACAATTCAGATTCATTTTTAAAGCTTTTATTCACAAACCATATTTGATCGGAACGTAGTGGCTGATCTAATAAATCAATTTCATGACTTGTGACAACAAATTGATTTGTCACATTACGCTTGCTATTCATAATGGCCATTAAAAATTCGCAGATAGACACATGAAATGCTGTATCAAATTCATCTATAAAGATCGTCTTCCCTTTATTGTATGCATCTACAATAACACATGCTATATGTAGCATACGGACTGTTCCCTTTGAATCCATCGTCCAATTAATCGTCTCTGTCCCTATCGGCGCACCTGCTTCATCGAACGATAAATAGTGCAAATCGATATCCACCTCCTGAATAACCTCTGGAGTGTCAAAGTCATAGCCAATAGTATTTTTCTCTCTACGCTCAACGCGTCTTGCCGTCACATCTTGAATAGAAAAGTCTGCAACCTTTAGTAACTTAATAACCTCTTTCTTAAATGGCTCCTCTTCAAGTTTACGAATAAGTGGATGGCTTGATAACCGATTTGCTTCATCTAAAAACAGTATTTTATGTAAAAACCAATCAAATATTTTCGTAGCATCTGGATCATTAAAGACATTTAATACTGATAAGAAAGCTGTATTATTACGCGTATATTTAGTCAATTCTAGCGCTGAGCTTTGGACAGTTTCATACAAATATTCTGTCCCATCCCATTGTCTATTAAAGAGTTGCTCTTTCATAGATGTCGTTTTAGATAAACTTTCATAAAGGACCTGCGATGCATTGTACTGTACCTCATAATCGTACAGTACCCCATCTAGTAATAAAGAAATCATAAATTCTGTCGGTTGCCCTTGCTGACCTCCTAACTTAAACGGCTGGTATGGCAAGCGCAGTTGTTTAACATTATTAAGATTTTCAAAGTTAAACAATAAAGAACGTAAAATTTTAATAGCAGTAAATAAGTTTGATTTCCCACTTCCGTTTGGTCCGAAAATAAAGGCACTTTTTACAAGGCGAAACGAGTCAAATTTCATCGTATGTGTGTCCTTTAATTTACGAATGCGACTTCCCGCCACCATCGAAAATAGCGTTTCATCTTTATAACTTAAGCAATTTTTCACTCTAAAATCTACCAGCACTTTTAAGCCTCCGTTCAATTCCGCAACATTCCTTTAATCAATTATTATACTATAGCCGCGAAAAAAGACATATTACTCAGAATAAATCTATAAAACGCTAAAAGATTTTCGTGGAACAAACAATACATTAACCATTTTTATTAATTAGAAGACGACGATTTCTGCTAAGGGCTACTCACTTTCTTGGGAGCGAGCGGACAAAACATTGTTGCTATCTCCTCGCTTTCGCACAGAAAACATTCGCTCCGTTACTGGGGCTCGCAATTATTTTAATTTGATGACGATGGAATACTAGAGTTGAAAAGTTTTATTTTTATTAATATCAATACTAAAGAAAGTAGTGAAAAAATAAAGCCACTCCAAATAAGTTGTTGAATTCCTAATTGAGAAATAAACCACCCCCCAAAGGATGTTCCTAAAGTAATTCCAAGATTTGAAAATGAAACAAATAAGCTATTACCAAATTCAGGGGCTTCTTTAGCTTCACTTATTAACCATGCCTGACTAACGATTAAACCGCCAGAATGTACGATTCCCCAAATGAATACCATAAAAATCATTGGAACGAAATAAGAACCTAAATAATAAACGAATAAGTAAACGAATAAATATAATACCGGAAATAAAATTACAGTTTTCAACAAGTTTCTTTGCAAAAGAGATCCAAATAAAAAATTACCTAAAATCATTATTACACCAAATATTAGCAACATAATACTAATCAATGAGCCATTCATGAGAGTGACTTTTGCAAGGTATTCAGCAAAATAACTGTATACCGAAAACATAGCTGCAAAAATAAATATAACAGTTCCTATATTTAACCATAATTCGGTTTTTCGTAATATTCCAACTTGCTTGCCAAAAGACATTTTTTCTTTAACAGGCATAGAAGGGAGCAAAATTAATATTCCTATAAAGGCTACAGCATTTACAATCGCTCCAAACAAGAAAGCAATTTCTAATGAAAACTGTTCTGCAAGATAAGAAGTTAATGGTACACCTAAAGCAAAGCCAACCGTAACTCCCAAGAAAACTTTAGAAACTGCTCGACCGCTTTTTTCAGGGGGAACAAGATTAGCTGCAGTTACAAGAGCTATTGAAAAGAATAGAGGGTGAAGTGCAGCAGGTATAATACGAAAAATAAGCATAACTTCAAAATGTGTCGTATAAGCATAAAAGATATTAGAAATAGCAAATATAAATATTGTTGTTAATAAAAGTAGCTTACGATTAATCCCAGACACAAGTAATATTAAAAATGGCCCAGAGATAGCAACAACTAGAGCAAATATACTCACTAATAAACCTGATTGTGCGGTTGAAATCTCAAATTTCCGAGCGATTTGTGGTAATACTCCGACAATACTCATCTCTGTTGTAATAATTCCAAATACGCCTATTGCTAGTATAAAAATAAGTAAAGGATTTACTTTTCGCATTAATAAAAATCTCCAATCTTAAATTGATTAATTGTTGAGCATTGTGACAAATATTGATAAATGTGAAATCATAACCACTAAATATATATAATTCTATATATCTGTATAATTAGAT
Organism: Lysinibacillus sp. NPDC058147; assembly: GCF_042884205.1. Classification (NCBI taxonomy): domain Bacteria; kingdom Bacillati; phylum Bacillota; class Bacilli; order Caryophanales; family Bacillaceae; genus Lysinibacillus; species Lysinibacillus sp. NPDC058147. The sequence continues at coordinate 577,325 of NZ_JBHVUJ010000003.1, forward strand.
GTATTGAACCAAAAAAAAGAAATCCTCCTTTCTATTTATAATTCTTTTTGAACGTACTCTCGAAATTCTTGTATTGTTTTCTCATTTCGACGATAATAAGTCCACTTCCCAATACGTTCGGATTGTAATAATCCAGCTTGTTGCATAGTTAATAAATAATTTGAGATAACCGATTGAGCTAGTCCTGCTTTCAATTGAATATCTCTTACACATACTCCAACTTGAAAACTAATTCCTTGTTGTAAATAAAGTTTTTCATCAAAAAATTCCTCTGGATTCTTTAACCATAATAATATTTGACGTCTTGTATCGTTTGATAATGCTTTATAGATTTGTGAAGGTTCCATAAAATTCATTATATCTATTTTTATAGATTTGTAAACGGAGTTTTAAAAGTTAAAATCATCTGTCTATTCCAGAATCCATACATTTAATTGCAATGATGCTTATCTCTCTTATTCTTTAATCATTGTATTTTCTAATTGATAGCTTTACCATCTAGTTGTGGAATCACTTTCATAAATTTTTAGATTGTTAATTAAATCACAAAATTTTAACTCTATTTTAAAGTTATTTCATTTTTAGATATAATAATTACTAACACATGTGAGAAAAAGGGTGAAACGATGAAGGAAGATAAAGTTCGCGATCTCATTATCCAAACTTCCTTAGCCTTATTTAATAAAAAAGGCTACAGCCAAACTTCTATTCAAGATATTATGAGTACAACAGGATTACCAAAAGGTGCAATTTATAGACGTTTTGAAAACAAGAATGAAATTGCTCTCGCTTCATTTGAGTATTCTCTAAGTATTGTTTGGAATCATTTTTTAGAAGCTACTAAATCAAAAGATTCAGCTACTGAAAAATTAATAGCAATGTTTAAGGTATATCAAGATGCTGCTAATAATCCACCTGTTGACGGGGGATGTCCACTACTAAATACGGCCATAGAAACAGATTATGGTTTCCCAGAGCTTCATGAAAAGGCTGCTGAAGCACATAATCAAATATTACTTTTTATTCAATCTATCATTGAAGAAGGAGTAAATTCAAAAGAATTTCTTCAAAATATAGATTCTTTTTCTTTAGCATCCTTTTTATTTTCAACTTTGGAAGGTACTATTATGACGAGCCGTTTGTCTTTAAATAATGAGCATATGCATTATAGCATTGAGCAAATTAAAAAACTTTTACAATACTACTCATCAAAGAACTAGAGGCATATATTAATTCCTCTAGTTTTTTTAGTCGTTCACTAAAATGTAATAATTAAATTATGGAAAATAAGACTATAAACGTATAAAATTAAGTCGGACCGGACAGTCCGGTCCGATTAATCAACCAACCAATCCAATCATTTTTTAAAAAGGAGAGATTAACATGAAAATTGCAATTTTGCTTTTTGACGGAATTACTGCATTAGATGCAATTGGTCCATACGAAGTATTTGCCGCTACACAAAAATGTGAAATAAAGTTCGTCGCTAAGCAAAAAGGAATCATCAAACTTGACTCAAAAATGGGTTATTTGCACGCCGATTATTGCTTTTCTGAAATTACCTCTGCTGATATTCTAGTCGTTCCTGGCTGTAGCCCTCCTAACTACAAAAATCCTATGAATGACGAAGAAACGTTAAATTGGATTCGTAAAATTAATAACACTACAAAATGGACTACTTCAGTCTGCAACGGTTCTTTGATTTTAAGCGCAGCAGGCTTACTAAAGGGAGTTGTAGCAACATGTCATTGGGGATCCTTTAATCTTCTACAATCACTAGGCGCTATTCCAACAGATGAAAGAGTTGTCCGCCATGAAAAAATCGTAACATCTGCAGGTGTATCTTCAGGTATTGATATGGCACTACAATTGGTAGCTTGGGAATTTGGAGAAGATATAAGCAAAGGTGCCCAATTAATTTTGGAATATGATCCGCAGCCACCATTCGATGCAGGTTCTATAAAAAAAGCGCCTGCACCATTAGTCGAAAAGATGAAAAAAGCACTTCAAGAAATTTCAAATAAAGATTTCGTTATGTAAATAAAAATTCAACGCCAAGGTTCCTTGTCTCCTTGGCGTTGTTAAAATCAATTATGCCTCTGTAATTATGCCTCTGTATAATTGGGTCCGAAATCGGCTTTGTTCTTAGGTCTGTAGATGTTTGGACACCCGCTGAAAAGCGACTTAAAACCGCACTCATCCACCACCTATAGAGGTGGGAGACTTCTGTACCTGTCGCTACGCTTTCGGTACAGAAAATAATATTGCTGAAAGAAGTTAAATCTCCACTATTTTTTCATTTTGTAATGCTAGCAATGTACGCTCTATGCCTTCCGCAAAAGTAGTTTTTGGTCTCCATCCTATTGCCTTGGCCAACTTAGCGTTATTTAAAAACGAATGTTCAATATCTCCCTCTCTCGCAGGAGCATATTGAATTTCTAAAGGATGATTTAAATGTTGTAATAATAAAATGACTTGATGAATCGACCATGCCTCATTAGTTGATACATTATATATGCCCTGTAATCTAGCCTGCACACCAGCATAAATTGCATCTGCAATGTCATCTACATATATGAAATCACGTGTTTGTTCGCCATCTCCATAAATCGTAAAGGGCTTTCCTTCAAGGCTACTTTTTAACATGCTAGGAATAACTGCCGCTTCCCCCTGCATATATTGGCGTGGACCGAATACATTAGCAAACCTGTAAATCAACGTTGGTAAACGATAATCCTTTTGCCATTTTTCACAGTATGTCTCACCAATACTTTTGTTTAATCCATACATCGAAATTGGTTCACTAACATCAGTTTCTTCTAATGGAGGATAGTGACTATCTCCATAAACAGCTGCTGACGAGGCAAAAACAAAATGCTTTACCTTATACTTTGACGATAAGAAGAGCATCTGGCTAAGCCCTACAATATTCGTTAAAACATCCTTCACTGGCTCTTGCATCGATTTTTGGACACTCGTTTGCGCTGCACAATGAATGACCACATCAAATGATGTTTCTTTAAAGAGATGCTCACAAACTTCATCTTCCACATTCAAAAGATAAGATTTATGTTCAAAGTCGACATTGCGTAAATGACCTGTACTTAAATTATCAATAATATAAACGTTTGCACCCTCTTTAAAAAAATGCCTCGCCACTGCACTACCAATAAAACCATAGCCACCTGTCACTAATACATTCATCCCATCGCCCCCAAAAACAATATGATGTTTTATATGCAGTATTTACTAAAATTATGCAAATAACTTATTTCTCATGTTATTTTTTGGCAATGTTTTTTCTTTAGATAAAAAAAAAAGTGCTCGATATGTATCGAGCACTTTTTACAGAATTAAGCTGGGTTTACTTCAAGTTCAACTGAAATTTTGATGTCTTTACCAACTAGAACACCGCCAGTTTCCAATGCAGCATTCCAAGTTAAGCCAAAATCTTCACGATTAATAGATGTTGTAGATTCAAAGCCATAAACTTCTTGGCCCCATGGATTCGTACCTTTACCATTAAATTCAGTATCAAATGTTACTGATTTCGTTACGTCTTTAATTGTTAAATCACCTGTAACCGCATATTCATCAGCTGATTTTTTTGCAATGTTTGTTGACTTGAATGTAATTGTTGGATATTTTTCAGCGTCGAAGAAATCTGCTGCTTTTAAGTGATTATCACGATCTTCACTACGTGTATTAATGCTAGCTGGATCAATTGTAAAGCTAATGTTTGCTGTTGTTAAATCCGCAAGATCTGCCGCTTCAATATCAGCTGAATAAGTATCGAATACACCTTTTACTTTGGATACCATCATGTGTTTTACTTGAAAGTTAATTGCTGAGTGTCCTAAATCAATGTTCCATTTCGCCATTATAAATTCCTCCAATTAAGTTGATTTTATCTCGATTTCGAGATATATTTTAAAATATGAAGTAACTACATTAATTATGTTTCCCTAAATTTTATGGGATAAACATTTGTAGTTACTTCTTCGTACATCCTAGTTATAAGTAGTTACGAAAAGTAATTGATTACTTTCTGTAACTTACTATATATTAATAATTTACTTACGTCAAGTTATTTTCGATAAGTTTTTTAAAATCAATAATACCAAGTTTTTTCTTCACAGGTAGCGAGTTCTACTTTAGCAGTTCTATAGGCTACCCGAGTGATTTCTCCGACTACAGGAATTACTAACTACAACTTTTGGTTAAAAAGAAGCTCCCCAATGAAGTAGGAAACTGCCTAACTTATTAACGTTTCACTAATTTACCTTGAACGACAAAACGATGGTCGTCACTCAAGACCGAATCCTTACAAGTGGATAGTGTAAGAATTTTATCTTCTGGCCCAATCTCTACATTCATTTCGATTGCAGAGCGTGCTTGAATCTCGTCCAAAAATTTTAGGAAAACATCACTGCTCTTAAATTCTGTTTCAATGTAATAAAAATCAATTGTAGTTTCATAAGCAGCGAAGACTTCAACGTCATAGCCTTCATACAATGTGTCTAAATAAATGATAGGATGCTCGTCTGCGTATTGCTGATTTAAGTAATTTTTAAGACTCCCAAACATCGTACTATTCTTCATGGCATGGCCGTACAAAATAGTATTTCGGTTTATATCCTGCACATCATTACGATAATCCATAAATACACTGCCTGCACGGCTTTCTCGATCTTTAACATTATGATTTAAATAAAAATCATTATTTTCAGCCTGCAGGATTGGATTATTGAGCTTTGTCCCGTCTGTAGAAATCCATCCAACAATATTGTTATTGACAGTTAGTAAATCTTTAAATTGTAGACGGATCGTAAAAGGCGTTGATGAGGTTTCCACAGCTTCATCTTCTAGGGTAGTCAATGTTGATTGATAAATCATTTGTACTTCTTCCAGTGATTTTGAAGTCTCATAGTACGTGTATAAGTACTTGGCTAATGAAAAGGCTGAGTATAAGAATATAGCTAAATATATAAATGTTAAAAACTTAGATGTCCATTTTTTCATCATATCACCTATTTATATTCCAAGGGGGACCATGTAAAATCCAAGCAGCTCATCCTCATTAAAAACTGCTTCAACTCCATAAACTTCTTTAATAACTTCTCTAGTAATGACGTCGCGTGGTGCTCCCTCAGCTATTATTTGTCCTGCTTTCATCAAAATGATCTGATCGCTATAACGAATCGCTTGATTTATATCGTGAAGCACCATAACGATTGTTAAGCCATGCTCCTCATTTAATGATTTTACAAGCTCCAATAACTCAATTTGATAATAAATATCCAAATATGTTGTCGGCTCGTCCAAACATAAAATTTCTGATTGTTGGGCTAAAGCCATAGCAATCCACACTCGCTGACGTTCCCCACCTGATAAAGCCTCTAAATCGGTATTTCGTTTTTCTAGTAAATTAGTACAAGCAAGTGCCCATTCAATAGCTTTTGCATCTTCCTCTTCATTTCTTTTTAGCATTGTATGATACGGTAAACGTCCAAAGCTCACCAATTTTTCTATTGTTAAATCCTTTGGTACATCATTTTGTTGGTAGACAATTGCTAGTTTTTTTGCAAACTCTTTTGGCTTGTAGTGCACCAAATCCTTGTTTTCTAATGATACATTCCCCGAAATCGGCCTATTGTTACGGGACATAACACTTAATAATGTTGATTTTCCACAGCCATTTGGACCAATAATCGTTGTGATTTTGCCCATTTGAATTATTGTCGATACACCGTCTAAATGATTTCGGGTATTATCATGCGATACAATAATATCTTGTATTTCCATGTCTTCTCACTCTTTTCGTAATAGGAATATTAAGAATGGTCCACCGATAATCGCCATAATAGTTGAAGCTGGTATTTCAAGGGGTGTAGCAATTGTGCGACCAATCGTATCTGCCACTAATATTAATACTGCTCCAGCTAAAGCTGTAAAAGGTATGAGTATCTTATGATCGTGCCCAACTAAACGACGAGAAATATGTGGCACTAACAGACCAACAAACGAGATAACCCCTGCTACGACAACAGAAACAGCCGATAATAATACAGCAACAGCAGCTATTAATAGACGAGCGCGAGCTACATGAAAGCCTAGGCTTTTCGCTGTTTTGTCTTGTAATACTAAGAGATTACACCAGCTATATAACGCAAAGGCAGCTATTAATCCGACAGTACCATAAGTGACAATTGTTGATACATCCTTCCATGTACGCATCGTTAAGTTTGAACCTACAACGCTGGCAGCTGAAGTATTCAATGAGCCACCTAAACTAATGAAAGCCTCTGTTAACCCAGTGAACATTGCATTAATAGCAATTCCGACTAAAATAAGCTTCAATGGGCTTAAGCCTGACTTCCATGACAACGCAAAGACGAGTGCGCAAGCAAATGCTCCACCTATAAATGCTAATACAGGTGTCATAAAAAATAATGTTGGAAAGAAAGAAATAATAAAGAGCTGTACAAATGCTGCTCCAGAAGATATACCAATAACACCTGCATCTGCTAACGGATTACGCATCACAGATTGTAACAGGACTCCTGAAACTGAAAGTGCTGCACCAGCAAATAGCGCAACAATGATCCTAGGAAATCTCAAGTCGCGGATAGCGTCCATTTGACTATTGCCTTTATCAAATAATGCACCGATAAATTCAAAGAACCCCAATTTTATGCTACCTGTTGTTGCTGCATAAACTACAGAAACTAGTAATAATACAATTACAATTGAAAAGCTTACAATTTTTTTTGTCATATTAGACTTCCTTTTTCTTTTCAAATTCCGTCATGTTATTTGTACAATTCACTCCCAAAGTGATTTCCTACTAAATAGAAGATCGCTCTATGGCAAGACTATGCTTGCGATATGAGCGACATTTTCTAATGACTATTCACGATAAAAGATTTCCATTAGCTGTCCTAACGCCTCTGGCACTTTTAAGGACGCTGTAGTACCGAACAATTCTTCCTCTAAATCATACACTTTACCGTTTTTTACTGCGTCAAAATGTTTCCAAATATCATTCGTTTTAAATTCCTCGTCAAACATTTTTACAACCTCATCTGGCATACCGTGTGATAAACGTAAAATTATATCAGGGTTGCTGTTGTGCAGATACTCAGTATTTGAAGCCAAATATTCAGCATCCTGCCCTTCCATTACATTAATACCGCCTGCCCGTTTCACAAGATCGCCTGCATAGGAATTTTCAGTTGCAACTAAATAACTACCTGGAATGCCAAGTAAAATTAGTACACGTGGTCCCTTTTTGTTACCAGCAACTGTTTGTACAGCATCAATTTTTTTTTGCAGGCCATTTACTAACTCCTCGGCTTGTGCGACGCGATCATAACGTTCACTGAGAGTTCTAATTTCGGAAAGCATGGCATCTACACTTTGAAAGTTTAAAAAATTAACTGGAATTTTTAACTGCTCAAATTTGTCCTGTAAGTCATATTCTAACGTTGACACCGATAACACATCTGTTGGATTTAATGATTTAACAATCTCCATATCCGGCTCCATTGCATTACCGATAGTAGGGAGATCATCAAAGCGTTTTGCTAATGTTTTTTCTGTTTCAGGTACTGCTATAGCATCTAAATCAAGCTTATCTAAAATTTCTGCAATAACAACTGTACCTGCAATAATACGATGTTCATTCTCCTCAGCTGTTTTAACTGATTGCTTTTTAGCAGATGTCTCTGTTTCGTCTTGCTTATCTCCATTACTACAGCCAGCAACCACTATAAGTAATGACATAAGCACCATCATAAGCAACCAACATTTCCAATTCTTTTGCATAAAGTCATCTCCTACTTATTCAGTCACATCTTTTTTAGAATTTCTGATACGACGAACGAGCATCCAGCCCGACAAAAGACAGATTACTACAAGCAAAACTATCTTTATGATATTCAGCTGAACTAGCTGCTGATCGACTTTAGAATTCTTCACCACTTTTTCAGTAGATTCCCCTTTATCATCAGACTTCTTAGCATCATCTTTAACAGCATCCTCAATAGACGCATCAAGTGTACGATCAAATGCTAACTGTTCCTCCTGTGGCACAGTTAAAGTAGTCTGAAATGATGGAATTTGCCGTGTCATCTGAGTTGGTTTTACCACCACCTCATGTTGTGCTACTACTGGTGCCTTTTTCACTTCTTCTTTAACAATAACGGGAGGCTTTTCACTCGTAACTTGCTTAGCGGGTGCTGTCACAGCAGGCTTATTTAAAAACTTTGCTACCTGCTGTTGATCAAATTTTAAATTTACGAAATATTGATGATGATACGAAATCTCAGGAATATCTACTTTCACCCACATTCGTATTGGCTGTTTGAAATTGTGAATTTCAAATTCGACAATTCGGACATTGTCTTCAAGTGAAATAAGCTTTGGCTCTACCTGTTTTCCTTGTTGATCTACGGTTAAGTCTGTTATCCACATTGATTTTAAAATTGTCATATGGGCATAATATTTGCCGTTTTTTTCTTTTATTTTTGCAACAGGATTTACATATGTATTCATAATAGATTGTTCGTTTTTTCCATCTACTAACAATATGTAATTCAAAGGCCATTCCTTGTCATAGGTTTCTTCTGAATTAGATTCTTTGGTTTCGTTTTCTGGAATAGCTTCCTCATCCTTTGGCACAATTGTTGAAAGGGTTGTTAACTGTAATTGAAGCTCCTGTGAAAAAAAGAAATATTCCTCGGAGGATGAGAGTGCCATCTCGCCTTTAATGATTATAGGCTGATGTAAATCCTTAACATCAAATTGAACTAAATTTTCAATCTGAACGTTTAACGAAAGCTCATTTTCCAACTGTTCGATATGTATATCTCTTATACTCAATGGCTTATTTATAGCTAAATTTAATTTATACTGACCGTTCTTTACATCAATTGTCGCCAGTTCGCTAAAAATATTGTCTTTTGCTCCATCTAGAGATGAAAAACTTAGTTCAACTTGATAGCTCCCATTTACTAATACAGATTCTTCGGCTTTTGCCTGAAGCCATACAAATGGAGGGAGAAACATTAGTAAAATAGTACTCAAAACGAATACTCGAAATATTTTTCTATTGTTAATCACTGTGTAAATCCCTCCAAATTCTTTAAGAACACAGTAACTTCCTTCCTCGAATAAATGAGAAAGGAAGTTGCTGTAACCGTACTATTTATTCATGTATTGTAATGAGCCATTTAAAATTTTTGCCATTTGTGTGCGTTTCAATGGGCTACTTGCATTAATAACAGTTTTACTTTCAGCATTTACAGACCCAGTCATGATTTTACCTGCATAAAGAAATGCAAAGGCTTTTTTAGCTTCTTCACTTGTGACAGTTGCATGATCAGCATAATAAGATAAGCTTGGATCACCATAGTTCATTTCTTTTCCTGCAACATGTGCTACTGCACGATAAATCATCACTGCAGCTTGTTGTCGGGTAAGTGTTCCATTTGGATTAAAGTTCTCTGCTTTTACGACAATGCCAGCATTAGCTAAAGCATTGATTGCTTGTACACGTTCTGTGTCAAGTTTCGCTGTATCTTTAAATCCAGCATCTGTTGTAGAAGATATCTTTAATGAACGCGCAATCATTAACGCAAATTGAGAGCGTGTAATATTGTCATATGGTTTAAAATTATCTTGCCCCTTAACAATTCCCTTACTGTATAATGCTAAGATTGCTTCTTTATTAGCATCATTACTAATATCTTTAAATGGATTCACCACTGGTTTCACTGCGCCTTCCACAGCAAAGCTAAATTGCACTTGGTGGTTCGAGTCATAGTTCACGCCTTTGTCTGGCTCATTCACAACAATATGCAGCTGAGCATTCACAAGTTTTTTTAAGTCTGCCACTTCAAATGAATACTTACTTGTATTAGTTGCATTGACTTTACTTTCTAAAGTTGCTTCTTTTCCCTCCACTGTGAATCCTTTAACATATTGACCTTGAGGGAATGTCATAGTAACTATGTTTTTACCATCTACTTCTGATACGTCTACTTTTGGGTTAATATATTGCTTCATCATAGATTCTTCAGAAGTACCGTTTTTGTAAACAGTGACAGCTACTTCGTTTACTTTAACTTCTTCTTTAACCTCTTCAGATTTACCATTTTCCTCTGTAGCAGTTGCTTCCTTATTTTCTACTGCTTTTAAATCAAAATCATACCACTTGTCCATATTAGCTGAAGCTACGGAAACGTGAATTTTTGCTTGTAATACTTCACTAGCTACAACTGGGAAACTGTATGTAATTGTTCCATCTGCATTTTTCACTTCAGTAGCATCTACAAACTTATCACCTTGCTTTGTTTGTAAGCCTGCAATCATTGGGGCAGATTTTGCTGCTACCGTTAATTTCGCCTCAAATTTTCCATCCTTCTCAACGATTGTGCCTTGAGTTACAAGATGAGAGCTAATTGCAGGTTGTGGTTCTGTCGTACCAGGCTTAAAGATTTGGAAATCAACAATAGTGCTAGTATTCTCTGATTTAAAAGCCTCTACTTTTAGTTCAGTATTTGTAGTCGTTACTTCAGCCTTTGCAGACGCAAATGATGGTGCTGAAAGTGATGCTACTAGCAATGAAGCTAGTACTATTTTTGTTGCGCGTGATTGTCGTTTTTTAGCCATTATTGACCCTCCGTTTTTGTTTGTAGTTTTTTTCTATAAAGTAAAAATGCTGATCCAACTAATGCTCCAATTAATAAATACGGAGTCGCATCACTTGTTTGTGGATTTGGCACATGACTTTCAGAAGAATTTGCTGGAGCATTAGTAGTTTTCGAATCAGAAGGTTTTGTTATTGTTGTACTTCCTACAGATGCTGCATCAAATACTAGTGAGACGCTGTATTCGTGATGATAATTAATATCGTCAATATCAATTTTCATAGAAGTCACAACTGGTTTTGTTAAATCTTTAACAGTAAATTGTACAGTACGATTATCAGCTGCTTTATCTTCACTTACTACAGTTGCTCCACCTGGTGGTTGGAATTTTGTGATCCATGCACTATTTTTTAATGTAATTTGAACAGTAGCTGTCCCATTCTTCAATGTGACTTTTGCTGGTTTTATAAAATAATCGTTTGCAATGGATACAGAGTTGCTCTCAGGTTTATTGACCTGATATTTTATCGAATGTGTGCCGTCAGCTAGTTGAGCCAATGCTTGTGGTAGCGCAATGTTAAATACAAGCAAAGTTACAAGCATAACGAACATCATCAATTTCTTCATGTGTTGTACGCCTCCTCTGAAAACATAATTGAAAGCATTTTATTGAAAACGAAAATCATTCTCAATTATACTTCTATTACCAAGAATAATCGTTATTGCCAGTGTATGTCAACAGCAAAATCAAATTTGTCCTCAACATGTCAAAATTGCCTTAAAAAAGAAAATATCACGTAAAAAACATGTGATATTTCCTATTAATAGAAAAGCCTCTTTCTATTTATTCATCTCAACTAGACATCTAGTGAATTTAAGAAATTATTTCAATGACCCCTATAAGAATAAGTAACCAACCAGAAATAGCGGTTGAGTGTTTTCCTATAAAAGTCTTGGTAAGTAAGACTCCAAAATGAACGCCAGCGCCTACTGTTATGAATGAAAATAAACCGATAGAGATAACTGTCCAGATTGCAGAAATACCATTGGCTCCAAGTGCTATTCCTCCTGCTAAACAGTTGGCTGATAAGACAAAGCCGAGCGTCATTGCTTCTCTAATTGAAATGATATAATTTTTATCTTCATCAAATACTTCAGGATTCCCCAATATTCCTTGTTTAGAAAAGCGACTAGATAATAAAGTCCATATCCCAATAGCACAAAGTAAAAGACTCCCTATTAAATTTGCGAAATCTGGAGAGATAAATTTAATAACTACGCTTCCAGCTGTTACTGCGGCGTATGTGACGATCATTGAAATAAGGGCAATAACCGCATTGGATAATATGGGTATTTTCACTCGCTTAATACCATAGGCGAGACCAATTCCTAAATTATCTAAGTTGGCAGCTATCCCAATAAGAATGATGGCTATCCAATGCATCCTTTTCCTCCTCAATAACGTAAAATCCATTCTCACATAGGATATGAAGGGAAAAAATTTTTGTTCATCTATGTTTTGAATGGTATTAATTAGGAAGAAATTAGGATTAACCCGTGGAAGACTTAATATTACTTACGTTTTTTCATCTTTTACCCACGGGAAATGTTATCTTATAGCTTGAATTTATTCAATTGTTTGGAAATTTTTTCGGCAATATTTGAGGTTTCAACGGATGACTCTGCTACATGCTGTATTGCTTGTAAAGTTTCTGAAATACCCTTTGCTATATCATTCGACTGATCAGATGACTCTATAGCGACATTTGATACATTTTCAATGGCCTTTTGTATTTCTAGCATAGAATATTTCATCGTTCCAACAAACGTTGTCACTTCAGTTAATAATTTATTAAAGTACATAGCATCTTCTTCATATTGTATTCCACTGTTTTGGAAAAGCTCATAATCAGGTGTTACTTTATTATCTATAAAGTGTAAAAGCTCTTGAGCATTACTAGACACATTCGTAAATGCCTCTTCCACTTCACTAGTAATAACTTGTATTTTTTGAACGGTTTCGGATGATTGTTCGGCTAATTTCCGAACTTCATCAGCTACAACAGCAAAACCTTTACCTTGCTCTCCTGCTCTTGCGGCCTCGATAGCTGCATTTAATGCTAATAAATTGGTTTGATCTGCAATATCCGCTATTGTGTCAGACATTACTTTTACTTCGGATACAATTTTCCCGGCTTGAATCGCTTCTAAAACTAGCTTTTGTTTATCATTGTATAGATTACGAGCTGTGCTATATGCTTGAACTGCTGTTTCTTTAATATCAATTGCTCTATCTTTTACTTTTTGTGAGAAACCAAGACTATATTCTGTTTTCTCATTTAATTTTTCCGTACTATCTAGCACTTCAATTGCAGTAGCATTTAATTGCTCGGTTGTTGCACTTAGTGTAGTACTTCCCATAGCGACATCCTTTGTTGTTGTATCAATTTCATCCATGGAAGCCGTTATTTCCTCAATAGTTGCAGTTAAATCTTCGCTTAAAATACTCATTTGTGTTGAGGTGCTACTAACACTAGAAACAAGTTCCTGAATATGTGAAACAGAATTGTTCAACCCTTCAGTGATTTTTCCGAGGTCATCAGAGTATATCACCGGAGCATTTCGTGTTAAATCACCATTTTCAAGTGCAGATATAACATCTTTAATATTGGAGATTGCCTTTTTGACATATCTGCTTAAATAAATTAAAACAACTACACTAAATATTAAAACAATAGCCATAATAGCGATGTTTCTATATAGAGTTTTAGTATATGCTGCATTATTTTCTTCGCTTTTTATTTCAGCACTTTTAATATTTATTTTTTCTATTTGTTCCATAAGATCATCTCTTTGCGTCTCTATTTCTATTAGAGGTTTTAGTAATGCATCAGCATTCTCTAAATCCGCATCAGAGATAACTTGTTGAAAAATGGATTCTAATGTACCTTCATAACTTTCCAGTACATGTTCTAAACTTTCACTTAACTCCTTCTCCTCGCTCCCCATTTCTGTATTTTTTAACTCTTGAAAAGTACGACTATTTTCTTCTTCTAAAGCTGCTATTTTATCGTAATATTTGATTCTCTCATCATTGTCTTTAGAATTATAAAAAATTTTGAACTTTAAATTAGTTATTTTTTGCTGGTTAATCGCAATATTGCTTAATAAATATACAGACGTTAAATTTTCTTCATAAATATGCTTTGCATTATCATTCATTTCTTTAACGCCATAGATCCCGGTAAAACCTATGATAACAATTGCAATCAACAAAACAGTGTTCAATATTCCAAATTTCCCAACCAATGATGTATTTTTAAAAAACTTCATTTGATCCTCCATTGTACTCATATATTTTTTAACTCTTCACCATAATGTGAGGTTTATTTCCGTTTAATCAGTTGCTTTGAAGGTCCTAAATGTACCGCTAATCACCAAGGTGTCGCCCAGTCGGAACGGAAATTAACTTATATAAATGGCATATAATCCAAAAATGAAATCCTCATTTTTGGATATGAGTTTTTTTAACAGGAAAGCTTAATTATGGAAATAGAATGTTGTAGTTTCCCCTATAACTCTCAGGTTTTGGGCTTATAGAAAAATACTATTTTTATAAATAACTTTTTCGATAAACACTTCTACTAAATTAGGGTCAAACTTAGTACCCTTCTTTTCTTTTAAATAGGAAAGAGCTTCTTCTTTTGTCCAAGCTTTTTTATAAGCTCTATCACTAACTAAAGCGTCGTAAACATCTACTATAGATATGATTCTCGCTTCTAAAGGAATTTCTTCTCCTTTTAATCCCATTGGATATCCTGTTCCATCCCAATTCTCATGATGATATTTAATAATATTTTTAGCTATATTTGTATCATCAAAAACTTTATTGTTCATTTCATTCGATAGTTTATTTAATACATCCACACCCATAAGAGGATGCATTTTCATAATTTTTTTTTCATATACTGTTAGTGGACCCGTTTTATATAGTATCGATTCTGGTATACCCGATTTTCCAATGTCATGTAATACACTGTATTCTATAATTTTGCTAATATAGTCTAACGATAAATTATATGCTCTATCTTCAAAGAGTCTTAGCAAGAATTCTTCTGCTAACTTTTGCACATTCAAAAGATGTTCTGCGATATTTGCATCGCGCATTTCGCTTGATAGAGCTAACAACTTAAATAACTCCTTTTGATCTGTTTTGTTCTGATTTACTCCCTCTATCAATAATTGTTCTGCTAGGCGCATTACTCCTACATAATAAACAATTCCGCTTATTTCAATTGGAGTAATCGTTATAAATGAGTACCGTAACTCTAATGATTTATTGACATTAACCATTGTTCCTGACCATGGCTGTCCTTTTTTTAATTTACTTTTTAACGATTTATACATAATAAATGGTGTTACACTCGATTTTAAACACTCTACTGGTAAACCAATAAGAAATTCTCTTCTATAGCCGGTGATCGTTTCGTATTGTTGATTTACATCGAGAATTAAGTGATCTTTATCAACAATTACAACAGCATCACCCAATTTTAAATAATATGTTAATTCCTTCGGTATATTTTTATACATTTAGAAGACCCCTCATCAATTGTTTAATTCATTAGCAAAACTAGCAAGTCGGTCGGCCGACAATGCAACTTCTTCAAACGCTTTATCCAACTCATTTACAACATTGGCAAAAATATCGATTGCCTCTTGTGTTTCCTTCATAGATTGTAAAATTTGTTCAAAATATATGTCTGTTCGTTCCATAATTTCTATTGTCATTAATTAGTGTTTGTAGAGATTCTTCCACTCTTAGGTTCTTGTAAAAAAGATCAACAATGTCATCGAGTTTTTCTTCAATAAGTGGCTGTAAGTTTTTGATTAGTTGTAGCTCTTCTATTGAAAATTTAATCATTTTTATTTGTTTATCTTTTTCACTACCATTTTGATCACTCATTTTTATATTACTATTAAGTAATATAAAACCGTTATCTATCTCTTTCTTTTTATTCTTCCAGAACATAGATCGACCTCCATCCTTAAAATATCGATTATTTCTTTAAACTTCACTTAATAAAGTTTTCAATAGTAGTTTATTTGGTTGTTGATACTTATTAAAATAGATTTCCTGTAGTCTTATTGATAACCTTTCATAATCGCCTCTTGGAGGAACTGAATTCCAGACAAAAATATCTTCTATGTCTTTGTTAATATTTAAATATAAGCGATCGGTTATAATTAAATCCGCCTCTTCCTCTTTAGAACATAGCTCAACATGGATAAAAAGACGTTTTATTTGACTGAATAGATAAGGAGCATCATTTATCATTGAAAATATTTTTATTTTAATAGTGTCTCTATTTTCAAAATCAATTGTTTGTTTTAGTAATTTATGATAGCGACCAATTAAAATTTCTCTACGTTTAAATACAATGGCGAATGCCTTATTTTCCAATAGTCGATCATAAAATTGATTCATGATTTCTATTTGAGCAGTTTCATGCATGTCTAATCGCTTTTTATAAAGATCTTCTTTAAATAAATTAGCTGGACCAGAAAAGGTTAAAATAAAATAATGAAGATGCAGTAAGTTTACAAAGAGTGCCCCATATTCTTCTACATCTAAAGTAACTGAAAAATGCTCCATGAATATTTCCATCCAATATAAAGTTGCTTGTACAAACAATTCCTGATTATGGTGCTGTGCAAAGTTCATCAATAAAACTACTGCATTATCTTTCTTCTGATAATGACGCATGCAACTAATGATGGAAAATGAAAACATTGTTTCTAATTCAATTTCTCCATCTGATAAATCAGTGAATTTTTTAAATATATACTTAATTTTTTCCGATAATTGCTCATAATTATGATGATGTTTCGTAAAGTTAGCATACATTGGATGATATTCGATTAAGCAACCTAATTTTGCACGTGTTAAGCAAATTGCTAGCCAATATAACAATTGTTCAGAATAGGCTATGTCTACTTCCTCCATTAATTCTAGAATTTCTTCTCTAGAAATTAGAGTAAATGGCCATTCCTCTCCCCAACACGAATTCCAGTAGAACAAAAAGTAAAAATAACGAAATTGCTTTTCTGTCCCTTCAAGACTGACTTCCGCATAAGATGTATACTTCAATTGAAATTGATCTAACAAAGGCTTAACTTTTTTTATTCGTCGATACACGGATGCAGGGCTGGTGAAGTTCTCCAAAACAAACATGTTAATATCATAAAATTTATTGTAAAACATCTCATCAAAAGCTTTATATGTTAATGAGTTTTGTAAATAATATCTTTCTAAAGTCTTTATAGAAAAATTATCTTTATAATTTAATTGAAAATACTTATTCTCTTCTTTTTGAATAACAGCAGATTCTGTTATAAATTCTAAATCAATTGATATCTCATCTATTATTTTCAAAATTGTTCTCTCAGACAGATCCATCTTTTGAGATAACTCGAAACTTGAATAAAACCTTTGTTCTTTGTAAATATGATGTAAAACACCCACTTTTTGTAAAGATAAACGATCCAAGAAATTATACATAAAAACACCTCAATGTCTTCCACCGGTAAACTCCAGCTGTGTCATACTAACAGTTTGAAATAGATAAGCATATATATCTCTTATCAATGCATTCTATTCCCCATTTTTTATGACAATAAACATTAAAAAGTAATATTCTTAATACTTTATAACTACTTTAGATAAAAAAACAGTCAATAAAACAGATGTTAAGCTTATTTAAATACTCTTTTAAACAACAAATACAGCTTATTTTCACCAAATTCACTTATTTTAAGAATCTGTGAATAAATCCTCTTGTTTCCAATGATATTTACACTATATCAGGCATTTTAAAACAAACAAAATCAGTTTTTGTTCGTTTTCATGCAAAAGTTGATAATCTTATAAAATCCATTCAAAACATCTATCTTTCGGGGATTATAATTCTAGTTTTTCATCTTCATCTCCAAAATTTCTATCGTGATAGATTTCCAAATGTTACAGGCTGTCATCCTTTTTTCTTATCTAAAAAAAGAGATGTATCAAATTACGATACATCTCCCTTCATGGTAAGACTTATAAACCAAGCGCTCTATACATGAACGCCGTAAATTGTGCGCGTGTTAAATTTTCATTTGGTCTAAAATCACCATTTTCATCGCCTAGCGCAATATTATGGTCTGCTAGAGCAGCAATATAGCCACTCGCCCAGTGCGATGGATCGACATCTTTGAACGTACTATTGCCTTCTGGCGTTAAGCCAAATGCAAGCACCATTATTTTCGCCATTTGAGCACGCGTTATATAAGCGTTTGGTTGAAACACTCCGTTTGAACCATCCACGATACCCGCTTGTTGTAGTCGTGTAATTTGTTCATAATACACATGACTTTTAGGTACATCCGAAAATGATACAGCTTCTCGAATTGGTGTTGGTTGTAATGCACGGTCAATCATAAGCACCACATGCTGACGTTGAGCCAAGTCTTTTGGTCGGAAAGTGCCATCTGGGTAACCATTAATGATGCATCGACTAGCAACTTCTTGAATCATATCTTTCGCCCAGTTATTGTCAATATCCTTAAAAGTAATGTCACAGTCTTTACTTTCCTTCATCCAACGAGCATATAACATTAAATCTTCTGTAACTACATCTTTCGCAAAATCCCATGCTTTTGTGAAGTCTTTATTTTTATACCAGCCGATAAATATATGGCCTTCCTTCGTTGGTTTATAAGGGGCTCTCACTAAAGCTTTATATGCTACTGTTTGCGTAGGAACTTTACTGCCTCCATCGGAATCAAACGTAACAATATAGCTACCTTCTGACACATTATCTTTTGTCCATTTCCCATATAATGTTATGTCTGCAGTTACTCTATCTTTCGCAAAGTCCCATACATTTTTTAGCTCTGCATCCTTATACCATCCAACAAATTGATACCCTTCTTTTACTGGAGTAAATGGGGCTTTCACTAGGTCATTATAGCTAACCGTTTGTGACGGCACTTCACTTCCACCATTGGAGTCAAAAATAACTTTATAGCTTAAGGAACCTCCACCATATCCTCCACCTGATGTGTTATCCTTTGTCCATTTCGCATACAACGTAATATTTTTTGTCACTATATCTTTTGCAAAATCCCATTGTACTGTCAATTTTTTGTCTTTATGCCAGCCGTCGAATGTATAGCCTTCCTTCTTTGGAGCAGTTGGTGCTTTTACTAATTCACCATGTCCTACAAATTGGGATGGAACTTCGCTTCCGCCATTGGTATCAAAAATAACGATATAACTTGTTTTCGACCACTTGGCATATAGCGTTATATCTTTTGTTACTACATCTTGATTGAAATTCCATGCTTCCGTAAACCCTTTATCTTTATACCAACCTGCAAATGTGTACCTTTCCTTATGAGGAGGAATTGGTGCTTTTGCGAAATCGTTATATTCAACGGTTTGTGATGAAACTTTGCCTCCTCCATTAGAATCAAAAGTAACGATATAGCTTACTTTTGCCCACTTGGCGTATAGCGTTATATCTTCTTTCACTACATCTTGGTCAAAGTCCCATAGTTCTGTCATTTCCTTATCTTTATGCCATCCCGCAAATGTATGGCCTTCCTTAACTGGGGTAACTGGGACTTTTAGCAATTCTCCCTCTAAAACTTCTTGATTTGATATTTCACTTCCTCCATTTGAATCAAACGTGACAGTGTAGCTTGCCAAAGTGTTTTCCTTTTTCCATTTCGCATACAAAGTTAGGTCATCTGTTACTTTATCTTTCTTAAAATCCCATTCGTTTTTAAGCTCTACATCCCTATACCAACCATCAAAAATATAACCAACCTTCACTGGAGAAGTCGGGGCTTGGAGCTCTCCTGATAGTGGGACTTCTTTTTCCCATACATTACTTCCTCCGTTTGATTCAAAAGTGACTAAATAGCTGTTTGTTTGCCACTTTGCATAAATTGTCATCGGCTGTAAAACATTTTCACTCCACTTTATAGAATAGTTATTGTCTTCAAACCACCCAACTAGTGCTTTTCTTGGTTGGACTTGCTGATCGAATGGTGTCCTGAATGGTGCGAAATAATAAGATTTCCCATGAAATATTACATAATCCAATCTGTTGAGATGAAATGCAGAATGTCCAATTGTTTTAACGCTTGATGGGAGTTCAATACTTTTTAAATAATTAGAATAAAATGCACTACTTCCTATAGTTGTTACATTTGGCGGTATCTTTACGCTTGTTAATTTATTAAATTCAAATGCACTTATTCCAATCTTTGTAACGCTTGATGGTATCACTACACCTGTTAAAATCACACCTTTAAACGCTTTATCTCCTATTTCTATTACAGGCTGTCCTTCAATCTCATCTGGAATAATAATATCCTTTGATTCACCCTTATATCCGACAATGGCAACACCGCCATCGACACTCTTTGTTATATAATCACTTTCACTATCACTGTTTGCGTAAGCAGATAGATTACTTAATGATAGTTGAGAAGATATCAAAAGTATGACAATCATCAATAGTAAGCTAGCTTTTTTCATTTACTATAACATCCCTTTCCCTAACCTATATACCCATATTTTTTGACATTAAAACTATAGCATTATCTAAAAAATCGATAAATTCAAAATTTGTTAGTTTTTGAGCAAAATTTGATAATCTTTTTTCTTGCAATTTTAAGTTTCATCAAAATCAGCACCATAAACTTCAACCAAGGCCCATTTCTTCCCCTTAAATCAAGCGATATATTGAATACAAAAAACTTTCTACCCATTACTTGCGCTATCCTTCTACAAAAGATAAAGTGCCACATTAACAAGTGAGGGTTACGGGCAGATAATATGGAATAAATTATTCAATGAAAAAAGGCATTAGTTTTTATAACTAATGCCTCGCTTAAACTCTCTTAAGTATTTTATTTGCCTCTTAGTTCTTCCTAATTTTCTACGCTTTGGTGATTTACAGGGAATTCCATAATAACTTTTAGACCTCTTTGATCTACACCACTTTCGAGAATAAGGCGACCATGATGCGCCTTCGCAATCCTTGCCACCATAGGAAGCCCCAGACCATGACCTTGCTTGATAGTTCCCTTTCTCTTTGGTGAATAAGGTAACTCGGTAATATCCTTTAATGTTTCTTGCGAGATACCTTGACCATCATCCGCTACGATAAAGCGATACTTGGAGCCGTCCTTAGATAAATTGGTTTCCAATATGATTTCGCATCCCTCTGAGTTGTGATGCATACTATTTTGGATAAGATTGTTAATTGCTCTAAATAGCAATTTCTCGTCGCCCATGATTTGTGCTGCTTCAGTGCCCAGTTTTAAATCAATAGAATAGCGCTCCTCTATTCCGTTATTTAAAAAATCAGTGGCAATCTG
Organism: Lysinibacillus sp. NPDC058147; assembly: GCF_042884205.1. Classification (NCBI taxonomy): domain Bacteria; kingdom Bacillati; phylum Bacillota; class Bacilli; order Caryophanales; family Bacillaceae; genus Lysinibacillus; species Lysinibacillus sp. NPDC058147. The sequence continues at coordinate 598,411 of NZ_JBHVUJ010000003.1, forward strand.
TCTTGCCAAAACCGATAGTCGGATGTTCTTCAAATGTAAAGGTTGCATTTCATACTCAAGCATCGAGACCAAATTCAGATCACTTACAAGTGAACGTAGCTTCTCTCCTTGGCGCCGGATAATGCCAGCTTGATGTCTCTGCTCCTCTGGTAAGTCTGAATTTTCCTCCATGTCACTTGCATAGCCGAGAACTAAGGAGAGCGGCGTCCGAATATCATGAGAAATCCCAGCAATCCAGTTGGAGCGTGCCTCATCGCGTACCTTCAAAGCATCCGTTTTATATTGAAGGATAGCAGACGTGAAATTAATACTCTGTGCCAAATCACCAAATATTCCTTTGGAGTCCAGCTGAACCGCTTCTTCCTTAGCAAGACTATGAACCCCGTCTACAAGAGGACGCACCTTTCTTATAAGTCTTGTCCCAATCATGATAGATATTAGCAAAGCAAGTACTACATTAGAAATCAGCAATAGTATAAGCCTCAAAGGGAGAGACCCTACCCATTCTGAAAGATAATCAAATTGATACCTCCAGTGACTTTTCTTTGGATATCCTATCACAATAAGACCATCTTGATGCTCCCAAGTATAAACAGGATATTCAACAAGATAATACCGTGAAAGCTTAGCAACTTCGACTAGACTATACGATTGCGGAACATCATTAGGTAGATGATAGCCCCACTGCACACGGCCATCTTCACCGATTAACATAGCCCAGGCATTATTTTTTTGTAGAAGCTCAGCGGTATGCTCGTTTAATTGATAGTTGTCGCCCTGCTTATTTATACCTTGAACCACTTGCTTCACTACGTCTTCTGGGGATGGAGATTGATTATTTTCTGTGAACACTAGCCCCCATAACATGACGAAGTTAAAAATAAGCAGAAATATTGAGATTAAGATAGTGGCAGCAACAAATTTTCGTAATATGCGACTAACTCCTTCCACTTATCTTGTCTCCTTCACTAACAATTTATATCCCAGACCCCTAACAGTGAGAAGATAAATTGGTTTGGAAGGATCCGTCTCGATTTTTTCACGAACTCTCCTAATATGTACCATCAATGTATTTTCATAACCGTAGCTGTCATCTCCCCAAACTGCCTGGCATAGGGCATCACTTGTAACAATTCTCCCCTGATTTTCATACAATTTCACAAGAATAGCATGCTCCTTTGCCGTCAATGGTAGCTCCTTTTGATTCTTGTATACGACTGCACTTTCCAGATTAATTGTCTGTTCTCCAAGTTGGAAAACAGACAATTTCTTTGAAACAGGAGAGGAGTAAACCCTTTTCAGAATTGCCGTAAGCCGTAATACTAGTTCCCGAGGTAAAAACGGCTTCACAATATAATCATCTGCTCCTAGCCCGAGTCCAAGTAAACGGTCTTCATCCTCGCCTCTTGCCGAAAGAAAAAGGACTGGCATTTCCGAGAATTGTCTGATGGAAGACAAAAGTGAGAATCCATCGCCATCAGGTAGCATGACATCAAGAATTACTATATCCGGCTTATCTGTTTGGGAGATTGACAGGGCCGAGCTGCAATCAGTTGCACTATAAATACGGAAAAAACCATCTTTTCTCAAAAAACCTTCAATCATTTTTCTGATTTCTGGTTCATCATCTACAATTAATATTTTTTTGTTTTTTATATTTCCCACGCTACATCACCTGACTTTTATTATACATGAATAGGAGGATTATCAGTATTTTCCCATTTCCAGCCGTTATTCTTTTCGTTTATTTTTCATGCTTCTGTTGAACCGTCACTGGCAACTCCTCATAAGGAATTTCTTCCCAATAAGTTACACCTCGAATACGCGTGTAATACAGCTGAACATAGGCTCCTTTTCTTAATTGTTTTCCGGCTGAAAACTCAAGCTTTTTTTCCTTTCCTTTCTTACTATAGGCAGTCACCTCATAGTCGTAGCGCTTATTATTATCTTGAACACCTGAATCGTTTATCAATGCATAATAGATAGTCTTTCCAGCAAGATTTTCAGGTGTCAACTTCTCTGGGGTAAAGAAGAACAGCAATAAGCATGCCCCAAGCACAATGATAAGTCCCAGCATCAGCAAAATTTTTTTCATCTGAAAATACCTCCAAACAATTAGGATGAAACAATATCTTTATTCTTCAAGCGGCGAATAGACATCGCTGCAAAAATAATGACGAAAGATAAATTTACTACCCAAAATAAAATATTCTGTTCATCAGTCAGCTGATCTTGACTCAAAACATTCATACCAATTGTGAGCAATGAAAACGGGAAAAATATACCTAAATTAGCAGTATACATCCCCAAACCTATAAAAACTGCACACAGACAAATACCAATTGGTGTTGCAAAGCTATGGATTCGTAACGATATGGCCAATTGTAGAGCACTAATGGATAAAGTGGCATACCAACCACGAACGGACCAGACAATCGTATCTACAGGAAAATGGCCAGGTAAGGAAAACAAGGTGCCCGCTAACCAGTACACCCCTAGAAAAAATGCTTGTGTAAACAGAATTAATATGCTAACTACAAGCAATTTGGCAAGAAAAACACTCGCAACCGATACTGGAGAGGTCAATATCATATTCCAATTTCGGTTCAAATGCTCCAGTCTACATACATAGGAACAGCAGATGGCAATCAAAATAGGCAGGAAAAACTCCCCATAAAATATGCAAACTTGATTCCATAAGCTGTACCATCCATTTTCCAGAACGCCTTGATTAAGATAAAAATTTGCACATCCAATCATTAGACTTATGCTGGGAAGTACAACTAGTACAAGACCTATACGAGAATTTCGCAACTTGAGCAATTCAGCAGAAATACTTTGTTTTATCATCTTCTCACCTCAAATTTCCTGCCGGGATACATGGATGCTTCCGGCAATATAAAATAGAACGGTCATCGCTAGTGCAAGCAATACAATACCTGCCCCAACAGACTGTGTTATATAGAGACTCGTAGACTCCGTGTAATGAAAAGTTACCGGGCTGAGATCCAAATAATATGACCATATAAAAATATGTCTTGCTTCAGCCGGGAATAGTCCTGCTGTCATCCCGACGAAGCCTCCTAACATACCTAGGCATAGCGCAAAGATTTGATTTTTAATGGCTAAAGAAATCCACTGCTGAAGAGCCGAAACAGCGAGAGTCGTCAGCAAGTTACCTACAATAAACTGGAGTAGAATCTCTATAGGAGGTGTACTAGGAAAAACTTTCATCAATCCGAATAAAATCATCATTACGGTCTGTGTAAGAATGCCAAACAAGAGCAAACTATTCGCACAAATATACTTCGCTGCGTAGAGATTACCGCGTCTCACATTAGTAGCAACAAGCAATTTCCAGGTTGCCCCTTTATGCTCCATATCACAAATACGAGAGACAACGATGGCCGAAATAATTGGCATAAAAAGCCCATTCATGGAGGATATATTGAAAATGATAGATTCCCACACAGCGTGATCCGGATTTTTAGCTATGGACCGGGTGATAGACATGAACGCCCAAAGCATCTCCACGCCAAGAAATAATGTAATCATGATCAATATTTTTTTGCGACGTATTTTGTAATATTCTAGTTCTAATGTTTTAATCACAAGCTTCTCCCCTTCCCTGTCAGCTCCAGGAAAATGTCCTCCAAACTTTTCTTTTGCTCTTCAATCCTAGTTACTGGAATGTAATGTCCTACAAGGAATCTATTGATTTCTGCAACCTCCTCGTCTTGAAGATTGTCGAATTCAAGACGGCTACCGCTTTTTGTTAGACTATAACCTTGCGTGAGGAGCAACTTCTCTGCTTTAGTGTTGTCTCCGGTTTTAAGAAGGATTGCACTTCTGCCTTTTTTCCGTAAGCTCTCCATACTTCCTTGAAACAGTAGATTCCCATCGCTGATAATGCCTACTGAAGTAGCAATTTGGTCAATCTCCGAGAGCATGTGGCTAGAGAGCAATACAGTTATCCCATAGCGTGCGGGCAATGATTTAATGAGTTCTCGGATTTCACCAATACCTGCGGGATCAAGACCGTTCGTTGGTTCATCTAGAATCAGTAGCTTCGGAAAGGCGAGCAAGGCCATTGCGATACCTAATCGCTGCTTCATTCCTAGCGAATATTGTTCAGCTTTTTTATCCTTCTGATTTTCCAGACGTACGATACGAAGTGCCTCATGTATGTTTTTATCTGGTACATTTCTTAGTCGTTGCATGACCCTCATATTCTCGAGTCCTGTCAGATGCCCATAATAAGAAGGTGATTCGATTAAGGATCCCGTACGTTGTAAAATGGATGATCGATATTTGTTTAAACTTCCCCCAAAAATATTGATTGTCCCTTCAGAAGGCTTGATGAGCCCGAGCAGCATTTTTAACGTAGTTGTTTTTCCAGCACCATTTGGACCCAAAAAACCATAAATCTCTCCTTCCTGAACACGAAGATCAACTTTATTTACTGAATTAATAGATCCATACTTTTTGGTAAGATTTTGTGTTTGCACAATAGCCGATGTATTCATTGGAAAAATCATCTCCATTCAAGTCTTTTAATTTCTGCTCAGCTCAAACTTTAATGAATTTACCTTTCTCAAATCTAAAGTGAGCCTTACGACAGCCTTAAATTAAATATTCAACTGCTCTTAACTTGAACTTTTTTACTTGTCCTATCTCGAATCTCCATTTAAGATTTACAATTTTATGAAATAAACCGATTTGACAAAAGTAACAACCTTTTGATAACTTTAAGTTGTTACTTGTTAATATTTAGATATATCTCATCCTATAATAAAGAGAGGGAGATTTTATGAGAGTCAATAAATTATTAAAGATAGGATTAGCTTTAGCATTAATGTTAGTATTAACTGCTTGTAGCTCAGATGGTGAAGACACGAAAAATAAAGAAAAAAATGAAGTGAACTTAGCGTATGTTGAATGGGATACAGAAATTGCCTCTACAAACGTAGTGGGACAAGTTCTTGCGGATTTAGGATATGATGTAACACTAACGCCTCTAGATAATGGAATTATGTGGGAAGCTCTTGCAAAAGGCGAGGTTGATGGTATGGTGTCGGCTTGGTTACCACAAACACATGCCCCACAAGTTGAAAAGTACAAAAATAAAATAGTCGATTTGGGTGAAAACCTTGCAGGTGCAAAAATCGGATTAGTTGTTCCTAGTTATATGGATGTAAACTCTATCGAAGATTTAACAGATGAAGCTGGTAAAACGATAACTGGCATTGACCCTGGAGCAAATATGACAGCAACTACAGAAAATGCTTATAAAGAATATAGTAACCTTGAAGGCTGGAATGTAGTTACCTCATCTTCAGGTGCAATGACAGCGGCTCTTACTCAAGCCATTGCAAAAAATGAAGAAATCATCGTTACAGGCTGGTCTCCACACTGGAAATTTAACGCTTTTGATTTAAAATATTTAGACGACCCTAAAGGTATATACGGAGCCGAAGAATATATTGGTACATTTGCACGTAAAGGATTAAAAGAGGATAATCCGGGAGCTTATAGTGTTCTTAAAAACTTCCACTGGACTCCAGAAGATATTGAAAGTGTTATGTTTGATATTATGAAAGGCGCTGATCCTAAAGAGGCTGCAAAAAAATGGATTAAAGACAATGAAGATAAAGTTTCTGAGTGGACAAAAGATGTAAAATAATTATGCACATTCCTACAACCACTTTGATGATTTAAGGTTTACATATTGTGTCGTATAGGTGCTCGCCCAATAAGTTAGAGTACTCACTATACACTTAATTAAATAGAACTCCATTCACTGAACCGATTAGTGAATGGAGTTTTTTGTTATTTTATAGCCCATCACACAATTGTATTTAGCCAATCATCAAAGGATTTTTCCAAGGTTTTTTCTTGGTTATCATCTGAAGGGTCTAATTCCAATTTATATATATAGCGAGTTTCCCCCTCTACAGTACCAGTATTTTTTGGCACATCTAAAATACCACCATCGTAATAAATTTCCCACACGTTTTCACTTACATGGTAAGCTGTTACTGTATGAATGATATCATCATTATCAGTATATCTAGTAAAATGACAATGATTGTGTAAAAACATAGTATATTCAGATAGTTCATATTCAAATTGATTCAAAACTTTTGATGCTAACTCTTCAAAAATATCCGTTTCCATATGAACAAGGTAACTAATTTCACCTTCACTAATCTGAGTCGACACATCCTTAATGGACTTTATTTTTAGATATTCATCAATAAATTCTTGAATTCGTATAATGTTTACAGAGGAAAATCTCTCTAACAAATAAATATTATAATGTAACTTCAATATATCGCCTCCATTGCTAAATTTAAGGTATTACCACGGAATCAACACTTTTGTAAATATTTTCTGATATTTTTAGCCCTTATATGATAACTTCAAGCAATTAAGCCAACTAGTATTAATAAAATTCCTAAATAAAGCAAAGAGGTAGGCCCACTAAATGAATCAGTAAAATAATCAATAAACGATAATAGTTTATCCTTTATACTATCTTCTTCTTTTAAACTTTTATAGGCAAATGCTAATGAGATAGTACATGTAATTAGGCCCGAAATTATAAAGATAATATCCATACATTTCTCCTTAAGTAGATTCCATTCAGTCTACTATTCTAATCTTTTAATTGACTCTCCATTAGATCTATTAGTTTTTTTCTTTTTTTATCATCCGCTACAAGTTTGTCTACTCTTCTTTTACTCTCTAAATAGCCTCTAACTTTTCTATTCGTATATAATAAATGTCTATACTTTTCATTTTCATATAGTTCTTTAAACCAATTTTCTCTTAATAAATAATTTATGTTTTTATCAATTTTCTTAGTATCTAATGCAGTAACTCCTTGCGGCACTAATGCTGATAGTAGTTCTGATAGTAGTTCTGATATTAGATCTTCTATCATTGTGATAATCTCCCTTTTAAAACCTGATTTTTTAACTTAAAAGATAAAGCTCTAAATACAATTGAATCGCTATAAAAGTAAAAATCACCAATACAATCCACAGGTAATTAAGCCACCATGAGCTAGCTTTTTTATTGATTTTTTTAAAATGAATTAAATAATTCTCAAACATCCAAATAATCCAAAGAAAAACATAAATCATAAAATAATTTTGTTTGTTAGCAAATTTAAATGTAACAATCAAAAAAAATGCACAATATAGAAAAACTCTCATTGAAAGAAATCTTAGCATCAAAATTGAATTATAGGATAAGATACACCTATATTTTCCTTTCTTACACTCTGATAATATGTATTTATTTACCTCTTCTACCGACTGTTGAAATAACCGATTTCGGTTTTGCATCTCTTCAATCAAGAAATACAATCTTAACGATATTACTCTCCTAAATATAAATTTTTGATATCTCTCCAAAGACATCCAATATATATTATCACTATTCACTTCTGTAACTTAATGGCAAAATATAGTTGTATTTTTTTTCATACGTTGATAATATTCTTGAAAGAACTTACGTAGTAAGTAGAATTTTGATGAAGTAAAAGGAATTCATTTATTTAGCTTTTTAACCCAAAATTAAAGCGTAGCCTTTTGCCAAACTCAATAAGCTCCACTTTATTTACTACTATATATTTTGAATAAAAAAAAGGACTGTCCTCAAAAGGCATTTTTCATTGCCTTATAGGACAGTCCCTTGTTTGATAACTTTTATTTCAATACCTCCGGATGGAAGCCATCTTTTTGGAAGTAATTTTGATGTGACCAAATATTTAATTTTGTTTTTTCTGCATCTTGCTGGATTTCTCTAAATTGATTCTCAAACGTATTGTTTGGTTTATGGATAAAGCGTACTGCCGCAAGTCCTTCTTTTAATAATGATTCCTGTAACATTACATCATCAATAAAGACATATGCTAATAAGCGATCGTAGTTATCTGTTTCTGGTCCAACATCGTAAACCGCTTCAACCTTTTTGGCGTGTTCTAACAATTTAATTGTATAGTCCTTTGCCTCTTCAGCATAAGGTTGCGCTTCACCTTTGTTATAATTCATCTCTGGTGTATCTACCATCAATAGACGAATTTTTTGTTTCTTGCCATTTATTGTCGCCTGAATTGTATCACCATCATATGCTTTAATATAATCTACATCAAAGCGTTTATTTCCTGTTTTTTGTTCAACTTGTTCAATCGAAATAGTACCATTCTGGTTAGTCGATGTTGCATCTTTTTCTTGGGCTGGTGATCTGCCAAAAATCATATACAATGCAACGGCAATAATGATTGTACCACTCGTAATTAACGTTTTTATATCCTGCATTTTCATGTAGTAGGTCCCTCACAACTATTCATCTTTATTACACTTTAAGGAACCTTCTAAAAGAATCCCTAACTCAACAAAAGTCCTTAAAGTTTTCACGATGTTTCTATTGTAAAATATCAGGCTACTACATTCAAGTTATGTAGTTGCAATGGCAACCCAATGATTTGGAGATACTTCAACAAGCTGACTATTTTCAATCTCATAGTGTGTTTGTATGTCTTTATTTGTAGTATCCATATATTTTTGTTTTTCTATTGCCGGATCTGGAATTGGTATTGAGCGTAATAAAGCTTGTGTATATGGATGCTGTGGATTCGAGTACAACTCCTCACTTTCTGCAAGCTCTACAATCTTCCCACCATACATGACAGCTACGCGATCGCTAATATGTTTAACCATAGACAAATCATGTGCAATAAATAAGTATGTCAATCCAAGGCGCTGCTGTAAATCCTTTAATAAGTCTACAATCTGCTTTTGAATAGAGACATCAAGTGCTGAAAGTGGTTCGTCACAAACAATAAAATTTGGCTCCACCGCTAAAGCTCTTGCGATACCAATACGTTGACGTTGACCGCCTGAAAATTCATGTGGATAGCGCATCGTATGTTCTTTATTTAAGCCTACAAGTTCAAGTAATTCTTCCACACGCTGTTGACGCTCTTCACTCGTTTTAACGAGTTTATGAATATCTAGAGCTTCTCCAATAATATCTACTATTTTTTTTCGAGGATTCAACGAGGAATATGGATCTTGGAAAATAATTTGCATATGACGACGCATTGCTTTAAGCTGCTTTTTCGTTAGTCTTGTAACGGGAACACCTTGATACAAGACTTCACCATTCGTAGGCTGATGAAGCTGCAAAATAGTTCGACCTGTCGTTGATTTTCCTGAACCTGATTCACCTACTAAGCCCAATGTTTCCCCTGGGTATATATGAAACGACAAATCATTGACGGCCTTTACTGTTTGACCATGCCCTAATGCGAATTCCTTTGAAAGATGTGTCACTTCAATTAAAGGTTTATTTTTATCTATTCCTAGCTGTATATTTGCAATTGGTTTAGGCTGCTTTTTCTCATGGAGCTTCGGTAGAGCATTCAATAGTTTTTTAGTATAAGGATGTTGAGCATTTTCGAAAATTTCCTCTGTTGTACCTTGCTCAACAACCTCTCCTTCCTTCATAACAATAATTCGATCGCACATACCAGCAACAACACCTAAATCATGGGTAATTAATATGATTGAGGTGCCCATCTTTTTTTGCATATCTCGCATTAATTTTAAGATTTGCGCTTGAATGGTTACATCAAGGGCTGTAGTCGGTTCATCTGCAATTAGTAAAGATGGATGACAAGCAAGTGCCATGGCAATCATAACACGTTGGCGCATCCCCCCTGAAAACTCATGCGGATATTGTTTATATCGTTCTTCTGCATTTCGAATGCCTACAAGCTTTAATAACTCTATTGTTTGCTTATATGCCTCGGATTTAGACATTGACTGATGCTTTATTAAACTTTCAGCCACTTGTTCCCCAATACGAATAGTTGGATTTGTAGATGTCATTGGATCTTGAAAAATCATACTAATATCTTGTCCACGGATTGTCTCCATTTGTTTTTCGTTCAATAAAGTAAGCTCTTGTCCTTTAAACGAAATATTTCCTGACTTTAGATATGAAGGTGGTGATGGTAGTAAACGCATAATTGAACGGGCCGTTACACTTTTTCCACTACCTGACTCTCCCACAATTCCGAGTGTTTCACCTTTATTTACATGAAAACTAACGCCTTTAACGGCTTCAAATTCTGTCTCTCCCGTAATAAAAGATACACGAAGATCGCTGATTTCTAGAAGCTTTTCACTCATTCAATCCATCCTTTTGTAAATTTTGTGATTGACTTAATTACAAGTATAATCCATACTTTACAATACTGATAGGAATTATACAATATAAACTGTTAAATGTTTCTTCTTGCATTCTATTCAATAGGACCTTACAAAAAATGAGTTGGCTTCTATGCGTGTGCTTATGTTGTTTTGTTCACATTTTAGAATCTATTTTAAGTCTGGAGGAAATGCATGGTTAATTCAAAAGTTCGTTCTTCACCTAAGGAACATGTATTCTTTTTTTCAGTTTATCAAAAGCTTATGCACCATAAGTCTTACAGTGTGCTACTCTTTCTTTTAAGTATTTTGGTGCACCCTTTTACATACTTATCTTATCGGAAAACAAAACATTCGCACCAATACCGTCAAGCTTTTGAGCAACGAAGTCTGTATTACAAAGAAAAGGGTTTGTTCACACAATGGCAAGTTAAATTCGCCGAGCAAGAATTAGCAAAAGCTAAATTCTTTCATGAATGTGTGTCTGAAAAACAATTACAGGAAACTGCTTCAAAATTAGCAGAAACAAAACTTCAGCAGTTAGTAGAGCAAGATTTATTGAAGGATGGTTTAGAAGATCCATCCTATTTACAATTCTTTAGTCAACAGCTTAAAAATAAAAGTTTTGTGGCCCTTACTTTTTTACCGGCTGTTTTATTTTATGTAGTCCTAATATTGTTTACGAATCCATTTCTGCAATTTGTCATTGAACGAATACTACAAAGTTTCATTGTTATTGTAGGGGTCGCGACATTGGTGTTTACAATTTTATATTTGTCACCATTCGATCCAGCGAGAAACTTACTTGGTGTTACAGCAACGCCTGAGCAAATATCTAACTTTAATCATATCCACGGCTTGGATCAGCCATATTTATCTCAGTTATGGAATGCATTATCTGGCCTATTTACATTTGATTTAGGTACTTCCTTTGCAGGGAAAGAAAACATTACGCATAGCATTGTAAACAAATTTCCTATCACACTTGAAATAGCTATCCTATCACTTTTAATGGCTGTCGCTATCGCTATTCCGGTCGGCATTATATCAGCTGTTCGCCCAAATTCATATTTGGATTATACCTTTATGTTTATCGCCTTGATTGGATTATCCATTCCAAGCTTTTGGCAAGGATTGATATTTATTTTAACGTTCGCATTAAAGCTACAATGGTTCCCAGCTACATATAATCCTCAAAACTGGCTTTCTTTAATAATGCCAGTCATTGTCTTAGGAACATCCATTACGGCTTCCATTGCCCGTATGACAAGATCCAGTATGCTTGAGGTGATACATGAGGATTACATTATTACAGCGAAGGCTAAAGGCTTGAACGAATTTAAAGTGATTTCAAAGCATGCTATTCGCAATGCCATGATTCCTATTATTACAGTGATTGGACTTCTTTTTGGTGGAATGTTAGGTGGCGCATCTGTTACAGAAAAAGTTTTCAATATTAGTGGTATTGGTAGCTATATTGTTGACAAGCAGTTTATTCCGGATATCCCAGCTATTCTTGGTGGAGTCGTCTATATTGCTATTACAATTTCGATCGTTAATTTATTCATCGATATTTTGTATGCTTTTTTCGATCCACGCATTCGCTCGAAAATGAAGAAGTCTTAAAGGGGGATCACCATGAAAAACAGCTTACATGTCAAACTACTTTTGAAGATTACACAGGAATATGTCAATTCACATTTTACATTTGTCTTTTCCTTACTGTTTTCTTTATTGTTTCTAGCTTATAGCTATAATTTCTCTACTCAAAGCTGGCGACCAATAGTCTTAATCTTTTTCGTTGTTTATGCAATTACAACAGCCTATGTTGGTTTCCTGACTTTACGAATTAAACAGGATTTAGCCAACCATAATGACATACAAAAAAGCACTAGATTACTTGGCTATCCATTGTTATTGACAATAATTTCTGGCAATATCTTTTCTACCTCTTTTGCTTTTTTACTTATGTCAAAAAGTAAGACATCAGAATATACTTTTGCTGCTTATGCATTCATCACTCAGCTTTTTATTATCGGTATTTCAGCACTAAACTTATTTAAACCGTATGTCACAGATACTTTTTTACTTGCAATGGGTCTTTTCATACTCCTTGCAATCTTTTATATCGTGATGTTAATTCTATGTACAAAATTTGTAACTTCCGAGGCTGCACCGAAATGGATGCTGTTACCTGGCATTTTGCTGCTTCTTGCCTCATTGACTGGCAATCTATTTGCAACATTGCTAGGGTATAGCCTTATTCAAAAAGCTCGGAAGGCGAATCCATCTACAATTGAAAAATGGCATAGAATTTGGGAAAAAATTTTACGCAATACGATGGCCGTTTTCGGGTTATTTTTCATAGTATTTATGTTTTCTTTGTCCGTTACAAGCTCTTGGACATTTGACTATGACTTCGCTATTGAAAATAACTACGGAGCATTGTTACAAACACCTTCGTTAGAATATCCGCTTGGTACTGATAATTACGGACGCGATTTATTTTCTCGCATTGTTTTCGGTGCACAAATATCACTTATTGTCGGACTTTTCTCAACGATTATACCTGCTTTAATCGGCGGTACGCTTGGGGCGTTCTCTGGTTATTACGGGAAAGCGACAGACAACATAATCATGCGAAGTCTTGATATTTTATATGCCATTCCTGGAATTTTACTAGCAATTGCTATAATCGCGGCGTTTGGTGCCAATACGATTAATTTAATCATCGCACTAAGTGTTGGAGCCATTCCAACGTATGCTCGTACAATGCGAGCTAATGTCATGCAGCTCTCTAATTTTGAATTTGTGGAATCAGCCAGAGCATTAGGAGCATCTGATGCTGCAATCATTTTTAAGCATATTGTTCCTAACTCGTTAGCACCGATGATTGTCAAATCAACATTAACCATTGGTGGTGCTGTGATTTCAACAAGTAGTTTAAGTTTTTTAGGGCTCGGCATTGAGCCACACATTCCTGAATGGGGCAATATTCTAAAAGTTGGCAGTACGTATCTGGAAACACATTCCTATGTCGCTATTTTCCCTGGTCTTTGTATTATGCTTCTCGTTCTCTCCTTTAACTTTTTAGGCGATGGGTTACGAGATGCTTTAGATCCAAAATCAAATTAATAATGGAGGTTTTTAAATGAAAAGATTACTTGTATTCTTATTCATAGCAGTATTAGCGTTAGCAGGCTGTGTACAAACAAAAACTGAAGTAGAAGGTAGTAAAGATGATTCAAAAGGTAAAGGTAAAAAAGCTATTGAATTATTAGGGATGGCCGCTTCTGAGGAAGACATGAACATTGTTCGTGATCAACTAGTTAAAAATGGCTTTGATGTTAAACTAAATATTCAACCTGATTATGGTTCATTTTCAGCACAAAAAGATGCTGGCAATTATGATTTAGCGCTTTCGAGCTGGACAACAGTAACAGGTAACCCTGATTATGCTGTTCGTGGTTTATTTAAAACGGGCGGTGATTATAGCATTGTATCTGATTCAAAATTAGATGCTCTTATCGAAGAAGCAAGTACATTAACAGGTGATGAAGCTGCTGCCAAATATAAAGAATTAGAACAATACTTAGTATTCGATCAAGCTTATATTGCGCCGTTATATATTTCAAATAAATATCAAGGAATTTACTCTGAATTAGTAAATCCAAAAACAGTGCATCTACCAAAATCCCGTGCGCAAGTTTGGGAAAGTATTGAGTTTAATGACTCATCCAAAAATGCAACTGAACCATTGATTTTACATCAAACAATTAGTTCGTTAACATCGCTTGATCCTATTAAAGGAAATGATGGTTCTATTAATACATTAAATACAAATATGTATGTACGACTTGTAAACTTAACTGATACAGATGATGTCGTTTCTGATGGATCATTATCTTATAATCATGCTATTGCTGAAGGTAACCAAGAATATTATTTCATTTTACGCGATGATATTAACTTCGCTGCTGTCAAAGACGGTGCCGCTGTTGATACAGGTGAATTAGTTTCCGCAGAAGATGTTGTATTCTCATTAAATCGTGCAAAAGATCCAAAATCAGTTCCAGACCATCGCACATATAGTCTTCATGAAAATATCGAAAAGGTCGAAATTGTTTCTGACTTAGCTGAATTACAAAAGAAAAAAGTTGCTGGCTCTGATCAGTCTGTGTTAGATGCATTATCTCAAAAACTCCCTGCTGCCGTAACGCAATTAACAAAAGATAAAGGGACTGTTAATAATGCAACTGGCGCATACCAAGTTGTTAAAATTACAACACCAACACCATTCCCACAAGTGTTAAACTATTTAGCACACCAATCGGGTGGTATCGTATCTGAAAAACAAGTAACAAGCATTAACACATATGATGTAGCAAGTTATAATCCAGATAAGGATATCGCCTATGGTGATCAAGCTACAGTAACGGAAGGCACAGCAACATACAACAACCATCTTTATGCAAGTGGCCCTTACATTCTAGTGAAGAAAAATGATTATGAAGCACAATTTGTGAAAAATCCAGCTTACCGTGTAGGTAGTGAGTATGAACCGAAGATCGCAAAGATTAATGTTCGTTTTATCGCTGATAACGATAGTGCTTTATCCGCATTACGTAATGGTGAAATCCATATTCTCCAATCAGTACCAGAAACAAAGCTAGACATTGTAAAATCTGATAATAAACTAACGTTACACACTGCTGATAGTAATGCAGTATCCTATCTACAAATGAATACATCTGGTCGCGCTGTATCAGATTCAGTAGATCTACGTAAAGCAATTCTTTACTCAATTAATCAAGATGAATTTATTAGCTACTATCAAGGCAATAAAAAACCTGCTGTATCCACTGTTTCACCACTAGTTAATACTGGATTAAAGCTTGAGGCAGACAGTGCAAAAGTAAAAGAATATTTAAAATCCTATAGCAATTAATTATTAAAACTAAGTGTATGAGTATACGTATACAAAACATTTCATTAAGTATACTAAATAAGCAGAGCCTCCTCATATTATTGAGGAGGCTCTGTTATATATTAAAATACTATTAAATCTCATTATGTGATTTTGGTTTTGGTCCTAGCTCTTCAGGCTCGATATCTGCAAATGTACCGCCCTCTTCTTCCAAGTCACGCATACGATGAGCAATACGTGATGCCGCAGAGGCTGCGATACTGCCTACTAAATCATCTAAAAACGTATTTACATGATGGCCTGGTTCTGTATCCAACTTCTTAATAATACCGATTTTTTGCTTGTCTAAGTGCCCAAAAGTTGTTACCGCTATGCTACCATATGTAAAAACGGCTCCAAGTGCGATTGTTTCATCCACACCAAATAAACCCTCATCGGATTCTACTATTTGTTGTAATGGTGCCGATAATAACTTTTTCTCTGCAAGTTCATCTAGTTCGATTCCTACTAATAAAGCATGTTGAACTTCACGCTTACGTAATACACGCTCAACAGAATGAACACAGTGGTCTAATGTTAAACCTTCATTATAGGATTTTTGCATTTCATAAACAATTTCAGCAATATCCTCTAGCGATACACCTCGACGGAAAAGTGCAGCTTGGGCTGCCTTCGCTACTTCATCAGAGTGTATGCGAGTATTTTTATCATGCATAACTATCCCTCACTTCGATTTTATTACTAGAATAGTGCTAGCCCAACCTATTATACCTTTACTTTAGCTATATGGTACAATTTTGTTACAAACATGAGAAGGAGTGTCATCATTGGATAAGGGAACTGTACAGGATTTAAAGTTCTATAGTGAAGCATTACAGGAGGAATTACAGCTCTATATTTATGTTCCTGCAAATTATTCTCCACTGTATAAATATAATATTTTAATTGCATCAGACGGCAAAGATTATTTCCAGCTTGGAGGTATTACAAAACTTGCTGATGAACTTATCGATGACTATGAAATCGAAAATTTAATCATTGCATTCGTTCCTTATAAGGACATTAAAGATCGACGTCATAAATATATTCCAAGTGGTGAACAACATGAAGCATACCTTCGTTTTTTAGCCCATGAGCTTGTGCCATATTTAGACGCTGAATACGCAACCTACCAAATGGGAATGAGTCGTGGGGTTATTGGTGATTCAATGGCTGCAACCGCTTCTTTAATGGCCGCATTAAAATACCCAAGTATTTTTGGCAAGGTCATTTTACAATCACCGTATGTTGATGAAGATGTTCTACAAGCTGTAGAGAATTTTAAAGATCCAGGCACAATTTCCATTTACCATATTGTCGGTAAAGAGGAAGATAAAGTTGTCACGATGGATAAAACCATCAAAGATTTTTTAACACCCAATCGTCAGCTGCATAACCTCATGTTAAACAAAGGGTTTTCTACATTTTATGAAGAATTCGATGGCAATCATACATGGAAATATTGGAAACCTGATTTACGTCGCGCATTAATTGAAAATTTCAATTAATATGGACGATTCAAATTACGAAATCGGAAATTTCTGTTATACTTAAATAAAAAATTGTTTATTTTCGGGAGGTAATGACCTATGAAGTACGGTATTGTGGCATTTCCATCAAAAAAATTGCAAGATTTAGCGAATACTTATCGCAAACGTTATGATCCTCATTATGCGAAGATTACTCCGCATTTAACATTAAAAGACAGCTTTGATGCTACGGAAGAAGATATTCAATCTGTCGTAAAGCAATTAGATGAGCTTGCTACCAAATATGCACCTTTAGACATTCATGCATTACGCATTAGTTCATTTTTCCCAACAACAAATGCGATTTATTTCCGCATTGAACCAACTGAACAATTAACAGCTTTCCGCCAAGCTTTAGAAGAAAAAGTACCTTTCGGTGAGTCAAAACATGTATTTGTACCACATATTACTATTGCTCAAAAAATGACAGATTCCGAGCACGATGACATCTTTGGTCAATTACGTATGACAGGTGTTGACGAAAAAGATATAATTGATCGCATTCATCTTTTATACCAATTGGAAGATGGCTCGTGGACAACATATGAAACTTTCCGTTTGTCAGGAGCTGAGTAATCCTTGTATACCGTTAAGATTGTTGAAACAGCAAAAGAACATGAGGATGCGTTTGCAGTCCGCAAACAAGTTTTTGTTGAAGAGCAAGGTGTGCCGCTTCATCTAGAATGTGATGCTGAGGATGCATCTGCAACGCATTTCATTATGTACGATAACAATGCCCCTGTAGGTGCTGCACGTTTACGAAGTATCGAGAATGATACAGCAAAAATTGAACGTGTTTGTATTTTACAAGATCAACGTGGAAAAAAACTAGGTGCTTTAATTATGAATGAAATGGAGAAGCACGCCATTTCAATGAATAAGAAAAAACTAAAACTCCATGCACAAAGCTATGCTATTCCGTTTTATGAAAAGCTTGGCTATACGGTAACATCTCCTGAATTTATGGATGCTGGTATCCCACATCGTGCTATGGAAAAAGAGATCTAACTTATTTCAGCGGGTGTCCAAACATACGCTGAAATAGAAGAACTCAGTTCGAAAAAAAGAGTTCTTTGTGCAAGCACAAAGCCGATTCCGGACGCAATTATGCCGTGGCATAATTGATTAAACAGGTGTTACGAAAATGCTGATGCATATCGTAACACCCTTTTTATTAAAACAATGCTTTAAAGGTTGATTTATAAATGAAAATTCATTTAAACCAACCTTTTAGATATATTGCTTTGCTAATAGATATATCATGTTATTTCATCATTTTAGTAATTTTATCTAAATCTAGTGAATTACCATCTTGAATAATAGATTGTACTAACTTATCTTCAAGCTCTTGCGTAATTTGTCTCTTGGACATTTTACTTACGCGTCGTACGATTTTTCTTACTTGTTTTTCATTTTTAAAATCAGCATGTTGAATTTCATTTGCTAGTGCAAAGATTTCATCCATTGATACCCCAGTTTTTTGTTCAATTGAATTAAACAACGAGCGATTCATGTTCCCCCTCCTATCAGTTAAAATTAAATTTTTCCTACTTCATTTTATCTACTAAACCTATGACAACTAGTGAAGGCTTTAAACTTTATTCAGAAAATGGAGCACTCTGAAGAAAAGCTAAAGCCTCTATCTACTGTCACAATCAATTATGCCTCGGCATAATTGCGTTCGGAATCGGCTTTGTGCTTGGGCCTGCGTGAGGGCTGACACGATTTCGGTCATTTCGGTAATGCCACAGGACGTGGCGCTTTTACCGATGCAGGTCAGTTAGCCGTTATCGCATGGATGCGATGATTTTAGGCTAACATCCTTTATGAACTCCTTTCCGATTCCATAGCATCCGCCGGAGACTTTAGGCCAACAAATGTTTTCTGTGCGAAAGCTTAGTGTTAACGCAGCGACACCAACCCGATGTTAGTCACTCAGTCGTTGCCACAGGACGTGGCGTTCTTAGACTGAGTTCCACTATTTCAGCAAATGTTTGGACATCCGCTGAAAAATAGCTAAACCTGCATTCATCTCACCGCCTATAAAGGTGAGAAACTTCTGTAACTGCCGTTTCACTTACGTTACATAAAACATTTGTACCTGTCGCTTCGCTTTCGGTACAAAAGAGATATGTTGAAAGTAGTTAATCAAATTATATGCAAGCAGCGCCAACAATGATCAGAAGAATAAATAGAACAACAATTAAGACAAAAGTTGAACTATGCCCATGTCCGCCATAGTAACCTCCATAGCAACCATCATGGTGACCACCATAGTATCCTCCATGGGATCCTCCATGGGAACCACCATAGTAACCGCCATAATCTCCTCCGTAACAACCATCAGCATGCCCTCCATACGGATGTGCACCCCAGCCTTGATATCCCATAAAAATACCCCTCCCTTCTACAACCTATAATATGTTAGGGTTGTAAAAATGGGTGGGGTATTCGTCTAATCAACATTTCCTTTAGGTTTAAATATTAAAGCTCCAATAAAGCCAAAAACAACGGCAGCACTGATTCCTGAGCTTGTCACCTCGAACATCCCAGTTAGTACACCTACTAGCCCATGTCTTTCCGCTTCAACAATTGCACCTTGCGTCAAAGAATTTCCAAAAGATGTAATAGGGACAGTTGCACCGGCACCAGCAAAATTAATGAGTGGTTCATACAAACCCATTCCGGCAAGAATTGCACCAGCTACGACTAGAGTACTCAATGTATGTCCAGGTGTTAATTTACCAAAATCCATTAATAATTGACCTATGGCGCAAATAATGCCTCCTACAAAAAATGCGAACACAAATGTCATAACCATAGCTTTTGCCTCATTTCATTGTAATTTCAATCGCATGTGCCGTACATGGAATTGTCTCGCCCTGTTGAAATGATAGCGGAGACAATAACGCTCCTGTCGCCACAAGAAGTACTCGTTTATAGGTACCTGCTCGCATCTGTTGAATCACGTAACTAAAAAAAACAGCTGCCGAACAACCTGCACCACTTGCACCGGATTGAAACGTTTCATCCTGTCCATAAAACTCAGCACCTGCATCACGTAAAGGTGTTAACTCTTCGCTCTTTATGCCACTCTCAACAAACATTCCTTTTAGAAGTTTTATGCCAAGTTGACCTAAATCACCTGTTAAAATTAAATCATAATGGTAAATTTTTTGATTTCGCTGCTCTAAATGTGATTGAATGGTTTGAAAAGCGGCAGGTGCCATCGCTGCACCCATGTGGAAAGGGTCATCCATACCATAATCAACCGATTTGCCAATAGTCGCTGCTTCAATAGAAGGGTATTCCTCATGATGTTTACCAACAAGAGCATAACCAGCAGCCGTTACCGTCCATTGAGCAGTTTGGGGCTTTTGTGAGCCATAATTGATTGGATAGCGGAATTGTCGTTCAACCGCATTGTGTTGACTAGATGCACCAGCTAACGATAAATTGGAGGCACCTACTTCTGTTAATAGGCTCGCAATAATTACGGAAGATATAGAGGTAGCACACGCTGAGAATAATCCTATAAAAGGAATGTCTAGGTCTCTGGCCGCAAAATTGGTTGGTGTCATTTGGTTAACCAAATCGCCGCCCATAAAGTAATCTATGTCCTTATTTTTCACGCCCGCTTTTTTCATGGCAAATTCACAAGCCTCTTCAACCATTTTTCGATGACCTTGTTCATTTGTTTTCATTTGCCAACGTTCATCGTCATAGGTCGCATCGAAATGTTGACTAAATATACTACGTTTCTCTAGTGGTCCTGCTACCACACCACCTGCTATTAAGGACGGCTTCGATTGAAAAACAATTACCATGAAACCACTCCTATCGTCACAAGAATGAATTTAATAAGTGCAATAAAAAAGGCGGAGACAACACCAAATAATACAACTGAACCAGCTAATTTAAATAAATTTCCTCCAACACCGAGTACTAATCCTTCAGATCTATGCTCAATGGCAGCAGAAATTACAGCATTACCAAACCCTGTAACTGGGACAGCTGATCCAGCTCCAGCAAATTGACCAATTTTCTTATATAAGCCAATCCCAGTTAAAATCATGGCGAAAAATATCATTGTTGCTACTGTTGGATTTCCGACTGTCGCTTCGGTAAAATCAAAGAAAGTCATATAAAAAAGTGATACGGCTTGCCCAATTGTACAAATAAGTCCACCTACTAGAAACGCCTTAGCAACATTCTTAAAATAGGGCGGTTTAGGCGTGACATTTTGTTCTAATTGCTGGTATTGATCTTTTTCCATTATGTTTCCTCCTTTGCAAGCTTTTTCAATTTCTTAATTTTATCTTTCAGTTTATTATCTTCAACTTGTTCCTTTTTTATTTTATTGGCTTCATAAAATATTTTATAATCAGCTGAGACAAAAACATCTTTGTTTGGATATTTTTCATCAAATTTCTTTTGCAACTTTTTCTCTAATTTAGCCTTTTTCCATTTATCCCACTGTTTAATTTGCACCGCTACAAGCATACTATTGTCATATTGGATAACCGTTGTTTTGTCTACATAGTCATGTTCTTTTAAAATGGATTCAACTTCCTTTTCATTTTCTGGTGAACCGTAGACAATAACTTTTTCTTTTTCACCACAACCACTTAAAAGTGACAAACTGACTAATAGAGGTAACATCATTCCTAAAAGCTTCAAGTTTTACCCTCCTTTTCTTTAAAGTTTCTCCAACCATAAAAAAACTATTCATTTAACTATATATACGAAAGCCCGAGTCCATTTTTCATAAGCACATATTGTAGAAGTAGTAACAAGGAAAGGAGGTGACAATATGGGTTGTGGCAAGCCAACAAATCCTATTGGACCAATCCATTCAGCAGGCTGCGTTTGTGACGTAGTACGCGCTATCTTAGACATTCAGAATCAAGCGGTGAGAGATGAATGTCAACCATGTACAGCTAACTGTTTCTTAGAACCACTTGGAGGCATTGTAAGTCCTGCACGCTCTCATGCAGATACACGTGTATTCATGTTAATTACAAAAGACGGTACTCCTTTTAAAGCATTTTTCAGTTCACCAACAGCAGATCCATGTATCTGTACATCAGTATTTTTCCGTGTAGAAGATATGTTCGATGAATGCTGCGCTACTTTGCGTGTTTTAGAGCCTTTATGTTCATTTGACTCCAGCGAAAGTACAGTAGATTTATTAAGTCGAGATGGCTGCTGTGTCAACATGAAAAAAATATGTAAAGTAGATGATTGGAATTCAACTGAGAGCTGTATTACTGTAGATTTATCATGCTTCTGCGCTGTACAATGTATTGCTGATGTTGACTTAGGAATTTGTGAATAATCTTTTCTCCTTTGACACACTACACATAAAAAAAGTGTACAGCATCCTCTGCTGTACACTTTTTTCATAAGGTTGGTAATTGTTTACCTCGCCATAATACTTGATCTATGTCCTCAAAATAGATAATCTCTTGCGTCTTTAATTCGAAAGAAGTAAGCATTAACGAATCGGTCTGTACATCAGATGCACTACCACGTAATTCTCTACCATCCTTTAAACATATAAGTAATGGTTGATAGGCTTTTTGCCGAAAAGGCTTCTCTAAAAATTGAAGCTGCTTTAGTAAATACGGATCTATTTGTACTTTTTCAACCACTTCTTCTTTTTCTTCAATAGTTTGTTCATTGAAATAGCCGTCCTTTATATACACTGACGTACTTTCTTCCAATTCAAGTTCATGTAGCATCTTAGAAATATTTAGAAAATATGATGGTGACTTTATAAACAAGCGTGGCTCTTGACCCACATTACTCACTTCCCTTTTTTCATACAATATGCAAGAGGAAGAAATTTGGTTCTCAGCCTATTTGACTTAAGAACACTGTCGCTAAACCTAAGTAAATTAAAATACTTGTAATATCATTTAACGTTGTAATAAATGGACCTGATGCGACAGCCGGATCAATCTTCATGCGATGCATTAGTAGTGGAATAAAAGAACCTGCAAGTGTTGCTACTAAAATAGAACCACAAAGCGCTGCTCCCACCAGCATCCCAAGAATCAACTCTTGTTTCCAAACATAGATGATGCCGATCACTATCAATCCACAAACAATTCCAGACATTAAGCCTGTACCAGCTTCACGTAGTAGTAATTTTAGCTTGCTATGTTCTTCGACGTCTCCTGTTGCAATTCCTCGAATAGCTACCGCTAGTGCTTGTGTTCCACTATTTCCTGAAGTACCTGAAATGAGAGGAATAAACACTGCGAGTAACGCAACCTGCTCTAACGTTGCCTCAAACTGTCCCATCAAATTTGCTGTCAACATCCCTAAAAATAATAATATGACAAGCCATGGCAAACGCTTTTTAGCCGCTTGGAATGAAGTTGTATCAAATTTATCCATATCGGAAATACCCGCTAATTTAGAGTAATCCTCCGAGGCTTCTTCATCAATAACGTCGATAATATCGTCGACTGTAATAATCCCTAGTAATTCTCCCTTATCGTCAATAACCGGTGTCGCTAAGAAGTTATAGTCCTTCATAATTTGAGCAACCTCTTCTTGGTCATCCCCTACGTGCACCATGACAACACGTTCATTCATAATTGAACGGATAAGGGTATCTTCATCAGCTATAATTAAATCACGAAGCGTAATAACGCCTGTTAATCGATGTGCTTCATCAACGACAAATATATAATAAATGGTTTCAGCTTCTGGCGCTTCTTTCCGTAAAATTGCCATTGCTGAACGCACAGTAGAATTTTCTGGTATCGCTACATATTCAGGTGTCATGATAGAACCAGCTGTACCTTCGTCATATCTTAATAACTCGTTAATCTCTTCAGCTGCTTCCTCATCCATCATGCCTAAATAGCTTTCACGTTGTTTTGTATCCAACTCATTTAAAACGTCTGCTGCATCATCCGCATACATATGAGAAAGCATTTCTGCACCATATGACGGATCCATCTCAGCTAGATACGCTGTGTATTCATCATCATCTATTTCGATTGCCTCAAAAATATCAGCCATTTCCGTCGGAGACAAGAACGAATAGATGATCTTCCTTATATCAGGCTCCACCTTCTCATAAAACGTTGCCTGATCATATGGATGAAGCTCTAAAAACTCATCGCGGAATGCGTTTATATCATGTGATTCGAGCATTTCTCGCAAACGTGCTTCGTCGAATTGTACTTCATTCTTTTCATTTCTTTCCTCTATCATGCTTGTCCCCTCCTTCCGAGCAATCAGTTATGCCTCGGCATAATTGCGTCCAGAATCGGCTTTGTGCTTGCACAAAGAACTCATTTCCGATTCCGTGACATCCGCCGGAGGCTTTAGGCCAACGTGATGTTGGTCACTCAGTCTTTGCCACAGGACGTGGCGTTCTTAGACTGAGTTCCTATATTTCAGCGGATGTTTGACCAACCGCCGAAAAGTAAATTCATTTGTACCTGTCGCTTTGCTTTCTGTACAGAAAACATTTGCTGAAATAAGTTAAATCATTGATACGGGCAATGCCGTAAATCTACCTTATATATAATAGAGTGTATTGTGCCTTTTCTGCAAACCCTTTTTTTACTACTTAGCAATCTACGGCATCGCTGCAATCTAATTGGATAAATCTGTGGGTAAACGTCTCTATTTCTTACCTATTACCATAACATGGGGTTGATTTCTGTTCCGACTGGGCGCTTTGTAGCTGTCGCTTTGCTTTCGCTACAGAAAACATTTGCCGCTGACGCTTCGCTTTCGCGCAGAGCAGAGCTTCCTGGGGGCGTCCGATGAACCGCTTGGGCCAACAGATGTTTTTTGCGCGAAAGCGTAGTGCAACGTAGCGACAGCAACAGCACGATGTTGGTCACGAAGGCGTTATCACAGGACGTGATGGTTTTAGCCTTCGTTCCTCTATTGCTAATCCCCAAGGAGTCGCCCAGTCTCCACTCCAATCAACTAATATACATAACATATATTAAAAAAATGTCATTCTCAACTTATGGTACTGAGCCTAAAAACTCTCTACTCTACTATACCCTACAATCACTTTTTGTTCTGTTAACGTGCTGTTAAGAAAGACTTATTACTTTTATAAAAAATAAAATGATAAAGAGATGCCCGTTTGTGCGAACATCTCCTTAACTTTATAACATGATTCAGTAATAGTTTTCACTTTTAGTGAACTAATGACTGTTTAGATGGTCTCGAACTTCAAACTAAGGAGCCATTCAATAATCGTTGCATATCTTCATTTAAGTTACTTGTGAATTGTAAACGCTCACCCGTCAAAGGATGAAGCATCTTTAATGACACACAGTGTAAGGCTTGTCTATTGATAAGCTCGCGACTTCCACCATAAAGTTCATCTCCAACAAGTGGATGTCCCACGTAGGCCATATGCACACGGATTTGATGTGTACGCCCTGTGTGCAACTTTAGTTGTATATGTGTCATCGGTTCATCATGTAAATAAAAGTGCCTTAAAATTGTCACATCTGTATGCGCAAATTGACCATCCTCACGCACTTCTCGCTCAATGATACTCGTCTCCTTGCGTCCAATAGGAGCAATGATTGATTGTAATTCTTGTGCAACATGTCCATGTACAATTGCTTCATATTGTCGAGAAATCTCTCCACTGCGCTGTGCAAGTCCCGTTAAATGATGAATATGAGCATGTTTGGCAATGCATAGCAAGCCAGAAGTATCACGGTCAAGTCTCGTTACGATATGAGCAGTTGATGCTAGACCTTGCTGCTGAAAATGACCACACACTAGATTAGCTACGCTATGTGTTGGATGCTCACGCGAAGGAATCGTACTCTGATGTGCAGGCTTATTAAGCACTAAAATAGCTTCATCTTCATAAATAATAGAAAGTTCACCATGTTCAACTGCGAGTCCTTCACTTTTTTCTTCAGGAGGGAATTTAACCTCAACTCGATCCCCAACGTGAAGAGGATGTCGAACATTGCGTTCTACACCATTCACTGTCAGTAATCCTCCATCAAATTTAATAGCTGTTAAAGCTCGCTTGGAAATGCGCCATTCAGATAAGGCCTCCCTTAGTAGTTGGCCATCCTTTTCCGCTATAAAATGCAGTGTAAACCTTGTATCCATTTTACTCATTTGCCACGAATGATTCATGTACTCGTTCCCAGAATGGGAATGGACGGAAACGGGCAAAACGCACTCTTTCAGTTGCTACATTAAAAGCAATTGACTTCACATCGCCTTGCGTAACTTGTAAATGATCAACAGTCATATTAAAGTTTTGTTCATTTACTGGACGTAAAACACAGTGATGGTGTGCTGGTAAAATGAGTGGTGAACCAACTGTACGGAAGACACGGTTATTGATAGATGCTATCTCAGTGATTTGGAGTGCTGCTAAAGTCGGGTGAATAATTGCTCCACCGAGGGCTTTATTATAAGCTGTACTACCAGAAGGAGTTGACACACAAAGACCGTCTCCACGGAAACGTTCAAACTGATTACCATTTAACTCTACATCCATAACAAGCGTGACATCTGGTGATTTCACAGTTGCTTCATTTAACGCTAAATACGTATTGGATTCCGCATTATGATGCTCCACCTTTACTGATAGTAGTGGATATTCCACAACGTTAAAGTCCTTTTTAGCAATGGACAATACAAGCTTTTCTAATTCAGATGGTTTCCAATCCGCATAAAATCCTAAATGTCCCGTATGGATACCTACGAAGGCAACCTGATCTAGCAAATGAGAATATCGGTGAAAGGCATGTAGTAATGTGCCATCTCCTCCAATAGAGATTACGATTTCAGGAGCCTCTTCATCATAAGTTAATCCAAAATCTTGCAAATACGTTCTAGCTAGCTCCATTAATTCGTTCGACTGTGCATCTCTACGTGATTGAATAGAAAATTTCATTGTGTGTCACGCTCCTTCTCCGATAATAAATTAGGATTCGATGCCTCTTTATATTCACTGAAGTAGGCCTGTGCCTCTTGAATCTCACTACGAATGGACGACATTTCCTCATCCAATCGGAAGGCAGCCTCCGCTGCACTTTGAAGTCGATTTTTTATTTCTTCGGGGAACATGCCTTTATATTTATAATTTAAAGAATGCTCAATTGATGCCCAGAAATTCATAGCTAGTGTTCTTATTTGTATTTCCGCTAACACCACTTTTTTCCCCTGTATCGTCTCTACAGGATATTCAACAATCATATGATATGAGCGGTATCCACTTGGCTTATTATGTGTAATATAATCACGCTCTTCTACTACACGCATATCTTTACGTTGACGTATTAGCTCCGTAACTGTAGAAATATCATCTACAAATTGACACATAATACGTAAGCCTGCAATATCCCCTAGCTCATCGCCTAGTCGTTTAGAAGGCTCAAAGGCAAGCCCTTTTTCTAATGATTTATCGTATATGCTTGCTAAAGGCTTTACACGTCCCGTCACAAATTCAATTGGCGAATTTGCATTAACAATACCAAACTGTGAACGCATACCTTTTAATTTTACTTTTAACTCATCTACTGCTTGTTTATAAGGACTTAAAAATATTTCCCATTGTCCCATCGCAAAAACCTCCCGACATTCGGTATCGAACAAAACCAACACCGTCTGTTCGTTTTGTCTTTTTATTCAGCAAGAATTGCCTTGAAGTGTTGTTCCACCATTTGGACAAATTCCGCCCCATAATTGTAATTTCCTTCAATATTATACACGAGCATTTCCAGTTCATCGTAAAAATTTGTAAGTTCAATAACTTCTTCACCTAGTTGTAGCTTGGGATTTTGCTTTTTTTGTAAAATATGTACAAGTTGCTCCCAACTACTCGGTGGAAAACGCAAGTAATGATAATTCTCTCCTGCATCAAGTAAATAAATAAACGCAAAGTCATCAGAATCTGCAATTAATTGTGCAGCAGGTTTTAACTGTAAATTTACTTCAATGTCGTTTAAACTAAAATGAAGTTGCTCGTTTTTAAAATTCAATGTTTCTATTGTATAAATTTTACGCACATGCGGTTCCCCTTTTCGTCTTACTCTTCCTCTTATTTTAGCATAGAGGGTAATTAGTTGCAGTGTGTAAATACTAAATCAATGAAATAACGAACTAAACTTTTTATCATAGCGTGTAGTTGATTTCCGTTCCGACTGGGCGCTTTCCTGAGGGTCCCAGTCGGAACAGAGATTAACTATACATGTTAATCTTTTTTCTAATCAACACACTTTTAAAAAAAATTAAAACAAACAGGTGAGCATATGGCACAACAACTTGAAATAGAATTTAAAAATCTTTTAACAAAACAACAATACGAACATTTATTGCAAGAATTCAATATTCCCGAAAATGCTATTCATCGTCAAACAAATCATTATTTCGACACACCTTCTCAAGCTATTCAAAAACGACAAAGTGGGCTTCGCATTAGACAAATCGACAAATATTTTGAATGTACTTTAAAAGAAAAAAATGCAGAGCATGCACATTTAGAAACAACTGACGAATTAACTGCTGAGCAAGCTAAGAAAATGCTTGTTGGAGAAGGATTCTATGCCCAAGAAGTAGCAAAAAGACTAGCTCTCTTCAACATCCCTTTAAAAGAATTAGCAGTATTTGGTTCACTAACAACTGATCGTGTCGAAATTCCTTATAAGGATGGTTTACTAGTATTTGATCATTCTTTCTATTTGCAGTGCGACGATTA
Organism: Lysinibacillus sp. NPDC058147; assembly: GCF_042884205.1. Classification (NCBI taxonomy): domain Bacteria; kingdom Bacillati; phylum Bacillota; class Bacilli; order Caryophanales; family Bacillaceae; genus Lysinibacillus; species Lysinibacillus sp. NPDC058147. Next base: position 626,854 of record NZ_JBHVUJ010000003.1, read on the forward strand.
TGAGGTAGAATATGAATCAAAAGATGAAATAAAAGGAAATACAATCTTCGACGATTTTCTACAGCAATATGGTATTGAAAAACGGGCAACAGATAAAAAAATCGCACGTTTTATGAAAGCATTACAAATGAATAAATAACAATAGCTTAACTAGTACACAAGAAAGGGTGACAACTCCTTGGATATCCAATCACTCAGAACTTTACTTGACATTCAAGCATTACAAACACTAGGATCTTCAGAAAATTCATCGTCAAACAATCTTACAGACAGCAATTCTATGTTTTCAGACATGATTAGCGAATTGCTTGGCGACTCAACTACTACTAATAGTGCAAAATTATCTAGTTTGCTCGGGGGTGTATCAAGCGCTTCGTCATTGATGAATCAGTTTAGTAGTTTAAATGGGTTATCTGAAAACATGCAAAATAGTGCATATCAATCATTACTTTATAATGGTTCTAATGCCGTTTACATACCTACTGCTGTACAGGCAGCATTAGCAAACACACAATCTAGTACAAAACTCGACTCCTATGTTTCGGATGATGTAATTGGTTCAACAGCGTATGCCAATTCATTAGCAGGTGCGAACCAATACGCATCCATTATTCAAAAGGCAGCATCTACATATAATGTACCTGAGAAACTCATCGCTTCAGTGATTAAGCAAGAGTCTAATTTTAATTCAAATGTGGTTAGTCATGCTGGAGCACAAGGATTAATGCAATTAATGCCAAAAACAGCACAATATTTAGGGGTTACAAACGCCTTTGATCCTGAGCAAAATATTATGGCAGGGGCAAAGTATTTGCGCCAATTGCTAGATAAATTTGATAATGATCCTACACTAGCGTTAGCTGCTTATAATGCAGGATCTTCACGCGTTACAAAGTATGGTGGCATTCCTCCTTTTAAAGAAACACAGGATTATGTCAAAAAAGTGATGAATTACTACACAGTTTAATCGCACATTAATTGTTAATACTGTCTTTTTCGGCAAATTTCACCCCCGTGGTGAAATTTGTGCTTTTCTAGGGAAAAACATTTCAGAAGAGCGCTTTGTTTGTGTTAACGAAAAGACGTTGATAGAATAAAGGTAGTCACAAGAAATTCACATTTGTAAAGATGACCAAGTATAAAAATATACTTTACGATATAAAGAATTAAAGGGGCATTTAACTTATGAGTCGAAAATACACTGTTCCTTATGAGGAGCTGGGAGCTGAAAAGCTTTCAGAGCTAATCCATGCGTTCTATAAAAGAGTTGCTAAGCATCCTGATCTTATTCCAATCTTTCCGAAAGATTTGACAGAGACAGCCCGCAAGCAAATTCAATTTCAAACACAGTATTTAGGTGGACCAAATCTTTTTACTGAGGAGCATGGACATCCAATGATGCGTGCACGCCATATGAATTTTCCTATTACACCTGATCGTGCTCAAGCTTGGCTTGAATGTATGTCCGAAGCAATGGATGAAGTTGGGTTAGAAGGGAAGTTCCGCGAAACTTATTATCAACGTTTAGTATTAACAGCTCATCACATGATTAATACACCAAATGACGATGAGGGGGAATTGTTACGTGAATAATATTCAATTGTTGCAAGAGCCAACTCCTGAGTTTTCTACTGTTAATAAGCCTATTGAATTGTATATTTTCGTAGATCCACTTTGTCCTGAAGCTTTTAATATGCAAGCCATTCTTCGTAGATTACAGCTAGAGTACAACCATTATTTCACATGGCGCCTTGTACTAAGCACAGAGCTTGCCACACTAAATTGTTTAAGTAAGCGTGTAAAGGGTTGTGTATCAGGTATTGAGCTCGACATTAATCACCCTGTTTTACCATCTATCGCTATTAAAGCTGCAGAGTTACAGGGCAAACGTGCAGGAGCACGCTATTTGTCGAAACTACAAGAATATGTATTACTAAACAAACAAGATGTCAATTCTTATGCAACGCTGTTAAAAATTGCTGAAGATGTTCAATTAGACATGAATGAATTTTCCGCAGACTTTGGTTCAAAGGAAGCAGCACGCGCCTTCCAAAGCGATTTATATATTAAACGTGAAATGGAAGTTGATGAAGTACCTAGTATTGTATTTTTCAATGAATGTATTGAAGATGAGGGTCTTAAAGTTAGTGGTAGCTATTCCTATGAAGTTTATGAACATATTTTACAAGAAATGATGGATGAGCAGCTTGTGCGCCAACCATTACCAACAATAGAAGCGTTATTTACAAAATTCCATACACTTTCAACAAATGAAGTAGCTTTTATCTACTCATTAACAGAACAAACAGCTGAACGCGAATTAAAGAAGCGTATGCTACAACAAAAGATTGAACGAATTCAGACAAATCACGCTACATTGTGGCGTATTAAATAATGCAATTATACTATAATTCTATAAAATAGGGACTTGTCCAAAATGCCCCTAAAAATAAAGCAAGTGAAGAAAATGAACTGCCCCGTAAAAGTTAGACATCAATTTAACTTTTACGGGGCAGTTCAAAACTTCACTTGCTTTTGTTATGTTCTCTCGGGTTATACAAACTTACTGTAAATAAATGTACAACCTCATCTATCATCTCATCGATATCCGGATTAATATGCTCATTTATATATGGTAATGTCAATTGGAAAACTAAAATTGACGACAACAATGAATAGAAAAAATTCGCTGTATATTTAAAGTTCCCTTTTGGAATTTTCCCTTGCTCATGTAATTTAATTAAATAATTCTCTAAATGATGAAATAGCTTATTTGGGTATTCAAAAAACATTTTTTCAAATTCTTTATCTTGTTGAATCTCACGCATAAGGACCCAAATAGTTTCCTTGACAGGAATGTTTTCTTCAAAATAAGCTTGCGCCAAGATTTTAAGATCATGCTCTATATCACCTGTAAACGCCTCTTCTATTTTAGGAAAATAATCTCTGTCTGTTTTATGTGAAATAACACTCTCACGAAACAAATTCTCCTTATTTCCAAAGTGTCTAAAAAGTGTAATGTGATTCACACCGGCACGTTCAGCAATTTCACGTGTCGAAGTTCCAGCAAATCCTTTTTCACCAAAAAGTGTCAAAGCAGCATTAAGAATTTTTTCTCTTGTTTTCAACTTTGCCATTATGCCCTCTTTCCTCCTCCGAACATAATTTGCTCAATATTATATCGGAATTAGAAATTGATAGCAATCAGTTGCATTCAAATTAATTATACCTCAGCATAATTGCGTCCTGACACGATGTTGATCATTCAGTCGTGTGTTGTTGTTATAGTTGTTGCTGTCGCTTTCGCACAGATAAATCGCCATAGGATATGGTGTTCTTAGACTGACTCTCTCTATTTAAGCAGATGTTTGGACACACACGTTAACGTTTCATAGCAACCTCAAAGTTTCGTTCTCTTATATATTGCTTCATTCTTTTTGCACTTATGCCATTCAAATATGCGAAGACAGCACCAATTAACATAATAATTGCTCCGAATCTAAAAACTGCTTTAAATGCTAAGGAAATATGATCCTTCATTATTTTTTCTAAAGCTGGATAAAGTTTTATTATTTCCTCTCTTTCAATGACAAATCTCTTCTTAATTTCAACATGTGCGTAATTTGGTGAAGATTTTAATAGTTTTTGCTCTTCGTCAGTTAACTTATGTAAAACATCCTGTAGTGACGATTTATTTTCTGTTAGCTCATTTTTATTATTTTCGAACTGAAGCTTTAATTTTTCCTTAGTAATATTACTAAGTTTACTTATTTCCACCTTTTCAATCATTTCATTTTTTGCTATTTTCATTTCGTTTTGCATCATATGCTGTAGCATCACTACTAAAATTGCCACACCAACCGCAGCACCAATTACACGACTTACTTGGAATAGCCCTGACGCAATCCCTGCCTTTTCTTCGGGAACTTGCAAAATGAGTGCTATTGATAGTGGGCTAAAGATTAAACCCGATCCTAAACCAACAATCATTAAAACTCCTACAATAGCCCAAACCGATTGATCTGGTGAAATAAAACCTAACAAGTAGGTTCCTATACTAAATAGTACATAACCAATGACACCAAACCATAATGTCCCCCTTTTATTTGCTTTAGCTGCAAGTGGAGTAATGAGCATTGTCGCTATAGAAGATGAGCTAAGAATTAGGCCCGCCTGTATCTGAGAAATTCCGTTTACTGTTGTTAAATAAAATGCCATTAAAAAATAGACACACATCATACCGATTCCTAAACATAACAGTGCGATATTCCCGCATGCAAATTGATAGTTTTTAAACAACTGAACTGGAAGCATTGGATCTTTATTTTTTGATTCAATCATTACAAATAATAGTAAGCCTATTACACTGCCAATTAAACAACTAAGAACAAGTGGTGATGACCACCCAACTTCTTTCACTTGTAAAAGCCCGTATATGAGCGCAAACAATGACATACTAATTGTAATCATACCGATCCAGTCGATCTTCTTAGAAGCAGTAGGATCATACGATTCATGTACAAAAGTATGAATTAAACTTACTGCTAAAATCCCGATTGGTACATTAATATAAAATATCCACTGCCATGAAAAATGCTCTGAGATGACTCCTCCAATTGTTGGTCCTAATGCTGTCGATATCCCCGCCATTATTCCAAATAGTGCCGTTACAATGCCAACCTTTTCAGGCGGAGTATGAACAAGGACTAAAGGAACACATACTGGAACAATCATTGCTGCCGCTAAACCTTGAATCGCACGAAATAAGATTAATAACTCAATAGATTGCGATAATCCACAAAGAACCGACGCAATTACAAACAAAATAAGCCCTATTTGAAATATTTTCTTCCTTCCAAATTGATCTGCAAATCTCACTGCCGTTAACAAAACAACGCCAAATGCAATGTTGTAGCTATCAACAACCCAAGAAATTTGATCAATTGTAGATTCATAGTATGCTGTAATTTTTGGCAAAGATACATTCACAATCGTAGTGTCCAATAAAGCCATAAAAAAACCAAGAGCCGCCGCAATGACTGGCATCATATAACTTTGTTTACCTTTCATTTTCTAGCCTCTTTTCATTAATTTCGCCTTGGCGTAATTGCGTCCGGATTTTGAATTGTGCCTAGGCCCTGCACGATACAGGTCAGTTAGCCGTTTTCGCAGGATGCGAAGTTTTTTGGCTAACATCCTTATATTCATTCCTTTCAAAATCCATGACATCCGCCTGAGCTTTATCTTCATTCAATGGGTGTCTAAACATCCATTGAATGAAGATAAAATGTAATCGTTTGATTGCATTATAAAGAAAAAATAAAATGAATGCAACCAGTTGCATTCATTTTATTTTTAGATTAGACACTATATATTTATCGGAATGTTCTAGTGATTTATCGGAACATTTTTGAGGTTTATCAGAAATACTTCGCTGTTTGATCGGGATTTATAAAAAAATAAAAGAAGCGCCACTATCCTCGACAGATAGTGACGCCTCTCTTTCACAAAGGGGATGGGAGAAATGTTCACGTTCAAACAAAGGGGTGTATGTTTGTTTTGTGATTTATTTCACATGACTCACTTTATCATGGAATAGTAAATATAGCAATGAATACAATGGTAGATTCACAAATTTGTCAAATAGAAAGCGATTACAAACAGTATTTTTTCAAGATACGCACTTTTAAACATTTAGAAATCAAAAAAAATCATTATTCTTTAAATTTTTAACGTTCAATTAATCATAGAAAAAAGGCTGTAGTAACATTCCTACAGCCTTCTAAATTAATTATTCAACAATAATTTTTCCAACTCGTTTAAACGTTCTTCAAATACTTTACATGCATCATCAATAGGCTTTGCAACGTTCATATCAACACCCGCTGACTTTAATACCTCAATTGGGAAATCTGAGCAACCTGCTTTTAAGAAGTTATTAATATAACGTTCTACAGCTGGTGTACCCTCTTCTAAAATCTGTTTACTTAATGCTGTTGCAGCTGATTTACCTGTAGCATATTGATACACATAGTAATTATAGTAGAAGTGTGGAATACGAGCCCACTCTAAGCCGATTTGCTCATCTACAACAATATCCTCGCCGAAGTATTGTTTATTTAAATTATAGTAAACCTCTGTTAAACGATCTGCCGTTAAAGATTCACCATTCTTATCCATTTGGTGGATTAGGTGCTCAAATTCAGCAAACATTGTTTGTCTAAAAACAGTACTTCTGAAGCCGTCTAGCCAATGATTTAATAAATAAATTTTCTGTTGTGGGTCTTCAATTGTTTTCAGTAAATAATCATTTAACAGTTCTTCATTACATGTCGAAGCTACTTCAGCCACAAAAATAGAGTAATCACCATAAACAAATGGCTGATTTTTACGTGAATAATAACTGTGTACACTATGACCAAATTCATGAGCTAGTGTAAACAGATTATTAACATTGTCTTGCCAGTTCATTAAAATGTATGGATTTGTTCCATAAGCGCCTGAAGAGTATGCTCCACTGCGTTTCCCTTTGTTTTCTAAGACATCCACCCAACGGTTATCAATACCACTTTGAACAATGCCTTGATATTCTTCACCTAGTGGCGCCAATGCCTTTACTAAAATATCCTTCGCTTCGTCGTAAGTGACTTTCATATCGACTTCCTGAACGAGTGGGGTAAATAAATCCCACATATGCAGTTCGTCTACGCCTAAAAGCTTCTTACGTAACGAAATATAGCGCTGCATAGTTGGTAAATGCTTATGGATTGTTTCTATTAATTGATCATAAACACTTTCTGGAATGAAGTTGTTAGACATTGCTGCGTGGCGTGCAGAATCATAATTACGAATACGTGCGCTAACATTATGCTTTTTAACATTGCCAGTTAATGTAGCGGAAAACGTATTTTTAAAGTTACCATAAGTTTCGTACATTACTTTAAACGCATTTTCACGAACAGTTCGATCTTTACTTTCTAAAAACTTACTATAGTTACCGTGAGTTAGCTGCACTTCTTCTCCGTCTTCATTTTTCACTTTAGGGAAGACCATATCAGCGTTGTTTAACATACTAAATGTATTTGAAGCCGTACCTGTAACCTCAGACATTTGTGCAAGTAATGCTTCCTGTTCCGCTGGCAATACGTGCGGACGTGCCATCGTTATTTCTTTTAAAGATTGCTTATACAGTTGTAAGTCTTTGTTTTCTGCTAAGTAACGTTCTATTGTTTCTTCACTCAATGATAAAATCTCTGGTGTTAAAAACGATAGGGCAGCTGAGATACTAGTCGCTAATGTTTGAATACGACTATTCATATCCTGGTAAAAGCTATTTGTCGTATCTTGGTCATAACGCATATGAGCATACGTGTAAAGCTTCATTGTACGTTCATAAATATCACCGTGATAAGTTAGAACTGCAAATAACGCATCTGCACCATTTGTTAAAGTACCTGCATAGCTAGATGCCTTTTTTGCAATTTCTGCAACTTCTTTATACTCTTCTTCCCAAAGGGCGTCAGTTGCAAATATATCCTCCAAACGCCAAGTTAACTCTTCTGGAACTTCATTTCTTACTAAAACTTGATTACTAGCCATGTGCCAGCCCCCTTTATATGTGAGTTTTTCCTATACTCTCATATTTTCTCAGTATATTGCGTCAATTGCAAATAAATGTGCGTACACCTGCTCACAAATATCCAGAAAACAATCATTCTGATAACTTTTCGCCAACACCATCCCATAATTTTTAATAGCTTGTAACGCTTGATTTGTAACCTCTACATTTTGTTGGATTAAAAACAATCGAATATTTCTTTCGTCTAGTTCATGAGGTGATAATTGTAAACGACGGCAAAAATGAAATAAAATCGTTTGCCATTCTATAGAAAACATCGGTATCGCTTCAGCATCTTTTACCGGAACACCTACATATTCAGGCAAAGCAGTTAAAGCAAAGCGTAATTCATAACAACTTCGTAAAAATGTATCTTGTACCCCATTTTTACTATGTAATAATCGTTGGTATACGAATTGCTTACAATGCTTTTTATAAAGTTGCCAATAAAGATGAAATTCCTCTTTCGTAATTAACTTTGGCTCATAAAAAGGAAAATGTTGCTTATGAATAATTAATTCTTGTACTTTACCTATAAAAGTATGCCCGTGAACATGAAGAAGATTCGTCCAATAAATAAACCTTGATGTGTTTGCATCATAGGTCACTAAATAGGCCAAGCCTTGTGCTGAGGCAATTATTATCTTTTGCATAATTGGAGAAATAGAAATTTTTTGAATACCTTGTGTAGTTTGTCTTTGAGGTGTTTGAAAAAGCCACAATGGCTGTATAGAATTTTCCTCATATCCAGCTGTACGCATTAACCACTTTTCATGAGTAATTGTACTACATTGAAATTCAATGGCAATTTGCTTTCGCTCTTTTATCAGAAGCATATCTGGCCGCTGAGAAAGTTCCCGTAAATAAGGCTCCAGCTTTACTGTATGCCCGAGTTTTCCCAGCCATTCAAATAATTGGGCTTTCCCTTGTAAATGAAGTTTGGATTCACCCTCTGCAAATAACTGTACACAACTATTATTAGCAATATGAGCGAAATGGGGGATATTATAGTTACCTATTTTTAATTGGACAGGCTGTTGGCATTGAGGACAATAAAATTTCATCTGCTGTCTATATCGTTGTAAAGCTTCCCTTGAGTATTGGTATGGGAGAAAAATCTGTTGCTGCTCGTTGTAAGCCATAAGCATAAAATTATCTCCTTTTTGACTAATTGTAAAGGAGTGTTTTTATAGCAACAAATAAAGTACGGCTTTTTCTTGAAATTTAAAAATTGCTATCTTTTAATTACTTTCCTTCAATCTAGATCTTTTTAAATAAAAAGACTGTAAATAAACTTGTTGATCACCAAGTTTATCTACAGTCTTAGCCACTGAATCAAGTACTTAATACTTTAAATAAAATATTTTCGTACTGTTTCAAAGCAATTAAATTCCATAATTTTTTCGCCATATTCCTCTAAGCGATGGATTGTGAAATTAGATGGTATTAAAAATTCTTTGATAACGGCATTTCTATCGTGATGATTTAGTTCTTCATCTGCGTTCGCGAAGTCAACTACCAAATAGTACCAATTTTCATATTTAAATAATGAGGAATCCACTAATTCATCTGTCATGCGTTTCGCTACAGGGATTAACTCATCAATATCTTTGAATTTATAAACATAAATGTCTGTATCCATAAATAGCTCTGACTCATCTAAGTCACCAAATTGAGTTAGTTGACTGAGAAGATCTTCTCCAACGTCCTCGAATGGGGCAAACATTTCTTTGTGTTCATCAAATTGCGAAGAACCATCTAAGGTTTCACCGTCTTTTAAAATATGTGCACGTGTGACAATGATTTCTAAGCCTACTTCAGACGCATTGATATGAATCCATATCGGACCTTCTACATCAAAGTAATCCTCCGTGTTTACTTCATCAATCATATCCCAAAAAAGTTGTTCACCCTTCGCTCGATTGTACCAAATTTCTTCGCGACTATAGCCGCGATCCTCTATATCACTGTACGTAATAAAGAGCTTGAGTGTATTTTCGTTTACACGTTCGATGTCCACTAGACCTCATCTCCCTTCACTGCCATTTGTCGAAAAACAGTTTTGTTTCATTAGTATGCTTTTATTCATTGTTTTTAACCTCATACTCCATTTTTGTTTTTCAACCTTTGACCACACTACAGTAAAACCATCGAGCAACCGATCAAAAATTAATTGTCCACAGTTGTCTCTACTTATATTGTATGCTGTTCTGTCATAAAATGAAAAGGATATACACCGTTTCACAGAAGATATTTGAATTATTGAAATTGTAGTAAACTATTAAGCTTAAATCAAGTTTAACATACTTTACGGAAATATATGACTTTTCCCTATTATTTATTATTCTTTATATAGAAGGTTTTACTTAAGTAAAACACAAAAAAATAGATGTCACAATATGCTTATTGCATATGTAACATCTAATACTTATTCTATGCAGAATACGGAGATATTAGTTCACCATACGCTGTGCTTCTTGTAATTGATAAGCACGGACCTTACGAGGTAGGAAACGACGAATTTCATCCTCGTTGTAGCCAACCTGTAAACGTTTCTCATCTAAAATGATTGGACGACGTAATAAACCTGGATATTCTTGAATTAATTCATATAAACGTTGTAATGGTAAACTTTCAACATCAACATTCAGTTTCTGGAAAATCTTTGATCGAGTTGAAATAATTTCATCCGTACCATCCTCTGTCATACGCAAAATTTCTTTAATTTCACTAATGCTTAATGGTTCAGAAAATATATTACGTTCTGTATATGGGATTTCATGCTCCTCTAGCCATGCTTTAGCTTTTCGGCAAGACGTACAACTTGGTGATGTAAATAAAGTTACTATCATACTGACACATCCTTTCCTTTTAGTAATTATCTATAAACCAGTGTGTTAAATTAGAATTAATGTAATGTAAATCTAAATACTATTATACAGTACTCTGTGATATTTGAATATAGTTCCAATAAAAAAAAGAATAACCTTACGACATTAAATTTTCTGTCTATTTATACAACTTTCAAAGTATAGTTACTTCTCGGTATTTCTAATGCACTACTAATAATATTCCCATTCGTAGCGCGTTTTAAACACTCATTTCTTGATTGTTTTTGTTCTCATTTAAAAAAAATAAACGAGAATATTGTCAGTTCAGTGTGTACAATATAGACGTATATTTACTAATATTGGTTGCATTTTCAAATAAATAGGTCATCACCATAATGTGTATTGATTTCCGTTCCGACTAGGCACTTCCCTAGGATGCTGAACAGATAAAAAAACCAGCGAAAATAGCATATAATTTTTTTTTGAGAAAGAACACCGCCAAAAGTCTGACTTTGCACACTTGCATTTCACCGAGCCTTTATAATATAATTTTTTGCAATCAATCAATTATGTCTTTGATGAGTTCACCTCATCTTATACAGATGGAAGACGTTATTGAACTAAATAAAAAACGCTGACGAAGAGTAGTACATTTGCACTTTACACGTTTAGAGAGTCTGTGGTTGCTGCAAACAGATCGTGTAAGCATTTGGAATGGACTTCCGAGTTAGCTTTGTGAACGGCTTAGTTTCCTTACTGAAGTCTATTAGCGAAGCTCGTCCCTTCACGTTACGAAGTAAAGTGGCCTATTTAGGCAAGCTGGGTGGTACCGCGGATTCAAACATCATTCGTCCCTTCATTAGAGAACTAATGAGGACGCATGATGTTTTTTACTTTGGATAGGTCCTATGAGACTAGCCGAGGTAACAAAATTCGAGGAGGAAATAACAATGACAACTATTTTTTCAGGCGTACAGCCAACAGGTATTGTAACTTTAGGGAACTATTTAGGCGCATTTAAGCAATTCCCTGCATTACAAGATGAAGGAGATGCTATTTATTGCATCGTTGATCAACATGCAATTACAGTGGCACAAGACCCAAAAGAATTACGTCAAAATATCCGCAACCTAGCAGCTATGTATATTGCTACAGGCATCGACCCTAAAAAATCTACATTATTTATTCAATCAGAAGTGCCAGCTCATGCACAGGCAGGCTGGATGTTACAATGTGTTGCATCAATTGGTGAGCTTGAACGTATGACACAGTTCAAGGATAAATCTCACGGTAAGGAAAGCGTATCTGCCGCTCTTTTAACATATCCACCACTAATGGCAGCAGACATCCTTTTATATAACACAAACATTGTTCCTGTTGGCGATGATCAGAAGCAACATATTGAGCTTACTCGCGATCTTGCAGAGCGCTTTAACAAACGTTATGGTGACGTTTTAACGATTCCTGAAATTCAACTACCAAAAGCAGGGGCTCGTATCAAATCACTACAAGAACCTACAAAGAAAATGAGTAAATCTGATCCAAATACAAAAGCAACAATCAAACTTTTAGATGCCGCGAAGGATATTGAGAAAAAAATTAAGTCGGCTGTTACTGACTCTGATGGTATTGTAGCATTTGATGTTGAAAATAAACCTGGTGTTTCTAATTTACTAACAATCGAGTCTGCCATTTCAGGTGTCTCCATTGACGATCTTGTAAAAAAATATGAAGGCGGAGGCTATGGTGGTTTCAAACAAGGTGTTGCAGCAGCAGTTATTGATCACCTGACACCGATCCAAGAAAAGTTCTATAATTTGGTAGAATCTTCAGAGTTAGATATTATTTTAGATGAAGGTGCTGAAAAAGCAAATGCTATTGCAAGTGCTACATTAAAACGCATGGAAAAAGCAATGGGACTTGGTCGTGCACGTCGCTAAAAATAATAATTTGTCATGGAGATAATCGGAAGAGCTTGGCCAAAAAGAGAGTAATTTAAGAGTTACATCTTATCTTTTTCATTTAAAGTTTTATCATAACCAAGATCAAGTACAACAGCGCATAACACAACGGCTGATCCAATGGCTAGATAAAATGCTGATGTTTGTGCCATGAACTTAAAAACCACTAGCCAGGTATATCCAAGTGTACGATAATTTAAATACAAGATGAGATTCCCTACAGAGAGAATCAATAAGCCATAGCTCATTAAAAATAAAAATAGTCGGAACAAGATAAGAGCATCCTTTCTATTTCTTCTTAATTATCATCTATTCACAAAACTATAAAAAAAGACGTCAGCCACTTAAATAAAATGGGCTGACGTTTTTTTATTTTTTTCATATTAAATAAGGTAAAGCTCGCAAAACGAGGAGTTGATTTCCGTTTCGGCTGGGTGCTCTCTTGGGGGCATCCGATGAGCCGCTTCACTCGCTTTGCTCGCTCCAGGGTCTCGGGCCAACACGATGTTGGTCACGAAGGCGTTATCACAGGACGTGATGCTTTTAGCCTTCGTTCCTCTATCGCTGATCTCCAAGTAGTCACCCAGCCTCCACTCCAATCAACCAATTCACATAGCGTGTATTTTCTGGCATGTTACTCTAATTTATAGTGATAAAACAAAAAGTGGGGATGATGAAAATCCCCACTGATTATAGTTTTACTTTATTATTCCTCGATTTTTTTGAATAGAAGACTAGCGTTGTGTCCACCAAACCCAAGTGAATTACTCATAGCATATTTAATCTCTGCTTTTCGAGCTTCATTCGGTACATAATCTAAATCACATTCCGGATCTGGATCTGTTAAATTAATTGTCGGTGGTAAAATGCCTTCTTTCAGTGCTAGCGCTGTGAAAATAGCTTCAACACCGCCAGCTGCACCTAATAAGTGACCTGTCATTGATTTTGTAGAACTCATTGCAAGGTTATAGGCATGTTCCCCAAAGACAGTTTTTACAGCCTGTGTTTCAAATAAATCATTATATGGTGTACTTGTTCCATGTGCGTTAATATAATCTACTTGAGAAGCCTCAACGCCGCCATCATTTAAAGCTTGCTTCATTGCACGAGAAGCGCCTTCTCCTTCTGGAGCTGGAGCTGTAATATGGTGTGCATCCCCTGTTGCACCGTAGCCAAGAACTTCTGCATAGATTTTTGCACCGCGTGCTTTTGCGTGCTCATACTCTTCCAAAATAACAATACCCGCACCTTCACCGATAATGAAACCATCACGGTTTTTATCGAATGGACGGCAAGCTGTTTCTGGATCTGTATTTAAAGATAATGCAGTATTTGCGCAGAAGCCTGCTACTGCCATCGTAACGATTGGTGACTCTGCACCACCAGAAATCATAACGTCTGCATCGCCACGCTCAATTACTTTAAAAGCATCCCCAATGGAGTTTGTACCTGAAGCACATGCAGTTACTGAACAAGAGTTAATACCCTTTGCTCCAAAGTGAATCGACACTTGGCCTGAAGCCATATCTGGAATCATCATTGGAATAAAGAATGGACTTACACGTCTTGCTCCGCGCTCTTGGAATGTTAAAAATTGTTGTTCGTATGTTTCCATACCACCGATTCCAGAGCCAATCCAGACACCTGCTCGGGGTGCTAGTTCTTCATCGATTGTTAATTGTGCATCTTCCATCGCCATGATGGACGCTGCTAAAGCATACTGTGTAAAACGATCCATTTTACGAGCTTCTTTACGTTCAATATACTTTTCAATATTGAAGTCTTTCACTTCAGCGGCAATTTTTGCTGCGAAAAGATCTTTATTTAAACGTGTTAACTCGCCAACGCCAGATTTTCCTGCTTTAATGTTAGTCCATGTTTCTTCGATGCTATTTCCTAGTGGTGTAACTGCGCCAATTCCTGTAATTACTACTCGTCGTTTACTCATTGTCTTACTCCCCTCAAGCATTTTTCGTTTTTTATTTTCCCCATCTAATTGTAACGGCACCCCATGTTAAGCCACCGCCAAATCCAACAAGTACTAATAAATCATCATCTTTAATCTTACCTGCCTCAAGCTCATCTACCAAGGAAATACCAATAGACGCTGCCGACGTATTCCCATATTTGTGAATCGTTTTCGACATTTTTTCCGGTGGTAGTTCTAGACGCTCACGAGCAGATTCCATAATTCGAATATTCGCCTGATGCGGCACTAAAAAATCTACGTCTTCTTTTGTTAATCCTGCTTTTTCTAAAACGTTTAATGCAGATTCACCCATTTGACGAACTGCAAACTTAAATACTTCACGGCCATTCATAGCGATTGTGTCCTGCTGTGTTAAATACAAGTTCTTTCCACCTGTACCGTCAGCTCCAAGCTCAAATGATAAAATACCTCTACCTTCTGATACTGGACCAACAACTGCTGCACTTGCACCGTCACCGAATAACACAGCGGTATTACGATCTTCCCAATCAAGTACTTTCGACAGCTTTTCAACACCTACTACTAAGACATATTTATAAGCATTTGATTCTACAAATTGCTTTGCTGTCACTAAACTATATATAAATCCTGCACATGCAGCCGCTTGGTCCATCGCAGCTGCATTAACTGCTCCAATTTGCTCCTGAACCATACATGCTACACTTGGAAACGTTTGATCTTGTGTTACTGTTGCTACAAGTATTAAGCCTATTTCCTCTGGTGTAATACCTGCTTTTGCAATAGCCTCTTTTGCAGCAGCTACTGCCAAATCTGAAGTTTCTTGGTCATCTGCGGCAAAATGGCGTTCTTCAATCCCTGTGCGAGTTCGAATCCATTCATCCGAAGTGTCCATAATTTTTTCTAAATCAAAATTTGTTACGACCTTCTCCGGAACGTATTTGCCAATTCCTATAATACCAGCGTTCATTTAGCAACCCCTCTGCTTTCTTACTATCAATTATTAGTAACTGGTCTTAATTATAACTCATAATTAAGGAGAGGTGCAAGATGAATTATATTTAACGTTCCTCATCACCACAATGTGGGATTGATTTTCGTTCCTACTTGGTGCGCCTGGAACGGAAATCAACTTATATACATTGCAAACGATTTAACAAATGTCATCTCTAACTTTTAGAGCTGATGCAAGAAAAAGCATATTTTTTTGGATAAGTGAGACTGAAAAATTTAATGGCGGTTAATGAAAAAAAGCTGCAAATAAATCTGCAGCTTTAGCCTAACAATTGTTAACATATATATTATCAACAACGTAAAAGTCGATATCGTAAAAAGATGAAAGGTGGCTCTCGCATGAATCTGCGTACGTCCAATCTATTCTCTAATAGATCGTGAAGGATCATATTCTCTTCGGAACACTTAATGCTCTGAAGAAATCGCTTGATAGGTTGCAATACAGAAGGTTTCAAACGACGTGTTGTAAATTTCTTTTTATTAGGTTTGCTACCGTAGTTGTATCAACGTAATGGCTGACGCTTTAATCGTCTGGTGTTGCGGTGGTGATTTCGGTTCAATAAACAACGTTGAGTAATATGCATCCGCAATGGTAATCAAGTAAATCACAAAAAGTAATTGTTTCATTCAATGGTTCAAAAATTCATTTCTCCCTTTTTTCAGTTCTTTCAATTTGAATGGTCTAGTTATAGTACGAATTGTATGTAAAAAAAGTTTCAAATTAAAAATGACCAACACACAGATGACCCAATAAGCCACCTCGGTATAGAACGACTTCTCCTTAGATTTAAATAACCTCGAACACTCTCTAGCAATCATCATTTACGACTCTTCGAATTTCGCCGATCCTACTGAAATTACATGAAAGAACAGAATTAAGGTTATCGTTGTGACAAATTCGCCTTGTTTCACAGAAAAGGTTCTTTTTTTTTCGATTTATGTTATGATATGATAATGATATAAAAAAGTTCGGTTGAGGTGAAATTAATGCAATATATCGTAACATTCATATGGTCATTCCTACTAGTTTCAATGTTAAACTACGTAGTAAGCTCTGTACTTGGTGTAGATTTTGATTTCCAAACTGCTGTTGTCACATCGGTTGTATTTACAATTCTTGTTTTCATTATCGGTGCAGTTATTCCAAACGAGTCAACTCCAGAAGCTGCAGACAATCATTAATTCAACTAGAAAAAACCTGTTTCGCTCAATGCGGAACAGGTTTTTTTGTTATTTTTCCACGACACATTGACCGTCATGCATTCTAATGTGCAATGTCTCTCCTGGTAATACTTCACCTCGAAGTAATTCTTTCGCAACCGCAGTTTCAATATAACGTTGCACGAAGCGTTTTAGTGGTCTTGCGCCAAACTGAGCATCTGCGCCTTGTTCTACAACCCAATCAATTACATTTTGTTCTACTTGTAAAGTAATGTCTTGCTCTGCAACTCGTTTGATAAGCTGTTCGACATATTTCCAAGCGATCGCAGTAAAGTGTTCATCTGATAATGCATGGAACATAATAATATCATCCATACGGTTTAACAGCTCTGGTTTAAAGTGTTGACGCAGTGCAGCCATCACTAAATCCTCAACTGCAACATCATCTTCTTTCGCTTCCATTAAATAGCTTGAGCCAATGTTAGAAGTTAAAATAACCACTGTGTTCGTAAAGTTGACCATACGACCTTGGCTATCCGTAATACGTCCATCATCCAAAATTTGCAGTAAAATATTCGCAACATCAGGGTGGGCTTTTTCAATTTCATCTAATAATACAACTGAATATGGATTTCGGCGAACAGCTTCTGTTAATTGTCCACCTTCCTCATAGCCAATATAGCCAGGAGGTGCCCCTACAAGACGTGATACGCTATGTTTCTCCATATATTCACTCATATCAATGCGAATAAAATGATCCTCAGAATCAAACAATTGTGCCGCAAGTGCCTTTGCGAGCTCTGTTTTACCAACCCCTGTTGGCCCTAGGAATAAAAAGCTACCAATTGGACGATTAGGGTCTTTGATACCAGCTCGAGCACGCCATACTGCTTCTGTGACAAGCTGTACAGCATTATCTTGTCCGACTACACGCTCATGCAATGTATCTTTTAAGCGCAGTAATTTTTCACGTTCACCTTCTACTAATTTCGTCACAGGTATGCCTGTCCAGCGTGAAACGATAGATGCGATTTCATCAGCTGTAACCTCTTCACGTAAAATACGTGATTCCGTACCATCCTCTAATTGTTTTTCCATCTCTTGAATTTCCTTTTCAAGTGTAGGAATTTTCCCATGACGTAGTTCAGCCGCTTTATTTAAATCATATTTACTCTCTGCTTCATCTAAGTCACGACGATATTTATCAAGCTTTTCACGTTTTTTCTGAATGCCGTGTAACGCTTCTTTTTCTGTTTCCCATTGTTTACGCATGCCCTCTGAGGATTCTTTCAGCTTTGTTAATTCCTCACTGAGTTGCTCTAGACGTTTTTTACTTGCCTCGTCCTTTTCTTTACGTAACGCTTGCTCCTCAATTTCGAGCTGCATAATACGGCGCGTTACTGCATCCAATTCCTGTGGCATGGAATCAATTTCTGTTCGAATCATCGCACATGCTTCATCGATTAAATCGATGGCCTTATCTGGCAGGAAACGCTCTGTAATATAACGATTTGAAAGCTCTGCTGCCGCTACAATCGCACGGTCATGAATACGTACTGCATGATGTAACTCAAAGCGCTCTTTCAAACCTCGTAAAATGGAAACTGTATCTTCAATAGATGGCTCACGTACAAGCACTTGTTGGAAACGACGCTCTAAAGCAGGATCTTTTTCAATATACATACGGTATTCATCTAATGTTGTAGCCCCGATACAATGTAGCTCACCTCGTGCAAGCATGGGCTTAAGCATATTCCCAGCGTCCATTGCACCATCCGTTTTGCCTGCACCAACAATTGTATGAATTTCATCGATAAATAAAATAATGCGCCCATCTGATTCTTTTACTTCTTTTAAAACACCTTTTAAGCGCTCTTCAAATTGGCCACGATAACTAGCACCTGCTATTAAAGCACTCATATCCAACTCATAAAGTACACAGTCCTTTAACCCCTCAGGCACATCTCCCTTTACTATACGTTGGGCTAATCCTTCTACAATAGCTGTTTTACCAACCCCTGGCTCACCTATTAAGACAGGGTTATTTTTCGTTTTGCGTGTTAAAATACGAATGACATTACGAATTTCTTCATCACGTCCAATTACCGGATCCATTTTACCGTTTTTTACTTCATCTATTAAATTACGTCCAAATTGTTCTAATGGTTTTTTGTCATCTGTTTGTTGAAATTGCATATTTAGCACTCCTTTTCAATAATGTTAAGCGGAATCCCGTTTGCCATTCTGTTTCAAGAAAAAATGTTTGACCTTTTTTGACTAACTTTATTTTACAACATACGACAAACCTTAGCAAAGAATTAGCCCTAAAATTTCTCCCCTTAAAACTGGAAAATTGCGTTATAATAGAACTATGTTTCTTAGTTTTATTATCGAAAATTGTTCACCATTCTTTTGTAATAATTAGACATTTTTACAAAAAGAAAGCGATGTGTTGGAGATATGGTTATAATGGACAATATGCAAGAGAAATTTCACAATTTTTTTCAAACGCACGGTGTTTTTATTAAAGTAAATAAGGATAGTAAAATTTTTTTAGAGGGCGAACGTGCAAAAGAAATTTATTATATAAAAACAGGAGCTGTCTCAATTAGTCAGGAAACGGAGAATGGGAAGGAGCTAACCATTCGTATTTGTGGTCCAGATAGTATTATTGGTGAAGGCTCATTATTTTGTAACCTTACGTATAATTCCATGACCGCCAAAGTATTAGAACCTTCCAGTCTATTTGTTCTAAGCCGTGAATCATTGGAACTTTTACTTATGGAACAACCTGATTTAATGGTGGAATATATGAAGTGGTTGCAAACAGAAAATTTAAAGCATCAAAGTCGTTTACGCGATTTAGTTTTAAATGGTAAAAAGGGTGCTTTATTTTCAACGCTCATCCGTCTGTCGAATACTTATGGTAAGCCTTTAGAAAATGACACTATTTATATAGACTTACCGTTAACAAATACAGAAATCGCTAATTTATGTGCGACGAGTAGAGAGATGATAAATCGCATGCTCAATGACTTAAAGAAGCACAATATCATATCGTTCGAAAAAGGTTATATTACCATTCACGATTTACAATTTTTAAAAGATGAAATCGCCTGTGAGAATTGTCCGTTACAAATATGTCGTATCGATTAATACGCTACACGCAAAATCCCCGCTTATGAGTTATAAGCGGGGATTTCATGTTATAGTCAAGCTTTATGCAAAGATACCATTAAAGTAGGGCTGTCTGGCAAAGCGAGGGGTTGATTTCCGTTCCGACTGGGCGCTTTCCTGGGGGCGTCCGATGAGCCGCTTCACTCGCTTTGCTCGCTCCAGGGTCTCATCTGTGACGCTGATCCCCAAGGAGTCGCCCAGTCTCCACTCCAATCAACAATTTCACTAAGTGCGGGCCTTTTAGAACGGCTATAATTTATAGTGAAAAAACAAAATTTCAGCAATATGTGTTTTGTGCGAAAGCGTAGGAAGCGGCATGATGCTCCAAAATGTCGATCGCTGATAAAATTTCGAGAAATGCCGATAGAATTATGAAGCGCTAAAGCTCACAATAATCACAAAATTTCCCTTTACTATTTTGTATTTCAAAACAATAAAATCCCCGCTTACCATTTGTAAGCGGGGATTTTTTTATCGTGCTTTAAGTGGACTTAGCGTACACCTAATGCCATTTTTGCATAGCGTGACATTTTATCTTTTGACCAAGGTGGATTCCATACAATATTGACATTTGTACTTTTTACCTCTGGAAGCTCACCTAAAGCTGTATTCACTTGATCAACAATTACAGGTCCAAGCGGGCAGCCCATAGAAGTTAACGTCATTGTAACTGTTGCTGCACCCTCTTCATCTAAATCTACATCATATACTAAACCTAAGTTGACGATATCAATACCAAGCTCAGGGTCAATTACATTTTCTAATGCACCGAACATGCTGTCTTTCATATCTTGATCCATTTGTATTTCTCCTTCCGTCACAGTGTTAACTTAATCATAGCAGATGCATCTTATTATGCCAAATGCTGTGCAAGCCATTCAGTTGCTGCTAACATACCGTCTCGTGACACAGCATGACCTGCTTTTTTATTAGTTAAAAATTTTAAGTTTTCTGGATTTGTTTCATAGTATTTACGTAAAGTTAAATAAAAATTATACGTTTCATTGAAAGGAACAGTTTTATCTAATTCCCCATGCCAAAATAGTACAGGTCGTCCCGCAAATTTTTCTGGTGTTAGGCTGACATCATATTTAGCTAGAAGCTCATTCGTTTGTTGTACTTCTTCTTCAGTCATTGGCAAATTCACACCACTTTTAGCGAATTGCTGTAATTGATACTCCGCTAATTTAAGAAACCCTGGTGCACCCATGCATACTGCTGCTGTATTAATCCAGTCATAACGCTTTAAACAGCCTGATGTTACAATTCCACCCATCGATGTACCAGCGACGCCAATTTTATCATTCACTAATAATTTTTTATTCTTTAATTCATTATATAATTGTTCAACTTCATGAATAGAATTTAAAACAATATCCCAAAAATGTAAGCTCATTTTCATCTCAGATAGGCCTTCACTACGGTCGCCATGTAATTTTGCATCTGGTAATAGGACACGCACCCCTCTGCCTACTAATTGATATGCATAATGTAAGTTATGTTCTTTTGCACTCATAAAGCCATGTAAGAAAATCACTACCGGGGTTTCTTCATTCATATTTTCAGTATGTATATGTAATAAAGGAATATTTCCCCACACTTCTTGTTCAACAATCATCTTTGTCACTCCCAACTTTTGTCTCGTCTTTATGTTAGCAAACTTTTCTCCATGTGACAAAATTTTGACGAATGGTTTACAAAGCGATACTATTCAAATTATAGGAAAGGGGCAATGAGCTATGAAACCGCATTTAATCGTTTTAGACTTAGATGGTACGTTATTAACAGACCAACAAAAAATTTCAGCCAATACTAAAAAAACATTATTGCAGGCAAAGGAACAAGGTCATCAAGTTATGATTGCTACAGGCCGTCCTTATCGTGCGAGTGATATATACTATCACGAGCTTGGCCTTACTACGCCCATCGTGAATTTTAATGGCGCTTATGTCCACCACCCAAAAAATGCTGCTTGGCAGACTAAGCATACTCCTATTGATTTAGGCGTAGTGCATGATGTCGTCGATTCCATCAATAGCTATGAATATGAAAATATTATTGCGGAGGTTAAGGACGATATTTATGTGCATACAGAGGATGAACGGATATTAAATATTTTTAATATGGGGAATCCAAAAATTACTCTTGGGGATCTCTATACCCATTTACTTGATAACCCAACTAGTTTACTAATCCAAGCTAACGAAGTAAATTCAATGATTATTCGTGATCATTTACAGGCTGTTCATGCAGAGGTCATTGAACATCGTCGTTGGGGTGCGCCACTTCACATTATTGAGATTGTTCGCCGTGGCTTAAATAAAGCAGTAGGAATCGCTCATGTAGCAAAAGATTTAGGAATCCCACGCGAGCGAATTATTGCATTCGGTGATGAAGATAACGATTTAGAAATGATTGATTATGCCGGCATTGGTGTTGCAATGGGCAATGGCATTCCTGCGTTAAAAAATATAGCCAATGAAATTACGACAACCAATAATGACGATGGAATCGCTAAAATACTCATTGATCGTTTGAAATTATCCTAGTTAAGTAGTGATATCCCACTTTTTATATGCCTCGGCATAATTGCGTCCGAAATCGGCTTTGTGTAGGCCTTTCCGATTCCGTGACATCCGCCGGAGGCTTTAACTTCTTTCAGCCACCTGCGCGAAAGAAGTTAAAAATACATCACTATTCCTGGATTGCAATTATACTGGAACTCGATATGATATTATATCTATATAACATTTATGTAGAAATATAGAGTGGAAAGTGAAAACTCGACACTTGTTCACCTATTAAGTAGTATAGGTATTTGAAAACTTCTCATATAGAGTTAAAAGAATGTTAAATTAGGGGGACAAATGATGAAAATTTTTACTGATAGTGGATGTGATTTACCAAAGTCTTACTATGAAGAAAACAATATTGAACTTCTTCCACTACGAGTCCAATTGAACAATAATGAATATGATGATGTCATCTCGATTGATTCCAAAGAAATTTACGATGCTATTCGCCAAGGTGCTCGTCCAAAAACTTCCCAAGTATCACCGGAGCTTTTTCTCAAGCATTTTGAAAATCTAGCAAAAAATGATGAAGAAGGAATCTATATTGCCTTTTCTTCGGAATTATCAGGCACCTATAATACTGCGGTCATGATCCGCAATCAAGTACAGGAGCAATATCCATCCCTTAAATTAGCTATCATCGATTCAAAATGTGCTTCGCTAGGTTTTGGTCTAGTAGTTGTAGAAGCCGTTCGACTTCGAAATGAAGGTGCTTCATTAGAGGAAATCGAAGCAAAAATTACAGCACTTACCCCACAAATGGAGCACTTATTTACGGTAGAGGATTTAGATTACCTCGCTAAAGGTGGGCGTGTATCAAAGGCAAGCGCATTTCTCGGAGGGCTCCTAAGTATTAAACCTATTTTAAATGTAGAGGATGGTAAGCTTGTGCCGATTGAAAAATCTCGCGGACGCAAGAAAGCTATCGCTCGTATGTTAGATCTAATGCAGGAGCGCGGTGATAATTTTTCTGATAAAATTGTTGGTATTAGCCATAGTGATGATGCGAACTTTGCCAACGAAGTAAAGGCTTCTATCCAAGAAAAATTTTCTCCAAGAGCCATTCAAGTAACAATGATCGGTTCAGCTATTGGCTCACACGTAGGGCCAGGCACAATTGCCATCTTCTTTACGAATAAAAGCTATCAAGCTTAGCAAAAACCCCCTCCGCACTGAAAAGTGTTGAGGGGGTTTAGCATTGTATCCTGTATGAACTGCCCGTAAAATCAATGAGGGATGAAAAGTCCCCTCTATTTTAGAGCATCTTGCTCATTACGTCGTACTTTACCTCGTCTAATAATAGCAACTACAAATCCTATGAATATTACCCATACTAATCCTAGCGCTACCATATAAGGTACATTTAAACCTTCGTCATTTCTAACTTGATAAATCTCTACCATTTCACGATCTAAAATAACCGGATAGACATCTTTTTCATTAATACGAACTTTTTCTTCATGCAAAATCCCATTAAGCATTTTGCCTTCACCAAGTTGAGCAGGTGTTAAATCCACGCGTTGTGTTTTACTAGTGTTGTTAACCATGATGACCCATTTCTCTTTATCGGATGTACGTGTAAATACAAGTAGGCCATTTTCATTTGTAATCAATTCAAAATCACCATTACGTAATGTAGCAGATTTATTACGTAAAGATTGAACATTTTTAATATAGTCGATTAATTCAGTATCTGTTTTAAAGTTGTATATTTGATCCGTATCTGGTTTTGTTTCCCCGTTCATCGCAATTTCTGTACCATATTGCACAACTGGAATTCCTGGCATCATAAATAAAGCACCCATCGCCATTTTTAAACGCGTTGGTGGGAACATATTTTCAGATGCAGAATCAAATGTAAAACGACGCGTTTCCAGCGAATCAACCATTATCTGTGTTGGTTTCTCACCTGTAAAAGGTTCCATCAATTTAGAAGAATCCATATCAACATTTTTAAATATATTACGGTAAATATCTGCCGTAGCAGGTGAAATGCTTGCATCGAAGTTTGCATCACTTTCTTCATTAGAAATCACATAGAGCGACTTTTTCGTATCTTTTAATGCTTTAATCACTGCATTAACAAATTCTGTATCTGCACCAGCAATATTTGTTAAACGCACCCCACCAACATCATATGTAGAGACAAAGTCTGTTGCTGATTTAATAAGTGCTTCTTGTACATCTTTGTTTGTTAAGTCCCACTGTACTTGTCCATTATCTGTTGAAGCAATCCAATCCTTTTTCGCTGGATCTTTTGCCCACTCATGATTCGGACTTACATTGCTTAGCGGGAAATCAACCATGATCGATAGATTTTTATCTTTATAGGCCTCGATGACACTTTGAAACTCCTCAGATGTCCCAAAATGACGCTCAATTGTAGAGTAGCTCGTCGGCATCGATCCATCATATTTCTCAGTGGCAAAAATCGGGCCAATGGAAACGATTGTAAAGCCCATCTCTCCTATAAATTTTAGTTTATCCTGTAAGCCTGCAAAATCGCCTCCTGCAAACTTAGTAGGGTCTTGCGTATTTGTATCAAAATCGTTAGTGCCCGAACCATTAAAGAAACGGTCAACGAGTAAATCATAGATGCTTTCTTCTGCAATCGTTCTTGTCGACGCTTCATCTGCATGTGCAACTGGTGTAGCACTCACTAATGAAGCTGCTAATAAAAGCGATGCAGCTGTCGCACTTATCCACTTCTTGAATTTCACTTTTATTCCCTCTCTTTCAAACCAACCCATCGTCATTTTACCAAATAAAATAGTCACGTCGCTATCATTTCAAAATATTTTCCGAAAATGCAAAATTAATTACGGCAAAAAGGTGTCAACTTCTCCTGTAAATATATTCATCTGCTTGGTCAGAAGACCCGAGCAGTTTTTTGGGGGACCAGAGCATTTCTTCGCCTTACCCGATCAGTTTTCTGGACTACCTGATCAGTTTTCTGGGCTACCTGATCACTTCTTCCACTTACCTGATCAGTTTTCTGGACTACACGATCACTTCTTCCACTTACCTGATCAGTTTTCTAGGCTACCCGATCACTTCTTCCACTTACCCGATCAGTTTTCCAGGCTACCTGATCACTTCTTCACCTTACCTGATCAGTTTTCCAGGCTACCCGATCACTTCTTCCACTTACCCGATCAGTTTTCCAGGCTACCTGATCACTTCTTCACCCTTACCTGATCAGTTTTCCAGGCTACCTGATCACTTCTTCGCCTTACCTGATCAGTTTTCCAGGCTACCCGATCACTTCTTCGCCTTACCTGATCAGTTTTCCAGGCTACCTGATCACTTCTTCGCCTTACCTGATCACTTCTCTGGGCTACCCGATCACTTCTTCGCCTTACCTGATCACTTCTCTGGGCTACCCGATCACTTCTTTGGCTTACCTGATCAGTTTTCCAGGCTACCCGATCACTTCTTCGCCTTACCTGATCAGTTTTCCAGGCTACACGATCACTTCTTCCACTTACCTGATCAGTTTTCTGGACTACCCGATCACTTCTTCCACTTACCTGATCAGTTTTCTAGACTACCTGATCACTTCTTCCACTTACCTGATCAGTTTTCTGGACTACCCGATCACTTCTTCCACTTACCTGATCAGTTTTCTGGGCTACCTGATCACTTCTTCCACTTACCTGATCAGTTTTCTGGACTACCTGATCACTTCTTCGCCTTACCTGATCAGTTTTCCAGGCTACCCGATCACTTTTTCCACTTACCTGATCAGTTTTCTGGGCTACCCGATCACTTCTTCGCCTTACCTGATCACTTCTTTGGCTTACCTGATCAGTTTTCTGAACTACCCGATCACTTCTTCAACTTACCTGATCAGTTTTCTGAACTACCCGATCACTTCTTCAACTTACCTGATCAGTTTTCTGAACTACCTAAGCGATTCATCTTCCCCCAAAATAAAAAGCCGTGAAGCGAATACTTCACGACTTTTACAAAATTATGCCAAGAAATTTATTCCCATTGGCAGTTTGAAGCCTAAAAATAATGTAATGAATAAGAATACTGCAAATAAAATCCACACCAAGCCAGTTGGTTTATTTTTCTTTTGACGAACTAATACCATTTCCATCATACCAATGACTAAAATACCGCCTAAGAATTTCATACCGTATAGCATTGGATCACCAGATTGGTATTTAAAGAATAGTGCCCCACCAGTGATGATAATTAAAATGTAAAATAAACGTAATGTCATATGTAAGCCTTTTGACTGCTTGCCCATTAATGCAGCAATTAAAAAGATTACGATTGCAATTACCCAAGTAGTAATATGCGCATCCGTTCGGCTAGTTAAGAAATCCATTATTGTCCCACCTCATATTCTTTTTCTATCAAACTCTATCCTACCATGTGATGGAAAGGGTTTCAAACATTACAATAGTGCTCACGTAATATATATCAATTATGGCTCGACATAATTGCCGCTGTCGCTTTGCTTTCGCGCAGAAAACATTTGCCGCTGTCGCTTTGCTTTCGCGCAGAAAACATTTGCCGCTGTCGCTACAGAAAAAAATTACTGAAAGAAGTTAAAAATCCGCGGAGGTAAACTCACGCGGATTTGAAAAATTATTCAAAATGATTCACTAACGTGCCGATGCCTTGAATGGACACTTTCACTGTATCCCCAGCTTTTAAGAATTGTGGCGGATTCATGCCTTTGCCAACACCTGCTGGGGTACCCGTTAAAATAACATCGCCTGGCTCTAATGTTACATGCTGAGATAAAATCGATACTAATGATTCTACAGTGAACATCATATCTTTTGTTGAGCCGTTTTGACGTACTTCATCGTTCACTTTTGTTACCACTGTTAATTCTTGTGGATTCGGAATTTCATCTTTTGTTACAAGGTAAGGTCCAAGTGGACAAGATCCTTCCAAACTTTTTCCTAAGAAGAATTGCTTATGTTTTTCTTGTAAATCACGAGCTGTTAGATCGTTGGCAATCGTATAGCCAAATACATAATCGTATGCTAAGTTTTTCGGAATATTTTTACCACGCTTACCAATGACAACCGCTAATTCGCCTTCATAATCCATTTTAGATGAAAGATCAGCATGGATAGATATCGTTTGGCCATCAGCAGCAATAGCAGTCGGAGATTTTGTAAATACCATTAAATCTGTTGGAGCTGCCCCTGCGCCCATTTCTTTAGCATGTTCATCATAGTTTTTCCCAATACACATAATGTTTTTTGGTGTACGTGGAATCGGTGATAACCACTCGATCGCTGTAAATTCATGTTTGAAGCTATCAGCGCGATCTGATTTTTCAGCTGCTTCTACTAATTTACGAATCTGTTCAACAAAATCAAAGCCTAGAGCAATGCCATCTACAATTGAACTTGAAAAAGAAGGGAGAACTTGAAGTTCATTTTGAATAGCGAGTACATCCCATACCGCTTCTTCTTTTTTTACTTTTGGTCCAAAGCTTACATGTCCACCTAATTTAAATGATAAAATTTTCATGATTTTCAGAGCTCCTTCTTTTTTCTACATGATACAACAATATTATAGGAATTGCCTTACTTTTGCGATAACTATTTTTATTCCTATTAAACGATTGGATCTTCATCATAACTTTGGGTTGATTTCCGTTCCGACTGGGCGCTTTCCCGTGGGCGTCCAGTCGGAACGGAAATCAACTTATCTATGTAACATCCAAAATCACTTTTTTAATGAGAAAAATCGCAATAAATTATTCTTATTATACAAGACGCATTCATTCACTTTATGTTGCCATCACATTAAAAATGAAGGCTGTTTTCCGTCGCAGATTGCTCGCTTTTTGCAAGAGATTCAAGCACCTTCACACCATTAGCCTGCTTTAGTTTTCGCCTTATAAGTTAATTTACGCCATAAAGCCTCTAACGGACCTTGTTGCCATTTTGCTAGCCAGATTTCTGCCACAATCATTTGTACAATAATAATACTGACTGCAATTAACACACCTGTTGCGACGTTCACTTTTCCATACCAACCAAATCCAAATTGATAAAATAAACATGTTCCAATAATCGATTGAAGTATGTACATCGTTAACGACATGCGCCCCATTTTTGCAAAAGGACTAAGCAATTTTGGTACAACCGGAAGTAAACAAAGTAAAACAACGAGCCCAATGTATCCTACTGCTAAAATTGGACCACCTATGTAAACTTTCAAGTAGTCTAATAAATACGTACGTGTAAGCATGATCGGTAAGCTCTTAATAAAAATACCAATTACTAAACCAGCTATCGCTAACGCCAACCAAAGCCATTTTAGCTCATTCGCTCGTTCCACTAAACGCCATTTTGAGGCTGCAGCACCAATTAACATAAATGGTAAAATTGTAAATAACGCCACAAACCACATGCCAACCCCCGTCTGCTCAGATAAATCAGTTAAACGTTGCATAAATGCATCCATCCAACTGCCCGTTCCATAAGCAGTTATCGCCTTCTCAACCGAAATAATATCTAAATACTCATCAATCTTCATATTAAAATTAATATATCCTACAACAAATAACATAAAAGCTTGCAAAACACCGTTAATCATAATACCGATTGACAATAACCAAATAGGTTGAAGACGTAGTAAGAGCAATAAAAAAACGCCGCAAAATGCATACATCATTAAAATGTCGCCCCACCAAATGAGCACAGCATGTATCAAACCAAATACAAATAATACAGAAAGTCTTCGAAGTCCTATCGTATAAAAATTTTGTTCACGACTTTGTGCTTTTTGCCATTGCATCGCAAGTCCATAGCCAAATAACATGGCAAACAGTGGATAAAAGCTACTTTGTACATAAATATCTAAATTTTGATGCCACACCATATCTGATGGCGTTGTAAACCATGATGCCAAATCAATATATGGCATTGGCAAATAAAAGGCAAACATATTAACGAGTAAAATGCCTAGTAAGCTTATACCACGTAAAATATCTAATGTTGCGATACGTTCCTGCAACATTGTCGGTTTTAACTCCACAAAATAGCCTCCTCTATGTATATGGCGAAAACAGGGCTCTCTAAATTCATTCCCTTATATTTATATCAGATAGCCCTGTTTTCACCGCGTTCACTTATGCTTGTATAACCCGTTCAATATCAAATAAATATAGAATCTTATCACTCACTTTAATTTGAAGGATAGATTCAATCGCTTCACTATAAACTCTGAGCTGGACACCATATCGATCTAAGAGTTCCTTCGTTAGCGCTGGCTCCTCAGCAAAATGTGATTGGATACGGTCTGTCTTATAATCAAGTAAGATCCATTCACCATTTTCATCCTCAAATAAACAATCAATAATACCCTGAACAATTTGAGCATCGCCATCTTCATCTACTCTACTAATCGTAAATGGCAGCTCTCGCCGGATTGTTTTTGCATTTTTAAAGCGTTGTCCAATGTCTGTCGTAAAGAAATTATATATTTTTTTCCATGGAACAACCTTCCCCTCAGACTCGGTCAGAAGCTGTCTTGCCACTAAATTAGCGACAAACTCCTTAACCTCATGTACATTTGTAAAGCCGTTTTGAGGTACATGCTGCATGACTGTGTGGACAGCTGTTCCTATTTCTGCACCTGTCAGCTGTTTGTCCTGTAAAAAGGCTGGTCGGGGCGCAATGGTTGTCGATTTTTGCTTTGAAGGTACTGAAAAGTAATATTCAGGCTCCTCCTGCCGCTGTAAATTTTCTATACGCTTAATTTCACTAACAGATGTTTTGGAGCGTTTTTGTGTTGATTGTTGAAATGCATACTGTGCTTGAAAGCGCATCGTAATTTCCGACAGTAAAGATTCATCCTCTGGCGTTTCTAGCAATTGCTGTACCTCATTCTCTAACGCCTGTATGTCATATGCATAATGACTTGTTTCAATTGCCCGTACCCACCAATGCGATACATCTTCAGATGCCTTATAGGAGATGTTAGCAATTGAAGCAAAATCTGCGTGTCTAGCAACTGCAGGTCCAAGCCAATCAAAGTAACTATTAGCTCTCGCGCGTAAATATTCCTGTAGTGGAACATCCATCGGCAAATTTTGTGCATCCTTCCAGTTATCGAGCGTTTTACTCCAATTTTTCACGGAGCCTACTAAAATAAGCCGCTCCTTCGCACGTGTCATTGCTACGTATAATACACGCATTTCTTCAGCACGCATTTCAAGCTCCTTTTTCTCCTTCAGAGCTAAAAATGGTAGGGATGTATACGTAATACGGTTTTCTGGATCAATTGCCTTCACTGCAAGGCCAAAATCTTGATCGAATAAATACGGATTGTGGAAATCCATTTTATTAAACGGTCTCCCCATCCCTGCAACAAAGACAACGGGGTACTCTAACCCTTTTGAAGAGTGAATGGTCACAAGACGGACGACGTCATCCTTTTCTCCAATAGATTTCGCTGTACCTAAATCATCTCCACGCGTACGCATGCGATCAATAAAACGTAAAAAACGAAATAGTCCTCGAAAGGCTGTTTTCTCATACATTAAAGCACGGTCATGTAAAATACGTAAGTTGGCCTGACGTTGCTTACCATTCGGCATCGCTCCAACCATCTCATAATAATGCGTGTCTAAATAAATTTTCCAAATTAGATCTGACAGTGAACCACGTCGAGCTAAATCTCGCCAGTTTTCAAATGCCAGCATAAATCGTTGAAGCTTCACAAAAGTGTCAGAATGCACACCATGTCCATCACTTCGAATAAATTGCCTTAATGCATCATAAAATGGCGCTTTTTTATCTGCTAACCTTATTTTTGCTAGCTCATTTTCAGTTAAGCCAACAAATGGAGCACGTAGCACTGAAGCTAAAGGAATATCTTGATATGGATTATCGACAACCTTTAATACATTTAGCATAATCATGACTTCAAGCGCATCAAAATATCCTTTGGATGACTCCGCATAAAGAGGGATTCCCGCAAGCTTAAATTCCTCAACTAAATCTGTTGACCATGTCATTGAACGCATTAAAATCACAATATCACTATATTTTAATGGACGCTCTGTCTTCGTTTTTGTATCAAATACGGTTGTTCCATCCTCCATCATCTGCCGAATACGCTCAATGATAAAACGTGCCTCATACTGTGATTTTTTTAATTCCTCTAGTTCAGAGGCATCGCTTGCAATGTCTTCCGCCTCTTCGTCCAACGCCTCTTCCTCGGGAGGATGCATGATGACTAGCTCTACCGGAACTTCTTTGTCATCATACGGTGCTGCTGGTTTTAGTGAAGCATTTTCATCATAAAGAATTTCTCCAACACGCTCACCCATAATTTGTGCAAATACATAGTTTGTAGCGTTCAACACTTCTTTTCGACTACGGAAGTTAGCGTTTAAATCTATACGCATTCCCGTCAAATCTGGGGCTTCTAGAAACTCACTATACTTGCGCATAAAAAGCTTTGGTTCTGCTAGACGGAAACGGTAAATACTTTGCTTCACGTCCCCAACCATAAAAAGATTTCCATCTTGTTCACTACCTGTTTTCACAAGCTGCAATATTGTTTCTTGAAGCATATTTGTATCTTGGTATTCATCAACAAGTACTTCTTTAAAACGTTGTTTCAAATCTAGTGCAACAGGTGAAGACTGTAATTCACCTTCAACTTCTACAGTTAAAATTTGCAATGCAAAATGCTCTAAATCCGAGAAATCAATAATTCCTCGTTCTAACTTCGCCATGCGGAACTGTTCACTAAAAACATTTGTTAATTCAACCAATGTTCCGATCGTCGGACCCATTAATCGTATTTCTTCAAGTAAGCGTGCGGGAGTACGAACGAAATAAGTCTCTTTCAGCTTGTTCACAATTTTTTTAGCTGCCTCGCGTTTTTTCTTGGCAAGCTCCTGTAGCTCCACATCCACTAAAGCATCCTTTGATACACGCTTTAACGTTGACCATTTCACCGTACCAAAATAATCAAAGAGTTCCTGCCACGTTCCTTCACGACTAATGCGAATGCCTTCCTGAATCATGGCAAAATCCATTTCTGCAGTTTCAGCATATGGTGCAGGTCCCTCGGGCTGTAGCGTAATGGCACGCATTTCAGAAATTAAGACGAATGCCTCATCAAGACTATGCTTGACTGTTAACTTCACATATTTCGACAGCTCTAAATCATCAATTGTTACGTCCGCTGCTAAGTCATATGTCTTTGGTAGACTACGAAGCCATTTTTGAGGCTCTGCATGGACACGAGACGTATCATAAAGCTTACTTATTAATGTTTCGATAGCCTGATCATCTCGATCCGACGTAAAGCTATCAACAAGACGATAGATTGCTTGAACTTGAGCCTCATCCTCAGAATCGTAAGCATCTTCTAATACTTCTGCTAATATATCGTCCCTTAACAACGCAACCTCCGCCTCATTCGCTATACGAAAGCCTGGGTCAATATCTAACATATAGGCATACTGCTTAACAATGGCTAAACAGAAGGAATGCAGCGTTGAAATTTGTGCTTTATTGACAAGGCTTAGTTGGCGTCGCAAATGGTTGGAAGTTGGATTTTCTGCAATAGCCTTTTCAAGTGCCTCCGCCATACGGTGACGCATCTCAGCAGCGGATGCA
This sequence comes from Lysinibacillus sp. NPDC058147, assembly GCF_042884205.1. Taxonomy (NCBI): domain Bacteria; kingdom Bacillati; phylum Bacillota; class Bacilli; order Caryophanales; family Bacillaceae; genus Lysinibacillus; species Lysinibacillus sp. NPDC058147. The sequence continues at coordinate 659,759 of NZ_JBHVUJ010000003.1, forward strand.
TTGGTAAATGTTACGACAAGTAACTCGTCGACATTGATAGGGTTTTCTGTTGCAACTACTTTTTCAATCATGCGATTAATTAGTACTGCCGTTTTACCAGAGCCTGCCGCAGCCGATACAAGTGTATCCTGACCGCTTGCATAGATGGCCTTCCACTGGTCGTCAGTCCATGTTACTTCCGCTGGCTTTTCAGGTATTTTTTGTACCAACTTACTTCATCTCCTTCCGAATTTTCTCCACGATATCATTCGGTTTTGCTTGCTGTAACTGACGATAGCTTTGCTTGCCATCAGATGGGTCAAATTGACAAACAGCTGTAAATTGACAGTAGTCACATGCTGTTTTTGTTTTAAGTTTATAAGGACTAATGGACGTATCCCCTGCTAAAATTCCATCACCAGCCTCTTGATGCTTGCGCCGTACAAAATGCTGTAGATTTTTCATATCATTAACAGGTACAATACGCGACTGAGATTCTGACGGTGTCCCATCTTTCTTCATATAGACAGGAATAACTTTTGAATGCCCACTCGATTCCTCTAATTGCTCGTCCATCGATAAAATGGCCTCCGCATTTTCGGACAAAAGACCTTTCATCTTGTATTGTTTCAAACGGTCTTCCTCAATTTCACTGTCGCTTAAATCCTTATCAAGCTTTAGCATTGGATTATGGACATGTACATAAAGAACCCCGGCTGGCTCCGCCTCACCCGGTAGCCAATAAGAGGAATTTTCCATCGCCACATCTAAATACGTTAGGACTTGTAGAGATAGTCCGTGGTAAACCTCATTCAAATCTAAATCACGAGCTGATGATTTATAATCGACGATCCGTAAATAGGAGCGGTCATCAATAGACGCACTATCCACCCTATCAATACGACCTCGCATAAACATTTTCTGACCACCTGTTAAATCAATTTCAAGTGGTGGTAGCTGTTCATTTTGGCCCGGTCCAAATGATGCCTCAATGGCAATTGGTTTAAAGTGGGATACATTCGCATGCTGCGTAAGAGCCGTCATTGTTCGCTCGACAATACGCATAAGCTTGCGTTGAATGTAGCGATAACGTGCGCTTGATAGTAAGATTTGATGTGAAAATACCGGCACAATTTGCTCAACGGCTTGACGTGCTAATTGTTTAATTTGCTGCTTTGTTAAACGTATCCATGATAGTTGCAGACGGTGTGTCTCTTCAGTAATCCATTTCAATGCCTCATGGAATAAATCGCCCATTGCAAATGTTTCTAGTCTGTACTCTGCACGTTCTTCTAGATGAAGCCCATACGTTGTAAAATGCGAAAACGGGCAACGGAAATATTTCTCAATACGAGACACACTAGATGTTAGCTTTTGGCCATATAATTCCTGAGTAATGTAGTTTTCTAAAGGTTCTGCTTCATTTTTATGTGTAATTGGATGTAAAACTCGTTCATAAATAAGTGCCCAATAAGGGTCCTGTTTATAAAATTTTTGTAAAGCAAGCCACTCCGGCGCAAGCTCGTGGCTGTGTTCAGCTTGACGTTTTTGCACCATTAAATGTGCTAAAGCTGTACGTGGATGGCGTATATATGGCAAAACACTTTCATCCAGTAATTCAATTGGATCAATGACGACTCGCTCGACCTTGACACCATTCAAAAGACCAGCCGTTTTATCATTGCCGATTATTTTCTTTATATAGAGTGAGGACAATAACGCCTTACCCTCTTCGTCTGCCGTTGGATAGGACATATATAATTTATCGGATGGCGTCGTTAAAGCACGATATAGCAAGAAATTTTCTTGTAGTAAACGATTTTTAGATGTTGGCGCAAGCTCATAACCAATTTGACTAAACCATTCACGCTCGGTATCTGACAGCAATCCTTCATAATCCATACGAGTTGGATATACTCCGTCATTCATTCCTAAAACAAAAGCGACCTTTATATGCGATAAACGAGCTAAATCAACTGTCGCTACCATGACCTCATCTAATGTAGGAGGGATACGCGAAAATTCTAATGTATCAAAGCCCTCATCTAAAATTTTTGCCGCTTCCTCCACGGACATTTTCTGCTCACCAAACATATAAACAAACTGATCGAGCACTGCAATCCATTCTTTCCACGCTTGATCATGCTCACTTGCACCTAAGGCATCACCTCGATCAAGTTCACGGTCTTTCATAGCTTGAAGTTTTTCATAAACATTTAAACTCTCAATCAATTCAAATAAAGCTGTCGCTACATCTCTACCTGTTGTCGCCACTTCCAGCTTGTCCTGTAATGATTTAAGTGGCTGACGAATTTCGTCGCGAATAGCCTCGATTTCTCCCTGCATGGCACGTTCTTCGTCTGTTTGCACGCGTGAATGGAATTCAAGTCCACGATACTTTTTGAAAAACCATCGAGCTTCCTCAAACCAGCGCTCACCAAAGACGCCCTGTGCTAAACAGTAATTTTCTAAACGATCCGCACGCTCTCGCCAAACATTTAGCTCAGCATGTAACGGGAAAAACAGGTCTGTTTTCACACTACGAAAAACCGGTTCATATCTCCAATTAGAAGTTATAACCTCTAAAGCAGATCGACTAAGTTCAATTAAAGGATGATGCAGCATCGTCTTTTTTGTATTTGTAAAAATAGGAATTTCATATTGCTGGAAAATTGTTGAAATAAGCGGATCATAGACTTCTGCTTGTCTATAAAGAAGTACTATATCTTGATAACGATACCCCTTCTCTCTTGTCAGCTTTGTTATTTCCCGGGCAATGGCATGTATCTCTGCACGTCGATTTGATGCTTCAAGTACCATTACATCGCCTGACGTTTCTTTCGTTTGAGGCACCATATCAGCAAAATATTTTTCCATATGTTGTAAATCATTGGATTGAAAACGATGCGTATTGTAGAAGTGCAATGGTGCATCAACTTCAATGCCTTCTTCATATGCAATATCGTGTAAACGTTGGTTCGTTGAAGCGGCTTCATGGAATAGAGACTGTTCATCATAAACTTCTTCGATATGATTAAAGGGAAGAACTACTGTTACCTGTTTTGTCACCTTCAATAACTCTTTTACAAGCTCTAATTCTCTTACAGTAAATGCTGTAAAACCATCAATATAAATGGACGCCTGCTTCATCGTCTCAGAGTATTTTAGTTGCTCGGTTAAAATCGGATAATACCCCTCACTATCGACATATGTCGTACCAAGGCGTTCCTCCAAAGCTTGTAAAACTACTTGTAAATCATTCGTCTTCGCTTGCAATGTATTAGGCGCATCAATGGCCTGCAAAGATGCCGTCACTTCAGCTAACACAGAACTATTTACACTATAACGACTAAACTCTCGTAATAGCGTTTCAATTTCCTCCGTAAAGCCTCGTTTCCCAGCAGCTTGTCGAAATAATGAAAACTCACTTTTTTGTTCTTCTAAAAGTTTGCGGATAAGCATTCGATAGCCATAGCCATTTACTTCTTTTCGAGCAATACCGCCCGTTTCCTGTAATACTAGCCATGCTAATCGTTTAAATGTCATGACCTGCGCACGGATTAAGCCTTGCAAGCCATGCTTATTCGTAAGCTCATACTCCGTTGAATAAGACATTTGGTCAGGCACAATCACAAAAATTGGATGACCTAACGGATCTGTTTTTAGTTGCTCGACAATCTCTTGATGAATAAACGTGGATTTACCCGTTCCTGAACGTCCTGATACAATACGCAATGTCATGTACTTTTCTCCTCCTGTTAATAATTTATTTAAAATGTTAGTCGTAGGGCTTTGCTACTCAACATGGTGGCTATTTCTTAAAGCTGATCACTTTGCTATTCCACCCGAGCAGTTTTCTCATCGACCTGATCACTTTACGAACCCACCTGAGCAGTTTTCGCTTCGACCTGATCACTTTGCTATTCCACCCGAGCAGTTTTCTCATCGACCTGATCACTTTGCGGCCCCACCTGAGCAGTTTTTCTATTGATCCAAGCCTTCTCTACTCTAACTGTGCATTATAATGTTTTATCTAAGCTTTGCTCCACGTTACCCGAGCATTGCATTACCTTTATGAATGAAGATAAAAAACCCCTTCTCTCATTTTACATGATAAAAGGGGTAAGATGTGCATATTCAACTTTCAACGTTGATGGTTTTTCGTCAATTTTCTCGCATGTTTTAAGTCTTTCTCTACACGCGCATTTAATCGTTTCTCCATAAACTTGCCGACCCACCAAAGCAAGACAATCGCAACAGCCGCAATAATCAGTCTTACAGGGCTTGTTAAGAGCGACTTTAAATCATAACCAAGCACGCTCATTCCTAAAATCATAATGAACTTTCCAGCCAATAACACCACAAAATAATACTTTTTATGAATATGAGATAGCCCCGCTACAATGTTGACAATAATTGAGGGTGTAAAAGGAAAACAAAGTAACACGAACAGAGGACTAATACCATTCATATCCACCCATTTAATTAGCTTCTCTACTTTTTTACTGCCTGTTACAAATCGAAGCTTTCGATGCTTGCCAAAATGTCGGACAAGTAAAAATACTGCATATGAACCAGCTACAGATCCTAGCCAGGATAATACAAAACCTAACCATAAACCAAATGCGGTCGCATTAGCGACAACGAACACGACTAAAGGTAAAAATGGAAAAAACGCCTCTACAAACGTTAATAAGAAACCAATGACCGGGCCAAGCGTTCGATATTGTGCCGCAATATGCTCAATATTGTCTACAGTAAACCATTCACTCAAAATCGACACCTCTATTTATATTGCAAAATTAAATGTAAAATCGTTAATTTTTCCGACGTACTTTTATACTCATGTGGCTGATGTCCTGAGAATACTAGTGTATCCCCTTCTTCTAGTAATTCATGCATCTCCCCAGCAGAAATAATGGCCTGTCCTTGGATTACAGTCACAGTTTCCTCTACCCCTTCTGTGTGGGCTTCACTTCTACTTAAAGCACCAGGCTCCATTTCTACCCTATAGAGTTCCCAGCCACGATCTGGACTATAAGGGATAATGGAATACACACGATATCGCCCTTCATCTTCATCTACACGTGGCGCATTTTTACTACTATATTTCATGAAGTGTGCTGTTGGTGATTGTAATAACGAAGAAAATGAAGTGCGCATACCCGCAGCAATTTTCCAAATCGTTGATACTGTAGGATTGGATTCCCCTTTTTCAATTTGTGCAAGTTGTGCTTTACTTACTCCTGTAGCTTTGGCAACATCGTCTAAACTTAAATGACGTTGTTGCCGGATCTTTTTTAATTGAAATGCTAAATTTCGGCTCATTTGCTCCATTTTTATTCACCAATTTCTATTGTTTATTTTATAAGACATATGTATACTTTAATAAACACCGATAACTATCAGACTATTTCATCATTAGTATACATGGAAACTTTTAAGAAAGGATGATCTTTTTATGACAAGTACAACAGATTTTCAGAATGAAACAACAAACACACCAGATGATAGCTTTTTACAAGGCGTTAAAGATTGTGTTCCCACTTTACTCGGTTATATTAGCATAGGACTCGCTTTTGGCGTTGTAGGTTCCGCTTCAGGATTATCTGTACTCGAAATTGCGCTTTTAACGATACTCATCTATGCAGGCTCCGCACAATTTATCTTTTGTGCACTTCTTTTAACAAATAGCCCTGCTTCTGCTATTATTGTAACCATTTTTGTTGTAAATCTACGCCATTTATTAATGAGTTTAACAATAGCTCCCCATTTCACACATTATTCCATGCTAAGAAATATTGGCTTCGGCACATTATTGACGGACGAAACATTTGGTGTAGCTGTTACAAAGCAAATGCAAACAGGTAAGCTACATGGCAAATGGATGGATGGGCTGAATATAACTGCTTACTCATTTTGGATTCTTTCTTGTGTAGCTGGCGCATATTTAGGTCAATGGGTAGCAAATCCTGAAAAATGGGGCTTAGATTTCGCATTGATTGCTATGTTTGTGGCACTTCTTGTTCTTCAGCTTAGCAGTGTAGGTAAAAGTAAAATAATGCATTATCTTATGTTAATCGGCTATATGGTTGTCATTATGTATGTTCTTTCTTATATTGTCCCTTCGCATGTAGCTGTTCTTCTTTCAACAGTTATTGTAGCAACTATAGGGGTGGTGACAGATAAATGACGACAACTGCTACTATGGTATTGCTCATCATTGGCTGTGCACTTGTAACCTGGCTACCACGTGTTATTCCTTTTATTTTCGTCCGAAATGTGCAGCTACCAGAGGTTGTATTAAAATGGCTAAGCTTTATCCCAGTTTGTATTTTGAGTGCTCTTGTCATCGAAAACTTATTGGATACAGATAACGGAAACATCGTTACACTCAATTGGCCTGTATTTATTACATTTGTGCCAACACTTATGATTGCACTTGTTACAAAAAGCTTATCTATTACAGTTGTAGCAGGAGTTATCATTATGGCAGCCGTAAGATTTTTCATGTAAAAAGGTCAGTCTTAAAAGTGAGAAAGCTATCACTTTGGACTGACCTTTTATATTAATTAAAATCACCTTTGTTTTTTTTCATTTTACTTGCTAGCCAAAAGCCTACTGTTAACGAAAATGCATCGATTACGAATATAGTAGGTGGCGAAGTATAACCTGCATAAACAGAGGCCGCAATAAGCGCAATTGCCAATATTAAGGCAACATACCGATTATACGTAATTCTAGTAAACAATAATACGAGTAATGCTGGTAAAAATAACGCTAACATCATTTTCCCGAAAACATCCATCATATATCCCTCGGCTCAGCTAGTAATAATCCAATACGATAATGATCATTGCTATAGATAACATGCTGTGTTAAACGTATTTCATTGTTACGATCTACTACTTCTAGACGACAATGAGCAGCATTTAATTGCAAAGCCTCATATAAATCATTTTCAGTAAAAATTGCCTGACCGTTTACTTTACGAATACATTCCCCTGCCAGTAATCCCATTTTTTCAGCTGGTGAATCAGGTAAGACCGCCGCAATAATAGCACCCTTCGAACTTGGTGCAACCGCATAAATATCCGTTTTATCTTGCAGTGCATAGAAGACTGAAATAATAATACGAATCACTACACCAATTGCCAACGTGATAAGGCCGATGAATGGCTCCAAAGCTGCTGCGAGTCCACCAATTATAATTAACTGTCCAAGTATTAGCACGGATCGGCCGATTTTTGCCAATCTTAAAGCTGGTAATTCTTTTCTAGTAAGCTTTGAAAAGCCTATTACAAGGGGAAATAGTACGAGTGCAAAGGTACTCTCCCCTAATGTAAATTGTGGCCAATATGGAAAATCAACCGGAATAACAGTACCAGGTATTACAAAGAAAATTGGCAATACCCATATATTTCTTGAACGGTAGACAATTGCTTGCATACCTCGCTTCGTCTTTTCAATCCGCGGTGTCGTTACCTTCATTGCTGTTCGACGAATTAATATGCCCTCAGCAATTACACATAGACCTGTTAAAATCGTAATCGTTATAATGGTACCATCTAATAAATTTGCACCTTCTAAAGAAATTTTCCACCAAGAAAATGTCCAATTATAATGGTACATCAGCCACATTGCTAGTGTTGCAAGCCCCATCGTATAAATAGGTGAAAGTGCATTAATGAAGAACAATACTAGTGCCAACGCAGAAATAGCGATTAAAATCATTAAAAAAGCTTTAGGCACTGTTAAACCTAAACCAACACTTATTAATGAAATGAGGAGGGCATTTAGCCAACCATTTTTCCATTGACCAATTAGCTCTGTCCAACCCCAAATAATACGTCTATTAAAAAACTTACGCTCCTGCTTTACACGACTATAACCTAATAAAACCGCAAATAAAATTGCGATATACATTAAAGGGTTGATTAAAAAGCGGCCAATCGCTGTTACAATTTCTATTAATATATCACTAACCATACGAACACCCGCCGTTTCTATCTTGAATACTATGATTTTATTGTATCAAACGTCTACACTCTTGCGTAGTACAATCTAGTAGAAAGCTTTTTATTCTTATTTTTTTATCGTATTCACTGGATGTCATAGATTAAATTTAACAGGTGTGTAGTTTTATTTTTATTTACTTGAAATAATTATAAGACGCTAATATCAGCTACAGATGTAGCATTGGCTGTTTATTTAGTTTTAGGAACATGAGGATTCCATCATTTTAAATAGAAAAGGCTAAACTATATACAGTTTATATTTGTATATTTCAGCCTTTAATCGAATTTTTATTTAATTGCTTTTTTCTTTGATGAAGTATTACACAATAGAGAATCCTGAAAAGGGATCACAAACTAGTTTATTTAAGAAGTTCTAAAACCCCTTGGCTCATTTGATTAATTTGAGCCATCATAGATTGAGAAGATTGTAGCAAAATTTGATCTTTTTGTAATTTAGAAATCTCTTTTGCCATATCCGTATCACGTAATTTAGACTCTGCAGAAGTTAGATTTTCTTTGGCGTTACTAACATTATTTAAAATATGTTCTAATGCATTTTGATAAGCACCATATTTTGAACGCTCATTTGATACATAAAAACTGGCCTTATCAATGTAGGCAAGTGATCTTTCAACATTTTCACGTGTTAATACATTCAGTTCATTAATGCCAAGGGAAGTTGTTCGTGCATCTGTTAATACAACTTTAAAATGGTGTCCTGCATTTGGTCCAACTTGTAATATCAAATGATCCGGATCAGGTGTCCAAGTACTTTCGGTTACAGATGGTGGCATACCTAAACCGTAAAACGTATTAACTTCAAAAGAATCACCTGGTGCAAGAGCACGTTCATTCCATTTTAATGCATAACCGCTGTCTCCTACATCAAGATTGTTTTCTGTCCAAGTTGGCGATTTTATACTTGAATATTGTCCAACACGGAATTCGTCTGGAGATTGTATGATATTTTTCCCTATAATTGTTCCTTTAGCTTTTAACTCAGCATTTCCACTATTATTAAATACTTCAAATGAATTTGGGACATTTTCTGCCACATAAGATTTTTCACTTACCAACTGTTGATCATTGACGATAAAAGGTGCTTTATCATCATTGTCTAGCATTGTATCCATGTGAAAATAGAATCCGACGTTTTGCGAATCGTTACTCGTGTTTTCAATATGATATTTAAATTCAAATTGATCATCTTTTAATCTTACATATTGTGTGACTTGTATATTATTAATGGAATAAACGGTTTTAAATGTGCCATTCGATAAAGTAGTAGGATACAAAATATTTGCTTTTAAAGAGCCAGAACTTCCATTTAATAATAGAGAGGGCTGGGTTGTTCCTTGACCAGCTCCATAAATTAAAACTTTATTATCATCATTTTCAGTACCTGGATACCCTTGATTTGTACGCAAATCAAAGCTACCATCTGGGGCAACATTTAGAGCAAGATATTTATTCATTACATAATTATCGGCTTCTTCAAATTCGATGTTGCCCGCTAACTTCTCTTGTCGTAAAGGGTGAATCGTATTGAATTCAGTGTTATTTGCTATGTCGTTAATACCTTTTTTTATTGCATCTATTTCTTGTTGAATAAGTGCTCGATCTTCATCTGTTAATGTATCGTTACATGCTTGGATCGCTAGTTCACGCATACGTAGTAAATTTGGATTTTGAATTTGTGCAAGTCCTGATTCAGCAGTTTGAATAAGTGATATACCAGCTAACCCATTTTGCTCAGCTTGTTCGAGACCTCGAATTTGGCCTTTCATCTTTTCGCTTATCCCAAGTCCAGCGGCATTATCAGCAGCTTTATTAATCTGATACCCAGAAGATAATTTATTAAGAGTTTTATTTAGTTCTGTATTCGTTTGATTATATCGGTTATAAGCAAATAGACCTTTATTGTTTTGAATTATCATATCTTTTCTCCTGGAAGTAAGTAGATATATTATATCATTTAAACCCAATATTAAACAATTATTAAATTGTATAACAATGATGGATTTTTACACAACCTCTTTATGAATGGGTTGTAGCTTTTATGTTTAGGCTGTTTTCTCAAAGATTGTTGCTGTTAAAACTAAAAGACAGATTTAATCTACTAAACGGTCCTGCACCCCTAAAGTTAGAGTCAAAAATCTAACTTTAGGGGTGTTTTTATATGGCGAAATACAGTGAAGAATTCAAAATAAATGTGGTTAATGAATATATGAAAGGTCCTTTAGGTTATAAATTATTAGCGGAAAAACATAACATACCTACTTATTCGCAAATAAAGCGTTGGGTCTGTGCGTACAAAGAATTTGGAGAGATTGGATTACGTAGAAAAGTAACAAAACAGGCTTACTCTATTCAATTCAAGCTCGATGTATTACACTTTATGAAACAAACAGGTGCTTCTTATCAAGATACAGCGATTAAATTTAACATGAATAATCCAACGTTAATAGCGAACTGGAACAGTAAATTTTTGAAGGAAGGGATAGAAGGCCTGCAAGAAAAAGCGAAGGGACAGCCACCTATGTCTAATAATCCTAAAAATAAACCTGTCAAACAACCAAATACAATGTCTCGTGAAGAACAACTAGAACGTGAAAATGAGCTTCTCCGATTAGAGATCGCGTACTTAAAAAAGTTAGAAGCTTTCGAGGCGAATCCAGATGCCTTCCTCGAAAAGCACAAGCAGCGTTGGCGTTCGAACTCAAAGAAGAAGGGTTCCGATTGAAAGATGTATTGAGAATCATTGGAATCCCTGAAGCAACATATCATTACCATATTCAACAGTTAAAAAATGAAGATCCCAATCAAGAGTGGAAAACGTTGGTTTTAGCGCTATTTGATAAGCAAAAAGGTAGATATGGTTATCGCCGAATCCATGCGGAATTAAAAGCGCAAGGATACGTCATCAATCACAAAAAAGTACAGCGAATCATGAAGGAATTGGGTTTAAAGTGTGTGAAATTCGTTCGTAAATCTCGTTATAAATCGTACAAGGGCAAGGTAGGAAAAGTCGCAAATAATCGATTAAACCGCCGTTTCAATACGACAAACGCTTTACACAAACTTGTGACAGACGTAACGGAATTCAAGTGTACAGAAGATGAAAAGCTTTATTTAAGTCCAATTATGGATCTCTATAATAGCGAAATTATTGGGTTTAGTATGTCCAAACGTCCAACATTAGATTTCGTATTAGAATCGCTACATCAAGTTCTGCCAATCATTCAGAACCGAGCTACATACCGTGCAACTATTCATTCGGATCAAGGTTGGCATTATCAACACAATTCATGGGTGAAAACATTACGACAAAACAAGATTTTCCAAAGCATGTCTCGCAAAGCAACGTGTGCAAACAATGCGGCGATGGAAAACTTCTTTGGCATACTCAAACAAGAGATGTATTACGGTGAAGTATTAATCTCGTATGAAGAATTGAAGAAGAAAATCGAACGGTATATCGACTACTATAACAATGAACGTATTAAACAAAAACTGGCTGGCATGAGTCCAGTAAAATACGAGGGCACTGAAAAACTTGCGTTTTTTATAAATAAATTCGTTTTAGAGAAAGATAGGGCGCTTCTTGTTCAAATTTTGAACAGGAAACGCCCTA